>JBFUPP010000009.1:0-216747 GCA_041360635.1 bacterium RCC_150 | reverse complement strand
CGATCAGGCAGCTGGGCCGTCAACCCGCTAAGGATGTGTGAGGTCTCTTCTCCTGCAGCCACGTCCAACCTCTCTTCTGGCGCATGCATCGTCGCCTCAGGTCTGGCAGGGTAACTGCCCGTCATGAACGCGCCGTGTGCGACATATCGGTTACAACAGCCCGGTCATGTGCGCCGGGCAGGTTCTTGAGCTCCGGCTGCGCTATTCGCGGCGGGCGGTTGCCCTGCAGCCAAAGTCTTCACTGGCCACTGTAGCTTCGTAGGAGCCGCGATGCGTAGCCGTGCTCCCGTGAACGCGTTGTATGTCACACTCAAGTTGGCGGCTCGTCGGCAGCACCTGCTTGCTAGCGGCATGTACGTGCCTATGGCGCGGAATACGGCGGAACGCGGGACAATAGCTTGAAGCCCACGCCCAAAGGGTGTTGGCTGGTAGTTATTGAAGTCACTTCAAGAGGAGGAAACGTGAGCGAGGCCGACGCCGCCACATCGGTAAATGTGGCGGAAAGATTGGGTTTCAAGGATGGGGATCTGATTCAGGAACTCGGTTTCGACGATGACGTCGATTTCGATTTGCGTGACGACATTGAGGAGCTCACGGGATCCGAACTGCTCGACGAAGACGATCATGAAGTAGTGGACGCCGTCATTTTCTGGTGGCGCGATGGCGACGGAGACCTCGTCGATGCCCTCATGGATTCCCTGACCACCTTGAGCGAAGGCGGCGTCGTTTGGGTCCTGACGCCAAAATCCGGCCGCGCAAATTACGTTTCCCCATCCGACATCCAGGATGCCGCTCCTACCGCCGGCCTCCATTGCACGACGTCCGCGGGCGTCTCCAAGGACTGGAGCGCCACGCGCCTGGTCGCACGCAAGAAGAACAAGTGACGCAGACCCATTTGAAGCCGGCGGGATTGCAGCAGGGTGTTCCCGTTCCAGGGCAGGAAGCACCCGACTTTGAGCTCGTAAATCAGTATGGTGAACCCGTGCGCTTGTCCGGGCTCCGTGGCCGAAACGTGGTCCTTGTCTTCTTTCCCTTCGCCTTTTCGGGAATCTGCACGGGAGAGCTGTGCGAGATCAGGGACAATCTGGGCCTTTTCGAGCATGCCGAGGCCACGGTCCTTGGAATATCGGTGGACAGCAAGTTTGCCTTGCGTGCCTACGCGGAGAAAGAAGGTTACGACTTCGACCTTCTGGCCGATTTCTGGCCGCATGGGGCAGTCGCCGAAAAATATGGTGTTTTCGATCCTGGAAGCGGGATGTCCCTGCGGGGTACGTTCATCATCGACGCGGCCGGGACCATCCGCTACGTTGTGGTCAACCCCAGGGGCCAGGCACGCGATCTCGCTGAGTACCGCGCTGCATTGGCCGAACTTGGTCAAGGGGCCTAATCCTCATGAATGGCCCGCGGCCCGGCGTCGGCATGACCGGCTTCGCCCTCCTGCCGCCGTCGGCCGCGGTTGAACTGGAATCCGGGGAGCTTGACGCCCTCCGCCGGGCGAGGGAGATTCTCCGTGGCAGGCGCCTCGCCGTACTAACAGGCGCGGGACTCAGCACCGACTCCGGAATTCCTGACTACCGTGGTCCCGGTGCGGCGCCGAGGAATCCTATGACCTTTCAGGAGTTCCTCGGAAGCCCGGCCAACAGGCGCAGATACTGGGCACGGAACCACATTGGCTGGTCCCACCTCCGGCACGCGGATCCCAATCCCGGACACACCGCCGTCGCGCTCTTGGAACGGCGCGGCCTCCTCACCGGGCTTATCACCCAGAACGTCGACCGCCTCCATGAGGACGCGGGCAGCATCAACGTCGTGGACCTGCATGGCAGGTACGACCAAGTCATTTGCCTCGATAACGGACACGTCTTTACCCGGCGCTTCGTCGCTTCCATTCTTGAGGAAATCAATCCCGGCTTCCTCGAAGCGGCCCAAGCATCCGGCGTCGTTGAAATGGCGCCCGACGCCGACGCCTTGGTAGAGGATCCGGAGCTGATCCGATCGTTCGTCGTCGCGGTTTGTCCCGTCTGCGGCGGGACGCTCAAGCCTGACTTCGTATATTTCGGTGAAAACGTACCGAAGGACCGCGTGGAACGTGCCTATGCGATGGTGGATGAAGCTGGTGGTTTGTTGGTTGCCGGTTCGTCATTGACAGTGATGAGCGGGTTGAGGTTCGTCCGGCATGCATCCAAGCTTGGCAAGCCCATTGTCATCATCAACCGGGGGCCTACGCGCGGAGACGCGTTCGCGAGCCTCAACATCGAAGCGGGAGTCAGTGCTGCCCTCGCCTGGCTCGCCGCTGAACTGCCCGATCTGGTGCCCTCGGTCCAGCCGATTGGTGTTCCGCACGATTGATCCGGTAGAGTACATGTTCGTTGGTTGAAGCGCCCAGGGCGCGGAAACCACTGCTTTGGGTCTTTAGCTCAGCTGGTAGAGCGCCACGTTTACACCGTGGATGTCATCGGTTCGATCCCGGTAGGACCCACCACCCAAACCCCGCAGTTCCGTGATGAAAGTCCGGAGTTGCGGGGTTTTTGTTTGCTCGGCGAGCACGACTTTCTGGGAAGCCCGCGTCCGGCAATTGGAAGAGCTCTCCACCGCGACTATTGGGGGATGCCGCGGTGGAGAGCTCGAAAATGAATATACAGCGAATTCTTGGATAAGCAAAGGAGCGACCATTCGTGCGTGGAAGGCCGGGCACCGGCACCCAGCCATTATGATGGTAATTGTTCAGTCCAATGAACAGACCGCACGCGCCCGCTGTGCGCAAGACGCACGACCGCAAGGAGAATCATGGCCGATTCCCGCACCTCCCGTCCCGCCGAAGGCCTGGGGAGTTCGTCACCGGCGCCGGCGGTCACCCGCGCCGCTGCTGTTCTTGATGCCTTGGCCGATGCGCCTTCGGGACGCCTCACGCTGAGCGACCTTTCGAGGGAGCTCGGAATCCCGAAGTCTTCGACGTCGAATCTTCTTCTCGCACTTGAGGAGGCCCGTCTCATCACCCGGGACGGCTCCGACTTCTCGCTCGGCCGGAAGCTTGTCGAGCTTGGCGCCGCATACTTGAGCCGGCTGGATGAAGTCCAGGAATTCTACAAGTTTTGTGCGCAGGCTCCGACTTTGTCGCGCGAAACAGTGCGCATCGCGATGATCGACGGCGACCATATCATCTACCTGGCGCGCTACGAGGGGCATCCGGCGGTCCGCCTCACGTCCAACATTGGCGACAAGATGCCGCTCTCCTTGAGCGCCGTCGGCAAAGTACTTCTTGCCCAGCTTCATGACCATGACATCGAAGCTATGTTCCCGGACGATGTGGGCCTTCCCGTCATGACTCCCAAGTCCCTGCGGACTGCGGCGGAACTCAAGGCACAGGTTGCCGAGATCCGAAAGCGGGGTTACGCCCTCGAGGACGAGGAATCGACGTTGGGCGTCGTCTGCCTTGCCGTTCCCGTTCCCACTCACGGAGCGCATGGACCAAGCCTTGGCCTCTCAGTGACAGCGCTCAAGGCGACGTTCTCTGAGGAACAAGCTGCCCTCATGGTGAAGGAACTCAAGGAGTTGGCACACTCCCTCGGCAATCCCATGGGGTAGCAATTAATAAATCTGATTACAGGACTTGCCTTGCGTACATTATGTTGTACGCTGTTCACTATAGTGATTCAGGCCATACTGGCTGACGCTATCCCGCCAGACCAACGGGGGTCTGGAGTGTTCTTGAGGGAGTGCTTGTGACAACTCGTACTAAGACAGAGCTTGCTAACACTGACGGCGCAGTAGTTGAGCCGGAACAGCTGCGAAGGGCAACTCTTGCCAGCTCCGTAGGATCCGCCCTGGAGTACTACGACTTCTACATTTACGGCTTGGCTTCGGCCTTGATCTTCGGACCGCTGTTCTTCAAGCCGTTGGGTGAGAGCGGCGCGCTGATCGCGTCGTTCGCAACATATGGCGTGGGATTCCTGGCGCGCCCGTTCGGCGGTATCTTCTTCGGTTTCATCGGAGACCGCATGGGCAGGAAGATGGTCCTCCTGCTGACGATCGGCATGATGGGCTTCGCCAGTTTCGCCATAGGCCTGTTGCCGACGTTTGAGCAGGCGGGCATGTTGGGTGCAGTGCTCCTCGTGACGCTCCGCATCATCCAGGGCCTTGGAGCGGGCGCTGAACAAGCCGGAGCGACCACCCTGATTTCCGAGGTGGCTCCGGCCAAGCGTCGCGGTTACTTTGCTTCGCTGCCCTTCGTCGGCATTCAACTCGGAACCCTGCTGGGTGCGGGCACCTTCGCCCTCATTGGCATGGCCAACAAAGCAGTGCTTGAGGGATGGCTCTGGCGCGTACCATTCCTGGCCAGCTTTGTCCTTATCGTCGTGGCTGTGTTTATCCGTCTCCGGCTGAGGGAAACGCCTGTCTTCCAGGAGCTGGAGAAGCACAAGAACGTGGTGAAGAACCCCGTGGCAGAACTCCTGAGGCACTCGAAGAAGAATGTCCTGGTGGGCATCGGGCTCCGCATGGGCGAGAACGGAAACTCTTCGATCTACTCCGCCCTGCTGATTTCGTTCATGTCAGTGAAAGAAGGCGTGTTCCCTGGCGATAAGTTCATCGGTCCCGTCGGATTGCTGATTGCTGCCGGGTTCGCTGCCGTCATGGTGGTCACCTTCGGTGCCTTGTCCGACCGTTTCGGCCGGGTCCGTGTTTACCGTTACGGAGCCCTGTTCCAGGCAATCTTCGCGATTCCCGCGTTCTACCTCGTGACCCTTGGCAATGTAACTCTCGTATGGGCGGTCATGGTAGTGGGCATTGCGCTCGGCGTGCAGTCCATGCTCGGTCCCCAGTGCCCCTTGCTGCCTGAATTGTTTGGCTCGCAATACCGCTTCACGGGCGTGGCCCTGAGCCGCGAAATATCAGCCGTTCTGGCCGGCGGACTTGTTCCCGTCTTTGGTGCCATCCTCCTCTCGGCCACCGGCAACTCCTGGGTTGTCCTGGCGGTCTACTCGCTTGTCCTTGCGCTGATTTCCTACGTCACGACCTTCTTCACGCCGGAAACAGCCGGCCGAGATCTCATGGAGCTCGAAGACGCCAAATAGCTCCGGCTTACGCCGGCGCCGATAACAAAGCGGCCCCACCATTTTGAACTGCTCCCCGGAAGTCGGAACTGAATTTCTCAGTCCAACTTCCGGGGACCAGTTCATTACCGGAGAGGCCGTTTTGTGCTGTGGTGGCTTAGTAGAAATGCACCGTGTCTACG
This sequence comes from bacterium RCC_150, assembly GCA_041360635.1. Classification (GTDB taxonomy): domain Bacteria; phylum Actinomycetota; class Actinomycetes; order Actinomycetales; family Micrococcaceae; genus Arthrobacter. The sequence continues at coordinate 211,514 of JBFUPP010000009.1, read as the reverse complement.
AGGTGGGGAAGTTCCCCGCCGTCGAGGAAGATGCGCAGGTTGCTGGCAAAACGCTCGGCGATGAGCCGGTTCTCCCCAGCGCTGAGCGCCGAGGTGTGGGGCGAGACCATGACCTTCGGGTGGCTCCACAGCGGGCTGTCTTGGGGAAGTGGCTCCACGGCGAAGACATCCAGGCAGGCGTAGGAGACTTGGCCGTTGTCCAAGGCCTCAAGAAGCGCGTCCTCGTCAACCACCGTTCCGCGGCCGACGTTAACGAAGACGGTGCCCGGCTTCATGGCCGAGAAGACATCGTGGTTGAAGAGCCTCTCGGTGTATGGCGTGCCGGGGAGGGTGTTGACGACGGCGTCTGCCGAAGCCAGGAGCCCCGTGAGGCCCGCGTTGTCGGCCACCTCGTCGATTCCGTCGATCGCTTCGACGGTCCGCTTGGTTCCGCTGACCTTCATGCCCAGCGCGCGCGCGATCCGGGCCGTTTCGAGGCCGATCTCGCCCAGGCCCGTGACAACCAGCTTGGAACCGTTGACAAGCTTGGTGGGAATCCGGAGCTCCGGCCAGACCTTGGCGTCCTGGTCCTGTGCGAGTTCGGCGCTGCGCTTGAAGCCATTAAGGATTCCCAACGCGGCGAATTCGGCGAGCGGGAGTGCGTGCACTCCGGCGGAGGTTGTGACCTTGAACTTCTGCAGGGTTTCGCTGTCGAGGCCGGACGCCTTCACTGCTCCGCCAGCGCCCGCCGCCATGGCATGAATCCACTGCAAGTGCGGGTTGCTCTTCGCGATCCGGGCTAGTCCGGCCGGGTTCTCGTTGGGGAAGCCGTACAGGACCTGCGCCTGGTTCAGCATCGACCAATAGCGTTCCTCCTGCTCGGGGGTGCGTTTGAAGGCGGGGTCACCGGAGTGGTCTGCCGGGAACCGCTCGGGCGGAAGGAGTTCGGGTTCGTAGAGCACCGTGATGCTCGGATCTACTGCGCGGATACGCTCCACATTCTCGGCTTCGAGCGGGACGGCGATCGCGATGGTGAGTTCATCAGTCGTCATAGTGTTCATCATACTGAATTGCGGCTAGGATATTGAACAGTTTCTGTTAGATGAACCACGAAGAAGTGAGGTGCGTGCGAAACATGGCTGCCAAGTCAGCAGGCTTCGTAGGACTCGGACTTATGGGCTTCCCCATGGCGTCAAACCTGCTCGCCAAAGGCTGGAAGGTGAGCGCGTGGAACCGCTCAGCCGGGGCTCTGGCCGAACTGGAGAAGCTCGGCGGAAACCGCGCGGACACTGTTTCAGCGCTAAGAGACCACCCCGTCATCATCTTCATGCTTCCGGACCTTTCCTTTATCCAGGATGCCGCGTCCGGGCTTCTGGAGGAATGGCGGCTGGTCCCACCGCGTCAGGGAGCCACGGTCGTCGTCATGAGCAGCGTCTCCCCGACCGGCGTGCAGGATTTTGGCCGGACTGTTGCCGAAGCCAGCGGCGGGAACGCCGTCGTGGTCGATGCCCCGGTAAGCGGCGGCACGAAAGGTGCGCAGGACGGCACGCTCGCGATCATGGCCGGGGCCAGCGAAGACGACTTCCAAAGGCTGCTTCCGGTGTTTGAAGCAATGGGAACCACTGTGCGGCGGATGGGCGCCTTGGGTGCGGGTTCCTTGGCGAAGGCGTGCAACCAGTTGATTGTCGGGACGACGACGGCGGCGCTCGCCGAGGCGGCTGAGCTTGCCGAGCGCTCGGGCATGGATGCGTCGGCCCTGTTCGAGGTCTTGGCCGGCGGACTTGCCGGAAGCCGGGTCCTTGAAATCGTCGGTCCTCGCCTGGCCGCGAAGGACTATGTGCCCACGGGTCCGGCGAAGTTCATGCACAAGGACCTCAAGTTCGTCCTCGAAAGCGCTGAAGCAGCAGGCGCCGCGGTTCCCATGGCGAGTGCCGGCGTCGAACTCTATCGCGAACTGCTCGACCAGGGCCTGGGCGAGCAGGACCTCGCGGTCGTCAGGCAGGCCATTGCCAACCTCAGCGGCGACTCCTACGCAAGCCCCCTGAACTAAAAAGGAACAACCTATGAGTGGAATGTTTGACCTCACCGGGCGTGTGGCGCTGGTGACGGGTTCGAGCCGGGGCATTGGTAATGCCTTAACCCGCGGCCTGGCCGAGGCCGGTGCGACAGTAGTGCTCAACGGCATCAACGCCGAGCGGCTCAAGGACGCCGAAGCTGCCATGTCGGCCGGCTTCGGACCGGGACGGGTCCATAGTTGCGCTTTCGACGTCACGAGCGACACCGAAGCTGCCCGCGGCATCGCCTGGGTCGAGGAGAACGTCGGCCCGCTCGACATCCTGGTCAACAACGCCGGGATCCAGCACCGGGTGCCGATGCTGGACCTGGACGTGAAGGACTGGGAGCGGGTCATCACCACGGACCTGACGAGTGCTTTCCTGGTGGGCCGTGAAGCTGCCCGCCACATGATCCCCCGGGGCCGTGGCAAGATCATCAACATCTGCTCGGTCCAGACGGACCTGGCCCGTCCCACGATCGCGCCCTATGTTGCGGCCAAGGGCGGGCTGCGGAACCTGACACGTGCGATGACCGCGGAATGGGCGGCATCGGGTCTTCAGGTCAATGGCATTGCCCCCGGGTACATCCATACCGAAATGACCCAGAACCTGGTCGATGATGCGGACTTCAATTCATGGATCCTCGGCCGGACCCCGGCCCGCCGTTGGGGGACCGTGCAGGATCTTGCCGGTCCGGTGGTGTGGCTGGCGTCGGAAGCATCCAATTTCGTGAACGGCCAGACGATTTTCGTCGACGGCGGAATGACGGTGGTGGTCTAATGAGCGCCTTCCAGCTTCCCGCTTCCACGCGCGCCATCGTCGCGCATGCCGCAGGGGATTTACGGATCGAAGACATTGCCCTCACCGCCCCGGCCCCGGACGAGTCAGTTGTCGAGATCGCCTACGGGGGGATCTGCGGTTCGGACCTGCATTATTGGCTCCACGGCGCCGCCGGCGAGTCCATCCTGAAGGCGCCCCTGGTCCTCGGCCACGAAATCGTCGGCACCGTTGTCCAGCAGGCCGCGGACGGCACAGGCCCCGTGGCCGGAACCCCGGTGGCGGTGCACCCTGCGAGTCCGGCGCCGGGTGCGGCGAAGTATCCGGCGGACCGGCCGAACCTGTCTCCGGGGTGCACGTACCTGGGCAGTGCGGCGCGGTTCCCGCACACAGACGGGGCGTTCAGCCGCTACGCGACGCTGCCCTCGCGGATGCTCCGCGCCCTGCCGGAGGGCCTGGAGTTGCGCACGGCGGCGCTGGCCGAGCCGGCGGCGGTGGCCTGGCACGCCGTCGCCCGCGCCGGGGAGGTGAAAGGCAAGACCGCGCTCGTGATCGGCAGCGGGCCCATCGGTGCGTTGGCGGTCGCGGTCCTCAAACGCGGCGGCGCGTCCCGGATCGTCGCCGTGGACATGCACGACAAGCCCCTGGAGATCGCCCGCGCGGTCGGTGCGGACGAGGTCCTCAAAGGCGATCAGGCCGAGGCTATCGCGGCGGTGGAGGCCGACGTCGTGATCGAATCCTCCGGCAGCCACCACGGCCTTGCCTCGGCCATCAAGGGCGCGGCGCGCGGCGGGAAGGTAGTCATGGTCGGGCTGCTGCCCGCCGGCCCGCAGCCGGTCTTCATCTCCCTGGCCATCACCCGCGAACTCGAACTCCTCGGCTCCTTCCGGTTCAACGACGAAATCGACGGCGTCATCACGGCACTGGCCGACGGCTCCCTCTATGTCGATCCCGTCGTGACCCACGAATTCACCCTGGACAAAGGGCTGGAAGCCTTCGACGTGGCCAAGAACTCCGCCGAATCAGGAAAAGTCCTCCTCAACTTCGCCCCCGCGAGTTAGCACCTGGCATTCATGGAAGCGAGAGGGTGGCGCGGTTCAGCGCCTCTCGACCGGCACGAATACCCGGGGTTGGCCCTCCCAGCTGGGGGAGAGGTCCGCGATGGTCTCCCGCATGATGCTGGATGATGCCTCGCGGGCCTTGCCGGGGTCGCCATCGCTAATGGCCTGGGCAACATCAAGGTGCCATTGCAGTGCGGCTTCCTTGGGGTGCTCGGGCATCAACCCATGGACAGTCCGGCCCGTGAGCGTTTCGGTAACCTGGCCGATCAAGTTCGCGAACATCTCATTGCCTGAACCCGAAAGCACCAGAGCATGGAAGCGGATATCGAGGTCCAGGAAGGTTGCCATGTCTCCGGCGCGGCCCGCCTCCCGCATCGCCACCGATATCTCCAGCAGCTCCTTGCGTAAGGCGTCCGGGGCGTTTTCCGCTGCGAGCTCGGCGGCCACGGGCTCGACGGCGGAACGCAGTTCGGCGAGCGAGCGCAACTGTGCGCCACGGCCTTCGCCTGCGAGGCGCCAGCGGATGACCAGGGGGTCGAAGGGGTTCCAGCGATGCGCGGGGAGGACCCGGATGCCGACGCGCTTGATGGTTTCAACCAATCCCAAGGACTGCAGCACCCTGACGGCTTCGCGCACTACTGATCTCGAGACCTTGAGCTCCTCTTCGAGGTGCTCGGCAAGCATGACGTGGCCCGTGGGAAGCTTGCCCCCGACGATACGGGTACCCAAGTGCTCTACAGCACGGAAGTGGAGACTGGTTGACATAGTGGTAAGCATAATGGCGCCAATGGCCACACTCAGGGCAAAGCCGAAGGCGGCAGGCCTCCCGCACGGGAAGCTCGCACCCTAGACTCTTTTGTGACGCTCACGTTTCCGAAACGTGGGCGAAACTTTCCCGGACCCGTCCTAAATACGTATGGTTTATTGCAGTGACTGCTTTGGAAAGCGTTTCCTCGCTCAAGCAGGACTCATTGCACAAGAATGAATTGGAGTTTTGATGTCAGCACACATCGGTGTCACCGGCCTCGCGGTGATGGGCGCCAATCTGGCCCGCAACCTGGCCCGTAACGGTTTTACCGTTGCCCTCCACAACCGCTCCGTCGAGAAGACCGACGCCTTGCTGGCCAAGCACGGCACGGACGGCGAGTTCATCCGCACGGAAAGCCTCCAGGAGCTCGTGGACTCCCTTGAGAAGCCCCGCCGCGTCCTGATCATGGTAAAGGCCGGCAAGCCGGTTGACGCCGTCATCGACCAGCTCGTTCCCTTGCTTGAGCCCGGCGACATCGTGATCGACGCCGGCAACTCGCACTACGAGGACACCCGCCGTCGTGAAGCCGCACTAGCCGAAAAGGACCTCCACTTTGTTGGCGTCGGTGTGTCCGGTGGCGAAGAGGGCGCGCTGAACGGCCCCTCGATCATGCCGGGTGGTTCCAAGGAGTCCTACGAGGCCCTGGGGCCGCTGCTCGAGAAGATTTCCGCCAAGGTCGACGGCCAGCCCTGCTGCGCATGGATCGGCACGGACGGCGCCGGACACTTCGTCAAGATGGTGCACAACGGCATTGAATACGCCGACATGCAGGTCATCGGCGAAGCATTCGACCTCCTGCGTTCCGGCGCGGGCATCGAACCGGCCGAGCAGTCCAAGATCTTCGCCGAATGGAACAAAGGCGAACTCGCATCGTTCCTGATCGAAATCTCTGCCGAGGTCCTGGGCCATGTTGACGCGAAGACGGGCAAGCCGTTCGTCGACGTCGTCGTGGACGCCGCAGGCCAGAAGGGCACCGGCCGCTGGACAGTCATCTCCGCCCTCGAACTGGGCTCACCTGTTTCGGGCATCGCAGAGTCCGTGTTCGCCCGTGCCCTGTCATCACAGGCCGAACAGCGCAAGCTGGGCCAGGAGCTGCTTGCCGGCAAGGAAATCCCTGTCGAGATCCCCGAGAACTTCGTCGAGGACGTCCGTCAGGCACTTTACGCCTCCAAGCTCGTCTCGTACGCGCAGGGGCTCGACATGCTGACGTCCGCAGCCAAGGAATATGGCTGGGACCTCAAGCTCGACGAAATCGCGTCGCTGTGGCGTGGGGGCTGCATCATCCGTGCGGAACTCCTCAAGGAAATCACCAACGCATACGCCGCCGAAGAGAAGCCCGCAAACCTGCTGTTTGCTCCGGCCTTCACGAAGGCGATCGCCGAAGCACTGCCGGCATGGCGTCGCGTGGTCGCAACGGCTGTCCAGCTGGGCATTCCGGTACCGGTGTTCTCCTCTTCGCTGGCCTACTACGACGGACTGCGTCGCAAGCGCCTCGCGGCCGCGGTGATCCAGGGCCAGCGCGACCTCTTCGGTGCGCACACCTACGGTCGCATTGACGCCGAAGGCACGTTCCACACCCTGTGGGGCGAAGACAAGTCCGAGATCTCGGCAGTCGACACGCACTAGAGATTGGGGCCCTGTTGCCCTGCTCCGCTCATAACAAGGGCCGGCGCTTCCCGACACTCGGAGGCGCCGGCCCTTGCTGTTCTCGAAAGGACCGAATCGAAGAAGGAGCAGCCAATGCGGCAACGCGTCGCGTTTGTTACAGGTGCGTCAACCGCCTATCGGATTTGAAGCCGCGCCGATCAGCGTTTTACGGGCTAGATACGGTATTCGATGTAGTACTCGGCAGGGTCCACCGCAGGTTTCGTTTCACTCTTCGCGTCACGGTGCCGCCACGTCGCCGGAACACCTGTGATGATCGACTCGGGCGGCGCGTCTTTGACGACGACGGCGTTCGCGCCCACCGCGCTGTCGGCGCCGATCGTGATGGGGCCAAGGACCTTGGCTCCGGCCCCGATGGTCACGCGGTCGCCGATCGTTGGGTGGCGCTTGACCTTCGCGAGGGAACGGCCACCGAGCGTCACGCCGTGGTAGATCATGACGTCTTCGCCGATCTCGGCTGTCTCGCCGATGACCACGCCCATTCCGTGGTCGATGAAGAATCTCCGGCCGATCGTCGCGCCGGGATGGATCTCGATTCCGGTCAGGAACCGCGCGAGCTGCGAAATGAGCCGCGCGGGAAAGCGGAGCTCTGGGTTTTGCCACAACTTGTGCGTCAAACGGTGCACCCAAATGGCGTGCAATCCCGAATACGCGAAAAAGTTCTCGAAAGAACCTCGGGCCGCCGGGTCGTGTGACCGGGCGGCCTCGAGGTCTTCCCTAAGTCTTGCGAAGAAACTCACAAAGACCTTTCTACAGGATATGAAAGTTGGCAGTCGCGTCGATCCCGCAATTAGCCGCGAATGTCGTCAAAGAGCACGGTGGAGATGTAGCGTTCGCCGAAGTCCGGCACGATCGCCACGATGAGCTTGTCTTTGTTCTCGGGCCGCTTGGCCAGTTCAAGCGCACCCCAAACGGCTGCGCCTGCCGAGATGCCGCCGAGGATGCCTTCCTTGGTACCGAGCGCACGCGCAGTGGCCACGGAGTCTTCGAGGGTGGCATCAAGGACTTCGTCGTAGACGTTGGTGTCCAGGATCTCGGGAACGAAGTTTGCGCCAAGGCCCTGGATCTTGTGCGGGCCGGGAGCGCCGCCATTGAGGATCGGGGAGTCTTTCGGTTCGACGGCGACCACCTGGATTTCCGGCTTGCGTTCCTTCAGGACCTGCCCGACGCCAGTAATGGTGCCGCCCGTGCCGACGCCTCCAACGAAGATGTCCACTCCGCCTTCGGTGTCCGCCCAGATTTCCTCAGCCGTGGTGGCCCGGTGGATCTCCGGGTTGGCCTCGTTGGCGAACTGCTGTGCCCAGACGGAGTTTTCCGTGTTCGCCACGATCTCCTGGGCCTTCTCAACGGCACCGCGCATGCCCTCGGAGCCCGGAGTCAGGACAATTTCGGCACCGTAGGCGCGCAGCATGACGCGGCGCTCGGTGGACATGGTCTCCGGCATCGTCAGGATGACCTTATAGCCGCGCGCAGCGCCGACAAGCGCAAGCGCGATCCCGGTGTTGCCCGAGGTTCCCTCGACGATGGTTCCACCCGGCTTCAGTGCGCCCGCCTTCTCGGCGGCGTCGATGATCGCGACGCCGATGCGGTCCTTGACGCTGTTGGCGGGGTTGTAGAACTCCAGCTTCACGGCAACCGTGGCATCCAAGCCTTCGGTGAGCCGGTTCAAGCGGACCAGGGGGGTTCCGCCGATCAGCTGGGTGACGTCGTCGTAGATCCGTGCCATGTATTCATGCCTATTCTCTGAATTCGCTGAAATAGCTACTGCTGAGGTCAGCCTAACGAGAGGTACGAAACGCTGCTACGCCCGGAGCCACGAAGAGTAATATTTCCGGGCCTTGGCAAGCTTGGGGTTGATGATGACCTGGCAATAGCCCTGTTCCGGGAATTTGGCATAGTAATTCTGGTGCACAGCTTCGGCCTCATAGAACTTCGGCAGCCTGCTGACCTCGGTCACGATCGGCTTGGACCACAATTGCTGGTTCCGGGCAATGGCGTCTTCAAAAAGGATCTTCTCCTCGGTCGTGGTGTAGAACATCGAAGACCGATATTGGGTACCGACGTCGTAACCTTGCCGGTTGAGGGTCGTAGGGTCGTGAAGCGCGAAGAACATGTCCAGTATGACGTCCGCCGGAATCACGTCCTCGTCAAAGGTGATGGCCACTACCTCGGCATGCCCTGTCATGCCGGAGCACACGTCGTAATAGTCGGGGTTGTCGACATGTCCGCCGGTGTATCCCGAAACCACGGAACTGACACCCTTGGTCTTTTGGTAGACGGCGTCAAGGCACCAGAAGCAGCCTCCGCCAAGCACAAACGTTTTCATGTCCTCTTCAATGGCCGGGAGCCTTGGATGATTCCCGCACAACCTTACGGGAGTGTGACGTCTCGTAGCGGCTCTCCGCGGGCAAGAGTGCCGTCCCGGGCGAGGCCGGGCCGGGAAATGCGCAAGAATGTAATGCATGGACGCTGTGAACACCGCGGTTGCAGATGCAGGATCCGGGGAAGAACCCGAAGACGGCGCAGCCGGAACTCCAACAACCAGCACCCCGACACTGGGCCAGGTCTTGCTGGCGGCCGAAGAACTTTGGCCCGAGTCGCTGGCCGAGGACTGGGACGAGGTGGGACTCGTCGCGGGACGGCCCGAATCCCTGGTCGGCAAGGTCATGTTCGCGGTGGACCCGACCCTCGCTGCCATCGAGGAAGCGATCGAATGGGGAGCCGGGCTCTTGGTCACTCATCACCCCTTGCTCCTAAAAGGCGTCAACTCGGTGGCGGCCACCAGCGCCAAGGGATTGGCGGTGCACCGGCTGATCGAGTCGGGGACGGGACTCCTGACCGTACACACCAACGGCGATTCCGCCGTCGGGGGCGTTTCAGATGTCTTGGCAGATGCCTTTGGCCTGGAAGATGTTGTTCCCCTTGCGCCGGCCGCCCATGGCCTTCCGGAAGAAGGAATAGGCCGTGTCGGAAACCTGCCGGAACTCATCACGCTCGGTGATTTCGCGGCGCGCGTGTTCGAAATCCTGCCTTCCGTCGCAGGGGGTGTGCGGGTCGCGGGGGACAAGGATGGCCTTGTCCGCCGGGTCGCGGTGTGCGGCGGGGCGGGGGACAGCCTCTTCGACGCCGTGCGGGCAAGCCAGGCGGACATCTATGTTACGGCGGACATGCGCCACCACCCGGCGTCGGAAGCCCGCGAAGCTGCCGTCGACGGCAGGCCTTACCTGATCGACGTTTCCCATTTCGCGAGCGAGTGGCTGTGGCTTCCCGCAGCCGCGGAAGCCCTGGGCAACGTGCTGGCGGACCAGGGCCACGACGTCGAGATCCGTGTCGCGACAACCAACAGCGATCCTTGGGACTTCATACTGACTCCCGGCTAAGCCTGGCGTGCGAGCTCCGTCGCAGGGCCCACCCCGGCGAGGGACCCACACCGAGCGCAGCGAGGTTTGGGAGCCGGCGTGGGCGTAGGGAAGCAAGGGAGCACGTCAGGCGCTAGAGTCGAGGGAAATGCGGGCGCAGCCCGGCCGGGCCTGGACAATGCCCGGCACAACCAAGCGGAGGTAAGCGTGGCCAAGGCAGTACCGGCGGAACAGTTGAAATTGCTCGAACTGCAGGCCTTGGATGCGAGGCTGAAATCCTTGGCCAGCCGGCGCCGAACGCTGGAAAACGACCCCCGAATCACCGATCTGCAGCACGCCCTCAGCGTGGCGAACGGCGAACTCGGCACAGCGAAACTCGCCGTCCATGACGCCGAAGCCGAGCTGAAACGTTCCGAGGCCGACGTCGAGCAAGTAGCGGGCCGGATCGAACGCGACGAAATGCGGCTCAACAGCGGCACCGGCCTATCCAAGGATCTCGTGGCGCTGCAGAACGACATCGCATCGCTCAACAAACGCCGTTCCGACCTCGAGGATATCGAACTCGAAATCCTTGAGCGCCTTGACGGGTTGCGGGAGCGCCAGGCCGCCCAACAGAAGATCGTCGATGACATCCAAGGCTCTTTCAGCGGCATTCGCGCCGAATTGGACGCGGCGATCGCCGCGATCGTGGCCGAGGAAACAGAGGTGCGCGCCCGACGTGACAGTTTCGCGGAGGGCCTCGACGCCGGATTGCTCGCAGTTTATGAGAAGACCCTCGCCAAGCGCGGCGTTGGGGCCGCCAGGCTCTACCACGGCAAGTCCGAGGGCTCGGGCATGACGCTCAGCCCCGGCGACCTGGCCGAGGTCAAGGCAGCCGCCGAGGACGACATCGTCTTTTGCCCGGATTCCGGCTGCATCCTCGTCCGTTCTGCGGAGTGGAACTAGCCGGGCAGGATGATGCTCAACGTGTGCGGTTTTCGTGCCGTACCTTCCGTGAGCTCCGCGGTCCACACTTCGCAGGCGGCTTTGAGCAGCCCCTCCGGGGTGGAGGGGGCCTTGCCCCGGCGGCTCAGTAGGTGGCGTGCCAGCTCTCCGCGGGTGTGCTTGGCGAAATGGCTGACCACCGTGCGCTTGCCATTGGTTTCGGAAAACACGTTGACCGAAACTGTCTGCGCGGCGGGCGGAGTCCAAGCTGCGGCATAGGTGCTGGAGCGGCAATCCACCACCAGTTCGCCTTCCACCCGCGGGGCGAGGGCCGTTGTGAGCTGGGGCTTCCAGAATGACGCGAGGCGTCCGACGTCGGGCAGTGCAGTTGCCATGGACAGCCGGTAGGCGGGCACCTGGTCGCCAAAACCGATGACCCCCCATAGCGCGGAGACCACCAATATCGTCTCGACGGCCTTTCGGCGCTGGGCGGTAGTCAGGCTTCCGTACCCAAGAGCGTCGTAGAGGACACCGGAATACACTTGGTGCGCAGGCGCCGCAGGCTCCGCGTGCAGGCGGGTGTTGCGTTCGACGTCGTCCCGCAGCGACGCGCCCACGCCCAGCAGCGCGAGGGCGTCCTCGTGCGCGCTGACGAGGCCCAACGCCTCCAAGACCTTCGCGCGATAAGTGTTCAGCTCCGGAAAACTGAGAGCCTCCCAATCGACGGCCGGGCCTTTGGTGGCGGGAGTTTTGCCCTCGGAAGGCGGAAGGAGAATCAGCACCAGTCGATACTAGCGCTATCCGCGCGGGCCCCTCCCGTGTCCGGACGCAGGTACGACGCCGGTAGACTGTTCTGCGGATGGGTTGACCAGGCGGCCGCGCGTCACGCAAGTGGCTCGAGGAACGTCCGGGCTCCGTAGAGCAGGGTGGTGGGTAACACCCACTCGGGGTAACCCGCAGGCTAGTGCCACAGAAAACAGACCGCCGGAATCTCCCAGAATTGCTTGGGGGGTTCCAGGTAAGGGTGAAACGGTGGTGTAAGAGACCACCAGCTTCCCGGGTGACCGGGGAGGCTAGGTAAACCCCACCCGGAGCAAGGCCAGACAGGGCGCGTTCGAGGGCTGCTCGCCCGAGTGCCCGGGTAGGCCGCTGGAGGACGCCGGCAACGGCGTTCGTAGATGGATGGCCGCCTCTTCCCGGTTGGTAACGGCCGGGAAAGACAGAACCCGGCGTATCGGTCAACCCATCCATCACCCCCGTGTGAGTGAATTCACGCCTTCCGGCGGTCAGGACGGCCCGCGCCACACCCTAGAATGGAGACTGAACGTAGAGGTTCCACCGCCGGTTCTGCGTTCGCGACCGGCGGTTTTTCTCTGCAATCGTTCGAGGTGTCCGGGCAGACCGAAGTCCCGCCGATGCCAGTGCCGCAGGATTACTCCGGGCGGCCGCCATCTACATACGAGGACGTATGCAGTTGACCTAGGAAGGTAGTTCTGTGAGCCACTCATCAGATTCTTGTCTTGATACGTGGATGGGCCGCGAAGCGCTGGCCGAAGCCATGATTCCGGTGATCGGCCGGCTGTACCGTGAAAACAACGTGGTCACCAGCATCCACGGGCGCAGCCTCATCAACAAGTCGTCCATGAACATCCTGAAGGCCCACCGTTTCGCCCGCCGGATGAGCAATTCCGAGCTCCTGCTTGAGGAAACCGCACCGCTGCTCAACACGCTCGCGCAGCTTGACCTTGGCGCCGCGGCGATCGACATCGCCCGGCTCAACGAAAAGTACAAGGCCGAAGCCCCGGGCACGCCCCTCGAGGACTTCCTCCGCGCCGAACTCGCCGAGATCGTCGGCCGCCGCGGAGCCGACGACCGCACGAGCACCGACGTCGTCCTTTACGGCTTTGGCCGGATCGGCCGGCTCCTTGCGCGTCTCCTGATCGAAAAGGCAGGCGGCGGCCACGGCCTGCGCCTGCGGGCAATCGTCGTCCGCAAGGGCGCCGAGAACGACCTCGTGAAGCGCGCTAGCCTTCTGCGCCGCGACTCGGTCCACGGTTCGTTCGAAGGCACGATCCGCGTGGACGAGGAAGCCAACACGATCACGGCCAATGGTGTCCAGATCCAGGTCATCTACTCGGACAACCCCTCCACCGTCGACTACACCGCCTACGGCATCAAGAACGCCCTGGTGGTCGACAACACCGGACGCTGGCGCGATGCTGAAGGACTTTCCCAGCACCTGGGGAGCAAGGGCGTTGCCCGCGTCCTGCTCACGGCTCCGGGCAAGGGCGAGCTCAAGAACATCGTCCACGGCATAAACCACTCCTCGATCGAGGACACGGACAAGATCATTACGGCAGCGTCCTGCACCACCAATGCAATCACTCCGGTACTCAAGGCGCTCAACGACAAGTTCGGTGTCATCCACGGACACGTCGAAACCGTCCACTCGTTCACCAACGACCAGAACCTGATCGACAACTTCCACAAGGGCGACCGCCGTGGCCGCTCGGCCGCGCTGAACATGGTCATTACCGAAACCGGTGCGGCCAAGGCCGTAGCGAAGGCGCTCCCGGAGCTTCAGGGCAAGCTGACAGGAAACGCCATCCGCGTTCCGACCCCTGACGTTTCGATGGCGATCCTGAACCTCAACCTGGAAAAGGGAACCACCAAGGACGAGGTCAACAACTACCTCCGCGAAATGTCGCTGCATTCGGAGCTGCGCAAGCAGATCGACTTCATCGACTCGCCCGAGGTCGTCTCCACCGACTTCGTCGGCTCGCGGCGGGCGGGAATCGTGGATGGCCTGGCGACGATCGCCAACGACAAGCACCTTGTCGTCTATGTCTGGTACGACAATGAATTCGGCTACAGCTGCCAGGTAGTGCGTGTCATGGAAGAGATGGCCGGCGTGAATCCGCCGTCGTTCCCGGCGCGAAGCGTTGTCGTTGACGCGGCCGCCGAAGCCCCGCTGGAGCCGGCTGGCGTGTAGCCCCTTGGGGAAATCGGCCCCGTGCCGGAATCGACACTCAGGGTTTTCCCGGCTGATGCGCTGGTATCAGCCGGGAAACCTGACCAGAATGGACGCATGGAACGCGAAACGATTCTGGTACATGAAACAACGCTGGAACATGCACTCGATGTAGCCCGGGCAAACCATAAGGAAGCCCAGCGCCTGCTTGACGAGGCCAAGACGGCCCTCGCCGCGGGCGACATCTCCGAAGAGCGTGTAGCCCAGCTGGAGTCCCTCCTGGCGCTTGCTGCCGAGGACCTCAAACGCGTGACAAAGGAGCAATAGCCGGGCCCTTCGCGCGTCGGGATGACCTGAACACAGTCAGTCGTCCTGCACACTGTGGATATCGCCGATAATGTCGGTGCACTGACCTAGTCTCAAGGGACATGTTTCTTCCTGGAAGGATGACCTTGAGCACCACATGGGCGGCGTATTGCCGTGCACGCCGTAGGTCACGGCAAGCTTGGGTGCTGGCCTCACTGTTGCTTGCCGGTTGTGCGGCCGCGACCGCCTGGTTTTTCATGAGCGGCCAGTTCGCCGTCGCTGAGGGACCCGGCAACGGACCCACGGAGGCCCCGGTTTTCGACGGCACGTGGATGCGGCCCGTCCAATCAGTGCAACCCGTGCCCGGTGGCCTGGCAAGCGACGCTTTGGCTTCCCTGCCGGTGAAGGGTCGCGCTCCCAAGGACAACTACGATCGCGAAGAATTTGGCCAGGCATGGCTGGACGTCGACCGGAACGGTTGCGACACCCGGAATGACATCCTGAGGCGGGATCTTAAAAGCATCGAGTTTACCGTCGGCTCCACATGCAAGATCGCCTCTGGAGAGCTGCGCGAACCATACGTCGGTGAGACCATCCGATTCAGCAGGGGTGCGGAAAGCAGTGCCGCTGTTCAGATCGACCACGTGGTGGCCCTGGGTGATGCGTGGCAGAAGGGCGCACAGCAACTCACTGCGAAACAGCGCCAGGGCCTGGCCAATGACCCGCTCAACCTCATCGCGGTAGACGGGCCGGCCAACGTGAAGAAAAGCGCTAGCGACGCCGCAAGCTGGCTACCAGCCAACAAGGCCTTTCGGTGCCATTATGTCGCGCGGCAGATCTCGGTGAAATCCGCTTACCGCTTGTGGGTCACCCAGGCGGAAAAAGATGCCATGAACCGCGTCCTGGACGCCTGTCCGGGCCAGCAGACCATTAGGGCGGCCTCGGGTGGCCGCCAGTCCGGAAGCTAGCCTGCGCAGGACGCAGTGGCCCCGATACATGCTGGAGGCGTACCTGGTCTCCGGTCCTTAGTGGCCGAAGGGGTCCGGATCCACTCCCGGCATCCAGTTCAGGCCGGGAACGCCCCAGCCGTTCTTCTTGGCTTGCTTCATGGCCTTTTTGGCATAGCGGTCCACCAAGCGGTTCACGTAGAGCTTGCCGTCGAGGTGGTCGAATTCGTGCTGCATGACCCGCGCAAACCAGCCAGTGGCGATGAAGTCCACAGGATTGCCTTCACCGTCGAAACCCTGGACACGGGCCCATTCGGCCCGCTTCAACGGGTAATGCTCTCCTGGAAAGGAAAGGCAGCCCTCGACGTCTTCCTCGGGGTCCGGAGCCGAGCCTGGAACCTTCGATAGGGTCAGCACGGGGTTTACGAGCACGCCTTCATCCGGCGCGTCGTCCTCGTTGGCGTACTTGAAGATGAAGATCCGTTTCCCGACTCCGACCTGCGGCGCCGCCAGTCCCACACCGTTGGCTGCCTCGTTTGTCTCGAACATGTCGGCAATCAAGGTGCGCAGCTCGTCGTCGAACACTTCCACCTCGCTCGCACGGCGGTGCAAAACGGGTTCGCCCCAGATGGTGACTGGCAGGACGGTCATGTCGGGAGGTCCTCTGATTCTCTACTCGGGTGCATAAGATCGACGGAATCGTGGGTAAAGCAAAGGCCGCACTGGAAAACCAGTACGGCCTTAGTGGTGACCGGTAAATGCACCGGCCTCATGAGGGTGAGCGACGGGGGTTGAACCCGCGACCTCCTGGACCACAACCAGGCGCTCTGCCAACTGAGCTACGCCCACCATGCGCCTCTGGCCGCCTCCGGATGACCCGTCAGCTGCGAAGGCAACGACAAAAACTATACCGCCTCTTCGGGGGTGCTTTTGCCACTTTTGGGCATTTGTTCCAAAATTCCCGGAAAGGTGCCCTAGATCACGTGTCCGAAAGCGTCTCGGGTCCTTCCGTAATGGACTTCGAGATGCGCTGTGCCGTTGCCGTATCGGGTCCCGGGGCGGGAACGAAAACGGCTTGGCGGTAGTAACGGAGCTCGTCGATGGAATCCCTGATATCTCCCAATGCCCGGTGGCCCCCATGCTTTGCGGGTGACTGGAAATACGCCCGGGGGAACCAGCGGCGCGAGAGCTCCTTGATGGTGCTGACGTCGATGACCCGATAGTGGAGATGCTCGACGATGTTGGGCATATCGCGGGCAAGGAACATCCGGTCCGTGCCGACAGAGTTTCCGCCGAGCGGCGCCTTCTTCGGCTCGGGTACCCACTTTTCGATGTACTCGAGGACGATCGCTTCCGCTTCGGCCATGGTCTTGCCGTTGGGGAGTTCGTCGAGGAGCTTCGAACGGGTGTGCATGTCCCGGACGAAGTCGTTCATTTGCTCAAGAGTAGAATCTTCAGGCTTGATAACGACGTCGACGCCGTCACCGAGGATGTTCAGTTCCGAATCGGTGACTAAAGCCGCCACTTCGATCAGGGCATCGTTCTCAAGGTCCAGACCAGTCATCTCGCAGTCGATCCAGACGATGCGTTCATTTGTAATAGGCACCCGCCAAGCCTACCGTTCGGCTACGCGTGGCGAGCCCGGTCCGGCGGCTGTGGCGGACTTTCGGCTGGTAAACTGGGCCGTTGTCGAGCGGTGGTTGCCTGCCTCGACGAGCTGGACCAAAGTATGTAAGGGCTGGAATATGACGGCAGGCGGAACGGGCGTGGGCACCTCAAACAGCCGGGACGGGGCGAAGGGGCCCGCACTGCCGGAGAACGCCGTCGCAGGCTCCGATCCTGTCCGGCTTTCCCCCGCGCTGGATGGCACTGGGTCAATCACGCCGGCCAAGGCATACGTCGCTATCCTGCAAGGGTTCTTCGGTTCACTGATGATTTTCGTCGGTTCGATCGGAGCCGGCTGGATCGCCAACGGCTCTCCGATGTTCCGGCATCCGGTCGTCATCGCCCTCCGCACCGAGGGCTGGGGAGTGACCACGTCCACTGTTTTGTTGACCGCAGGCGCGATGCTCCTTGTCCGGTCATGGTTGCGGCTCGGGCAGCGCCTGAAAGACTGGGGGCCCGGCTCGCTGAAATCGGTGGTGTCCGCAGTAGCCGCATGGGCAGCACCGATGATGTTCGCAGTACCCATCTATTCGCGCGATGTCTACGCCTACACCGGACAAGGCAGGCTTGTCCTGGAAGGGCAGGACCCCTACACCACGGGCATCTCCTCGCTCAGCAACTGGTTCTCGCTCGGCGCCGACCCTGCGTGGGCAGAGGCAAAGACCCCCTACGGTCCGTACTTCCTCTGGCTCGCGAGATGGGTGGTAGGGACCACCGGAGCCCAGCCCGATCTTTCCGTCCTGCTCTTTCGCGTCCTGGCCGTACTCGGAGTGCTGCTATGCGTGGTCTACGTTCCCAAACTTGCCGAACTCCACGGCATCAATCCTGGCCGAGCCCTGTGGATCGCCGTAGCCAATCCGCTTTTCCTGATCAGCTTCGTAGCCAGCGCCCACAACGACGCGCTCATGGTTGGTTTGGCTGTCGCCGGCATGTATTTCGCCGCGGCCGGACGCCATGTCGTCGGACTGTTGCTGATCACGGCCTCAGTAGGCATCAAGCCGATTACCGTGCTTCTCTTGCCGTTCGTCGGCCTCATGTGGGCTGGCCCGGCGGCGAGCTGGACCCGGAAGTTCCTCTATTGGGGGGCCACGGCAGTTATCAGCTTCGGGGTGCTGGCCCTGAGCGGAATCCCGTACCACCTTGGCTTTGGCTGGGTGTGGGCCATCCTTGATCCAACGCCCGGCTACACGGGGTATTCGCCATCCGGCTTCCTGGGTCAGCAGGTCGAGGTCATCGCAAACCTTCTGGGGCTACCGGGCCCGGCGGTAGCCACCGGGCTTCGTGTGCTGATGAAGTGGGCCGGCATTGCCCTGGTGATTGTGCTGATGTTCCGTGGGGACTACCCCCGGCTAGTCCGGCGGGCAGCACTGGCGTTTGCCGCCGTCGTCATGCTTTCGCCGATCATCCAGCCCTGGTACATCCTCTGGTTTATCCCCCTGCTGGCCGTGACGGGAATACGGAACGACTGGCAGATCAAGTCCCTCTATGTCGCCATCACCTTCTTCGTGGCCTTTGGCGCCCAAGACCAAATATCGGTGCTGTCGTTTGTCGAGTTGAACGTCAAAGTGTCGTCCCTGGCGTTTGTTGTCGCGGTCGGGTTCACGATCTACCTGATGGTCCTGGATGTGCACACCCGCAGGTTGCTGATCCAATCCACGCCCGTCGAACTGATCCGCCGGCTCGAGCGACGCCTTAGGCGCGCGCAGTAGCGGCCGGACGGCTCAGGTGCTGGCAACGGCGACCGCAGGAATCTTGCGGCCAAGGTCCAGGGTGCGTTGCACCGACCACCACATGAGGACGACCAAGAGCACGTTTCGGATGGTGAGCACCGCCGCCATCACGGGGTTCGCATGGATGAGGGGCGTGTAGAACAGCGGGTAGATCACGAACGTCGTCATGGCGATGCCCATGAGAAGTGCCGCCGGCACCCGCCAGCGGTGCCAGTCGTGCGTCAATCCCGCGACAATCACCGGGGCCAACCAGATGATGAATTGGGGTGAGCCAACCTTGTTGAACACGATGAAGGCAGTGGTCATCATCAGGGCTCCCTCAAGGAACAATTCTTCCGGTTCGGCGCCGCGGCGAAGCGCCCGCACCAGCAATGCGGCACCGGCGAGGGCTGCCAGGACCAGAAGCGGCTGCATCATGAAGGCGGCAACATTGGCGCCGGGCCCGTAGACCTCGGTTGAATTAATCGCGACGTTGTCGGCGATCTTGGAGCCGCCGATATTCAGCACGCTCAGCCAGACCCACGGAGTGGAGAAAGTCGCTTCCAATTGCATGCCGCGCTCACCTTGGTTTGTGAGGAAGTCCAAGATGTGGGGGAGTCCGCCGGAAAGGTAAGTACCAGCAGCGACGACCACGCTTACGGCGGTGCCGCATGCGATGATCCGGAGCCTGCGATGGCTTGCAATGATAATCGGAACCAGGACAGCCGCCGGCCAGACCTTGATCCACGTCGCGACGCTGAGGAGGATCCCGGCCGCTACGGGGCGTGTCGCGGCGTACAGCAAGGCAACCAGCACGATCGGTGCCGTGATCCCGTCGACCCGCGCGAAACTGAGGTACCCCATGAAGACGGTGAAGAACAGCCACCACCACGCGGGCGCTATACCGGATTTCCTGCGGGGTCCGCTGGTCAAAATAAACAGGCCTGCGGCGTTGAGGGCAGTGATCATCAGCGTCCACACAAGCAGGTAGGGTCCGGGGCCTGCGATGTTCGCCAGGAAGATCGGAATCTGGGCGAGCACGGGGTAAACCCAGGGGCTGATTGATCCGTTGACGATGGCCGGGTTATATCCGTTCACCGCCCATTGCCGGTACTGCTCGGTATCGCTGAAGGTGTTTCCGTATATGAAGAAACTCGCCATCCACGCAAGGAAATACAGGTGGACGGCAGCGAAGCCCCACCACACGCTGGAAGGACGGGAAAACCATGCGACGGCGGACGGCGGCAGGACGGAGTCGCGCAGCCTTCCAAGCGTGTTGAAGAAGTGGACGGAAATTTCAGGACTCCTTGGCAGCGGGGGCCGGTTGCTTCGCCGGGACTTTCTTGCCCAAAAGGTAGAGGCGACGCACGGACCAGCAGAACAGCACTACGAGGAGCACATTGCGGATGGTCAAGACCAACGCCATCCAAGGGTTGTTGTGGCTGAGGGCATCGTAGAAGAGGGGGTAGATGAAATAGGTTGCCACGGCTATTCCAATGAGCATTGCCGCCGGTACCCGCCATTCCTTCCAGCTGTGGGCAAGCCCGACAGCAACGGCGGGAGCCAGCCAGACCATGAACTGTGGTGAACCAACTTTGTTGAAGACGACAAAGGCCGTGGCCATGGTCAGGGATCCCGCGAGCAGTAGTTCCGTGCGGTCCGTCCCGCCGCTTCGCTTTCCGTTGTGGAGGGCCCAGAAGGTGAGCCCGGCGACGACGACCGCTGCCAACACCAGAAGCGGCTGCATCAGTACCGACATGAATGCCGTTCCCGGGCCATCGACCTGCATCGAATTGATGTCGGTGTTCATGTACATCCTGGAGTCGCCCACGTGGAGGACCGAGAGCCACAGCCAAGGTGTAGTGAACGTGGCTTCCAACTGCATGCCACGGTCACCCTGCTGGGTCAGGAAGTTGAGGATCTTGGGCAACGCGCCGACGGCCGCGGTGAGCGCAACCACCATAGCGGTGGTCAGGACTCCAGCCGCCACAACCCGCATTCTCTGCCTTACTACCGTAAAGAGGGAGAGCATGACGGCCGCGGGCCATACTTTCATCCACGTCGCAACACCGAGGAGGGCTGAAGCGACGAAAGGCTGGGAAACACCATAAGCCAGGGCGATGAGCACAATAGGCGCAGTGAAACCGTCCACGCGGGCGAAGCCGAGCCATCCCATGGCGAAGACGAAGACCATCCACCACCAGGCTGCGGGGATGGCCCCGCGGTTGCGGCCCCACCCCGTGAGCTTTCCGAGCGCGAGGCCGTTGAGCGCGGTGATCATGAGCACCCACAGGAAGAAGAACGGCCCGGGACCGGCCACGCCGGCGATGGCCATCGGCACAAGGGCCAGCACAGGGTAGACCCACGGGCTTGGACCACTGCTGAGGTTCTCGTCCCGGAAACCGGCTGATGTCCAGTCGCGGTAGATGAACGTGTCGCTGAAGGCCTCGCCGCGGAGTGAAACGAGCAAAGCGAATACGAGGAAGACCAAGTGCACCGCGCAGAATCCGGCCAACAGCGCCTGGGGCGACTTGAGCTTGGCCTCCCAGGAGGCAGGAAGAACGCGATGACGGAACCGTGTGAGCGCGCTGAAGAATGAGTCCGTGGAAATGGGAGGATCCTTGTCAGGTAGTTATCGTCACAGGGTGCCGCACGGGCTTTTGGCCGCAAAACGGAGCCTTATTCATCCTAACTCAGGCGTTTTCCCGGGCGGACCCGTTATCTCGCACGGCCCGGAGACCGTAGGCGGGCAATGCTAGAGTTGCAATAATCCATAGGCATCCCGCCCGCTGATTCTGCGTAAAGAATTCGGCACCGAAGAGTTTCACCCGGCTGCGGCAGGGAATCGGACAGGACTTGTTTGAAGGTGACGTCGAAGTTTCGCGAGCGTGAGGTGGGGAGTTCCATGGCTCATCCGGGGGCGCTTGACGGCTCGCACGCCAAAGACGGCCACCCCGTCATCGCCGCGGCCGCCAGAATAGCGATTATCCAGGGTTTCGTCGGTTCGTTGCTCATGGTCGCAGGCTCTGTCGGCGTTGGCTGGCTGGCAACAACCAGCAGCCCGCTGATGCGTACTCCGGTTTTCATACTCGCGCGGACATCCCCGATCGCAGTGATCCTGTGCACGGTGTTGCTGTGTATCGGCGCGATCCTGCTCATGCGTTCCTGGCTGCGACTAGCTCAGCGAATCGGCGGATTCCACGCCAGTTCGCGCCCCGTGCTCCGCCGTGCTCTATGGATGTGGAGCGCACCGCTGATGGTCGCGCTTCCACTTTTTAGCCGCGATGCCTATGCCTACATCGGTCAGGGCCGGCTCATGATGCAGGGCCTGAATCCTTACACCAACGGTATTTCGGCACTTAACAACTACTTCTCCCTCGGACCGGACACCTTGTGGACAGAAGCGCCCACGCCCTACGGTCCACTATGGCTCTGGATTGAACAGGGAGCGGTGTGGATGAGCGGAGGGGTTCCCGAACTGAGCCTCATTCCGTTCCGCCTGGCGGCGCTGGCAGGCGTAGCGCTGCTTGCTTTCTACGTGCCCCGCCTTGCCGCGCTCCATGGGGTCAATCCGGATAGAGCACTCTGGCTCGCGGTTCTCAACCCCGTCCTCCTGATCAACTTCATTGCGAGTGCGCACAATGATTCCCTGATGTTGGGGCTGGTTGTTGCCGGCCTCTACTACGCCTCTATCAACCGGCCCGTGCTGGGAATCATGTTGGTCACGGCCTCGATCGCGATCAAGCCCATCACCTTGATCGCCTTGCCCTTTGCCGGGCTGCTGTGGGCTGGAACCCGTGCAGGGTGGGGGCGGCGGATCCTTTGCTGGGCAGGAACGCTGTGCTTGTCACTAGGACTGCTGGCTGCCGCCGGCGTCGTCAATGGACTGGGTTTCGGTTGGCTCGGCGCCCTCCAAACACCGGGCGCTGTGTGGATTTGGTATGCACCGGTGGGCCTGGTCTTGCGGCTCGTCGGTTTTGGCGTCGGCCTCTTTGGCGGCCCCGGGGCCGCAGCGAGCGAGATTGTCCAAACAATCGCGACGGCGGTCTCCGCACTTGCAATTGTCTGGCTCGCAGTGCGCACGCCCGGGTGCGGAATCGGCATGCCAACGCCCCTCGACGACAATCGGGAGTTCAACAAGGCCGTCTTGCGGAGGATGGCATGGGCATTCGCAGCCGTCGTTATCCTCGCACCCGTGATCCAACCGTGGTACATGGTCTGGCTATTGGTTTTCTTCGCCATGACTGGAATAGCGGACGGCCGGGAGCTGCGCGGGGTTTTCTACCTGACGGCCTTCTTCATTCTTATTGCCTTGACGGACCAGCTAAGCGTGTTCAAGATGTGGATCCCGCTCGAAGTGGTGCGTGGCGTAGCGATTGTGGTCGGCGTCGCCTTCATCGCCTACCTGGTGTTCTACGACAAGAAGACTCACGTCCTGTTCCGCCCGCGACGCGGCATATTGAAGCCGAAGTCCTAAGGGACCGACATCTGGACGAAGGTCCCGGGACATCTGTAGTAGATGTCCCGGGACAATCACATGGCGCCCCGGGAGGGAATCGAACCCCCGACCAAGAGATTAGAAGGCTCCTGCTCTATCCTCTGAGCTACCGGGGCTGGGGCCGAACCAAGTGTAGCGCCGGGCGCCGCCAGCCAACAATTCAGGCGCGAGTCAGTAATTCACCTGCTCCCGGCATTCAATACCGGCATCCGGGTGTCCGACTTTCCCTCCACAACCCCGTATTTGAGGCGCGTGTGCACATAGGGGAATTGGTGACTGACGTCGGCTCCTGCGTGGCGTGAAGCTGGAAGAGCCAGTTACGCAGTTCACCTCACGTTAGGACGACATCATGAATGACACCATCACCGTCAGGGGCTTCGTCGCCACCGAACCCAAGAGTTCGACGACGTCGGGCGGAACCCCGACTGCCTCGTTCCGGCTGGGCTCCACCGACCGCAGATTCGACCGGGCCAACAATGTCTGGGTTGATGGGAACACCAACTGGTTCACCGTTCAAGCCTTTCGCCACCTCGCAGGAAACATTGGCTGCAGCGTGAAGAAGGGCCAACGGATCATCGTGGTCGGCAAGCTAAAGCTGAGGCAATGGGAGCACGACGGAAAGTTCTACCACGTCGCCGAAATAGATGCCGAGGCGGTAGGACACGATCTCATGTGGGGTTCCGCGAACTTCATCCGGATGACGAACGGACCAGGACCGCAGAGCCTGCCCGCGACAACAGGAGCTGGAGGCGAGGAGAATTCCTGGTCCGGCCTACGGGGCGGAGACCACGGAAGCGACGAAGACGGTGTGGACGTTCATGATGGCCGACCTGACGAGGATGACCAACCGGATGACGCGGAAGGAGGTGCAATGCTCCACGCGGGCCAAGGCGACGAAGCGGTGCTAGTGGACACGAACACGGGGGAGCTCGTCGGTGCCGGTGCTTGAAAGCGGCGACCCGATGGGCCATTAACCACGGTGCCATGCGGCGCAATAGTAGACGCGCCGCATGGCAGAATGGCCAAGTGATGAGGACGGAAACCGTGGAAGATGTATCAAACCACCCGATGCGCCCCTCTCCGCGATCAGCTCCACGCACGGTGATCGCTCAAGCGCTCCTTGCGGCGGGCGCAGTCCTTCTGGCCGGCTTGGTCGCGGGTTGTTCCACTCAAGCTCCAACAGTGGTAGCCAAGCCTTCTAGTTCCTCATCGCAGAGCGGTTCGAGCGGCGCGGCGGTGACGCCGTCGGCGGGAACTGTGTCGACAGGTTCGTCGTCGACCGGATCGGCGGGGTCCGCCCATCCGGAAGCTACGTCCC
The DNA here is from genome assembly GCA_041360635.1 of bacterium RCC_150. GTDB lineage: Bacteria > Actinomycetota > Actinomycetes > Actinomycetales > Micrococcaceae > Arthrobacter. The sequence goes on along the minus strand of JBFUPP010000009.1, from coordinate 187,473 downwards.
CTTCGGCTTCGGTTGGCGCGGCGACAGCACAGGTCAAGCACTCCATGGAATCGGCCCTAACGGCCCTGGCTTCGGGAACCCCGAAGCCATCACAGGACGCTTTGCGTTCGCATCTCGTTTCGGCGGGCATTGAGGCCTCGGCCTTGGAAGTATCCGCCAGCAAGACACCAACGGGATTGGATGTCGATGCAATCGAGGCAGCGGCCAAGGTGGACAAGGACTGCGTCATGGGCGAGATCAGGGATGGTCAGGTTTCGGTGTCCGTGCTGCCTGTCCTGGCCAGCGGCAAATGCTTTGTAGGGGATTCGCGCTAGCCCACCGAATGTGAGTTAAGCCCTGCCACCCATTAGATTTAACGGCATGGCGGAATTCATTTACACGATGACCAAGGCTCGCAAGGCCGTTGGCGAAAAACTTATCCTGGACGATGTCAGCATGTCGTTCTTCCCGGGCGCGAAGATCGGCGTCGTCGGGCCGAACGGCGCCGGCAAGTCCACGATCCTGAAGATCATGGCTGGAATTGACACTCCTTCGAACGGCGAAGCCCGCCTGAGCCCGGGCTACACCGTGGGAATCCTCCTGCAGGAGCCGCCCCTGAACGAGGAAAAGACTGTCCTGGGCAATGTCCAGGAAGGCGTTGGAGAGATCTACTCCAAGATCCAGCGGTTCAACGAGATCTCCGAGGAAATGGCTAACCCGGACGCGGACTACGACACCCTGCTGGAGGAGATGGGCCACCTCCAAGAGGCCATCGACGCAGCCGATGCCTGGGACATCGACTCCCAGCTTGAGCAGGCCATGGACGCCCTTCGCTGCCCGCCGGGCGATGCGGACGTCACTGTGCTCTCTGGTGGTGAGCGCCGACGCGTCGCCCTCTGCAAGCTCCTGCTGCAGAAGCCCGACCTCCTGCTCCTGGACGAGCCCACCAACCACCTCGATGCGGAAAGCGTTCTGTGGCTGGAGCAGCACCTTTCTTCCTACCCCGGTGCGGTCCTTGCCATCACCCACGACCGCTACTTCCTGGACCATGTCGCGGAGTGGATTTGCGAGGTGGACCGTGGACGCCTGTACCCGTATGAAGGCAACTACTCCACCTACCTGGAGAAGAAGCGCGCCCGCCTGGAAATCCAGGGGAAGAAGGACGCCAAGCAAGCCAAGCGGCTTAGCGAGGAGCTTGAATGGGTGCGTTCCAACGCCAAGGGTCGCCAGACCAAGTCCAAGGCTCGTCTTGCCCGCTACGAAGAAATGGCTGCCGAAGCCGATCGCACCAGGAAGCTCGATTTCGAAGAGATCCAGATTCCGCCGGGACCGCGCCTGGGCGGCCTGGTCCTCGAAGCGAAGAACCTCCAAAAGGGATTCGAAGACCGGACCCTTATCGACGGACTGTCCTTCACCTTGCCCCGCAATGGCATCGTCGGTGTCATTGGTCCCAACGGCGTCGGCAAGACTACGTTGTTCAAGACCATCGTAGGTCTGGAACCGCTTGACGGAGGCGACCTCAAGGTCGGCGACTCGGTCAAGATCTCCTACTCGGACCAGAGCCGTGGCGGGATCGACCCCAACAAGACGCTGTGGGAGGTCGTGTCCGACGGACTGGACTTCATCCAGGTGGGCAACGTCGAAATGCCGTCGAGGGCTTATGTCGCCGCCTTCGGCTTCAAGGGGCCGGACCAGCAGAAGAAGGCCGGGGTGCTCTCCGGTGGTGAACGGAACCGCCTGAACCTCGCGCTCACCCTCAAGCAGGGCGGAAACCTGCTGCTGCTTGACGAACCCACCAACGACCTCGACGTCGAGACCCTCAGCAGCCTCGAGAACGCCCTGCTCGATTTCCCGGGCTGCGCGGTGGTGGTCTCCCACGACCGTTGGTTCCTCGACAGAGTTGCCACCCACATCCTCGCGTACGAAGGCGACGAGGAGAACCCGTCGAAGTGGTACTGGTTCGAGGGTAACTTCGAGTCCTACGAGGAAAACAAGGTGGAGCGTCTTGGTCCCGATGCAGCCAAACCGCATCGCGTCACGCATCGTAAGCTGACCCGCGACTAAACCGAACGCAACGCACCTCTCCGCAGGCTCCGAGGGAGGGCTCCGAGTCGTTTGCGAGTTTACGAAGGTATTCGGATCATGCCTTCCTGCGCGACAGTCGCGACGTGCAGGCCCTCGCGGTTGAAGATCTTTCCGGTGGCGAGTCCCCGTGCGCCTTGGGCGCTCGGGGACTCCTGGACATAGAGCAACCATTCGTCCACCCGCACTGGACGATGCCACCACATCGCGTGGTCGAGGCTCGCCACACTCATGCCCGGCGTCATCCAGCTCAGCCCGTTTTGTCGCAGGATCGACTCCAGGATCGTGTAATCGCTCGCATACGCGAGGGCGGCCAGGTGCAGATTGGGGTCGTCCGGCATAGGACCAAAAGTCTTCATCCACACGGCATTGCTGGCTACGCGGTCTTCGGGTGCTTCGACGTAGAGCGCCGGATCCACGTGCCGGACGTCAAACGGACGTTCGAAGGACATGTGCCGCGCCAGCGGGTGGTCGTACTTCTGCAATAGCTCGGCAGTGCTCGGGAGCGATTCCGGATCCGGAATTCCGCCCGGCATCCGGCTTTGGTGCTCCACGCCTTCCGACTCGGTTTGGAAGGAAGCGATCATCGATAGGATCGGATGCCCTTCCTGGTACGCCTGAACCCGGCGCGCAGAGAACGAACGCCCGTCGCGCAGCCGCTCCACGCTGAAGGTGATCGCTTGGTTCGCGTCGCCGGGCCTCAGGAAGTATCCGTGCATGGAATGGACGGTTCGGTCCCCGTCGATTGTGCGCATCCCCGCCATAAGCGACTGGGCCAGGACCTGTCCTCCGAAAACCCGGTGGCGCGGCTGCTTCTGGGACGGGCCGAGGAAAATATCCTCTGACGTCCTCGCGCCGTCGAAATCAGCCAGCGACAGCAATTCGATGAGGGTCGATGTGGGGTCATCAATGGTCACCTGATGTTCCAGGCCGGCGTGCGCGTCAGTCATGGTTCGACTCTAGACGTCGCCCTGACCCCTCTCAACCGCGGACATGCCGGTAGAGTCAATGATGTGTCCGACGTTTTGACCCAATCGTTCCGTTTCGTCGATCCGCGTGATCTTGCGGATCTCCGAACCTATGCCACGCGTGCCAAAAGCATCGACGACGGCGCTATACGCCTGCAGGCCGCCGGGCGTGTCCTGGCCGCCTACGTGTGCGTCCTGCGCCCGCGCCTGCTCGGCGAATCAACGCCCACCATCCTTGGGCTCCGGACGATCGCCCTCGCCGAGGAAGCACACGCAGACGTCACGGTTTCCCTGTCATCTGTCCTCGACCGTTTGGCCCGCTCGGGCGCCGAGGACGTCGACTTGCCGATTCCGCCGTCGACGGTGTCCGAATCATGGGCGGGAGTGGGCGCTCCTCGCGCGGGTTGGGAACCCTTGGGGGCAGTGCCCGACGCCGAGCTCAAGTCTGTTGCCGACACCGGCATCGCCGAGGTGGCAGGGATCGTTCCTGAACAGCCCGGCGCGTTGATAGTGAACAATGCCCGGGCCAGCGTTTGGGGGCGCGGCATTCCTGGGCTTGAAGGAGTCCCGGCCGGCGCCGCTTTCGCGGCACTCGCGCTCGGGTTCCTCGGTGATGGGGAACACGGGCTTTTCCGCAATGGCCGTTGGTTCCGGCTTAGTGGCAGCCGTGGGCACATCCTTGCCCGCTCCGGCTCCGGCTTGGAGTTCCAGTCCCGCTAGGGAATGTCAGGGCTGCCTGACGGAGGGACTGTTGACCATCGTGAGTGCGGCCCGCTCCATGTAATCCCAGAGGGTGGCTTCGTAGAGGGCGGGCAGGGCAAGGGATTCAACGGCTGCCCGCATGTGGAACAGCCACCGATCCTTCGCTTCGGGTGTCACTTGGAATGGCATGTGGCGCATCCGGAGGCGAGGGTGTCCGCGCTCCTGGCTGTAGGTGTTCGGACCTCCCCAGTATTGCTCCAGGAACATCAGGAAGCGGCGCTTTGCCGGTGCCAGGTCTTCTTCGGGATACATGGGCCGGAGGAGCGGGTCGGTGGCGACGCCGTCGTAAAAGACATCGATGAGTTTCACGAAAGTCTCGTGGCCTCCGACCGCTTCATAGAAGCTGTCGGTGTAGGCAGGCTGGCTGAACGGATCATTTTGCATCAGCTGCCGGCGCTGTTCGGGCTGGGGTGCGGTGAATTCCTGCTGGCTGCTCATATTACTCACTGGCTTTCTGCTCTTGAACCTTGGGGGCGTCCTTCGGGGCTTCCGGAGCCCGCACTGACGGGGCCGTCGCCGTCGTCCCTCGGGACTCCGACGAAGGCGAAGCGTCGTTGGCTTCCTGAGTCTCCGCCGGCACGTAGTCGCCCTGCGAGCGGTTGCCCACACGCAGGATTTCACCATTCCGCAGGTACCAGATCGCCCCGTCTTCAGCCCGCACCCTGGTGATGCGGAGTCCCACGGATTCGACAGTCCCAATCACTTCCGCGGTCACGATGACGTCGCCGATTCCGAATTGGTCCTCGATGGTGATGAAGATGCCGGACAGGAAGTCCCGGATCAGCTGTTGGGCGCCGAAGCCGATGGCGACACCCAAGATCCCGACGCTTGTCAGCAAAGGCGCGATATCCACGTTGAGGAACTTGAGCACGTAGATGATGACGATGACCACCACCACCACGCTCAGAACGCTCGTCAACAGTGAACCGATGGTGTGCGCACGCTGGGACCGCCGTTCATGGTCAAGGGCGCGGAATGCGGGTTGGACCCACTTGAAGTGCGGTTTCTTGAAAATCGACGTGCCCTCGGCGACGCTGCGCGTGATGCGCAGGATGATGAACCGGGCCACAACCCAGACCACCAGCCCGATGCCGAGCGTCACGAAGATGGACGCGAAATCGATCTTGGCAGCATCGGCCACGATGGTGTCGGTCGATGTGGTGATGTTCAATGTGGAAGTGCTCCTGACTGGATCGAATTGCTCGCCGGCCCCTTGGTTGCCGGGTGCTGAACACTCTGTCCACATCCAACACTATCGTCGTGGCGAGCACGCATACGCACCGCGGTTACGGTCCGAACGGTCTTCCTGCCTCTTGAAATCGGCAGGGCGGGGAGTCCCGCGCTAGCCGCCTACCGCCGTCGTACTCGGCTCGTGGAGGACCGGAAAGTTGACACTCCGCGCGATAAAGCACAGTTGGTTTGCTTCCCTGTGCAATTCGTCCATGATCGAAATATCGGCCCCGCCCGCCACCGTGACCTGTGGCCTCAAAATGACGTTCTCGAACTGGCCGCTGCCGTCGCGGTTAAGTCGCATGGTGCCCTCGGCCTTGTCCACATAGTCTGTGACGATGATGCCGCGTTTTACGGCGGCATGCAGGAAAGAGAGCATGTGGCACTGCGACAAGGCTGCGAGCAGCAACTGCTCGGGATTGTATCGATTCCTGTCACCATGGAAGCTCGGGTCCGAGGAGCCTTTCAAGACGGGGAGCCCGGGTATCTCGACCTCGTGGTCGCGGGAGTAGCTGCGGTAGCTGGAAGTGCCGTCGCCAAGGTTTCCGGTCCACCGTGTGGTCAGAGAGTAGCGGTGTTCGTCGATGCTCACAGCCAGCCCTCAGACATCCGCTGCCCGGGCCCTGAGCGCCCGGGCAACCCCATCGCGGTTTTCGAGCATCATCCGGCGCAGCGAAGCATTGTCGGCCGGAAGCTCGGCCAGGAACTTGTCGGTCCGGTCCACGGTCTCCTGCGTGGTGAGCTGCGATGGATAAAGGCCTACGATGATCTGCTGGGCGAGGGCATGGGTCCGGTTCGCAAAAATCTCCGGGACGGCGTCAAAGTACTTTTCGGCGTAGGGCTCAAGCAGGCCGGTGTCCGGTACGCGCGTGAAGCCTGTGATGGCGGAGCTTTGGATCGCGTTGGAAAGCTCGCCTGTCACCACGATCTTGTTCCAAGCCTCGGCTTTGGCCTCGGGCGTGGGAAGGGCTGCCGACGCGAGGGCGGCGGCGTTCTGACCGTTTGCCGTGTGGTCGCGTTCGAGCTCGGCGTCGATGCTGTCCTGGCCCCGGCGGCCGCCCACCACCAACGAGGTGAGCAGTTCCCAGCGCAGATCCTGGTCGACGGTGAGGCCGTCCAAGGTAGCGTCTCCCTCCAGGAGCCCCTGGACCGTGTCCAGTTGCGGGCTTGTTGCGGCAAGCAGCGCGAACGACTTCACGAATTGGAGCTGCGCGTCCGAACCCGCCTCGACGGACGACGCCAGTTCCCATAATGTGTCCGCGGAGGAGGCAATGGTGGCTTCCTTGTGTTCCGCGGCGACGTAGTAGGTGAGGGTCGTGGCCAACTGGCGGAGCTGGACAAGGATCACGGAGGAATCCGTCTCCGAGGCAATGTTCGCAAGGATCAGCTTCACGTATCCGCGGGCAGGAGTTTCGCCGTCGCGCGCTCCATCCCAGGCCGAGCCCCAGACCAAGGTGCGGGGCAGGCTGGCGGAGAAGTCCTTCAAGTGGGCTGTTGCCGTGAGCAGCGAGGCCGGATCCAGGCGCACTTTCGCGTAGGCGAGGTCGTCGTCGTTCAGGAGGACAAGATCGGGGCGCTTTAGCCCCTCGAGTCCGGGAACCTTCGTCCGGAGACCGTCGACGTCGAGCTCTTCCCGGTGGGTACGCTCAAGCTTGCCCTCCGGGGAGAGGTCATAGAAGCCGACGGCGAGGCGGTGCGGGCGTAGTACGGGCTGCTCGTCGACGGCGGTCTGCAGGATAGAGAACGAGGTGATGGTGCCTTCCGCGTCGACCTCGAGTTCGGGAGCCAACGTGTTGACCCCAGCCGTCTCCAGCCAAATTTTGCCCCACTGGTCGAGGTCCCTGCCGCTGGCAGCTTCCAGTTCCACCATGAGGTCCGCCAGCTCGGTGTTCTTCCACGCGTGCTTCCGGAAGTATTCGCGGACGCCGGCCATGAACTCCTCCTGGCCCACCCAGGCGACCAACTGTCGCAGGACCGAGGCGCCTTTGGCGTACGTGATGCCATCGAAATTCACCTCCACGTCCTGGAGATCGTTGATCTCCGCGAAAATCGGGTGGGTGGTAGGCAACTGGTCCTGCCGGTACGCCCAGGATTTCTCCACTGACGCGAACGTGGTCCACGCATGGTCGAATTCGGTGTTTTCGACGGCGGCGAGGTGGGACATGTACTCGGCGAAGGATTCGTTGAGCCAAAGGTCGTTCCACCACCGCATCGTCACGAGGTCACCGAACCACATATGGGCCAGCTCGTGTAGGACCGTGATGGCCCGGCGTTCAATCTGCGCCCCGGTGACTTTGCTACGGAAAACGTAACCCTCGAGGATCGTCACGGCGCCGGCATTTTCCATGGCCCCGGCATTGAACTCGGGGACGAACAGCTGATCGTATTTCTCGAAGGGATAGGGGAAGCCGAACTGGGCCTCGAAGAATTCAAAACCTTGCCGGGTCAATTCGAAAATGTTGTCAGCGTCCAGGTACTGCATGAGGGACTTGCGGGCGAAAACGCCCAGGGGGATCACCCTGCCGTCTGAACTGGTGACCTCGCTGCGGACCGCCTGGTACGGCCCGGCGATGAGGGCCGTGACGTAGGAAGAGATCCGGGGAGTGGGGGAGAAGCTCCATACCGAGCGCGCACCGCCGTCGTCCCCCGGCGTTGTTTCCACCGGGAGGGGGGTGGGGGAGTTGGAAATGACGTCCCAATGCGAAGGCGCAGTCACCGTGAACGTGAAGCTCGCTTTCAGGTCCGGCTGCTCGAATACGGCAAACATGCGCCGCGAATCGGGCACCTCGAACTGGGTGTAGAGGTAGGCTTCGTTGTCCACTGGATCGACGAATCGGTGCAGGCCTTCGCCGGTGTTCATGTAAGGGGCGTCGGCGACCACAATGAGCTCGTTGTCGGCAGCGAGCTCCGGCAACTGGATGCGCACGCCGTCGGAAACCTCTGCGGGATCCAGGTCAACGCCGTTCAGCGTCACGCTGTGCACGGCTTCGGTGATGGCATCGATAAAGCTGGCGGAACCTTCGACGGCGGAGAACTTCACCACCGTTGTCGAGCCGAAGACCGTGGGCCCCTTCGTCAGGTCGAGGGTGACATCGTATGAGGTCACGGTGATCAGTTCTGTGCGCTGCCGGGCTTCGGCGCGCGTCAGGTTCAGGCCTGGCAAGTGGTGCCTCCAAGGATGGGTTGCAAGAAGCCGGTCTGGTCAGCCAAGGGCTGACGCTGTGAAGTCATTCTTTCACTTGATCGCGGCTTGGCAAGGAAGCCCGATCACAGTGTCGTGGGGGCGGGGTAGCGTTGGATTATGGGAAAGATGCGTGACTCTCTGGACCTTCGGGCACTTCGCTTTGCGATTGCCTTTCCGGTGTTGTTGGCCGCCGCGTTCGCGGTGTGCGCCCTAATGCTGCATAACAACCTTCCGGAGCCTGTGGCAATCGCCTGGAACGCCGACGGCGGAAGCAGCTTCGCGCCATTCTCCATCTATGTGCTGGGCGGCTCCGGCATCCTGGTGGTGGCCGGTTGGCTTGTCTTCATCCAGTCTGTGCCTCTTGCCCGGCCTGTGATCATGCGCCGGGTCATGATGGGTCTGGGACTCATGGTGTCCCTCTTCATCACTTCGGTGTTGGCTGCGGGCCTCGTTGGGCAGTCCGGCCTCTCCGACGCTCACGTTTCCCACGTCGATGCCACCGTCCTGGCCCTCGGTACAGGCGCCGCTTTACCCCTGGGCGTCGTCATGATGATGGCCTTCAAGCCGGATCCCCGGTGGACCCCCGAAGACGACTCCGCCCTCCAAGGCGAAATTGCCCTGAGTGAAGACCCCGGTTTGGTGGAGGATTCCATGTTGCTGTGGGTTCACGCCCGAAGCTCGGTATTCGTGATGATCTGCGTTGCCACCCTGTTCCCCGCGTTGCTGATCGCAATAGCACTTCCGTGGTTGGCCGCCCTGCTGGCGGCGGCAGCCATTCTTGGGACCTGTTTCCTGATCGTGCGGGTTCGTGCCGACAGGGGTGGTCTTCAGGTCTTTCTTGCCGGAATCCTGAAGGTGCTGACGGTGCCCGCAAAGGACATCGCCGGTGCGGCAGCCGCGGACGTCAAAGCGGCGGACTTCGGTGGCTGGGGCTTTCGGCACCATGGAGAAGCCACCGCCATGCTCGTAAGCAGCGGACCCGCCGTCGTCGTCCGACAAATCGATGGACGCAGAGTGGCCCTGAGCGCCGGAACCTCAGCAACCGCGGACCGGCTCGCGGCAATCCTCAACCGCGTAGCCGCCCGCGCCCAGCGGGGCGAACAGCCTCCAGTGAACTGAGTACTGTTTGTCTTAAGAGGTGGCCGAAGGTGCGTTCCTTGTAACCTAGGAACCGCATCCCTCCCCACTGCGCCCGGCCCCGCCGCGTTCGCGCGCCAGACTGAACGGACTTCCTGTGACCAAACCCCGCGTCCACATTGCTACCGACCACGCCGGCATGGAGCTCAGTGCCTATCTCGTAAAGCACCTGACGGGCAAAGGCTACGAGGTCGTGGACCACGGCCCCAAGGTATACGACGCCCTCGACGACTACCCGTCGTTCTGCATCAACGCCGCAGAGGCTGTCGTGGAGGAGCAGAAAGCGGGCGTTCACGCCCTCGGCATCGTCCTGGGCGGGTCCGGCAATGGCGAACAGATCGCGGCCAACAAGGTGAAGGGTGTCCGGGCCGCCCTCGCGTGGAACCTGTCCACCGCGAGGTTGGCCCGCGAGCACAACGACGCCAACGTCGTCGCGGTCGGCGGCCGCCAGCACACGGTGGAGGAAGCGGCACAGCTGATAGAGGCGTTCCTGGAGGAGCCGTTCAGCAACGACGAACGCCACGTGCGCCGCATTGGCAAAATCGCCACGTACGAAACCACCGGCGAAATCGTCGAATAGTGCCTGAGGGGCACTCCATCCACCGCCTGGCACGCCAGTTCCAGGACGTTTTTGCCGGCAAGTTGCTCAGCGTTTCCAGCCCGCAGGGGCGGTTCTCGTCGGGGGCCGGACTTTTGGACGGGCATAGGCTTACCGGGGCAAACGCACACGGCAAGCAACTATTCCTCCGTTTCGACCATGGCCTCCTCCTGCACGTCCATCTGGGCCTTTATGGCGCTTGGAACTTTGGCGGCGATGAGTCCTTCCGTGGCGCCTCAAGTATCGGGGCGCCGCGGCGGATCGGCGAACGCGAGACGTTCCTGTCGGACGACGCCGTTCAAGAAGCCGTGTTTCCTGCCGGGGCCACCAGTACCAATAGCGCCGGCTATGCGGGGCCGCCGGAACCTGTGGGCGCCGTTCGCGTACGCCTCGTTTCCGCGGACGGTTGGGCTGATCTGCGCGGCGCTACCACTTGTGCGGCCATTACTGAGGCCGATGCAGCCGCCGTTCTCGCGCGGCTGGGCCCTGATCCCCTCCACAACCGTCCCGGTGACCGCGACGAGTTCATCCGTCGCCTGGGGCGCCGCAAGGCCGGCGTCGGGCTCCTCATGATGGACCAATCGGTACTCGCCGGCGTCGGAAACATCTACCGCGCCGAGGTCCTTTTCCGGCAGGGCATCGATCCTTGGACGCCGGGGAACGGGGTCGACGCCGGAACGGCGGGACTCCTGTGGGACGACACGGTCGCAGCAATGAACGACGGCGTCCGCGAGGGGCGGATTGTTATGACGTCGGCGGCGTTCTGGAGCCGAAGTGACGGACCGCTCGACGGCGAAGCGCACTTTGTCTATAAGCGGCAGGGACAACCGTGCCATCGGTGCGGCGCCGTGGTGGAGATGGCCGAGATCGGCGCACGCAAGCTCTACTGGTGCCCCGGATGCCAGGACTGAGCTCAGGCCGGCACTAAGGCGAGCTGGCCGGAACGGCGCGGCCGAACTGTGGCTGCAGGACCGTCCTGCACGGGCGTCCCGCACGACAAAGGGGCCGAGGACACGACAAAGTGGCCGGGGACACGACAAAGGGGCCCCGAGGGGCCCCTTTTTACTTCTAAAGTTTTGATTCTGAGGGGACGACGGGAATCGAACCCGCGTAATCAGTTTGGAAGACTGAGGCTTTACCATTAAGCTACGTCCCCGGGCAAGGCCACATTCACCATCATAGGTGAGCTGCGCTCTTCCGGTGGCTGTTGAAGCCGGATATAACTAAACCTAATTGGGGGGGCAAGTGTCAAATGTGCATTCTGCGGCGCTATGCCCGTAGACTGTCCTGTGCATTCACGGGGTGTAGCTCAGCTTGGCTAGAGCGCCTGCTTTGGGAGCAGGAAGTCGCAGGTTCAAATCCTGTCACCCCGACTCTGTGTGCCTGTCCCGCTCGGGGACGCGGCAGAACCCAATCCCACAAACCCAGGAGTACTTAGACTGTGAAGAGCGCTGTCGAGAACCTCACCGCCACGCGGGTCAAGCTCAATGTTGAGGTTCCCTTTGAGGAACTTAAGCCGAGCATCGATGCCGCTTACAAGACCGTTGCTTCGCAGATCCAGGTTCCGGGGTTCCGCAAGGGCAAGGTTCCCTCCAAGATCGTTGACCAGCGCGTTGGCCGCGGCTACGTTCTTGAAACCGCAATCAACGATGGCCTCAATGGCTGGTACCAGGCTGCCGTCCAGGAAGCCGGCATCCGCCCGCTGAGCCGCCCGGAGGTTGAGATCACGGAGGTTCCCGACCCCTCCGCCACCGACGGTGAACTCAAGTTCCAGGTCGAGATCGATGTCCGCCCGGAAGTTGAACTCCCGGACTACTCGGGCATCAAGGTCGAGGTTGCCGCTGCCGAGTCCTCGGATGCCGACGTCGACAAGGCCCTGGACGAGCTTCGTGGTCGCTTCGGAACTCTGACGACCGTTGACCGTCCGGCAGCCGAAGGTGACTTCCTCACCATCGACATTACCGCCACCATCGATGGCGCCGAGATCGACTCAGCTACCGGCCTGTCGTACCAGGTTGGCGCCGGAACCATGCTCGAGGGCCTTGACGAGGCCGTCACTGGCCTGTCCGCCGATGAAGAGGCCATCTTCGACACCACCCTGGTCGGCGGCGACCACGCAGGTGAGGCCGCCCAGGTGAAGGTTGTTGTCAAGACGGTCAAGGAGCGCGAGCTTCCGGAGGCCAACGACGACTTCGCCCAGTTGGCTTCGGAGTTCGACACCCTCGCCGAACTCCGCGAAGACCTCGCCAAGCAGGCCGCGGAGTCCAAGGTTGTCGGCCAGGGCGTGGAAGCCCGTGACAAGGTTCTTGACAAGCTTGTCGAGCTCGTTGAGGTTCCGGTTCCGGACTCGGTCGTCGAAGAGCAGCTGGAAGCGCACTTCAACCCGGAGAACGCTCACGGCGAGGGCGAACACGACACCGAGGAGCACCGCGCCGAGGTCAAGGCCAACACAGCCCGGGCCTTCCAGAACGAGATCATCCTGGATGCCATCGCGGACAAGGAAGAAGTCAACGTCAGCCAGAACGAGCTGATTGACTACATCGTCAGCACCGCCAGCCAGTACGGCATGGACCCGAACCAGTTCGCCCAGATCATCGACCAGAGCGGTCAGGTTCCGATGATGGTGTCCGAGGTTCGCCGACGGAAGGCACTGGCAGTCGTCCTGGGCCAGGCCGAGGTTGTCGACTCCGAGGGTAACAAGGTTGACCTCAGCGACTTCGTGCGCCCCTCCGGCGAGGAATTGCCGGCAGCGGAAGAAGCAGCCGAAACCGAAGAAGCTGCGGTCGTTCCGAGCGACGACCCCGCAGCAGTAAAGTTCTAGTCCTACCGCAAACCGCCCCCGGATCCGTGGATCCGGGGGCGGTTTCGTTTAAAGCCTGCCGCGCGGAAAGGGAGCCATTCCGCAATCGTGCGCCGTCAGCGAACAGCGTGATTTGGGAGAACAAATCCCCCATGAAAACGGTTAGTGTCCAAGTAGTGAAGATCAGGGACGGCAAGCTCAGCAATGGCCCTGTCACCAGCGAGAGGTAAGTATTCATGTCACAGCAAGCAGATGCGCCCCGGATGGCGACCGTCGATCCCGCGGCCCAGGATAACTACATTTACAACCGCCTGCTGAAAGAGCGCATCATCTGGCTCGGATCCGAAGTCCGCGACGAAAACGCCAACGCGATCTGCTCCCAGCTCCTCCTGCTCTCGGCCGAAGACCCGGAAAAGGACATCTACCTGTACATCAACTCTCCTGGCGGCTCAGTGACTGCCGGAATGGCAATTTACGACACCATGCAGTTCATCCCGAACGACGTCGTCACGGTCGCCACGGGCCTGGCAGCTTCCATGGGTCAGTTCCTGCTTTCTTCGGGCACCAAGGGCAAGCGCTATGCCACCCCAAATGCACGCATCCTGATGCACCAACCTTCGGGCGGCATTGGCGGCACGGCCTCGGACATCAAGATCCAAGCCGAACTCATCCTGCACATGAAGAAGGTCATGGCCGAGCTGACGGCCGAACAGACCGGCCAGACTGTCGAAACAATCCTCAAGGACAACGACCGCGACAAGTGGTTCACGGCCGTCGAGGCATTGGAATACGGCTTCTTCGACAAGATTTCCGCCCACGCGGGTTCGGTGGCGGGCGGCGGCGGCACGGCCAACTCTTCGAACTCAGAGAACTAGCCGGCACCAGGAACCACTCACATCAGGAGCAATAAAATGAACTACAACTTTGGATGGTCTGCCGGTAATCTCCCGTCCAGCCGCTACGTCCTCCCGCAGTTCGAGGAGCGCACGCCCTACGGCTTCAAGCGCCAGGACCCCTACACCAAGCTGTTCGAGGACCGCATCATCTTCCTCGGAGTGCAGGTAGACGACGCTTCGGCAGACGACATCATGGCTCAGTTGCTGGTGCTGGAATCCACGGACCCGGACCGTGACATCACCATTTACATCAATTCCCCGGGCGGTTCGTTCACCGCGATGACGGCTATTTACGACACCATGCAGTACATTCGGCCCGAAATCCAAACGGTGTGCCTCGGTCAGGCGGCTAGCGCCGCGGCCGTCCTGCTCGCCGCAGGTACGCCGGGCAAGCGACTCGCCTTGCCGAATGCCCGCGTGCTGATCCACCAGCCGGCGCTCTCGGGCGGCCAGGGCGGCCAGGCCTCGGACCTCGAAATCCAGGCTGCGGAGGTCATGCGCATGCGGACATGGCTCGAGGACACGCTGGCCCGCCACTCGGGACGCACCTCGGAACAGGTCAACAACGACATCGAGCGCGACAAGATCCTCACCGCCGCCGAGGCGATGAGCTACGGCCTGATTGACCAGGTGCTGGATTCCCGCAAGATCAAGCCCCAGGCGATCGCCAGGTAACGAGCAAAGCCCGACGCCGGTGCGGTTCAGGAAATATGGACCGCACCGGCGTTCTGTTTCAACCCAAGCCGCCCATTGTGTCCTACAGTGGAAGTTGTCATGGTGGCCCCCGCTGCGGATCTCGGAAACGAGGCCGGCCCCGGGGTTGCGCCACCCGCATGAAATGAAGGGATTCCCACATGGCTCGGATTGGCGAGAGCACGGATCTGCTCAAGTGTTCTTTCTGTGGAAAGAGCCAGAAGCAGGTACGCAAGCTGATTGCCGGGCCCGGCGTGTACATCTGCGACGAATGTATCGAACTCTGCAACGAGATTATCGAAGAGGAACTCGCGGAAGTATCGGACCTGGGTAGTTTCGAGCTCCCAAAACCCCGCGAAATCTACGATTTCCTCCAGGAATATGTCATCGGGCAGGAACCGGCCAAACGATCGCTGGCGGTCGCTGTGTACAACCATTACAAGCGCATCCAAGCGGGCCACGCCCCCAAGACCGGACTCGGCGAAGGCGCGCACCACGAAGACGTCGAGATCGCCAAGTCGAACATCCTGCTGATCGGTCCCACTGGCTGTGGCAAGACCTACTTGGCGCAGACCCTCGCACGCCGCCTCAATGTCCCGTTCGCCGTCGCAGACGCCACCGCGCTTACCGAGGCGGGCTACGTGGGTGAGGACGTTGAGAACATCCTCCTCAAGCTCATCCAGGCGGCGGACTACGATGTCAAGAAAGCCGAACAGGGCATCATCTACATCGATGAGATCGACAAAATCTCACGGAAGAGCGAGAACCCGTCGATCACGCGCGACGTCTCGGGCGAAGGAGTGCAACAGGCGCTCTTGAAGATCCTGGAAGGCACGGTGGCTTCCGTTCCGCCGCAGGGCGGACGCAAGCATCCGCACCAGGAGTTCATCCAGATCGACACCACCAACGTGTTGTTCATCGTCGCCGGCGCATTCGCGGGCCTCGAAGAGATCATTGGATCGCGTTCCGGGCGCAAGGGGATTGGATTCGGTGCCCCGCTCAACGAGGTCAAGGACAAGGTCGACAGCTACGGTGAGGTCATGCCCGAGGACCTCCTGAAGTTCGGCCTCATCCCCGAATTCATCGGGCGTTTGCCCGTCATCACCACGGTTTCCAACCTGGACCGTCCGGCCCTGATCCAGATTCTCTCCAGGCCCAAGAACGCGCTCGTCAAGCAGTACCAGAAGATGTTCCAACTTGACGGCGTCGAGCTTTCCTTCGAGGACGACGCCTTGGATGCGATTGCCGACCAGGCGCTCGAACGGGGCACGGGAGCCCGCGGCCTGCGCGCCATCATGGAGGAAGTCCTGCTGCCGGTCATGTTCGACCTGCCCAGCCGGGATGACATCGCCAGCGTGGTGATAACAGCCGATGCAGTGATGAAGAAGGCGCAGCCCACTATGATCGCGCACGAGGTCGTGGCAAAGCGACGGAATAAGTCTGCCTAGGCAGCCGTTGCAGTAATTGGCCCGGACATACATTCCTCCGGCGAGCCGCGCCCCGTAGTCCTAGTCAAGGAGTTCCCTGTGCCCGAGCAGACCGCCAATAAAGTAAATTTCTGGTTCGATCCCATGTGTCCGTTCGCTTGGGTGACTTCCCGCTGGATCGGCGAGGTCGAGGAAGTCCGCGGCATCGAGACAAACTGGAACGTCATGAGCCTTTCCGTGCTCAACAAAGGCCGTGACCTCCCCGCCGAGTATGCGGAGAAAATGGATCTTGGCTGGGGACCCGTACGCGTGATCATCGCAGCCCGGGAATTGCACGGAAGCAGCTACATCAAACCCCTTTATGACTCGATGGGTACGCTGATCCACCACCAAGGGATTAAGGACTTCGACGAAGTCATCTCCAAGGCATTGGCGGAAACGGGCCTTCCTCCGGAGTTGGCCCGCTTCGCCCACTCCGATGAGTATGACGCCGAGC
This sequence comes from bacterium RCC_150, assembly GCA_041360635.1. Classification (GTDB taxonomy): domain Bacteria; phylum Actinomycetota; class Actinomycetes; order Actinomycetales; family Micrococcaceae; genus Arthrobacter. Next base: position 171,221 of record JBFUPP010000009.1, on the reverse strand, counting down.
TACGCGCCAGCCACGAAGCGGGCATCTCATTGGTGGGCCAGGATGTCGGAACACCCGTGGTGGCAGTGAACGGTACCGCGTTCTTCGGACCTGTCATTACCCGCATTCCCCGGGGTGAGGAAGCTGGCCGGCTTTGGGACGCCACTGTTGCCCTCGCCGCGTACCCGCACTTTTTCGAGCTGAAGCGCAGCCGGACCGAAAGCCCTCAATTCAACTAGCCTCCGCAGGTCCAGGGAGCGGGCACGCCACGTCGCCGTCCGTGCTACTTCAGGAAGCGCGATGTCCTGCGGTCTGCAAGGATCTTGCCCTTTGTCTGGCACTCTGGGCAATACTGCAACGAGGTGTCCGCGAATGACACCTCGCGGATCGTGGTTCCGCAGACGGGGCAGGCTTGTCCAGCCCTGCCATGGACCCGCATCGTTGAGCGCTTGGCGTCCTTGAGTTCGTTTGAGGCTTTCCCGACGGCGGCTGCCACGGCTTCGCCGAGGATGTTTTCGATGGACTCGTAAAGAACCCTCGTCGAATCCTTATCGAGGGATTTGGCTATGGCAAAGGGCGAGATCTTCGCGGCATGGAGGATCTCGTCACTGTAGGCGTTACCGATTCCCGCGACGACGCCCTGGCTACGTAACAGGCCCTTGATCTGCTGTCCGCTCGAGGAGAGGATCCCGGCGAAGGTTTCCAGGGTGAAATCCGGGCTTAGGGGATCCGGTCCAAGGCTGGCGATCCCTGGAACGTCTTGCGGGTCTCGCACGACGTACACAGCCAGGCTCTTCTTGGTACCGGCTTCGGTGAGGTCCACGCCGACCTCGGCTCCGCCGTCGTCCTTCGTGAAAAGGAGCCGCGCGGCAATATTGCTGGCGCCCAGCCTGAGGTTGGCCTGTGATGGCTTTTCCGTGAATCGGAGCCAGCCGGCTTTGGCGAGGTGGAAGACGAAGTGGATCCCGCCAGCATCCAGGTCGACGAACTTTCCGAAGCGCCCAACACCCTGGATTTTCCGGCCTTCGAGTTCGGTGTACGGCGGATCGGCGGTCTTAAGCACGGCGAATGAGGTGATGTGGACCTTCGCAAACTCGGCACCGACAAGGTTCCTGTCGAGGAACGCCACGAGCCCGGCCACTTCGGGGAGTTCTGGCATAGCATCACTGTGCCACAAAGGACGCGGTGCCATAAAGGACGCAGATGCGGCGCAGGTAGGCCGTGGCCAAAGAGGAGCCACGGAATTACAGGGCAGTAGTTCGCCGCCAAGGGTTGTAATGCCCCGGCCATAGGTCAAAAATAGAACTTACCCACTTCGAAAGAAGAGGGACACGGAAACCAGAGATTCAGTGATATGTAGCTGACGCAGCCTTGGGCAAAGTCAGTTACAGGCTACCAGTGACGAGGTAGGAAGACCTGAAAGTCCGAGGATTCCGCCAGACTGTCAAGCCGTCACCAGACAGCCGAAAAGACGAAGCCCCACCAACGGCGAAACGCTGATGGGGCTTCCTTTTTGCCCAAAAACCTATGGAGCTACGCTTGGGCTGGTTCCTCCGCCGGTGCGAGGACGACGTCGCTCACGGTGAGTTCGCCGCCCGTGGCGACCAGGGAAATCTCCTGGGCATTGGCCGCTGCCTTGAGGTCCCCAAGTCCCGCCTCGAGCTGGGCGACGAACGATTCGCCCGCGCTGATGGTTGCGGAAAGCACCTCCGTCCGCTGCTTGACCTTTGCCTCGGACTTCGCCTTGCGGATGCCGCTGAGCGCAACGCCCACGGTACCCAGCATGGTGGTGTCGCCGTCGGCGATTTCCAAGGCTGCCGGCCAAGACGCACGGTGTACGGAACCCTTCCGCCACCAGCTCCACACCTCTTCGGTGGCGAACGGCAGGAACGGGGCGAACAGGCGCAGCAGCGAATCGAGCGTCGTGGCCAGGGCTGCCAGGACGGACGCTTGTTCCGTCGCGCCCGCGGCCCCGTAGGCGCGGTCCTTGATGAGTTCCACGTAATCGTCCGTGAACTGCCAGAAGAACGACTCCGTGATCTGCAGGGCGCGGGCGTAGTCGTAATTGTCAAACGCCTTGGTGGCCTGGGTTACGACGTCGGCAAGCTGCGCCAGGAGGGCACGATCCAACGGGTTGCTCAGGACGCCCGGGTCGGAGGAAACGACCGAGTTTTCCGTCGCACCCAGGTTCAGGACGAACTTGGAAGCATTCAGGAGTTTGATGGCCAGGCGGCGGCCGATCTTCATCTGGGCGATCTCGTAGGCCGTGTCGGCACCCAGCTTGGCGGAAGCCGCCCAGTAGCGGACGGCGTCCGAGCCGTACTCGTTCAGGACATCGGTGGGTACCACCACGTTGCCCTTGGACTTGGACATCTTCTTGCGGTCCGGGTCCAGGATCCAACCGGAAATGGCGGCGTGCTTCCACGGCGCACTGCCCTGAAGGGAGTCGGCCCGGACTGCGGAAGAGAAGAGCCAGGTGCGGATGATGTCGTGGCCCTGCGGACGCAGATCGAAGGGATAGACCTTCCTGAACAGGTCCTCGTCACGGCTCCAGCCGCCCACGATCTGGGGCGTCAGGGAAGACGTTGCCCACGTGTCGAGGACATCGGCGTCGCCGATGAAGCCGTTGGGCTGTTCACGCTGGGACTCGTCGAAGCCCGGCGCGGCGTCGGCGGCAGGGTCCACGGGAAGGGATTCGTCCGACGGCAGGATGGGGTTCGCATAGTCGGGGTTGCCCTGGGCATCCAAAGGGTACCAAACGGGGATCGGCACGCCGAAGAAGCGTTGACGCGAAACGAGCCAGTCGCCGTTCAGTCCGGAGATCCAGTTCTCGTAGCGTGAGCGCATGAAGGAAGGGTGGAAGTCGATCTCGTGTCCACGCGCGATCAGACGCTCACGGCGGTCTTCGTCCCGCCCGCCGTTGCGGATGTACCACTGCCGCGAGGTGACAACTTCAAGCGGCTTGTCGCCCTTTTCGAAGAAGTTGACCGGGTGGACGATCTTTTTCGGTTCGCCATCCAGCAGCTTGGCTGCCGTGAGGAGCTCGACTACAGCCTCCTTCGCGCTGAATACGGTCTTGCCGGCGATTGCTGCGTAGGCCTCGCGGCCGGCGTCGGTGGTGATCCAGTCCGGGGTTTCGGCGAGGATGCGGCCATCGCGCCCCACGATCGCGCGGGTTGGCAACTGCAGCTCGCGCCACCACGTGACGTCTGTCAGGTCACCGAAGGTACAGACCATGGCGATACCGGAACCTTTGTCCGCTTTGGCCAGGGGGTGGGCCTTCACCTCAAGTTCGACGTCGAACAAGGGGGACTTCACGGTCTTGCCGAACAGCGGCTGGTAGCGCTCGTCGTCGGGATTCGCCACCAGGGCGGCACATGCCGCAAGCAGTTCCGGACGCGTGGTCTCGATGAAGATCTTCTCCCCGTCTTCGGTGAAGAACGGGTAGCGGTAGTACGCGCCGGGAACCTCGCGGTCCTCCAGCTCGGCTTGTGCGACGGCCGTCCGGAACGTGACGTCCCACAGGGTGGGAGCTTCTGCCATGTAGGCGTCGCCGGCGTTGAGGTTGGCGAGGAAGGCCCGCTGTGACACGGCACGGGAGGTGTCGTCGATGGTGCGGTACGTCAGGTCCCAGTCCACGGAAAGGCCGAGTGTCTGGAACAGGTTCTCGAAGACCTTTTCGTCCTCGACGGCGAGTTCTTCACACAGTTCGATGAAGTTTTGCCGGGACACGACGTCGAAATCGCGCTGGTTCTTGGCAGGCTGTGCCGGTGGACGGTAGTCGGCGTTGTAAGGGATGGCAGGATCGCAGCGGACGCCGTAGTAGTTCTGCACGCGGCGCTCAGTGGGCAGCCCATTGTCGTCCCAGCCCATGGGGTAGAAGACGTTCTTGCCCGTCATCCGCATGTACCGCGCCTGGACGTCGGTTTGGGTGAAGGAGAACATGTGGCCCACGTGGAGCGAGCCCGACGCCGTCGGTGGGGGAGTGTCGATCGAGTAGACCTGCTCCCGGCTGGTGTCCGGGTTGAACTTGTAGGTTCCTTCGTCAAGCCAGCGCCGGGTCAGGGCTGCCTCGAGGCCTTCGAGGGCCGGCTTGTCGGGAACGTTGATCGGGGCGGTGGCGGGCGTGTCTGTACCCTGCGTTGATTCAGCCATGGGTCAATTGTTCCATGCGCTCGGTTGTACTGTGCGTGGACCGTAGAACGCAGTAGCATCCGGCCTATGGCACAGCTGAAGAACGCCTTCGTCATCAAGCGCATCTACGAGGAAGCAACGAACGACGACGGCTGCCGGGTCCTGGTGGACCGGCTCTGGCCGCGCGGGGTTTCCAAAGACCGCGCCCACCTTGACCTGTGGCTCAAGGAAATCGCCCCGTCCCCGCCACTGCGTACCGAATTCGCGCATATGGCAGAGCGTTTCGAAGACTTCAGGGAGCACTACACAGCCGAGCTCGAACACAATCCGGCAGTAGACCAGCTCCTGGACCTGGCGAATGAGCAGAAGCGGGTGACCTTGCTCTATGGCGCCAAGGACCCGCACATCAACCACGCGAAGGTGCTCTTGGAGTTTCTCCAGAAAAACGCGCAAGGAAGAACCGCGAACGGAAACGTACACCGAAAGGCCGCGCCATGACCCCGCAGCACCCGCGCTTCGCCCGTGCCTACGCCCGCGTCGTGGGGAAGATGAACAAACGCGGAGCAACGCAGCACCGGCGTGAGCTCTTGGCCGGCCTGCAGGGGAACGTTATAGAGATCGGGGCAGGGGAGGGCTCATCGTTTGCCCTGTACCCGGACGCCGTCCAGGAGGTCCTGGCCGTGGAGCCGGATGATTATTTGCGGGGACTCGCTTCCGGAAAGGCGGGCAGAGCCCGTGTTCCGGTCCGGGTGGTCCCCGGGACGGCGGAAAATATCCCGGCCGCGGACGGCAGCGCCGACGCCGTCGTCGTGAGCCTTGTGCTCTGCAGCGTCCCAAGCCAGGAGGCCGCCTTGGCTGAGATCCGCAGGGTCCTGAAGCCGGAAGGAACCCTCGCGTTCTACGAGCACGTACGGTCCAACCACAGGTTCGCGTCCGCCGTCGAGGACTTCATAAGTCCTGCCTGGCAGCGGATGGCCGGCGGCTGCCACCCCAACCGCGACACGCTGGGAGCCATCGTCGACGCTGGATTCGACGTGCTGGACAACCGGGGCGTCGGGTTCGCGGTCCATTGGATGGCACCGCCGTTTGACCACATCCTCGGCCATGCGATGGGGCCCGCCAAAGCAAGTTAGTGCCCCGCAAAGCAAGTTAGGGTGGTGCCATGACTGAGGAAGCACAGAAGAAAACGGCCGTCGTGACCGGTGCGAGCACGGGAATCGGTGAAGCTACGGTTCGCGCCCTTGCCGCCGACGGCTGGAAGGTGTTCGCCGTCGCGCGCCGCACAGAGCGACTCACCGCGCTGGGCGCCGAAACCGGTGCCGTGCCGGTCACGGCCGACATCAACAACGACGACGACCTCGCCGCCCTCCTTCGGACCGTCACCGAAGCCGGCGGCGCGGACACCCTGGTCAATATCGCCGGCGGGGCCCGCGGCTCCGACACCCTGGGCAACGCAAAGACCGACGACTGGGATTGGATGTACCAGGTCAACGTACTCGGGACCATGAAGATCATCCGGGCTTTCCTCCCCATGCTTCGCGCCCATGGCGAAGGCACGGTGCTCAACCTCACCTCTACCGCGGGACTGGCCGCCTACGAGGGCGGCGGCGGATACAACGCGGCGAAGTTCGCCCAGCACGCGCTGACCAACGCCCTCCGGCTTGAGGAGGCCGAGAACAACCTCAGGGTCATCGAGGTGGCCCCGGGCCTGGTCCGCACGGAGGAATTCGCCCTCAACAGGCTCGGAGACGAGGACGCAGCGGCAAAGGTGTACGCGGGCGTCGAGAAGCCCCTCACGGCCGAGGACGTTGCCGACGTCGTCAAGTACGCCATTTCAGTGCCGCACCACATCAACCTGGACCACATTACGGTCCGTCCCGTGGCCCAAGCAGCCAACCACAAACTGATCCGCAAGGGCTAGGGAGCAAGGGCAAGGGAGCAGGCGGCGCGCGGCCCACTGCATCCAAGTGGAGCCCGCGGCGCCCCTGCCGCTAGACTTATGGCACAAGCTACGACCCGGACATCACCGGCGAGCTTCCGGAAGAACGCCCCGGCTAAAAGGGGTCAGTAGAACCGGACGGGTAAGCCCGTCACAGCAGCAATGAGCGGCCATTGCGGCATGCCTTCCCACGCGAAGGCTGCGGCGTTGGTAAGTGAGGTGGTACCGCGGTACTGGTGCTGTTGGAAACAACGGGCCGGCGCCGTCCTCGCATCCTGAATGAAACATTGTGTTCACCGGCTCAACCCAGGATGAAGAGATGACGTATTACCCCAAGGCCTCAACAGTTCACACCGGCGCCGCAACAGGCGTGTCGGCTTCCGTGAAGTTCCCGGAGATCGAAGAGCGCATCCTCAAATACTGGGACGAGGACGGTACCTTCCAAGCCAGCATCGACCAACGCAGCGCAGGCAAGGACGGCAGCAACGAATTCGTCTTCTATGACGGCCCGCCCTTCGCCAATGGCCTGCCCCACTACGGGCACCTACTCACCGGGTACGCCAAGGACCTCGTCGGCCGCTACCAGACCCAGCGCGGCAAGCGCGTCGAACGGCGCTTCGGCTGGGACACCCACGGACTGCCGGCTGAGCTCGAAGCCATGAAGCAGCTGGGCATGACGGACAAGACCCAGATCGAAGCCATGGGCATCGACAAGTTCAACGACGCCTGCCGTGCCTCCGTCATGAAGTACGCCAACGAATGGAAGGCGTATGTCACGCGCCAGGCCCGTTGGGTGGACTTCGACAATGACTACAAGACGCTCAATGTCGAATACATGGAGTCGGTCCTGTGGGCCTTCAAGCAACTCCACGAAAAGGGCCTCACCTACAACGGCTACAGGGTTCTGCCGTACTGCTGGAAGGACGAGACGCCCCTCTCCAACCATGAACTCCGAATGGACGACGACGTTTACAAAAACCGCCAGGACCAAACCGTCACAGTGACGTTCCCCATCAAGGCCGGCGGGTCGGAGGTCTCGAAAGAACTCGAAGGCGTGCAGGCACTCGCCTGGACCACCACGCCCTGGACGCTGCCCACCAACCTGGCGCTCGCCGTCGGGCCCGGGATCGCCTATGCGGTGCTTCCGGCAGGCCCCAACGGCATAAAGGCGGCCTCGGCCGACGCGCCAGTGAAGGGCCGCTTCCTGCTCGCCGCCGACCTTGTGGGCATTTACGCGAAAGATCTCGGGTACGACGACGCAGCTGCCGCCACCGCCGCAGTCACTGCCACCTACACGGGCGCCCAGTTGGCAGGCCTGGAATACGAGCCGCTGTGGGACTACTTTGCGGACACCGAAAAGTACGGCACGCAAAACGGCTGGCGCATCCTTGTCGCCGACTACGTCACCACCACGGACGGCACGGGCATCGTCCACCAGGCACCGGCCTATGGTGAAGACGACCAGAAGGTCTGTGAGGACGCCGGTATCCCCGTAGTGCTTTCCGTGGACGAAGGCGCCAAATTCCTCCACTTGTTCGCGCACGGACCCCTCGCCGAAATCGCCGGGCTCCAGGTCTTCGATGCCAACAAGCCCATCACCCAGGCACTCCGGGCCGAAGGACGCCTGGTCCGCCAAGCGAGCTACGAGCACAGCTACCCGCATTGCTGGCGTTGCCGCAACCCGCTGATCTACCGCGCAGTCTCCTCCTGGTATGTCGAGGTCACCAAGTTCAAGGACCGGATGTCCGAGCTGAACCAGGAGATCAACTGGATCCCTGGCAACGTCAAGGACGGCCAGTTCGGCAAATGGCTCGAGAATGCGCGCGATTGGTCCATCAGCCGCAACCGCTACTGGGGTTCACCCATCCCCGTGTGGCAGTCCGACGACCCCGAGTACCCGCGCACCGACGTCTATGGCTCGCTCGCTGATCTCGAGGCCGACTTCGGGCGCCTGCCGGTCAACAACGAAGGCCAGGTGGACCTGCACCGCCCGTTCATCGACGAACTCACGCGGCCGAACCCGGATGATCCGCGCTCGCCGGAAGAGGGACAATCCACCATGCGCCGGGTGGAAGACGTGCTGGATGTCTGGTTCGATTCCGGTTCGATGCCGTACGGCCAGGTACACTACCCGTTCCAGAACGAGGAATGGTTCGACACCCACAACCCGGCCGACTTCATCGTGGAGTACATCGGGCAGACGCGCGGCTGGTTCTACATGCTGCACATCTTGTCGACCGCCCTGTTCGACCGGCCCGCCTTCCGTAACGTCATCAGCCACGGCATCGTTCTGGGCTCGGACGGCCAGAAGATGTCCAAGAGCCTGCGCAACTACCCCGATGTTTCCGAGGTCCTGGACCGCGATGGTTCGGACGCCATGCGCTGGTTCCTGATGTCCAGCCCCATCCTCAGGGGCGGCAACCTCATCGTCACCGAGCAGGGTATCCGCGACGGCGTCCGCCAGGTCATCCTGCCGCTGTGGAACGTGTACAGCTTCTTCACGCTCTACACCAATGCCTCCCATGGCGGTTCCGGCTACGATGCGAAGCTGCGCTACGACGGCTATGCCGACACGTTGGACCAATACCTCCTCGCAAACACCGGCGACTTGGTGCGCAACATCACCGAAAGCCTGGACACCTATGACATCTCCGGCGCCTGCGACGAGCTCCGCAGCTACCTGGACATGCTCACCAACTGGTACGTCCGGCGCAGCCGCCAGCGCTTCTTCGATGAGGACACGGACGCGTTCGATGCCCTGTTCACCGCGTTGGAAGCCGTATGCCGGGTTTCTGCGTCGCTGCTGCCCCTGGTTTCGGAAGAAATCTGGCGCGGATTGACCGGCGGACGCTCCGTGCACCTGGCAGACTGGCCGGATGCCGCCCTGTTCCCGGCAAACCCTGGACTCGTGGAAGCGATGGACCGCGTGCAGCAGATCTGCTCCACGGGATCGAGCCTTCGCAAGGCCGCAAACCTCCGTGTCCGCCTGCCGTTGCAGGAACTGACTGTAGTGGCGCCGGGCGCCGATGCGCTTGAGGTTTTTGCCGGCGTCGTCGCGGACGAACTGAACCTGCGCTCCGTCCGGCTACTGGACGCCGCAACAGCGTCGCCTGAGGAATTCGGCATCGAGCAGAAACTCGTCGTGAATGCCAGGGCTGCCGGCCCCCGCCTCGGCAAGAGCGTCCAACAGGCCATCAAGGGTTCCAAATCGGGCGATTGGTTCGTCAACGACGAAGGCGTGGTCACCGCAGGCGGCCTGGAACTGGAGCCGCAGGAGTACGCGTTGGAGACCGTTGTCGCGGAATCGGCCGACGGCTCCTCGTCGGCCGTCGCTGTCCTCCCCGGGGGTGGCTTCGTGGTCCTCAACACCGAGGTCACGCCTGAGCTCGCCGCCGAGGGCCTGGCCCGCGACATGGTCCGGGCCATCCAGCAGGCACGCAAGGACGCCGGACTCAACGTCAGCGACCGCATCCACACCACGGTACTGGCTACCCATGACGTCGTCGACGCCCTCCGCGCCAATGCCGAACTGGTCCAGACCGAAACCTTGTCCCTCAAGCTCGACCCCGTCGTTTCCGGCGACGCAGCCGAGCCGCAGATTACAGTCAGTAAGATCGGGGCTTAGTACATGAGCGATGAATTCTCCGTAGAAAGCGTCTACGCCGAACTCCTGGGCCGTGCCCCGGAAAACAAGATGGAGCCGCGCCTGGCTCCCCTGTACCGCGCCATGGATGTCCTGGGGGAGCCCAATAAGGCGTTCCCGATCATCCACATCACGGGGACCAACGGAAAGACGTCGACTGCCCGCATGATCGAAGCCGGCTTGCGTGCGCATGGGTTGAGCACCGGCCGGTATACGAGTCCGCACCTGACGAAGGTCACGGAGCGTATCAGCATTGACGGCGAGCCCGTGTCCGATGAAACGTTCGTGCGCATCTGGGACGAGATCCGTCCGTATCTGGAGATTGTGGACAAGGAACTCATTGCTGAGGGCCAGCCCCGGCTGACCTACTTCGAGTGCCTGACGATCCTGGGATTTGCGATCTTCGCCGACCAGCCCGTGAACGTCGCAGTAATTGAGGTTGGACTTGGTGGAATCACCGATGCCACCAACGTCGGCGACGGCCAGGTTTCCGTGATCACGCCGATTTCCCTCGACCACACGGACCTGCTCGGCGACACCACCGAGGATATTGCCCATGAGAAAGCCGGGATCATCAAGCCGGGCGGCTTCCTCATCAGTGCCGCACAACCGCTGGATGCCGCCCAGGTGCTCCTTGACAAGGCCCGGGAACTTGACGTGCCATTCCGTTTCGAGGGCGTGGAATTCGGTGTCGAATCGCGCAGCGTGGCGGTTGGCGGCCAGGTGCTCACCATCCAGGGCCTTGCCGGCCGTTACGAAGACTTGCTCTTGCCGTTGCACGGGGCGCACCAGGCGGAAAATGCGGCGGTTGCCGTAGCTGCCCTGGAGGCGTTCATTGGCGGAGGCGAAAAAGAGCTCGACGGCGAGGTCCTCCGCGAGGCTTTCGGAGCAGTCACATCCCCGGGGCGATTGGAAGTAGTCCGCACGGCTCCGACGATCCTGGTGGATGCCGCCCACAACCCCGACGGCATCCGCGTCTCGGCAGAGGCCATCCAGGAGGCGTTCAACTTCAGCAAGCTGGTTGTGGTGATCGGCGTCCTCCAGGAAAAGGACGCAGAAGAGATCCTCAGGCAACTCAAAGAGTCCTTGGGCGGGCTGGCGGAAGAGTTCTGCTTCACGCAGTCCAACTCGCCGAGGGCCATTCCGGCAGCGCAGTTGGCCGATCTCGCCGTTGACCTTGGCTTTGGGGAAGACAACGTCCACATTGCCGAAAAACTCGATGATGCCATCGAATGGGCCGTGGAAAGAGCGGAAGCCAATGACGACCTCGCCGGTGGCGTGCTCGTCACGGGCTCCGTCACCGTTGTGGCTGAAGCGCGCATGCTCCTCGGTAAGGGAGGTGCTTGAGCATGGCAAAACTCACTAAGGCCCAACGCGAATGGCGCCCCGGAATGCCGAAGAAGCGCCGTTCCACCAAGGTGATGTTCGCCTCCACCGTGCTCCTTCTGGAAGCCTTCGTTGCGTTCTTCGCTACCTTGGCTGTCTTCGGATTGAAGCGTGGCGAGGTCCCGCCTGTGCTGATCCTTACCTTCGGGATCGCACTTAGCCTGGTGCTCGTCCTGGCCTGCGCCGTCCTCGGCAAGCCATGGGGTGTGGGCCTCGGTTGGGCACTCCAGCTCATCCTGATCCTCACGGGCCTCGCCGAGCCGACGATGTTCGTTGTGGGCGTCCTGTTCGCGGCGTGCTGGTGGTACGGGATCCGCGCGGGAATCAGGATCGATCGCGAGAATGTGCAGCGCGACCGTGAGCAAGCCGAATGGAACGCCGCGCACGGGGAGGGCCCAAGCGGCCAATCGGCCTGAGCGTTACCGCGTAAACTGGCTGGGAAACCCACCAACCATCACATTGGAGCAACTGTGAGCATTGAGCGCACCCTTGTACTGATCAAGCCCGACGGCGTCGCCCGCAACCTGAGCGGCAGCATCCTCGCCCGCATCGAGTCCAAGGGATATTCGCTGGCCGAACTCAAAAAGGTGACCGCCAGCCGCGAACTGTTGGAGCAACACTACGAAGAACACATCGGCAAGCCGTTCTATGAGCCGTTGGTTGAGTTCATGCTCAGTGGCCCGGTTATCGCGGCCGTGTTCGAGGGGCACCGGGTCATCGAAGGTTTCCGCGCCCTCGCCGGGACGACGGATCCGACGACGGCGGCACCCGGCACCATCCGCGGCGACTTTGGGCGCGACTGGGGCCTGAAAGTGCAGCAGAACCTGGTCCACGGCTCAGACTCGGTGGAGTCCGCCGAACGGGAGATCAAGATTTGGTTCGCTGAGTAGGTTTCCACCGGCGATAACGAAAGGGCCCATGTTCACGTGAACATGGGCCCTTCGCAGTACCTGCGGTGCCATCAGTAGCCGGAGGTGCCAATGAAGACATTGATGAAGGCAAAGAAGATGGTGGCAATCACGGCGACATAGAGCAACGCGGAGATGATCCAGCCGGATTCGCCGAGGACCCTGGCAAGGCGCGCAGGCGCGGGAATGACGCCGTGCGCGACGTTCCTGATGGTGACGAACACGAATAGCGGGATCATGCATGCCCACACCACCATGCAGAGCGGACACAAGATATGGATGGCGTAGAGCGCTTGGGACCATAGCCAGACGACAAAGATGAACCCCAGCGTGACGCCCACCTGAAGGCCGGTCCAATACCAGCGGGCCAGTTTGGCTCCCGCGAAGAGAGCCATGGCAGTGGTAATAATCACTGCGAACGCCACGATGCCGATGAACATATTGGGGAACCCGAAGACAGAACTCTGCGGGGTCTTCATGACATCGCCGCAGGAGACCCAAGGATTGATATCGCAGAATGTCCCGGCATTCGGGTTGATCAGGACCTGCAACTTCTCGAGGACAAGCGAACCCGATGCGAGCCAAGCGATAGTGCCGGTGGCGAGAAGGAGCCAGGCGAACGGCACGTCGCGGACCATGCGCGGCAGCGCAGCCGCGGAAGGTGCCTTCCGGGCGTCGTCCTTCCCGGTGTTGTCCTTCACTGTGTTGACCTCCCGGGTGTTGTCCTTACGCAGGGCACGGGCATCGTTGTTGGCCAGATTCCGGCTGGCGGGGCTCGGCATGGTTGACCGTCCTTTTCTGCGATGGCCCGGCACCGCGCCGGGACTGCTCTTGGGAGGATTCTAGCCGCGGAGGCTGGAGGGCGCGTCCAGGGAACGCGGCGGCGCGGAATCTCCTGGCACCTGCTTCCTGCCGGGAGGGCGGGCATGTGAGAGAATGATCATGGCCGGAACCCGATCCACATTCGGAATCCGGTCCGGCATCTTGTTCCCAAGACCGCCAGTCACCAGCAGGGCATGCCCGGGTCGATGACCCCCGTAGGCCCGCAGTGGCAATGGATGGCACCTGGTTGTGGCACTAGAACAACGGGTTGGAGCAGAGCCGGCTTTCCGTGGATGCCGCACCCCCAGGCTGGTGCGAACCGGAAAGACTACTACTGACTTCTGTCAACGCCTGCGGGTTTGACAATATTTGCCCCTCTGGGCACCGGATGTGGCGGTTGCGCAAGGGCAGGAGTGTCGCCACATATGGATAACGAGCAAGTTGTAGCCGCCGCCGAAGACGCGGCGTCCAGTGAAACTACTGAAGCACCCAAAACTGTCACCCGCACCCGCCGGAAGGCTGCACCGAAGGCGGTTGCGGAAGCGTCCGACGCCGGAGCTGCCGCAGGGCTTATCGCGGACGTTGCAGTCGACGCCCCCAAGGCTCCCGTCCGGCGTAGCCGGGCCCGGAAGACCGTCGAGAGTGCGGGCCCGGCCGAAACTCCAGAGCCAGTCGGAAGCCCTGAATCATCGCCAAGCGCTGGGCCTTTGACGGGCCCTGAACCGTTGCCGGGTTTCGCGGAAGCCGAAGCAGCTCCCGAAAATCCGGTCCGCCGTCGTCGTTCATCCAAGGCCAAGGCTGAGAAGGAAAGCACGGCAGATGCTACGCCCGCGGAGGAGCCCAGCGGGCAGGTAGCTGAAGCACGAACGACAGAAGCGCCGGCAGCGGACGAAGCGGCTGCAGAAGAACCAACAGCCGAGGAACCAGCAGCAACAGCCGGGGAACCTTCCTCCGCAGCAGCAACAGCCGGGGAACCTTCCTCCGCATCACCATTCGGTTCGCTGTTCCTGGAACCGGGTTCCATCACTTCGATGATCTTCCAGGCACCGGATTTGAGCGCAGTTGCCAAGTCCGCCGCGATCGAGGAAGAATCCGTGGCGGACGGGGGCGAGACCGCGCCGGAGGGCGAGCTCGATGAGTCCGGGAATCGGCGTCGTCGCCGCAGCCGTGGGCGCCGCGGTCGCCGGGGTGTCGAGCGCGAAGATGCGACCGCCGACGAAGGCGTGCCCGAATCCGAGGATGGATCGGAAGCCGGGACAGAGGAAGTCCTCGAAGAAGGCGTCATCTCCCGGCGGCGCCGCCGCCGGCGCCGCGGGGACCAAGACTTGGAGCTCACCGGCGGTTCGGATGACGATCCTCCCAACACCGTGACCCGCGTGCGCGCACCACGGCCCCATCTTGAAGCCAGCAGCACCTCCGACCGTGTGACCAGCGTCAAGGGGTCCACACGCCTGGAGGCCAAGAAACAGCGCCGGCGCGAGTCCCGGGAAACCGGCCGCCGCCGGCAGGTTATCACCGAAGCCGAGTTCCTGGCCCGCCGGGAATCCGTGGACCGCCAGATGATCGTTCGCCAGCGCGACGACAGGATACAGATTGGCGTGTTGGAAGACGGCGTGCTCGCGGAGCACTTTGTTTCCAAGACCCAGCAGGACTCGCTGATCGGCAATGTCTACCTGGGCAAAGTCCAGAACGTCTTGCCTTCGATGGAAGCCGCGTTCGTCGATATCGGACGCGGTCGCAATGCCGTGCTGTACGCCGGTGAAGTTAATTGGGACGCCGTCACCTTGGAAGGCAAGCCGCGTCGCATTGAAAACGCCCTGAAGTCCGGCGATTCCGTCCTGGTGCAGGTCACCAAGGATCCCGTAGGCCACAAGGGTGCACGGCTCACGAGCCAGATTTCGCTCCCCGGCCGTTACTTGGTGTACGTGCCGGGTGGTTCCATGACTGGAATCTCGCGCAAGTTGCCCGACGTCGAACGCAACCGCCTCAAGCGGATCCTCAAGGACCGCCTGCCGGAGAATGCCGGTGTGATTGTCCGCACGGCGGCTGAGGGTGCGTCCGAGGAAGAACTCACGCACGACATCAACCGTCTGCGTGCACAGTGGGAGGGCATTGAAGCCCAGTCCACCTCCACGAAGATCCTCGCTCCGGAACTGCTGTATGGGGAACCGGATCTGACCATCAAGGTCGTACGCGACGTCTTCAACGAGGACTTCTCGAAGCTCATCGTCTCGGGTGACGAAGCCTGGGACACGATCGAGGCCTACGTCACCTACGTGGCTCCCGACCTGGTGGGCCGGCTCGAAAAATGGACCTCGGAGCAAGACATCTTCTCGGCCTGGCGCGTGGACGAACAGATCCACAAAGCATTGGAGCGGAAGGTCTTCCTGCCCTCCGGCGGTTCCTTGGTGATCGACCGGACCGAGGCGATGACCGTAGTCGACGTCAACACCGGTAAATTCACCGGCAGCGGCGGCAACCTCGAGGAAACCGTTACCAAGAACAACCTGGAAGCCGCGGAAGAAGTCGTCCGCCAACTGCGCCTGCGCGACATCGGCGGGATCATCGTGATCGACTTCATCGACATGGTCCTGGAATCCAACCGCGACCTGGTCCTGCGCCGCTTGGTGGAATGCTTGGGCCGCGACCGGACCAAGCACCAGGTTGCCGAAGTGACGTCTCTTGGTTTGGTCCAGATGACCCGAAAGCGCATGGGCACCGGCTTGCTTGAGGTCTTCGGGGAGCAATGTGAAGCGTGCGCCGGCCGTGGCGTGGTCACGCACGACGAACCTGTGGAGCACCGCCGGGCCAACGTGGTAGCCGCCGAGCATCACCATCCGCGTGCAGAGGCACAGCCTGCCGCCCGCACTGAACGCAAGCGCCGCAGGGGCAAGGGTGGGCAGGCCGGAAACGAGCTGCCGCTGACGCCGCCGGCGCCGGTCCACGTCGAGCCGGCGGACCCTGGCCGGCAAGCGGCCACCCGTGCCGCCCTCGCCACCATCGCGGCCGCTGCCCACGCCGCCCACCTTCATGAGGACGAGGTACACCAGGCCGCCCAGGCCCATGCTGAGGCCCAGGCCCACGCCGAAGCCCAGGCCCACGCTGAAACCCGCACGGAAGCGCACGTCGTTGGCACGGCCGCCGCGGCCCGTCCCGCACCGGCACCAAGTGCTCCCGCCCAAGGACCGGCGATTGCTGCGGCTGCCAAGGAGGCGGCAGCTTCGGGCACGGAGGGACGCCCGGCACCCGTGCTGCGGTTTGGCGGCGAGGAGGTTGCGTTGCCGGTTGTCCACCACAACGAGGAACCGTCGAGTGGCGCCCCTGCCATGAGCTTGGATCTGTTAGCCCAGGCCTTCGCCGGTCTCGGACAAGCTCCTGAGGACGAGGCTCCCGAGAAGAGCCCGGCTGCGGAAAAGGACGCCACGCCTGGGAAGGACGCCGATCTTGAAAAGGATCGGGCTTTCGAAACACAGGGCGCTCCGGACGCCGGGCCCGCCACGGCCTCTCCGGAAACCAGGTCACGGGGACGGCGCCGCAATCGTAGTGCCAGCCGTGCCCAAGGTGCCGCGAACGCCACCGACGTGGAGCACCATGAGGTGGCCTCTGCGGCCTCCGGCGGTGTAACGCACGAGGCCAAGGCCCAAGCCCCGGCTCCCGCTGGTCCTGCGACCGCGGGTGAACCGATCATCCTTGGAGTGGGAGTGCCTAAGTCGCAGCTCTGATGGCACAGCAACACTGACTCCCTGCCCCGGCAGTTTTCGCTCATGCGGAAGCTGCCGGGGCTTTGTCGTGGCGATCCGGGTTAAGCTTGGAGACTGACACGGGGTGCTGAGCACCAAGCCGGCTGAGACCAGACCCGTTGAACCTGTCCGGTTAGCACCGGCGAAGGGATGTCTTTTCATGACTGTTTCCGTCGAGTCAGTTGTCTATCCGTTCAAGGCCATGCAGCGCGCCATACCCAGGGTGCTTAGCATCGCCGGTTCCGATCCCTCTGGCGGCGCCGGGATCCAGGCCGACCTGAAGAGCATCGCGGCCAATGGCGGCTACGGCATGGCTGTGGTCACCGCTCTCACAGCGCAAAACACCCAAGGCGTAACCGCGGTCCACGTTCCCCCCGTGGAGTTCTTGCGCCAGCAATTGGAGGCCATCCGCAACGACATCACAGTGGATGCGGTCAAGATCGGCATGCTCGGCGATGCCGAGGTCATCAGCGAAGTGCGCCGCTGGCTCGAAGAGGTGCGTCCCGCCGTCGTCGTCCTTGATCCGGTGATGGTCGCCACAAGCGGTGACCGGCTCCTTGCGGAATCGGCCGAGGCGGCCCTTCGGGACCTCCTTCCTCTCGCGGACCTGGTGACGCCCAACCTTCCCGAACTGGCGATGCTGCTCGGCGAAACCGAAGCCAGCGACTGGACGGAAGCCTTGGAGCAGGGAAAGCGGCTGGCTGGGGCCTCCGGGAGCACGGTATTGGTGAAAGGCGGCCATTTGCGGGGGAGCGCATGCCCCGACGCCCTCGTCAATACGGGCGGCCTCTTGAGCCAGGATGTGGTCGAGTTCGACGCCGACCGGGTCGAGACCCGCAATAGCCACGGCACGGGGTGCTCGCTCTCCTCAGCGATGGCAACCGCGAAGGCGCGGCTTGGCGACTGGGAAGCAGCGCTGCACTCCGTGAAGCCGTGGCTCCGCCAGGCGCTCGTCCAGTCCGGGGAACTGGAGGTGGGGCACGGCAACGGACCGATCCACCACCTCCATGGATTCCAGCAAGCACTGCGGCCGGGAGATTTCGCCCGGCGCATGTGGGATGCAGCACAAACGGAATTGGAAGCAATCTACGGTCTTGCCTTTATCGAGGACTTGCAATCGGGCGCGCTGGAGGAGCGGAAGTTCGGCTACTACCTCGCCCAGGACGCTCTCTACCTCAACGGCTACTCCCGGGTCCTCGCTCGGGCGAGCGCGCTTGCCCCAAGCGAAGCAGAACAGCTCTTCTGGGCCCGGGGAGCCAGGATGTGCCTGGAAGTGGAGTCCGAACTCCACCGGAACTGGCTGGCGGGACGGGAAATCGCCGCGGGACTTGGACCCGTCACGAAGGCGTACGTGGACCACTTGCTGGCGGCATCGACGTCGGGCAGTTATGCCCTGCTGCTGGCCGCCGTCCTGCCCTGCTATTGGCTGTATGCGGAGGTGGGGCAGCAGCTTCATCGTCGCTTCGTCGAAGCGGGAGCTCCCGTTGAACACCCCTACGCGGACTGGTTGCGTACTTATGCGGACGAGGAATTCGCTGAGGCTACACGCACTGCTATCGACCTCACGGATGCTGCGGCGCAAGCAGCGTCGCCTGCGGAGCGCGAGGCCATGCTGATCGCCTTCGCCCAGTCCTGCCGCTACGAAACCGCCTTCTTCGATGCGCCGAGGCTTCACGGCTGAGGCCGGTTCCGAGGTGTCCCGGAGCGTGTCGGACAGGGCATCCGGGCTTTTCGGCGCCGAGGGGGTAGGCTGTACGGGCAAGGTACCGGGTGGCGGCAAGCCAGTCTGTGGCGGCCATCACGTGGCAGCCTCCGGGCCCGGCCTCATTTGCAGCCGAAGGTGAAACTAGCGTAATCTAGATCTTCGGTGCTTACGCCAACACTTGGGTTATGCCCTTGGGAACCTTCATTTGCAATGGTTCACGGGATGGCTCGCGGACTCTACCGAGTCCACGGCGTTGAGGCACAGCGTGAACCAGGCCCATTCGGATCGGGGTTCCGCACGCAAATTTAGTAAGAAACGTCGAGAGAAGTGAGTGCCCAAGTGGTGTACGCGATTGTCCGCGCAGGCGGCCGCCAAGAAAAGGTTTCCGTTGGAGACTACGTAACTCTGAACCGCGTCCCCGGTGGAGCCGGCAGCACCCTTGAGCTGCCCGCACTGCTCCTGGTTGACGGTGACAAGGTCACCTCCGCCGCTGCGGATCTGGCCAAGGTCAAGGTTACGGCTGAGATCCTCGGAGACCTCCGTGGTCCGAAGATCGTCATCCAGAAGTTCAAGAACAAGACCGGCTACAAGAAGCGCCAGGGTCACCGTCAGGAACTGACCAAGATCAAGATCACCGGTATCCAGTAACTACTGGTTGCTCTTCAGGTTTTCAACAGGTTCCCCAGAATTTAAAGGCAGGCTTTTCAAATGGCACATAAAAAAGGCGCGAGCTCCACTCGCAACGGTCGTGACTCCAACGCCCAGTACCTCGGCGTGAAGCGCTTCGGTGGCCAGGTCGTTTCCGCAGGCGAGATCATCGTCCGCCAGCGTGGCACCCACTTCCACCCGGGTGCCGGTGTGGGCCGCGGTGGCGACGACACCCTGTTCGCCCTGCAGGCCGGTGCGGTTGAGTTCGGTACTCGCCGCGGCCGTCGCGTAGTGAACATCGTTGCTGCTGCGGCTGCAGAGTAACAACACGTTCTGAACGGGTGGAGCGGGCCATAAGGCCCGCTCCACCTGTCTTTTTAACAGCACTAGAATTTTTAGTAATTCCACACAGAGGAGAATCACGTGGCCACCTTCGTAGACCGGGTAGTACTTCATGTATCCGGCGGAACAGGCGGCCACGGCTGTGTCTCTGTGAAGCGGGAGAAGTTCAAGCCGCTCGGCGGTCCTGACGGCGGCAATGGCGGCAATGGGGGAGACGTCATCCTCCGCGTCGATTCACAGACCACCACGCTGCTGGATTACCACCACGCCCCGCATCGCCATGCGAGCAATGGCGGGCCCGGCATGGGCGATTGGCGCGGCGGCAAGAATGGCGAAACCCTGGTGCTCCCGGTCCCGGACGGAACTGTGGTCAAGACGAAGGACGGGGCTGTTCTTGCCGACCTCGTCGGCGAGGGCACCGAGTTCGTGGCCGCGGCTGGCGGCCAGGGCGGGCTCGGCAACGCCGCTTTGGCCTCGCAGAAGCGCAGGGCACCCGGCTTCGCCCTGCTAGGCATTGAAGGCGAAGCCAGCGACATCGTCCTGGAATTGAAGTCCATTGCGGATATCGCCCTGGTGGGTTTCCCTTCGGCGGGAAAATCGAGCCTCATCGCGGCAATGTCTGCCGCGCGGCCCAAGATCGCGGATTACCCTTTCACTACCTTGGTTCCAAACCTTGGCGTGGTCCAGGCCGGCGACGTGCGCTTCACGATCGCCGACGTGCCCGGTTTGATTGAAGGCGCCAGCGAGGGCAAAGGCCTTGGCCACAACTTCCTGCGGCACGTTGAGCGTTGCGCCGCGCTGGTCCACGTCCTGGACTGCGGAACGTTGGAGTCGGACCGGGATCCGTTGTCGGACCTGGCGATCATCGAGCAGGAACTCGACAGGTACGCCGTGGACATGAGCTACGCCGGAGTGGACGGCGAAGTGGTTCCCTTGAACGAGCGTCCCAAGCTTGTGGTGCTCAACAAAGTAGACCTTCCCGATGGCCGGGACATGGCGGAGTTCGTGCGGCCGGAACTGGAAGAACGTGGGTACCGCGTCTTCGAAGTGTCGGCAACCAGTCACGAGGGCTTGCGGCAGCTGAGCTTCGCCATGGCCGAGATCGTTATGGCGGCCCGGAAGGCCGTCGATATTGCGCCTCCGAAGGTTGCAGCACCCGTGCTGCGCCCGCGCGCCGTGAACGAAACCGGCTTCACCATCCGCAGGGAAGAAAAGAACCTCGAACCGCTGTTCCGTGTGCTGGGGGAGAAGCCCGTGCGCTGGGTCAAGCAGACCGACTTCACGAACGAAGAGGCGATAGGGTACCTGGCCGATCGCCTGGCTAAGCTCGGCATCGAAACAGAGCTGTTCAAGATGGGCGCCAAGCCCGGCGACACGGTGGTCATTGGTGAAGAGGACGGTGTGGTCTTTGACTGGGAGCCCACCATGATGGCCGGCGCCGAGCTCCTGGCGACCCCGCGCGGCACGGACATCAGGATCGCTGATATCGGCGACCGCCCCACCCGCTCGCAGAAACGCGAGGAGCAGATCGAGCGCCGGGAAGCGAAAGCTGCCGCCCGCGCAGAGCTCGAAGCCGAGCGCAAGGCGGGCATCTGGACGGAGTCAGTGAGCCGGCGTCGCGCAGGCCAGACCCTGAAGGAAAGCGGCCTGGAAGCCGGTCATGACGACTAGTACGGCCGGTGACCTAGGTTTGGCTGTCGCCGCCCCCGATTCCGCGGAGCGGCGTGCCTTGGCTGACGCGAAGCGCATTGTGGTGAAGGTCGGCTCGTCCTCGTTGACCAGCATCAAGGGTGGCATTTCGGAGAAGGCGTTAACAGCACTCGTGCACGCCCTCGCGGAAAAACGCAATTCCGGCACGGAGATCATCCTTGTCTCTTCGGGCGCCATCGCTGCGGGACTTGCACCACTGGGGCTGCCCAAGCGCCCCAGGGACCTGGCCACCCAGCAGGCTGCGGCGAGCGTCGGCCAGGGCTTGCTTATGGCCCGCTATACGCAGGCCTTCGCCGCACATGGCGTCACCGTCAGCCAGGTCTTGCTGACTGCCGACGACCTCATGCGGCGTACCCAGCACAGCAACGCCTACCGCGCCCTCGACCGCTTGCTGAACCTAGGCGTTGTGCCCGTCGTGAATGAAAACGACACCGTCGCCACGCACGAGATCCGCTTCGGCGACAACGACCGGCTTGCCGCCTTGGTGGCGCACCTTGTCCGCGCCGACGCGCTGGTCCTGCTGTCCGACGTCGATGCCGTCTATGACGGTCCGCCGTCCCAAGGCGCAAAGCGGATACCGCTGGTAAGCGGGCCCCAGGACCTTGCCGGCGTAACCATCGGCAAGGCAGGCAAAGCAGGCGTCGGCACAGGCGGCATGACCACCAAGGTGGAGGCTGCTTCGATTGCCGCGGGCTCGGGCATTCACGGATTGGTGACGTCCACGGCGAATGCGGCGGCAGCCTTGGCCGGCGAGGATGTGGGTACCTGGTTCGCCATAAATGGCAACCGGAAGCCGGTCCGCCTTCTATGGTTGGCGCACCTCGCGTCCGTGCGGGGTCGGTTGGGGCTCGACGACGGCGCGGTGCGGGCCGTGCGCGACAGGCACACGTCGCTCCTGCCGGCGGGGATCTCCTCAGTGAGTGGTGACTTCGAAGCCGGAGATCCGGTGGAGATGGTTTCCTCGGATGGAACGGTGATTGCGAGGGGCCTGGTGAACTACTCGGCCGAGGAGCTTCCCCGCATGCTTGGGCGCTCCACGAAGGAGCTGGCGAAGGATCTTGGCCGGGGATATGACCGTGTTGTTGTTCACGTTGACGACCTCGTGCTGGTGCAGGCGCCCGGCTCCACTAAACTTGGAGAATGACCGAGGCACTGACCCCTGATTTCGCCGTGACATCCGAAGCCGTGACGCTTGAAGCTGTGGCACCAGAGCCTGCGGATGTTGAGGCCGCAGTGCATGCTGTAGCTGACCGTTCGCGGCAAGCCGCCCGGCGCATGGGCCAGGCGAACCGTGCTTGGAAGGACCGTGCCTTGGCAGCGATCGGGGCGGCGCTTCACGAGCAACAGACGGCGATCCTCGCCGCGAACGCGAAGGACGTCGAGTCCGGCCGCAGCAACGGGACATCGGCTGCGCTCCTGGATCGACTGACCTTGACGACAGCACGGATTGACGGGCTTGTCGCCGCACTGGAAAACCTGGCGGGCTTGCCCGATCCGGTGGGCAATGTGGTCCGCGGGCAGACCCTGCCCAATGGCCTGCGCCTTCGCCAGGTCAACGTCCCCATGGGCGTCGTAGCAGCCATCTATGAGGCACGCCCGAACGTTACCGTCGACATCGCAGGACTTGCCCTGAAAAGTGGGAACGCCGTGATCCTGCGCGGCGGATCTGCTGCTGCCCACACCAATGCTGCCCTTGTAACGATTCTTCGCGATGCGCTTGAGTCCGTGGGACTGCCCGCCGACGCCGTACAGAGCGTTGACCAGTACGGCCGGGAGGGCGCCAGCGTCCTCATGCGCGCCCGTGGGCGGGTGGACGTGTTGATTCCGCGAGGCGGGCGGGACCTGATCCAGACCGTCGTCAACAGTTCCTCCGTGCCCGTCATTGAGACGGGTGAAGGCAACGTCCATATTTTCATCGACGAATCGGCCAGCGAAGACATGGCGGTCGAGATCCTGCTCAATGCAAAGACCCAGCGTCCCAGCGTCTGCAACACGGTAGAAACCCTGCTGGTGCACTCAAAATCCACTGTGCTGCCCGCCGTCGCCGCCGCGTTGCGGTCTGCTGGCGTCACACTGCACGTCGATTCACGCATCAAAGACGCGCTGCCCGATGCGCTCGAGACGGTCCCGGCGGACGACGTCGATTGGGCGACGGAATACATGGACCTGGACCTCGCGGTTGCCATGGTTGACAACGTGGACGAGGCTGTGGCGCATATCCGCAAATGGTCCACGGGCCACACCGAGGCCATCCTGACGAACAACCTCGCCAATGCGGAAAAGTTCATCGCGGAGATTGATTCGGCCGCTGTGATTGTCAACGCTTCCACGCGCTTCACCGACGGCGGTGAGCTTGGCCTCGGAGCGGAAGTGGGGATCTCCACCCAAAAACTCCACGCCAGGGGCCCCATGGGCCTTACCGAGCTGACCACAACCAAGTGGATCGTCCAAGGTGAAGGCCAAGTCCGCGCCTAGCCACGCTGTAACATAGAACAGAAGTCCTGAACGGTGGGAGGATCCGCCGTCGACATCCTTTTGAATCGCTAGGGGAGAAAATGCAGTTTCAGCAGATCGCCATATCCATTCTCGCAAAAGCGGGTGAAACCGAGGCACCTGCGCCCCTGTGGGTTCCGCCTTTTGTCTTCGGCATCACGATTTTCAGCATCCTGTTGATCCTCATGTTCGTGGCCGTTTCCTACACCAACCTGGGCAACCGCCACGATGCCGTGGAGGAACACTCGGATCCGCACCGCCAGCACCCCGCCAAGCACCCAGGGTTGGGCCACTAACATTTCCGCCGCAAAGCCCTTCGAGGACACGGGGCGCCGGCTTCGGCTGGGCGTCATGGGTGGGACATTCGATCCCATCCATCATGGCCACTTGGTTGCTGCCAGCGAGGTAGCCGCCAAGTTCCAATTGGACGAGGTGGTCTTCGTGCCTACCGGCCAGCCTTGGCAGAAGACCAGCAGGCGGGTGAGTGAGCCGGAACACCGGTACCTCATGACAGTCATCGCCACGGCCTCGAATCCGCGCTTCACCGTCAGTCGCGTGGACGTGGACCGGCCCGGTCCGACCTACACGATCGATACGCTCAGGGACCTGCGCAGGCTTCGACCGGAAGCCGACCTGTTCTTCATTACCGGCGCGGATGCCCTCGCGCAGATACTTTCGTGGAAAAACGTCGACGAGCTTTGGTCATTGGCCCATTTCGTCGGTGTTACCAGGCCGGGTCACGTCTTGGACGGGATGGGCCGCGATGACGTTAGCTTGTTGGAGGTTCCGGCGATGGCTATTTCCTCGACGGATTGCCGGACGCGGGTCGGCGAAGGAAACCCGGTTTGGTATTTGGTGCCCGACGGCGTGGTGCAGTACATCGCGAAGTACGGGCTCTATGCGGGGAAACCGAACAAGAGGGAGGACGAGCTGTTGAACGTCTCCCCTTCAGGATCAGACGACCGAGCACGTACTGAATGAGTTTCACATGAGCCAGGATCAGCAGCCCATCAGGAGCAGGCGGGAGCTACGCCGCGCCCGTGACGCCCGCTTGGAACAAGGCGAAGAATCATCGGAAACCGCCGACCTCACCAGCCACGGTTCCAGCGGTTCGGGTGCCCATGAACCAGCAGGTGCCAATCGCGTGCGCCGTGTTGCGGATGCGCCCGTAGACGCGAAGCCGCCCGTGGAGCGTTCATCCCAAGCCCGTGCCAGGGACCGCGCGGCGCTGCGGGCGATCAAGGAACTCGCGGACAAAGAGCAACAACTTTCCCGTGGCGGTCCACCGACCCGACGCCAATTGCGCTTGCAGCAATTACAAGAGGAAGTGGCGCCCGGAACCTCCACGATTCCCGTCGTTCCTGCGAAGCAGCAGAGTGGCCCTGCGAAGCAGCAGACTAGCCCTGCGAAGCAGCAGGACGGCACCATCGGAACCGCACCCGACGGCAGCGTCCGTGTTACTGCAGGTCCTCCGCCCGGCGCCCCCGAGATGACCGTGGAGCAGGCCTTGATGGCCCGCGAACTCCTTGCCGCCCAGGCGAGCAACCAGGCGAACAAGCTTGAACACATCGCCGCGATGGAATCGGCGGTGCAGAAGCTCCCGTCCACCGGCACTAAAGCCCCGGGCGAGGCCTCGTCCGGTACTGACCCTGAACCTGCCGATCCGCATGCGTTGGCCGAACAGATTGCCCAAGCCGAACGGGAAGCGATACTCAACAAGAGGGCCATAGCGAAGCAGAAACTTGCAGAGCAGACAACTCGTAATCCTGTGGTGAAGGCCGATCCCTCGGCGGCCAGCAACCTCGCCATGGTCACCCCTTTGGAGTTCGTCAAGGTTCCAGGCGTTGAGCGTCCCGTGATGAAGCCGCCGACCACCAGTTTCGTGCCCCTCGTGACCTCGTCCGGCCAACGAACGAAGCAGGGCCAAGGCGCCTCGGGCAAGTCCCGGACGATGCGCGGCCGCGCCGGAGTGTTGGCCAGGGCGGAAGCTGCGGCGAAGGCGGCAGTCCGCCGTCCGACGTCGTCCATTACCTCCGACGACGAATCGGTCCAACATCCGCCCGTGGCCGCAAGCTCGGCCCATGGACTTGAACCGCTCGACGCCGCGACGGCAGGACTCGGTCGCGCACAACGCAGCCGGCTCCTGGTCCTGGGACTCGTTGGAATCGGAGTCGTCGCCTTGATCGTAGGCATCATCATGATCACCAGCGGACTGTCCCGCTGACCACAAAGGCTTTTGCCACCAACCAGGCTTCGGAACATCGTCGAAGCCATCTACAAGGAGTCCCGTGACTGCACATGAATCATCCATCCTCTTGGCCCGCCACGCCGCGCGCGCGGCAGCGGACAAGCTGGCTGAGGACATCATCGCCTTGGACGTCAGTGAGCGTCTCGCACTGACCGACGTCTTCCTGATTGCTTCCGCGCCCACGGAGCGCCAAGTCAACGCCATTGTGGACGGTATCGAGGAGGAACTCCTCAAGCAGGACCTCCGCCCCGTACGCCGCGAAGGCCGTTCCGAGGGGCGTTGGGTGCTCCTTGACTACGCCGACATCGTGGTGCATGTCCAGCACACGGAGGATCGCGTCTTCTACGCTTTGGAGCGGCTGTGGAAGGACTGCCCCGTGGTGGATCTGGAGCTTGGTGACGACGCCTCGGCAAAGGCCACGGCAATCGAAGAATCCTAGGCATCAGTACTGATATTTACTGAATATGCCCGATTTGGAATTTTCGGAAATGCTGTTCTAAGATATTTGAGTTGCTTCGAAGGGAGCAGCGAGAATATGGGGCTGTGGCGCAGCTGGTAGCGCACCTGCATGGCATGCAGGGGGTCAGGGGTTCGAGTCCCCTCAGCTCCACAATATTGGACTAATTCGAACCATCGGCAGAGCCGATGCCGTGGAATAGGCCAGTAGTAACACTTGAAGGAGAGCTACCAAGTTTGGTGGCTCTCTTTTTTGGTCTCTAGGCGCTTCGTGGAATATCCCGGCCCGTTTTGAGCCTTGAGGATGCTGTTGTCGTTTCCGACAAATGAACCGACTCATGAGTGGATCCGACAGCCGCCGCTCAGGCGGACAACCCTGTCGGCAACAGCGATGTAGTCTTCCTCATGGCTCACGCAGGCGACGGCCGCGCCACGTTCCGCTTCTGCGGCGAGCATGGACCGCATGCGATCCCGGCCCACGACGTCGAGGCCTGTGGCCGGCTCGTCAAGGAGGAAAATGCGCGCCTGTCGCGCGATGCCCTGGGCCAGCAATGCACGCTGACGTTGCCCGCCGGATAGAGCATTGAACGGTGACGATGCAAGGTCTGTCAGCTGAACGCGCTCGAGGGCTTCGGCAACCCGCTTTCTTCGCTCCGCTGCACCGAGCCTGGGGGAGCGGTTAGCTGGCCTTCCCCAGGTGCCCATCGTCACCACATCTCGAACTGTAAGTGGAAGCGCATCGGGCGTTCTGACCCGCTGGACGACCAGTGCGACATCATCGGCGCGTTCCACCGTTCCACGAAGAGGCTTGCGGACGCCTGCGAGGATCTCGATGAGAGTGGACTTGCCCGCGCCATTCGGTCCTGCGATTGCCGTGACGGTGCCCCAGGGCAGGTCAATGTCGACGTCCTGCAAGGCGGGAGAGGCGTCGAAGTTGAAGTAAAGATGTCGTGCGCGAAGAGCGTAGTCGGAAGAGGTCACAGTTCACTATAGCTTGTTTTTGATAATGACTCTCATTAATATTAGGCTGGTTGAGTGCAATGGCTCATCGAACCTTTTTCCGCGGACTTCTTCCTCAGGGCGCTCCTTGGCGGCGCCCTTGTCGCGGTTGTCTGCGGTGTTGTGGGCACGTGGGTGGTGATTCGCGGCATGGCGTTCTTTGGCGAGGCAATCGGCCACGGAATGCTGCCCGGTGTAGCGCTTGCCACGGTTGCGGGTGTTCCCGCCGTCGTAGGTGGCGCGGCCAGCGCCATTGTCATGAGCGCCACGATCAGCGCGTTGCAGCGGCGGGGTCGTCTGTCGTATGACACCAGCATCGGGCTGCTGTTCGTCGCGATGCTTTCCCTTGGCGTCATTATCGTCTCGCACTCGCGCTCCTTCGCCACTGACGCGACAGCCATGCTGTTCGGTGACATCCTCGCCCTGGATGCAGCGGACCTGCTCGGCTTGCTCTCCGCGATGGTTGCCGCGGTGGGAGTTGCGGTTCTCTTGCATCGCAGGTTTGTCACGGCCGCCTTTGATACCCGTCTTGCCGTGATGTTGGGACACCGACCGCACTTCGCGCAGTTGGCCCTTGTGGGGCTTGTCACCCTTGCCGTCGTCTCGTCCTACCAGGCCGTTGGGTCCCTGCTGGTGGTCGGGCTGCTGCTCGCCCCGGCTGTCGCTGCCAGCCCGTGGACCCGGAGCATTCCGGCCCGCATGTTCATGGCCTCTGCATTCGGCGTTTCGGCCGTCGGACTGGGTCTTCTCTGTTCCTGGTATGCGGGCACCGCGGCAGGGGCGTCGATAGCCGCGGGTGCCATTGTGCTGGCCGCCTTCTCCAATGTTGTGGCGCGCCTGAACCGCGCGCGTCGCAGCCCGGCAGCTACCAAGGTCCCTCAATCAACGCCCGCCGCAATTTCCGTGTCCCTTTCTGGAAAGTAGTAATGAATCTCCGAGCACCTTCGGCGGCGTTGGCCGCACTGACCCTTGTTTTTCTCACGGGCTGTGATAAATCGCCCCCTTCCCGGGGACCGCAAGCCTCCGCGAGCGAATCCGCCTCCTCCGATGATGGGCATGGCCGAATTTCCGGGGCTGCGGAGGTTGCTGAACCACAGCTTCATCTTGTGGCGATCGACGCCGCGGGCGAGGCCTCAATGCTGGACCTCCTCACCGGCGCAGAATCCCGCCTCGACCGGGTGGAACGGCCGAACCAGGTCACCACCGACGGCCGATACGTCTTTGCGGGCAACGACAAAGGCGTGGACATTCTCGACAGCGGCGTATGGACGTGGGACCACGTAGACCACTTCCACTACTACCGTGCAGAACCCAAAAACCTAGGGCGCCTTGCCGGCGAAGGCACGCCCGCCATCGCCACCGGAATGCTCTCCACCGCCGGCACAACAGGCGTGTTCTTCCCAACCTCCGGAACCGCCGTCCTCCTGGACAACTCCGCACTCTCCGGCGGCACGATCTCCGAGACCCTACGCCTGACCGTCGAACCACACGAAGGTATGATCGCCCCGCTGGGGACCGGCGCCGTGGTTACTGAAGCAGACGGCAAGGGTGCGGTCTCCCGGTTGCGCGCTGTCGACGCCACCGGCAAGCAACTGAGCACCATCGACTGCCCCGGTGCGGCAGGAACCATCACCACCCGGGTGGGCCTGGTCATCGGCTGCGCGAACGGCGCGGTGATCGCCACGACGGACGGGACAACCCCGGTGCTGGAGCACATCCCGTACCCTGGCGGGGCCGCCGCCCCCGCTACGCAGTTCAACGGACGCAAAGGCCGGCCCACGGTAGCCGGGATCGGAGCCGGCGCCGGGGTCTGGCTGTTCAACACCCGCCGACACACCTGGGACTGGCTGCCAACTTCGACACCTGTCATCGACGCGGCCACAGCCGACGACGCCGACGGGAACGTGATCGTCCTCGGTGCTGACGGCACCGTCCAGGTTTACGATTCGTCGACCAAAGAGCGCATCGCCGCAACCCAACCCCTGGCGGCCGCAACTCTCGCCGACCCGGATCTTGGCAAGAAAGCGCATCTGGCCGTCGATGGCCAGCGGGCCTACCTTAATGCACCGGCCGACGGTTTGATCTACGAGATCGACTATGCCGATAATGCCCGGATCGCCCGGACCCTTCAGCTGCCCACCAAGCCCGTGCACCTCGCGGAGACAGGCCGATGAGACGCGCAGCCTTGCTCGCCCTCGCGGCAGTCTTCGCACTGGTGCTTCCGGGATGCTCTCAGCAAGCAGCACACGAAAAGCCGCAGATTGTGGTGACCACCAACATTCTGGGAGATGTGACACGGCAGGTCTTCGGGGATCAAGCCCAGGTCACTACCCTCATGCAGCCAAACGCCGATCCGCACTCCTTCGAAATCTCGGCACGTGAAGCAGCCTTGATGGGCAGTGCTGACTTGGTTGTCTCCAATGGCCTCGGTCTGGAGGAGGGGCTGCAGCAGCACCTCGACAGGGCCGGATCAGCAGGCGCACCCATGCTGGTGGCTGGTGATGTTATCGACGTAGTGCCTTACAGGTCCGGAGACGCCCAAGGCGCTCCCGACCCTCACTTCTGGACTGACCCGGCGGAAATGCTCAAAGTCGTCGACGCGCTCGAAGCGGCTGCCCGCGGCATCGCCGGAATCGATGCCGGGAAACTTACCGCCCACGCCGCTGCTTACAGGGACCAACTCAGACAACTCGACACCGAAATGAGCGTCGCCTTCGCTGCCATCCCGAAGGAGCGCCGGGCGCTGGTAACCAACCACCACGTCTTCGGCTACCTCGCGGAACGATTTGACTTCCGGGTTATCGGAGCAGTGATCCCCGGGGGGACCACGCTGGCTGCTCCAAGCGCCGCGGACTTGCGCCAGCTCAGCGAAGCAATCCGGGGTGCCGGTGTCCCCACCATCTTCGCGGAGTCTTCCCAACCTGGCCGACTGGTCCAAGTCCTCGCCAGCGAGGCCGGCATCAACGTGCAAGTCGCTGAGCTGTTCACCGAGTCACTGACAAGGCCCGACGGCGATGCACCAACCTACCTGGAAATGATGCGGGCCAATACCCACCGCATCGCTGAAGGACTCACAGCCTGACCACGCTTCGCACCACCCAAATAACACCCTGCACAACAACTAGATAATGAGGAATCATCACATGCTCCGCCAACGAAACGCCCGCCTTGGGGGAACCGCCTTGCTCGCCGGGATGACGCTCCTGGCCTCCGCCTGCGGCAACACCCCATCGTCCACCACTGACACCGCGAGGACATCCGCTTCCGCCTCGGCCTCCGCACCCGCGGACGGGCGCGGCCGCGTCGCCGTCTCCTACCCGGGAGGAATCAGCGTCCTCGATGGGAAGACCATGGAGGTCGTCAAGAAATTCGACTCCGAGAAATTCACCAGGCTCAACGCCGCCGGAGATGGCCGACACGTTTTTGTCACCACGAAGGCCGGATTCCAGCTGCTCGACACAGTCGAACCCAAGCTCACCGATCTGATGGTCGGCGCTACGACACCGGGCCACGTGGTCCGGCATGCTGGCAACACTGTCCTCTTCGACGATGGAACGGGCACCACCACCATCCTGGAAACGGCAGATCTCGCCAAAGTTGACGGTGCCCTGCCAAAGACGCGGACCTACAGGGCCGACTCACCCCACCACGGTGTATCGATCGTACTCAAGGACGGGACGCTGATCACCACCGTGGGAGACAAAACCTCCCGCGTCGGGGCGGTTGCACTCGAAGCACATAACGACAAGTGGGACAAGATCGCCGAAAACAAGCAATGCCCGGGGATCCACGGGGAAGGAACCGCAGCAGGCGAAGCGGTCATCTTTGGCTGCGAGGACGGCGCTCTGCTGTTCCATCACGACAAATTCGAAAAGTTCACCGCCCCGGACAAGTATGGCCGGATGGGTAACGCCTTCGTTTCGGAGACCAGTCCGATTGTGGTCGGGGATTACAAAAAAGACCGCGACGCCGAAGGGTACCTGCTTAACGCAGTAACCCTCACCGACACCGAAAAGCACACCTACAACGTCGTCGACCTTCCCGACACCATCAACTACACCTTCCGGGACATCGCCCGGGGGCCGGGGGACCTCGCCTACATCCTCTCCACGAACGGATCCATCCACGTCCTGGATCCCAAAGATGGCAAGATCGTCAACGAATTTCCCGTGATCAAAGCCTGGAAAGGTCCAGTCGAATGGCAGGATGCGCACCCGGCCATCGTTGTCAACGGCAACACCGCCTACGTCACCGAACCGGCGGCAAGGACCATCCACTCGGTTGACCTGACCACCGGCAAAACCGTTGCTTCCGCCAAGATGGACGTAGTTCCGAACGAAATCGCCATCACCCTCGGAGCGCACTAACCCGCACTCTGTTGTCCGTCATCGCCCGGAGAAGGCGCCCCTCAGGGGGCGCCTTCGCCGCCACTTCAAAAAGGTCCAACATTTGCGCTGGGCCTTTTTCTTTGGTCGAGTCTTTTCCTTGTCGTCCCTTCTTCCGCCGTCCAGGCTTCAGGCGATTGACACTCTTTCCAACCGCATGAAAGCGTATTTATAGCTCGCTCCCCGCCACTAGAAGAAGGCCGCTACAAGAAGAACGGATGTCCCGTGAGCATTGAGCAGCACAACAAGGTACCGTCCCTCAAGGTCGGCGTCGTGGGAATCGGGTGGGCCGGACAACAGCACCTCAAGGCGTACAGCAACCTTGAGGGGGTGGAGATCATCGCCGTCGCCGGCATGGAAGCAGAACTCCTCGAGCGAATGAGACTCGAATACCGCATTCCACACGCGTTTGCCCGCTGGGAAGACCTTGTGGAGCTCGAAGGCCTCGACGCGATCAGCGTCGCCGTTCCCACCTTCCTCCACGCTCCGATCGCCATCGCCGCGCTCGAACGCAGACTGCATGTACTCAGCGAGAAACCACTGGCCCGAAACGGCGTGGAGGGCCGGGCCATGGTCGAGGCCGCGCGGAAGGCCGGACGTGTCCTGGACGTGGCGTTCAACCACCGGCGGCGTGGCGATATCCAGAAGCTCAAAAGCATTATCGACGACGGCGGGCTGGGACGTCCGTATTACGCGAAAGGTTCGTGGCTGCGCCGCTCGGGCATTCCGACGTTGGGCAGCTGGTTCACCAACCCGGAACTCGCCGGCGGTGGACCGTTAGCCGACATCGGAGTCCACGTCCTGGACTACTCGCTCCATCTTCTGGGTGAACCGAAGGTCTTGACTGTGTCCGCGCAGACGCATTCGGAACTGGGTCCCCTGGGTCGCGGCGGCATGGCCCGCTACACGGCGGGCGCGGCGAGCAACAAGTTTGAGGTCGAGGACTTCGCTGCCGCCTTCATTCGGCTTGAGGGTGGTGGAACCCTCATCCTTGAGGCAGGGTGGGCAAGCTACCGGGACGTGGATGACCTCCTCGACTTTACGGTCTATGGCACTGAGGGCGGGGCCGAACTGAGGGCGGTCGGAGCGCCCTTGCAGCCTGTGGGAAGCCTTCGCATCTTCACGGACAAGGATGGCGAAAACGCGGACTATGAGCCTGAAGCGCTTCCGGGACGTGCCCACCAGGCTGTCGTCGAGGACTTCGTGGCCGCGGTCCGGGGCGGTGAATCGGGGTGGGGCCGGCATGATGGTTCCCTCGCGCTGAGCCGGGCAATCATCCTCGACGCCTGCTACAAATCGGCGCTTGAACAGCGGGAAGTGGTGCTCTAATGACTGACAAGAAGCTGAAAATCGTTGTGTGGAATGAGGCCGTCCACGAGGCACGCAACAGGCCGGAGACAATGGCGGAGATGTACCCGGAGGGTATCCACGGCGCCATAGCTTCCGGGTTGAGGGCCTTCTACCCCGAGGCGGAGATCAGTACGGCAACGCTTGCCGACCCAGAGCACGGGCTGGACGAGGCGACGCTGGCTGCGACGGATGTCCTGCTGTGGTGGGGACACATCGCGCACAACGAGGTGAGTGACGAGGTGGTCGGCCGGGTGCAACACCATGTATTGGGCGGCATGGGGCTTGTCGTCCTGCACTCGGCGCACTTCGCCAAGATCTTCACGAGGCTGCTTGGCACGACGTGCTCACTGAAGTGGCGGAACGACGGCGAACGCGAACTCGTGTGGACCGTGAAGCCTTCGCATCCCATCGCCGCCGGCGTCGAGAGTCCTATCCTGATTCCCAAACAGGAAATGTACGGGGAACTGTTCGACATCCCGGAACCGGACGACCTGATCTTCATCAGCTCCTTCGAAGGCGGCGAGGTGTTCCGTTCCGGGGTGACCTTCTCCCGCGGCAAAGGACGGATCTTCTATTTCAGCCCGGGGGACCAGGAGTACCCGGTGTACCACCAAGCGCAAATCCAAAGGGTCATCGCGAACGGTGTGGGCTGGGTGGCGCAGCCGGGACAATTCCGGGATGTTCCGGACGTGTCCAACCCATCCCGTGACTGGTACTTGGGGTAGCGAAGGGCGTCGGCCGAGAACCTTGAAAGGCTACCGGAAGTCCATTGAGTTGTGTTTTACCCGCAGTTCCAGGGCTTCCAGCTTGTCCGCCACGAGGTTCGTGACGCCTTCCGGGGACCGTTCGAGGAAGCCGCGAACGATCAGGGCGGCTGATTCCCGGGCAACCCTGCGATGCCTTTTCCACAAGCCAACGCTGCAAATGACATTGAGGATCCCGCTCTCATCCTCAAGGTTGACGAAGGTGATGCCTTGGGCCGTCCCTGGTCGCTGGCGGTGCGTCACGATCCCTGCCACCTCGACACGCCTTCCCGTCGCGACCTCGGAAAGCTTGTCGATGCGGACTACGCCTCTCGGTTCCAATCCTTGACGCAAGTGCCGCATGGGATGGTCATCGGTGCTGATTCCGGTGGACCACATATCGTAGGCGACATTTTCTTCAGGTGAGAGTTCAGGCAATAGCGGGGGCTGGATCACCACGTGGGTTCCCGGCAGCTGCCCGTCGCGCTCCAAGGCCGCGTCCCCGGCTTGCCAGAGGGCCTCCCGCCGGTTCATTCCCAATGAATCGAGAGCCCCTGCCGAGGCGAGAGCTTCGAGCTGCTCAGCATTAAGGCCTGCACGGCGGGACAAATCTGCCATGTCCACAAAGGGGCCATGTTCGTCACGTTCCATGACGATGCGTTTCGCGAGTTCTTTCCCAATGGATGTGACGCCATCAAGCCCCAGCCGGACGGCATGGGAGGCGTCCCGGCGATGCAAATGGTCCTCACGGGGGCGATCCTGCTGGAAGGGGCCGATGGGCGGCTGCTCGAAATCAAGGCAGGAGTCCATTCCGCCAT
The DNA here is from genome assembly GCA_041360635.1 of bacterium RCC_150. Classification (GTDB taxonomy): domain Bacteria; phylum Actinomycetota; class Actinomycetes; order Actinomycetales; family Micrococcaceae; genus Arthrobacter. The sequence continues at coordinate 136,773 of JBFUPP010000009.1, read as the reverse complement.
GTTCCGTTGCGGCCGGGGCATTAAGTACTTCAAGGCTTGCCTCGGCCAGGGAATGCAGGACATCGGGGCGCAGCACCTTGACGCCGTGGCGGCGTGCATCCGCCACCAGGCTTTGAGGTGAGTAGAAGCCCATGGGTTGCGCCTTGAGAAGGGCAGCAAGGAAGGCCGCGGGGTAATGCAGTTTCAGCCAAGAGCTCGCATAGACCAAGACGGCGAAACTCAGGGAGTGGGATTCCGCGAAGCCGAAGTTCGCGAATGCCTGGATCTTGGCATAAATGGCATCGGCGTCGTCCTGGTTGATCCCGTTTGCTGCCATCCCGGCATAAAGTTTGGCCTCAAGTGTCTCGATTTTCTCCCGCCCGCGCTTCGAACCCATGGCCCGGCGGAGAAGGTCCGCGTCCTCGGCGGTGCAACCGCCAACAGCCACAGCCATCTGCATGAGTTGTTCCTGAAACAGCGGGACACCCAAAGTACGTTCAAGGACCGGTTCCAGCAAAGGATGAAGGTAAGTGACGGCTTCCTGTCCGGCACGCCGCCGGATATAGGGATGAACAGCACCGCCTTGGACGGGCCCAGGCCGAATGAGGGCGATTTCCACCACGAGATCGTAGAACCTTCTCGGTTTCAGCCGGGGCAAGGTGCTGATCTGGGCACGGGATTCCACCTGGAAGACCCCGATTGAATCGGCTCTGCACAGCATGTCATAGACGGCTTGCTCTTCGCGCGGAATCGTCCCGATTTCCCAGCGCTCGCCGAAATGCTGCTCGATCAGGTCAAAGGAGTACTGCAAAGCGGCGAGCATGCCCAGGCCGAGGAGGTCGAACTTGACCAGGCCCATCCACTCGCAGTCGTCCTTGTCCCACTGCAGCACCGTTCGGTCTTCCATCCTGGCCCGTTCAATCGGGACCACTTCGCCGACCGGCCTTTCCGTGAGGACCATGCCTCCGGAGTGGATGCCCAGGTGCCGGGGGAATCCCATGATCTGGTTGGCCAGGTCCAGGACGGGCTCGGGGATGTTGTGGGCGCGGCCCTCTTTGAGGTCGCCCCAATGGTCAAGCCGTTTGGACCAGGCGTCTTGCTGGCCCTGGCTGTAACCTAGCGCTTTGGCGACATCACGGACTGCGTTCTTCGGCCTATAGCTGATGACATTCGCAACCTGGGCCGCGTTGAATCTGCCATATTTTCGATAGACGTACTGGATGACTTCTTCGCGCCGGTCGGAATCGAAATCGACGTCGATGTCCGGTTCTTCTTCACGAAGGCTTGAGAGGAAGCGTTCGAAGGGAAGGTTGTAGAAGATACTGTCTACAGCGGTGATCCCCAACGCGTAACAGACTGCGGAATTCGCCGCGGAGCCCCGGCCTTGGCAAAGAATGCCGCGTGACCGTGCGAATTGCACGATGTCGTGCACAATCAGGAAGTAGCCGGGGAAATCCTTCTTTTCGATGACGGCGAGTTCCTGCTCGATCCTCCGGTGAACCTTTTCGCCGGCATTCGGGTACTTGTCCTTGATGCCCTCGGCGACGAGGAACCTTAGCCACGAGATGAGGGTATGTCCGGCCGGGACATCGATCTTCGGGAGTTTCGGCCGTGCCGCACGGAGCTGGAAAGCTAGCTCGTCCGCGATTCCAACAGTGCTTTCCACGGCGCCGGGGTAGCGGGAGAATCGTTCGGCCATTTCGGAGCCGCTCCGCAGGTGGGCGCCCGGGCTTGCCGGGAGCCAGCCATCGAGGTCGTCAAGGCTGCGGCGGGCCCGGACTGCCGCGATGGCCGTTGATAGCGGGTACGCTTCGGGGGCGGCGTAGTGCACGGCATTGCTGGCTATGATGGGGATGCCGGCGCGGCTAGCGATTCGTACGAGCGCATCGTTATGGCTGGTGTCCAAGGGGTTTCCGTGATCGAAGAGCTCCACCACCACGTTTTCCCGTCCGAACCTTTCGACCAAGGCATCGATTTCCCGTGCCGCAGCCGGTTCTCCTTCGCGAAGCAGGGCCCTCCTGACCGAACCTTTGCGGCAGCCGGTTAGTATCAAGCAGCGGTCCCTCAGCGACTCCGTGAGGACATCGAGGTCATAGATCGGTTGGCCTTTTTCCGCGCCCGGAGCCAAGTGTGCTGAGGTCAGCGCTGCCGCCAGCTGATGATATCCCTCTTCCCTGCGGGCGAGGACAAGCAAATGCTCGCCTTCCGGATCGGCTTCGCCATGTTGGGGTTTGCTGAGGCCCAATGACAGTTCAGCGCCGAACACTGTTTTCAACTCGTATGCTTCGGCCGCTTCCGCCATCCGCACAATCCCGTAGAAACCGTCGTGATCTGTCAACGCTATGGCATGGAGGCCGAGCCGGACAGCTTCCTCTACCAATTGCTCTGGCGAGGAGGCGCCGTCCAGGAAGCTGTAGTGCGAATGGGAGTGAAGTTCTGCGTAAGGCACGACGGCGGAACGGGCTCGTGCGGCATTGCTTGCGGTGTCGAGGGGGCGCGGACGGTAGGGCTCACGTTTCCTGGACCAGGCAGGACTATCCCCGCCGTCCACTTCCCACTGATGGGAACCGGGCGTACGCCGGCCTGAAAGAGTACTTTCGAACTCAGGCCATGAGATTGGCGGATTATTCCAGCTCATCTAAATCTTTCCGTCTTAAGCTTGTTGCCTGCCGAAATCCGACCTGCCGGGGAATTCAGTCATAACGGGCCTCCGCCCACCAATCCTTTCCGTCCAAGAGAAGAAGCCAGGCTTCTCCGTTGCCGTCAACGAGTTGGAACCTATCGGCTTCAATGCGGTGGCCGGCGTCCCACCATCTTTGCTGCAGTGGCCAAGGGCCCGCCCACTGCACCACGGGACGTCGCTTTGCAGGATCAGCGGTAGGACAGAACCACACCGGAGGAGACAGCAAAGCGCCACGATGGTCTGTCTGGACTTTTTCCCTGGCCGCGTCGAGCAACAGCACTGGGACGAGGGAAGAGAACACCGTTGCCGGCTGGGGATCGGGAATCCTTCCGGGCCACGGCCTGGAGGCAAGGGTTGCCGCAGCGGCAGGAACGGTATCTCCCCAGGGAACCAAGCGTCGCCGCTCGGCCAGCAACCGTCCTCCGGAAACCGCTGGAACAACTACGGCTTCATGTCCCAACAGGCTTTGGATCCGGCTGAGGCCGTGGTGGATCTGCTCCTCGGCACCGTCTCCAAAAAGGGCACGGCCGTGATGGGCGATGGAATCCACCCGTACGGGGATGAACCCGACCCGGGTGATTGGCGAGGATGGCACACTGGCGGCCGGTCCGACGTCGGGCTGTGACTGTAGCTGCCAACGCACCCTGTCCACTACATCGCCGGGAGTGAAGTGGCGGGGATGTCCCCAAAGCCGCTCTGAACGGTTCCCGGCTTCATCGGTGATCAGGACTTTGAGTTCGGTGCAGACCAAACCTTCGGACTGGAGCCCGTCCACGAAGGCGTCGGCTGTGGAACGCAACTGGAAGGAAAGCTGGTCGGCCCGGTCCAGTCCGGGCTCGAACTCTGCGCTCTGCTCCAGTTTCCTCGGTGGAACCCGGGGGATGATCCGGCGTGGATCCTTTCCGGCGGCCATGGCGTGGGCATTGATTCCGGCAGCCCCGAAGCGGGAGCGCACATCCGCGAGGGGAAGATCCGCGAACTTCCCCAAGGTCCGAATGCCGAGTCGCTTGAGCAAGGAGGCAAGCTTCGGCTGGCCGAGTACGTCCACTGGAAACGTTGTGAGGAAATCACGGGAGGACCCTGGGGGAAGTACAAGGGTGGGCGAGAGTTCGTTGGTGCTGCGGGCTGCTTGCTCGGCGGCAAACACCGAATCGGCGATCCCTACCCTGGCCTCAACTCCGAGCCGGTCCGCCGCTTCAAGGACAGCACCCGCTGCAGCTTCTTCACTACCGTAATAGCGCGTGGCTCCCCGTGCCCTGATAGCGCAAAGGCCTGGCCGAAGCACTTCCACGCCAGGCGTCTGTTCTTCAAGGGAGGCAACCACAGGTTCGAATTCCCGGGCGTCCCGTACTGAATCCACGGCACATACCACCAAGTCGGTGCAACGGGTCTGCGCTTCCCTCAGCTTCAGCCCGCGGACGACTCCTTCTGCCCGTGCTTCCGCTGAGCAGGCCGCGATGACTCCTTGCCCAATGACCGCCCCTGGTACGTGGGGAGGAAGGGCATCCGCCAGACGCGCGGCAACCAAGGGCCAATCCGGGAACCATGTTACCAAGGCCCGCACGGGCCGCTCTCCTTTGTCCAGCATCAAGCACCGATCCGATGGCTGGACAATTCGACAGTCCCGCTTCCAGCCAGATCGATGGAGTCCCTCCGGGAACTGCCACGCAAAGCCACTTCGACGTCGAGCTCCTGTTTGGCGAAGTGGCCGTAGCCCTTGCCAAGCCCAGCCCATTCGTAGCCGTTCGCTTGCAAGACAGCTTCGCTTTGCGGCCATGGCCCCAGGACAAGGAGGACAGAGCTTCTTTCCCGGAGCCTGGCGCCCAAGCGCGCCGCTTCAGCCGGAGCCACCTTATCCGGGGCGATCGCAAGCACCACCGAGAGAACCTCCGCCATGGCAGCAATGACTTGGGTCCATTTGGTCCCGGGATCCGGCACAAGCACCAGGCGATCGAGGGCGATGCCGAAACCCGCTGCGGCCTCGACACCGAAATCGGGAATCCCGGCTACTCCGCACCATCCGCCATCACGTGAAGGGCCGGCCAGCAACGCCATGGCCAATGACATGGATCCTTGGACGGAATAAACGGCGCCGGGGCGTAAACCACCAGGCAGGAGCCTGCTGAGCGACGGCACTACAGGCAGTGAACGTTCACTTCCCCGCCTGCCTTGCATCAGATGGATGCGCGCCTGCAAATCCTCGCGCAGCAAAGCCGGCGACGTGGAATCCAAGCGGAGTGACATACTCCAATTTTCGAACATATATTCGAATCAGTCAATTGCGCCCGGGTTCCTGCAGACCGGAACCCGGCGACTCCACGGGCTACCCCCGCGCTCCCAAACCCCGTTCCCAAACCCGCAGCTCCCAAGCCACTACATTCGCTGTGCAGTCCCGCGTCCGGACGTTTCAGATGACGTCCGGACGTTTCAGATAAGTGGCGGTGTCCGTGGGGGAGCGGTGCGCCGCCTGCCCGTTGCCTCGAAAGCCGCGGCGAGAGCCAAGAGGGCCGGATCGTCGTAAGCCCTGCCGGCAAAGGTCAGGCCGACCGGCATGCCAATGTCGGACATGGTCCCCATCGGAACCGTGACCGTCGGGATTCCCAAGTGGCGGGGCACGAGGTTGCCGTTGGCCACCCAAACGCCGTTGCGCCAGCCGAGATCTGCGGACGCCTGGTTGACGTCCATGTCGGCAGGACCGACGTCGGCCGCGGCCGGGAAGATGACAGCGTCCAGCTTGCGGCGGTCCATCCAGTCCTCCAGATCAACACGACGGGTCTCTTCCAAGCCCCGGATCCCTTCTTCCAGGTGGGGGATATCGGTCAGGGAAGCGACCCCGTGCTTCCGGATGTGCTCGGGATAGTCTGCAATGTCGTCGTCGAAACCGTAGTAGCGGTCCGGCAGTGCTCCTTGCGGGTGCGGAAATATGGTGGAACCGTCGACGACGGCGAGGCTGTTAAGCGACGGGTCGCCATTTGCCGCGAGGAAGTCGTCCCACGCCCACGCCGAAAGGTCCACGATTTCCCGCTTCAGGTATTCAGGGCTGACGAGTCCCCGGGTGGCGATGGTCGGTGCTCCGGGGCGGTCTCCTTCGTAATTGGAAACCACCGGGAACTCCACCGGGATAACTTCCGCGCCCGCCGCTTCGAGGTCCCGCCGGGCAGCTTCCCACAGCTCGATCACGGAGTCCCGCGTTTCGATCGGTTGTCCCGTTGGACCGCCGATTCCGGGCTTTTCGGCCGTGCCGGCGTCGGGATCTGCGTTGATATACATGCGGGGCACGCCGAACCGCTTGCCCCTCAAGAGCGAGCGGACGGCGTACGCGTCGCTCGGCGTTAGGGCCGGGTATGACACGGGACGGTGTTGCGAGGGAGCGGGAATCTTGACCCACGGCTGCGCCCGCCAGAAGTCTCCCCGGGTTTCCGGGTCGTCGGCGACGATGACGTCCAGCAATTCCAGCATGTCCGCCATCGAGCGGGTGTGGGGGACCACCACGTCCATGGTGGGAACGAGGGGCCAATTGCCGCGAACGGAAATGACTCCACGGGACGGCGCGTAGGCGCACAGAGCATTGTTCGACGCCGGTGCGCGGCCACTTGACCAGGTCTCTTCGCCGAGGCCGAAGGCGGCGAAGCTTGCCGCCGTCGCGGTCCCGGAACCGTTGGAGGAACCGGAGCCGAAGGCGGCCGTGAGGAAGTCGCCGTTATAAGGGCTTTCGGCCCGCCCATAGACTCCGCGTTGCATGCCTCCGTTTGCCATGGGAGGCATGTTCGTAAGTCCGATGAGGACGGCGCCGCCCGCGCGGAGTCGCTCGATGGTGAAGGCGTCGCGTTGCGCGACGAGGTTTTCGAATGCGGGGGAACCGGCAGCTGCGGTGAGCCCCTGGACCAGGTAGCTGTCCTTGGCGGTGTACGGGATGCCATCGAGGGGACCAAGGGTCCGGCCGTTGGCGCGGCGCTCGTCCGAGGCCCGGGCATCCGCGAGCGCCTCCGGACTCATGACGACGACCGCGTTCAGGGTAATGCCATTTCGATCGTAGGCTTCGATGCGGTCCAGGTACGCCTGGGTGAGTTCTTCGCTGGTAACTTCACCCGAGACCAGGGCCGCGCGAAGTTGGGCGATCGAGGCCTCGACGACGTCGAAGCCGCTCACTCTGCCGCCTCCCCCGTGAGTGCCGGCTGCTGCTGCGTGATGCAGTGGATGCCGCCGCCGCGGGCCAGGATGGGCCGGGCGTCGACTGTGACCACACGGCGACCGGGGTAGGCCTCGGCAAGGATCTCTGCGGCCAGCGCGTCCGCGCGCTTTTCGCCGTACCCGCAGGCGATCACGCCGCCGTTGACCACGAGGTGGTTGACGTAGCTCCAGTCAACGAAGCCTTCTTCGTCGCGCAGGGTTTGAGGCGCAGGCAGCGGAATGATCTCGAACGGCTTTCCCGCGGCATCCTCCTGGGTCTCGAAGAATGCGTGCAGTCTGCGGCTCACTTCGAAATCGGGATGCTCCGGGTTGCCCTGGTTGTGCAGCAGCACCCTTCCGGGAGAGGGCAGGGTGGCCACCATGTCGATGTGGCCGCGTGTTCCGAGGTCCTCGTAGTCACGAGTGAGGCCTCGCGGTACCCAGACCGTGTGGGTAGTGCCCAGGACGCGGGACAGCTCCGCCTCCACCCGGGCCTTGTCGGCGTACTGGTTCCGCTTCGGATCGAGCTGAACGGTTTCAGTGACAAGGATGGTGCCTTCACCATCCACATGGATGGCGCCGCCTTCGTTGACCAGCAATGACGAGACCAGCTCCGCCCCCACGCATTTGGCGATGAAGCGGGCCAGCTCGGCGCTCTTTTCCCATTCGGACCAAGCCGGCGCACCCCAGCCGTTGAAGATCCAATCCACTGCGCCGAGCATACCGGGACGCTCGTCATCGACGACGAACGTCGGTCCGACGTCGCGCATCCAAAACTCATCGAGCGGCGCTTCAAGCTGCTCGACCCCGCCTCCCAGCATGTGCTTGGCCCGATCCCCTTCGCTCGGGTCGACCAGCATGGTGACTGGCTCAAATTCGGATATGGCATGTGCGACGGCGGTCCACGCGGAGTACGCCTCGTCCGCCGACGCTGCGTCGCTGCCAAGCGTGAGGCCGGCACGCGGGAAAGCCATCCACGTGCGTTCGTGCAATGCGGTCTCGGCCGGCATTCTCCAAGCCATGGAAATCTCCTGTATTCGTTGAGCTGGGGTTTAAGCAAGTTTGGGTCGTGGTGTCCAAGCTGTTATTGATCATGTGATCAATAACATCGAAAGCTACTTTAGACTGGTGAGTGATGTCAAGCACCATGCAGAAACGCGCTGCCCGCAAGACCCCGGCAGAACGCGCCGCCGAAATAGTCCAAGCCGCCCGGGAAATCGCGCTCGAGCAGGGGTTGTCCGCGATCACCCTGCGCAACGTCGCAGCCCGCGTAGGAGTGGCTTCGGGCCTCGTCGCGCATTATGAGCCCAACGTCGACAAGCTGGTGGCGGGAATATTTGCCGCCATCGTGGCAGCGGAGACTGAGGAGGTTGCAAACCTCCTTGAGCAAATACCTACCCCGCCCGAGCGCCTGGGCACGCTGCTTGAGACCCTCATGGACAACAGCCGGCTCGACGTGACTGCCATTTGGGTTGAAGCGTGGACCTTGGGACGCCGGAACGAGGCGCTCGCAGCCAGCGTGAGGGAGCAAATGGATGCTTGGCAAGCGGTGGTGCAAGGTGTTGTCGAAGGGGGCATAAAGTCCGGGGAATTCGAAACCTCGGACGCGCCTTCGGTGGCCTGGCAGATCCTTGGCATGATTGATGGACTCAACGCCCAGGCCTTGGTGCGCTGGGACGGCGTCAGTGACCGGGGAAGCCACTTGGCCCGGGCTGTCGAAGGCATGGTCGGAGCCGTCCGGGGCGCGTTGTTGTCGCGGCCGACTGCTTAATCGCCGGCGTCATACTGGGCTTGTGTCACGTGACGATGGGTTTTGTGCCTTTAATAGTGACCAAAACAATACTGTTATTGGGCTGGAAGGTTCTGGGAGAAGTGGGGGACCCCATGCGTGATGAAGCGCTCTTCGAGGCTTCCGTTAAACGGGAGCTCGTCCATAAGCGCTCCGTCTCGGAAGTCTTCCTGACGGACTTTGTACAAACAACTTCCAGGCATTTCACCGCCGGGGCACAATGGCCCCGTTGGCACGTATTCTATGGTTCGCCGGATGGCTCTCCTGATTCCGCGCTTTTGGCGGAGACACTGAGGCAGGCAGTGATCTTCCTTGCGCATTTGTGCGGGGTGCCTTTGACCCACAAGTTCCTCATGCCCCACATGAGTATTTCCGTTGAAGCCGCAGTCCTGGACCCTTTGGTGCCCACGCAGGTCGCGATTGAACTCGATGTCAAGGACATGAAACTCAGCGGCGGTCTGTTGGCGGCGCTTACGGTATCTGCGCGTTTCCTGGTGGACGGCGTCCCCATTGGCAAAGGGTCCGCGGGCGCCCGCATCGTGAACCCTGCCACCTATGAGCGGTTCCGGGGAACGCCGCCTGGCGAACTGCCGGCAGTGGACGATGACCTGCTGGCGTGTGCCGACGTCGGGCATTCCACCCAACGGAACGTCATGCTCGGCCGAAGCCGGAAGCCCCTGGTGTGGCCCTTGCGGGTGGATCCCACGCATCCCATCTTCTTTGACCACCCGCTTGACCACGTCCCCGGAATGCTCCTTGTCGAAGCAGCGCGGCAGGCGGTTCGGGCGGCCTCGTCCCAGCCCGATGCCGATTTCGCCCTTTTCGAGGCGGAATTCGTGAAATTGGTCGAATTCGGTTATCCCGTCGATGTCGCGGTGAGTGAACGCGACCCGGATGGAGCGGCGGGGGACATGAAGGTCCGGATAATGCACAACGACGACACCCTCATGACCCTTCTTGGCCGTGTCAAGGAGTCCGTGTAGCTGTCCTGCTTATTGCTCCGGGGTTTGAACCGGTGAAATGGCGGGCATCATAAATCCCCACATGTCTTCAATTCTTTTGAGGACATCGCGGCGTTCCGTCAATACGTTGGAGACCATCTGGACGCCTGTAAAGGACGCCACCAAGTAACGGGCGAAATCCGCCGGATTGATATCCGGCCGGACGTCATTTTCGATTTGCGCCTGTCGGGTCAAATGCTCCATCGTGGCTATCCAGTCGTTGTACGGGCCCTTGACGTCCGCATTGAACGCGGAAGCTTCGAAGGTGAGCCTGATGCCGGCGCGCACGATCGGCTCATCGAGCAATTGCTGCCCAAAGGTCCTGCACATGGCGATCATCGTTTCCAAAGCCGGCAAACCGGCGGAGGCGATTCTTTCGCCGGCAATGCGAACGATGTTGTGCTGTTCGGCGATGACCGCGAGGGCGAGGTCTTCCTTCGACTTGAAATGGAAGTAGAGCGCTCCCTTGGTGACTGAGGCGCGGTCGGTCACGTCGCTTAGGCTCGCATTTCCATAGCCGACCTCTTCAAAGATCGATGCTGCACCTTCAATCACAGCTGTTCGGGTGGCTTTGGCACGTTGTTGCATGTCAGCGTGGAGACCTCTCCGGTTTCTGGCTCCGGGATACTTGAGTGCATGAAACCAATCGACCCCAAGCTTCGGTAAGGGCCATGCCAACATTCGTTGACCACGCGCCCCGGACACTGGTCCTGGGTTCCACTGGCTTCATTGGAAGTCGGGTTGCAGCCCTGCTGGCCGGTTCCGGAAGGACGCAGGTCATTGCGCTCTCACGAAAACCGGACGACAGACTACAAAAATACAACGCTATCACCGCGGCTGCCGACATTTCCGTCCAAGGAAGCCTCTTGCCGTTCCTGGCCGAGGCCGATGTTGTGGTCCATGCGGCATCGTACGTTGGCTCCGATGCGGGACGTGCGCGGGAAACCAATGAAACGGGGACCGCCAATGTCGTTGAGCAATGCCGCGATTCGGGCGCGCGGTTGATATACGTCAGCACGTGCAGCGTCTACGGCACCGGCCCGCACCGCGGACTTCGTGAAGGCGGCGTGGAATACCGTCCGGCCTCGGCTGCCAGTGCAAGCCGGAGGCGCGCCGAAGAAATGGTTCTCGATTATGGCGGCGAGGTGGTCCGGCCCAATCTCGTGTTCGGCGAGGGGGACCGCTGGCTTATTCCCGGCATTCTCAAGATGCTCGATGCGGCGGGAGGTTGGCCAGGAGATGGCTCGGCGCTCCTTTCCGTCATTAGTGTTGAATCCCTGGGCAAATTGATTGCCGGACTCGCGCTTGGCGCACGACAAGCGGGCCAGTCCTTCCATGCCGCCTTCCCCGACCCGGTTCCCGTTTCCCTCCTGTTGAATACAGTCGTCCACGCCTTTGGCCGGGACCCCGTGGAGTTTCTCGGAGATGACCCGGCGGCCGCCCGGGCGTTGGAACATGCAGGCTTTAGCCGCCATCAGATCGACTTGGTAACGAGCGATCACTGGTACTCCTCGAAACGAATCTGGCGGCTCGCGGGCATCAAACCCGAAAGTCCTAGTGAAGCCCTCAGTGGACTGGCCGCGTCGTATTCGGCTTCGAATAGGGGGGCGAAAGGCATGTAAACCGGTTGAATGGTTTGTTTTTGCTCCCGTTTTGACTTTACAATTTTCAGTAGCGCGTTGTTTCAGGGGGAACAACGAGTTGAGGGCAGTAATGGGGGGAGGTGCGGCCGAGTCATCGACCGCACCTCATCTGCTCTCCGGGGGGCCTGCTCGATTTCCTATCTCACACCGTTGTGGTTTAGTATTGTCGAGTTGCCCGGGCGGGGAAGGAAGTTCCGCCAGGCAAAGTTTGGGGCTGTGGCGCAGCTGGTAGCGCACCTGCATGGCATGCAGGGGGTCAGGGGTTCGAGTCCCCTCAGCTCCACCGAAAGAAACACCCCGCTCCCATGAGCGGGGTGTTTCCGTTTTTCGCTCTTTTGGTGGCGCCCGGCCCGTCCTGGCGCTACTCAGCCTTCGACGCGAATTCCGCGGCGCTGACGAATTCCACGGCCGAGAAGGTCTCGTCGCCAACAACCCGAGCGTTGTGGCCTGGTGGAATGGTGTACGAATCTCCCTTGGAGATACTGATCTTCTTGCCGTCCTCGGTCTCGACCTCGAGGTTTCCGGCCAAGCAGAAACCTACGTGGTTCAGCTGGCAGGTGTCTGTCTTTGCTACGGGTTTGATGCAATCGGCCCACGTCCAGCCGGGTTCGAAGGTGAGGCGGCCGATCGTGTAATCGCCAACAGTGACGACGTCCACAGTGGTCTTCTCCGGGTGGCGCGACTCGTCGGGGGAATTGTGCGACTTCACTTCAAGCTGCGTGACAACGTTGAGGGTCATGGTGTGCTCACATTTTGGATCGGAGCCTGATGTTCTCGATCCGCCGTGACGGCTCGCTCTTCGCAGCGGACCCGGTGTCTGGACTGCGGCGGTTTCCGGGATCGCCTCCTGCAGCCGGAAGACGGTTGATAACTTGCAATCTCTACCATCCTCCGACGCCCCCGTGTTGTCGAGGGCTCCGAGCGAGGATAGATTGGCTCAGCGTGACCCCAGCGGAACTTGATACCCTTTTTGGCGGCCTGCGCCGCTTCCCCGACGTCGAAGCGGACAACCTCCAGGCGCATGACGCTACAGACCGGCTGCTTCTCGAGACGGCGGCGGCGTACGTTCGCGGCCCGGAAACCCGGGTAGCGATCATCGGTGACCGCTACGGCGCCCTCACCTTAGGCGCCTTGGCTTTCCTTGGCGTTGAACACGTCCGGGTCACCCAGGACTTGTACAGCGGCAGGCTCGCCCTCCAGCGGAACGCGGAGGCCTCGGGCCTGGCCGGACGCTTCGCGCAACTCGAGCTCGGACGCGGGCTGCTCGACGGCGTCGAGCTGGTGATCACGCAGCTGCCGAAGTCGCTCGCCGAGCTGGAAGAAATCGCCGACGCCGTTGCGCGCTCTGGTGCCCCGGAGGCGGTCCTGCTGGCCGGCGGTCGGGTTAAACACATGTCCTTAGGCATGAACGCCGTCCTGGAACGGAGCTTCGCGTCCGTGCAGCCACAGCTGGCCCAACGGAAATCCCGGATCCTCTTGGCCGAAGGACTACGTCGGCCAAGCGGGGGCGAGCCGTTCCCGGTCTCGGAGCGCAACAGTGAGCTGGGGATCACCGTGTGTGCCCACGGGGCAGCCTTCGCCGGCACCAAGCTGGACATCGGAACCCGGTTCCTTCTGCGGTTCCTGGACCGGATCCCGGCGGCTGAACATGTGGTCGACCTCGGTTGCGGGACTGGAATCCTCGCGACGATGTATGCCCGCACCCATCCAACGGCACGTGTTACAGCGACGGACCAATCCGCGGCCGCAGTGGCGTCCGCCCGGGCTACGGCCGACGCGAACTCCCTGGGAGATCGCATCGCGGTGGTTCACGACGACGCGATGTCTTCTTTTGAACCGGGGAGTGCGGACCTCATCCTGCTGAACCCGCCATTCCACCTCGGAGCAAGCGTCCATGCCGGTGCGGCCATCAAGATGTTCGAAGCGGCTTCCCGGGTGCTCGCGCCGGGCGGCGAACTCTGGACTGTCTACAACAGCCACTTGCAGTATCGTGCCGAATTGGAGCGGCTGATCGGCCCCTGCACGGAAATCGGCAGGAACCCGAAATTCACGGTGATGAGGAGCGCCAAGCGTTAATGGCTGTCCTGATGACGCGCCCATCACTTTTGACCCGCGTGTGGGCATACCGGGACGTGCGCACGTGCCGTACGATGCAAATGCAACAGCATTTTTCCAATGATTTTAGGGGAACTCCGTGACTGAGATCCGCCAGCCGACTCCGAGGCGCGGAACCAATCTGCCTCGCATGGGGGACTTCAACCTAACCGTCATTTTGGACGCAATCAGGCGCACGACAGGCGGGCTGAGTCGTGTGGAGTTGGCGCAGATCGTTGGCCTCTCGCCGCAGACCATTTCGAACATTTCCCGCCGGCTCCTGGACCAGCGGCTCATTGTCGAAGCCGGCAAGGAAGGCAGCGGACCCGGGAAGCCGCGCACGATTCTTCGGCTGAACCCCTCAGGCATGTACGCAGTGGGCGTCCACCTTGATCCCGCTGTCATCACCTCGGTGGTCCTGGACCTCGTAGGCGACGTCGTCAAGCATTCCCGCATCCCCACGCCGGCCGGCAGCAACCCGTCCGCCGTCATCTCTCGGATCGCCGAAGAGATCAAGGCCCTGATAGAGGAGTCCGGCGTTGACCAGGGGAAGATCGCCGGGCTTGGCGTCGCGGCGCCGGGACCAATCGACCTGGACGAGGGAACCGTCGTCGACCCGCCGCTCCTGAGCGGCTGGGACCGTGTACACCTGCGCGACGCCCTGGCCGAGGCCACCGGACTCGAAACCCTGGTGGACAAGGACGTCACCAGTGCCGCCGTCGCCGAAACCTGGGCAGGCGGTCCGAGCGGCACGGGCAGCTTCATCTTCATGTACATGGGGACCGGCATCGGTTGCGGGATTGTCTTGAATGACGAAGTGGTTCGCGGGACCTCCGGCAACGCCGGCGAAATCGGCCATATAATTGTGGATCCCGATGGCCCTGAATGCGACTGCGGCCTGCGTGGTTGCGTTAAATCATCCTGTATTCCAAAAGTCCTGGTTGCCGAGGCCGAAGAGCTGGGCGTCCTGGACGGCGGCCGCCAGGGCACGGAAGGGCCCGAAGTGCAGGAGGGTTTCGCGCGCCTTTGCGACGCCGCGGACAACGGCGATGAACGCGCCGTCCGAATCATCGACAAATCGGCGGTGCTGGTAGCCAGGGCTGTCGCCGTGGTCACGAATACCCTCGATGTGGAGCGCGTAGTCTTCGGCGGACCCTACTGGGGCCGCCTGTCCGAACGGTACCTGGAGCGCATCCCTGCATTGCTTGCGGAAAACAGCGCGGCGCACAGCATTCACGGTATCGACGTGGTCGGGACCGGGGTGGGCGAGGACGTCGGCGCCATCGGCGCGGCATGCCTGGTCCTCGAACATACCCTCGCGCCGCGTGCCCAGCGACTCCTCCTGGAGGGCTGACTTCTCGACAGGTCCTCCGCCGGAGGCCCATATATGAATATCGGCAAATAGGCTGGGCCAGTTGGAGTGTGGGGGCTGCAGCCGCTTGAGATCGGAGTGTCATGCACCGCCCAGCCCGGATCGGAACAGTACTGCTCGGCGTCGTCGGACTTGTGGCCTTGGCCGCCTGTTCGCCGGCACAGCCGCAAACCGAGAAGCAGACCCTCAAGATCGTCTATCAGAAGACAGACTCGTTCAAAGCCTTGGATGCCGTCTTCAACGACGCCAAGAAGGAATTTGAGGCGGCGAACGCCGGTGTCACCGTCGACCTTGAGCCGATCCAAGCGAACGACGACGACTATGGCACGAAACTTGCCCTGGCACAGCGCTCGCCCGACACGGCGCCGGATGTCTTCTACGAGGACACCTTCAAGGTTCGTTCCGACGTCGACGCCGGATACCTGCTGAAGCTCGACGGACAACTTGCCGGCTGGGACGAGTGGTCGAAGTTCAACGACAGCGCGAAGGCGGCCGGCCGGGGCGATGACGGCGGCATTTACGCCGTCCCGCTGGGCACGGACACACGCGCCATCTGGTACAACAAGACGGTCCTCCAGAAGGCCGGCATCCCCGTTCCCTGGCAACCGAAGAGCTGGGACGACGTCCTGGCCGCGGCCCGAAAGATGAAGGCTGCCGATCCTTCCTTGGTTCCTTTCAACATGTATGCGGGCAAAGCGACCGGTGAAGGAACGGTCATGCAGGGCTTCTACGAACTGCTCTACGGAACAGGCGAGGGCTTGTATGACGATGCCGCCAAGAAGTGGGTGGTCGGGTCCCAAGGCTTTACGGACTCGCTCCAGTTCTTCAAAACCCTCTACGACGAGAAGCTCGCAGTGACGCCCGCCCAAGCACTTGATGCCAATGTGTGGAAGAAGGTCTTCGGTGAATGGCTGCCGCAAGGCAAGATGGGTGCCACGGTCGAGGGGTCCTACGCGCCGTCGTTCTGGCAAAAGGGCGGTTCCTATGAATGGCCCGGCTACAAGGACGACATGGGCGTGGCCGCCTTCCCGACGCAGCACGGCCAGGCACCGGGCGCAGTGAGCATGTCGGGCGGATGGACGCTAGCCCTCGGCGCGAAGACCAAGAACGCGGACTTGGCATTCAAGTTCCTGACCACCGCCGTCAACCAGAAAAACGCCTTGGCCTTCGACGTCGGGAATTCGCAAATTGCAGTCCGCACCGACGTCGCTTCGGATCCTGGCTACCAGGCAGCCAACCCGTTCGTCAAGGACGTTTCCGAGCTCGTGGCCGTGACCCATTACCGTCCGGCGACTGCCGACTACCCGCGGATCTCGCTTGCCGTCCAGGAAGCCACGGAAGCCGTCATCACGGGTAAGCAAAGTCCGGCCGAGGCAGCCGCAGCTTACGACGCTTCGATTAAGAAACTCGTCGGTGGGGCCAAAGTCATCCAGAAGTGACGCATGACCGACACTAACCGGCTGCGGCGCAGCCTCCGGCTGCTTCCCATGGTTCCTGCGATCATGCTGCTGGCACTCTTCCTGGTCGGGCCCCTGCTGTGGTCTTTCTATGCGTCCTTCACGGATGCGGCGCTGACCGGCAAGGCGGCGCGGAGTCCCGAGTGGATCGGCATCGACAATTACGCCCGGCTCCTCGGCGATCCGGTATTCCCGCTCTCGGTCTGGCTGACTGTCGTTTTCGTTGCGGCGTCCGCGATCATCGGACAGAACGTCCTTGGACTCATGATTGCCCTGGTGATGGGCAGGTCCGGCAAGACCATGGCGTCGCTCGTCTCCACGACAGTGGTTGCGTCGTGGGTCCTGCCGGAAATTGTTGCCGCCTTCGCCGCGTACGCGTACTTCAGTGTGGACGGCACCTTGAACCAGTTCCTTGGGATGCTTGGAGTCCGGGGCGCCAACTGGCTTTTCGCGTTCCCCATGGCTGCCATCAGCCTCGCCAACATCTGGCGGGGCACGGCCTTTTCAATGCTCGTCTACAAGGCGGCGTTATCGGACGTCCCACGCGAGGTCACCGAGGCCGCCCTCGTGGACGGGGCCAAGGGTTGGCAACGCCTGGTGTTCGTCACCCTGCCGATGATCCGAGGCAGCATCGCCACCAACCTCATGCTGGTCACCTTGCAGACACTGGCTGTCTTCACCCTGATTTGGGTGATGACGGCGGGCGGCCCCGCAGATGCCAGTACTACCTTGCCAGTGCTGGCGTACCAGGAGGCCTTCAAGTTCGGCGATATCGGGTACGGAACGGCCATCGCCTGTATCTTGATCGTGGTGGGCATGGCTTTCGGCGTTGCTTACGTGCGGCTCCTCCGCGGGGCGAAGCCATGACATCGCTTCGCCGAATGCCGGCACTGACCGGAAAGCGTTCGACGGCGGTGCGGGCCGTGGGTCCGCGGGTCCGGCTGGCGGCGAACGTCGCCTTGGCCCTGGTCGGCTTGTGCTTCGTGCTGCCGCTAGGGTGGTTGGTCCTTGCTTCCGTCGATCCCCAGGCTGGATTCGAAACGAGGTGGCCGCAATCGCCGTCGTTCGCTAATTTCGCTGCTGTCCTGACGCCCGAATTGCTGTTCCGCCCGCTCGCGAACAGCTTCCTGCTTTCGGCCGGCACCGCCGTCGTAAACCTTTTGGCCGCCGTCCTTGCGGCCTATCCTCTGTCCCGCTACCGTTCGCGATTCAACAAGCCGTTCCTGTATTCGATCCTGTTCGGTACGTCCCTGCCGGTCACGGCGATCATGGTGCCTGTCTATGGTTTATTCGTGCAATTGCAATTGCTGGATTCAATGCCGGCCACCATCTTCTTCATGGCAACCACCACCCTTCCCATGGCCATTTGGATGACGAAGAACTTCATGGATTCCGTGCCGCTCGAGTTGGAGGAGGCTGCTTGGGTGGATGGCGCTTCGCGTATAGCCAGCCTGCGCACCGTGGTTCTGCCCCTGATGCGGCAAGGCCTGGGCGTCGTGTTCATCTTCGTCTTCATCCAGGCGTGGGGGAACTTCTTTGTTCCCTTTATCTTGCTGCTTTCAACTGGGAAGCAGCCGGCTTCGGTGTCGATCTTTGGCTTCTTCGGCCAGCATGGAGCGATCGCGTACGGTGAACTCGCGGCATTCTCGATTCTTTATTCGGTTCCCGTGCTGGTCCTGTATGCGGTGGTCGCCCGGGGCGCAGGCAACGCCTTCGCCCTCTCAGGAGCTGTGAAGGGTTGAGCCCGTAGAAGGTGCCTAGTCGATATCCTCGACGATCATGCCGTAGGGGACGGTGTCGTCAAGGTGGGCCTGGTGGCCGGTGGAACCGGTGTTGTAGACCACGCGCACTCCGTGGAGCTGGTCCGCGGCGGATTGCATGAGGATGGGACGGATGGTTTGGATGAAGCGTTCATCCTTGCCGTCGAGGTACTCCTGGTAAGTGGCTGGAAGCTGGATCATGGCAAAAGGATAGTCCTGCGGAAGGGACAAGGGGAGGGCCCGACGCCGCATGCGGCGCGAAGAATGTTCACCGATGAGCCGAAATGCTACGTAAAACTGCGTCTTAATTCGCCGGCAGATGTGATGGCGGGCAGTGCCGGATCTAGAGTCGTAAGCAAGTTACCGCGGTAACGTGTCAGCGATCCTCCTCAGGAGGGTGTGGGTGCCCCCATGTGGGCCTGACATTTGCACACGGGCAACTCCATTCCGGGCGTAACAGTCGCGGCTGCGTCCTGCTGGAGTTCGTTGCGTGTATCCCCAACTCAATTCACCGATTCTGCAGTCAACGAACCTGGTTTCCAAGTCTCATGCCACGTTCGGCGACAGCAGTCCCGCTGACACTCAGCCAAGGACGCAAATGTCACCACCAAGCCTCATTGAACCGCATCCGAACCTTACGGGCGCTGCTCCGGTCGCCTTGTCCTACGAACTTTTCCCGCCGCGCACCCCGGCGGCTGCGGAGTCGCTGTGGACCACCATCGGCGAACTAGAAGCCACCGACCCTGACTTCGTCTCCGTCACGTACGGCGCCAGCGGCTCGAACCGGGACACCGCCGTCGAACTCATCAACCGGCTGCTGCTTGAAACCACCCTGCGGCCCTTGGCGCACCTGACCTGCGTAGGCAACACTCCGCAGGAGTTGGCCGAAATCATCGGGGAGCTCCTGGACAACGGCGTGCGCGGTATCCTCGCCCTCCGCGGGGACCTTCCGAAGGACAGCGGCAAGCCGGTCAGCGGGTCGTTGCGTTACGCCCAGGACCTCATCGAACTGATCCGCCGGGTGGAACAGCGCCGTTCGGCGTTGCTCTGCGCAGGCAAGATCGCGGTCGGGGTGGCGGCATACCCCACGCGCCACCCGGAATCGCCGAGCATCGAGCATGATGTCGAGGTCCTGCTCGCGAAGCAACGCTCGGGAGCCGACTTCGCCATCACGCAGGTCTTCTTCCACGCCGAGCAATATACGGACCTGATCGCCCGCGCACGCCGTGCGGGCGTCACCATCCCGATCATTCCGGGTGTCATGCCGCTGACGAGCCTTCGCCGGCTCAAGCGACTCGGCGAACTCACGGGAGTCGAACCGGCACCCCGGCTCATCGAGCGTCTGGCTGCTGCGGACAGCGACGCAGAACGGCGCGCGATCGGCGTCCGTGCCACGGTGGACCTGGCCAACGCCGCGCTCCATGCCGGTGCCCCGGGCATCCACCTCTACACCTTCAACGAGCACGAGTGCGCCCTGGAGGTGCTGGACAAGCTCGCCCTGCCCCGTCCTGCCCGGCCGGCCAGCCGCCTCAGCGCCATAGCCCGCCGCCAAGAACTCGTCAGCTAAACATCCCGAATTTTCGCCCACAGACCTTTGCACCTACAGCAATAAGGAAACTCCATGACTGACCAGAACATCACTGAAAACGCCAGCACCCCGTTCCCGGCGGCGTCGCTGCTCGGATACCCGCGCATCGGCCGTCGCCGCGAACTGAAGAAGGCCATCGAAGCCTACTGGGCCGGCAAGATCGACGCAGCAGCCCTTGACGCCGCCGCCAAGGACATCCAGCTGACCACCGCCAAGCGTCTCCAGGAACTCGGCCTCAACGAAGCCGCCGCTGTTCCGGGCACCTTCTCCTACTACGACCAGGTCCTGGACGCCACCGCCCACCTCGGCGCCGTGCCTGCCCGTTTCGGCCAGCTGCTCAACGCCGAAGGCCAGCTCGACATCGATGGCTACTTCACCCTGGCCCGCGGCAACAAGGAACAGCAGCCGCTGGAAATGACCAAGTGGTTCGACACGAACTACCACTACCTCGTCCCGGAAATCGGCCCGGAGACCGACTTCAAGCTCGCCTCGACCCGCATCGTCGAGGAATTCGAGTACGCGCTTGCCAACGGCATCGAGACCCGCCCGTACATCGTCGGACCGGTGACCTACCTCCTGCTCTCCAAGGCTTCGGACGACGCTCCCGCCGGCTTCGCTCCGCTGTCCCGCCTCGAGGACATCCTGCCGGTCTACGTCGAACTCCTTGGCAAGCTTGCCGCCGCAGGCGCCAGCTGGATCCAGTTGGACGAGCCCGCCTTGGTTGTCGACCAGGACACCCCGGCCGCGGAAATCCAGGCTGCCGTTGCCCGCGCCTACGAGGTCCTCGCGTGCGCCGGACAGCGCCCCCAGCTCTTCGTTTCCACCCCGTACGGCTCCCTCGACGGCCAGCTCGGCACCCTCGCCGCGACCAACATCGACGCCCTGCACATCGACGTCTTCAAGGGCGCCGTCCCGTCCGCCGCAGCGCTTGCCGGCCTGGGCAACAAGACCCTGGTTGCCGGCGTCGTCGACGGCCACAACATCTGGCGCAACGACCTCGCAGCGTCTGCCGCGAAGCTGGATGAACTGAAGGCTGCCGCCGGCACCCTCACGGTCAGCACTTCAACGTCCACGCAGCACGTTCCGCACGACACCGCCGAGGAGACCCAACTCTCCGAGCAGCTCCGCAGCTGGCTGGCATTCGCCGACCAGAAGGCCCTCGAGGTCAAGACCCTCGCGAACTACCTTGCCGAGCCGGCTTCCGCGAAGGCCGCCATCGATGAGGCGTCCGCCGTGATCGCTTCCCGCGCCACCGCCGAAGGTGTCCAGAGCTTCGATGTCCGTGCCCGCACCGCCGCCCTCACCGAAGCCGACTTCAACCGCTCCGAGTACTCGGTCCGCCAAGCCGCCCAGGAAGAAGCGCTGCACCTGCCGCCGCTGCCCACGACCACCATCGGCTCCTTCCCCCAGACCTCGGAGATCCGTTCCGCCCGTGCCCGCAACAACAAGGGCGAGCTGAGCAACGAGCAATACGAGCAGCTCATGAAGGACGAGATCAAGCGCGTCGTCGACCTGCAGGAAGAGCTCGGCTACGACGTCCTGGTGCACGGCGAGCCCGAGCGCAACGACATGGTTCAGTACTTCGCAGAGAACCTCGAAGGCTTCGATGTGACGGTCCACGGCTGGGTCCAGTCCTACGGCTCCCGCTGCACCCGTCCGTCGATCCTTTGGGGAGACGTCACCCGCTCCGCACCCATCACTGTGGCCTGGGCGGAATACGCCCAGTCCTTGACGAACAAGCCCATGAAGGGCATGCTCACCGGCCCGGTCACCATCCTGGCTTGGTCCTTCGTCCGTGACGACCAGCCCCTGAGCGAAACCGCCAACCAGGTCGGCCTCGCCCTGCGCGACGAGATCGCCGACCTCGAAGCCGCCGGCATCAAGGTCATCCAGGTTGACGAGCCTGCCCTGCGCGAACTCCTCCCGCTGCGCAAGGCCGACCACGCCGCGTACCTGAAGTGGTCGGTTGACTCCTTCCGCCTTGCTACCGCCGGTGCCGCCGACGCGACCCAGATCCACACCCACCTCTGCTACTCGGAGTTCGGCGTGATCATCGACGCGATCGACGGCCTCGACGCCGACGTCACCTCCATCGAAGCGGCACGCTCCCGCATGGAGGTCGTTCACGACCTCGAGTCGCACCACTTCGGCCGAGGCGTTGGTCCGGGCGTCTACGACATCCACTCGCCGCGCGTTCCGGGCGAAGCCGAAGTCACCGAACTGCTCGCTACCGCCGTCAAGCACGTCCCGTCGCGCCAGCTCTGGGTCAACCCGGACTGCGGCTTGAAGACCCGTGGCTACGCTGAGACCGAAGAGTCCCTGCGCAACCTCGTCAAGGCCACCAAGACGGTCCGCGCCAGCTTGCTGGAAGCAGCCAAGTAAACCCAAGTAGTACGAGCGGCGGCCGGCCACCTTCGAAAGGTGACCGGCCGCCGTCGTGCGTTACGCCGCCGTGCCTTAGTAGGCGTCTATTCCCAGACGATTTCGTCGTCAACCACGCCGTCCTCGTCCGCCGCGACCACGAGCACTTCATCCGTGAAATGCGATCCCAGGGTGAAATCGAGGACGAAGTACCGTTCCGGTTGTCCCGGGTAGATCGCCACGTGGCCGAGTTTCAAGGCCTTGAGGAAGACGTCGTTGGTAAGTTGTGCCTTGTCCCGCACACCGAATACCGCCTCCAGTTGCTCGTCCTTGAGCTGGGTGGAGTGGAAATGGAGGAACTGCTGGGAGTTGGTGCCGTCCTGGTCCAGCTCCTCGGCGATCCGGTCCCGGACCTGGTCAACGAGCTCGGGAAGGTATCCCAGCCGGTAGTCGACCTTATGGAGCGCGTTCTCGTCGAAATGGTCGTGCGCCGTGACATTCAGGTCCAGCTCAAGGGGGTTTCCGGCGAGTTCGTGCGAGGCCACGTAACAGTGCTCCCGCCCGTGGTTGAGCTCGATTTCCCCGAAATGCTTGCTCGCTACCTTGCTCATGTCTTCAACATAGTCCCAAACGCGCGGCGTGTTCCAGCATCCTGAAAGATTTCAGTGCGCCCCGCCGTCCAGGGTATCGGACAGCAGTTCGGTGAAGAGTTGTACCTGCGGCGTCCGCTTGCCGTTGATGAGCAACGCGAAGACGTTGCGGGCGAGCCGGATGTCCGGGACGTCAAGGACTACGACGCCGCTTGGCCGGTGCCGGAGCGCCAGTTCCGGGACGAGGGCCGCGCCGAGGCCGGCGCCGGCCATTTCCAGGCTGGCGTGGAAGTCGTCGCTGTACGCGACGACCCGGGGGTGCAGGTTGCAGCCTGCGAAGAGGCGCTCGATGACCATGGCGTCGCTCGTGCCGGGGTGATGGATGATCCACGGCATGTCGGAGAGCTGCGAGGCCTGCATCTGCGCTTCTTCGCGGATTCCCCAGGACGCGGGGAGCACCACCCGGAAGTCGTCGTCTCCGATCCATTGCCGCTCAAGCGTGTGGGGCCATGCGAGGCCCGATTGTCCTACTTGGTACACCAATGCGAGGTCCAGCTCACCGCCGCTCCGCAAGCCTTGGATGGTCTGGGCTGGCTCAGCCACGGATACTCGAAGGTCGATCCCCAGCTTCTTCCATCGCGGGTTGCGGAGGATGTCAGGCAGGACGTATGTGGCCAGGCTGGGAAAGATGCCGAGGCGAAGCTCCTGGGCGGGCGAATCCGTGCTCCTTGAAGCCGCGGCCAGCAGGGTCTCGACGTCGGTGAGTACCTTGCTCGCGTGGCGGACCATCGTGAGGGCTGCTTCGGTGGGAACCGCGCTCCGTGCGGAACGATGGAAGAGTTCGACGCCGGTGTCCCGTTCCAGCGCTGCCATCTGTTGGGAGACTGCCGATGCCGTGTAGCCGAGGCGGACGGCCGCTGCCGCGAAGGAGCCGAGCCGCGTGACCTCAAGCAGGGTCCGCAGGTGGAGGAGGTTGACCATCAATGATCCTTAGGCTCGATACCGGCCGAAGCCCTTGCCGAGCAAGCATAGCGGGGTGAGTTGGCTCTCCTGAAGCGGGCGGAGAGCGGGTGAAGTGTGGGGGAGGACGCATTGCAGGCCTGCTCGCGCGGCCGGCGACACGCCGGGCGCGGAAGCGACACGCTGGGGTTTAAATGTGGCTAAGTACTCCACAGGGTGTGGATTTCATCTTGGATTTGGCGGATTCCCGGACATTTTTGGCCTCCCTGCCTGTGGACTACCGGTGCGTAAAATGACATACTTGTAATACATCATCTTGGGGTTCCGCGGAGGAGCTTGCACTACATGTAGTATCGATTTACGGATTGAGCGGGATCAGCTGCCGAGGCCCAGCTTGCAACTACTCGGCCTGCAGACACCAAGCTGCAAGAGACCAGCTGCAAGAGGCCAAGCCGCGATAGGCGAAGCTCCAATAGATAGAGCAAAGACTCCAACAAAGGGGACAGGGATCATGACTGTAACGGTTTACACGAAGCCGGCCTGTGTTCAGTGCAACGCGACGTACCGTGCACTGGACAAGAAAGGCATCGCCTACCAGAGCGTTGACATTTCCCAGGATGCCGAGGCCTTGGAGCGTTTGAAGGCTTTGGGCTACATGCAGGCCCCCGTTGTGGTCACCGAGCAGGATCATTGGTCCGGATTCCGCCCTGACAAGATCGAGGAGCTGGCCCTGGCCGCCGCATCCGTGGCCTAATTTCGAGACTGGCTTTTCAGAAGGCACGTCAAAGTATTCCCATGTAGGCGAGGTGGCTCCCATGTCAGCGCTGGCAACGGCATCTGCAGGCGAGTTGGCCGCGGCGGTCAGCACGCGGAGCCGCCTTATCTACTTTTCCTCCACATCTGAGAACACCAAGCGCTTCGTCCAGAAGCTCGGCGTCGACGCGGCACGCATCCCGCTCCATGCCAAGGACGCTCCGTTGCTCGCACTGGAACCGTATGTTTTGGTGGTGCCTACGTATGGCGGCACGAACGGCGAGGGATCGGTCCCCAAGCAAGTCATCAGATTTCTGAACAATCCGCAGAACAGGAAACTGATCCGCGGTGTGATCGGTGCGGGAAACACCAACTTCGCGGACAACTATTGTGCAGCGGGAGACATTATCGCGGCCAAGTGCAAGGTGCCGCATCTCTACAGGTTTGAACTCATGGGGACGCCGGAAGACGTCGTTCGGGTCAATCAAGGATTGGAAACGTTTTGGACACGACTGTCGCAGAAACAGAAGTAACGAAGGGCGCTGTGGACACCACTAAGGCCAAGAAGCCGTTGCCTGAGGCCTATAAGGGCCTTGGCTACCATGAGCTCAACGCGATGCTGAACCTCTATGGACCGAATGGCGAAATCCAGTTCGAAGCCGACCGTGAGGCCGCGCACCAGTACTTCCTGCAGCACGTGAACAACAACACCGTTTTCTTCCATGACCTGGAAGAAAAGCTGGACTACTTGGTCAAGAACCAGTACTACGAGCGCGAGACGCTTGACCAGTACACGATGAACTTCATCCGCGACCTTTTCAACCGGGCCTACAAGAAGAAGTTCCGCTTCGAGACGTTCCTTGGCGCCTTCAAGTTCTACACCTCCTATACGCTCAAAACGTTCGACGGCAAGCGGTTCCTTGAGCGTTATGAAGACCGCGTCTGCATGGTGGCGCTGCACTTGGGCCGCGGCAACGAGGAACTGGCTACACGGCTGGTGGACGAGATCATCGAAGGCCGTTTCCAGCCGGCGACCCCTACCTTCCTGAACGCGGGCAAGGCCCAGCGCGGTGAGCTGGTGTCCTGCTTCCTGTTGCGCATCGAAGACAACATGGAGTCGATCGCCCGTGGCATCAACTCGGCACTCCAGCTGTCCAAGCGGGGCGGCGGCGTGGCCCTCTCGCTGACGAATATCCGCGAGCATGGCGCGCCGATCAAGCAGATAGAGAACCAGTCATCCGGTGTCATTCCCGTGATGAAGCTGCTTGAAGACAGCTTCTCCTATGCCAACCAGCTCGGTGCCCGCCAGGGTGCGGGTGCTGTGTACCTCCACGCGCACCACCCCGATATCTACCGCTTCCTCGATACCAAGCGCGAGAACGCGGACGAGAAGATCCGCATCAAGACGCTGTCCCTCGGCGTCGTCGTCCCGGACATCACCTTCGAGCTCGCGAAGAAGAACGAGGACATGTACCTCTTCTCCCCGTACGACGTCGAACGCGTTTACGGTGTGCCGTTCTCCGACATCTCGGTTACCGAGAAGTACTACGAGATGGTGGACGATTCCCGGATTAAGAAGACGAAGATCAATGCCCGGGAGTTCTTCCAGACCCTCGCGGAGATCCAGTTCGAGTCCGGCTACCCGTACATCATGTTCGAGGACACGGTGAACCGGGCGAACCCGATCGCCGGAAAGATCACCATGAGCAATCTGTGCTCGGAGATCCTCCAGGTTTCCACGCCGTCCCTGTACAACGAGGACCTGACATACCAAACGGTAGGCAAGGACATTTCCTGCAACCTTGGCTCGATGAATATTGCCAAGACCATGGATTCCCCGGACTTCGGCCTTTCGATCGAGACCTCGATCCGCGCGCTCAGTGCCGTATCGGACATGTCCTACATCAACTCGGTGCCGTCGATCGCGCAAGGCAACGCACAGAGCCACGCCATCGGCCTCGGCCAGATGAACCTCCACGGCTACCTTGCGCGTGAACATGTCCACTACGGTTCCGAAGAAGGCTTGGACTTCACCAACATCTACTTCTACACCGTGCTGTTCCACGCGCTTCGCGCTTCGAACAAGCTGGCCATCGAGACCGGACAGCCTTTCGGCGGCTTCGAGAACTCCGCATATGCAAGCGGTACGTTCTTCGACAAGTACACCGAGCAGGAATGGGCCCCGGAGACCGAGCGCGTTCGCGAGCTATTCGCCGGGATCCACATCCCCACCCAGGATGATTGGCGCGAGTTGAAGGCGTCCGTCATGGAGCATGGCATCTACAACCAGAACCTGCAGGCCGTCCCGCCAACCGGATCGATTAGCTACATCAACAACTCCACCTCGTCGATCCACCCTGTGGCTTCGAAGATCGAAATCCGCAAGGAAGGCAAGATCGGGCGCGTTTACTACCCGGCGCCGTACCTGACGAACGAGAACCTGGAGTACTACCAGGACGCGTACGAGATCGGCTACGAGAAGATCATCGACACCTACGCGGCTGCGACGCAGCACGTGGACCAGGGCCTGTCCCTGACCCTGTTCTTCAAGGACACCGCAACCACCCGTGACATCAACAAGGCCCAGATCTATGCCTGGCGCAAGGGCATCAAGACGCTCTACTACATCCGGCTCCGCCAGCTCGCGCTGGAGGGTACTGAGGTTGAGGGTTGCGTCAGCTGCATGCTGTGACAACGGAAGTCGGTTGATTATTTGCGGCAGCTGCCGCGCCTGAAAACTGAAGAGTACGACGCCGGGTGCGCGCCCGGCGTCGTACGCTTACCTTAAAGAACCCAACGCTAAGGGGATGACATGACCGAGAAGGTCAAGCTGCTGAGCCACGTCGAGGCAATCAACTGGAACCGGATCCAGGATGACAAAGACGTGGAGGTCTGGAACAGGCTGGTCAATAACTTCTGGTTGCCGGAAAAGGTGCCGCTGTCCAACGATGTCCAGTCCTGGCACACGCTAACGCCGCAGGAGCAGCAGCTCACGATGCGCGTGTTCACGGGGCTGACCCTGCTGGACACCATTCAAGGCACCGTTGGCGCGGTTTCTTTGATCCCCGATGCACTCACGCCGCATGAAGAGGCTGTTTACACGAACATCGCCTTCATGGAATCGGTGCACGCGAAGTCGTATTCGTCGATTTTCTCCACCCTGTGCTCCACCAAGGAGATCGACGACGCCTTCCGCTGGTCCCTCGAAAACGAGAACCTGCAGAAGAAGGCCCAGATCGTCATGGATTACTACCAGGGCGACGATCCCCTGAAGCGCAAGGTGGCTTCCACCCTGCTCGAGTCTTTCCTGTTCTACTCGGGGTTCTACCTCCCGATGTACTGGTCTTCACGCGCCAAGCTCACGAACACGGCCGACCTCATCCGCCTCATCATCCGCGACGAAGCCGTTCACGGCTACTACATCGGCTACAAATTCCAGAAGGGCCTCGAAAGAGTCTCTGAGGAGAAGCGCCAGGAAATCAAGGACTACACCTTCGAACTGCTGTTCGAGCTGTACGAAAACGAAGTCCAGTACACGCACGACCTCTACGACGGCGTCGGCCTGGCTGAGGACGTCAAGAAGTTCCTCCACTACAACGCCAACAAGGCCCTCATGAACCTCGGCTATGAGGCCATGTTCCCGGCGTCGGTCACCGACGTGAACCCGGCCATCCTGTCGGCGTTGTCACCCAATGCCGACGAGAACCACGACTTCTTCTCCGGGTCCGGGTCGTCGTATGTGATCGGCAAGGCTGTTAACACTGAGGATGAGGACTGGGAGTTCTAGCGTCGTCGTCGTCCCAACTGGCCAGGCGGCCTAGTTCGAAGGCCGCGAATAGGAGGATCCGGAGGGGGTCCGTTCCAAGAGTCCGAAGTCGACGAGGTATCGGCGGAGCAGCACGACATCGTCGGTGTAGCTGAGGAGCCGTTCGTTTACCTGCTTTTCCGTGAGTAGTTCGCCGACCTCAAAGGCGTTGCTGGCAATCCACGTCAGCAGCTCCCGCCGCTCAGCCATATTTGCTGGATAACTCTCAATCCTGCCCAAGCGCATGAAGCGATCCACACCGGTCAGTGGCTGACGGCGGGGTTGCTGTGCCAGCAGTTCGCGGAAGACCGCCTCGGATGCCTTGAGTTCGCTGTCGGCGTTCCGTTCAACGAGCCCGGACTCCAACAAGACGGCGATGGCGCGGCTTCGGCGCTGGTCATTCAGATCAACAGCGATCTCCATGAACCTTGCCCCGAGCACAATTTGGGCATAGGCGGTTCGTGCATCCTTATTGGCGAGGGCTGCCATCACGCGCCGCCAGTGCGGTCCATGCGGCATCGGCCGTCTGCTCACGGCTTCTTCCTCGCTCTCGTTCCCGCAGCATCTGGTCGCCACGTGCGCGCCAATAGGCAGAATGATAGACCTGCGGGGTTGTGGCTAACAGTGTCCGACGGCGGTCCTTGGCCCGGGCTGCTGTCCGATGTTTTGTTCCCGTGATTTTGTTCGGGGTGCCCGTCATCTAGGCGGCTTGGGGTTCGGTGTGGTCCGGGTAGGCGTCCAGGAGCGCGAGCCAGTCCGCGTCGTCGGGAAAGGAACGATCGTCGGGGACGGAACGATCGTCGGGTTCGTCGGGGAACCAGCCGGGTTCGTCGGGGAACCAGCCGGGTTCGTCGGATGAACCTGCGGGCGTGAAGGAGCGCCAGCCGGGTTCGTCGGGGAAGGGGTCCGCCGGCGGCTCCGTTTTCTGTTCTTGGTCGGTGAGCAGGGGGTCCTCTGGCGGGTTGGGGTGGAGGGGTGGTTCGGGTTCCTGCCCGCCGGCGTGGGTGTCCGGGTGGCGGGGTGGCCAGTGGGGTGGTTCCCAGTCCTGGTGTTCGCTGGGGTAGTACCGTCCGGTGGGCGATACCCAGCCCGGCGGACGGTCCTTGCCCGCACCGGTCGGCTCCCATCCGGTGTTGTGCTTGAGTTTGTGGTGTTTGGGACACGGCTGGCCCAGGTTCGCAACCCCCGTGGTGCCCCCGTCCGCCCAGGCCAGCAGATGGTCAGCGTCATTGTCCAGCGAATGGTTCGTGCACACCGGGAACGGACACCTGCCATCACGCAGCCGCAACCACTGCCGCATCGCCTTCGGCACACGGTAACTGCTGCGCCCGATTTCCAACGGCGCACCATCGCGCGGATCCGTCAGCACCCGATGGAAAGACTGGGCACCCTCGGCGACCAGGGCCCGGGCCACCGAAGCCGGGATCGGCCCGTACCCGTCCAGCATCGCCGGCTCCCCACCCACCCCCAGCAACGACAAAACCGGGACAGTGACCAGAACCTGCGCCCTCGGCGACGGAACCCGCCCCAGGAACACCCCCGCCACACCCGCACCCAGGCCCCGGGCACCCGGAACACCCGCCACGCCGCTGTTCAGCACACCCGCCACGCCGCTCTTCGGCGCACCGGGCCCGTATGATGCTGCGGCTGCGGCCGCCGCTGCCGGTGTTTGGGCGGTTTCGGGGGGTGTTTTGCCGGCGAGGAGCCACGCGGCGGTGACGTCCGCGCGCAACTGGGTCAGGGTGCGGGCCTCGGCCGGGCCCTGCAAAGCACGGGCCGCCGCGGTGGCCCGGTCCCAGATCCCCGCCACGGCCGGCGCCGGAAGATAAGCCGAAAACCACGCCATCCCGTCCTTGTCCGGACAATACTCCACCCGCCGGTCCTTCACACTCCTGGCGTGGCGTTCCTCGATGCCCACCGGATGATGGCGTTCACGCCAGGCACGGGCCCTGGCCCGGAACCTGGAAGGCACCAACTCCCCCGGCCCGGCACCCCGGGCAGGGTTCGGCGCGTCCGGGTCCAGGAAATGCGCTTCCAACGCCGCCGCCCCCGCCGCACCCATGCCCACGGTTTCCTCCACCATGACCCTGGCATGCTGCCAGGACATCTCCCCGGCCATCAACGCCGCCCTGGTCAACGGCAAACCCTCCGCCAGCACCCGCGCTTGGCCCAGCAAAGCCTCCGCGCTGCGCTCACCAACCCGCAACACACACGCCAGCTCCGCAACCACCGAACGCTCAACATAACCACCCAACAAACCAGCAGCCGCCCCCGACCCGCGGGAGGCGCCCGGGGCAGCCGCCCCCGACCCCCGGGAGGCGTCCGGGGCAGCCATCGCCGCAGACGCACGCGCGAAATCCACGGCGAGTTGCGCCTTCAACGCAGCAGTCCGCGCCTCCAAACGCGCAACCTCAGCCAGCCCATCCAAACAATCATCGACCAAACAACGCAACGGATCAGCATCAAAAGCAGAACCAGGATCTGACAGAAGATCAGAATCCTTCAAAGAATCAACATCCGCCACCGAATCGACGCAGAGCCGCGCATCATCACAGACCCCGGCGGCACCCGCACAAGCACAGACCCCGGCGGCGCCCGCACCCCTATCCCCGGCGGCACCCGTGAAGACGGAAAGCACAGCAACAGACGCAGCAACCGCGTCCATCGCCACCACGCCCTCCGCACTCCAAGCCGTCCTTCTCGACGCCGTCCCTCGATCCATACCCACATCCTCGCAGGAGCCACCGACATTTTTGGACGACCTTGACTAGCCGGCCACACGGAATCATGCTGGGTCCTTGATCGCTTACCGTTGAGCCGAAATCGTCGAACAGGAAGCCAGCCGATGATTACCCACACCAAGTCGTCTTTGTTTCGACTACGTGGACTCCTTGCCCTTGCTGCTGCCGCGCTGTTGATGCTCCAGGCCGTGCCGGCGGAAGCCGCACCGAGCGCCGGAACGGGCAACGATGTTTCCTGGCCCCAATGTGGCAAAGCGCTGCCTAACGGGCAGGCGTTCGGAATCGTGGGTGTCAACAACGGACTCGCCAACAACACCAATCCTTGTCTTTCCACGGAGTTGTCATGGGCCGGCTCGTCAAAGGGCGGCACCGGGCAGCCCACTGTGGCTCTCTATGTCAACACCGCAAACCCCGGTACAGCCGGTTCTTGGTGGCCCAGCAGTAACGACTACGGCGGCACTACGGTGGCCAATCCATATGGGCAATGTACTGCCGGATCTGTCGGCGCCGCGTGCTCTTACATGTATGGGTATGCCAAGGCGTATGACGACGCGAATATACGCGGAGTGAGTAATCCTGCCAGCTACACGTGGTGGCTAGACGTCGAAACGGGAAACAGCTGGTCCTCGGACAAGACGGCAAATCGCGCCGTCCTCGAAGGCATGGTGGCTTACTTTGCGAGTATTGGTGCGGAAAGTGGAATCTACTCAACAGGTGCCCAATGGTCGCAGATTGCTGGCACGGTGCCGGCGTCGAGTTCCATCTACAGCCTGAAAAGCTGGCTGGCCGGTGCGAATTCGCTGGCCCTAGCAAAGAGGATGTGTTCTGCAACGCCGCTGACCGGAGCTAGCAAAGTATCCCTCACCCAGTACGTTTCGGGCGGCTTCGACTACGACTATTCCTGCATTTGAGGGTAGTTGGCCTGGACTGAAGGATCCAAGGACTGAAGCATCCAGGCCTGGGGGGCCGGCGGCGTCTGGGGTAGAGTGCCCCGAGCCCCGGGCTCCAGGGGCCTCCCGCCGCCGGCCCCGTCTTCTCCCGGCCCTGGTAGGCCGGTGGTCTGATCGGTGTTGCGGATGTTCCTGGGAAGATTCAACAGCGTTAGTTGCCGCGTGGCACGAGTGGTGTGTACTTGTTTTCCTAGCGGCCACCAAAACCCTTTTTGTCAGGGATTAGGAGGGAGGGTTAATCAGGGGACCTGTGGCCAGCGCTGGCGTTTCGGAAAGGGGATCCGGTCGAGATCGTTCGCGGCCAGCACCGTGATTCCGTCGGCTTGTGCCTGGGCTTGCTCGGCCAGGATGCCGACCTCTGCATAGCGGGACGAGAAGTGGGTGAGGACGAGCATGCGGGCAGAAGCGTTGCGCGCCAAGGCTCCTGCCTGCCCCGCGGTGAGGTGTCGATATTGTGTCGCGAGGTGTCCGTGCTCGTCGCTGAAAGTGGACTCGGCCACGAGCAGGTCGACGCCCTCGGCCAGTTCCTCAGCTCCTTCGCAAGGCGCCGTGTCCATGACGAAAGCGAAACTCTGTCCACGCCTGCGTACGCTCACATCCTCGAGACGTACATCACCTAGTTTTCCTTCTTGTTGAAGACGGCTGACGTCCGGCCCTGAGATTCCCGCTGCAGCGAGGCGATCGCGCCGGAGGTTTCGGATATCGGGTTCGACGAGCCGATATCCATAGGTTTCGATCCGATGGAGCAACGGACGGATCTCCAGGCCTGGTGCGATCGTTCCGGCGCCCCCATGTGGGTGAAGGCGGAGATCGACGCCGGGGGAGGCGGCGGCGATGAGTGCTCGGATCATGTCCTCTCCGGAGGCGGGGTAGTGCAAGTGGACGGGATGCGGCACGCGGTCCAGAGCCATGCGCGACAAAACACCGGGTAGCCCGAGGCAGTGGTCTCCGTGCACGTGGGTGATGCAGATGCGGTTAATCTGGGTCGCCGAAACGCGAGCTTGGATCATTTGCCGTTGCGTGCCTTCGCCGGGGTCGAAAAGGAAGCCTTCGCCGTCCCAACGAAGCACGTAGCCGTTGTGGTTGCGGGTCTTGGTAGGGACTTGCGAGGCAGTGCCAAGAACGACGAATTCGCGCATGGAACCGAGTTTCTCATTGCAACAGGGCTTTACCCATTGTTTGCCCCCTTGCCACTGGCCAGGCGTCCGGCAACCATGTTGGGAAGACGATACGAGGCGCTCAGGAGGCTTTCGTGACCCAGCTTGGCAAATTCGAGGCGTACCTGCTTGAGGAGTTCTTCGACGACTATCGCGCAGGCGAAATGTCCCACAGCGCATTCACCCGTCGGGTTGCGTTCATTACGGGGAGCATGGCCGAGGCTGCGTCGGTCATGGTCCAGCTCGGCTGCAGGACCGATGAGTTGCCGTGCAGCAGCGATCCGATGCCTACGCCAAACGCGTCCCCCTCCGCCTCACTTCCCCAGGCGAAAAGCCCTCTCTCGGTTCCCGAAGGAGCACTCGGCCTGGTGACCGAAACCGTACTGTTCCGCGCTGGAGGAACCGACATTAGCGCCTACTTGGCCCGGCCGGAGAACGCTGGCCAGGACCTGGAGGGTTCGAGCAAAGTGGCTGCTGTGCTGGTCTGCCATGAGAACCGTGGGCTGACCCCACACATCCAGGACGTAGCGCGCCGTTTCGCCAAAGCGGGATACGTTGCGCTGGCCCCCGACTTGCTTAGCCGGGAAGGG
The DNA here is from genome assembly GCA_041360635.1 of bacterium RCC_150. GTDB lineage: Bacteria > Actinomycetota > Actinomycetes > Actinomycetales > Micrococcaceae > Arthrobacter. The sequence goes on along the minus strand of JBFUPP010000009.1, from coordinate 103,330 downwards.
GGTACCGCGAACCTTGATCCTGATGCAGTGCCAGGAGCATTGACCCGCGCTGGAGCCGGACGGCATGTCGCAGATTTTTCCGCCGCCTTCGAATACCTCGGATCCTTGGATTTCGTGGATGGAGAACGAATCGCGATGAATGGCTACTGTTTCGGCGGCGGCATCACATGGCAAGCGGCTACCGAAATCACCGGGCTGAAGGCCACCGCGGCTTTCTATGGACCTGCTCCGGATTTGGATAAGGTCCACACCATCAAACCTGCGGTCTTCGGCGTCTATGCCGAGAACGACCAACGCATAACCGGCGCGATGCCGGCACTTCGCGATGCCTTGGATACAACGGATATCCCCCATAAATTAACCGTGTATCCCGGCGTCGACCATGCCTTCCACAATGACACGAGCGAACATTTCAACGAAGGCCAAGCCACTGCGGCCTGGCACGACATGCTTGACTGGTTCCGCGAATACGTCTAGTTTTCCGTCCCAAGTTCCGCCTCCAGTGATTCGATGCTGGGCAAGCTTGCGGCAAATTCCTCGGGGAGGGAATCGACAACGGAGGTGCGCCACTCGGCGACGCCTATCGGTGTGCTGAAGCCGCGTAGCGCGTACTCGGCCACGACGCTGTTCTTTTCTTTGCAGAGCAGCAGCCCGATGGTCGGTTTGTCGTCAGGATGTGCCATGAGATCATCTACAGCGGCCATGTACATTCCGAGCTGGCCGAGGAAGCCGGGCTCGAATTTGACCGCCTTGAGTTCGATGACCATGTAGCATCGCAGTTTCAGGTGGTAGAAGAGCAGGTCGGTGAAGAATTCGTCCCCGTTGATTTCCAAACGTACTTGCTCACCTACAAAGGCGAAGCCCTGGCCGAGCTCCAGGAGGAACTTTTCCACGTGCTGCACAAGCTGCAGTTCGAGTTCCCGTTCGCTGCGCCGGTCGGTCATGGCGACGAAGTCAAAAACGTAGGGATCCCTTGTAGCTTGCTGGGCGAGGTCAGAGTCCGCAGGCATCATCGTGGCCTGGAAATTGGTGATCGCCTGCCCCGAGCGCTCATGGAGCCGTGTTTCGATCTGATGAGCGAGGACGTTGCGTGACCACCCGTGTTCGACGGCGGACGCCGCGTACCAGAGGCGGGTTGCGTCGTCGTCGAGCTTCTCAAGCAGTGCGATCTGGTGGTACCAGGGCAATGTTGCAAGCGGCGCTTGCAACATTGGGAAGTCTGGCCACGCTTGGGCGAAAGTCTTCATGTAGCGCAGGTTTCGTGGCGAGAACCCTTTGGCATCGGGGAACCGGGAGCGTATGTCGGACGAAAGCCGCGTGACCACTTTCGAACCCCAGCCTTGCTCGGATTCCCGCTGGGCCAACTGACGGCCAATCGCCCAATACGACATCAGCAACTCGCGGTTGGCCGAAGAAATCGCACGGGACCGGCCCGTACTGATCTCCCTTGCGACGCCTGCGAGTAGCTCGGGGTACCAGCGGGGCATGGACGATGCGGCAGGTGTCGCCGCAAATGACGCCGAAGCTGGGGCCTCCGGCGTCGGTTGGACTTGCTTGCTCGACGGAGCTTGGTGGGTCGATGGGGCTGGCGGGTCGGGACTCAGGTGCTGTTCGGGCATGGTTTCAAGCTATCGGCGGCCACTGACAAAATTATCGGATGAGCGATGCGGCTGATTTCGTGGACTACACGCTCCAACGCGAAGGTACCTGGAGCAGGGCGGAAGAGTCACGGCGCAGGCTGGGAAACGGGCTTGGGTTCTATGGGGCTTCGGTGGGTGCTGTCCGGGGGACCATCCGCGATGCCCTTCGCCGATACCCGGCGCTCTCGCATGATGAGGTCACGGCCTTGAGTTCGGAGTTGTGGGAGCCTCCCGTCTTTGAGCGTCGATTCGCAGCAATTGTCCTTCTCCAGTCAAAGGTGGACATGCTCCTGAACACTGATTTGACCCGCATCGAGGGCTTCCTGCGGCAGGCCGGGCTCCCTGAGCTCGTGGATCCGCTCGCCGTGGATGTTGTTGGACCGGTCCTGTCCGGATTGAAGGGGCGGGCGCGGGAACGGGCAGAACGCGTGCTGGACCGCTGGGCATCGGATTCTGAGCCGATGTTGCGCCGTGCCGCGGAGACAGCCCGCGCCGCCGACGCAGCCCGAAAAGCCGGACGCGCTTGACTGTTCACAGGGCGGCGCAAGGCTCGTAATCTGATTCTGGGAGGTGGTTCCTGTGGAAGCAGCCCAGGGAGACCGGATCATCATTCATGGCAGGACGGTCGGCTCGTCGGACCGGCACGGCGAAATCCTCGAAGTCCGAGGCGCGAACGGCGCGCCGCCCTATTTCGTACGTTTTGACGATGGGCACGAGACCGTCCTGTACCCGGGTGGCGACTTCAGCATCGATCGCTCGGGCGGGACGAGGTAGGCGCGCGAACTTCCCAACCGCAGGTGAGCTAAGGTAAGACTTACCTGCGGAAAGTACCGGGGAGGAAATCGCGTGGACCTGATCCTTGAACTGCCTTTCGAGGTGGCTCTCGCGGCACTGTTCGCCGTGGTGATGGTTCGCGTCAACGCAACGTACTGGATCGGACGTGGCGCCGTTGCAGGCGTGGGTCGCACGCGCCTCGCCACCGCGCTGAACCGGTCCAAGGTCATCAAAGCCCAACGCCTGATCCAGCGGTTCGGACCCTACGCCGTCGTGCTGACGTTTCTGGTCATTGGACTCCAGACTGCCGTGAACCTTGCGGCGGGTGCGGCAAGAATGCCGCTCCGCCGCTACGTTCCGGCGGCAGCGGCGGGCTCGGCCATCTGGGCTTTCCTCTACGCCACCATCGGATTGGCAGCTATCGACGCGTGGCTGGCCGTCATGGCAACCTCGCCATTGGTTGCGATGCTCCTGGTTCCGGCCCTCGCAGGGCTTGCTGTTGCCTTCGTGGTCATCACGCGCCGGCGTCGGAACGCCGCGGCGCCAGAAGATACAGTGGTCTGAGTTCCACTTCTGGACCGGCGAAAGGGCAGGCGTTGAGTATTGAACTTCCGGAACTTGCGGAAGGCGACTTCTACTACGAATCGCTGGGAGGCGGGCGGTTCCGTTCAACGATCCACGCCCAGGGCGCATGGAACGCGCATGAACAGCACATGGCACCGGCCTCGGGCATCATGGCCGATGCCCTGTTTCGCCATGACCCGCGCGGGGACGTCCGGATAGCCCGGATAAGCTACGAGATCCTGGGCCTGATCCCGGGGGGCGAATTCGAGATCAGTACGACGACCGTCCGGCCCGGCCGCACCATCGAACTGATCCAGGCTGAATTGTCCGCCGCCGGCCGCGTCGCGATCCGCGCCTCCGCCTGGCGCATGGCGACAAGCGACACACGCGCAGTCGCGGCCGTCGAGGACGCCGCAATGCCTGCCCCGGACGAGTGCAAGCCCTGGGACGGAGCAACCGTGTGGCCCGGCGGCTATATCCGTTCCTTGGAGATGCGGATAGCGGAGGGACACCGTCCCGGATCCGGAAAAGTGTGGATCAGGACCTCGCACCCGCTGACCGAAGCGGCAGACAGCAGCGATGTCGCAAGACTCATAGGGCTCGTCGATACCGCCAATGGCATTGCCGCCCGGGTCACGCCCGGCAAGAACAGCTACATCTTCCCCAACCTGGATCTCCAGATCCACATGTATCGTGAGCCTTCGGGGGAGTGGCTGGGCTTGGACAACACGGTTTCCTTCGGAAGCGACGGCGTCGGCCTGACATCCACGGTCCTCCACGACCTCAGCGGCCCGTTCGGCCGGGCCGAGCAGATCCTCACCCTGAGGAAAAACTAATGTCCGATGAAGCGACGGGGACGCGCCGAAAACTGACTGTTGTGCGGCAGGAGGAATCGCTCGGCGTAGCCGAGGACCTCGACTTCGGGATCGAACTCCTGAACCGTGCCCGGAGCGGCCTCCTGGAGCCAACGTTGCGCTTGTATCGTCCCCGCCCGACTGTGGCCTTCGGGCAGCGCGACGCGAAGCTCCCCGGATTCCGTGCAGCGTCCGAGGCTTGCCGTGACCTCGGTTTCGAACCCTTGGTTCGCAAGGCCGGTGGAAGGGCTGCCGCCTACCACCGCGGAACGTTGGTGATCGATCACGTTGAACCCCACGGCGACGCCATTGCCGGAGCCAAGGCGCGGTTTTCGCTTTTTGGTGAATTGCTCGCGGGCGCCCTCCGGGACGTCGGAGTGCATGCTGCCGTGGGGGAAATTCCCGGTGAGTATTGTCCCGGCGAGTTCAGCGTCCACGGGCAGGATGCCGCCCGTCCCTCGCACCGAATCAAGCTCATCGGAACGGCCCAAAGGGTGGTCTCCGGCGGCTGGCTGTTCAGTTCGGTGGTGGTTGTCGAAGATTCTGCGCCTATCCGCGAAGTCCTGACGGCGAGCTATGCGGCCTTGGGACTCCATTGGGATCCCGCGACCGCCGGCGCGGCCGACGACCTCCTGCCGCTGCTCGACGTGCCAGCAGTGGAAAGCGCGGTGGTCAACGCCTACGCAGGCTACGCGGATCTGCTCGACGGCGATTTCCGCGCCTTGCTGCCCGTGGCGAGCAGGCCGCCGTTGTAGCCAGCCGGGGCCGGGACTACGCTTGAGGCCACAATCACGAATTACCGCCCTCCAAAGCGAGGTGGTGGGGCAATGGATAAGAGGCCACCGGTCGTCCATGACTCCGACGCCGATCTTACCGTAACCGCGCCCAAGCGCTCTGCGGCGGGGTTGCCCAGCGTGACTGAATCGCTGCCGCGTTCCGTGGGACAGATGGGTCCATCCCGGGCGTGGAAGTCGTTGCGGGCCATGAACCAGAAAGACGGCTTCGACTGCATGAGCTGCGCCTGGCCGGATCCGCCCGAGCGTAAACTCGCGGAATTTTGCGAGAACGGGGCGAAGGCAGTCGCCTGGGAAGCCGGGTTGCTGAAGGTGCCCTCGGACTTTTGGGACGAGAACGACGTCGATTCCCTCGCCGGGCGCTCGGAATACTGGCTTGGCCAGCAGGGCAGGCTCGTGGAGCCCGTCTACAAGCCCGCGGGCTCGAAGCGCTACCAGCCCATCAGCTGGGACAACGCCTTCCGAATCATAGCCCGTGAACTGAACGCCTTGGATTCGCCGAACGAAGCCACTTTCTACACGAGCGGACGCACGAGCAACGAAGCCGCCTTCGTCTACCAGCTCTTTGTCCGGGCCTTCGGGACCAACAACCTGCCTGATTGCTCGAACATGTGCCACGAGTCAACAGGGACTGCCCTCGGCGAGACCATCGGTGTCGGTAAATCCGCCGTGACATACACGGACTTCGCCAAAGCGGACTTGATCATGATCATGGGCCAGAATCCGGGAACCTGCCATCCGCGGATGCTTACCGCCCTGGAGGAAGCCAAGCTTGCCGGTGCGACTATCGTCGCTGTGAATCCGCTCCCCGAGGCGGGACTCATCAACTTCAGGAATCCCCAGAAACCACGCGGCCTGGTGGGCAAAGGAACCGACCTCGCGGACCAGTTCCTGCAGATTCGCCTCGCCGGGGACATGGCTTTGCTGCAGGCCTTGTCCAAGCGGGTCCTGGATGCGGAGGAGGCGGCGCCCGGTGCGGTGCTGGATCACGCGTTCATCGAAGAGCATTGCCAACGGCTCGAGGAGTTCAAGGCCCATCTGGCAACCCTCGACGAACGCGAGGTGCTCGCCGCGACGGGCCTCGACGCGGAACAGATCGACGAGCTTGCGGCCCGGTACCTGCGCGCCGAAAAAGTCATCATTACGTGGGCGATGGGTCTGACCCAGCATAAGAAGGCCGTTGCAACCATCAAGGAGATCATGAATCTGCTGCTCCTGCGCGGGAACATCGGAAAGCCCGGCGCCGGACCGTCACCGATCCGCGGCCACAGCAATGTACAAGGGGACCGCACCATGGGCATCTGGGAGAAGATGCCCGAATGGTTCCTGGACGCCCTGCAGAAGGAATTCGGCTTCGATCCTCCGCGTGATCCCGGCGTCGACTCCGTGGACAGCGTGCGCGCCATGCGGGACGGCCGCATCAAAGTGCTGGTGGCGCTCGGCGGAAACCTCGTGCACGCGATCTCGGACACCGCCGTCGCGGAAGCCGCGGTCCGCAACACCAGGCTGTCAGTCCAGATCTCGACCAAGCTCAACCGATCCCATGCCATTGTGGGCGAGCAGGCGCTGATCCTGCCGACCCTGGGGCGGACCGAAATCGACCGCCAGGCAGCCGGGGAGCAGTTTGTCACGGTCGAAGACACGGTCTGTGCCGTGCATAGTTCCGTGGGAAGGCTGGAGCCGATCTCGGACAAGGTCTTATCCGAGGTGGCCATCGTCTGCCGCATGGCCCGGGCGGTCCTTGGCGACAAGGTCCCTGTTGACTGGTCTAGTTTCGAGCAGGACTACGACTCCGTGCGTGACCACATATCCCATGTGGTGCCGGGGTTCAAGGACTTCAACCATAAGGCACGGCACCATGATGGCTTCGTGCTTCCCCACGGCCCGAGGGATGAACGTAAGTTCCCCACCGCAACCGGGAAGGCGATGTTCACCGTGAATGACCTTGAGACCATCGAGGTCCCACCGGGGCGCCTGTTGCTGCAGACAGTCCGTTCCCACGACCAGTTCAACACGACGACGTACAGCATGAACGATCGCTACCGAGGGGTGAAGAGTGGGCGTATGGTGCTCTTCGCGCACCGCGACGACCTGGCAGACCTGGGCCTCGCCGACGGCGGCTACGTGGACGTACACAGCGAAGCGGACGACGGCGTGGACCGTGTCCTGCGGCAACTGCGGCTTATCGAATATCCCACGGCCCGCGGATGCGTAACGGCGTACTATCCCGAAGCGAACGTCTTGATACCCCTGGATTCGACGGCCGAATACAGCAACACGCCGGCGTCCAAATCCGTGGTGGTGCGGCTGGAGCCGGCCGCACCACCGGACTTCACAAATACCAAGAGGTAGCAGCCCGGACTAGTGTCCGCGCGCGATCCATTCGTCCAGTTGCGGCGCCTCGGCGCCGACCGTCGTGGAGTCGCCGTGCCCGGTCAACACCAAGGTATCGGGCGCCAGCGTCAGGATCCGCGAACGAATCGAATCGATGATCGTCGGGAAGTCGCTGTAGGAGCGGCCGGTGGCGCCCGGTCCGCCCTGGAAAAGGGTGTCGCCGCTGAACAGTACGCTTTGGGCGTCGCCCTGCAGGTGGAAGCTTACTGATCCGGGTGAGTGGCCCGGCGTGTGAATAGCCTTGAGCCGAGTGCCCGCGACGTCGAAGGAATCCCCGTCCGAGATGACCCCGTCCGGCTCCGCTTCGGGATAGACCGCGTTCCAGAGCATCCAGTCATCCTGGTGAAGGAGGATCGGAGCCTGCACGATGTCCCGGAAAGCCCCTGCCGAGCGGATGTGATCGTCGTGGCCGTGGGTGAGTAGGATCGCCCTGACCTTCCGGTTACCGACCGCCTCGGCGATCGCTTGCGGGTCGTGCGCCGGGTCGATCACGAAGCATTCGGCGTCGTCGCCGACGATCCAGACGTTATTGTCCACGTCCCACGTGCCGCCGTCGAGGGAAAATGTTCCTGAGGTCACGACGCGGTCCACCCGGACCTTGTCGGTGTTGAGGGCGGGGGATTCTGCCATTACAGCTCCACCACCGATCGGAGGACGGAGCCCGAGTGCATCTTGTCGAAGGCCTCTTCGATGTCGTTAATGCTGATGCGTTCGGTGACGAATGCGTCCAGGTCCAGTTTCCCCTGGCGGTAAAGGCTGACGAGCATGGGGAAGTCCCGGGAAGGCAAGCAATCGCCGTACCAGGAGGACTTCAACGAACCGCCCCGGCCGAAGACATCCAGCAGTGGAAGTTCGAGCGTCATGTCCGGTGTTGGAACGCCCACAAGAACTACGGTTCCGGCGAGGTCCCGGGCGTAGAATGCCTGCTTGTAGGTTTCGGGACGTCCGACGGCATCGATCACCACATCCGCGCCGAATCCACCCGTGAGTTCGCGGATCCGTTCCACGGGGTCGCCTTGCGAGGAGTCGACCACGTGCGTGGCGCCCAGTTCACGGGCACGCTCAAGTTTCTTGGCATCGATGTCCACGGCGATGATCGTTGTGGCGCCAGCCAAGGCAGCTCCCGCGATGGCGGCAACTCCCACACCACCGCAACCGATGACTGCGACCGAATCGCCGCGCTTCACGCCGCCTGTATTGATGGCAGCCCCGAGGCCAGCCATCACGCCGCACCCGAGAAGCCCGACGGCGGCGGGATCGGCGTCGGGATCAACCTTGGTGCACTGGCCGGCGGCAACGAGTGTCTTTTCCGCGAAGGCGCCGATGCCCAGTGCGGGGGAGAGGACCGTGCCGTCCTCGAGGGTCATCTTCTGGGTGGCGTTATGCGTGTTGAAACAGTACTGTGCCTCGCCGCGGTTGCACGCCCGGCAGTTGCCGCAAACAGCGCGCCAGTTCAGGATTACCCGGTCGCCCGGGACGATGTCCGTGACATCCGGTCCGACGGCGTTGACCACGCCTGTTGCTTCGTGGCCAAGCAAGAAGGGGAAGTTGTCGCTGATTCCGCCCAGTTTGTAGTGCAGGTCCGTGTGGCATACGCCGCTGGTCAGGATGTCCACCAACGCCTCGCCCGGCCCCGGCTCCGGGACCAGGATGGTTTCGAGGGTTACGGGTGCGCCTTTCGAGCGGACGATTGCCCCTTTGACTGCATGGACCATGGATTGCTCCCCTTAGACGTTCGCGGGACCCGGACTTCGTGTCCGGGTCCCACTCTGTCTATCACAGGCAAGAGCGCACTTTCTAGGACCTGTTGCGTAGCGCGAGGCTTGTTGCGCTAAGCACTTCAGTGCAAATGGGAAAATTAGGCCGCGAGTCGCTGCTCGACCTCGGCAGCCGAAGGGTTTGTTGCCGCGCTGCCATCGGGGAAGAGGACGGTGGGAACCGTCTGGTTACCACCGTTCAGTTTCTCCACGAGCTCCGCGGTGCCTTCTACTTCCTCAATGTTGATCTCGTTGTAGGCGATGCCTTTGGCATCCAATTGCTTCTTCAGGCGGTTGCAATAACCGCACCACGTGGTGGAGAACATGGTGATGGTGCCTGATTCGGGGGTGAAGTCCACGGAATCTCTCCTGTCGTCGTTGTTACGAACTAGTCGCATCAACGGTAACCCGACGGGCGGTATTCCCGGCTCGTATGTGTCACACATGATAGGCGCCGTGGGCAGAGGGACCCGAACGCGTGTTTCCATGGGCCGGAAGCATTCCGGCCTTGGCGGAGGTCCTGGCTAGAGAGACTCCTGGACAGTGACGCCCGACTGGAACTCCCGGCCATCGGCTTCGCTGAAGGCCGTCATCACATGACCCTTGTCGAGGCCATCGATCGCCGAAAGGGGGAATCGACCCGTAATGGTGTTCCCGGAGTGCTCCACGCCCTTGAGATCGTAGTTCTCTTCCGCGCTTTGGTCGTGGTTAAACGAGAAGAAGGCGATTGCCTCCCCGTTCATGAACTCTATGCCCAGTCTTCGTTGTGATGAGTAGTCAGGACTAGCCGCGACCAGGCCTACAACGAAGGCGCCGGAATCGGGGATATCGCCCTCGATCTCGAACCGGGCCACCAGGGTGGCTTCCGTGGCGGTGATGCTGGCCTGCTTCAGGAGTGCGTCTTGGGTGCTCATGGCACAATCCTGCTCTGCGAGCCTGATATCGTCCACCCCTCACGCGGGCAAAATCAGCCGGTCACCCTCGCGAACCCTTATGCCGCTACCGACCGGTTCGATGGATTCGGACCAGCCGGATGATGATGCCAACCGCGAACATGATGACGCCGATGCCGGCGGATAGTGGCGGCAGGGTCGCTACGAGCACTGCGCAGGCGGCGGCCCCGCCCACTTGGAGGGCCCTTGGGTAGCGGCGGTGTTCGGGGGGTTGGGTGAAGGCTGCGACATTCGCAACCAGGTAGTAGATGAGGACGCCGAAGGAGGAGAAGCCGATCGCACCCCGGACGTCGGCGACGGCGATCACTACACAGATGATAGTGGCCAGCACGATTTCGGCCCGGTGCGGGACGCGGTAGCGTGGGTGGACCGCGGCGAGCCAGTGCGGAAGATCGTTGTGGCGGGCCATGGCGAGGCTCGTTCGGCCCAAGCCGGCGATCAGCGCCAGCAATGCGCCGAGCGCCGCAATTGCGGCACCAGCATGAACCACCGGAACGGTCCAGGCGGGACCCCCGTTTCCGGCCGCGAACGCGAGTGGAGTGGGTGTGGCCGCTACTCCGCCTGGACCCAGGGCCGCGAGGATCGTGACGGCCACGGCGCCGTAAATGATGATCGTGATGCCGAGCGCCAGGGTGATTGCCCGCGGAATGGTCCGCAGGGGGTGGAGGACTTCCTCGCCCATGGTCGCAATCCGTGCATAACCGGCGAAGGCGAAGAACAGCAAGCCCGCGGACTGCAGGATCCCGTACCAGCCGTGTGCCAGCGGGCCGTCGCCCAGGATGTTCTTCGGAGCGGGTGCACCGGCGCCCCAGGAGGCGGCGATTGCGACCGCGAGGGCTGCCAGAACTGCGAGTACGAGGATGCGGGTCAGTCCGGCCGTCCGGGTCACGCCGTGGTAGTTCACGACGGCGAGGATCACGACGGCGGCAATCGCGACGGGCCGCTCCCACCCGGCGGGCGCGGCATACTCCGCGAATGTCATGGCCATGGCCGCCGCGCTGGCAGTCTTGCCGATGATGAAACCCCAGCCTGCCACATACCCATACCAGGGCCCCAGCCGCTCACGGCCGTACACGTACGTACCACCCGAGGTCGGATATACGGCCGCGAGTTGGGCCGAGGAAGTCGCGTTGCAGAAGGCCACCGCCGCGGCGAGCACGAGCCCGATCAGCAGGCCGGACCCTGCGGCGGACGCGGCCGGGGTGAAGGCGGCGAATACTCCGGCGCCGATCATGGAACCGATGCCTATTAGGACCGCGTCAAAGGTTCCCAGTCGACGGACCAGGGCTTGTGGATTGGTCATGGCTCCTTGGGGTCGCCTGTTCGTTGATAACTGGCCTCTGATCGTGGCCGCACTCTGATTATGACTGGCCCGTGATCGTCAGGACGATGAGGAAGCAGTTGAGCCCGACGATGAGCGCCGCACTGGCCCATCCTGCGATCTTCAACGGGTTCGAGTCGGCGTGGATGCCCATGACCTCGCGCTTGCCGGTCAGGCGAATGAGCGGAATCAAGGCGAAGGGTATGCCGAAGCTCAGGAGGACTTGGCTAAGCACCAAGGCCAGGGTGGGTTCGACGCCGGCCCCGAGGATGACCAGCGCGGGGATGAGGGTGATGACCCGGCGCAATAGCAGCGGCACCCTGACCTTGAGGAGGCCGCCCATGATCGTGGCGCCGGCGTAGCAACCGACCGACGTCGAGGCCAGGCCCGAAGCCAGCAATCCGACACCGAAGGCCACGCCGATAACGGGACCCAGCGCGGACGTGACTGCCGCGTGTGCCCCGGCAATCGTGTTCGTTCCCTCGACCCCGCGCAAACTGGACGCGGCCAGGAGCAGCATGGCAATATTCACGACGCCGGCAAGCAATAGCGCCCCGACGACGTCGACCCGCGTTGACCGTATGAGCTTGGTCCGGACCGCTGGATCTTCGGAGAATCCATGCCTGTCCCGGGCCAGTGCCGAATGCAGGTAGATCGCGTGCGGCATGACGGTCGCTCCGAGCATGCTCGCGGCAAGGAGGATGGTGTCCGTGCCCTCAAAGCGCGGAACCAACCCCGACAACACGTTGCCCGCTGCCGGAGGATTGACGAACAATCCTGAGACAAAGCCGACGGCGATGACGGCCAGGAGCATCATGATGGCGTATTCGAAGGACTTCTGGCCCCGTGACGACTGGAGTGCCAGGAGCAGCATGGACGCCAGCCCGATGATGACGCCGCCCATGAGGAGGGGAACGCCGAAGAGGAGATTAAGTGCGACGGCGCCGCCGATCACCTCTGCCATGTCCGTGGCACCCGCAACGACTTCCGCCTGGACCCAGTACAGCCTCCGCCGGCGCGTGCCGAGTCGCTTGCCGAGAAGTTCGGGAAGGCTGTGCCCGGTGGCCAGGCCGAGCTTCGCTGATTGGTATTGCACCAGGACGGCCATGAGGTTCGCCGCGACAAGGACCCAAACCAGCAAATAGCCGTAGTTCGCACCGGCGGTCAGGTTTGCGGCGACATTCCCTGGATCTACGTATGCGATTGCGGCGACGAAGGCCGGACCCACCAAGAGCAGCCGCGAGCGCCAGCGGGGTTTGCTGGCGGGGCGTGCCGTCATAGTGGTAGCCATGTTGTCCTCGACGTCGGGGATACGAATAAGAAGAGGATACCGCTAAGTTAGGCACGCCGAAAAGAAGGCTTTAGGTCATATGTATTCTCAGGCGTGCGTTGGTTCTTCGACCAAGGCGGTGGCGATGCTGTCGGCATCCGCAAGGGCCGCCAGATACCTTTCCGCGTCGAGGGCTGCGGCACAACCGGTGCCTGCGGCCGTAATCGCCTGGCGGTACCGGTGATCCACGGCGTCGCCGCACGCGAAGACGCCGGACAGGTTGGTGACGGTGGTGGGGGAGTCCACCCTGATGTAGCCCTCGTCGTCGAGATCCACTTGTCCTGCCACCAGTTCAGTCCTGGGGACATGCCCAATGGCGACGAAAATCCCCGTAGCGGCAAGCTCGCGGGTTGCGCCGGTCCGGGTGTCAGCCAACGTGACCCCGGTGACCTTGGCATCGCCGTGGATCGCGGTGACCGCGGAGTTCCATTCAAAGCGGATCTTCGGGTTGTCCTTGGCCCGCTGGGCCATGATCCGGGACGCGCGGAGCTCGCCTTTTCGGACGACGATGGTGACGGACTTTCCGAAACGGGTCAGGAACGTCGCCTCCTCCATCGCGGAATCCCCGCCGCCGACGACGATGATGTCCTGTTCCCGGAAAAAGAAGCCGTCACAGGTGGCGCACCAGGAGACACCGTGGCCGCTGAATTTCTTCTCCTCCGGGAGGCCGAGCTCCTTGTAGGCGGAACCGGTGGCGAGGATCACGGCCGGGGCCTCATGGGCATCGCCCGAACCGGTGACCACCCGTTTGAGGTGGCCTTTCAGCTCGACCGAGGTGGCGTCGTCGAACACTATTTTCGCTCCGAAGCGTTCGGCTTGCTCCTGCAGGCCGTCCATGAGCTCCGGGCCTTGGATGCCGGCGGGAAAGCCGGGAAAGTTCTCCACCTCGGTGGTGTTCATGAGCGCACCACCCGCGGTCACCGATCCGGCAAGCACAAGCGGACTCAATCCCGCCCGGGCCGCGTAGACCGCGGCGGTGTATCCGGCGGGTCCGGATCCGATGATGATCAGCTGCTCGTTGCCCATGCGAAACTCCTTGTTGATATGCCTGTTACTGAAGGTTCCGAATCAGTTCCCACTACTCAGCCTGCCGCAGTGTGGTCCTCGTGTGCCCGGATCACAAAATGCTCGACCCGCCGGTCGGGGACGAGCCAGAGCAGCGCGACACCCGTGTAAGCCCCAACCGCCAACAATGGATGCACGAAGCAGAGGCCAAGGCCTGCAACGTAGATGATCGGCGAGGCTTTGCCTTTCCAGTCCTTGCCGATTGCCCTTGCGAGCGGGCCTTGCCTGCCCTGCTGGCGGATCAGCAAGCGCACCAGGACGAAGTAGGCGACCGCGGCGCAAAGCAGGTTGAATCCATACGCGAGCACGGGGACTTCAACGAAGCCTGTTTCGTCCATCCAGCGCGTGCTGAACGGGAAAAGCGAAAGCCAAAAGAGCAGGTGCAGGTTCGCCCAGAGGATGCCTCCGTTGACCCTGTCGGCTAGATGGATCAGGTGGTGGTGGTTGTTCCAGTAGATTCCCACGAAAACGAAGCTAAGGAGGTAGCTGAGGAAGGTGGGGAGGACCGTGAGCAGTCCCGGCCAGCTGGGCTCTGCGGGAATACGCAGTTCAAGCACCATGATGGTGATGACGATGGCGAGGACACCGTCGCTGAATGCCTCGAGCCGGTTCTTGTTCATTGCGCTGCCTTCATGAGCACAAACGATACTGGGACGGAAATAAAAAGTCCTGCCGGGCGCAATGAGTGCGCCCGGCAGGGACTTTCGCCCGGAAGGGAAACCCTTATGCCAGCGTGGCGGTATCGATCACGAAGCGGTAGCGGACATCGGAGGCCAGTACGCGTTCGTAGGCCTCGTTGATCTTCTCGGCCGGGATGACCTCGATCTCCGCGCCGAGTCCGTGCTCAGCGCAGAAGTCGAGCATTTCCTGGGTCTCGCGGATACCACCGATCGCGGATCCCGCGAAGGAGCGCCGGCCTGTGATCAGCGAGAACACGTTGACCGGGAGGGGATCGGCAGGCGCCCCCACGTTCACCAAGGACCCGTCGAGAGCCAGCAACTGGAGGTAGGAGCTGATGTCGATCGATGCGCTGACGGTATTGATGATCAGGTCGAACGTTCCGGCAAGCTGTTCGAAGGTGGCCGGGTCCGACGTGGCAAAGTATTGGTCGGCACCCAGCCGGAGCCCGTCTTCCTGCTTTTTCAGGGATTGGGACAGGACAGTGACGTCGGCTCCCATGGCGTGGGCCAGCTTCACAGCCATGTGCCCAAGTCCGCCAAGTCCGATCACGGCGACCTTCTTGCCAGGGCCGGCACTCCAGTGCCGCAGCGGGGAGTAGGTGGTGATGCCCGCGCAGAGCAAGGGAGCCGCGACATCGAGTTCGAGTCCGTCCGGGATCCGGACGACGAAGTCATCTACTACGACGACGTGCGTGGAGTAGCCGCCCTGGGTGATGGTTCCATCACGGTCTACGGCGCCATAGATGGGTGGCAAATGCCTGCGTACTTGATCTCAATGAGGACATCGTGCGGGCCTACGTCGCGGCGCTCGATGGTGGTCGGGACGAGGGCCTCGGTGGCGGACGGAGCGGCAAATGCGTTGACGGTAAGCAATGTTTCTCCTGCTTGTAGACGGAGGATTGGTGTTCGCGGTGTCGGCCGCGATCGCCCTTTGGGGGCGGGTTGCCTCTGGGTTCCAGGGCAACACTGTCCATCCAAGCACGGGGAGCCGGAGGCGAGGGAGACCCTGCTGGTAGGGGTATTGGCAGGGCCTCCCTCATTACGGTTAGAGGGTGCCCAAGAGCTCGTTCATTTCGCGGATTTCGGCTTCCTGGGACGACACGATGTTCCTGCCTAATGCAACTGCGTCGCCATTCTTGCCCTCCCTGCTTTCTTGCTTCGCCATGGTGACGGCTCCTTCATGGTGGGCGATCATCTGGGTCAAGAACAGCCTCGCCGCTTCCCGGCCCTCCGAGGCGACGAGGGCTTTCATTTCCTTATCACCGATCATCCCGCCCATCGCGTGGCCACTGGACATCTCGGCGGGTTCGTTCCATTCCTTCAGCCAGCCAGTCATTCTCGCGATCTCCGGGCCTTGTGCTGCCTTGATTCGTCCGGCGAGCGCAGTCACGGGGGCAGGGATGTCCTTCTTGGCGAGTACTGCGTCGCTCATCTCAACGGCCTGGGAGTGATGCGGAATCATCATCTGCGCGAACATGGCGTCCGCCGCGTTGTGCTCCCGGGCAACCTGCCCGGCCGAAGCGGAAGCTGAAGCGGACGCGGATGCCGAAGCAGTTCCGTGGTTCATATCCGCCATCCCGCCGCCTCCGGTCCCGGCAGAGCAGCCAACGAGTACACAGGTTGAAGCAACGATGGCCGCGGTGGCCAAGGTCATTGTCTTATTCATGATGTGGGTCCTTCGAAGATGAATTTTAGGTAGGCGAAGTCTGTTGCACCGTGGTCTTTCGCCCGGTGCTTGTGCGCGTTTACGTGCGGCTAATGCAGAGATCGCCCGGCGAAGGACTATCCGGACGGTGGGAATAGCCGGTGATGGAAACACCGGATGGGCTGACGGCGCCTGTCGAATATGGCGGCTTCCCGGGCAGCGGAGCGGCGAGTGTGTTGTGGGCGGCTGCCGGAACACAGGCGATGCCCATATCGGACATCGAGCTACAGACTTCGGGGCAGCTGCACGAAGCGGACTCGGTGAGTGAAACGGGCACGGCGACAGGCGCGTGCGAATCGTGACCGCTCCCCATGACGTGCATTCCAAGGATTCCGGCGACGATCGACACCAGCGCGGCCAGCAGGCCAAGTCGGAGCGCGAAGGTCACGGCACGGCCCCGAAGGGGCTCGGTCATCGTATTCCTCCTTCTGCCGCGTCGTCGGTGTTAACAGGCTACCGGCAACGAAAAGGAACGCCCCTGGGGACGTCCCTTTTGGTTATTGAACTACACCGATTTCAGCTAGACCCTTTCGCGGGTCCGGTCGATTACCGGCTCCGGATCGTTCCTGAACTCACGGTGCCGGCGCGGGAAGGCCCAGAACATGGATTCCTTCGCGTCAACCTTCGGCTCAGGGCGTTCCTCGGTTTCCTTCGTGGCATCTTTCCTGGTGTCCCGACCGAAATCCTTGTAGTACCCGTAGCACATCACTGACCTCCTTCTAGCGACTGCCCTTTAATCCTCCTCCCGATCCGGTAGCCAGTCCATCGTTCCCGGCAATCCTCTATGCACAATGGATGGGTGAATTCCGAAAGCTTCCCGCCCCGGCCCTTCGACCTCAAGGCGATTGGCGCGGGACTCGTTTTCGCGGACTCGCTGGGCGAACTCGCCCGGGTCCTCGGTGTGCAGGTCCTCGGCCCGCAGCGCGAGGCTGGAGCCGCCGTCGTACAAGCGCCTCCCGGGACCGGTAAAACGACGCTTGTTCCGCCCCTCCTTGCCAATATCGTCGCGGCTACCGCAAAACCCGGCCATCCTCCCCGGGTGGTGGTGACCCAACCGCGGCGGGTTGCCGTGCGTTCCGCCGCGCGGCGCCTCGCAGCGCTCGATGGCAGCCTGCCGGGGGAACGCATCGGCTATACGGTGCGCGGCGAAAGCACGACGTCGGGCGGGACTCTCATCGAATTCGTCACGCCGGGAATCCTCCTGCGCCGGCTCCTTGCTGATCCCGGCTTGGAAACCACCAGTGCAGTGGTCCTCGACGAAGTCCACGAACGGGGACTCGAAACGGACCTGTTGCTCGGAATGCTCGCCGAGGTCCGCGAGCTGCGGGACGACCTGCCGCTCGTTGCCATGTCCGCAACCCTGGATGCCCCGCGCTTCGCCGCCTTGCTGGGGAATGCCGCCCTCGCAGAAAAACGGGACGGAAAGCACGACGGCGGCGTGCCCGTTCCGGTCGTCGACTGCCCATCCGCGCTCCATCCGTTGGCGATCGACTGGGTTCCGCCGGCAACGCGGCGCCTGGACGAACGGGGCGTGACACGGTCCTTCCTGGACCATGTAGCGGACACAGCGGCAGCTTCCCACGTGGAAGCCCTCGCAAGCGATCCCGGAGTCGATGCTTTGATCTTCCTGCCCGGTGCCTTTGAAGTGTCCTATGTCGCAGCCCGGCTGCGGGCCCGGGTCGCGGCGGATGTGCTGGAGCTGCACGGGCAGGCCGATCCCAAAGAACAGGACCGGGCGGTATCCGGGAGGCAATCCGGAGGCTCTCCGCGGATGATCGTGTCCACGGCCTTGGCGGAATCGTCCCTCACGGTCCCAGGGGTCAAGCTGGTTATCGACGCCGGGCTGTCCCGTGAAGTGAGGCGCGACTCCAACCGTGGTATGTCCGGCCTGGTCACCGTCTCCTGCTCTAGGGCGTCCGCGGAGCAGCGGGCCGGGCGCGCGGCACGACAGGGACCAGGCAGGGTGGTCCGCTGTTACGATCAGCGGACCTACGCTGCCGCTCCGGCCCACGCCGCGCCGGAGATCGCGTCCGCGGACCTGGCAGGCGCGGCGCTGGTCCTTGCCTGCTGGGGTTCACCCGGAGGTAGGGGGCTCGCTCTTCCGGATGCGCCGCCCCAGGCGGCGATGGACGACGCCATGGAAGTCCTCCGCGAACTCGGCGCCATTGATGAAGACGGACTTCCCACGGACTTGGGAAAGATCCTCGTGCGGATTCCCGCCGATCCCCGCCTGGCCCGTGCGCTTCTGGACGGTGCGGCCACGGTCGGATACCGAACGGCTGCGGACGCCGTCGCCGTCGTGGCGGGGGACCAGCGCGCTCCGGGCGCCGACCTCGTCCGGCTCGTCGGAGGCTTGCGGGACGGCAGGGACACCGCTGGCCGGCGGTGGGCGGAGGAGGCACGACGATTGGAGGGAATCGCGCGCAAGGAGGCGTCCGGCGTCGTACCGTCCGTCGTCGCAGCCACGGCCGGTTCCGGTGAGGCGCTCGGCTTCGTCGTCGCCCTTGCATTTCCCGACCGCGTGGCCCGCCGTGTCCCGGGCGCGGGACCTGAACGCTATCTCCTGGCATCCGGCACCCGCGGAGGCCTCCCCGCTGGAAGCACGCTCACCGGGCACGAATGGCTGGCGGTGGCGGAAGTGTCGCGAGCGAACGGGAGGGATGCGGCGGGCACAGGCGCCCTCATTCGCTCGGCGGCGCCATTGACGCAGGAACTGGCGGAAGCGGCCGCCCGGCACCTCCTGACCGACTCGGTGGAGGCAGGGTTTAGCCAAGGGCGGGTGACGGCCCGGCGGGAACGGCGGCTGGGAGCCATTGTGCTTTCGTCCACGCCTGTCAGGCCCTCGCGGGAGGAAGGGCATGCGGCGGTGGCCCGTTCCTTGGAACGGGACGGACTCGGAGTTATTGGATGGTCGACGGCGGCCGACGCTTTGCGCCGCCGACTGGCCTTGTTGCACCGGGAGCTGGGCGGAGCATGGCCCGATGTCTCCGAGCGGGCGTTGCTTTCCCGGCTCGACGAGTGGCTCGCTCCGGAGCTTGACGCGTTGGCTGAGGGCGTGCCGACGAACAGAATCGACTTGGCTGAGCCCTTGGGGAGGCTGCTGCCGTGGCCCGAGGCGGGCCGCTTGGGAGAGCTCGTTCCTGAATGGCTTGAGGTGCCGAGCGGTTCGCGCATCCGGCTCAATTACCCGGAAGTCGACGACGATTGCGGCCGCCCTGTCGTGGCCGTCAAGCTCCAGGAGTGCTTCGGTTTGGCTGAGACGCCGAGGCTGGTGCTTGGCAGGGTGCCGGTTCAGTTCCATTTGCTATCGCCGGCAAAGCGGCCCTTGGCGGTAACGGACGACCTCGCTTCGTTTTGGTCCGGACCATACGCCCAGGTCCGGGCAGAAATGCGGGGCCGCTACCCGAAGCATCCATGGCCGGAAGACCCCTGGACGGCCCTTGCGACGGCGCACACCAAGCGGAGAATGTGACACCAGCTGCGGCGGTGGTGGGGAGTTCACAGGCTTTTTGCCTAGGATGCCACGGTGAAGAACATGGAAGTACAAGCCCTTGATCTTGCCGGCGATTGGTGGCACGCCGTCCTGAAAGGATTCACGACCACCGAGGTTCCGGATATTGCGGCGCCCGTGGTCCTTGGGGTGCTCGCGGCGGCGATCCTCTTGAGCATTCCAAGGCTGACATGGCGCTGGTTCGGCCTTTATGTGACGTTCGTCCACGAATTGGGCCACGCCTTCGCCGCCTTGATGACCGGGAGGGTGGTCCACGGACTCCGGATCGGGCTGGACCATTCCGGGCAGCTGCTCAGCAGCGGCCGCGGCAGGTTCGGGGCGACCTGGTCCGGGTTCTGGGGCTATCCGAGCCCCGCCGTGGTGGGCGTGTCCCTCATTTGGGCCGTGTCCGCGGGCCGCGCCGGTGCCGCGATGTCGATCGGCGCCCTCGTGCTGCTGCTCGCGCTGATCTTCCTCCGCAACTTCACGGGGATCTTTGTCGCGCTGTGCAGTGCGGCGATTGCCCAGCTCCTGGTCATGTTCGCCAGCCCGTCCACGATCGTCCATGTGGTGCTCGGGCTCGGGATTGCCTTGGAAGTCGGCGCGATTCGGGACTGGTTCAAGGTTGCCTCGGTCCACACCACCCACCGGAGCCGGCTCGCGTCCTCCGACGCGTACATCCTGGGCCGCGGCACCGGAATGGCACCGTTCGTCTGGCTCTCGGCGTTCGCGGCCGTGATCGGGGGCTGCTCTCTCTTCGCCGTTCGTCTGTTGTGGGGCATGCTCACATAGCGTGCCCTCTTGCCGTCCGCCGTCCCAGGGTGTGGAATCGGTTAGCAACGCGACTCCAGGAGGTGCTTATGTCGGTGAAGGGGCCGAACCGGGCCAATCCCGATCTTCGACGGGCTGACGCCTCCGCGGCGCCAAGTGATCGGCCGGAGAACATCCGCAACGTGGCCTTGGTCGGCCGATCAGGCGCAGGAAAGACGATGCTGCTCGAATCCCTGCTCTACGCCGCCGGCGTCGTATCCAGGATGGGTTCGATTGTCGAGGGCACCACCGTGGGCGATTCGGACGCCACGGCCATCCACCAACAGCGGTCCACCGGGCTGTCAGCAGCGCCGCTCATGCTCGACGACGTGAAGGTAAACCTTCTCGACACTCCCGGCTACGCCGATTTCACGGGCGAACTGCGCGCAGGACTGCGTGCCGCCGACGCTGCGTTGTTCGTGGTTTCGGCCGTCGATGGGGTCGACGCCGGGACGATTGCCCTGTGGGGGGAGTGCGAGCGCGTGGGCATGCCGCGGGCGGTCGTGATCAGCCGCCTGGACCATCCGCGCGCGGATTACGAAGCGGTCCTTGCCGAATGCAGGCACGCCTTTGGCGACTCTGTCCTGCCCCTCCACCTGCCCCTCCGTCAAGACGGCGCCGTGACGGGCCTGCTCGGATTGCTGTCCGGTTCGGTCTCGGAGTACACGGAGGGTGATCCGCATCCCGGCAAAAGGGCGGCCGACGCGGAGGAATTGGCTTCCGCGGAAGGGGCTCGGGGTGAGCTCATCGAGGGGATCATTTCCGAGAGCGAAGACGAGACCCTCATGGACCGGTATCTCGGTGGCGAGGACATCGCCGTCGAAACCCTGGTCGAAGACTTGGAGACGGCCATCGTCCGGGGGACGTTTTTCCCGGTGCTTGCCACGTCCTCGGTGACGGGCCTGGGTACGGCGGAACTGTTGGAAGTCCTGGCCCAGGCATTCCCTTCGCCACTGGAACGGCAGCTTCCGCCGGTCACCGACCTGGGGGGAGCGGCTGTACCGCCCCCCAGGTGCGATCCTGCCGGTCCCTTGCTCGGTGAAGTGGTTCGGACTACTGTGGACCCTTTCCTGGGGCGGGTCTGCCTCGTTCGCTTGTTCTCGGGTACCCTCCGCGAGGACGCCGCCGTGCACGTCGGCGGCCATGGCTTGGCCGAACGCGGACATCCCGACCACGACAGCGACGAGCGGATCACGCACCTCTACTCGCCCTTGGGATCCACTCTTCGGCCCGTTCCATTTGCGGTGGCGGGCGATATTTGTGCCTTGGCGAAAGTGGCGAGCGCCGAGACAGGGGATACGGTTTCCGCGCGCGAGGCTCCCTTGCTCATGGAGACTTGGGACATGCCCGAGCCGTTGATGCCAGTAGCGATCGAAGCGGCCTCCCATGGCGACGAAGACGCCTTGGCGAAGAGCTTGGGCAAGGTGGCGGCCGGGGACCCGACACTGAGGGTCGAGCGAAACGCCGAAACGCATCAGTTGGTCTTGTGGTGCATGGGGGAAGCGCATGCGGACGCTGTGCTGGACAAGCTGCGCGAACAAGGCGTCAAGCTGCAGACCGTCGACGTCATCACGCCGCTGCGGGAAACGTTTGCTGCCCAGGCCGCAGGGCATGGGCGCTATGTCAAGCAATCGGGTGGGCATGGCCAATACGCAATCTGCGATATCGAGGTCGAGCCCTTGGAACGCGGCGCAGGCTTCGAGTTCGTGGACAAGATTATTGGCGGGGTCATCCCGGGAACCTATGTGGTGTCGGTGGAGAAAGGCGTCCGGGCACAGATGAACAAGGGCGTCCGGGCAGGCTTCCCCGTGGTCGACATCAGGGTGACGCTGGTGGGCGGCAAGACACACAGCGTCGATTCCTCGGATGCGGCCTTCCAAGCGGCGGGGGCGCTGGCACTGCGTGAAGCCGCCGCGGCGAGCAGCATCCAGCTCCTTGAACCAATCTCGGCGGTGACAGTCCTCGTCCCGGACGAGCACGTGGGTGCTGTGATGAGCGATTTGTCCTCGCGGCGGGGCCGGGTCACGGGAACGACGTCGGTGGGCGGGGAGAATACCGAAATCAGCGCGGAAGTTCCCGAACAGGAGCTGCTGCGGTACGCCATCGTTCTCCGGGGGCTCACGGCCGGAAACGGACGATTCCGCAGGGAATACCTCCGACACGAGCCGTTGCCGCCGAACATCTCCGTTGCCGCAACCAAGAATTGAACGCAACGAAGGACAAGGTAGAGTCCGGGTACCCGCTTCAGCCGTTCTTCCGCAGGAAGGCTGACACCGTCGCCGCCAAGGATGCGCCCACTTCGGCGGCGCCCTGCTTCACTCCAACGCGGGCAAAGGAGTGGTCGCCCCCTTCCCACCATTCGATGGTTGCATTGGAACCGATCCTGGAGGCGACGCCTTCCAGCAGTTCAGGGGTAGCAAAGGTGTCGCGGGTTCCCTGCAGGAAAAGCATGGGAAGCGTGAGCCCATAGAGGTGCTCGTCGCGGAGCTTTTCGGGCTTTCCCGGAGGATGCAGCGGGTAGCCGAGATAGACGAGCCCTGCGGCGGGCATGCCCTCAGCCACCGCCATGGACGCCATGCGGCCGCCAAAGGATTTGCCGGCCGCCCACAAAGGCTCGCCGGCCGAACGTTCTGCTGCCGCTTCCATGGCTGCCCGCCAGGTCGCGATCGCGAGCGGGGCGCGGTCGGGGAATTTCCTGCCGGCTTCCCGGTAGGGGAAGTTGAAGCGCAAGGTGGCTACGCCGTCGTCGTTCAACGCGTCGGCGAGGCCGGTCAGGAATGGGTGCTCCATCCCGGCTCCGGCTCCATGGGCAATGGTGAGGGTCGTGAAGGCATCGGCGGGCCGGGCGTAAAGGCCGGAAACCCTGGTCCCCTCCACCTCGATGGTGATCGACTCGCTGCTTGCCATGGGCTTACTCGAAGCGAGAGGGATCGCCGGTGCCGTGACGGACAACCTCAGCCGTGCCGCTGGAGAAGTCCACCACGGTTGTTGGTTCGGCGCCGCAATCGCCGGAATCGACCACTGCGTCAACCAGGTTGTCCAGCCTCTCCTTGATCTCCCAGCCCTGGGTCAGGGGTTCCTCTTCGTCAGGGAGCAGCAACGTGCTGGACAGCAGCGGCTCGCCCAATTCGGCGAGCAAGGCCTGGACGAAAGTGTGGTCCGGGATCCGGACGCCCACCGTTTTCTTCTTGGGGTGCAGGAGCCTGCGCGGAACTTCCTTGGTGGCCGGAAGGATGAACGTGTAGCTTCCGGGCGTAACGGCCTTGATGCTCCGAAACACGTCGTTGTCGATCATGACGAACTGGCCGAGCTGCGCGAAGTCCTTGCAGACCAGGGTGAAGTGGTGTTTGTCGTCGAGGCGGCGGATTTGGCGGATCCTGTCCAACGCCTCCTTGTTGCCGAGTTGGGCGCCAAGCGCATAGCAGGAATCCGTGGGGTAGGCGATCAGCCCACCGGACCGCACCATGTTGACTATCTGGGCGATTGCGCGCGGTTGGGGGTCCTTGGGGTGGACATCGAAGAATCTCGCCATGCATTGAGCTTACGGCAGGCCCGGCCCCGAGGCGGGCCCGTGCGCATGGCGGGGCCGCGTTCAGGACAAGACGTCCTTGCTCGTGAACCGGCCATAGGCCAATGCGCCGGCCGCCACGATGTAACCGGCTTGCAACAAGGCGTTCTCGCCAAATGTGGTCCACGAAATGGGTTGCCGCAACAGATCGGCGAAGCCCAGCCAGTAGTGGCTGAAGAGCCAGGGGTGCAGCCATTCGAGTTGTGGCAGGTTGTCCGCCACTTGGGACACCACGGACAGCACGACGGTTGCCGCCATCGCTCCGACGGGGATGTCCGTGAAGGTGGAAATTGCCAGGCCGATGGCCGAGAGCCCCAGCAACGACACGGCAATATACGCGGAGATCAGCAACGACCGTACCAGGGACTCGCCGACGTCGATCGTGTCTCCCGAGAGCAGCGTCACCGGACCCACGGGGAAAAGCGCCACGCCGGCCAGCGCGCCGACGGCGGCGACGGTTACCGTAGCAGCGAAGCAGAACACCGCGGCGGCTGCGTATTTGATGAGCAGTAGCCGGATGCGCCCCACGGGCGCGACGAGCAGGTACCGAAGGGTGCCCAGGTTCGCTTCTCCAGCGATCGTGTCGCCCGCAACCACGCCGATTGTCAGGGGCAGGAAGAGCGGCACGGACACGAGGAGCGCGGTCATCCCCACGAAAAGCCCGTTCTGGGTGATGCGGTCCAGGAAAGGCGGACCCCGGCCAGGCGCCACGGGATGGGCACTCAGCTTGACGGCGGCGGCGATGAGGACGGGGATGGCTGCGAGGGCAAGCAACATTGCCCAGGTCCGCAACCGCCGGAACAGCACCGACAGCTCCGAAGCCATGAGGGCCCAGGAACCACGGTCCCGGTTCTTGCTCGTTTCGTCCACGGCTTCAGCCTGCAACGTCGAACCCCTCACCTGTCAGGGACACGAATCGATCTTCCAGGCTCGCGTTCTCCACGCCGAATCCCCTCACCCGGACGCCCGCCGCGACCAGGGCCGCCACTATATCCTCTGGCGCAAGCTCGTGGCCCGGCGGGCTCGTGCTGACCAGGCCGCCGTGGTTGGAACCCTGCAGGGTCCCTGGACGTTCCGGCCCTGAGGGTTCCGGCTGGAGGCCAAGGCCCACAAGGACCCGGGCGGCGGTGGCGATATCCGGAGTGTGGAGGGTGATCGTGGACGTCCCGGCGGCCCGGAGGTCCTGGAGGGTTCCTTGCGCCACGAGCTTGCCGACGCTCATGACACCGACGTGGGTGCACATTTGGTCCACCTCGGCGAGCAGGTGGCTCGAGACGAATACGGTGGTGCCGCCGGCGGCAAGCGATCGTACCAGGCTGCGCACTTCCCGCGTTCCTTGGGGATCGAGGCCGTTGGTGGGCTCGTCCAGCACGAGCAATTCCCTGGGGCGCAGGAGGGCGCCTGCGATCCCGAGGCGCTGTTTCATCCCGAGGGAGTAGGCGCGGACCTTCTTGCCGGCGGCGTGCGACAACCCCACGCGTTCCAGGGCTTCATCGACGCGGGCGGCGCGGGTCCTTCCCGATGCGTGCCGGTCTGCGGCGTCGAGCCGGTGAAGGTTCCCCGCGCCGGAGAGGAAAGGGTAGAAGGCCGGTCCCTCAACCAGGGCGCCGACGTCGGGCAGGACGGCTGCCAGGCCGGCCGGCATTGCCTCGCCGAGGACCCGAATTCCTCCGCTCGTGGCGCTTGCCAAGCCCAAAAGCAGGCGGATCGTGGTTGTCTTGCCCGAGCCGTTGGGCCCGAGGAAACCGAAGACGGAACCCCTTGGAACGGCCAGGTCGACTGAGTCGACAGCGAGCCGGTGGCCGAAGCGCTTGCTGAGGCCACCGGTTTCTATGGCCAGTTCAGCGGCTGGCGCGGAGGCCTCGATCATTGGTGGGCGGCCGCGGCCTGTAGCCGATCGAGGGGCACCATGCCGGCGAACACCCGGCCGTCGTCGAGCATCAGGACCGTCACCAAGCTAGTGGTCAACGCCCGGCCGCCCGGGACAGCCTGGGTTACCTGGGTCAGCGCGGGCGTCGCCCGCACGTCGGCCGGAAGGGTTCCCGCGGGGAAGCTGGCGACGGCATCCCATCCGCTGCCAGTGACCGTCGGCCCGGTCACTGTCGGATGCTTGCCAGCTTGTTCCTTGGACGGCATGGCAGGCATTTGCGGAATTGCTTTCTGTTGCACGGCGGCACCGGGCGGCGGCGTGAAATTGAACAGGGAAGCATCCGGGGCCGACAGGTTCACCGCACTGAACGCGAGCGAAAACGCCGGTGCGGTTTGTCCGCGGGCCTGCACGTCGATGCCGAGGGGAAGCCCGGTGACGGAATCGACGGCGATGCTCACGGAATCGACCAAAGTTCCGGCACTGCGTGGCTTGAGGACCAACTCGTATGCCGTGCGCCCTGCCAGCGTCGTCGCTTCACCAACGGTTACTTCGGTGCTGGGGTCGACGGCGGCAAGGAACCGCTGCGCCAGGGCCTCGGGGGTCGTGGCGCCTGGTGTGTTCGTCGCATGCTTGGCAGGGGCGTGGGTTCCGGTGCCGGGCTCCGGGGGCAACGTCAGGTGGGTTGCCGTGTTTTCCTTCGAGCTGTAGAGCCAAAGTTCGTTCCCGTTGCGGACGACGTCACGCTCCGCGAGGGTGTCCATCACCTGGAACCTGGCCTTGGAGGGGCCGTCGAGGTAGACCCGGGCCGTGTGCGAGGTTCCGAGCAGCTCAATCGCGGCAGCCGCGCCTTGGCTGGTGCTCCCGGTTGAAGGGAAGGGCCCTGCCGAGGGGAGTTGCGGGAGTCCCAGATCGGAGGTCTGGCTCAAGGTTCCGGACAAAGCGCGGACATCCGAGCGCGCGACCATCGCGATGATGTCCGCGGCCGACTTCTGCGGCAAGGCCGTGACGGCTCCGGCTTGGTATGAACCAACCAACGCGGCGCCGGCAATGGCCACCGGAACCAACGCGGCCGGCAACCAACGCATCGAACTACGGGTCATGGCAACCTCCCAACCGGCCGTCGGGAGCCCAGGCGGCCACGACGGAGGTCATGCTTCCAGCGTACTCCTGGTGCATCGCACGATCACGGGTTGCCGAGCCGTTCCTCCTCCGCCAACACTTTGCGTACGAATTCGGCGCTCGGTGCCGAATAGCTCCTTCTGATGTGATGGAACAGGGCGATGCCTGCCTTTCCGGGCCAGTCCTTCGGAAGATATTCCGGGGGAAGGCCCGGATCGAGGTAAGGGATGATCCGCCAGCGGTCGATCCCCCGGACGTATTTGGAAAAGGTATCGGCGGACGACGGCGGGGAATCGCCGCCTCCAGCATGGCCGCCGCCCGATACCGAACCGTCGTCGACATCGCCCCAGGCTTGAACGAACTCGCGGTGCAGTTCCGCCACCGCGTCCAGGTCCCACCAGCCGGCCGCGGCCTCATGGAGGCTCCCGCGCACCAAAGGAGTGCCCGTCACGAAGACTGTTGCCATGGTGCGTAACTCCAGGTCCTCCAGGATTTCCTCCACTTCGTCCCGCAGGTAATCCGGGCAGATCCACAAGCCTGCCGCCACGGTTCCGCAGCCGATCCAGTGCAGCCGTCGGCGCAATTGATGCCGTTTTTCCCGCTCGCTTTCGGGAATCGAAAACGATACGAGGCACCAATTGTCTTCGGACGCCATGAGCCGCGGGTTAAAGATCCGGCGGTCGCCGCGGGCGAGCATGGCCGCGGCGCCGTCGGTGATCACGAAGCCTGGGATCCCGTCACGGGGCTGCGGGATCACGATGCCTTTCTTCTTCAAGCGGGACAACGCAGTCCGGGTCACAGGGGCGGGGGTGTCCAGCGCTTCCATGAGTGCGATGAGACCCTTGGTGGACATCCAGCCGCCTGTGTCACGCAGGTACAGGCCAATGACCGTCCGCAGCAAGGACGTGGTGCTCCCCGGCCGGGAGTCCATGTCGTCAAGGACGGCGCTCACAAGAGTTCGGCGAGGGCGTCGCGGATGCCTGCCACGCCGAGCTCGACTTCCGCATAGCTGGTGCTTAGGGGTGACAAGCCGATCCGAAGGCCGTGCGGAGGACGGAAATCGGGAATGATCCCTTGCTCCCACAGCCGTTGGGTGACCTCGCCGAAGTGGGGATGGTCCACGGTGACATGCGAGCCGCGCTCGGCGGTGTCACGCGGGCTGACGATCTCCGCGCCGAGGGGGACGAGCATTTCCTCTGCCAAGGCAATCGCATGCTCGGTGAGCTTGACGGACTTTTCCCGAACGGCCTGCATGCCAACGGAGGCAATCAGCTCCACCATGTCCTTAAGCGGCTGCATCGCCAGGACGGGCGGTGTACCCGTGATGAAGCGGCGAATTCCTTCCGCGGGTGCGTAGCTTGCCGTCATGCCGAAGGGGTTGTCAGCACCCATCCAGCCCCAGATCGGTTGTTGCAGCCGATCCTGCAGGGACGCGTTCACATAGGCGAAGGCAGGGGAGCCCGGGCCGCCGTTGAGGTACTTGTACGTGCACCCGACGGCGAGGTCGACGCCCCACGCATCGAGCTCAAGCGGAACCGAACCGACGGAGTGGCACAGGTCCCACAGCATGAGGGCTCCGGCATCTTTGACGAGCCTGGTGATCGCCGGCGCGTCCGCCAGATACCCCGAGCGGTAGGCGACGTGGCTAAGGACGACGGCGGCGGTCCGCGCGCCGAGCAGTCCCGCAAGGTCCTCGGTCCGTACTCCGCTGGCGGGGTTGGAGGCGACCCACTTGATCGTGAGGCCCTTATCGGCGGCAATGCCTTCGATGATGAAGCGGTCGGTGGGGAAATTGTCGCGGTCCACGACGATCTCGTCGCGCTCCGGAGCGGCGTCCACGGCTGCGCGGATGAGCTTGTAGAGCAGCACGGACGTGGAGTCGCCCACCATGACCTGGCCCGCGGCGGCCCCGAGCGTGACGGCGCCGATCCGATCGCCTACCGACGTCGGTTCGTCCATCCATTGCTCATCCCAGCCCCGGATGAGGCGGCTTCCCCATGCGTCCTGGACGAAGGACGCCAAAGTCTCCACCGTCGCCTTGAGCGGCCGGCCGAGGGAGTTGCCGTCGAGGTAGGCGGCGAGTTGGCCCTCGCCGGGAGTGAAGAAGGCCTCGCGCTGTGCGGCGAGGGGATCGGCGGCGTCAAGCTCGGCGGACGTCGGCCGTTGCGTTGTGGTGCTCATTGCTCTCCTCGTGGAATGTTGGCGGTGGTTCAGTTGCCGATCTCGGTACGGACGGCGTAGAGCTCGGGGAAGAATGTGAGGTCCAGTGCGCGCTTGAGGAAGTCGACGCCCGAGGAGCCGCCGGTGCCCACCTTGAATCCGATGGTGCGTTGGACCGTGCGCAGATGGCGGAAACGCCACGCGTGGAAGTTGTCCTCGATATCCACCAAGTCCTCGCATGCTTCGTAGAAGCCCCATGGAGTGGCGTCCGATTCGTAAATCTCCCGGAATACCGGGACGAGATCCTTCCGGAACGACCACGGCTCGCTCTTGTCGCGCTCCAGGACCTCGGCGGGAACTGTGTACCCGGCCCTCGCCAGCATCGACAGGAAGGCGTCGTAGAGGGTCGGCTGCGCAAGGAGGGAACTGAGTTGTTCGTGCGCCCCGGGATCGCTTTCGAAGACGCGGAGCATGTCGCGGTTCTTGTTGCCCAGCAGGAACTCAACGCCCCTGTATTGGTAGGACTGGAATCCTGACGAGCTACCGAGGAAGTTGCGGAACTCCGAATATTCCCGCGGGGTGAGCGTTCCCAGCACGGACCATTGCTCGGTCATGGTCCGCTGGATCGCCTTCACGCGCGCGATGCATTTGAGGGCCTTACCGAGGTTGTCCTGGTCGAGGAGCCTCCGCGCCTCAAGGAGCTCGTGCAGGATCAGCTTGAGCCAGAGCTCGCTGGTTTGGTGCTGGATGATGAACAGCATTTCGTCGTGGTGTTCAGGCGTGCTCAGCGGATGCTGGGCTGAGAGTAGGCGGTCGAGGTCAAGGTAGCCACCGTAGGACATGGCCTGGCTGAAGTCGGTTCGGACCGAATCCTCGAGTTTCCTGACGCTGCGTGCTGACTCATTTTGCATGCTTCGAGGATAACATCAATGTGACGAGCGTCAAGATAATGAATCTAATCTGCCGGGCATTTGCCTTACGCTTGCCTTGTCACCACGTCCGGGAGGGGGGCGCATGAGTGTCGTATCGCTGTATCTGGACGTCGACGGCGTCGTGAATCCTTTTGGACCCATGGGTACTACCGACTGGGGTACTGAGTGGAAGATCGCCGACGCTGGAATCCTTGACGTTATGTATGCCGCCGAGCTCGTCGACGAGCTCAACGAGCTCGCGCTGCATCCCGCCGCCAGGTTTGTGTGGTTGACGACCTGGCAGCAGTTGGCGCCCGGACTCCTGTGTCCGGCCATAGGCCTTCGCGGCGAGCACTGGCCGGTCCTCTCAAGCGAAGGCTGGGACCAGTCCGCCGAGTGGTGGAAGTTCGATGCGGTGCAGCGGGACGTCCAGGACTCCGGGGCCGAACGCCTCGTCTGGATGGACGACCAGCTGGACTTCGAGGCGCCCGCCCGTTCCTGGGCCGAATTCCTTGGGGCCCGTGTGTTGTGTATCTCCCCGGATCCCCGGAAGGGGCTGCGTCGCGCCGATATGGCGGCAGTACGCGCGTTCCTGGGCTGACGCGACGTTTGTCCGCGCCCGTCTTGGCACGTAGGATTCTAGAGGTTTCACACCGCCATATTGAATTCCGCCAGTACGTTCAGATGAAATATTGACGAATTGTGCTGTGCAAGGCAGGCCCGGGGAAGTGGAACCGGGCATCGTTGACTCTGCAGATTGGGCACCAGGTGGGAATCACCTTCATGGTCGCGCTTGTGATTGCGCTGGCATTATTTTTCGACTTCACCAATGGCTTTCACGACACAGCGAACGCGATGGCCACGCCGATCGCTACCGGCGCGATCAAGCCAAAGACAGCTGTGGCCTTGGCCGCCGTCCTCAATCTGGTAGGCGCTTTCCTTTCCACGGAAGTCGCCAAGACCATTTCCTCGGGCATCATCCGCGAAGGCGCGGACGGCATCCACATCACTCCCGAGATCATCTTCGCCGGCCTCATGGGCGCGATCCTCTGGAACATGTTCACCTGGCTCAAGGGCCTGCCATCGAGTTCTTCGCATGCCCTCTTCGGTGGCCTCATCGGGGCAGCGATCGTCGGCATTGGATTCCGATCGATCAATTTCGAATCCGTACTGCAGAAAGTCATCCTTCCTGCGGTCTTCGCGCCCCTGATCGCCGGGGGAGTGGCGTATGTATGCACCAGGCTCGCCTACGCCCTGACCTCCCGGCACGATCCCGAGACCGGCGATAAGCTGACCCAAAAGCGAGGCGGATTCCGGACCGGCCAGGTCTTCACCTCAAGCCTCGTGGCGCTCTCCCACGGCACCAACGACGCGCAGAAGACCATGGGAGTCATCACGTTGGTCCTCATTGCCGCCGGATCCCAGCCGACAGGCAGCGGGCCGCAGTTCTGGGTGATCTGCGCCTGTGCACTTGCTATTGCCATTGGCACCTACGCCGGCGGCTGGCGGATCATCCGAACCATGGGCTCCGGCCTCACCGAGGTCAAGCCCGCGCAGGGCTTCTCCGCCGAATCGAGTACGGCGGCCGCGATCCTCGCCTCTTCCCACCTGGGCTTCGCCTTGTCCACCACGCAGGTGGCGTCGGGCTCCGTCATCGGCTCCGGACTGGGCCGCAAAGGCACCACCGTGCGTTGGGGAACGGCCGGGCGCATCGCCGTCGGATGGCTTTTCACCCTGCCCGCCGCAGCCGTGGTGGGCGCACTCACGGCGGTCCTCGTCGATAGCGGCACAGCGGGCGTGGTCATAGCGGCGGTCGTTGGAACCGTCGTCGTCGTCTTCATGTTCGTCTACTCACGCAAGTCGCACGTGGGCCACCACAACGCCGTCGAAGTCGAAGAAGCCGGCGCCGCGGTGCGTTTCCGGAAGAAGAAATCCCGAAAGCAAAACAGGAGTAAGGGCATCCAGGCATGAAGTGGTTGGAACTGTTCGAAGTCGCAGGCGCAACCCTCCTGTCGGCAGTGGTTCTGGTGGTCCTGTACTCCCTCGGTGTCCGGTTGACGGCGATCGCGGGCGACGCCGGGCAAAAGTCTCCGGGAATGGTCCGCTCGCTCGCCTACGTGTGCTTCGGTGCATGCGGCGTCGCCGTGCTTTTCGGGATCTACCTGATCGTTCCCTACTTCACCAAGTAGTACTGTGAGGCCATGGCCGACTTCCAGTACTACGTTGCCTCGTCGCTTGACGGCTTTATTGCCACCAACGACGACGACCTCGGCTGGCTCTTGCAGTTCGAGGACGCCGATGGAGTGACTGATGGCTACGAAGACTTCATGGCAGGTGTCGGCTGCGTGGTCATGGGTGGCCGGACCTACCGCTGGCTCCTGGACCATGAACCTGGAAAATGGCCCTATCCCGGCATTCCCTGCTGGATCTTCACCCACCACGAGTACGGCGCGCCGGAGGGTGCGGATATCACCTTCGTGCGCGGCGACGTGCGGGAATTCGCCCGGGACCTTATCGCTGACGCGCGGGAAAAGAATGTCTGGCTGGTGGGCGGAGGCAATCTTGTGGCCCAGTTCGCTGCGGCGGGACTGCTCCACGAGATGATCGTCACGGTGATCCCGGTCGCGCTGGGTTCGGGCCGGCGGCTGCTGCCGGTCGAGAGCCCGACGCCGACACTTGAGCTCGTCTCGTCCCGCACCCTTGGCGGGGCCGCGGTCGAGTTGCGGTACCGGTTTCCGGCAACGCCAGGTTAAGCCGTAGACACCGGAAACTACCGGCGCTTGTTATCGCGGATCATGTTGGTGATCCGTGCGGTCGAGAGCCTGCGCCCCTTCTCGTCCGTCATGACAATTTCGTGCGTCGTGAGGGTGCCTCCCAGGTGAATCGCAGTGCAGGTGCCCGTCACGAGGCCGCTTGCGACAGACCGGTGATGGGTGGCCCCCACCTCGATCCCCACCGCATGGCGTCCGGTTCCAGCGTGCAAGGCCGCCGCGAAGGAGCCAAGGGTTTCCGCGAGGACCACGTGCGCGCCACCGTGGAGGATGCCCGCCACTTGGGTGTTGCCTTCCACTGGCATGGTCGCGACAGTTCGCTCCGGGCTCAGTTCAAGGAATCTAATGCCCATCTTCACCACGAGCGGACCCACGCCGTAGCGGGACAGCCAGCCGTGCAGCTCCGGCGGAATCCCGGCTGCCTGGAGTTCGTCAGCGAACCGGTCCGGCGTGAAATTGTCCATCATGCCAACTAGGCTGGCACCTGTGAGCGAAACAACCAAACCGGACCCGGCCCCAACCGCAACACCCGGGTCCGTATCGGAATCCATGTCAACTGCCACTGTGACGGCACCAAACCCTTCAGCAAGCCTTCCCGATGAGGCGGGTGGCGGGCGCCCCCGGCTCCTCGTCCTGGACGGACATTCCATGGCATTCCGGGCCTTCTATGCGCTGCCTGCCGAGAACTTCGCCACGTCCTCCGGCCAGCACACCAACGCCGTGCACGGATTCACGTCGATGTTGATCAACCTGATCAAGGACCAGAAGCCAACCCATGTGGCTGTGGCCTTCGACGTCTCCGACGACACGACGTTCCGCAAGGCCGAATACAGCGAGTACAAGGGCGGACGCAACGACACCCCGCCCGAATTCCACGGACAGATAGACCTCATCGACAAGGTCATGCAGGCCTGGAACATCAAGACCATCAAAATGCCCGGCTACGAGGCGGACGACATCCTCGCGACCCTTGCCGCTCAGGCCGACGCCGCGGGCTTCGAGGTCCTCTTGGTGTCCGGGGACCGGGATGCCTTCCAGCTGATCACGGACAACGTCTTTGTGCTGTACCCGAAGCAGGGTGTTTCGAACATACCGCGCATGGACGCCGCCGCGGTCGAAGAAAAGTACTTCGTTCCGCCGTCCCGCTACTCGGACCTCGCCGCGCTCGTGGGGGAGTCCGCGGACAACCTTTCGGGGGTCCCCGGCGTCGGGCCCAAGACGGCCGCCAAGTGGATCAAGCTGTACGGGGGCCTGGACGGGATTCTGGAGAACCTCGATTCGATCGGCGGCAAGGTCGGCGGAGCGCTCCGCGAGAACATCGAGGCAGTAAAGCGCAACCGCCGCCTCAACCGGCTCCTGACCGACCTCGAGCTTCCAGTCACCCTGGCCGACCTCAAGGAGCCCCGCCCGGACCGCCAGGAGGTCGAGGCACTGTTCGACACCCTCGAATTCAAGACACTCCGCGCCCGGCTGTTCGCGCTGTATGGGGACGATACGGTGGGGGCGCCTCCGGCAACCATCGACGCGCCTGACCACGTGGTTTTGCAGGACGCCGCCGAGATCGAGGCCTTCTTCGCGGCCGGCGTCGGCAGTCGGGCCGCAGTGGCAGTGCAGCTCGTCCCCGGGCGGATCGGCGACGACGCCGAAGCCCTCGCGATCGTGCGGTCAAACGGAGCTGCGTATATCGAGCTGCCCTCCCTGGCTGCCGCTGCGGAAAGTGTCGTCGCCAATTGGTTGAAGGACCCCGAAGAAGCCAAGGTCCTCCACGAATTCAAGTCTGCCCTCAAAGCCTTGCACAACCGCGGGCTGGCCCTGGAAGGGGTAGTGGATGACACGTCCATTTCGGGCTACCTGATCCAGCCGGACCGGCGCAGTTACGAGCTTCCGGAGCTTGCCCAGCACCACTTGCGGATCACGCTCGCCATGGCCCCTGCACCAACCGGGCAACTCGAGCTTGAGCTCGGTGGCGGGGCGGACGCCGCCGCAGCCACCGCGCTCGTGCAGCAGGCCGCCGTCGTGCACGCCCTCAGCAAGCACTTCGAAAGCGAGCTCGCCGACCGCAAGGCCGAAGCGCTGCTGACCACGCTGGAACTTCCGGTAGCACGCGTATTGGCCCAGATGGAGCTTTCGGGGATCGCCGTTTCCACTGAGCGCTTGAACGAGCAACTCGCTGACCTCTCCAAGGTCATCGACAATGCGCAGGAGCAGGCGTTCGCGGCGATCGGCCACGAAGTCAACCTCGGTTCGCCCAAGCAGCTGCAGACCGTACTCTTCGACGAACTTGGACTGCCCAAGACCAAGAAGATCAAGTCCGGCTACACCACCGACGCCGCGTCGCTCAAGGCGTTGCTGGACAAGACAGGCCATGAGTTCCTCGTCCAGCTCATGGCGCATCGGGAATCGGCCAAGCTTGCCCAGATGCTGGAGACCTTGAAGAAATCGGTGGCCGAGGACGGCCGCATCCACACCACCTACGCGCAAAACGTGGCGGCGACAGGACGCATTTCCTCGAACAACCCGAACCTGCAGAACATCCCTGTTAGGAGTGAGGAAGGCCGGCGCGTTCGTGGCATCTTCGTGGTCAGCGACGGCTACGAGTGTTTGCTGTCGGCAGACTATTCGCAAATCGAAATGCGCATTATGGCGCACCTCTCCGGCGACGAGGGACTCATCCAGGCCTACAGGGAGGGCGAGGACCTGCACCGGTATGTGGGCTCGCATATCTTCAACGTTGCCCCCGAGGACGTCACGAGCGCCATGCGCTCCAAGGTTAAGGCCATGTCCTACGGCCTCGCCTACGGACTGACGTCCTTCGGCCTTTCCAAGCAGCTGGAAATCTCGGTGGATGAAGCACGGACGCTCATGAAGGGCTACTTCGACCGGTTCGGCGCTGTCCGCGACTACCTCCGCGGAGTCGTTGAGCAGGCCCGCATCGATGGATATACGGCCACGATCGAAGGCCGCCGCCGCTATCTCCCCGACCTCACCAGCACCGACCGCCAGCACCGTGAGATCGCCGAACGCATAGCCCTGAACTCCCCAATCCAGGGTTCGGCAGCGGACATCATCAAGCGGGCCATGTTGGGAGTGTCGGCGGAGCTAACCAGCCAAGGGCTCGAGTCCCGGATGTTGCTGCAGGTCCACGATGAGCTCGTGCTCGAGGTCGCGAGGGGCGAGCGCGAAGCAGTCGAAAAGCTCGTTGCCGAGCAGATGGGCGCAGCAGCGCAACTAAGCGTCCCGCTCGACGTGCAGATCGGCGTCGGATCCAGCTGGCACGAAGCCGGGCACTAGCGCTTTTCGCGGGGCACGCCGCCTCCAGTGGTGGCGTGCCCCGGGCTGCTTGGTTAGGCTCGGCACGTGGCTGATCCCCAAGAGGCATACGGAAAGTACAACGTCAAGCGTTTTCGTCCGGTCGAGAAGGGCCACCCGGATTATGTCCAGGCCTCCGAGTGGCTCCAGGCTGTCGGTCATGGATTCCATGACGAGCGGCGAAGCGAGGAACTCATTGACAAGATCCTCGGGATGTACCGCGCTGACAACCGGGAGTTGACCGGCGTCTACGTCAACGGCGAGCCGCCCCTGCACGCCCTCAACCCCAATTTTCCGGTGGCAACGTTCGGGACCCTGGACAACAAGCTGAACGTCGGGTTCGGGCGCGAACTCTTGACGCGGCAGATTACGGCCGTGACCGTGCGCGGTACGCACAGGCGCAACGGCATCCTGCGCGGCTTGATGACCGCGGACCTTGCCGCCGCGAAGGACGACGGTATTGCGATGGCCGCGCTGACAGCGTCGGAAGCTTCCATTTACGGGCGCTTCGGATTCGGAGTGGCCACCTTTGAACGCAGCATCAAAGTGGATACAGGGCCGAAGTTCCGGGTGCGCCATGACGCCGTTGGCAGCGTGGAAATCGCGGATCCCCGGGTTCTCCTCGACCTTGCACCCAAGGTCTTCGAAGGGGTCCACAACAGCACGCCGGGATCAATCGTCCGCCAGGATTCCTACCGCCACCACGTGTCCGGTGCCATGAAGCGCGACGGCGGCGAAGACCGGGCGATCAAATGCGCCCTGCATTATGGACCCGGCGGCACCATCGACGGCTACGTTTCCTACAAGTTCGCAGGGTGGGAGTCGAAGCCCTACACAGTGGAACTCGTGGACCTGCTTGCGACGACGGACGAGGCCTACCTGGAGCTATGGCAATTCCTTGGCAACATCGACCTCGTCGACCAGGTTTCTTGGCCCGATGCGCCCGTGGACGATCCGCTCGCATGGGCCCTTGTGGACGGGCGGTGCGTCACCTCGTCGGACTACCGGGACATGCTGTGGCTGCGCGTGCTGGACGTCCCCGCTGCCTTGTCCGCACGCCGCTATGGGACCGACGGCCGCCTCGTCCTCCAGGTGCGTGATGGGCTTGGTTTTGCCGATGGAACCTGGGAGCTGGCGTCCGACGGCGGCCACGTCACCGTGCGGGCGGCGGAACGCGGGACCCAAGCCGATCTGAGCATGGACGTCACGGAACTGGGTTCGATCTATCTTGGCGCCGTCAGTCCGGTAACCTTGGCTGCGGCGGGCCGGATCCGCGAGCATAGCGAGGCGGCGACCCTGGCCGCCCAACGGATGTTCGCCGTCGAACGTCCCGCCCACTGCCTGACGCATTTCTAGGCAAAATCGACCTTTCCACATCCCAATAGAAGAGGATTCCATGGGGGAATTCCTGCCGGACGTGCACGGAGCTGGCCGCTGGCCGGTGCCTGGGCGCAGGTCCCTCCTTCTCGCGGCCACGGGCCTTGCCGTGACGGCCTTGTCCGCATGTGCGCTCCAGCCGCCCGCGGCGCCCGCACCCGGTCCCGTGCCAGCCGGCCCGAGTCCTGACCCAGCGCCCGGTGTTGCGGCGGTTGGCAACCTTCCTGATGGGCCGGCGGCGCCGCCGGATCCGCCGTCGAAATCGCAGATCGTGGCCGAATTCTCAGGTCGGAAGCCCGTCGAATGGGGTCTCGCCGTCACAGGAGTTGTCAACCGGACCAGTTCCCCGCATGCCGCCCTGACGTTCGATGCCTGCGGCGGACCTGGAGGATCGGGGTTCGACCAAAAGATGTTGCAGACGCTGCGCAGGCTCAACGTCCCCGCGACCTTGTTCGTGAACGGGCGCTGGATCAAGGCAAACCCCGGGCTGGTGGCCGAGCTTGCGTCCGATCCCTTGTTCGAACTCGCCAACCACGGATTCAAGCACGCGCCGCTGTCGGTCACTGGGAGGGCCGCCTACGGCATCACTGGGACGTCGGACGTGGCCGATGTGTTCGACGAGATCATGGGCAACCAAGCCGTCATGGAGCAGATGACCGGCAAGGCGCCGCGTTTCTTTCGTCCCGGAACAGCGTTCTACGACGACGTCGCAGCGGCCGTCACGCGTGCGCTCGGGTTGACTCCGGTCAACTTCACAGTCAACGGTGACGGCGGCGCCACTTTTCCCGCCCGCGTTGTCGCTACGGAAGTCGGCAAGGTGCGTGGCGGGGACGTCGTGATCTCCCATATCAACCAACCGGCGGGAGGGACGGCCGAGGGATATGCGCGGGCCTTGCCTGGCTTGCTCGACCGTGGCGTGACGTTCGCGCGGCTCGGCGACGCGCTGTCGCTTTGACCCCCCTTGCTGCGAACGACTAGACTAAACGGGCGCGTACTAGGTGCGCGCGCCATTTTGCAATAATCCACAAATCAGGATGACCCGGTGTTTGCCGTGTTCTGCCGTCCGGTCCCGGGCGGCAGCGGTTTGCCTGACCGACATACTATCCACAACGGAGCCCCTACTACATGACCATCACCTCCACCGAGAAGCCAGGTACCCCCGTCGTCGCGATCAACGACATCGGTACCGCTGAGGACTTCCTCGCAGCTGTCGACGCCACCATCAAGTACTTCAACGACGGAGACCTCGTCGAAGGTACCGTCGTCAAGGTCGACCGCGACGAAGTCCTGCTCGACATCGGTTACAAGACCGAAGGTGTCATCCCTTCCCGTGAGCTTTCCATCAAGCACGACGTCGACCCCGGGGACGTCGTCTCCGTCGGCGACCAGGTCGAAGCCCTGGTGCTCACCAAGGAAGACAAAGAAGGCCGCCTGATCCTCTCCAAGAAGCGTGCTCAGTACGAGCGTGCTTGGGGCGACATCGAGAAGGTCAAGGAAGAAGACGGTGTTGTCACCGGTACCGTCATCGAGGTTGTCAAGGGTGGTCTTATCCTCGACATCGGCCTGCGCGGCTTCCTGCCCGCATCCCTCGTCGAGATGCGCCGTGTGCGCGACCTCGCTCCGTACATCGGTCAGCAGATCGAAGCCAAGATCATCGAGCTGGACAAGAACCGCAACAACGTTGTGCTTTCCCGCCGTGCATGGCTCGAGCAGACCCAGTCCGAGGTTCGCTCCACGTTCCTCAACAAGCTGGAAAAGGGCCAGGTCCGTCCCGGCGTTGTTTCCTCGATCGTCAACTTCGGTGCCTTCGTCGACCTGGGCGGCGTAGACGGCCTGGTTCACGTTTCCGAGCTGTCCTGGAAGCACATCGACCACCCGTCCGAGGTTGTCGAGGTTGGCCAGGAAGTCACAGTCGAGGTCCTCGAAGTGGATCTGGACCGCGAGCGCGTGTCCCTGTCCCTCAAGGCCACGCAGGAAGACCCGTGGCAGACCTTCGCCCGCACCCACGCCCTGGGCCAGGTTGTTCCGGGTAAGGTCACCAAGCTGGTTCCGTTCGGTGCGTTCGTTCGCGTCGAAGACGGCATCGAAGGCCTGGTGCACATCTCCGAGCTGGCTGTCCGCCACGTTGAACTTGCAGAGCAGGTCGTCTCCGTTGGCGACGAGCTCTTCGTCAAGGTCATCGACATCGACCTCGAGCGCCGCCGCATCTCCCTCTCCCTCAAGCAGGCCAACGAGGGCGTTGACGCCGACAGCACCGAGTTCGACCCTGCCCTGTACGGCATGGCCGCCGAATACGACGAAGAAGGCAACTACAAGTACCCCGAAGGCTTCGACCCCGAGTCGAACGAATGGCTCGAAGGTTACGAGGCACAGCGTGCCGCTTGGGAGCAGCAGTACGCTGACGCCCAGGCACGTTGGGAAGCGCACAAGAAGCAGGTTTCCCAGCACGCTGCTGACGACGCCGCCGCTGCCGCTTCCGGCGAGAGCGACTCCGGTGCCACCAGCTACTCCTCCGAGCCGGCTGCTACGGAGTCCAACGCGGGCACCCTGGCATCCGACGAGGCCCTCGCCGCACTGCGCGAGAAGCTGACCGGCAACTAATTGCCACTAGCCCGGACTTCCGGTTTGGAACGAAACGGGTTCCTGCGATTCCTCAACGAATCGCAGGAACCCGTTTTTGATTCACGCGCCTTGCTTGATGCGCGGCCTTTTCCACGGGACATGCCCAGTGTTTGCGCCAAGGAGTGGACATATAACCCTTATGTCCAACGGTCGGGGCAAGGGGAGGGCATGTCCGGTGGCGGGGTTAGCGTGGGAGGTCAACCCATTCCGTCCCGAGCGGCTCGAGGATGGCTGCGCCTGCGGTCATGGCTGCCACGCGTTCGCCGGCGTGTGCGATTGCCGTTGGATCATCCGGGAGGGCGACATGAAGAATCGCCTCCCTTGGCCCGTAGTGGGTTTCGGCCATGACGTAGCCGGCGGCGCGGAGGTCGTTTTCCAGCCGTCCTGCCGCGGCATGCGGTACCGCGACCCCGCAAAGCCGCAAGCGGCGCCGATGAACGAGGGGAGCGGCGTCCAGCGCGGCCGAGACAGACTCGGAATAGGCGCGCACCAGCCCGCCCGCGCCCAGGAGAATCCCACCGAAATACCGTACGACGACGGCACTTATGTCACTGAGGTCGGTCACCCCTGCCTGGGTTTCCCTCTTGATAAGGGCTTCGAGCATCGGTATGCCCGCGGTTCCGGAAGGCTCGCCGTCGTCGTTGGAACGCTGGATGGCGCGGTCCGGTCCGAGGACGAACGCCGAGCAGTGGTGCCGGGCGTCATGGAACTCCCTGCGCAAGGCCGCAACCGAGGCGCGGGCGGCATCCTCGTCCGAAACCCTACGCAACACCGTGATGAACCGCGAGCGCTTGATCTCCAATTCGTGGCGGAAATCGCCCCCTGGCGCCAGTGTCGTGTAGGACGTCGCCCGGCTCTCTTCCACTTCTGCCACCCGCCCAGTCTAGTGTGGAGGGGTGTTGAAGATTGGGCTCACAGGCGGCATCGCCTCCGGCAAGTCGCTCGTTTCCGCCCGACTCAGGGAGTTGGGTGCCGTTCTGATCGACGCGGATATGTTGGCTCGCGAAGTCGTTGAGCCCGGCACCGAGGGGTTGGCCGCCGTCGTCGCCGGCTTCGGCGAAGCGATCCTCGATGCCGATGGCCGCTTGGACAGGCCGCGCCTGGGCGCGATCGTGTTCGCCCACCCCGAGCGCAGGGAGGCGCTCAACGCGATCATCCACCCCCTTGTGAGGGAGCGGGCGGCGGTTTTGCTTGCCTCCGCGAAGCCCGGCGACATCGTGGTCCAGGACATTCCCCTCCTCGTGGAAACCGGCCAAGGCAGCAACTTTCATCTCGTGCTGGTGGTGGACGCGCCGGATGAGGAGCGGATCAGGCGCATGACAGAACTGCGCGGCATGGGCGCGGAGGAGGCCGCGTCCCGGATGGCTGCCCAGGCCACGAGGGAAGAACGCCTCGCCGCCGCCGATGTCGTGTTGGATAACTCGGGAAGTATCGACGACGTTATTAAGCGCGTGGATGGCTTATGGCATGAACGCCTGGTCCCGTTCGCCCGAAACCTGGTGGCGGGCCGTCCGGCCCAACGAAGCGGAGGACCCGTTCTTGCTGCCCCTGACCGTGCCTGGCCGGGCCAGGCTGAACGTCTTCTAGGGAGGATTCGAAAGTCGTCGCCGGAGATCCTGGGCGCCGAACACATCGGATCAACTTCTGTCCCCGGGCTTCCGGCCAAGGACATTATCGACCTCCAAATCTCCGTGGCGTCACTCGAAGCAGCGGATAGGATCGGCCCCGCGCTCGGAGCGGCGGGATTCCCCCTGCGGGACGCGGCAGCGCGGGACATGCCCAAGCCGCCAAACCCCGATCCGGAGGAATGGCAAAAGCGCTTCCACTGCAACGCGGATCCGGGACGCCCCGCGAACGTCCATGTGCGGGTCCACGGAAGCGCGGGCTGGCGCTACGCCTTGCTCTTCCGCGACTGGCTCCGTGCCAACCCCGACGCCGCGGCCAGGTACGCGGACTTCAAACAAAGCTTGGCCCTTGCACATGCAGGAGACGGCCGGACGGTCGCATACGCCGA
Organism: bacterium RCC_150; assembly: GCA_041360635.1. Lineage (GTDB taxonomy): Bacteria > Actinomycetota > Actinomycetes > Actinomycetales > Micrococcaceae > Arthrobacter. Next base: position 61,478 of record JBFUPP010000009.1, on the reverse strand, counting down.
AGCCAAGGAGCCATGGTTCACCGAAATAGCCTTGCCACTCATGGATGCGTGGGCCAGGAGCAGTGGATGGCAACCGCCGTCGGACGGGCAGCGGGCGCCGTAGTCAACGCGGACAGTCGCGGTCAGTGTGCGGGGGTACATTGGATTCATGAGCCTTGCGCAGGATATCAACCGTGTTGTCGCACCCTTTGAGGTCATCAGCGAATTCAAGCCCGCGGGTGATCAGCCCGCTGCCATCGCAGAACTGACGGAGCGTATCAACAACGGCGAGAAAGACGTCGTTCTCCTCGGCGCCACCGGTACCGGCAAGAGCGCCACCACGGCCTGGCTCATCGAACAAGTGCAGCGGCCAACGTTGGTGATGGTCCAGAACAAGACCCTTGCCGCCCAGCTCGCCAACGAGTTCCGGGAGCTGCTGCCCAACAACGCGGTCGAATACTTCGTCTCGTATTACGACTACTACCAGCCGGAAGCCTACGTTCCCCAAACGGATACCTTCATCGAGAAGGACTCTTCGGTGAACGAGGAAGTCGAGCGACTCCGCCACTCCGCGACGAATGCTCTCCTGACGCGCCGGGACGTCGTCGTTGTAGCCACGGTCTCCTGCATCTACGGTTTGGGTACGCCCGAAGAATACATCGCAGGAATGGTCACCCTCAGCAAGGGCGCCGAAATGAACCGGGACGATCTCCTTCGCAAGTTCGTTTCGATGCAGTACGTGCGCAACGACATGGACTTCCATCGCGGCACTTTCCGGGTCCGGGGAGACACGGTGGAGATCATCCCAATGTATGAGGAGCTGGCCCTGCGGATCGAGTTCTTCGGAGACGAGATCGAAAACATCTATACGTTGCATCCGGTCACCGGGGAGGTGATCCGGGAAGAAAGCGAAATGTACGTCTTTCCGGCATCCCATTACGTTGCCGGACCTGAGCGCATGTCCCGGGCCATCACTGCCATCGAAGACGAACTCGCTGAGCGCCTCAGGGCGCTCGAGAGCCAGAACAAGCTGGTCGAGGCGCAGCGCCTGCGAATGCGCACCACCTACGATCTTGAGATGATGCAGCAAATGGGGTTCTGCAACGGCATCGAGAACTACTCCCGCCACATCGACGGGCGTGGTCCGGGCACCGCTCCGCACTGCCTCCTGGACTACTTCCCGGACGACTTCCTGCTGGTCATCGACGAATCCCACGTCACTGTCCCGCAGATCGGCGCCATGTATGAGGGCGACATGTCCCGCAAGCGCACCCTAGTGGACCATGGCTTCCGGCTCCCCTCCGCCATGGACAACCGGCCGCTCAAATGGGATGAATTCCTGGAACGGATCGGCCAGACGGTCTACCTTTCGGCCACTCCCGGCAAGTACGAACTCGGCAAGGCGGACGGCTTCGTCCAGCAGATTATCCGCCCCACCGGCTTGGTGGACCCCGAGGTCATCGTGAAGCCGACCAAGGGCCAGATCGACGATTTGCTCGGCGAGATCCGGACGCGTGTGGAGCGCGACGAACGCGTGCTCGTTACGACTCTCACCAAGCGCATGGCCGAAGACCTCACAGACTACCTGCTGGGGCATGGAGTGAAGGTCCAATATCTGCATTCCGATGTCGATACCCTTCGCCGCGTCGAATTGCTCCGCGAACTTCGACTGGGCAGCTTCGACGTCCTGGTGGGCATCAACCTGCTCCGCGAAGGTCTCGACCTCCCTGAAGTGTCGCTTGTCAGCATCCTCGACGCCGACAAGGAAGGCTTCCTGAGATCGTCCACTTCCTTGATCCAGACCATCGGCCGTGCCGCCCGCAACGTCTCGGGCCAGGTCCATATGTATGCGGACCGGATCACCGATTCCATGGCGAAGGCGATCGAGGAAACGAACCGGCGCCGGGAGATCCAGGTCAAGTTCAATACGGACAATGGCATCGACCCGCAGCCGTTGCGGAAGAAGATCGCGGACATCACCGATCAGCTTGCCCGGGAAGACGCCGACACCCGCGAACTGCTCTCGGCGTCCGGTAAGGCCGGACGGGCAGGCAAGGGGAGCGCGGGAAAGGGCAAGGGTGCGGCGATCGTGCGGCGCGACGGCTTGGCTGCGGCTCCTGCCGAAGACCTCGTGGGGCTCATCGAGCAACTGACAGAGCAGATGCATGGAGCCGCGGCCGAACTGCAGTTCGAGATTGCCGCCCGGCTCCGGGACGAAGTGGGCGAGCTCAAGCGCGAGCTTCGGCAGATGCAGTCCGCCGGCCACGCTTAGGGTAAAGTTGGGCGTACGTAGGGGAGTATCCCAAGTGCTACGTCCGTCAACACGCAAGGCATGGATGCCTCGCCGGGCGTAGCGGATCGCCGTTAGAGCGTTGAGTGCCGCAGGGCACTTCCGCTGGCAGGTCGGAGAGACTTACGCCGTCTTGGCGTACCTGCGAAAGGCATATTGATGCAACTCCCCGTCTGGTTTGAGATCGGCTCCTTCGTCGTTCTCGGAATCATCCTCCTCGTAGACCTCCTGCTGGTCGTGAAGAGACCGCACGAACCCTCCATGAAAGAGGCAGGGCTCTGGGTCTCTTTCTATGTGGCCCTTGCCTTGGTGTTCGCCGGAGCGATGTTTGCCTTCGCCGGTCCCGAGCACGGCAGCCAGTTCATCGCCGGTTGGGTGACGGAATACAGCCTGAGCATCGACAACCTCTTCGTCTTCATCATCATCATGGCCCGCTTCTCGGTACCCCGTAAGTACCAGCAGGAAGTGTTGATGGTGGGCATCATCATCGCCTTGGTGCTGCGAGGCATCTTCATTGCGGTCGGAGCCGTAGTGATCGAGCAGTTCAGCTGGATCTTCTATGTCTTCGGCGCATTCCTGCTATGGACCGCGTGGAAGCAGGCCACTGACAACGGCGAAGACGAAGAAGAAGGGTCCGAGAATCCGCTCGTCAGGCGCATCCGTAAGATCGTCCCGATGTCGGAAAAGTTCGACGGCGGCAAGCTGCGCACTACGGTCAACGGCAAGAGGCTCTTTACTCCGATGTTGATCGTCTTCGTCACCATCGGCATGACGGACCTTCTGTTCGCCGTGGATTCCATTCCGGCGATCTTCGGACTGACCCAAAGTGCCTTCATCGTCTTCACCGCCAACATCTTCGCCCTGATGGGTCTGCGCCAGCTGTACTTCCTGCTCGGAGGCCTGATGAACCGCCTGGTCTACCTCAAGCACGCCCTGTCGGTCATTCTGGCGTTCATCGGAATCAAGCTGGTGCTGCACGCCATGCACGTCAACGAACTGCCCTTTATCAACGGCGGCCACCACATCGAGTGGGCTCCGGAGATCCCCACTTATGTTTCCCTCGCAGTGATCATTGGAACCATTATCCTGGCCGTTGTTGCGAGCCTCGTAAGCCCTGCAGCCAGCAAGTCCAAGCTTGACGCGCGGCTCGAGGAAGACTCCCGCAAGAGCGTGGACAACGTCGGCGGGCACTGACAACCGCTGCGGGGGCGCGGCAGGGTCAGGGGTTCCTCAGATCCTGCCGCGTACCATGCCCAGGAGGCGGTTGAAAATTCCTTCGCCGTCTTCGCCGATGCCGTCGTGGTGGAAATCCTCCGTCTCCCACGCCTGGAGTCCGCGCACGGCTGCCGCGGTCTCCATGGACAGCAGGTGATCCACGAAGATATCGTTCCGGTACACGGCCGCAGCGACCGGCACACTATTGCGGCCCAGGCGGAAAGTATCGTAGAGCGGTTTCCAATCCTGTTTCGCGGCCAGAAGTTCAGCCGCTTCCCGTAGGGGAAGCAATGCCGGATCCTGCTCGAAGTACCAGGGATAGACCATTTCGCCGGTCAATAGCGGTGCCTCGGCTTCGGGTTGGAATTCGGGGAACTCCCCGAGCACGCGCCATGCTGCCCAGTCGGTGGCTTGTCCTTGGGCATAGATTGCCTCGTGCATGACAGCGTACAAGGGGTTCGGCGCGCGGGAAACCAAGCCGTGAACCTGCTCCAGGAAAGCGTCCGAGAGCCGCTCGCCGTCGGACGATGGCGTGAAGGCGTCTTCCAGCAGATTGTGGAGGCCATCCACGCGGGTGTTCCCGCCCAGCAAGGACCCGACCATTTGGAACCGCTCGGTGGTGAGGCGTTCGCCGCTCGGCAATAACTCTTTCGTCCGCTCCAGGTGACGCGCGATCCTGGTGACCGCCTCGCGGTCTTCCGGGTACCACGAGAAATACTCTGCGTTCCTTTGCGCAACACGCCGGAAAGTAGCGCGATAAACACGCTCGGCCGGTCCCTGCAGTGGTGCTAGCCCACCCGTGATGAGCACCTCGCGCAGCCCATTCGGCGCGAAGGAAAGATAAGTGAGCGCGCAGAACCCGCCAAAGCTCTGCCCCAGGACCGTCCATGGCTCCGAGCCGAGGGCGTGGCGGATGAGTTCCGCGTCAGCCACGATGGAATCCGCGCGAAAGTGCGTGAGGTACTCGGCTTGTGCCGCGGCGTCGCCCCGGAGCGGCAGCGTGTTCCGGTCTGCAGGTGTTGACAAGCCTGTGCCGCGCTGATCAAGCATGAGGATGCGGAAGGTTCGTGCGGCGGCCTTCATCCAGCCGGACAACGACGTGGTCCGGGTTCCCCGGCATCCCGGTCCGCCTTGCAAGTAGAGCAACCACGGCAGCCGGGCGGCATCTTTGTGCGAGTGCTCGGCGGAGACGAACTCCCGGGCGAAGACGGTGATCGTTTCCCTGCTGCCTGCCGACCAATGGTCGAGGGGAACCGTGAAGAAGTGCTCTGCCGTGCGGATACCACGGAATGCATGGCGGACCCGGATAGTGTGTGTTGCTTCCTCAGCCATGCGTCAACACCTTGCTGGTGGTGCCGAAAGCGCCCAGCGCGTCACCCGTCAGCCGGAAGGTGGACCAGCCATCCATCGGCTCTGCGCCGAGGCTGCGGTAGAAGTTGATCGACGGCTCGTTCCAGTCGAGTACGCTCCATTCCACCCGCGCGTACCCGCGTTCGACGGCGGTCGCTGCCAAATGCTGCAATAGGGCCTTGCCGTGACCCTCGCCACGCGCCCCCGGAACGACGTAAAGATCCTCGAGGTAGATCCCGTGGACGCCCTCCCATGTGGAGTAGTTCAAGAACCACAACGCGAACCCTTGGACCTCACCGGCCAGGTTTTCCGCCAGATGGGCGAACACGCTGGGATTCTTCCCAAAGAGGGCCTCGCCTAGCATTTCGGGCGTGTTGCGTACCGCGTCAGGCTCTTTTTCGTACTCCGCGAGCTCGTGGATCATCTGCAGGATCACAGGGATATCGGACGCAGTAGCAGGGCGGATTACACTCATGGATCGAGCTTACTAGGAGGCGCCGCTCATCCCGCCGGGCTCCCGGATTCCTTGTCCGCTCAGAGACGGTTGACCGCGGTCACCTTGACCACGGCGGTGCCGCTTTCGTCGGACGCGTCCAAATCGATGTCCGCGGAGATGCCCCAGTCGTGGTTTTGCGCGGGGTCGTCGAATATTTGCCGGACGCGCCAGATGCGGGGCTCTTCGGTGATCATGAGCAATGCGGGTCCACGGGCGTCCGGCCCGGTGCCGATGTCGTCGTGTTCGTCGAAGTAGTCGTCCAAGGCGTCTTCCCAACGTTCGGCGTCCCAGCCGTTCCCGCCGTCGAGCTCTGCCAGCGCCGCGGAATCCTCGTCCGCGAAAAGCTCCACGCGCCGGAACATTTCGTTGCGGACCATCACCCGGAAAGCCCTAATGTTGGTCGTCAGCGACGGCGGCGGGGGAGGGGGCGCGTCGTGCGGGGTCGGAGCGCTACCGGAAGTCAGTTCTTCCCACTCGTCGAGCAGGCTCGAGTCCACTTGGCGCACCAGTTCGCCGAGCCAGTCGATAAGGTCCTCGAGGTCTTCGCGAAGGACGTCCTGCGGGACGGTCTGCCGCAAGGCTTTGAAACCATCGGCAAGGTAGCGGAGCACGATCCCCTCCGAGCGGGCCAATCCATAGAACTGGACGAACTCGCCAAAGTTCATCGCCCGCTCGTACATATCGCGAACCACCGATTTGGGCGCCAGTTCGAAGTCGCCCACCCACGGTGCGGCCTTGCGATATACCTCGAACGCTTCCCCGAGGATCCCGGCAAGGGGTTGCGGATAGCTGACCTCTTCGAGCATTGCCATCCGCTGGTCATAGTCGATGCCGTCCGCCTTCATCGCCGCCACCGCTTCACCGCGGGCCTTCTTCTGCTGCGCGGACAGGATCTGGCGCGGCTTTTCGAGGGTCGCCTCGATCACGGAAACGACATCCAAAGCGTACGACGGCGACTCCGGATCAAGGAGCTCGAGTGCGGCAAGGGCGAACGGCGAGAGCGGCTGGTTCAGGGCAAAGTTGGCCTGGAGGTGCACGGTGAGGCGGACCGAGCGACCCTCTTTCTCCTGCTCGGCTTCGGGGATGCGTTCCACAACACCGGCTGCCAGCAGTTCGCGGTAGATTCCCAGGGCCTTTTTCATGAGCCGAAGCTGGGAAGGACGGGGCTCATGGTTTTCGGTGAGCAGCCGGCGGGCCGCGACGAACGGGTCGCCGGGACGTTCCAACAGGTTGAGAAGCATGGCATGCGTCACCGTGAAGCTCGACGTCAACGGATCGGGCACGGACTCCACCAATCGGGTGAACGTGGGCTTGCCCCAGGAGACGAATCCTTCCGGAGGCTTCTTCTTCACCACTTGCCGCAGCTTCTTCTGGTCATCACCGAACTTGGCGGTGGCCTTGGCCATGGCTTTCGCATTCTCCACCACGTGCTCGGGTGCCTGCACCACAACGGTTCCCGCCGTATCGTAGCCCGCCCTGCCGGCCCTGCCGGCAATCTGGTGGAATTCGCGCGAATTCAGCAGGCGGGTCCGGACGCCGTCGTACTTGCTCAGGGCGGTCAGCAGGACCGTGCGGATGGGCACATTGATTCCAACGCCGAGCGTGTCAGTGCCACAAATGACCTTGAGTAGCCCGGCCTGTGCCAACTGTTCCACCAGGCGGCGGTACTTCGGCAGCATCCCGGCATGATGGACGCCGATACCGTGGCGCACCAAGCGGTTCAGGGTCTTGCCGAAGCCGACGGCGAAGCGGAAGCCGGCGATGAGCTCGGCGATCCGATCCTTCTCCTCCCGTGTGCACATGTTGATGCTCATGAGGTTCTGGGCGCGCTCGATCGCTTCGGCCTGGCTGAAATGAACCACGTAAACGGGAACCTGCCTGGTGCTTAGCAGTTCCTCCAAGGTTTCGTGGACCGGAGTTTCCTGGAAGTAGTAGTGCAGCGGAATGGGCCGTTCGGCCGAGCTGACCGTCGTGGTGGTCCTGCCGGTGAGCGCCGTAAGGCCTTCTTCGAAGCGGCTCACGTCGCCAAGGGTGGCCGACATTAGCAGGAACTGGGCCTGGGGAAGCTCAAGGAGCGGTACTTGCCAGGCCCAACCGCGTTGGGGATCCGAGTAGAAGTGGAATTCGTCCATGATGACTGTGCCGAGCTCGGCTTCCTTGCCTTCGCGCAAGGCGATGTTTGCAAGGATTTCGGCAGTGCAGCAAATGATGGGTGCGTCTTGGTTGACCCCGGAATCACCGGTGATCATGCCGACGTTTTCGGCTCCGAAGATCTCGCACAGCGCAAAGAACTTTTCGGAGACCAATGCCTTGATGGGCGCCGTGTAGAAGCTGCGCATGCCCCTGGACATGGCTTCGAAGTGCGCCGCGATCGCCACGAGGGACTTACCCGAGCCCGTGGGGGTCGCAAGGATGACATTGGAACCCGCGGCGAGCTCCATGACCGCCTCGTCTTGCGCAGGGTAGAGCTTCAGGCTCCGGCTCTCTGTCCATTCGACAAAGCGGGTGTAGATTTCGTCCGGCTCGACGTTTCCGGGGAGCTGCTCAAGAAGTTTCATTGCCTTCCAGCTTAGTGTGGAAGAAAGGCACGGCCGGGATCGACGATGGAGGAAGACGATGGTGACCAGCGTGGAGTGGGATCCTGCCAAGTACGCCGAGTTCGGAAACCACCGCAACCGGCCGTTTTTCGACTTGACGGCGAGGATTCTGGCAGCGGATCCGAGGCACGTGGTCGACCTGGGCTGTGGTCCGGGCACACTGACCGCGGCCCTCGCGGGACGGTGGCCCGCCGCCGTCGTCGTCGGTTTGGACTCGTCCACAGAAATGCTTGCCAAGGCGGCACCCCTCACGGAAGGCGAGCCGAGGCTCGCCTTCGTCCACGGCGACATCGCCGAGTGGACGCCGGCTCCCGATACCGACGTCGTGGTGAGCAACGCAGCCCTGCAATGGGTGCCCGGGCACATGGACATGCTCGCGGCGTGGCTCAAGGCCTTGAAGCCCGGCGCCTGGTTTGCCCTCCAAGTGCCCGGAAACTTCGGCGCGCCATCGCACGTCCTCTTGAGGGAACTGGCCGCCGCGCCGGAATGGTGCCGAAAGTTGTCCGGCGCGCTGCGCCACGACGACGCCGTGGGGGAACCGGCCGACTACCTTCGCATCATGCTCGACGCCGGATGTGTCGCAGACGCCTGGGAGACGACGTACCAGCAGCTTCTTCCCGGAGCCGACGCGGTGCTGGAATGGGTCCGGGGTACGGCCCTGCGCCCCGTGCTCTCGGCCCTTCCGGCGGACGAAGCAAGAACATTCGAAGGGCAGTACGCGGCCATGCTGCGGAAAGCATATCCGGCCGGAAGGCATGGCACCGTGTTCCCGTTTCGCAGGATCTTCGCCGTGGCACGAAAGAGCAACCAGTCCGTGTGATCTGAACTACAATGGCAAGGCGGTCATGGGGAGGCATCGTATGGATTCCGCCATCCCGGAGGCCAACGATAGGAGGCAGCGTGCTGGCATCATTGTTGCTGCGGCGCCTTGCTCCCTATAGATCCCACCTCTTCGCCATCGTGTTCCTGCAGCTTGTCCAAACGGGCGCGACGCTCCTGCTTCCCACCTTCAACGCGAAGATCGTCGACGACGGCCTTGTCGCCGGGAACAGCGGGGTCATCCTCCAACTGGGTAGCTGGATGCTGGTCCTCGCCGTGATCCAAGTGGTGGCCGCCATCCTGGCGGGCTACTACGGCGCCATCGTCGCGATGAAACTGGGCCGGGGACTTCGCCAAGACCTCTTCGAGAAGATCCATTCAATGGCCGAGCAAGACCTCGCGGCATTCGGCACGGCAAGCCTGGTGGTCCGGACCACCAACGACGTCCTGCAGCTTCAAAACATGACCGTCCTCGTGTTTGGCATGCTTGTCGCCGCGCCCGTCATGGGCATTGGGGGAGTCATCCTCGCCGTTGAACAGGACGTCGTCCTGTCTTGGATCGTGTTCGCGATCATTCCGGTGCTTTTGGTCATCATGCTTATGATCGTCCGCAGGCTCATCCCCCTTTACCGGGAGGGGCAAGGCCTGGTGGACAGGATCAACGGGGTGCTCCGGGAACAGATCCTGGGCACGCCGGTCATTAGGGCCTTCGTTCGGCAGCCCCTTGAGATGAAGCGGTTCGAGGCCGCCAATGACGCCTTGACGAACAACAACCTCCGCTCCGCCAGGATCGTCGCCGCGATGACTCCGCTGGTGATGATCGTGGTGAACTTCTCCTCGGCAGCCGTGGTGTGGCTCGGCGGCAGCCGCATTGTTGCCGGACACATGCAGCTCGGTGCGCTGACCGCGTTCATCGCGTACATCATGCAGATCCTCCTCGCGATCATGATGGCCATGTACGTGCTGAGCACGGCGCCGCGGGCCGCGGTCTGTGCAGAGCGCGTGCATGAAGTCCTGATGACCGAATCCGAGCCGGTTCGGGCAGCCGGCCGGGCCGGGACTCCGGACAATCCGCCCCTGGACGACAACTTGGGCGAGGACGACAATTCGGCACTGGACGACAATTCGGCACAGGACGACAATTCGGCACTGGACGACAATTCGGCACGGGACGCGGGCCTGCGCTTCCACAATGTCGCCTTCGCCTACCCGGGAGCCGAAGCACCGGTGGTTGAAGGCATCAGCTTCCGTGCTGCTCCCGGTACCACGACGGCGGTCATCGGCTCGACGGGGAGCGGCAAGTCCACCATCATCAACCTCGTGCCCAGGCTGCTTGAACCCAGTACCGGAAGCATTGTGCTGGATGGCCGGGACACCGCCGCAATACCCCTCGACGGCTTGCGGCAACAGCTCGCCGTGGTACCGCAATCTTCATGGCTCTTCCGCGGAACGGTCGCGGAGAACCTCCGCATCGGCCTGCCCTCCGCCAGCGACGCGCAATTGTGGCAAGCCCTCGACATCGCCCAGGCATCAGGGTTCGTTGCGGAACTGCCGCAAGGCCTTGACACGGTTCTAGCGCAAGGAGGCGGCGGGCTGTCAGGGGGGCAGCGGCAACGCCTGTGCATCGCGCGCGCCATGCTGCGGCACGCTTCGGTGTACTTGTTCGACGATTCATTCTCGGCCCTTGACGCCGTGACCGAGGCAAGGCTGCGGGACGCCCTGGAGCCGGCGTTGCGGGACGCCGTCGTGATCGTCGTTGCGCAGCGGGTCAACAGCGTGGTTTCCGCCGACCAGATCCTTGTGATCGACGAAGGCCACCTCGTAGCCGCGGGAACCCACGAGGAACTTCTCGGGTCCTCGGAGACCTACCGCGAGATCGTGGCATCCCAGTTCGAAACGGAAGACGTTTCGTGAGTAGCGGGGTAGCCCCCCAGGACCGTAGCGTGGCTCCCTTGTCGGCGCTTCGACGGCTCGTAAGCCTCCTGAAGCCGGCCAGGGGCGTCATGGCCGCGGCCATTCTGTGTGTCTGCGGCTTCGCGGCCCTGAATGTCGCCGCCCCGAAGATCCTCGGCGACGCGACAGATGTCATCGCAGATACCGTGTTCGGAGCTTCGTTCAACACCGGGCACTTCGTTTTCCTGTTGCTCATCGCCGCGACAATGTATGCAGCCGCGGCCTGGCTCAATTGGGCGCAGGGACGGCTTAACGCCGTCGCGGTGCAGCGCGTCGCCCACAATCTCAGGGAAGCGGTTGAAGCAAAGCTGCATAGGATTCCGATCGCCTATTACGACGGACGTACCCGCGGCGACCTCCTCAGCCGCGCAACCAACGATCTTGAGAACGTCTCGCAAGCCCTCAACCAGATCCTCGCCCAACTCTTGGCGTCGACACTGATGGCTGTCGGCTCCTTGGCCATGATGCTGTGGCTTTCGCCTCTTCTTGCCTTCGTCTCGTTGCTTGCCGTTCCCTTGGCGGCTTTGGCTTCGTTTATCGTGACCCGGCGTGCCCAGAAGCATTTCGCCCGGCAATGGGAGGCGACCGGAGAGGTGAACTCGCTCGTCGAGGAGACAGCCACGGGTCATGAAACGGTCAAGCTTTTTGGTGCCCAGCAGATGATGGCACGGCGTTTCGCAGCCCACAATGGAAAGCTGTACTCCGCCAGCTCGAAGGCCCAGTTCGCGTCCGGGCTGATGATTCCCCTGATGGCCTTTGTGTCGAACGCCAGTTACGTGGGGGTCGCGATCGTAGGAGCGCTCCAGTTCCTGGCCGGGGCGATGAGCATCGGCGGTATCCAGGCATTTATCCAGTTCAACCGTCTCTTCAGCCAACCGTTGGGGCAGCTCGGCGGAATGGCACAGGTAGTTCAATCCTGCGCGGTTTCGGCCGGCAGGGTCTTCGAACTCCTGGACGCTGCCGAATTGCCGCCCCAGCCGAGGGAAAGTAGCGATGGCTCCCGGATCCGCGCGGGACGGGTTTCCTTCGAGAGGATTTCCTTCAGTTATCGTCCGGACGCTCCCTTGATCGAGGATTTGTCCTTCCGGGTGGAGGCCGGACAAACCGTTGCCATCGTGGGGCATACCGGAGCGGGCAAAACCACGCTCGTCAGCCTTCTGATGCGCTTTCACGAGCTCGACGCCGGAAAGATCACGATTGACGGAGCCGACATCGCCGGGATGCCTCTCGATGCCTTGCGCAGGAACTTCGGTGTCGTCCTCCAGGAACCGTGGATCTTCACGGGCACCATCCGAGAGAACATCGAGTACGGAAGGCCAGGGGCCAGTGAATCAGAGATTATCGCCGCGGCGGAGGCAAGCCACGTGGACCACTTCGTCCGCTCACTGCCCGGGGGATATGCGACGATGCTCAGCAATGGCGGCGAGCCCCTCAGCCAGGGGCAGCGGCAACTGCTCAGCATCGCGAGGGCGCGGCTGTCGGGGCGGCCAATACTGATCCTTGACGAGGCGACGAGTTCGGTGGATACACGTACCGAGGTTCTCATCCGCCAAGCCATGCACAGGCTTCGCAGCAACAAGACTTCCTTCGTCATCGCGCACCGCTTGTCCACCATTCGCGACGCTGATCTAATTCTCGTCATGGACCACGGACGGATCGTTGAGCACGGCACCCACCATTCGTTACTGGAGCTCGGTGGTTATTACGCCAGGCTGCATGAAGCGCAGTTCGCGGCGGGAGACGCCCTGGGCGACGGCGAATTCCCCATGGCGCCGGTGCACGCGGCGAAGCACCGTGCCAACGTAAACCCCAACCCAAACTTGAACCCCAGTGCCAACCTCAACCCCAGCGCCAACGTCGGCCCCACTGCCAACTTGAACCTCAGTACCAACGTAAACGTCAGCGCCGGGGTGAACGGCCATGCCGCCGGCGTGCATGGCCGCGCCGGCGACGTGAATGGCAGTGGCAGTGGGAACGGGAGGCAAGCGTCATGAGCGGCGCAATGGAGTTCCCCGGTTCGTGGAGGCCCAACCAGTCGAGCACGGTGGCCTTGTACGAGCAGTTGCGGCTCCGGATCATCGAATTGGCCGACGTCGGTTCGCTCGCAGTGGGCACCCGGCTTCCGGCGGTCCGTAGCCTTGCCGGACAGTTGGATGTCGCACCGCATACGGTGGCGCGGGCCTACAAGGAACTTGAAGCTGCCGGGGTGGTGGCCACCCGGGGACGAAACGGAACGGTAGTGTGCGCCCGGGACGGACGTTGGAGCGCGTTGGCGGCCGCAGCGGCCGAATACTCGGCGGCAGCGAAGGCCCAAGGCGCGAGCTTCGCGCAAGCCGTGCAGCTTTTGGCTGCCGCTTACGACGCCGATTGAGGCCCGTCTGGAGCAGGGCGTCCTGCGGCGAAGCGCCGCGTGGAAATTCGAAGAAGTTTTCGATTAGCATTAGTGGGTGCCTAAAGCCGTAGCTGAAGTCCCCTCTGTCGAATCCCTTGCAAGCCTTTCCGAGCCGCAGCATGTCACGCCGCTGCGTCACGACCTCTCCAGGCTGGTAGTCAAGGGTGCCCGGGAACACAACCTTCGGAACGTGGATTTGGACCTGCCACGCGATGCGATGATCGTCTTCACGGGCTTGTCAGGTTCGGGCAAATCCTCCCTGGCGTTCGACACGATCTTCGCCGAGGGCCAGCGCCGCTATGTGGAATCGTTGTCGGCCTACGCCCGGCAATTCCTGGGCCAGGTGGACAAGCCCGACGTCGACTTCATTGAGGGACTCTCGCCGGCGGTATCCATAGACCAGAAGTCCACCAGCAAGAACCCGCGCTCCACCGTGGGTACCATCACCGAGATCTACGACTACATGCGCCTTTTGTGGGCGCGCGTCGGACGGCCTCATTGTCCTGTGTGCCATGAGCCGATCACGAGGCAGACGCCCCAGCAGATCGTTGACCAACTGCTGGAACTCGACGCCGGTACCCGCTTCCAGATATTGGCTCCGGTGGTGCGTGGGCGCAAGGGTGAATTCGTGGAGCTCTTCAAGGAGCTGACCGCGAAGGGCTACTCCCGTGCCCGCGTCGATGGCGAACTCGTCCAGCTCAGCGATCCGCCCAAGCTTGGCAAGCAGTTCAAGCACTCGATCGAAGTTGTCGTGGACCGGTTGGTGGTCAAGGAAGGGATCAGCCAGCGGCTGACCGACTCCATCGAAACCGCCCTGGGCCTTGCCGAGGGCCGGGTGCTCGTGGAATTCGTAGACATCGATTCAGAGGATCCTGCGCGGATCAGGGCCTTCTCCGAAAACCTCGCATGCCCTAACGAGCACCCGCTCGCGATCGACGAGATCGAACCGCGCTCCTTCTCGTTCAACAATCCATTCGGCGCCTGCTCTGCCTGCAGTGGTATCGGCACCAGGCTCGAGGTCGATGAAGACCTTGTGGTTCCCAATCCGGAGCTCTCACTGGGCGAAGGTGCTATTGCGCCGTGGTCCCTGGGCACGGCGACCACCGAATACTGGAACCGGCTCCTTGAGGGATTGGCCTTGGAACTCGGATTCTCCATGGACACAGCCTGGGAGAAACTGCCGCAGGACGTGCGCAACACGGTGCTGCACGGCAAGGACCACAAGGTGGTCGTGCAGTACCGCAACCGGTTCGGCCGGGAGCGCAAGTACAGCACTGGCTTCGAAGGCGCCATCCAGTATGTCCACCGCAAGCACGGCGAGACGGATTCGGACTGGGCGCGTGACCGTTACGAAGAGTACATGCGGCAGGTTCCATGCCCCGAATGCAATGGCGCCAGGCTCAACCCCGCGTCGCTTTCCGTCCTGATCAACGGAAAGTCTATTGCGGAGGTGTCGGCCCTTCCCATGCGTGAATGCGCCGCCTTCCTCGGCAGCCTCACGCTCACCGACCGCGAGACCCAGATCGCCCACCAGGTACTCAAGGAAATCCAGGCCCGCCTGACGTTCCTGCTCGACGTCGGACTCGAGTACCTGAACCTTGAGCGGCCCTCGGGAACGCTCTCCGGTGGCGAAGCCCAGCGGATCCGCTTGGCGACCCAGATCGGGTCCGGCCTGGTGGGAGTCCTGTATGTCCTTGATGAGCCGTCCATCGGGCTGCACCAGAAGGACAATCGTCGGCTCATTGAAACACTGACCAGGCTCCGGGATCTCGGGAACACGCTGATCGTCGTCGAGCATGACGAAGACACCATCCACGAGGCTGACTGGATTGTCGACATCGGACCCGGCGCCGGTGAGCACGGGGGCCAGGTGGTGCACTCCGGTTCCTATAAAGCACTCTTGGAAAACACCAAGTCCCTCACCGGCGACTACCTGTCGGGCCGGCGCAGGATCGAGGTCCCTGCCAAGCGCCGCAAGTACGATAAGAAGCGCGAGCTTAAGGTCGTCGGCGCACGCGAGAACAACCTGGACAACGTCGATGCCACCTTCCCGCTGGGCCTCTTCACGGCGGTCACCGGGGTGAGTGGTTCCGGCAAGTCCACGCTCGTGAACGAGATCCTCTATAAGGTCCTCGCCAACAAGCTCAACGGTGCCAAGCAGGTTGCGGGCAGGCACCGCACCGTCACAGGATTGGAGCACCTCGACAAGGTAGTCCACGTGGACCAGAGCCCTATCGGAAGGACTCCCCGGTCCAACCCGGCGACCTACACCGGCGTCTTCGACAACATCCGGAAGCTCTTCGCGGAAACCACCGAGGCCAAGGTGCGCGGTTACCAGCCCGGTCGCTTTTCCTTCAACGTCAAGGGCGGCAGGTGCGAAGCCTGTTCGGGTGACGGCACGTTGAAGATCGAAATGAACTTCCTGCCGGACGTCTATGTTCCTTGCGAGGTCTGCCACGGCGCCCGCTACAACCGGGAAACCCTGGAGGTCCACTACAAGGGCAAGACCATCGCTGATGTGCTCAATATGCCGATCGAGGAAGGGGCCGAGTTCTTCGCGGCATTCACGCCCATCGCCCGGCACTTGAACACACTCGTCGATGTGGGTCTCGGCTATGTCCGCCTGGGCCAACCGGCCACCACACTCTCCGGCGGCGAGGCGCAACGCGTGAAGCTGGCCTCCGAACTCCAGAAACGCTCCAACGGCCGCAGTATCTACGTCCTCGACGAGCCCACGACCGGCCTGCACTTCGAGGACATCCGGAAGCTGCTCATGGTCCTCCAAGGTTTGGTGGACAAGGGCAACACGGTCATCACCATCGAGCACAACCTCGATGTCATCAAGTCCGCGGACTGGATTGTGGACCTTGGCCCGAATGGCGGTTCCGGCGGAGGACGGATCGTGGCGACAGGCACGCCCGAGCAGGTGGCGAAGTCGAGCGAGAGCCATACTGCAGTCTTCCTGGCCGAGATCCTGGGTTAGCTCTCGGGGCTTCCGGGCCCTCAAGCCGCGGCTTTATTCGACGTGGAGCAAAGTATTCCCTGACCGGCATGTGAGTTTCAGGCATTCCTCAACTCGTGAGAAACTAACCCGGTGACTCAAACAACGGTGCCCGTAATCTTCGATCTGGACGGCACCCTTGTCGATCCTGCAGGCGGAATAACAGGCGGCATTGCCGCAGCGCTGGGTGAATTGGGGCTTCCGGTCCCGGGACAGGCCGTCCTCGATTCGATGGTCGGGCCGAAGCTCAGCGACTCGCTCGAGCATATTGCGGCAGTCCCGATCGACCGGGTCGACGAAGTCATTCGGCGTTACCGTAGCCACTACCGCTCGGTAGGGATTGCGCAAAGCCGCCTCTACCCGGGGATCCGCAAGTTGGTTGAGTTCTTTGCTGCGACCGGGCGTCCGGTTGCCGTCGCCACGCAGAAACCGCAAGGGCTCGCCCGCGTGGTCCTGGAGCATCATGGACTTGCCGATTTCTTTGTCTCTGTTTGCGGCGCCTCCGACGATGAATCGAGGGCAGCGAACACCGCCCCCGGGAAGGTGGAGATCGTCGGTGCCGCTCTGGGCGCCTTTCATTCCCAATCTGCCGTCATGGTGGGTGACCGGTTCCAGGATGTTGTCGGTGCCCAGGCGAACGGCCTTGATTGCATTGGCGTCAGCTGGGGGTTCGCAGCCGCAGGCGAGCTGGAGGAAGCCGGGGCCGTCGCCGTCGTGGATTCCGCCACGGAGCTGCTGAAGAAGATCGAAGAACTTGACGCCGTTCGCGCGGCTGCCCTAAGCGAGGTGCAGAACGATGGAAGCCTTTGATGTTATTCGTTGGACCACGCGTGGACTGATTTCCGGCACATGCCGGCCAACGGTCATCGGGCTTGAAAACGTCCCGAAGGACGGGCCCTTCATCGTCGCCCCGAACCACTTGTCCTTCCTGGACAGCGTGATCGTGCAAGCTTTGATGCCCCGTCCGGTGGGTTTCTTCGCGAAGGCCGAATATTTCACGACAAAGGGCGTCAAGGGCAGGGCCATGAAGGCGTTCTTCCAGGCCGTGGGGTCCATACCTGTGGAACGCGGTGAGCAAGCGGCAAGCGTGCAGGCGCTCAAGACCCTCCTGGACATCCTTGAAAACGGCCGCGGCGTGGGCATCTATCCGGAAGGGACCCGCTCCCGCGACGGACTCCTCTACAGGGGCCGCACGGGCGTCGGTTGGCTTGCCTTGACCACGGGCGCCCCTGTGGTTCCCGTCGGCCTCATCGGCACCGATAAGCTGCAACCGGTGGATCGCAACTCCGTCCGTCCCCAGCATTTCACCATGAAGGTGGGGGAGCCGCTGTACTTCGAAAAGACCGGGCCGGACCATTCGTTGCCTGCCCGTCGCGAGGTGACGGACAAGATCATGGACGCGATCGCCGCACTGAGCGGCCAGGAACGTTCCGCCAGTTACAACCAGAGCAAAGCAGTCGAGTAAACGGGTCCTTGCCCCGTGACAGGGGAACCTGTTTTCCCTTACTAGACTGGATCTGTGGCAGATCCAGCAAGCTATCGACCCCAGACGGGAGAAATTCCCACCACGCCCGGCGTCTATCGGTTCCGGGACCAGCACGGGCGCGTCATTTACGTCGGCAAGGCGAAGAACCTTCGGTCACGGCTGAATTCATACTTCGCCAACCCCGCTGGGTTGCTTCCGAAGACGCACGCGATGGTGTACGCGGCAAGCAGCGTCGAGTGGACAGTAGTGGGCAGCGAGCTTGAGTCGCTGCAACTGGAATATACCTGGATCAAGGAGTTCAAACCGCGGTTCAACGTGGTGTTCCGCGATGACAAGACCTACCCTTACTTGGCGGTCACGATGGGGGAGAAGCTTCCCCGGGTCCAGGTCATGCGGGGTGAACGCCGCAAGGGCACCCGCTATTTCGGCCCATACACGGCGGGCGCGATCCGCGAAACCATGGACACCCTGCTCCGGGTATTCCCGGTACGCAGTTGCAGTCCAGGTGTCCTAAAGCGGGCACAGGCCAGCGGCCGGCCCTGCCTGCTTGGCTACATCGACAAATGCTCGGCACCATGCGTGGGACGTGTGACGCCCGAGGAGCATCGGCTGTTGGCCGAGGATTTCTGTTCGTTCATGGGCGGCGAGGCCGGAAAGTTCATCCGCCGGCTCGAAAAGGACATGGCAGCTGCAGTTGCCGAACTCGACTACGAACGGGCGGCGAGGATCCGCGACAACATCACCGCCCTTCGCAAAGTGTTCGAACGAAATGCGGTGGTCCTTTCCGAGGACACCAATGCGGACGTTTTCGCACTGTACGACGACGATTTGGAAGCTTCCGTGCAGGTCTTCCACGTCCGGGGCGGGCGGGTACGCGGCCAACGGGGCTGGGTTGTCGAAAAGGTTGAGGACGCGAGCACCCCGGAGCTTATCGAGCACCTCCTGCAGCAAGTCTATGGCGAGGATAGCGACAACCAGGGCCGCATTCCCCGTGAAGTCCTGGTGCCCGAGATCCCGTCCAACCACCATGAATTGCTTGAATGGCTCGGCGGGCTCAGGGGCGCCAAAGTCGATATCAGGGTGCCGCAGCGCGGTGACAAGGCCGCGTTGATGTCAACGGTCCGCGAAAACGCCGAGCAGGCCCTGAAACTGCACAAGGTCCGCAGGGCCGGAGACATCACCGTCCGTTCCCAGGCGCTGCAGGAACTCCAGGAGGCACTTGACCTTCCGGTTCCGCTGCTCCGGATCGAATGTTTTGACATCTCCCATGTGCAGGGCACCAACGTGGTGGCATCGATGGTGGTCGTGGAGGACGGCCTGCCCAAGAAAGCCGACTACCGTAAGTTTTCCATCACCGGGGCAGCCGCAACCGATGACACCGCGGCAATGCACGATGTCCTGACCCGACGCTTCCGGCACTATTTGCAGGACAAATCGGCACAAGTCCCCAAATCCGGTGAAGTCACGAGGTCCGGTGAAGTCATGAGGTCCGGTGAAGTCATGAGATCCGGTGAGGTCCGGGAGACGGGTGACGTCCCCACATCAGCCGACGTCGCGGGAGGGGCCTCCCCGGATGACGTGGCGGGGACGGCACCGAAGGCGAAGTTTGCCTATCCGCCCAACCTCGTCGTCGTCGACGGGGGCCAACCGCAGGTCAATGCGGCTGCCCGCGCCCT
This sequence comes from bacterium RCC_150, assembly GCA_041360635.1. Classification (GTDB taxonomy): domain Bacteria; phylum Actinomycetota; class Actinomycetes; order Actinomycetales; family Micrococcaceae; genus Arthrobacter. The sequence goes on along the minus strand of JBFUPP010000009.1, from coordinate 42,224 downwards.
CGCGGAGTTGGGGATCGACGACGTGTACGTCGTTGGCTTGGCGAAGAGGCTCGAGGAAGTGTGGCTGCCGGACAGCGACTTCCCCGTGATCCTGCCCCGCACCTCCCAGGGCCTCTACCTGCTTCAGAGGGTCCGGGACGAAGCCCACCGCTTCGCCATCACGTTCCACCGCCAGAAGCGCGGAAAGGCGATGACGGTATCCGCCCTCGACGGGGTGCCCGGCCTCGGGGAAGCGAAACGGAAAGCGCTGGTGGCGCATTTCGGTTCGCTCAAGAAGATCAAGGCTGCGACCGCCACCGAGCTCACTGCCGCGAAGGGCATCGGTCCGGCCCTCGCGCAAGCCGTCGCCAGCCACCTCGCCACAGCCGACGCCGCCGGGGAAGCAGCACCCGCCGTGAACATGAGCACCGGCGAAATCCTTGAAATTTAGCTAGGGTAAGAACCGGACCGCGGACCGCATGCGTGGCTGGCGGACCAAATTGGACAATCTGAGAAACGGGGACACTTGATGTCAGAGTCAACAGCAGAAGCCGGCACGGAGCAGGACGGTCTTACGCCCGTCAAGCCTGTCGAAGCGGAACTGCTGGTAGTGACGGGCATGTCCGGAGCGGGACGCAGTACAGCGGCGGATGCGTTGGAGGACCACGGCTGGTACGTCGTCGAAAACCTCCCGCCGCAGATGCTGGGCACTCTCGCCGAAATTGTTTCGCACGCTCCCCAGTCCATTCCCCGTCTTGCGGTCGTTGTGGACGTCCGCAGCAAAGGCCTTTTCACCGATATCCGGACGGCACTCGGCGCCCTCGGCGCAAGCGGCGTCACGTACCGCGTGCTTTTCCTCGATGCCAGCGACAATGTCCTGGTCCGTCGTTTCGAACAGGGCCGCCGCCCGCATCCGCTGCAGGGCGGAGGCCGCATCCTCGACGGCATCTCCGCCGAGCGCGACGTCCTGAAGGAACTCCGCGAGTCCGCGGATGTCGTATTGGATACCAGCACCTACAACGTCCACGGCCTCGCCACCGCAATCACCGAACTTTTCAGTGAGACCGGGCCCGTCGCGCTACGGCTCAACGTGATGAGCTTCGGATTCAAGTACGGCCTGCCGGTAGATGCGAACTTCGTGGCTGACGCCCGCTTCATCCCCAACCCGCACTGGGTGCCTAAGTTGCGCCCCCATACCGGGCTCGACGCCGACGTCAGCGATTATGTCCTGGGCGCCGACGGCGTCAAGGAATTCGTGGACCGATACGTCCTTGCCTTGGAACCGGTACTCGACGGGTACCGGACCGAGAACAAGCATTACGCGACCATCGCAGTCGGCTGCACCGGCGGGAAGCACCGCTCGGTCGCGGTCGCCGTCGAACTCTCCAAACGCCTGGCGCAATATCCACGGGTAACCGTCACCACAAGCCACCGCGATCTGGGCCGCGAATAATGGGGGTTCTGACGGGACCACTGCCCCTTGTTCCACCGAAGGGGACGTCGGGCAGCCAACCCGCCAAAGGGCCCACGGTGGCCGCGCTTGGGGGAGGCCACGGTTTGGCCGCTTCCCTTTCGGCGCTGCGGCTCTTGACCACCGAGCTGACGGCGATCGTCACGGTTGCGGACGACGGCGGATCATCCGGGCGGCTCCGCGAAGAGTACGGCGTCCTTCCGCCGGGAGATCTCCGCATGGCGCTGAGCGCCCTGTGCGACGACACTGACTGGGGCCGCACCTGGCGGGACGTCATGCAGCACCGCTTCAAGACGCCGAACGGCCGGGAAGGTTCCCTCGACCACCATGCCATGGGCAACTTGTTGATTGTCACGCTGTGGGAACTCCTAGGTGACGCCGTGGCAGGACTGAAATGGGCCGGCGCGCTCTTGGGCGCCCGCGGGCAGGTGCTGCCGATGTCGGTCGAACCGCTGAATATCGAGGGCGACGCGCGGGTGCCCCTCCCGGGCGGCGGGTACGAATTGCAGGCGGTCAAAGGGCAAGCCAAGTGTTCCGTGGCAGGGTCGCTGGAGAATGTCCGGCTCCTGCCCGCGGACGCGAGGGCTTGCACCGAAGCGCTTACCGCCATCGAATTCGCGGACTGGGTCATCCTCGGTCCCGGTTCCTGGTACACCTCGGTCCTCCCGCACTTGCTGCTGCCGGAGATGCGCCAAGCCTTGTGCGACACGCCTGCGAAGCGATGCCTCACCATGAACCTCGCGATGGATACCAAGGAAACGTCCGGCATGTCAGCGTCCGACCATCTGGACACGTTGCGCCACTACGCGCCGGAGTTCAGCGTGGACGTCGTCCTCGCCGATCCCTCGTCGATCCCCGACCTCAAGGAGTTCGAGCGGGCCGCGGGGATGATCGGGGCCGAGGTGGTCTTGGGTAAAGTTGGGGCGTCGAACCGTCATCCGGTCCACGATCCGCTGCGGTTGGCATCGGCGTACCACGATATTTTCGGGAATAGTTAGGAACATGCCATGGCACTGACCGCATCGGTCAAGGAAGAACTTTCCCGTCTGGACATCAAGAAGTCGTCCGTCCGCAAGGCCGAGGTCTCGGCGATGCTCCGATTCGCGGGCGGGCTGCACATCATTTCGGGCCGCATCGTGATCGAGGCAGAGGTCGACCTCGCCTCCACGGCCCGGCGCTTGCGCGCCGCCATCGCCGAAGTCTACGGGCACCAAAGCGAGATCATTGTCGTGTCCGGCGGCGGACTGCGCCGTGGAAGCCGCTACGTCGTCCGCGTCGTGCGCGACGGCGAGGCCCTCGCCCGCCAGACCGGCCTCCTCGACGGGCGCGGCCGCCCTGTCCGGGGCTTGCCGTCCGCCGTCGTCAACGGCTCGGCGTCGGACGCTGAAGCTGTCTGGCGCGGGGCGTTCCTCGCGCACGGCTCACTGACCGAACCGGGACGCTCATCCTCCCTCGAAGTCACGTGTCCGGGGCCCGAATCGGCCTTGGCGCTGGTGGGGGCGGCGCGGCGGCTCGGCATCCAGGCCAAGGCCCGCGAAGTGCGGGGCGTGGACCGCGTGGTCATCCGGGACGGCGATACGATCGCAGCGCTGCTCACGCGCATGGGCGCGCACGACGCCCTCATGGTGTGGGAAGAACGGCGGATGCGCAAGGAGGTGCGGGCCACGGCCAACCGCCTCGCGAACTTCGACGACGCGAACCTGCGCCGCTCCGCGCAGGCTGCCGTGGCAGCGGGCGCCCGGGTCGACCGCGCGCTGGAGATCCTGGGCGACGACGTTCCGGACCACCTCAAGTACGCAGGGGAACTGCGGGTGGCGCACAAGCAGGCGAGCCTGGACGAACTCGGCCGCCTCGCGGATCCACCCATGACGAAGGACGCAATTGCCGGGCGCATCCGCCGCCTCCTGGCCATGGCGGACAAGCGGGCAGGGGACCTCGGAATCCCAGGCACGGAGGCAAATGTGACCCCCGAAATGATGGACGAATAGGACACCCACCCTAGAATCGTGATGGTGCGGAGTAGCACCAAGGATTTCCGGGCACTTCGCTGGCCGGATGAACACAACGAGAGTTACCAACCGGACCCAGGTCCACTACATTGGAGGATTTCGTGACAGACTACGTACTGCCCGAGCTCGGCTACGACTACGCAGCACTGGAGCCGCACATTTCGGCGAAAATCATGGAGTTGCACCACAGCAAGCACCATGCCGCCTACGTAGCGGGCGCCAACAACGCGCTGGCCCAGCTCGCCGAAGCCCGCGACAAGGGCGACTACGCCAACATCAACCGCCTCTCCAAGGACCTCGCGTTCCACACCGGCGGCCACATCAACCACTCCGTGTTCTGGAACAACATCTCCCCGGACGGCGGCGACAAGCCTGAAGGCGAACTTGCAGCCGCCATCGATGACGCGTTTGGTTCCTTCGACGCATTCCGGGCGCAGTTCACCGCGGCGGCCCTTGGCCTCCAGGGCTCCGGCTGGGCCTTCCTTGCCTATGAGCCCATCGGCGGGAACCTGCTGATCGAGCAGCTTTACGACCAGCAGGGCAATGTGGCTGTCGGGACCACGCCGCTGCTGATGCTCGACATGTGGGAGCACGCCTTCTACCTCGACTACGTCAACGTCAAGGCCGACTACGTCAAGGCCTTCTGGAACATCGCCAACTGGGCCGACGTCGCACGCCGTTTCGAAGCGGCGCGCGCGAACGCCACGGGACTCATTGTTCTGTAGCTGTTTCTTCGCAAAATCGTTCGGTGACGCGGAATACACGTTGATGTAACAAACTTCACATTCACGTGAATTTTGCCCAAATGCCGGATTGCCTGCCCCCGCAGTTGCGGGGGCAGGCGTAGTTAAACGTAAGATAGGTCACGGAAGGCGGTTAGCCTTCAGCAATGTGGCTGGTCGCCCTCCGATCTGATAATCACTTCTGCCCAATGATGTGCGGGAATTGTTAGTTGGAATCAAGATCCGACTCACTAGGTGTGCTTGCAAGAGCACCAAGGAGACTGAATAGTGACCACCCGTATTGGTATCAACGGCTTTGGCCGCATCGGCCGCAACTACTTCCGCGCAGCACTCGCCCAGGGCGCAGACCTCGAAATTGTTGCTGTCAACGACCTCACCAGCCCCGAGGCCCTTGCCCACCTGCTGAAGTACGACTCCGTCGGCGGTCGCTTGAATGAGTCCGTTGAGGTCAAGGAGGGCAACCTCATTGTCAACGGCAGCATCATCAAGGTCCTGGCCGAACGCGATCCCGCGAACCTGCCTTGGGGCGAGCTCGGTGTCGACATCGTTATTGAGTCCACTGGCTTCTTCACCAAGGCCGCTGCCGCACAGAAGCACATCGACGCCGGTGCCAAGAAGGTCCTGATTTCCGCTCCCGCCTCCGACGAAGACATCACCATCGTCATGGGCGTCAACCACGAGCTCTACGACCCCGCCGCGCACCACATCATCTCCAACGCTTCCTGCACCACCAACTGCCTCGGCCCGCTGGCCAAGGTCGTCAACGACGCCTTCGGCATCGAACGGGGCCTCATGACCACCGTTCACGCCTACACCGCAGACCAAAACCTGCAGGACGGCCCGCACAACGACCTCCGCCGTGCACGTGCGGCCGCGATCAACATGGTTCCCACCTCCACCGGCGCCGCAAAGGCGATCGGCTTGGTCCTGCCGGAGCTCAAGGGCAAGCTGGATGGCTACGCCATCCGCGTTCCGGTCCCCACCGGATCTGCCACGGACCTGACCGTCACGGTGTCGCGCGAAGTTACCGTCGCCGACGTCAACGCGGCCCTCAAGGCGGCCTCCGAGTCCGAGCAGTTCAAGGGCATCCTCACCTACACGGACGCCCCGATCGTCTCTTCCGACATCGTTGGCGACCCCGCTTCCTCGATCTTCGACTCCGGCCTGACCAAGGTGATCGGCAACCAGGTCAAGGTTGTTTCGTGGTATGACAACGAATGGGGCTACTCCAACCGGCTCGTCGACCTCACGGAGCTTGTCGCATCCAAGCTGGGCTAGGGTAGACACATGACATCTCACACCCTCAACGAACTGATCGCTGAAGGTGTCCGCGGGCGGTACATTCTCGTCAGAAGTGACCTGAATGTGCCGCTCGACGGCTCTACAGTGACCGACGACGGCCGCATTAAGGCCTCCCTCCCGGTCATCGAAAAGCTCTCGGACGCCGGTGCCCGCGTGCTCGTCACTGCCCACCTCGGACGCCCCAAGGGCGCGCCCGACCCTAAGTACTCGCTCAAGCCCGCGGTCGCGCGATTGGCTGAACTCGCCCCCTTCAAAGTCCAGCTTGCGGAAGATACCGTGGGCGCCTCCGCGAAGGAACTCGCAGCTTCGCTCGGGGACGGCGACGTCCTGGTCCTCGAGAACGTCCGCTTCGACGCCCGCGAAACCAGCAAGGACGACGCCGAACGCGGCGCCTTCGCGGACGAACTCGTGGCGCTGACCGGTGGAAGCGGCGCGTACGTGGATGACGCCTTCGGCGCCGTTCACCGCAAGCACGCAAGCGTGTACGACGTCGCCACCCGTTTGCCTTCCTACCAGGGCGACCTCGTCCATACCGAGGTCGAGGTTCTTCAGAAGCTCACGACCGACACCCAAAGGCCCTACGTCGTTGTCCTTGGTGGCTCTAAGGTCTCGGACAAGCTCGCGGTCATCGATAACCTGCTTGGCAAGGCGGATACCATCCTCGTGGGCGGGGGCATGCTCTTCACTTTCCTGGCAGCCGAAGGCCACAAGGTGGCCTCCAGCCTCCTTGAAGCAGACCAGATCTCCGTCGTCCAGGACTATCTCAAGCGCGCATCCGACGCCGGCACTTCCTTCGTGATCCCCACTGACGTCGTCGTCGCAAGCCGCTTCGCGGCGGATGCCGACTACGAGGTCGTGGCCGCGGACGCGATCGAGGACAGCGTCTTCGGCGGAGCAGGGATTGGACTCGATATCGGGCCTGTATCCGCTGAGGCTTTCGCGGAGCAGATCAAGGGGGCCCGGACCGTGTTCTGGAACGGTCCCATGGGAGTCTTCGAATTCGAAGCGTTCTCCGCGGGCACCCGTGCCATCGCCCAGGCATTGACCGAGACGCCCGCCTTTACCGTGGTCGGTGGCGGCGACTCCGCCGCCGCAGTCCGGACCCTCGGTTTCGAGGACTCCCAGTTCGGCCACATCTCCACCGGTGGCGGCGCCAGCCTGGAATACCTTGAAGGCAAGGAACTTCCCGGACTGAGCGTGCTGGACCGCTAAGGCCACACAGCCGGCGGGGCGCGTTCCCACGTGCTTGCACTTGCGCGCATCCCGCCGGCTTCCCTATCCCAACGCATTCTTTGGAGCAACGTGACAACTTCGGCCAACGGAAACTTCGTCCGCAAACCCTTCATCGCCGGCAACTGGAAGATGAACATGGACCATGTCCAGGGCATCACTCTCCTGCAGAAGCTGGCGTGGACTCTGTCTGATGCCAAGCACGACTATAACCGGGTCGAGGTCGCGGTCTTCCCGCCGTTTACGGACCTCCGCGGTGTCCAGACCTTGGTACAGGGCGACGAGCTGGACGTTGCTTACGGCGGCCAGGACCTTTCGCAGTTCGATTCGGGAGCTTACACCGGTGACATCTCCGGCCAGTTCCTCAACAAGCTCGGCTGCGCGTACGTCCTGGTGGGTCACAGCGAGCGTCGCACTATCCACAACGAAAGCGACGACATACTGAACGCCAAGGTCAAGGCGGCCTTCCGGCACGAGCTTACGCCTGTCCTTTGCGTGGGCGAAGGGCTGGAAATCCGCCAGGCCGGCACCCACGTTGAGCACACCCTCGCCCAGTTGCGCGCCGGCGTCGAGGGCCTAACTGCTGCACAGGCGGCCGAACTGGTTGTGGCCTACGAGCCCGTGTGGGCCATTGGCACCGGCGAGGTCGCCGGCCCGGAAGACGCGCAGGAGATGTGTGCCGCGATCCGCGCCGAGCTCGCTTCCTTGTTCGATGACTCGGTCGCCGCCAAGACGCGCCTCCTTTATGGCGGTTCAGTCAAGGCGAACAACGCCGCTGCCATCATGGCCGGGGCCGACGTCGACGGACTGCTGGTGGGGGGCGCAAGCCTCGATCCTGCGGAGTTTGCTAACATTGTCAGGTTCGAGAGCCACGTCAGCGCGGCTTAGTCCGCATTAGGTTCCGCTCCCGTTTTCCGCTCTTCTGAAAGGCCGTCGTGGACGTTCTTCAAGTCATCCTGCAGATCCTGCTGGGTATCACCAGTCTTCTGCTGACATTGCTCATCCTGCTCCACAAGGGACGTGGCGGCGGTTTGTCCGACATGTTCGGCGGCGGCATGAGCTCAGGACTGAGTTCGTCGGGGGTCGCGGAGCGGAACTTGAACCGCTTCACCATCGTTCTTGGTTGCACGTGGGGTGTCGTCATCATCGGGCTGGGCCTCATCATGCGATTTACCTCAGGCGGGAACTCCTAAACGCATCCGCCTTACCCGGATTAGTCTGTACCGGGATGACTAGCTCGAACAGGACTAGTCGGCTCGGCGCAACAACGCAAGACTGCAACCGCATCCATCGCCGCCCTAAAATGGCAGCATGGCCTTCGAGGCCATGCTGCCGACTCTATAAGGGGATCGACGATGGTTCATGGCACTTCAGGATTCCGTGGCACGAGGGCTGGCGTAACCGCCGGGGAAGGGCCCAGGAATCAATCCGACTCGATGATCGACGATAGCTTGCCGCGTATTCGTGTTCCCTATTGGTGCGCCAAGGGGCATGAGACGCGGCTTGTTTTCGTTAAGCTCCCCGAAGCCCAGATTCCGTTGGCTTGGGATTGTCCCAAATGCGGATTGCTTGCTGTCCGTGAACCAAGCGAAGCCACGTTCGAGCGCCACGAAGAGGAAGCGTTCAAGAGCCACCTTGAATACGTTAAAGAAAGGCGCTCCAGCCAGGAAGCTGAAATAGTCCTGGCTGGAGCGCTCAAACGACTACGCGCCCGCGGGATCCTTCCGGATTAACTGCTGGGGAACGCGGGAAGCGGCGTTCTCGTCGATGAGCCACAAGGTGCGTGATCGGCCTGCCGGCCCGGATGCCGGCACCTGTACCGGGTTCGCTCCGGCAAGTGCGAGCCCAACAGCCCCGGCCTTGTCTTCTCCTGCGACGACCATCCAGATCTCCTGGGCGGAATTGATGGCCGGCAAGGTCAGCGAGATCCTCGACGGCGGCGGCTTGGGAGCATTTTCGACGCCCACCACCGTCCGGTCCTGCACACGGATGCCTGCCTGCTCCGGGAAGAGCGAGGCTATGTGGGCATCCGGACCTACGCCGAGAAGGAGGATATCGAAGCGGGGCAATTCCCCGGCGGCTTCCGGGCGACCGTCCGAGGTGTCGGCTGCATGCTCTGCTTCCGCCGCCGCCTTGAGTCGTGCCGCATAGTCGGCCGCGGCGTCGTCAGCCGACGCGAAATCGTCCGAGGAACCGGGTTCGTGGACGCGTGCCGGGTCCACAGGGAGGCCGCCAAGCAGCGCCTCGCGGGCCTGCACGGTGTTCCGGTCCGGGCTGTCCTTGCCAACGAAGCGCTCATCACCCCACCAGAAGTTCACCCGCGACCAGTCGACGGCCGGCGCAGCGGGGGAGTCGGCAACCGCCCTCAACGTACCGATGCCGACGGTTCCCCCCGTGAGGACCACCGTGGCCTCGCCGTGCTTGTCCTGCACATCCACAAGCTTGGTGATCAACCGGGCGGCGATCGCGGCCATGAGGACGGCGGAGTCGGGATGGATGCTTACTCTGGGGTCGGCGCTCACTGGGACGATCACTCCTTGCTATTCGTTCGGGGCAGTCCCATAGTAATCACTTCTCCGAACACATCGTCCGGATCGAGGCGACGCAGTTCTTCGGCAAGGCAGTCCCGCAGGCTGCGGCGCGGCAGGGAAATCCTCTGGGCCGGTTGGCCCGGCTGGGTCAGTTCGGCGATGGTAAGGCCCGGTCGCACGAGCTGGACATCTCCGGTGGCGCGGCTGAGGTGGACCCGGCGAATACCGGTTCCAGCAGGGTCGGCCACGATTTCGACCGGGGCATCGAGGAACAGGGTTAGCCAGGCCGCCAGGAGCAGCGTGCTCGGCGAGTCCGAAGCTCCTTCCACGGCGATCGCCGTCACGGGAGAACTATCCACTTGGTCCAATGCCGCGGCGAGCTGCAAACGCCAGTTCGTCAAACGGGTCCACGCCAGGTCAGTGTCGCCGGCGCGGTACGTCTTCCGGATCCGGTCCAGTGCTGCCGCCGGATCGGGCTCATTGGCCGAGTCGGTGATGCGGCGGTGGGAGATGCGCCCAATAGAGGTCTCGCAGGCGTTGGCCGGCGCTCCATGGGGCCACCAGGCGACGATCGGGGCGTCGGGCAACAGCAGCCCGGCCACGAGCGACTCGCTTTCCTTGGCGAGCTCGCCGAAGCCGCGCAGCACGATCACCTCGGACGCGCCGGCGTCCCCGCCCACGCGGATCTGGGCGTCGAGGCGGTCGGGTGCTTCGCTGCCGGCATCGGCCAGCACGATGATGCGGCATGGGTGCTCGCGGCTTGCCTCGTTGGCTGCCTCGATGGCTTCCTCTTCCAAGCCCGACTTGGTGACCACCACAAGGGTGAGGACCCGACCCAGGGCGATCACGCCTCCCTGTTCCCGCAGGGAGGTGATCTTCTTGGAGATCTTGGAGGTGGTTGTGTTGGGAAGATCTACGATCATGGCCTTCTCCAGGTTCGTCCATCGCGGGCAAGCAGTTCGTCAGCGGATGCTGGACCCCAGCTTCCCGGGGCATAGGGCTCGGGTTGTTCGTCGAGTCCGGCCCAGTAATCCTCGAACGGATCCAGGATCTTCCAGGATTCTTCGACTTCCTGGTGCCGCGGGAAGAGCGGGGGTTCGCCCAGCAGGACGTCCAGGATGAGGCGTTCGTAGGCCTCCGGGCTGGATTCGGTAAACGAGTGGCCGTAGCCGAAGTCCATCGTGACGTCGCGGACTTCCATCTGCGTGCCCGGGACCTTGGAGCCGAAACGTATGGTGGCGCCTTCATCCGGCTGTACCCGGATGACCACGGCGTTTTGGCCGAAGTCATCCTCATGATGGTCGCGGAACAGCAGGTTCGGTGCCCGCTTGAACACGACGGCGATTTCCGTCACGCGCCGCCCCAGGCGTTTGCCCGCGCGGAGGTAGAACGGCACGCCGCTCCAACGCCGCGTGTGGATGTCCAGACGGATGGCCGCATAGGTCTCAGTCTTGGAGTCGGCCGGAATACCCTCTTCTTCCAAGTACCCCTGAACAAGTTCGCCACCTTGCCACCCGCCGGTGAACTGTCCACGCGCCGAGTGCTTTGACAGATCCTCGGGAAGGCGGACGGCCGCGAGGACCTTTTCTTTTTCGGCCCGGAGGTCGTTGGCGTTGAAGGAAATGGGTTCCTCCATCGCCGTGAGGGCCAGAAGCTGCAGCAGGTGGTTCTGGATGACATCGCGTGCCGCGCCAACGCCGTCGTAATACCCGGCGCGTCCACCTGTACCGATGTCTTCGGCCATGGTGATCTGCACGTGGTCGACGTAGTTCGCATTCCAGAGTGGCTCGAACAGCTGGTTGGCGAAGCGCAAGGCCAGGATGTTCTGGACCGTTTCCTTACCGAGGTAGTGGTCGATCCTGAAGACCGCGTCCGGCGGGAACACGGACTCGACAATGTCGTTGAGCTTGCGCGCCGACTCGAGGTCGTGCCCGAACGGCTTCTCGATGACCACACGCCGCCATTGCCCGTCGCCGGCTTGCGCCAGTCCATGTTTGGACAGCTGACGACACACCTGCTCGAACGCCTTTGGCGGAATGGATAAGTAGAAGCCGTGGTTGCCGCGCGTGCCCCGCGTCTGGTCCAGTTCGTCGAGCGTGGCGCTGAGGCGCTTGAACGCCTGGTCGTCGTCGAACTCGCCTTGGACGAAGCGGATGCCTTCGGACAATTGGTTCCAGACGGCGTCGTCGAACGGGGTTCGTGAGTGCGCCTTGACGTTCTCCTTGACCTCGTGGGCGAAGTCCTCGTTGCTCCAGTCGCGACGGCCGAAGCCGACGAGCGCGAAGCTCGGCGGCAACAGCCCGCGATTGGCGAGGTCGTAAACCGCGGGCATGAGCTTCTTGCGGGCGAGGTCGCCGGTGACACCGAAGAACACCAGCGATGAAGGCCCGGCGATGCGGTTCAGGCGCCGATCGCGGGGATCCCGAAGGGGATTGCGGTGGCTTGCCTTTCCGGTGGACCTCTGAGCGATTTCAGTTTCTGGCATGTTGGGATTTGTGCCTTAGCTTTCGAGCGCGCTGGCCTGGCCGGCTAGCGCGGCGACGATTTCCTGGAGCTGGACGACGCCTGCTTCGCGGTCGGTGAGGTGCAGCCGCAGTACCGGGCGGCCGTGGTCCTCAAGGACCTGGGCATCTCCGGCCGCCTGGGCGGCAATCAGCTGGCCGAAGGTGAACGGACGTTCCGGGATCGCGATGTCGCCGTTCGCGGTGGCCGTGACCTGCAGGAATGAACCGATGGCCGGACCACCTTTGTGGAACTGGCCAGTCGAGTGCAGGAACCTGGGCCCCCAACCGAACGTCACGGGACGGCCGCTGATGCCCGCGAGCTCGTCCCGGATACCTTCAAGCTGCGCGAACGCGATTCGGTCGAAGTAGGCCTGGACGCTGAGGTAGCCGTCCGTGCCGAGTTCAGCCAGAAGGCCGTTGATGGCTTCGGTGACGGATGCGGCGTTGCCAAGCCATCCACCCGCCCTGACCTCGATGGCTCCGTCGACGAAGTTCGCCGGCGTGGGTTCGGGCCGTGCGTCCAGGAGGCCGCGTGCCGCGACTTTGGCTGCTTCGACGTCGGGCTGGTCGAAGGGGTTTATGCCCAGAAGGCGTCCCGCGACAGCTGTTGCGAATTCCCACACGAACATTTGGGTCGCCAGGCCACCGGCAATCGCGGCTTCGTTTTGACCGAGTTCGACGTCGGAATCGGCGCCGACGAGGCGGATGACCAAGACGTCTTCCGCGCCGCTGCTGACCTCGGGGGCGGAAGGACCGGCAACAACCGGCAGGACACCGGTACCGAGCTTGCCGGTGGACTCGGCGATGAGCTGTTCAGCCCAGTCCGCGAAGCCAACGATGCCCGAACCGTCTTCGACGATCACAATTTTGTTGCGCAGCGGGCTCGTGCCGCCCAAGGCAACACCGAGACGAAGCCCGATGTTTTCCGGGGAATCCTCGTTGAGGATCTCGGCTGCTTCCTCTGCTTCATCCAGGAACGCCTGGATGTCGACTCCGGCGAGGCCGCTGGGAACAAGGCCGAAGGCGGTCAGTGCGGAGAAGCGTCCGCCCACGTTCGGGTCTGCGTTGAAAACGGCGCGGTAGCCCGCTTCGCGGGATGCCTTGTCCAAGGGGGAACCGGGATCGGTCACGATGATGATTCGGCTTCTCGCGTCGATTCCGGCATCCGTGAAAGCCTTTTCGAAGACGCGCCGCTGCGAGTCGGTTTCCACCGTGGAACCGGACTTGGAAGAGACCACTATCGCGGTCTCGGTGAGGCGGTCCGCGAGGGCAGCACCGACCTGTTCGGGGTCGGTGCTGTCCAGCACGATCAGCTCGACGCCGGCGGTACCGGCAATCACTTCGGGAGCGAGCGAGGAGCCGCCCATGCCGCACAGGACAATGCGGGAGACGCCTTCGGACCTGAGGGCGTCCCGGAGTTCCAGGATTCCCTCGACCAAGGGGCGCGAAACGGTTGCCGCTTCCACCCATCCGAGGCGGATAGCGGACTCGGATTCAGCGTCGGGTCCCCACAACGTGTGGTCCTTGGCGAAAATCCTGGTCGCGATCCGGTCCTCAACAAGTGCCGGGATGTGTTGCTCGATGGCCTGCTGCGCAGCACCGCTGGCGTCGTAGCTGAGAGTGCTCATGTGGGTTAGGAAGCCTTCCGTGCGGTAGCGAGGGCGCCTTCGACGTCGGCCAGGAGTTCCTTCCAGCTGGCCACGAACTTGTCCAGGCCTTCGGATTCCAGGATCGCGACGACATCGTTGTAGGAAACGCCGAGGCCTTCGAGGTCGTTCAGGACGCCGTTCGCTTCCTCGTAGGTACCGGTGACGGTGTCGCCGGTGACCACGCCGTGGTCGAAGGTCGCATCGAGGGTCTTTTCCGGCATGGTGTTCACGACGCCCGGAGCGACCAGTTCTGTCACGTACAGGGTGTCGGGGTACGCCGGGTCCTTGACGCCGGTGGACGCCCACAGGGGACGCTGCGGGAGGGCGCCGGCTTCGGCGAGGACAGCCCAGCGCTCGGTGGAGAAGAGTTCCTCGTAGACCTGGTAGGCCAAGCGGGCGTTGGCGACGCCGGCCTTGCCCTTGAGGGCCTTGGCTTCATCGGTTCCGATGGCGTCGAGGCGCTTGTCGATCTCGGTGTCCACGCGGGATACGAAGAAGGATGCCACGGAGTGGATCTTGGAGAGGTCGTGGCCGTTTTCCTTGGCCAGTTCCAGGCCGGACTGGAAGGCGTTGATCACGGCGCGGTACCGCTCGAGGGAGAAGATGAGCGTGACGTTGACGCTGATGCCTTCGCCCAGGGTCGCGGTGATCGCCGCCAAGCCTTCGAGGGTTGCCGGGATCTTGATGTGGACGTTCTCCTTGCCCACCTTCTTGTGGAGGTGCTTGGCTTCGGCGATCGTCGCTTCGGTGTCCCAGGCGAGGCGGGGGTCCACCTCGATGGACACGCGGCCGTCGACACCCTTGGTGGCAGCGGCGACCGGGGCGAAGAGGTCGCACGCATCGGCCACGTCAGTGGTGGTGATCTCGAAGATTGTCTCGTCGAGGCTTGCACCCTGCGCGGCAAGTTCGGCGATCTTCGCGTCGTAGTCCGTGCCGGAGGTGATCGCGGCGTGGAAGATCGACGGGTTGGTGGTTACGCCGACGACGTTCTTCTCGTCGATGAGCTTCTGCAGGCTGCCGCTGGAGAGCCGTCCGCGGGACAGGTCGTCCAGCCAGATGGACACACCGGCGTCGGAAAGCAGTTGGGTGGGAGTCGTAGTCATTTCTTCTAATCTCCTTGAATCTGTTTGGTGCAGTCGGGGGAGTTCAGCGCTTTTCAGGCACCGAGGCCTGCGAGGGAGTCCTTGGCGGCGGCGGCGACTGCTTCTGCCGTGATGCCGAACTCCTTGAAGAGGCGCTTGTAGTCCGCGGAGGCGCCGAAGTGCTCGAGGCTGATGGAACGGCCGGCGTCGCCGACGAATTCCTTCCAGCCCAGGGCCAGGCCGGCCTCGACAGAGACGCGTGCCTTGACGTCGGAGGGGAGCACGGACTCGCGGTAGCCGGCGTCCTGCTTGGTGAACCACTCCACGCACGGCATGGATACGACACGGGTCGGAATGCCTTCGGCCTGCAGGGCCTCGCGCGCCTGGACGGCGAGCTGGACCTCGGAACCGGTGCCGATCAGGATGACCTGGGCGGGGACGGTCGCGCCGTCCCTGGATGCCTCGGCCAGGACGTATCCGCCCTTGGCCACGCCCGCGGTGGAACCGAAGGTGTCTCCCTCGGCCGCGCCCTCGCCGCGGGCGTAGGTCGGGATGTTCTGGCGGGTCAGGACGATGCCCGCAGGGTTCTCGTGGTTTTCCAGCATGGTCTTCCAGGCAGCGGCGACCTCGTTGGCGTCACCGGGGCGGACGACATCCAGGCCCGGGATTGCGCGGAGGCTTGCGAGCTGTTCCACGGGCTGGTGGGTGGGACCGTCTTCGCCCAGGCCGATGGAGTCGTGGGTCCACACATACAAGGACGGCACACCCATCAGGGCGCCAAGGCGGATCGCCGGCCGCTGGTAGTCGCTGAAGATCAGGAACGTGCCTGAGAACGCCCTGGTACGGCCGTGCAGGGAGATGCCATTCACGATCGAGGCTGCGGCGTGCTCGCGGATGCCGAAGTGCAGGACCCGGCCGTAGGGGTTGCCTTTCCATGCCTCAGTGGAACGGGAGGCGGGGATGAACGAGGGCGAGCCTTCGATCGTAGTGTTGTTGGACTCGGCGAGGTCTGCCGAGCCGCCCCACAATTCGGGCAGGACCGGGCCGATGGCGTTCAGGACCTTGCCGGAAGCGGCGCGGGTGGAGACGTCCTTGCCGGCTTCGAAGACCGGCAGTGCCGCGTCCAGTTCGACAGGGAGCTTCTTGGCTTCGATACGTTCCAGCAACGCGGCGTTTTCGGGGTTGGCGGACTGCCAGGCCTCGAAGGAAGACTGCCATTCGGCACGGGCTGCGCCACCGCGTTCGACGACGGCCCGGGCGTGTGCCAGGACGTCCTCGTCAACCTGGAAGGTACGGGCGGGGTCGAAGCCCAGGATTTCCTTCAGGGCGGCGACTTCCTCGGCACCGAGGGCCGAACCGTGGATCTTGCCGGTGTTCTGCTTCTTCGGAGCCGGGTAGCCGATGATGGTACGCAGGGAAATAATGGACGGCTTGGACGTCTCGGCCTTCGCCGCGAGCAGTGCCGAGTAGAGTTCCTGGACGTCTTCGACGTATTCGCCGGTCTTGGTCCAGTCCACGCGCTGGGTGTGCCACCCGTAGGATTCGTACCGCTTCAGGACGTCTTCGGTGAAGGCGATGTCGGTGTCGTCTTCGATGGAGATGTGGTTCTCGTCGTACACCACCACGAGGTTGCCCAGTTCCTGGTGGCCCGCGAGCGAGGAAGCTTCGGAGGTCACGCCTTCCTGCAGGTCTCCGTCGGAGGCGATGACCCAGATGGTGTGGTCGAACGGGCTCTCGCCGGCGGGGGCATCGGCGTCGAACAGGCCGCGCTGGCGGCGCTGTGAATACGCGAATCCGACCGAGGACGCCAGGCCCTGGCCCAGCGGGCCCGTGGTGATCTCCACGCCGGCGGTGTGCTTGTATTCCGGGTGGCCCGGGGTGAGTGAACCCCAGGTGCGCAGGGCCTCAAGGTCCTTCAATTCCAGGCCGTAGCCGGAAAGGAACAACTGGATGTAGAGCGTGAGGGAGGTGTGGCCCGGGGAGAGGATGAACCGGTCACGGCCGATCCAGTCCGGGTTCTTCGGGTCGTGGCGCATCAGCTTCTGGAAGAGAAGGTACGCGGCCGGCGCAAGGCTCATGGCGGTGCCGGGGTGGCCATTGCCGACCTTCTCGACGGCGTCAGCGGCCAAGACGCGGATGGTGTCCACGGCACGCTGGTCCAAGCTGGTCCAGGTCAGTTCTTGCTCTTCCAAATGTGGCACGTAAACCGAGCCCCTCTCTGTGCTGACGGCTAGTGATGCGGACATGGCAAGCGCTGGGCACAGGATGGCGCCCGCTGCGAAGTTTTACCAGCCGTTCACCATTGAAACGTTGATCTATCATCCAGACATGCACGTCTGAGAATACGCTTTCTCGAAAACCTGCGTGAACTGATCTCCAGACAGCTTAGCCCGGTTCCCGGGGCGAATTGGTGGGAATCTCAAAAAATGGACGCAAATTCCGTTTTATGAATCACCGTGGCCCCCAACGGCTGGTGAACTTTCGGAAACACGGGGAGATGCGCCGGTACAACTGGGCAGGACAGGCCACGGTATGATATTTGGAGGCCAAGATCAGCGCGCTCCTTCGATAGTTTGCGCATCCTGCGCCAGCATTGACCCTGCACCCTGGCGCTGCCGCCTCGCTTTGACGAGGCGCCTCCGCCGCGGGAACACCAGAGAGCACAGAACAGAGTGACTGCCGACGTGAGCACAACAGATACGCCCCTCAATGCTTCCCCGACCGTAGGGAAGCGCGGAATTTCCCGTAAGTTCAAGGCGTACCTGGCACTGACCAAGCCGCGGGTCATCGAATTGCTCCTGGTCAGCACCTTGCCGACCATGATTTTCGCCCAGCGTGGATTCCCCTCTGTCGGTTTGATCCTGGCCACCCTCGTGGGCGGCGCGTTCGCCGCCGGGAGCGCTGGAGTCTTCAACTGCTACATCGACCGGGACATTGACAAGCTGATGCACCGGACCGAAAACCGACCGCTGGTGACGGGAGAGGTCACCCCCGCCGAGGCGTTGGTTTTCGCCTGGATCCTCGGCGCCGCCTCCATCGCCATCCTTTGGTTCGGGGCGAATCCGCTGTCGGCCTGGCTCGGTTTGGGCGCGATCATCTTCTACGTCGTCATTTATACGATGATCCTCAAGCGGCGCACTGCGCAGAACATCGTCTGGGGCGGCGCGGCCGGCTGTTTTCCGGTGCTGATTGCCTGGGCCGCCGTGACCAACACAGTCGAGTGGCCCGCCGTCGTCCTCTTCATGGTGATTTTCCTTTGGACCCCGCCGCACTACTGGCCGCTCTCCATGCGTTACGGCGAGGACTACCGCAACGCGAAAGTGCCGATGCTGGGAGCGATCGCGGGCGCCAAGGTTGTCTCGGTCCAGGTGGTCCTTTACGCCTGGGCGATGGTCGTGTGCTCGCTGCTGATGATCCCGGTAGGGCGGGCGGGCTGGGTCTACACGGCCGCGGCCGTGCTCGCGGGAGCATGGTTCCTCTACGAATCCCATGCCCTGTACAACCGGGCGCAAGGCGGCGACGTCTCAAACAAGGGCGCGATGAAGGTATTCCACGGCTCCATCAGCTACCTGACGCTCCTCTTCATTGCGCTTGCCGTGGACCCGTTCATTGGTTCGCCGATCATCGGCGGCTAACATCGGGAGTTCCGTCCCTGGCTCGGATGCTCCTGCAGATATCGCGGCGAATCCTTCGACGCCCGCTGACATATCTGGGCCCGGATGAAAACCCTCCTTCACTTGCATGTGAGGGAGGGTTTTCGTCGCGTTAGGATCTGAAGGAGGGTTTGGGTCCCAGCCCTCTACGTCAGGCGCCACATCCAATGGAGGGAAGGCTTGGGCGCCGCGATATGTGAGCGTCACGCGCCGGTTTGGGTTACGCGACCAGGCTAGGCTTTCGGGCTGTAACGCGCGACGTCGGCCGCATTCGTTGCGGCGCTCATCAGCAGGGCCGCACCCAGCATGTGGGTGCCGACAAGCAGGGCGGGGATACCGTTGTAGTACTGCGTGAAGCCGATCACCGCCTGCAGGACAGTTACGCCGAGCAGCAGGAACGACGCCGTGCGGAACGGCCCGCGAATTCCCTGGCGCAGGACGAGATAAACGGCGAAGAGGGTGCCCGCCGTGATCAGGTACGCGGGCACGGCATGAATGTGCGAGAACAGGTCCCAGTCGAGGTCGTTGCGTGGAGCGTTGGCGTCGCCGGCATGCGGTCCGGCGCCGGTCACGACCACACCGAGGCACACAGCGATCGCCGAGAAGACGACGACGGCGGCCATGATCGGACCCAGCGCGCCGGGAATCGGGGCGAGCGCGCGCGTGATGAAACGGCCGGTGCGCCCGTAGGCCCGATTAACCAGCAAGGTTGCAAAGACCACCAAGGCCATCGAGACGAGGAAATGCAAGCCGACAACCCAGGGGTTCAGGTTGGACAGCACGGTAATCCCGCCGATGATCGCCTGCGCCGGGATGCTGGCGAGCAGGCCAAGCGCCAGGAGGAAGAGGTCGCGCCGTTCCTTGCGGAGGTTCCACAAGTAGATGAGCGTCAGCACGGCGACGGCAGCCAGGACAAAGGTCAGCAGCCGGTTGCCGAATTCGATGAACCCATGGATGCCCATCTCGGGCGTGTTGATGAGGGAGCCGTTGGTGCAGCGCGGCCAGGTCGGGCAACCGAGGCCGGACGAGGTCAGGCGTACGGCCCCGCCGGTGACCACCAGCACGATCTGCCCGATCAGCGACAGCATGGCCAGCTTTCGGACGGTGCCGTTTACTGCCGTTGGGAGTTTGGCAGTGAACTGCTGGATGGACTTCGGGAGGCGGGAAGCCGTGCTCACAGTAATCTCAATTCTCGGTTTCAACAGGTTCGGTTTGGATCCACAACGGGTCGGGCCCGCCGCACGTGATGCCTATTTCCACGTGGTGACTAGTTCCATTTGAACCAGCGGACAGCGGCCGCTGCCGGAATAACAGTCCACAACACCAGTACAAGGACGTACGGCGGGGATACAGTGCCATGCAGGAAGGCGTCCCTCAACGACTGCCCAAGGGCTCCGGACGGAAGGAAGTGCACGATGGTTTGTGCGAGGACTGGCAACCTTTCTGCGGGAACGACGATGCCACCGAGTGCGCCGAGAAGGATCCAGAGCAGGTTGGTGATGGCCAGCGTGGCCTCAGGCCGAACCGTGCCGGCTACCAGCAGGCCTAGCGCGGTAAACGCGGCCGCGCCGAGGACCAGCAGGCCCAATCCTGGAAGCCATCCTTCAGGCTGGGGTTGCCAGCCGAGCAGCGCTGCGACGGCCCCGACCACCAGCACTTGGAGGACAAGGACAGCCAGGACGGCCAGGATCTTTCCGACCATCAGGCCGGTGCGGCCCAGCGGGGTCGTCGAGAGGAAGCGGAGCACCCCGTACCGGCGGTCGAAACCGGTAGCGATGCCTTGCCCGGTGAATGCCGTGGACATGGCACAAAGTGCAAGGATCCCGGGTACGGCGATGTTGACGCGGCTGCTCCCCAAACCATCGAGGAGCGGCGTGACAGTGAGGCCGACCAGGGCAAGAAGCGGCATGATCACCGCCAGGATGAGTTGCTCGCCGTTCCGAATCATGGTCAGCGTTTCGTAGCGGCCCTGCAGCAGGATCCTCCTGAACAGCGAGGCCGGACCCGGGTGCGGGACCTTCAGTGCGGGGTACGCGTTGTTCATCGGATGTTCCTTCCCGAAATGTCCAGGAAAACGTCTTCCAAGCTGCGTGCTTCCAAGCGCAGGGAAGCGGGCATGATGCCCTTTTCCGCCCACCATGCGGTGAGCCGTGCAAGATGCTCCGGGGTCAGGGCGCCGGAGACCGTGTAGCTGCCCGCGCGGGTTTCCCTTACATCGAGTTCGGGGCCAAGCGCGGTGGCGATATCAAGTCCGGCTGGGGCGTCGAAGAACAGGGTGCGTTCCGTGATTCCGTCGATTGGGTCGTGGCTGTGGCTGAGCAAGTCCGCGACGGTTCCCTCGGCGACGTTGTGGCCGCCATCGATGATGTAGACATAGTCGGCGAGCCGCTGTGCATCATCCATGAGGTGCGTCGTGAGGATGATGCCCATGCCGGCATCCCGCAGCTCAGAGATGAGGTCGAAGACGATGTGGCGCGATTGCGGGTCGAGCCCGGCGCTGGGCTCGTCCAGGAACAGCACTTCGGGATTCCCGATGAGGGCTGCCGCGAGGGACAACCGCTGCTTTTGGCCGCCGGAGAGCCGCCGCACCCCGGTCCGGCTGAAAATGTCGATACCCAGCCTCTCCACCAGAGGGTCCAATGGGAGGGGGTTGCGGTACATCCCGGCAATGTGCCGGAGCAAGGGGATGGGACGGGCCGACGGCGGGAGGCCGCCGTCCTGCAGCATCACGCCAACCCGCGCGCGAAGCTCCGCTCCGGCGGTCCCCGGGTCCTCCCCGAGCAGCGCGATATGCCCGGCCGTTCGCTTTTGCAAGCCTTGGGCGCACTCGAGCGTTGTTGTCTTGCCGGCTCCGTTCGCGCCAAGGAGGGCGGTAATCTGGCCGCGCTCTGCGAACATCGACAGTCCACTGACAACCCGCAGCATCTTGCCGTCAAGGGAAGCCAGCGGGCCGACGTCCTTGATGAGTCCTTCGATGGTGAGGACAGGAGATTCGGGGGATCGCACCAGAATATTCTACGTGAAGTAGTAGGGAACCGTTCGGGGGCCTTCGCAGGCCAGCCTTGCCTTACTGGATGCCCGGACTAAATTACGACATGATTGTGTTGTGTATTCCATGAGTAGTTCTGTTTCTGTGCCCTTGCCCGGGCATAGCGCGGCGGACGGGCATAGCGCGGCCGACGCGGATGATCGCACCAGGGATCGCGTCCTCAATGCTGTGCTGGAGCATGGCCCCGTGAGCGCCGCCGAACTTGGCGAGATGCTCGGCTTCACTCCGGCTGCCGTTCGCCGGCACCTCGACCACCTCCAGCGTACCGGCGTCATTGAAGTGAAGCGCGTCGTGAAAGCAGGTGCAGGCGCCGGGCGCCCTGCCCGACGCTATGTCCTCAGCTCCCAAGGCCAGTCGAAACTTGGGGACGATTACCTCAATATTGCCAGTTCAGCGTTGCGCCGACTCGAGGAAATCGCCGGCGAAGAGGCGGTCCGGGACTACGCCGTCGAACGCTTCTCTGAAATGGAGCAGCGCTATGCGCCGGAGGTCGAGCGGGCGGGATCGGATATCACCGCCCGCGCCAAGGCATTGTCCGCGGCACTGAGCCGGGACGGTTACGTTTCCTCCGCCGCTTCGATCGAGACCAAAGCGCCCTTGCCCGCATCGCTTTCGAGCGTCCAACTGTGCCAGGGACACTGCCCCATCCAGCAACTTGCCGCTGAGTTCCCGGTTTTTTGCGACACCGAGACCGAGCTCTTTTCGCGTTTGCTCGGCGTTGACGTCCGCAGGCTGTCCACCCTTGCGCGAGGCGGTCATGTTTGCACCACCCATATTCCTACCGGCAGGCCGGCCACGCGGGAAGCCCTCGGGTTTCCCAAGTTTCCGGCTACGCCGCACATCGAATCCAACAATCAGTAAGAAAGGCCGTGATGACGGGTCAATTAGCTGAAGGAACAGCAGAGAAGGCGCAAGCTGACGGTGCTGTTATCTCGGAGATTCTGGAGAAGAATCCCGAGCTGCACGGTATCGGTAACTATGAGTACGGATGGGCCGACAAGAACGACGTCGGAGCGAACGCTCGTCGGGGACTCAGCGACGAGGTCGTCCGCGATATTTCGGCCAAGAAAAACGAGCCGGAATGGATGCTCGACCTGCGCCTCAAGGGCCTGAAATACTTCGATCGCAAGCCCATGCCCACGTGGGGAGCAGACCTCTCGGGCATCGACTTCGACAACATCAAGTACTTCGTCCGCTCCACCGAGAAGCAGGCTGCCACGTGGGAGGACCTCCCCGAGGACATCCGGAACACCTACGAGAAACTGGGCATTCCGGAAGCCGAGCGCAGCCGCCTTGTGTCGGGTGTCGCAGCACAGTATGAGTCCGAGGTCGTGTACCACCAGATCCGGGAGGACCTGGAGAAGCAAGGCGTCATCTTCCTGGACACCGACACCGCCCTGCGGGAGCACCCGGAGATCTTCCAGGAATACTTCGGAACCATCATCCCCGTGGGCGACAACAAGTTCGCCTCGTTGAACACCGCCGTATGGTCCGGCGGTTCATTCGTGTACGTACCCAAGGGCGTCCACGTCGACATTCCGCTGCAGGCATACTTCCGGATCAACACGGAAAACATGGGCCAGTTCGAGCGCACCCTGATCATCGCGGACGAGGACTCCTACGTTCACTACATCGAGGGTTGCACCGCACCGATCTACACCTCGGACTCACTGCACTCGGCCGTTGTGGAAATCGTCGTCAAGAAGGGCGCCCGCGTTCGCTACACGACCATCCAGAACTGGTCCAACAACGTGTACAACCTGGTCACGAAGCGCGCAATCTGCGAAGAAGGCGCCACGATGGAGTGGATCGATGGCAACATCGGCTCCAAGGTGACCATGAAGTATCCCGCGGTCTACCTCGTGGGTGAGCACGCCAAGGGCGAAACTCTTTCCATCGCGTTTGCGGGCGAAGGCCAGCACCAGGACACCGGCTCGAAGATGGTCCACATCGCTCCCAACACCAAGAGCTCGATCATTTCGAAGTCCGTTGCCCGCGGCGGCGGCCGCGCAGCCTACCGTGGCCTTGTCCAGGTTCGCGAAGGCGCCAAGCACTCGGCCAACACCGTGCGGTGCGACGCCTTGCTCGTCGACACAATTTCCCGTTCCGATACCTATCCGTATATCGACATCCGCGAGGACGACGTCGTGATGGGTCACGAGGCCACCGTTTCCCGGGTCAGCGAGGAGCAGCTCTTCTATCTGATGTCCCGCGGTATGCCAGAGGACGAGGCCATGGCCATGATCGTGCGCGGCTTCATCGAGCCGATCGCACGTGAGCTGCCCATGGAATACGCCCTTGAACTCAACCGCCTGATTGAACTGCAGATGGAAGGATCCGTCGGTTAGCAATGACTGAAATCACTACTGAAAAAGCGCGCATTGGCGCGCCCTCGGCACAGCCATTTATCGACGGCTTCACCGAAGAAGGCGAGAACCTCTCGCCACTGAACACCGGAACGGACGCGACGACGTCGGCTGGCTCGCCTGCTGCAGGTCCGCTCGCCGGAGCTTCGGCCAAGAGCCATTCGCACGGCGGTGGGGTCGGCGTTCCGGATAGCTCCCGGGCAGGTCGGCTGACCTCGTACAAGCTGGCTGACTTCAAGCCGCTCACCGGCTTGGAGGAGGACTGGCGGTTTACCCCGCTCAAGCGGCTCCGTGGGCTCCACAACGACGTCCTGTCCGGTGCGGCACCGACCGTAACGGTCACCGCACCCGAAGGCGTCCTCGTCGAAACAGTTGGCAGGGACGACCACCGTATTGGTGTCGCGGCCATCCCCGAGGACCGTGTATCGGCGAACGCCTGGGAACACTTCACCGAGGCAACTGTCATCACTGTTCCCGCCGAGCTGCAGCTTGACGGCGAGATCTCCGTCCTCGTCACCGGCACCTCGGCCGAAGCTTCGGCCCAGCACATCGTGATCGTGGCCGAGCGGTTCTCCAAGGCCCGGGTCGTCCTGGACCACCAGGGCTCTGCGGTTGTGTCGGAAAACGTCGAGATCCTCGTTGAAGACGGCGCTGAGCTGTCGGTCGTTTCACTTCAAGAATGGAACGACGACACCGTCCACGCCTCATCTCAGCAGGCCAAACTGGGCCGGGATTCCAAGTTCAAGCACATCGTGGTCAGCCTCGGCGGCGACCTTGTGCGCATGACACCGTCCACCCGCTTCACGGCACCGGGCGCGGAAGCCGAACTATTCGGGCTGTACTTCGCCGACGCCGGCCAGCACCTTGAGCAGCGTCTCTTCGTTGACCACGCGGTAGCCAACTGCAAGTCCAACGTCCTCTATAAGGGCGCGCTCCAGGGCCGCAACGCGCACACTGTCTGGGTCGGCGACGTGCTGATCCGCAAGGAAGCCGAAGGCACCGACACCTACGAGGCCAACCGCAACCTGGTCCTCACGGACGGGGCGCGTGCGGACTCGGTACCGAACCTCGAGATTGAAACCGGCTTGATCGAAGGTGCCGGCCACGCCAGTGCCACCGGTCGCTTCGACGACGAGCACCTGTTCTACCTCATGGCACGCGGCATACCGGAGGACGTTGCCCGCCGCCTGGTGGTCCGTGGCTTCCTCAACGAGATCATCCAGCAAATCAAGGTCCCGGCCCTCGAAGAGCGCCTGACCGAAGCTGTTGAGCGTGAACTCGCCGCGAGCGACAACTAAGACGAGCCTGACAGGGAAAAACAGACTATGAGCGATGAGCCACAAGGCGAACTGGTGTGCAATGCCAATGACATCCAGGTCAAGCAGGCGCTGCGCATCCTGATCGATGACTATCCCGTAGCTATCGTGAAGGACTCGATGGGCGAGATCCACGCCATCGGCGACACCTGCTCGCATGCGGACATTTCGCTCTCGGAGGGGGAAGTCGAAGGTTGCGCGATCGAATGCTGGGGCCACGGTTCCCAGTTCGACCTGCGTACCGGGCAGCCGCTCCAGCTCCCTGCCTACGATCCCGTTCCTGTCTTCGCCGTCAGCCTTGACGGCGACGACGTGTACGTGGACGTGACCAATGTTGTGAACGGCGCCTCGGTAGAGAACTACTGAGCGCCAAGTGCCTAAAGACTTACGAAAGAAAGAAGAGCATGTCTACTCTTGAGATCAAGGACCTGCACGTCAGCATCGAGACGGAGCAGGGCACCAAGGAGATCCTGAAGGGCGTCAGCCTGACCATCAAGACCGGCGAGACCCACGCGATCATGGGGCCGAACGGTTCGGGCAAGTCCACCCTGGCCTCCACCATCGCCGGCCACCCGCGCTACAACGTCACAAGCGGCACCATTACGCTCGACGGCGAAGACGTGCTTGCCATGAGCGTTGACGAGCGCGCCCGCGCAGGCGTTTTCCTCGCCATGCAGTACCCGGTCGAGGTTCCGGGCGTCACCATGACGAACTTCCTCCGCACCGCGAAGACCGCCATCGATGGGGAAGCACCGGCGCTGCGCACCTGGACCAAGGACGTCAAGGCCGCGATGCAGCAGTTGCGCATCGACGCCGACTTTGCCCAGCGCAACGTCAACGAAGGCTTCTCCGGTGGCGAGAAGAAGCGCGTGGAAATCCTCCAGCTCGAGCTCTTCAAGCCGAAGTTCGCCGTCCTCGACGAAACGGACTCCGGCTTGGACGTTGACGCGCTCAAGGTTGTCTCCGAGGGCGTAAACCGCGCCCACGCAACGGGAAACATGGGTACGCTGCTTATCACCCACTACACCCGTATCCTGCGCTACATCAAGCCGGACTTCGTCCACGTGTTTGTTGACGGCCAGGTTGTCGAAGAGGGCGGCCCTGAATTGGCCGACCGCCTCGAGGAAGAGGGCTACGACCGTTACGCCAAGGGCGCCGGCGCAGCCACCATTGCTGCTCCCGCAGCAGCACAGGCCTAGTTAGGAACCCCCATGACCGAAACCAACGCGGCTCGCACCAGCCTCGAGGATGTCGAGGAGGCGCTCAAGGATGTCATTGACCCCGAACTCGGCGTCAACGTCGTGGACCTTGGGCTGCTGTATGGGCTGAAGTACTCGGAGGAGGACGGCGCGCTGCTCATCGACATGACCTTGACCACCGCCGCTTGTCCACTGACGGACGTCCTGGAAGAGCAGGTCGGGCAATCCCTCGACGGCATCGTGGATGACTGGCGGCTGAACTGGGTGTGGATGCCGCCATGGGGTCCGGAGCGGATCACGGACGACGGCAAGGACCAGATGCGGGCGCTCGGTTTCAATATCTAGCAAACGCACGACGACGGCCGGTCACCTCCTCAGCGGGGGTGACCGGTCGTCGTCGTTACTTCCGACGCTCGCTCACATATGTCCGGTTCTAGCTCAACGCCCGCTCAAGGGTCGAAGGAGCATTCTTGGATTTGGGCACATATGTGAAAGAGGGTCGGGGCTTGGCCTTACGGCTGTGCGACGCCGAACGTGTCGCACTTGTTGATGTCGCCCGTGGTGTAGCCCTGCAGGAACCACTTTTGGCGTTGCGCACTTGAGCCGTGGGTCCAGGATTCCGGAGACACCCGTCCGGTCGCGGCTTTCTGGATACGGTCATCGCCAACGGACGAGGCAGCGGAGAGGGCATCCTGGATGTCCTGCTTCGTCAGCGGGTCCAGGAAAGGCAGCCCGGTTTGCGGGTCCTTGGTGGTGCTGGCGTACTTCGCCCAGAGCCCGGCATAGCAATCAGCCTGGAGTTCCACCCGGACGCTGCCGGATTGCGGGCCCTGGGGATCCTGTTGGGCCTTGTCCAGATTGCCCAGGAGGTTCTGGACGTGGTGGCCGAACTCGTGCGCCACCACGTATTCCTGTGCGAGCGGGCCGCCGGACGAACCAAAACGATCGACGAGTTCCTGGAAGAAACCGGGATCGAAGTAGGCGGTGGTGTCCGCAGGGCAGTAAAAGGGGCCAACGTCCGTGGACGCAGGTCCGCAGGCCGTGCTTGTTGATCCGCTGAAGATCACGGCTTGCGGCCGGGGATACTTCACCTTGTAGTTCGCAAGATATCCCGGCCAGAAGGCATTGAGGCTATTGACGGTTCCCGTGATCCGGCAGTCGAGGCGCTTGTCGGCGTCCGCACCTGTCCGGCACTCGGCGGCCCCTCCCGAAGCGGTGGCAACTGCCGGCGGCTGCTGCTGACCGCCGCTCGTCAGGCCTTCGAGCAGGCCCGGATTGATGCCGAACAGGGCGGCCAGAAGAAGGATGATGCCTCCGCCGATTCCCCCGCCGATCATTCCTCCCCGGCCTATGCCGCCGCCGCGCCGGTCTTGCACTTGGCTTGGGTCGAGGTCGGCCCCGTCATTGAAACTCATAGTCCCAAGAATAGACGTCATACATACCCCGGCATGCGGGGCGGGACGCTAAAATTCAATGATGCCTTTTCTGGACAGACTTCAGCTTTGGGCCGATGAACGCCCCGACGACACCGCCGTCGTCGTGGGCGAAAAGCGGCTCACCTGGGCCGACCTTCGGGACGCCGCCACCTTACGCCTCGCGGAGACAACCGCGACGACGATCCTCGCGGCGCCCAATTCCCTGGCGTTCGTGGTGGACTACTCGGCGGCAGTGTCCGGCGAGCGGCGCTGCGCGGTGCTCGATCCCTTGTGGCCGCAATCGATGATCGATGAGGTCTCCGAACGGATCGCCACGGCGTTCCCGGAAAGCCCTGGCAGCGCCGGTGATCGCCTGAACGGTCGCACTGGTGACGAACTCTTTGACGGTGACGCCGAGAGCACCTTCCTGATCGGCCTGACCTCGGGCACGACGTCCGTGCCCAAGGCCTTCACTCGTTCGCGGCGTTCTTGGCAGGTATCGTTCGAGGCGTCCATCGAGTTCTTTGGCCTCACCTCCGCGGACAGGACGCTGGCAGCCGGCCCCTTGTCGGCAAGCCTCAACCTGTACGCACTTTCGGAATGCCTCTACGCCGGGGCGGCTTTCCACAGCTTGGAAACGTTCGACGTCGGTGACGCCCACGCGGCGATCAGTTACGACGGCGTCACCCGGCTCGTGCTCGCCCCGACCATGCTGCGCCTGCTGGCTGAGCGCGGACTGGCAGGCGGGGTTGACGCCTCAGGCCTGTCCAGCATCATTTGCGCCGGCTCGAAGCTCGACGCACGCACCTTGGAGGCCGCCCGGCGTTGGGCTCCGAAGGCCGCCATCTTCGAGTATTACGGTGCCTCCGAACTGAGTTTTGTTTCCGGCACCCGACTGGCCGCCGGTGAGCCGCTTGATGCCGGTGGCACCGGCATAGGCGGCCCCTTTCCCGGCGTCGAACTCAAGATCATGGACGATGCCGGAACCGGGTTGCCGGAAGGAGAACATGGCAACATTTGTGTTCGGAGCGGCATGGTCAGCAACGGCTACCTGTGGGGCGATGACGGGCAGGCGCTGCGTTGCTTCGACGGCTGGTATACGGTGGGCGACCAAGGCTACGTCGACTCCGGCGTGTTGCACATCCTTGGGCGCCGTTCGGACATGATCATCACGGCAGGCAAGAATGTCTACCCCCACGAGGTCGAACTTGCCCTCGCCGCCATCCCCGGCGTCTCATCGGCCGTCGCCGCGGGGATGGCGGACGACGTCCGCGGCCAGAAGGTCGTGGCCGGAATCCTCCCCGCGTACGGTTTGGTGTCGGCAACGCAAATAAAGACCGGCTTGGAAGGCTTGCTCGCGCGCGACAAGCGGCCGGTGCAGTATTACGCCCTGTCCGAATTGCCCACCACCGACCGGGGCAAGGTCAGCCGAAGGGTTCTGCTGGACTGGATCGAGACCAACGACCCCCGGGTAAAGCTCCTTGGATAAGTCAAGCTCGTTGGCCGAGGTGGATCCGTCCCGACAGCCAGTGGTTATCGCGGCCTTGCGGACACCCGTGTGCCGGGCAAACGGCCAATTGAAATCGCTTCGGGCCGAGGACCTGTTGGCCCCGGTCCTTGCCTCCCTGTTAGCCGCAAGCGGCGTGGAACCTGACGACGTGGACGACGTGGTGATCGGCAACGCCGTCGGTGGGGGAGGAAACCTGGCCCGTTTCGCAGCCTTGCAGGCGGGGTTGCCGGCCAGTGTTCCGGGGCTGACCGTCGATCGCCAGTGTGGTTCCGGGTTGGACGCAATTGCCCTTGCCTCCCGGCTCGTTGCCGCCGGAGGCGATGGAATCTTTTTGGCCGGGGGCGTGGAAAGCATCAGTACGGCGCCGTTGCGGGCACGGCGGAGCCTTGACCCTGGCGGAACGCCGGACTTTTATGGCCGGGCCTCGTTCGTGCCCCCTGAGTTCGGTGATCCGGATATGGGGGTGGCCGCGGAAAACGTGGCGAGGGCATTCGGGATCAGCCGCGAGAGGCAGGACGATTTCGCGCTTCGGAGCCATCGGCGCGCGGCCGTGGCCATTGCCGACGGGACTTTCGCGGGCGAAATTGTTCCCCTGGAAACACCGGGCGGGATCGTGCATTCCGACGACGGCCCGCGACCGGCCCTCAAACCGGGGATCATGGCTCGCTTTCCCCCCGCGTTCGTGCCCGGCGGCACTGTTACCGCAGGCAACTCTTGTTTCGACGCCGACGCCGCATCCGCCGTCGTCATGACCTCGCTGCAAAGGGCGAGGCAACTAGGGGCAAAGGACGGCATGCTCGTACTGGGTTGCGACACCGCAGGGGTGGATCCGCAATTGCTGGGAATCGGAGCCTCGGCGGCGGCCCGTCGGTTGCTGGATCGGCTTGATGTCCAGGCACAAGATGTGGATCTGGTGGAGTTCAACGAAGCCTTCGCGTCGCAGGTGATCGCGTGCCTTGACGCGCTGGGGATGGAACCAGGTCGGGCCAACCTTGACGGCGGCGCCTTGGCTTTGGGGCATGGCTATGGCGCATCAGGTGCCGTCCTTGTGACGCGGCTCTTGGCGCAGGCCCGCAGGAATGGAGACGAAGAACCAGGCCGCGAGAGCCTGGCCCTGGCCATGATCAGCATCGCCGGGGGAATGGGTACAGCCGCGCTGTTCAAGTACGCCTGCCTGCGGGAAGGCTAGTCCCCGGCCTCTCCGAGGCCGCGCGCCGCCAGGGCGTCGCCCGTCTGCCGTGCATAGGCGACCGTGGTGATGAATACCGGGAGAACCAACGCCCGCGGATTACGTTCCAAGCCGCGCGCCCGGGCCGAGTCACGGACATGCGCGAATGCGCCTGCGATGAACGGTATGCTCCGCAGCATGATCGCGATGGTCAGCGCGAACCGCTCGGGATCGGCCCCGAAGCGTTGGAAAGGTTTCGCCAGGGACACGACGCCGTCCAGCAATGCCTGCACCGTGGTGGTCGCGGTGAGCACCGAGGCAGCCACGACGCATACAAGCACATTCAGCACGATGCGGAGGGCGACCGGACCGCCAAGCTGCCACCATTGGAAAATTCCGACGGCGAAGAGGATCGGTCCAACCAGCCAAACGGACCGCACGAGCCGGTTCAAACCGGCTCCACTCAACAAGAAAACCGCACACATGACGGCCAGGACGGCCGCGGAGACCACCCAGTCGACAATCAGGAAAGACGCGAGGCCGCAAGCGGCGAGCACCACGAACTTCAGCCAGAGCGGAGCACGATGCACCAGCGAGTTGCCTGGCACATAGTTGGCAAGGAGGACCCCGTGGCCCCTCACCGTGCCTCCACGGACCGGGCGCAGAGCGCACGGTAATGTTCGACGGCGGCTGCCGCGGCGCCGTCGAACACGATCCGTCCGCCGTCCACCACGATCACGCGCTCGGCCTCCAACGCCAGGTCCAGATCGTGGGTGGACATGATGATTTGTTGGTCCAGGCCGGCGAGCGTACGCCTGAGAAGCTCACGGTTTCGCAGGTCCAAGAGGGTCGACGGCTCGTCGAGCACGAGAACGGCGGGATCCACGGCCAAGACAGCGGCCAAGGCGAGGAGTTGGCGTTCGCCGCCGGAGAGTTCGTAGATGCTCTGGTCTGCCAGCCGGAGAAGGCCGAAACGTTCCATGACGGACTCGGCCAGGGCCTTGCGCTCCCTTGTGTTCTTGACGGAGCGGCGGAGGGAGAGTTCAACGTCCTCCCGGCCCGTCGGCATGACAAGCTGGGATAGGGGATCGGTGAAGACGAAGCCTACCTGCCTACGGACAATGCGGACGTCGGAGACGGTGTCCGCCCCGTTGACACTGACAGCGCCCCCACTGGGAACGACCAAGCCGTTAATCAACCGCAGCAACGTGGATTTTCCCGAGCCATTGGCTCCGATCACTGCGATGCGTTGTTCGCCCAGTTCAAGGGTGACATCCTGCAGCAGGGTCTTCGGAACGTCGCCGTTGTCCACGGCCACGCGCACCGACACCTCACTGAACGTGATCATGTTCATGGATTGTGCCCTGCCGCGAGCTACTTGATCCGACGGACCAAGATGTCCGGAAAGGCCTTGTGGAGGGCGACGGCGATCGCCGCGGCCAGAACGTTCTTGATGGTGTCGCCGGGGTAGTAGGGGAGGTCGGCCAGGAAGGCCTTGGCGAAATCGAACTTGGCATTGACCATGAAACCCAGGATCCCAAGGCCGTGGATGAGCACTACGCTGCTGACCATCGCAACGGCGAACAGGAGCACGCCGCGATATTTGGCGGACCTGCGAATGACCAGGCTCGCCATCCAACCGGCGGCAGCGGCGGCCAGCGGGAACGCGATGATGTAGCCGGCTGACGGCCCTGCGAGGATTCCGAGGCCGCTGCGGCCGCCACTGAAGATCGGCAATCCGGCGAAGCCGAGAAGCGTGTAAAGCCCGACGGCGGCGAAGGCGCGTCCGCCCCCCAGCACTAGTCCGGTGAGGATGACGGCCAAGGTCTGAAGGGTTATCGGAACGCCCAAGGGTCCCACGGGAATGCCCGGAACGACCGCCGCCACGGCGACGAGGGCGGCGAACACCGCGATGAGTCCAATGTCCGTCGACGTCCAGGGGGCACGGCGTGGGCTAGTGGCGGTGGAGTTGGTCTTGCTCATCAGGATCCTCTTGCTTGGTGCGGTCTGCATGTTGCCGCCTTGTTCGTCGGCGGTGGCTAATTTGACGATACTGATGAAGGCACGCCCCATTTTTGTAGCTTCCCGGCAATTCGAGTTCCTGATTGTTGGCGAGTTCCTCTATAGTCCGTGCCCTGCTGACAACCCGCTTCCTGTCCTTCACCCGCTACGACACGCGTTCGTCGTCGTGCCGGTAGAATTGGACAGGCCGATCTTGCGGCCTCCTCCACCCAGCTGCACGAGATTTCCGATGCCGCGGGTGTTCCCCATTGAAAGGCATCCACCGAATTGATCACCGTCCAGGAACTCGAACTGCGCGCCGGCGCCCGCCTGCTCATGGACCAAGTCAGCTTCCGTGTGGACAAGGGGGACAAGATCGGGCTGGTCGGCCGTAATGGAGCAGGCAAGACCACGCTTACCCGTGTCTTGGCCGGCGAGGGCCTACCGGCTGCGGGGAAGGTTTCCCGGAGTGGGGAGATTGGCTACCTGCCGCAGGATCCCCGGACCCCTGACATGGAACAACTTGCCCGGGACCGGATCCTTTCCGCACGCGGCCTCGACGTCGTCGTGGGAAAGCTCAAGCAGGCGCAAGCGGACATGTCGAGCGACGACCCCGCAGTCCACCGCAAGGCGATGAACCGTTACGACCGTTTGGAATCCGAGTTCCTCGCTGGAGGTGGTTACGCGGCGGAGGCGGAGGCTGCAGCGATTTCCTCCAACCTCGCGCTTCCGGAGCGCCTCCTCAACCAGCCGCTCAAGACCCTTTCGGGTGGCCAGCGTCGGCGCGTCGAATTGGCCCGGATCCTCTATTCCGACGCCGAGACCCTACTCCTCGACGAACCGACCAACCACCTTGACGCCGATTCCATCACTTGGCTTCGCGACTTCCTCAAGGGGCACCAAGGCGGCCTGATCGTGATCAGCCACGATGTTGATTTGCTCGAAGCGACAGTCAACAAGGTCTACCACCTCGACGCCAACCGGGCGCAGATCGATTTCTACAACATGGGCTGGAAGCGCTACCTCCAGCAGCGTGAAACCGACGAGCGTGCCCGCAAGCGCGAGCGGGCCAATGCCGAGAAGAAGGCGCAGGTCCTCATGGACCAGGCCAACAAGATGCGCGCCAAGGCGACGAAGGCGGTAGCAGCCCAGAACATGGCGAAGCGGGCCGAGCGGCTCCTCGGCGGCCTTGAGGCGGTCCGCGAGCATGACCGCGTAGCAGCGCTCCGATTCCCGGACCCGGCTCCGTGCGGCAAGACGCCCCTCACGGCTGAGGGACTCAGCAAGTCCTACGGCTCGCTGGAGATCTTCACCGACGTCGATTTGGCGATCGACCGTGGTTCGAAGGTAGTGATCCTCGGCCTCAACGGCGCGGGCAAGACCACGCTTCTACGCATGCTTGCCGGGGTGGACAAGCCGGACACCGGCGAGATCGTCCCCGGCCACGGCCTCAAGGTGGGCTATTACGCCCAGGAGCACGAAACCCTGGACCATGGCCGCACGGTCTTGGAGAACATGCGCTCGTC
This sequence comes from bacterium RCC_150, assembly GCA_041360635.1. Classification (GTDB taxonomy): domain Bacteria; phylum Actinomycetota; class Actinomycetes; order Actinomycetales; family Micrococcaceae; genus Arthrobacter. Next base: position 8,521 of record JBFUPP010000009.1, on the reverse strand, counting down.
GGCGCCCGACATGAAGGACGCCGAGGTCCGCGGAATCCTTGGCTCGTTCCTGTTCTCCGGCGACGACGTCGACAAGCCCGCCGGCGTGCTGTCCGGCGGCGAGAAGACACGCTTGGCCCTGGCCACGATTGTTGCCTCAAGCGCCAACGTGCTCCTCCTGGACGAGCCGACGAACAACCTGGACCCGGCCAGCCGCGCCGAAATCCTGGGCGCACTGCGGAACTACTCCGGCGCCGTCGTCCTGGTCAGCCACGATGAAGGAGCCGTGGAAGCCCTGAACCCGGAACGCGTTGTCCTTTTGCCGGACGGCGTGGAGGACCACTGGAACGAAGACTACCTGGACCTCATCACCCTGGCTTAGGAGCCGTGGGGCATCTCCCACGGTGCTTGTGGAAGCGGCCGCGGAGCGATTAACGAACGCGAAGGGCTTGGGCGGCCGTAATCCGCTGCAGCTCGCCATAGCTGATGGAGAACATCGACTTGTGGTCGCCTGCCCCGGCCCAAAGAACCGGGTACTCCTTGAGGGACAGGTCCAAGAGGGTGCGGATCGGCCGGGGATGGCCAACGGGAGCAACTCCGCCGACGGCCTGTCCCGTGTGTTCCAGCACAAAGTCCGGGCTGGCACGGCCGATCTTTCCGCTGCCCAAGGTGCTTGCGACAAGAGCGGTGTCCACCTTGGCGACGCCGCTCGCCAGAATCAGCAACGGACCGCCGTCGAGCTCGAAAACCAAGCTGTTGGCGATCGCGGCGACATCGCAGCCCAGAATCGAGGCGGCGGCAACCGCCGTCGGTACCTCCTGGTCGAACGTACGTACGGTGTCCGGGGCACCCGCGGACAAGAGCGCTGCCTTCACGTTTAGGACCGGTGTCGGGATCATTGGTAGCCCTGCGCATCCAAAATGGCGTCTTCTTCGTCTTCGGCGGTCGGCCGTTTTGACTTGCGCGCCCGCGGTGCCTTCCGGCGCGGGGCTGCGCTGATCTCTTCGTCTTCGTCCTCAGCGTCGATTTCCGCGTTGCGCGCCTGCTGCCTGGCCGCGTAGCCAAAGCCTACGAACATCAAGACGCCGAACGCGAACCATTGCAGCGAGTAGGACAAATGCGTACCTTCGTCCGTGCTTGGCTTCGGGAACGCGGCCGGCATCGGCTGGACGGCCGGGGTTTCGGAGGCGAGCTGCCCGTAAGCCCCGGTCATGATGGGGTATCCAAGTTCCTTGGCGAAGGAAGGCAGGTCAATTGAGGCCAGTTGGCCATCCACCGCACCGCGGCCAAGGTTCGCCTCTGTCGCCTTCAAGCGCGCGACGACGGTAACCTCGCCGGCCGGGGGTGCGGGGATGCTGTCCGGATGCCCGGGAGTGTTGTTCCCGATCGGCAGCCAACCACGGTCGATGACCACGGCTTCCCCGCTCGACAAACGGAGCGGGACCACAACTTCGTATCCGGGTTGGCCGTTGAGTGGTCGGTTGCGGACAACTCGCTGGCCGGACACGTCATAGCGTCCATGGAGTTCCACCTGGGTCCATTCCCGGGCCGGATCGAGCGACTGGAACTGCGCCTTTGCGGCGGCGAAAGGAATCGGAGCGGCCGAATAGTTGCTGACAACCCTGTTGATTTCCGCGAGGGTCTCATCCCGGCGGTCCATTTGCCAACGACCCAGGAAGACGCAGCCGGCGGCGAAGACCGCCGCCATGACGAAGTAGCCCAGCCATTTGCTGGAGAAAAGGAAACGGTACATTCAGCTGGCCCCGCCGCTCGCGTCACCGTCGAAGGGTACGGTCTCTTTCCAAAGTCCGCGCGTCTGCAAATAGTCTTCCAGCCATTCCCGATGCTCATCGCACGACAACCACGCCTTACGGCGTTCAGGCGCGTGAATCCGGGGGTTGTTCCACAACAGTTTCCAGGACGCGTGCGAACGGCAGGCTTTCCTGGAGCATATTGCCGAGGCCGTGGCGTCTTCGCCGCTTGTCCGGGCACCCTCCATGCCGGCGCCACCAAGGGTGAAGATGTTCATGAGGCCGCCTTTTCTTCCCCGTTGCGGGGATACTCACGCTTGCTGCCAGGCGCCGGGCTGTCGTCGTCGACGATTTCGCCCTCGAGGGTCACCGGGCGTGAGGGTTCCGTCGCTGTTTCCGCTTCGGTTGAGCCTTCCAGCTCGGCTATCGGTAGATAGTCGAGCAACGCATCGCTGTGGACCTCGGCTTTGTCGCTTCCATTGGCTATCACGACGGCTATCCATGGCAGGAACACGGCGCCCGCGATGGCGATGATTTTGAACCACCCGTCAACCACGAAGATCAGGATGATGCAGACCATGCGGATGCCCATTGCCACCGCGTATTTGATCATCCGTTCGCGCATATCGTCCGAGTGGGCGGCCGCGGCGTCGGTGATGCTGTGCACAATGGGGTCGCCCGTAACGGCGTCCGGGTCCCCGGGCGCCTGTAGGGGACTGTTGTCAGGTGTCACGGCTGGTCTATCACGCTCCAAGGCTCACCTCAATTCTCTCACCACGGGACGGGGCGGCCCAAACCACGGGACGCCAAGACGGCCAAGCCGCGACTCCCCGACTAAGATCGATCCAGGAAACCACCAACCTTCAAGCGGCACCGCCTTGCCGCGGAACCATGGAGATAGCATGTCTGAAGCAGTATCAACCGCCCGTAGTGTCCTCGTCACGGGCGGAAACCGCGGCATCGGCTTGGCTATCGCGGAGTCCTTCCTCGCCAACGGCGACAAGGTTGCCGTGACCTACCGCAGCGAAACGCCACTTCCTGAAGGCATCCTCGGCGTTAAGGCCGATGTCACGGACGAGGCTTCCCTGGATGCGGCGTTCAAGGAAATCGAAGCAGCCCATGGGCCCGTCGAAGTCCTGGTGGCCAACGCCGGCATCACCAAGGACACCCTCCTTTTGCGCATGAGCGAAGAAGACTTCACCTCGGTCATCGACACGAACCTCACTGGCGCTTTCCGGGTCATCAAGCGCGCCTCCAAAGGGATGATCCGCTTGCGCAAGGGCCGCGTGGTGTTGATCTCCTCCGTCTCCGGACTGTATGGCGCCCCGGGCCAGATCAACTATTCGGCGTCGAAGGCCGGCATGGTGGGAATTGCACGCTCGCTGACCCGTGAACTCGGGAGCCGGGGGATCACCGCTAATGTTGTGGCCCCGGGATTCATCAAAACCGACATGACGGCGGAGCTGGCCGAAGATACCCAGAAGGCCTATTTGGCGAGCGTTCCGGCCGGCCGCTTCGCCGAAGCCTCCGAGGTCGCCAACGTGGTCAGGTGGATCGCCAGCGACGAGGCCGCCTACATCTCTGGCGCCATTATCCCGGTTGACGGCGGACTGGGCATGGGCCACTAGCCGTCCGCTGGCATGATTGAGTCCGGACTTACAAAGACTGTTGAGAAAAAGGAAGCACGAATGGGACTACTGGATAACAAGACCGCTATCGTCACCGGTTCTTCACGAGGCATCGGCGCCGAGGTAGCCAAGATCCTCGCGGGCGAGGGCGCGGCCGTCGTCGTCAACTACCGCCAGAAGGCTCCGCGGGCCAATAAAGTGGTCGCCGAGATTGAAGCCGCGGGAGGCCGCGCCGTCGCTGTCGGCGCTGACCTTACGACCCAGGAAGGCGTCCAGGCACTTGCCAGTGCGGCGATGGAGAATTTCGGTTCCCTGGATGTCCTGGTGCTGAACGCCTCGGGCGGCATGGAATCGGGCATGGAAGAGGACTACGCCCTCAAGCTGAACCGCGACGCCCAAGTCAACATGCTCAACGCCGCCGTCCCGCTCATGCGTGAGGGTTCCCGCGTCGTTTTCGTGACGAGCCACCAAGCGCACTTCATCTCGACCGTCCCCACGATGCCCGAATACGAGCCGGTTGCACGCAGCAAGCGCGCCGGCGAGGACGCCTTGCGTGAACTCCTCCCGAACCTGGCAGACAAGGGAATCTCCTTGGTCGTCGTGTCGGGCGACATGATCGAGGGCACTGTCACGGCGACCCTCCTGGATCGCTCCAACCCGGGAGCGATCGAAGCGCGCCGTGCCCAGGCCGGAAAGCTGTACTCCGTGGAGGAGTTCGCGGCCGAAGTTGCGAAGATGGCGACGGCGGACGTCGAGAGCGGCCACACCGAATACGTCGGCGGTGCCGACTACTTCGGCAAGAGCGCCTGACAGCTCCGCCCAAGGCCACGCCAGGAGTTAAAGCCCAAGCCCACGCCAGGAGTTAAACAGGAGCAGCCGGGGATCGTGTCCCCGGCTGCTCCTGTTCAATCCGGGCCAGACGCCCTCAATCCGGTTAGACCCCGGCGATGTGCCGGACAGCGTCGAGGTAAGGCATGTTGATCGCCGCGTCGGCTACTGCCCGTACGGCGGGCTTGGCATTGAACGCGACGCCGATGCCCGCTGCGCCCAGCATGTCCAGGTCATTCGCGCCGTCGCCTACGGCAATCGTGTGCTGCAGTTCGATTCCTTCGGCGGCGGACCACTCCCGAAGGTATTTCTCTTTCGCCGCACGATCGATCACGTCGCCGAGCACCTTGCCTGTGAGGATGCCGTCGACGATTTCAAGCTCGTTCGCAATCCAATAATCCAAACCGAGTTCCTCGGCGATCGGCCTCAGGATCTGGTTGAAGCCGCCAGACACAACAGCCACGGCGTGCCCTGCGGCCTTGAAAGCCGCCACGAGTTCCGCGGCACCCTCGCTCAAGCGCACTTCCGCGCGCACGGCGTCGACGACGGCGGCCGGCAACCCGGCGAGCGCGGCGACGCGGGCGTGCAGGCTCTGTGCGAAGTCCAGTTCCCCGCGCATGGCTGCCTCGGTCACAGCGGCCACTTCTTCCCGCTTACCGGCATGCGCGGCCAGCAGCTCGATCACTTCCTGCTGGATGAGGGTTGAGTCGACGTCGAGGATGAGAAGCTTCCGCGGTGCGTTCCGAAGGTCATCGGGTACAACTGCCGTGTCCATGCCCGGCGTCGTGGCGTGCGCGAGGTGCCGACGTATATCGGACAGTTCCGAGGCGGTGGTCCCGTCAACCGCCAAACCGAGAGTGTGGACCGCGAACCGTTCGTCTCCCGAATGCGACTCCGAGGTGACGGATGCCCCCGTACCGGCAAGTACCTTGCGCAGGTTTTCAAGCTCCAATGGGGACAAATTCACGCCATAGCTGACGGCGGTCAAGTTCGAACTCATGGCTGCAATCTTAGCCAGCGCGGAACCGACGCCCGAATTCGGTATTTTCTTGCGATTGCATTTCGTGTGGCGGGCGTAACTGTGACCAGGTTCCGGTTATCTATCGCCCGCGTTTTTGTCCTAGTGTCTACTCCTATGAGTGATGTTCTTGAATTGGCTTCCGTCAGTGTTGTCCGCGGTAGCAAAACCCTGTTGGACAAGGTGGACTGGGAAGTCAACGAAGGCGAACGCTGGGTCATCCTTGGGCCCAACGGGGCAGGCAAGACCACTCTGCTGCAGATCGCCGCTGCCCGGATGCATCCGACCAGCGGAAAGGCCGGCATCCTTGACGAGACCCTAGGCCGCGTAGACGTGTTCGAGCTCCGACCCCGCATCGGACTTTCCTCGGCCGCGCTGGCTACGCAAATTCCGGAGCAGGAAAACGTCCTTAACGTCGTCGTGACCGCAGCATATGGCGTAACCGGCCGCTGGCGCGAAGGCTATGAGCGCGACGACGAGCGGCGCGCCTTCGGCCTCCTCAACGAGTGGGGCATGGGACCGCTGTTGAACCGCTCCTTCGCCTCGCTGTCTGAAGGGGAGCGTAAGCGTGTACAAATTGCGCGGGCGCTCATGACCGACCCCGAACTCCTTCTCCTTGACGAGCCCGCCGCCGGCCTGGACCTGGGTGGTCGGGAAGAGCTCGTCCACAAGCTCGGCGAATTGGCCCGTGACGAGGACGCTCCTGCCATGGTCCTGGTCACGCACCATCTTGAGGAAGTTCCGCCCGGGTTCACCCATGCCATGCTGCTTCGCGACGGTGGCGTGGTGGCCGCAGGTCCCATCGCAGAGGTCTTGACCGCCGAGCACCTGAGCACCACTTTCGGCCTGCCTTTGGAGGTCACGGAGAATTCGGGGCGGTACGCCGCGACTGCCCGCCGCTAGCACCAGTGGATTTACTAAACGGCGCCATCATTTTCATCGCCGGCCTCTGGGCCGGAACCATTAACAGCGTGGTTGGATCCGGCACGCTCGTGACCTTCCCCGTCCTTGTCGCCCTGGGATACGCGCCCGTCAGCGCATCCATCAGCAACGCGATGGGACTTGTGGCAGGAAACGCAACGGGAGCGTGGGGCTATCGCCATGAACTTACAGGCAGGGGCAGGCAGCTCTTGCGGCTGTTGCCGGCCTCAGTGCTTGGAGCGATCACAGGGGCCTGGCTCCTCCTTCACCTCCCCGAGAAGGTCTTCTACTTCGCCGCGCCGTTCCTGATCGTCCTTGCGCTGCTCATGGTGCTCTTCCAGCCAAGGCTGCAGCAGTGGGTCCAGGACCGGGCAGGCAATCCGGAACACGCCATCCACGACAAGCGGCACACGCTAATGCTGGTCTTCCTCGTCTTCCTTGCCGGTATTTACGGCGGATATTTCGTGGCTGCACAAGGCATCCTGCTGGTCGGTATTCTGGGCGTCTTCATGACCGGCACGATCCAGAACGCCAATGCCATGAAGAACATCCTGGTGCTCGCGGTCAATATCGTCGCCGCGTGCTCCTACCTCTTGTTCGCCTTCGGGCGTATCGAATGGCCGGTCGTGGCGATTATTGCCGTAAGTTCCCTGGTCGGCGGAGTCATCGGATCCAAAGTCGGGCGCCGCTTGAAGCCGCTCGCGTTGCGGATCGTCATTTTCGCACTCGGCCTGGTGGCCCTCGTGGTCATGATCGCGAACTTGTTCAAATAGGAATCCCGTGACCTTCCACTACCTCGAAACCGCTGACGATCCGCGTGTGGCGGACTACACGCAATTGACCGACGTACACTTGCGCAAGCTCCGTGAGCCGGCGGAAGGAATGTACATCGCGGAGTCTTCACGTGTGCTCCGAAGGGCCCTGGAGGCCGGTCACGAACCCCGGTCTTTTTTCCTCGCGGAGAAATGGCTGGACGACCTCGCGGATGTGTTTGAACGCTTTCCAGAGGTGCCGGTATTCATCGGCAAGGCGTCACTGCTCGAGGAGATCACCGGATTCCATCTGCACCGCGGCGCCATGGCCGCGATGCAGCGTCCCGCTCCAGTGGCCCTTGCGGAACTCCTTGCGGGCGCCCGCCGGGTCGCTGTCTTGGAAGACGTCGTTGACCACACCAATGTGGGTGGTTCCAAAGTACAAGGGCCGGATCGGGCTCAGATGCAAGGACGATCACGGATCGCGGTCCTTGAGAACCTTACCGATCACACGAACGTAGGAGCGATTTTCCGCAGCGCGGCAGCCATCGGCGTCGACGCTGTCCTGGTTTCTCCACAGTGCGCCGACCCGCTCTACCGACGTTCCATCCGGGTGTCGATGGGCACGGTGTTCCAGGTGCCGTGGACGCGGATCGAGTCGTGGCCTGGGGACCTCGAGGTACTAAAAGAGGCTGGCTACTTCGTGGCCGGAATGTCGCTCGGCGAAGAATCCATCACTCTCGATGAGCTGGTCGCCCAGGACCATCCGCATCTGGCGCTGGTCTTCGGCACGGAGGGGGAGGGGCTGAGGCCTGAGACCGATCAGGTGCTCGACGCGCGCGTAACAATTCCGATGATGAACGGCGTCGACTCGCTCAACGTCGCGGCTTCCTCGGCAGTTGCCTTCTACGCCACGCGTTAGCAGGGTGCAGCGGCTAGGCTGTCCGAAATCGGCACTCCGCCACGGCGCGGATATCCGTTGTTTGGACGTCGTCTAGTGGCATGCTGTTCAGGGCTGTTTTGGATTCCGCAGGACAGTTCGTGAACGTCATTGGAGTGTCCCTTATCCAGCCGATGCCACGAGTCATTGCTGAGCAATTTCACGACCTCATCTCGGTAATGGAAGAAATTGTGGAGCAGGCAACAGAGCCGGTCAGGGAGCGGCTGCTGGCCTGGTCGAAGCTACAGAGCCCGCAAGGCATCAGCAGTTGGGAACTTCCGGAACTGATCCACGCTGTAGACACTGACTTCACTGCTGGCCGGAAGAGAAGCAGGTCGCCGGGCTATACGGGCTACTGGTACATAGAGGGCTTGCACCCATCAGCGTGCGGCAACCCCGCCTAGGAATCGAAAGAAGCGGAGCATTGGGACCGACGACGGAGCTGGAGGGGCCGCTGGCATGGGGGACACCAGACGGCTGTCCGCCGCCGGCCGCGTACATGTTTACTCTTCAGTTGGGAATCACTTTCGGACTTGGCCCCAAGGGAAGTACACACCCTGGTCATATGCGAAAGTAAGTGAACCATCTACCTGGGGGAGATAGACCATGCCACATGTGCCCGACGACCCGGAATTTTTCAAGTCAAGCGGTACCACGGTGAGTTAGACAGCCGTTAGGCTGCTGCTTTTTCGGTGGTTTCTTGT
>JBFUPP010000008.1:0-216978 GCA_041360635.1 bacterium RCC_150 | reverse complement strand
CAGATCACAAGAAATGTCCCCGGACGTGGCGTGTCGCTGACCTGCAGCAATGACCGCATTAGCCGGTTAAGAGGGAGTTTGCTTTGCGTGACATCGATTGGACCGCACCGGCGTTCGCCAAGAGCGTGCGCCAGGAGTTGTGTTGATATTGGAATCCCTGGTCGGAGTGCACGAGGGGTTTCTGGCCGTTCTCCAGCTTGGCCAAGGCGCCGCGCAGCGAGGAATTTGCCAGCTCTAGATTGGGCGACGTCCCAATCGCGTAGGAGATGATCTGCCGGTCAAAAAGATCCATGATCGGTGAGAGGTAGAGCTTCCGGTCACCGACGCTGAACTCGGTCACGTCGGTTACCCACTTCGTGTTTGGGGCGTCCGCTCCGAACTGGCGTTTCAGCAGGTTTGGGGCCACGATCCCCTGCTCGCCTTGGTAGGAGTTGTACCGCTTCCTGCTTCGGACCTTACAGACCAGACGCAGGGAACGCATCAGCTTCAGGACGGTCTTCTTGGCGACCGTCCACCCTTGCTTGAGCAGTTCAATATGGACACGGCGGTGCCCGTACCGGCCGTGGTTCTTCTTGAAAATCTCTGTAATAGCGGCCTTCAGGGACGCCCGTGGATCGGGGCCCTGGAGGCGGGACTGGTGGTAGAAGAACGTGGACCGGGGTAACCCGGCCACGTCCAGGAGAACTTCCAAGCGGTGTTCAGCCTTGAGAGCGATGACAGCGCGGACCTTTAGCGCTGTTCCTCGTCCCTCAAGGCGTTTACTTTTCCCAGGAACGCCACCTCTGCGCGAAGGCGTTCGTTCTCACGGCGCAGTCGCTCTACCTCGGACTCAGGTTTCCTTGCTGTCCCGGGATTCGTCTTCGGACGGCCTTTCGGCTTGGGGCGCAGCCCGTCCTCGCCTTCGGTCCGGTACTGGCGCGCCCACTTCTCGAGCAACAGTGGAGAAGACAGGCCAAGCTCTTTCGCCAGGGCGACTTTGGCTTCACCCGCGCTGTATCGCTGCACAGCATCAAGTTTGAACTCAAACGAGAACACCGGCCGGGTTGGCTTCGCCACCAGCGTCGTACCTCCGCGTATCCGCCATCGACCATACAACCGCTTGATGGCACCTCTACCTACTCCGAGTCGGGTCGCCACCGCCCAAGCACCCCAACCCGTTTCAAACAACGCTACCGCGGCCTCGCGCTGCTCCTCGGACAACGAACTTCTTCCATGCATAAAACTGCTCCCCGTAAGTCAGAACTGATTTCTCAGTCCAACTTTCGGGGACCAGTTCATCTGACCGGCCCTGCTTTTTTAATGCCCGAAAACACCCACCGCGGTCAATTGGCGCTCACCGCTCAACGGGACCCGTTCAGCGAGACCTTTAGCGCTGAACCGGCTCCGCTCGTCGGGGGCCAGTTTTCGAGTGAGTTTGGGACGTCGACACTCAGTGATCGCTCTCGGCACCACCTAATTTGCCCATTTTTGCCACTCAATTGCGGAGAAACACCACTCAGTGGCCCAATTTCGACCTTAGTTTCTTTCTTGGTTGCACACCGCGCGCCGGTGTTCAAGGGAACGTACCTGTCCCTTGCCGATGCAGTCACTCGCACTGTCGGCGAACCCGCCGACAACCTCGTGAAAGGAACTCCTCTTGACTACCAAAATTCGCTCCGGTCGTAAGCGTGCCCTGCTAACCGGTGGTTCGCTGCTGGGCGTCACCGCGCTCCTGACGGCTGCTGCGTTCACCGACTTTGCCAATCTGAACATTGGCAACGGATCCGCTGATTCCGGCGTTGGCGGCAACAACCGCTTCAACATCCAGGTGGTTGGAACGGACAACGCCGGCTTGCCTGTTCCGGGCACATGGCAGGAAGCAAACACTGCCGCAGGTGTGAACGTCAAGGTTCCCGGCGCGGACCTGATCACCCCGGGCGACACGGTGTCCGTGTCGATTCCCTTCCGCAATGAGAGCCCCTCGCTCGGTGCTGCCATCACCTTCGGGTTGCAGGACCGCGCAGGCTACACCTCCAGCCCCGCGTTGGTGAGCGCCCTCCGCTACACCGTCACTTTGGACGGCAAGGCAATCGCTACCAACGTCAAGCAGTCCGACGTAACGGCCCTCGACCTGGGCACCTACACCGCCGGGAAGCAAGGCGTCCTCGGCGTCAGCATCAACCTCCCCGACCAGGGTAGTGCAGCTGCCAACAACGCACTGCAGGGCCAGGTCTCCTACGTCCAGGCCCACTTCGACGCCTCCTCCGTCAAGTAGTCGGAACGACAACAGGTGGGGGCCTTCGGGTCCCCACCTGCACTTGGCCTACGCGGCCTCAATGAACGGAGCGCTTGGACCCATGAAGGACACAGTATGAGGACTCACCGCCGCGGGTGGTTGCGGCTGTTACTCGCAACCGGATCCCTGGTTGCGGCCGGTACGCTAATCACCGCCGCCTCATTTACCGACAGCGCTGACGTCGACGTCGCACTGGACGGATCCCGCAATACTTTTGACATTGTGGCCGCCGGGAAAGCCGATCCCTCGTGGCTGCCCACGCCTGCTGATTGGGACCAAGCCAACCCGCGAGGATTGCGCATCTCCCTGACCGGAGACAACAGCGGCTACACCATGGCTCCAGGTAGCATTCTGGATTTGAGGATCGCGGCGAAGAACAACAGCCCGCGCTTGTCCAGCCTCATTGGCCTGCGCATCCTCGACCCGCTTCCACGCGGCGCTGAGAAAAATCCGCAGACCGGCACCTACCTGGAACTCTTCGACCAGTTGGTTTTCACGGTTTCCGATGGCGGCAAGGTTCTCCTTGACCGCGTCCCGGGACCGCAACTGAGGGCAATCACCTGGCCTGATCCACTGCGTGTCGGGGAGTACAAACTTCTCGATGTCCGGGTCGAACTTCCCGACACCGTGGACAACCGGTGGCAAATGGCCTCAACAGATATCCAATTCAACTTTGAGGCGGTGAACCCATGACGAGGAATGCGGTGAAGCGCGATGGATGGAAGCGGCTGACCCTTGGACTCGTAGCAGGCGTTCTGGTTCTCAGCGCCGGCACCACTGCCGCCGCCTTTACGGACTTCGCCCGGGTGAACTTGGGGACCGGGGCCGCTGGTTCCGGCCTTGGCAATCCGAATCGCTTCGACATTGCGGTAAAGGATAGTGGCGGCGTGCTGCGCGATGCTGATACGCCGGAGACGGCCGTCGTCCTGCCGCTGTCAGCGGGGACTGTCTTCTCTGAAAGTAAACCGGTTGAGTTCGACGTATCGGTAACCAATCGGAAACCAGGGGTCAACGGTAATTTGACGGTTTCCCTGTACGATCCAGACCCGCAAAGCGGCGATCTCTTCGGCACGCTGCTTTTCACGGTCTACCTTGACGGTGCAGCAACGCCGGCGATTGCGAATGCCACGGCGCAGCAGGTCAACCAGGCTGGCCTCACATTCCAGAACGTCGCTCCGGGCGAACAGCGTGCCATCCGGCTATCAGCAGTCCTGGCTCCCAACAGTGGAGCACAGGCGAGCGGGAAATCGACACAACTCGGTGTACTGACCAATGGAGAAAGCAAATGATCGGGTCCCGTAGCATCCGTGCGCTGATCGCGGTGATTGCCGCGGTCTTCCTTGGACTCGTGCAGTCTACCGGCGCCTCGGCTGTGGCCTCGGATCTCATCGACACGGCGCCGACGTCGCTAGTCATCGACGCTCCGGCTCCTGGGGAATCTCAGAACTGGAACATGTCTGTCAAGAACGTTGCCGGCTCACCTGTGCCGCTTGCATTGGAGATCACAGGACGTTCTGATGTCCTCTTCTCTGGAGCCGCGCCGATGGAACTGACTGTCAATACTCCAGATGGCACCGCTGTCGTCGAGCGGATCGGAGTTGGAGAAGTGCTCGGACGCACAATCAAACTGCCCGAACTTCAAGCCGGCGCCTCATACAACTTGGTGGGGACGGTGACACTCCCGCGCGAAGCTGACAATTCCTACCAAGGCGCTAGCGGGAACCTGAAATTCCACTTCGTCACAAGCATTGATCGACCCAACGTTACGCCAGAAAAACCCGGGTCTGGAGCCGATCTTGCGAATACCGGCCTCAGGAACTTGATTCCAGTCGGTGTCGCAGCCGCGCTCCTGCTGGCCCTCGGCTTTGGCCTCATCCTCGTTCGTCGAAAGAAGTCCGCTCATGAGTAAGCCTTCAAACATTTCTCGTCGGCAATGCCTCGCGGCGACGGGCCTGTTTGGGCTCGCCACGTTTGTCGGGGCTGCTCAAATTCCCGCAGCCACAAGCGCCGCATACAAGGATAAGACGCACGCCCGTTCGGAGGCCATTCCAGCGAATGCCGGGCCTCCTTTCGCAGTTGGCATCTCCAAGAACTCTCGCATGGTAGATACTGGGATGGGCGTCGGAAACGATGGAAACGTCTATGTGTGGGGCCTTACCTACTACGAGATCAACGGCGATGTTCCCACCTCCGGATGGCAGAAGCCCCCGCAGAAGGTCGCAGGCATTCCGGACGGAATTGTGCGTCAAGCGACCGGCCAGATCTACAACATCAACGCTCTGGACAAGGATGGCACGGTCTGGGGATGGGGCTCTTACAACTTCCGTGACGGGACAGACGCGGCGAAGCCCAATGGCAACGCTAAGCAAGTCCGGATAAACACCGCGTGGAATGGTTCCGGGCCGATCCTGGACAGGATCATCGCGATCTCCTCCACCGAATATGCCGGTGCCGGCATCCGAAGCGATGGCACCATCTGGCATTGGGGGTATCCCGTTAGCTACGGCGGAAACGCTGCCCAAGGCGCAAGCCAGCTTGCCGGTCTGCCGGACCCATCTGTCGCGGGCAACCGTCCCATTTACCTCAAAGGCGCCTACACCAACTTCTTCGTCATCCTGGAGAACGGTGACGTCTACTATTGGGGAGGCGTAGGCGGGAACAGTCTGCCCTCAGGCCTACTCGACGCAGGTGCGACGCCCAGGCTCGTAAGTCCGCTTGCGCCTTGGTTCAAGCGAAACGTGGCGTCCGGGGCTCCATATATTGTTGCGGTCGACGGCGGCATCAACATGGGCGGGGCGCTGCTCTCCAACGGACAAGTGTTGAGCTGGGGAACGGACTTTAGCCGTACCGGGCGAGGTCTAACCACCACACCGACCGTGCCCGCCGTGGTTCCCTCGCTGTCCCAGATCAAATCCATGCAGTTCGGGTTCACCGGGGTTGCATTGCTCAACGGCGCTGGAGAGCTCTGGGGTTACGGTGCCAGCGACGACTACGGTCAATTCCCGCAGAACCCGACCCGAATTGATACTGGCGTTGTGCAGTACGGATCGGGCCAAGGCTTCTACCTCTGGCAAAAATCTGATGGTTCGTTCTGGGGCAGGGGCTACAACCCCCAAGGAGCGATCGGGCTACCCATCGGAACTCAATTCGCCAACCGTAAGGTCTCGTGGGATCTCGGAATGGTGACGAAATGAGGAAGCTGACTATGAAACGACCCGTACTGCAAGGGGCGGGGCATCGGAGCGGGAAACTCCGGCTCGCACTCACGGCAGGCGCACTTGTGGCAGCGACCGTTACGGCCACCAGTGCTGCGGCATACGACTTTGCCAATCTAAACATCGTCGGCGAGGCCCTCATCGAGACTCCGCGCTTTGATATTGGCGTTGTGCGGGACAACGGAACCGTGGAACAAGCCGATACGGATGCCGGGTTTGATTGGGCCGTCGCAGGAGCGGCGGATCTAATACCTGGCAAGTCGGTCGTTACCACCATCCCCGTGTTCAACAACACTTCTGTCTTCAAAGCGGACACGAGTTTCAAGATCATCCTTCGAAACGGTGATGGGACGGTTGCTGCAGGGGTGCCGAACATCCTTCCATTCCTGAGGTTCACTGCAGCGGACGAAGCGGGCAAGGTGTTGTTCACCAATGTCACCTGGGATGAAGCAAAGGGATCGCTGGGTGCCCTGGAACCTCGGTGGGGTGCGGTGTTGAAGCAGGGAGATGCTTACACTCCTGCTGCAGCCGGTTCCGCGAAGAAATTGAAACTCACCATCACCTATCTCGACGGCCCTGACGTCGAGAAGTACAACGGTGGACAGACGGCGCTCGGCGTGCACTTCGACGCGGTTTCAGTTGCTCCGTGAACACTCGTGGTGGAAATCCGGAAGCCCATCGGTTGACGGAAGATCAAGAGGATCAGCCAGGCAACCGGACGGGCAGCCCGGCGGGCCTTGAGGAAGAGCGTGGCGGAATTGATGAACTGCTGAGCGAGGCAGGGCGCCAGCAGGCACAGGACGAATGCAGGCAGGAGGAGGTCCCTGAGGAGAGGTCGGAGGAAGTGCGCCAACATCCCGCGCTGCGGGCATATGGTGCTTTCCGCTCGGTCCTTTTGTCGCTCGGTGCGCTCCTGGGTGTCGCTTGTATTCTTGTCTTCGCTGTCTCGCTTCTCTTTGGACTTCGGCCCCTTGTGGTGGTTTCGGGATCAATGGAACCGACGATACCGGTGGGATCCGTCGTCTTGTCGCAGCAAGTACCTGCCGGCGAGATCCAGGACGGCAGCATTGTTACGGTGGAGCGTCCACGCGGCTTGGGTTTGGTTACGCATAGGCTCGTCAAGTCCGTTCAACCAACACCCGATGCTTATGAGTACACGCTCAAGGGTGATGCAAACACCCAGAACGACCCCGAGCCCTACAAAGTGACTACTGCCGGGAAATACATCTGGCACATCGTGGGGCTTGGTTATCTGGCAGCCTTCCTTCAGTCCTCATACGGCATCTTTATTGCCGGTGCGGCTGGGCTCGCGCTGCTGGCCCTGTTCATTCTGGACCCGGCGCGATTGGCACAAGGTTCTGTTGCCAGAGCGCGCAGGCGGAAGCGCTGATTAAATTGGGGGATCAGCGCCTCCCCGGGGCCGGAATGAGTCATGTTCATGACTGGCTTGTCCGCTCCCGTCTTTCGGGACGGGGCGGACGCCACAGGTCTCCTATGGCTTCTGGTTTACCAGCCCTTCACTTGCTGCATTTCGCTGACAAATACTCGGCCAGGGCTGGCGAAACCGTGTCCTTCACTGCATTGATCCACAACGCTTCAAACAGTCCTGTTACAGCAGTGGAGCTTATTTCGAGCTCATTGACCAACGCCAACGTTGAACAGTTGGCGTTCGATTCCCAGCCCAGCCCCGAGCGTATGACCATTCCATATCTCGGACCTGGCGATAGCGTGAGCTTGGACTTTAGCTATACCGTGCGGCAATCCGATGTTCTCCACGGCGGGGAGATCGTCAGCGCCATGGAAATACGGTTCGCAACAGATAGCGGATGGGCCTGGGACAAATGCGAGGCCGTGGTCAACATGCGCGGTTCCCATCGGGGTAGTTGGCTGCAATGCCCGGAACAAACAGCCTCCAGCGATTCGTGAGTCGTCTCAGCTTTGTCCGGGTCGCCTGATCCTGCACAGAAACATCGCAATCTCCAGGCCGCGTGGTGACTGTCGCCGTCGACGCCTCCTGGGCGTGCTTGAATGTTCCGGCCGGACTCGTCTCGATACCCGTCGTGAAGTGCTTGCCGCGGGTTCAAAAGGTAATGGGCGCAGAGTTAGGAGTCTTCAGTGTTCCAGGAAGAAATACGCCGGGCGCTAGGCTTTGCTGCACGCGGGGTTAGCGTGCGAATTATTGGTCCGGCGGGAAGCGGTCGGTCGACGGTCATTCGTGGGATCATCAATGAACTCGAAAAGAGCGGTGCCGAGGTTTACAGCCTGTTTGGAGCCCGCCTTCTCCGACACACGCCGCTCGCTGGAATCTCTTCCCTTGGCTTGGATATGCGCGCGCGCCATACAGGTCCTTTGGGCATGGCTGACGTTCTCGCCGAACAACTCTCGCAACGCGGATCAAGAATCATCGTGGTCGACGATATCGACCTGCTTGATAATGAATCCCTCGCCGTCCTCGACATCGCGCAAAGACGGTCCCAGCGGCCGCTGATCATGTCGATGGACGATTCGCCCGTTTATCCCAGGACCTCTGTGCTTGTCCCGGAACGATGGCCGGAAGCGCAGATTCGGCTCCCCTCATTGCGTTATGACCAAGTCAACCGGCTTGTCGCGCAGACACTTTCTGCGCCGGCGGACGTCGATGTCACCGCCCACATCCTGATGAAGTCCGCGGGCAACCCCAGGTTGGTGGTAAGGATGGCCCAAAGCGGCGTCCTTAACAAGCTGCTCATCCTCTGTGAAGGAGAGTGGCGAATGACCAGCCACACCCTTTGGAACGAGGATCTCCGCGGAACGGTCGAAGCACTCCTCCAAGGCCTAGAATCCGATGAGCTTGTCGCGCTGCACGCATTGTCGATGCTGGGTACCCGGTCGGTCGCTTCGTTACATTCGATCGTTGCCACAACAATGCTCGACAGGCTCGAAGGACGCGGTCTGGTGGCGGTGTCCGAAAACGTCGACGGTGAACTCTGCGTAGCCGCAAATCCGCCCCTCCTGATCGATTACTTTCGCGATAACCACGTCTTGTCATCTCGTCGGGTACTGGTCAAAAGAATCGAAAACGTTGCCGAGGCGCTCGCGCCCGCCCCCGGGGACGTGCGATTCATGACGCCCTCGGTGGTCGCCGTCGTCGGGCGGTTGAGGGAAGAATCAGGAGCGGGAGGCGCCCTGGCCGCCCGCCACTTCCAAGAACAGCTGCGCGTGCGGGAGGAAGCCCATTACGAACAGTGGGAGGCCGACCCAAGCATGGCCAACGCAGCCGCGTTCCTTAAGTTCTACTGGGGCGGACCCATAGACCCGGAGCGGATCGAACACGTCTTTGGCCACACGGTCGTGGCCAACGGCAAACCGGAGGACTCCCTTTTCTTCACTATGACGCGGGCCCTCTGGGCCATCACCCGCGGCGATGACGTAGCAGCCGCTGAATGCATGCTCGCCGATCTTGCTGCCCTCTGTCCCCAGAGGAAGGCCGAAGCCGAGGGTTTCGGACTCTTCCTCGCCGCCTCCTACGACCGAATGCCGGCAAACCTGGACGAGATCCTCGACGGCTACGCAAACGCGCACCCGCAGAGCGGGGTACTGACCGTGGTGCGGGCCATGTTGGAGGTCTACCGCTTCGATGGACGGGCAGCACTCAAATACCTGGACTCAACTGATGATTTCAGTTTGGCGTCGGGCATCGAGCCATTCGTCCGGGGGCTGGCGTTGCTTGTCACGGGGCGCGTAGACGAGGCTTTGGTGTTCTCACTGGACAGACGCAACGAGGCCCGCCGCGGCCTTGACCGGTTCGGCTTCGTCGCGAACAGCTACGTGGCCGCCCTGGCTCTGACACAAGCGGGATTCGGCCAGGATGCCGATCTGATGATGAGCAGCGTGTTCGCGCTCGGCCGCCCAGGATTTCTCGCGAGTGCCCTGCATGACGCCATGCTTCGACTCGTCGGACTGCGGGCATTGGCGAGCGAGGAGAAAGAGCCGGCCTCGTTGGGTGCCCAGGCCAGGACACATGTAGCCGATATCGGGCCCCTTCCGGGGACTGGCAAGGGCGTTTTTGACCTCTTTGCCCAGCGGTACGACGACCCTCAGTCCTTTGACGCGAGTGCCGTCACCCTCATCGACGCCCAGTTGGATCGCGGTTTCCTCATGGAAGCCGCCTACGCTTCGGTTTTCGTCTTGTGCCTGCTTCCGAGCCGTGAGGTCCTTGATCGGGCGGAACAGCTCTTTCGGAACTCGAAGGTCACCTCCCACGACCAGTTTTTGGCCATCGCCGAAGCAGTGGTGGACGATGACCACGGGCTGCTCAACGTCCTCTTGGACAAATACCGGCCGGATGCTGATCTGCACGCTGTCCGGTTGCTGCTCAAGGGCGCATCCAAGCGTCGTCTCTTGGAACGGGATAGGCCGGCGGCTGCTGCCCTGCAACAGGCAGATCGCCTTTTCGACGCCAGGTTTCCGATGGCAGGCGAACCCCTCAGCCTCAATATTGGGCATGAACTGTCGCCAACCTTATCGGCGCGGGAGATCGAAGTCGCAATACTTGCCGGCAGCCAAACAAACATCGAGATTTCTGCCAGGCTCGCGATTAGCCTGCGCACGGTCGAAAACCACATCTCAAGGGCGCTGAAGAAGACAGGGATGACGTCCCGGCAAGCCTTGTACCACTACGTGAATGGCTCGATTAGGGAGTGATCTCCGTCCACGGGTAAAGGGTGGGCATCAATGCAGGACCGGTCGTGGACCGGTCCTGCATTCGTATCCCTACTCGCAGGCTACGCCGTCGTTGTCCCTATCAAGAGCAGGCCTGTATCCGGGCTGGCCTCGATAAATAGGGGCGGCTCCGGCGGCGCGGGCAGCAGTGCAGTTCGCGTAGTAAACGGACGACGGCGCCGCGGGAGCCGCTTGCTGGGCGGCCGCCTGGGCTGCGGCTGCTTGAGCCGCAGCGGCTTGAGCTGCGGCCGCCTGTGCCGCGGCAGCGTCTGCGGCCGCTTTCTGCGCAGCGGCTTGATCCGCAGCGGCCTTGTCCGCAGCCGCCTTGTCCGCGGCAGCCTTGTCGGCGGCCGCCTTCGCTGCGGCTGCCGCAGCGGCGCGGGCGGCCGTTACCTTTGTGGATTCTGAGCGCTCCATCCAGACCAAGAGCCCGGCGTCGTTTTTTGTACAGACGAATTCCTTGGGCGGGTAGTTCTCGGTGGCGTTCTCCGTCACACACGTAGTTGCCTTCGGAGCTGTAGGAGTGGGCGTCGGGGTGGGAGTTGGAGTAGGAGATTCTGACGGGGAGGCCGACTGGGTCGCTCCCGCCTGCTTGGCTGATGAGCCGGCTCCGCCACAGCCGGAGAGCGTCAGCGCCGCGACCGCGGCGATCGCCAGCATTGAGAGCGCCGGTTTCCTGCCATTACTAGCTGCGGTGAATGCCTGCTGCCGGGCAGGGATGTTTTTAGGCGCGCGAGTATTCATTTATTGCCCCCAGAGTTATTAATGCGAATGTGAGCTGATCGTAGCATCGGAAATGCAACAAATAAATAACTTGTCCACATGGGAGACCTTGGCTCCCGACCTGGTTGCGGACGGCGCGCAGACCCCCTTGATGTAGAATATATATTCGACTTAGAGATGTTTGGTTAGAACAAATATCCACATAGGAGTGATTCTGGGTGGAGGCCTGTATCACAGCCTCGTAGGCTCGAAACAAGGAAACAGAACACACAGGAAGCCATCCAATATCCTTCATCCACCCATCCCAAGCAGCAGGCCGTTCGTCTCGCCCCGCACACCTAGATGAGCGAAAAACACACCTAGATTGGGCGTTTTGACCACCTAGTTTCGCGATTTTCACACCTAGTTTTGCGATTTTCACACCTAGACGGGAAATGCACCCCTAGTCTCTCGGGTGGAAAGCAAGTTCCCGTTCGGCTCTGTTGAGGCGGAGGCCAATGCGCTTCCCGCAGTCGTCGGGCCGGAACCAACCGGAACCAGGGTCCGGTGCTAAAGCCACCGGCGTGGTGCTATCCCCCAGCCCGCCGGTGCAGGGAGCTGCCGGATCCGTCCGGCAGCTCCCGACCCCTCGAAGTTGAATGAGGGTTTGAGTGGGGGAGCGTAGGTGGAAGGGTGCGGAACGGTGTTCGAGCAGGAGGTCCAGCGGGTATTGGACTACGTCGTACGCGGCAATAGTGTCCGCATTGTCGGCGCGCCTGGTAGCGGCCGTTCCGCTGTCCTGCAACGCGTGGCAGCAAGTTTGGAAAAGACCGGAGCGTCCGTCTACAACATCACGGGCCTTCGCACTCACCGCCGGATTCCGTTCGCCGGGATCAATGCTGTTGGGCTGGATCTCCGCCTGGGGACGCTCGGCGTGTTAGGCGTCGCAGATGTTTTAACCGCGCAAATGTCCAAACCGGGGCGCCACGTCATAGTTGTCGATGATCTGGAATTCGTCGACAACGAATCGATGGCTGTGCTCGAAGCTGTCTTGCTAAGGACCAAGCGCCCGGTAGTAATGACTATGGGCGATTCCAGGCTCTACGCAAACGTGCCTCCCACCGTCGTCATACGCGGTCCCGAAGCGCAGGTGCAGCTCAACCCACTTCGCTACGAACACGTCAACGATCTCATCGTGCAGGCGCTTGGCGGTCCTGTTGATGCCGACGTTACTGCCAGGGTGATGACCAAGTCCGCCGGTAATCCACGGTTAGTGGTTCGCATTGTGGAGACCGCGGCGCTCAGCAATCTCCTGGAGCGGCAGGACGGCCGGTGGACAATGACGGGGGACACGCTCTGGAACGACCATTTGCGTGGAACGGTGGAGGCCCTCCTCGAAGGACTGCACGTTGACGAAATCACCGCCCTCCAGACGATTGCACTTATTGGTTCCGCCTCCCTCAGGGTCCTGCAGGACGTCATTGAATCGGAGGTGCTGGACAGCTTGGAACGCCGGGGATTTATTTCCCTCATGGAGGACCAGCAGCGGCGAATGATGGCGGCGATCAACCCTCCTTTGGCAGCCGACTACTTCCGCAGCCGCAGCAACTCCAGCGACCGCCATGTCCTTCGAAGCAAGATAGCGCGAGTCCTCAATGCGGTACCGCAACCATCGCAAGGCGACGAGAGCACCGCAGATGCCGTTGGCAGGGTGCTGCGCGAGCTCCAAGCCGAAAGCAGCACCGATAATGCCGCCACGGCCCGGCACTTCAATGAGCAGACGCAGGCTGATGAGCGGTCCCTCTATGAGCACTGGGAAAACGAAAAGACAATGGCAAATGCCGCCCAGCTCTTGGTGAGCTATTGGGCAGCGCCCGCTGATCCCCGTCGCATTGAGACCGTGTTCCGCGAGACGTGCACCGAGCATGGAGCTCCGAGCGACCTGCTGTTCTTCGAAGTCACGCGCGCCCTGTGGGAGGTTCATTCGGGTCGCGACGTGAGTGCCGTGGCGGAATCGTTGGACGGTCTGCGACGTCGGCATCCCCGACTCGAAGCGGAAGCAGAAGCCGCTGCGCTGTTCATCCGCGCCAGCTACGATTCCATGCCTGCAAACGTCGATGCCGTCCTCGCACGTTTGGAAGACCGACAGGGCGCGCACGGCATCGTAGCCACTGTCCGCGGACTCGTGGAACTCTACAAATTCAATCCCACAGGGGCCCTTGCTTCCGCTACTTCCATCGCTGATGACGACCTCGCGCCCTTTCCAGGGATTAGGCCGTTCATACAGGAAATGGCCCTCTTCGCCGCAGGTCGCGTCGAAGAGTCCCTGATTTACTCACTGGAACGCAGGGCCGAGGCCCGCCGGAACCTGGATCAATTCGGTCTGGTCACCAGCAGCTATGTTGCCGCCCAAGGGCTGATGTACTGCGGACGCTTCGACGAAGCTGAATACCTTATGAGTGGTATCTTCGGCATGGGCCGGCCTGGTTTGCTCGCCAATTCCCTGTACGATGCAATGTTGCGCCTGGCGGGCCTGAGGTCGGCGACGACGGCGGTCACTCCCAGCGCAACGCTGGCCTCGCATGCCCGGAGGGGTGCCCTTGATATCGGTCCTCTCCCGGGTACAGGGAAGGCCGTTTACGAACTCGTCGCCAAGAGGCCAGTAGAGGCGGAAACCTTTGACCGCGAAGCTGCGGCACTGATCCAACGGCAAATGAGCCTTGGATACGTGCTTGAGGCGGCAATGTGCTCCCTTTTCTGCACTTGCCTCCTCCCTGGGACCCGCGTCCTGGACCTGGCACGGCGAATCTTGAAGGAGAGCGGTGTCACGATCCATGACCAATTGCTCGACATCGCAAGGGCGGTCGTCGAGGGCGACCTCCGCCTGCTCGGTGTTCTGTTGAAGCATTACACTCCCGACGCCGACCTTTACCCCGTCGGGATGCTCCTCCGAGGCGCGTTCAAACGCTATGTGCTCATCGGCGATTCGCTTTCAGCGGCCGAGGTGGACAGGGCATTCGATGCTTTTGCCACCCGCTATCCGGCGGTGAGCCAGATCCTTCCATTCAACACAACTGACTCGTTGCCATTGACTGTCCGCGAAATCGAAGTCGCGGCGCTCGCAGGCCATCTCTCCAACCCCGAGATCGCGGAGCATTTGGGCATCAGTTTGAGGACGGTGGAGAACCACATCTCGAATGCGCTCCGAAAGACCGGCACGGCCACGAGAAATTCGCTCTTTGAACTGGTGCGTAATACGTATCCTTCGCCGTAGCCCGCGCGGCTCTGGAGGTCGGGGCGACGGCGCCAGACGGGGAGGCTGGCCGCTTGCACCGCCCCAACTGGCGCCACCGCTGGCTACAGGGGCGGCGGCTACTGGCTCCGCTGAAAGACGAACGAATGATTGACGACGAGCCCGTCAGGAACAGCATGCGCGACGAGAATGACGATTTTGCTTCGAGCCCAGTCTGAAAGTTCACGAATCAGGGCGTCAGTTCCTTGGGAATCCATGCCGTTGAAGGGTTCGTCGATGGCAATGATGGGTGTATCTCCCAGCGTGCACATCAGGATCCACAGCTTTCGGATATTACCGGTCGACAACGCGGAGACGGGTTGTTCGATCCAATCCTGCAAACCGTACGCGGCCAACCGCCCAACGCTGTCTTCCTGGTCAACGCGACGGCTCCGGGCGGCGAGTGCCAAATGGTCCTTGACGGTCATCGACGGGTAGAGCGCGGGCGCGGTTCGGCAGACGCTTCGTACATGGCGGGCCTCGGGAGTATCAGCATCAATGCCGCACAGCCGTACTGTCCCTTTCCAAGGCTGCAGGAATCCACTAATGAGCTCCAGGAGCGTTGACTTTCCGCTGCCGTTGCTGCCCGCTACCCGATACAGACCGGGTGCATCGATGGAAAGGCTGAGTCCGTCCAGTATGGGAGCGTCCTGTTGGTAACCGACTGTCACCGAATCAATCTCAATCGAAGCTTCAGTAGGCGTGTGCGAAGGCATAGGGCGACTCCGATGGTCAGCAGGATGGAATACCCCAGCAGCAGCAATGAGCTGTATTCGGGGTTCAGGACAAGGATGAGCGAGCACGGCGATATCAGGAGGAGCGTAAAGAAGGAGTCGACAAGGTCATACGCCTTAGTTCCATCGGTACTCACCTGGGGTTGGGACAGGACTTCGGCGACAACGCCGGACGCGACGACGATCACGCTAGCGGGAACAGCGCCGGGCACCAGTGCCCCCAATGTTAGGAAAGCCCCGAAGAAGACAAACGCCCCGACAAGCACGCCCAAAAGAAGGTAAGCCCCGCTGAGGCTGCCAACGATCCTTGGTGCCGACCCACCGTTTTCCCAAATAAACCGGTATTGGTGAAGCTTTGCGGCAGGACCTATGCGGGCCAGCATCGGCTCGGACACACCGAGGCTAAAGAGCACAGCCAAGCCAATGAGTGAGCGCTGCAGGTCTTCGTTGTTCAGGCCGATCGTAAACGGGAGCAGGTTGTTGGCCCCGACGAGGAAACCGCTGATGCCGATCCAGGCCAGGATGATCGTACTTATCACGGAACCTTGTTTGCTGCTAAACAGATCGCTGACCACAAAGGCGATGAAACTCGATCTGGTACCGCGGCGGCCATGGTGGCTTCCAAGGAGGATCTTGCGGTAGGCGAGGTTCCGCCAAACCCGAATGCTCAGGAATATGAGCATCGCCGAGCTCCCTAGAGCGAGTAGGGACAACGGCGGGAGGAGTTGCAAGGCATGTACGTCAAGGCCGGCCACCTTCCATTGGGAGCCGAGAACCTCGGTAGCGCCACCGAGAATAAGTCCCAGTACAAGGGTCACGACATAGGGAGACCACCGTGGCCCTGTGCGTCGAGCAGGCGCAGAAGCGAAGCGAACAACCGAGTAGAAGCACGCGGAAGACGCGAGGAGCAATACCGACATAGCCGCGACCAGAATGCCGAAATAGTGCTGCCCCGGCTTGTAGAAGACAACGAGGAATGCGGTGGACAGAAGCCAGAGCGGGGCCATCCGCCTAGCAACGGGGATGAGGCCATAGCGGAGTGCGACTTGTTGGATGGGAAGGCCCATTGCACGGAAAAGCTCCAAATGCGGTGTGCCCGACACCGCAAGCCTCCGGCTCGAGATAACCTCGCTGAGGACCACAGCGACGGAGCCGTAAAGGATGCCGAGCAAGCCCCACGTGAGCACGCCCTCCGCGTTGTCGCGCAGGGGGCCGTCCCGGAGTACCGACATACCGGAAACGAAACCCAAGCCGAGCAGGAGCGAGACGGCGATGGTCCCCAGAGTGGCGAGCGTCCTGAAGCTATCCAGGCTCAGGGACAGGCGCATGGCGTTAACCGTTTCGAATGCACGAAAATCACGCAGGATCTTGTAGTCGGTACCCATCAGCGTTTAGAACTTGCTCTCCGGCTTCTTGTCCTGGATTGCGTCCAGTGCCACGAGGATGCTGATCACCGCGAGAGCGAGCCCGCAAGCCATGGCGAGGGCCGACGTCGTACTTTGAAAAGGGACCGCAATCAGCGGACTGAGCATTGCTGCGTTGGAAAAGCCCGCGATGGCGAAGACGGCCGCATTCAATAAAGGGCGTCTTTGCGCCGCGAGGAAAGATGCGCCCAGAGGAGCTGCGCAACCCAGCACCAACAACAACGTGATGGATGTGGTCTTCAGGGCGTTTGGGTCGAGGTTTTTGAGGTCTGAAGGCGGCGGTGCTGCCCAAATGAGGCAGGCGGAAATGCCGGAGCACAGCGCGACCATGAGCCCGACAATTCGTAGAAGCGGGCCGTAATACCGAGTGATCATTGAAAGTTCTATCCTGGGGCGTTCGGGGCGGAAAGGTCAGCCGATGGCGACTATCGCAGACAGCGTCAAGGCGGACAGTGCGATAAGGACTTTCTTGCCAAGCGAAAAATGGAGCCAATGGCGACGGAACACGGCTAAAACAAGGGCGGTCATAAACGGGAAGTAGTACCAATAACCTGGAACTTCTCGCGGCTGGACAATGCCAGATGCAACGCTGAAAGCGTTCGGCGGGATGGTTGCGAGCATGGCAATGACGAAAAAGACTCCGACGTTCAGTCCGCGGCCCATCCGCACCTTTCCAGGAACCAATCGCCGGTCCAAGAGCGCCGCGAGTGAGAGGTACAAGCCCATGATGACTGCATACATGAGGAAAAATATGACAGTGCCGACCGTTATGGAGAGGCTGAGCAGGCGGTCGTCACCGAGTTCGGCCCGTACGTCCGCCGGAACCCGTTCGCTCAGGTATTGCTTGGTAAGCGGTAGGCGTAGGGCGACCAAGACCATGAGGATGACGTAGGCGCAGATCCACAAGAGGCGCGATGTGGAGGCTGTGTTCCCGGGGAGTATCGGCTCGGGGTTCAGTTTCCCGACCGATGCTATTTGAATCACGGTCTCGGATTTTATATGGCGATCGGCACTATTCACGGTTCCCCCTATGTCTTTGACAAAATCAATATGCTCTCGATGATCGCACCCAAAAGAATCAGGGCCATGGCAGCCGCGAAGGTCGCCAGCGAA
This sequence comes from bacterium RCC_150, assembly GCA_041360635.1. GTDB lineage: Bacteria > Actinomycetota > Actinomycetes > Actinomycetales > Micrococcaceae > Arthrobacter. The sequence goes on along the minus strand of JBFUPP010000008.1, from coordinate 199,522 downwards.
CGTGCCAAATCCTGGATGAATGACGAAATCGTGACGGGCTCGCTCTTCAACACCAACCTGTGGGCCAACGCGGCCGTGGGCTGGAATCCCGCTGTCGCTGCCAACACCAGGCCAAGGAATTCGAAAGGCACATACCAAACGACATCAGCAAGAAGGTTGGTGCCGCCTACCGAATTCACGCCAAGGGAAACTGTCGCTCCGATGTAAAGAGCCAGAATTCCCGCGGTGATAAGTGTCGTGAGTCCGAAGGTCACCACCCCGGAATAGAGCACCAGGGCCGCGCCGACATTCCGCCCGAGGATATGCAGGAACTCAGTGCTGTAGAGAGGGCTGTTCCCCGTTTCCTTTGCATCGCGGATCCATGCAACGTCAACGGCTGCATAGCCGAAAAGCGCTATGGCAGCCATGATCAAGCACGTGCTTGGGAGCAGCCACGGTGGCATGCTCCCAAACACGCGTGCTGTCTTGGTGAGCAATGGCTTAGGCGACGGCCTGCGCCCGGCCGATGCGGAGGAGGATGGTGCGGGCAGTTGCAATCAGTGCACCGGTGATCCCTGCTCCGAATACCGCGCCGATGACAACCAGCGCCCAACCGCCAACCTCGATGGCGCGCATAATCTGGGAGGCCGCGGCTGCGGAAATTCCAAGCGATCCGGCAATCCAGGAGACGGCGAGGCTCGCGCCGAAGATTCCGACGACGGCGATGGCCGCCGCCGCTGCGGCCTGCAGGCCCGTTGCCCTGCTGAGTGTTGACTTCATGTGGGACTCCTTCTTCTCGAGATGAGCGACCAGCGATCCATGCGCCGGACACAGGCCATCTTGGACTCGGGATGGGGCGTCTAGGTGTGCAAAAAGGCAAAAATGAGTGTGTTTTCGGCCAAAATAGGTGTGTTTTTTCGGTTTCTAGGTGGTCAAAACCGGCCATCTAGGTGTGCTGGGTCCTTGGAGGTGACTGATTCGGCGAGTTGGGGACCTTCGGGGACTCTGAGCGGCAGGCCTTGCACAGATTTGGCCCATGGCACACCTAGTTTTGCCCAAAGCACAGCTATTTTGGGCCGAAACATACTCATTTTTGGGCTTTGGCACACCTAGGTGCAAGATTCAGCCTTAGTCTGCTCGCTTTGAGTTGAGGCAATCTGCCACGGGCACACTCTCACCGATCCGAACGGATGAAAAGATCAGCAGCCTTACTATTTCGTGTGGGTCGGGGCGACGGATGCGCGGTTCGGCGCTGCCGGTGCGCGGCGGGAAGGCGCCGGGGTCACCGACGCCGCAGGCGCGCTCACCGGACGATCCACGCCCCCAGAGGCCGACGGTTCCCCGATGGAAGCAGTGTCGCCGCTCGCAACAGATCCGGTTCCCAGCCCGCGGATCGTCCAGCCTTCCGCCTGCCAGGCCGCGGCGTCCAGGACGTTGCGTGCGTCCAGCACCATCCGGCGTCGTACGAGGTCTCCGGCGGCAGCCGGTGAAAGCTCGCGGTATTCGTCCCATTCGGTGAGCAGCAGGACCAGCTCGGCACCCTCAAGGGCGCGCTTGGTGGAGGTTTCAAACCGCAGCTGTGGGTACCGTATCCAGGCGTTGTTGATAGCCTTCGGATCCGTGACGGTCACGTGGGCGCCGGCTGCGGCAAGCTGCAACGCAACGTCCAAGGCAGGGGAGTCGCGGATGTCATCGGTATCCGGCTTGAACGCAGCCCCCAAAACCGTGACCGTCCGGCCCGAAAGGAAGCCTTTACACATCCCGCGGGCCACCTCCACCGTGCGCGCCCGTTGCGCCAGATTGATTGAGTCCACGACCCCCATCCACTCGTCCACGGCCGGCACGGACAGCGCCTGGGCCTGCGCGCGGAACGAACGGATGTCCTTCGGCAGGCAGCCGCCGCCGAAGCCAAGTCCCGCGTGAAGGTAACGGCCGCCGATGCGCGGATCGAGCCCCATCGCCTCGCCGAGCTCGACGACGTCCGCTCCCGACGCGTCGCAAAGCTCGGCCATGGCGTTGATGAAACTGAGCTTTGTGGCAAGGTACGCATTCGAAGCGGACTTGATCAGCTCGGCAGTCGCGAAATTGCAGATCATTCGCGGGATGCCAGCGGCAATCAGGGGCTCATATACGGCGTCGAGCACCTTGGAGACCGGCACGCCGCCAGGCGCGCCCTGGCCGCCCGGCACACCATAAACCAAACGGTCTGGCACCAGCGAGTCCTTCACCGCGGTGCCCTGCCGGAGGAATTCGGGATTCCAGCCGAGCAGGATGTCCGGGCGCCGCGCCAGGATGCCACGCAGCATGTCCACTGTTCCCACCGGAACCGTGGATTTGCCCACGACGGCGGCGCCCCTCGCCACGTGGGGGAGCAGGCTCTTCGTGGCCGAGATGAGGTAAGAGAGATCGGCGGTGTCCGAGGTTTTGGACTGGGGCGTACCCACGCAAAGGAAGTTCGTTTCGGCTCCGGCGGCGTCGGCGAAGTCGGTGGAGAACGAGAGCCGGCCGGTGCTGAAGCCGTCGCGGAGAAGTTCATCGAGCCCGGGCTCGTGGAAGGGCGCGAAACCCTTGTTCAGATGGGCGACCTTCTGGGCGTCGACATCGATGCCCACCACGGTGTGGCCCATCGACGCGAGAGTGGCGGCGTGGACGGCCCCAAGGTAGCCGCAGCCGACAACGGAGATTTTCATGAGGATGGTCCTTTGCTGGAAGTTGCGGGAATGTTGGTCCGCCCGGTGACCGGTGGTGTGGTTTCATGAAGCCCTGCTTCATGACGTTTACTCGGGGACTCGGCGGTTTGGGCACGTCGCGCTGCCGGTGTTGCGGTTAGGGGCATCTCCGCCAAGGTTTCCCCGGCCACTACCGCTTGGTAATGACGGACGAGTTCAGCTGAAAGGACGGGCCACGTCCGGCCTTGGACTGAAGCGAGCGCCGCCGTTCCGAAGGCCCGGCGCTTCGCGTCGTCGCCCATCAGGTCCAGTACGTACCCGCGCAATTGCTCAAGGTCTCCCGGCTCATACAGCCAACCCGTCCGCGAGTTTTCCACGAGGTCGAGGGGACCACCGCGCCCCGTGGCAACGACAGGAACGCCCGATGCCATCGCCTCCTGGATGGTCTGGCAGAAAGTCTCGAATTCCCCCGGATGCACGAACAGATCAAAACCCGCTATTGCCTGGGCTAATTCTTCGCCCCCAAGGAATCCCGTGAAGACCGCGTTCGGCAGGGCGGCCTCCAGTGCTGCACGCTGCGGTCCGCCGCCGACGATGACCAGCTTGGTTCCCGGCACGTCTGCCAAGACCGCGAGGTCTTCCACCTGCTTTTCCACGGCAAGGCGACCGACATAACCGATGATGCGCTCGCCGTCGGGCGCCACGGCGGCGCGCCACGCCGTCGAACGCTTGGCGGGGGAGAAGCGCGAGGTATCCACACCCCGCCGCCACATTCCAACCCGCAGGATCCCGCGCCCGCGCAACTGGTTGAGCGCGAACGTGGACGGAACCAAGGTCCTGCTTGCCATGACATGGATGTTGTCCACGCGGTTCCAAGCCCAATTCTCCAGGAACGGCACCCCATAGCGGCTCGCATAGCCGGGGACCTCAGTCTGGTAGATGGCGACTGTCGGGATTCCCAATTGGTGGGCCGCCTGGACAGCCCGCCACCCGAGGACGAACGGCGAGGCAAGGTGGACGACGTCCGGCGCGTAATCGGCAAGGATTCTCTTGACCCGATTCACGCCCCCCAAAGCAACCCGCACATTCGTATATCCGGCCAGCGGCAGGGAAGGTAGGCGGTGTACGAATGCACCGTGCACGACGTCCGAAACGGCAGTGTCCGACGTCGACGGGGCAATCACCATCACTTCGTCGCCGCGCCCCTGCAGATGCTCCAGTACCCGCAGGATGGAGTGGGTTACCCCGTTCATAAGCGGCAGGAATGATTCGGCAACGATAGCGATCCTCACCCCTCCACGGTGGCGCCGGAGGTTGGCGAAGCGGGGGAATGGGTGTGACGCGGGAGGAAAAGTTTGGTTAACAAACCGGTGAGTGTCGTTGGCGAAGTTTGCGTCCGACAGCGTGCGCCTTGGCGGCCCGGGGAGGCGAAAAACGGGTAGAAACTACTCTTATCCTGCACAGTTGCTGGATCTACGCTGTCCGTGTTGCTCGCTATGAGGAAAGTGAACCCCGTAGAGCGCGCCTGGCTGTTACTGGGGCCGGTCGGCGGGGTGTTTCGGCAAGCGGCCGCCCGTTTCTGCGGCGGACTGCGAGCTGAACAGCGCAGGGTGGAGAACCCCGCGCTACCCCCATGTCCGGCCAGGCACCGCCCAGAATCGAGCCAGACCCATGAACCTCTTCAACCGTACCCAGCGCGTTGACCGGCGCCGGACGTTCGTCCGAACGGCTTCCGGCCGCTGGTTTACGTGGATTTCCACCGTAGTGGTGGCCTTTGGATTCGCCGGTGTGACAACCGGCATCACAGCCCCCGCCGCCCTCGCAGCCAACCCCACCGTAATCACCCTGACCTTCGACGATGCGAACGCTGACCAGTTGACCGCGGCTTCCACATTGAAGTCTGCCGGCATGGTGGGCACCTTCTTCACCCCTTCCGGATTCGTCAACAACCCGGGCTACCTGACCGTGGCCAATATGCAGGGATTGGTGGCGGACGGCAACGAGATTGCGGGACACACCGTCACGCACCCGGACCTCACCACGTTGCCCACCGACGAAGCTACCCGCCAGATCTGCAACGACCGCGTGAACCTCAATAACTGGGGATTCACAGTCACCAACTTCGCCTATCCTTTCGCGGCAGAAAATCCCACCGTTCAGAACATCGTGAAGAACTGTGGATTCAACAGCGCCCGCGGCCTCGGTGATATCAAGACGCGGTTCAGCTGCGCCGGCTGCCCGGTATCGGAGACCATCCCGCCCGCGAATGCCTACGACACCGCCGCTCCGGATGAAGTCGACAACACGTGGACTTTGGCCGACCTGCAGAAGTCGGTCACCCAAGCCGAACCGGTAGGCGGATGGGTCCAGCTGACGTTCCACCACATTTCGGATACAAGTACGGACTCACTGAACGTCAAGCCGGCCCTCTTCAGCCAGTTCATTACGTGGCTGAAGGCCCGCCCCGCTACGACCAGCGTCAAAACCGTGGCCCAGGTCATCGGCGGAACCGTCAAGCCGTACGTTTCCGGACCGGCCGCACCTCCACAGGGCACTGGAAACCTGATCAAGAACCCAAGCCTTGAAACCCTCCTCAACGGCGCTCCGCAGTGCTGGACGGGAGCGGGTTACGGCACGAATACCGCGACCTTCTCAACGGTTAGGCCGGGGCACACAGGAAACGTTGCCGAAAAGCTCGTCGTCAGCGGATATGTGGACGGTGACGCCAAACTGCTGCCGACCCTTGACCTGGGAGGTTGCTCACCGACGTCCACTGCGGGACACGTTTACAACATCGGTGCCTGGTATAAATCCACGACCAATACCCAGTTCGAGCTGTATTACCGGACGGGGCTTGGCTCATGGACGTACTGGACCTCCAGCCCGTGGTTCTCACCGGCCACAAGCTACGTAAAGGCCACGTGGACCACGCCTGCGCTGCCTACCGGTGCGAGCGCCATCAGCTTCGGCCTGAACCTGTTTTCCAACGGCACGCTGACAACGGATGACTACGAGATGTTCGACGTCGGCAACCCACCACCGCCTCCACCGCCACCACCAGCAGGAGGCAACCTGGTTCAGAACCCGAGCCTTGAAACGGCCGGCGTGGGCGCGTTCCCACTGTGCTGGCAGGCCGGTGGGTATGGCACCAACACAGCAGCGTTCAGCACGGTAGCCACTGCGCACACCGGAACCAAGGCCGAGAAGCTGACCATCACCGGCTACAGCAGTGGTGACGCGAAGCTGCTGCCCACGCTGGACAACAGTACCTGCGCACCCCAAGTCGTAGCCGGACACACCTACTCGGTGCGGGCCTGGTATACCTCCACAGCCGTCACACAGTTCGTCCTTTACTATCGTGACGCTTCAGGCAACTGGGTGTATTGGACCTCCGGGCCGTGGCTGGCAGCCGCCAGCACCTACACACAGGCGAGTTTCACGACGGCGGCCGTCCCCGCCGGGGCCACAGCCGTCAGCTTCGGCTTGAGTTTGTTCAGTAACGGCACTCTGACCACGGACGATTACGCAATGTACGACACAGTAGGGGCCCCGCCACTGGGCTAGCGCACTCTCGGATAACTGAATCAACATATTGAGGGCGGCTAATTGGCCGCCCTCAGTATGTCCGGAAGTTCGTCCACGAAAACCGTTTGGGGTGGTTCGTAGTAGATGACCAGCACTTGCTCGCCCACCTCGAAAACCTTGCTCCCGTCGAAGGGATGGGCATGGAATGCGCTGGTCCCGCCGCGGAATGGCAACATGACCTCCCCGATCGTGCCCGGGCCGACGCGTCCGGTGACCCGACCGATCTTGCCGGTAAGGCTCCGATCGACCTCCCTATGCATGGCGCTCCTCAGGCATCATCGGGGCTATGGAGCAATAGTTTTTGGAGCGATGGCCCTTGCATTAGTGGCCTTGGGCATCCGGTGCCTTGGCAGGCCGCGGCTGTGCTTTGCCGTTCTTGAGCGACGACGAGAGGGCCGGGAGGAAGTTGCCCACCTGGGTCAGGATGCCTCCCACCATGCTGTTAAGTCCGTCGCCGCCGTTGAGCACCGTTAGCTGGTCGACGTGCGCGAACGGTTCAGCCGCGGCTGCAACGATAGCCGGCATGTTCTCTGCCAGCTGCTGGGAAATGACCGCCTCCTGGTTGGTTCCAAGCGCCACCGCCCTGGCCTTGATGCCCTCGGCCTCAGCCAAGGATTTGGCCTTGATGGAGGACGCCGCGGCGTCGCCGCGGGCTTTGGTCGCCGCCGCTTCCGCTTCACCGGTAATCCGGGTCGCCCCAGCGATCGCGGCTGCGGCGGTCGCGTTGGCTTGGGCCTCGACTTCCACTTTGCGTGCATTGGCTTGCGCTTCAAGTTCCGTGCGCCGCGCGCGGGCTTCGGAGGCGCTGATGTCTGCCGCCTTTTGGGCCTCCGCCTCGGTTCGCTGGGCATAGGCCCTAGCGTCGGCCGGCTTGCGGATGCTCGTCTGCAGCTTCTGTTCTTCCCGGTCGGCTTCGAGCTTCGCCACTTCCGTTTCCTGGACCACCACTTGCTGGCGCGCCGTTGCATCCGCCAAAGGACCTGCCTGGGCGGCGTTGGCCCTTGCAGTCTCCGCGTTGGCTTGCGCCGCCGATTGCTTGATGGCCGAGAGGCTTTGCGCATCCGCGATCATGGCAGCCGCCTCGGCTTCTTTTTCGGCGGCTTCCCGGTTCCTCGTGGCCTCGGCGATGCGGGCTTCCATCTTGACCTGGGCGATGTGCGGCTTGGCCAGGTTCTGGATGTATCCCGTCGGATCCTGCAGGTCCTTGATTTGCAGGGAGTCCACTACGAGACCGAGCTTTTCCATTTCCGTGCCGCTGGCGCTGCGAACCAAGGAAGCGAGTTTGTCGCGCTCGCGGATAATTTCTTCGACCGTCATGCTTCCGATGATCGATCGGAGGTGCCCTTCAAAGACGTTGTAGACTTGGCTTTCCATTTTTGGCTGCTGCCCGAGGAAACGCCGCGCGGCATTGGCGATGAAGGGGGCGGCGTCGCCGATTTTGTAAATGACGACGCCTTCGACCACCACTTGGATGCCTTGGGATGTCACGCAGGAAACCTGGAGTTCCGTTTCATTGAGCGTGAGGGACAAAGTCCGTACCGTCTGGAGCCCCGGAAGCACCAACGCGCCTTTGCCGGTGACGATCCTGAAATCCATGCCGTCCCTGGTTTCCAGGCTGCCTCGGGTGAGGCCCGAAATAATGAGCGCCTCATTAGGTTCGGCCACCTTCCACATCAATTTGATGGCCAGCCTGATGATGGCAATGGCGACAACCACCCCCAGTATGGCGATAAGAATGGGAAGGTACACAAGGAGATCGAACATGGCTGTCCTTTCGGCGGCAAGCACTTAAGCGACTCGTGTAGCCAGTCTGATGCGGAGCGCGCAAGTAGTCCAGCAATGGGGAGCGAAAACCGCGAAGGCGGGCTCCGGCGTCGGGCACTAAGAAGGTTGGCACAGCATCCGGCGTCTTCACCGGAAAACTGCACCAACCGCTTGTATGACTATTCAGATTTGCTGTAGATCCTACCCATTGGCGGCTCCTGTAATCCCGGGCTAGCTTATTCCGGGTCTTGTGGGGCTATTCTGCTTCCGCGAGCAAATGCCGCGAAAACAACCAGCCCGCTGCGATCATCAGTATGCCCAGGACAGCAACTCCCACGCTCAGTGCATCCAACGTGAGTACCGTGTGCATGCGGGGTTGCGCTAGCCATCGTCCCCTCCGTCCACCTCCAGAGAACACTCCAATTTTACGTCTGCCATATCAGAAAAGCGCCGGAGAGCACGGTGGGTGGCTGCGGTGGCAGGCGGGGACAGCGTGGCACGATAGAACACGATGAAACTGCGCGCTGATCAGACCGGTAACCGTGGCCTGCCCATGCCCTTGTGGCTGCAGGGAGCACTTGAATCGGCGCAAGCCGCAATCATCTCGGCGCTCGTGGTGGTGCTGCCGCTCGTCGGCGTTTGGGCAACCGACGGGTTCCAGAACCGCAGCGTCGACTTCCTGGCACGCCTTGCCGGCCAAACCTGGCTCCTGGTCCACGCGGTGCCCCTGCAACTCGCAACGGTCGACGTCGGTACAGCGAACCAAACCGGTTCGGGATTACTCTCCCTCATCCCGCTTGGCCTGACCCTCGTCCCGTTCCTCCTGGCCTGGCGCGCTGGGAGGCGGTTGGCCCGCGCTTCCTATGCGGACCAGCTGTGGCAGGCGTTTTTCGGTGCCTTGCTTATCTACGGCCTGTTCGGGGCGGCCACCGGCTTCGTCTGCCGCACAAGCGACGTCATGATCAATATTGGCCTGGCGGCAGTGATTCCGCTCGTTCCCTTCGGCCTCGGGATGGTGGTGGGTGCCCGTCGCGAGTCAGGTTCGTGGAGCAAGCTGATCGGGGTCGACGCCGTCGACTGGCTTGCGCGCGCAAGCCAGCACTCGCGGTGGGCGGGCTCGTACTTCGGCTCCGCCATCAAGGCCGGATTCGTCGCCATCATGGCCGCCCTGACGCTATCCGCGCTGCTCTTGGCGGTCGACCTACTCTTGCACTGGACGGACATCATCGCCGTCTATGAAGGCCTGAAGGCCGGTGCTCTTGGCGGGGGCGTCTTGACGATCGCGCAGCTTGGATACATGCCGAACCTGGTGGTGTTCACACTCGCCTGGGCTTCGGGCGCGGGTATCACGCTGGGCGTCGGCTCCACCGCCGGCGCTTTGGGGACCGCCGTCGGACCGCTGCCCGCCGTTCCCGTTTTCGGTGCCCTGCCCACAGGCCAGCTCGAGTTCGGAGCCGCGGCGCTCGTGCTCCCAATTGCCGCGGGCGTCCTTGCCGGCTGGTGGTTCCTGCGCGAGGGCGAAAACCATTTCGATGAGTGGCTCTCCATCAAGGTCAAGGCCCGCTGGTTCACTGCCACCCTTTCCACGCTGTTCCTCGGCGCCTTGGTGGGTATTGTCGCGGGAGCGTTGGCCGGTGCCTTGGCATGGTTGGCGCGCGGTTCCGCTGGAATCGGAAGGCTCACGGCAATCGGACCGGAACCCTTGTGGACGGGAGTGTGGGTCGTGGTGGAAGTGGGAATCGGCGTCGTGATCGGTTACGCGGTGGGACCGTGGTTGGAGCGGCGGCAGAAGCTGCGCGAGGCGGACTTGGACGCTGTGGTGTACGACGGCGAACCCGGCTAGGCGGGAAACCTCGGCTTAAGCGGACCGCGGCTGGGTAGGCGTTTAGCGTAGGCCGCCGGGCACAGACTTCTGGAAGTCCGTCATGCAGCCGCTCTGGGCCTGGTCGGTGAGGGCGTTGCGCGTGCAGTCCTGGAAGGTCCGGATCTGCTGGAAGAAGAGCAAGGCCGTCAGGATCAAGAGGCCCATGATGGCGGTGACCACAAGCCCCGAGATTGTCCCGAAAAGCACCAGCCGGGACTGTTTGAACCGTATCGCCCTGACCAGGACAACGATCCCGAGCACCACCGCGATGACAGTGAGGATTGCGCTCAGCCACACGTAGCTGATGTTCAGCACGTACACGAACACGGAACCAAGCACGGTTAGCAGGAAGGTCCTGAAAAGCGTGCGGGTAACTGCAAGCGCTGATTTGGCTGCCTCCCCCTGTGGAAGCTGCTGCGGACCGGGGCCAACGCTGGAATTCATGTTTTCCAGCCTACGCGAGCCGCCCATAAGCTAGTGCAATGCGCATTGTTGTCCTCGTCTCCGGCACCGGTTCCAATCTCCAAGCAGTGATCGACGCCGTGAAGGCGGGCCAGCTTGATGTCGAGATCGCCGCAGTGGGCGCCGACCGGCCGGGCACCTACGGCGTTGAACGTTCCGCCCAGGCAGGACTCGACACCTTCGTGGTGGACTTCAAGGATTACGCCGAGCGGGCGGACTGGAATGACGCACTCACGAAAGCCGTCGCCGCCTATGAACCCGATGTCGTGGTCTCCTCGGGCTTCATGCGCATTGTCAGCCCGGAATTCATCGATGCGTTCGATGGCAAGTACCTCAACACACACCCCGCGCTCCTGCCCTCTTTCCCAGGTGCCCATGGTGTCCGCGACGCGATGGCGTACGGCGTAAAGGTCACCGGCTGCACGGTGCACTGGGCCGACGCCGGCGTGGACACCGGCCCCATCATCGCGCAGGAAGCGGTGGAAATCGCACCGGACGACACCGAGGACACGCTGCACGAACGCATCAAGGTCGTGGAACGCCGCTTGTTGGTGCGTACCCTCGCGGAACTCGCGGCGGGTAAGCACCTCTGACGAAGACGCGATCCGGGTAGACCTAGCTGTGGGCCTCGATGGCCTTCCGCAGAAACCCGCCGGCCTCGTCCAGGGCGCCCTTGGCCTGCGAGGGTTCGATCCCCGTCAGCAGGACCAGGATCGCTGCCTTGACCGAGCCTCCCACCGAATCCAGCGCGCGGATGGCGGTCGCGGCGTCGACGCCGGTGGCGTGTTGGACGGTGCGTTGGGACCTCGCAAGGAGCTTGTCGTTGGTGGCACGGAGATCGACCATCAGGTTTCCGTAGGTCTTCCCGAGCTTCACCATCGCGAGGGTGCTGATCATGTTGAGGACGAGCTTCTGGGCAGTGCCTGCCTTGAGCCGTGTCGAGCCGGCAACGAACTCCGGACCCACCGCAACCTCGATTGCCACATCCGCCAGCTTGCTGATTGGCGATCCGATGTTGCAAGCGAGGGAAGCTGTGAACGCGCCGCGACTCCGAGCCTCCTCGAGCGCACCGATCACGTACGGCGTCCGGCCCGAAGCGGAAATCCCGACGACGGCGTCCGCCTCGCTCACGCCGGCGTCGTGCAGGTCGCGGGCCCCCGCCGTCGCATTGTCCTCCGCATATTCCACCGGTTTCTGGATCGCCTGGACGCCTCCCGCGATAATCCCGACGACGTGCCCAGGGGGAGTGCCGAACGTTGGCGGGCACTCGCTCGCGTCCAGCACTCCGAGCCGACCAGCCGTGCCTGCACCGACGTAAAGCAGCCTGCCGCCGCGGGCCAGGCGCTCCGCAACGGCGTCGACGACGGCGACGATGTCCGCGCCGGCCCGTTCGACGGCGGCCGGAACATCCCTGTTCTGCTCGTTCATTGCCGCGACGAGTTCGACTGTCCCCATCGTGTCCAGGTTGTTGAGTCCGGGTGTCGTCGCCTCGGTCTGAAGGCCGGCTAGCTCCGAGCGGAGGGCTTCGAGCCGGTCGCCTCCCGCAGGATCGGCGGGACTCCCGGAGGCCCTGTTGTCCGTTTCATCCGTCACGGTGAATGTACCTTTCCTGGAGGAGCCCGCGGCGGGTCGCTGCGAGGGCGGCCCCGTCCATTCCGTTGCCAAGGGCCGCAACCACCTCAATCCCAGCCGAAGCGAGGGCCTTCTGCAAGAGCCCGGCGAAGAAACCAGAGGTCACCACTCCGCCAAGAAGCGCCACTTTCGTCGTCCCTCCCGAGGCAAGGGATACGGTCCGTACCAAATGCGCGCAGGCTTCGTCGAGGATGCCGCGTCCGACGGCGTCACCCGCCTCCGCTGCCCCCAACACCAGCGGCGTGAAACCCGCCACGGCCCGGGTCGGGTTGTCGGAGCTCGCTAACCATGCGGGTAGTTCGGCGGGCGAGTCGACAAAGGCGCCGACGGCCGTGAGCAGCGAGGTGCCGGCTCCGCCGTCGTACGCTTGAAGGGCCGCTTGCAGTCCCTGCTGGCCGATCCACGCGCCGCTGCCAAGGTCACCCAATAACGGACCCCAGCCGTCCGCCCGGTGGAGGCCGCCGGCGTCGTCAAAGCGGAAGGCGACGGATCCCGTACCTACAATCAACACGGTCCCGGTCTTGCCGTTCAACGCACCGAGGTGTGCCGCAGTCGCATCCGAAAGGACGGCGGCCGGAACACCGAATCGCTCCGCGAGCAGCCTCGCAAGCTCGCGGGAGTTCGCGGCGGACGCCTCGACGCCGGCTACCGCCGCCCCGACTCCACGCAAGGAGTCCCCGGGGATGCCTCCGGGGAGGATCGCTCCTGGCAGGGCCGCAATCGTGGCGGAAAGCACTTCGAGCGCCACGCTGGCTCCGTCCTCCATGCCAAGGCCGGGGAAGCCGTGTTGGTCCGCCGACTCGAGCACCTCGCCGCCACGCCTGAGTTGCACCCGGCAACGGCTCTTTCCAACGTCGGCCACTAAAACCAGATCCGCGGATTTCATGGCCCAACCCTATGTTGCCCGTGCGGGGAACGCCTCGAAAAACGAAGAAGAGCACGGCACGATAAACTTGCCGTATCCCCAGCCGCCGTGGAATCCCGCGATAAATAACGGAGACTTTTGTGAGCTTGACGCAGCTTGACCGTGTTCCCATCCGCCGTGCACTGATCTCGGTATACGACAAGACGGGGCTGGAGGAGCTCGCGAAGGGCCTGCACGCAGCAGGTGTCGCGATCGTTTCCACTGGTTCCACGGCGAAGAAGATCGCCGCAGCCGGTATTCCGGTCAAGGAAGTCGAAGAAGTCACGGGCTCCCCGGAGATGCTCGACGGCCGGGTCAAGACGCTCCACCCCCGCGTGCACGGCGGCATCCTCGCCGATCGCCGCGTCCCGGCACACATGGAAACGCTCGCCAAGATGGAGATCGAGCCTTTCGACCTCGTCGTAGTTAACCTCTACCCCTTCGTGGAGACTGTCCGTTCCGGCGCGGAGTTGGACGACGTCGTCGAGCAGATCGACATTGGAGGTCCGGCGATGGTGCGCTCGGCGGCCAAGAACCACGCTGCCGTCACTATCGTGGTGGACCCTTCCTTCTACGGCTCGGTTGTTGAGGCAGCCGCTACCGGCGGCTTCGACCTGAAGACCCGCCGCCGCCTGGCTGCGAAGGCCTTCGCGCACACGGCCGCGTACGATACCGCCGTTGCCACCTGGACCGCCACCCAGTTCCTCGACGAAGATGGCGACGGCGTCATTGACTGGCCCGCCTACGCCGGCCTTGCCCTGGAGCGTTCGGAGGTCCTGCGCTACGGCGAGAACCCCCACCAGCAAGCCGCGCTCTACGTAGACAAAGCCGCTCCAGCAGGCATCGCCCAGGCGGACCAGTTGCACGGTAAGGCCATGAGCTACAACAACTTCGTCGACGCCGACGCCGCACTCCGCGCCGCTTTCGACTTCTCCGAACCAGCCGTCGCCATCATCAAGCACGCCAACCCGTGTGGCGTGGCCGTTGGTTCCGCAGATGCCGCCGATCCGATTGCCGACGCGCACGCCAAGGCCCATGCCTGCGATCCCGTTTCCGCTTTCGGTGGCGTCATCGCAGCAAACAGCACCGTCACGGCGGGGATGGCCCGCACGGTTGCGGGCATCTTCACTGAGGTCGTCATCGCTCCGGGCTTCGAGCCGGAAGCCGTCGAGATCCTGTCCAAGAAGAAGAACATCCGCCTGCTTGCCCTGCCGGACGGCTACGGCCGCTACCCCACGGAGCTTCGCCAGGTCTCCGGCGGCGTCCTGGTCCAGGAAGCCGACAAGGTGAACGCCGACGGCGACAACCCCGCCAACTGGACCCTCGCCGCTGGCGAAGCTGCTGATGACGCGACACTCGCCGACCTCGCTTTCGCTTGGACCGCGTGCCGTGCCGCCAAGTCCAACGCGATCCTCCTCGCCAACAACGGGGCTGCCGTGGGCATCGGCATGGGCCAGGTCAACCGCCTGGACTCGTGCAAGCTCGCCGTCGAGCGCGCCAATACTCTGGGTGTAGACATAGAGTCTGAGGTCGACGGTGCTGGCGGTGCCTCCAATGCCGACGCAAGCGGGGCACCCGAGCGTGCCCGCGGTGCCGTCGCGGCGTCCGACGCGTTCTTCCCGTTCGCCGACGGCCTGCAGATCCTGATCGACGCCGGTGTCCGCGCCGTCGTGCAGCCCGGTGGATCCGTTCGCGACGAGGAAGTTATCGCCGCGGCCAACGCTGCCGGAATCACGATGTACTTCACGGGAGCGCGCCACTTCTTCCACTAGGTCCGGCTTTCCCTAAGCCCGGCACACAAAAATGGACATGTCCCCCTTTCCCCGGGGGACATGTCCATTTTTCGTAACGTGTAGTGGGCATATTGGGACTATGTCCGGTGCTCGGAGTGAGCGGGGGGCATGTCCGGGGTGCCCGGGAGGCCGCGGCTAGGGGGTTCCGGACGCGGTTTGGTAGGCGGACTGGATTGCACTTCCCCAGTACGGCCCGTACATCTTGCCGGTGTTGCCCCCATAGCCGTAGCTGTTCACGGAATTCTGGTAGCCGGTGCCATCTGTCCCGATGAACCAGGGTCCCCCCGAGGAACCACCGGTCATGTTGCAAGGGATTCCCTGGGTGTTGAATTGGGGGTTGTACGGATCATTGGTTGCCGCGCCCGAGCAGCTTTTGAGCGACTCTCCGTCGAAGGGACTTGCGGCCGGATAGCCGAACGACCTGTAGGCGAGGCCTCGGGCTGCATTGAACTGGACTCCCGATGCGCCAACCACGTCTGCCAGGTTCTGGCCGTTGCGCGTGTTCACAACGGCGAAACCGGTGTCGTACTGGATTTCTCCCTTCGACGACCATTGGGGAGTGGTGTAGAGGGCTTTGGCTGTCCATTTCCCGTAAGGAGCGGCTCCGTCGGAGTATGCGGGCACGAAGGTGAAGTTTGTTGCGAACACTCCCGGGCCTTCGTTCACGCAATGGCCGGCCGTGGACACGGTGTTTTGGTTCTCCGAGGTGACGGAGTTTCCGGAGCAAACGTAGTTCACGCCGCCCAGTGTGAAGAAGACTTTCCCCACGTTTGCCAGCGGGCGCGCAGCGGGGCTGGCTTTGCGGTCCACGGCAGGGGACGTGGCTCCGCTCGTGGCAGCGTTCGGCTTCCGCCCTCCGATGCTGACCAGGCCGCCTTGTTCGGGCGCAACGTGAACGCCAAGCGAAGCAATGCTGGCAAGATTCCGGAAGAGGGCCTTGCCAACCAGGACGTCGCCGGAAACCGCGTTCTTCATGCGTTCGGGGGTCCAGTAGTCGGAGGTGCTGGCGCCCGACGGCGATTGGCCGCTGACGGTCGATGCGTCAGCGCCGGGGTTACCCAGGTTGCTCGACGTTGCGGCGCTGGCTCCGCTTCCGGTTGCCAGGGCGAGTAGGGTAGCGGCGGAAAGGCTGAGCAGGCTCATCGCCAAGTTTTTTGTTTTCGTCACGGGTATCCTAGGCATCGAGGCGCCGACGGCCACCCCGCGGCGGCCGCCGATTGTCCGAACCGAAGCTACCTTCCTGTGACAGCCCTGTAAATGTGATCGTCAAGTTTTGTGATATTTGACTTCCAATTTTGACAAGTCCTGGGGATTCTGCCAAACCCCCTGGGCTGGCTTAGGACGTGGATGCTTCCTCGTAGGCGCTCCGGATCGCCGAGCCCCAGTAGGGGCCGAAAATCACCGGCAGTCCAGGGTAGCCGTAACTCGTAATGGAGTTTTGGTAGTCGTCGTGGTCACTGCTGACGATCCAAGGACCACCCGAAGACCCGCCGGTCATGTCGCAGGGAATGCCTTGTGCTTTGAACTGCGGGTTGATCGGGTCCCTGGTGGCGTCTCCCGAGCAACTCTTGAGCGACTGGCCGTCGAAGGGCGGGGCAGCGGGATAGCCGTATGCCTCGTAGCTAAGGCCCCGATCGACATTGAACTCAACGCCGGAGGCGCCAACGACGTCGGCAAGATGCCGCCCGTTGACCGTGACGGTAACCGCGAAGCCCGTGTCATAGCGGATATCGCCCGCGGTCCTCCATTGGGGAGTGGTGTACAAAGCTTTGGCGGGCCAAATACCGTAGGGCGCGGTGCCGTTCAGATATGCCGGAACGAACACAAAGTTACGGACGAACGCTCCTGGCCCTTCGTTGACGCAGTGGCCGGCGGTAGCGACTGTACTGTCGTTGTCCGACGCAACAACGTTGCCCGAGCACACGTAGTTGAAGGCTCCCATAGTGAAGAAGACCTTGCCGACATGGTCAATGGGGTCTTCGTCGTGGTGCAGGGCCTGACTGCTGGACTTGGGGGAGGCCGCGATCTTTACCGGTGGACCCGTTTCGACGGTGGTGGCCGCGCCGGCGGGAGAAACGCCCCTGGCGATGGCCTTACTTGCGAGGACATCGCCCGGAATCGCCGTTTCCATGCGTGCGGGGGTCCAGTATGCCGAGGACTCGGTGTTTGTTGTGGCAAGGCTGACGAGCTGCGGCGTCCCAGGCGCTGCGAAACTCGAAGCCGCACTTTGGGGTATTGCGGCTGCCGCTCCTCCAGCGGCGCAGAGTGCCAGAATGGCGGTTGAAAGGAGGCTCAGGAGACCCGTAATTGATGCTGATTTCTTTGTCATGATTGTCCTGCCAATCGATGAGCGGCCATGTGTTTCGGGCCACAGTGTGACTCCCTGAACCTACTCCGATTCGGTTCATTGGTACATATGGTGCGGAATCCGCCGGCATGCATCGGTGCCGCAAAGCCGTCGCGGTAGGCGCCAAACCTGCTCGCTCAGGTAAGTTAGTGATGTTGAAATCTGCAGACTCAGGGAGATGCCCCGCCAATGGCAAAGATTATCTATACGCACACTGACGAAGCGCCGATGCTGGCGACTTATTCGTTCCTGCCGATTGTGGAAGCTTTCGCCTCGACGGCCGGTGTTGAGGTCGAAACCCGCGACATCTCGCTGGCTGGCCGTATTATCGCCGTCTTCGGCGACTACCTGACTGAAGAGCAGCGGACCAGCGATGCACTGGCCGAATTGGGCGAACTGGCAAAGAAGCCCGAAGCCAACATCATCAAGCTCCCCAACATCAGCGCTTCCGTACCGCAGCTCAAGGCGGCCATTGCCGAACTCCAGGGCCAGGGCTACGCGCTCCCGGATTACCCGGACAACCCTTCCTCGGACGAAGAGACGGACATCCGCTCGCGCTACGACAGGATCAAGGGATCTGCCGTCAACCCGGTCCTCCGCGAGGGCAACTCGGACCGCCGCGCGCCCCTGTCGGTGAAGAATTACGCCCGCCAGAACCCTCACTCCATGGGCGCTTGGACCGCGGACTCCAAGACCAACGTCGCCCACATGGGCGCGGACGACTTCCGCTCCAACGAGAAGTCCGTCGTCATCCCGGCTGATGACACCATCAAGATCCAGCTCGTTCGCGAAGACGGCACGGTCAAGGTCCTCAAGCCGGCATTCCCGGTCCTCGCGGGCGAAGTAGTGGACGGCACGTTCATGCGTGCCGCGGCCTTGGACGAGTTCCTCGCCGCGCAGGTTGTGCGCGCCAAGGAAGAAGGGGTGCTTTTCTCAGCACACCTGAAGGCCACCATGATGAAGGTTTCCGATCCCATCATCTTCGGCCACGTCGTCAAGGCATACTTCTCGGAGCTGTTCGAAACCTTCGGTAAGCAGATCGCGGCGGCCGGGCTGAGCGCCAACAACGGCCTCGCGTCCATTCTCAACGGCCTCGACGAACTCCCTGAAGATGTCCGCGAAGGCATCCAGGCGGCCATCAAGAAGGGCTTGGAAGAAGGCCCGGCCTTGGCCATGGTCGATTCCGACAAAGGCATCACCAACCTGCACGTTCCGAGCGACGTCATCGTTGACGCCTCGATGCCGGCAATGATCCGCAGCTCGGGCCACATGTGGGGCCCGGACGGCAAGGAGCACGACACTCTCGCCGTCATTCCGGACAGCTGCTACGCGGACGTCTACCAGGTTGTCATCGACGATTGCCGCGCACACGGTGCCTTCGATCCGACCACCATGGGTACCGTTCCCAACGTCGGTTTGATGGCCCAGGCAGCCGAGGAATACGGCAGCCACAACAAGACGTTCGAAGTTGAGAACGCCGGCACCATCCAGGTGGTCGACTCCTCGGGAGCGGTGCTCATCGAACACCAGGTCTCCCCGGGTGACATCTGGCGCGCCTGCCAGACCAAGGACGTACCGATCCGCGATTGGGTCAAGCTGGCCGTTACCCGTGCCCGTGCCTCCAAGACGCCCGCAGTCTTCTGGCTCGATGAGGACCGTGCACACGACGCCCAGCTCATCGCCAAGGTCACCGAATACCTGAAAGAGCACGACACCGAGGGCCTCCAGATCGAGATCATGTCCCCCGCGAAGGCCACGGCCTTCACGCTGGAACGGATCCGCAAGGGTGAGGACACCATCTCGGTCACCGGCAACGTGCTGCGTGACTACCTCACCGACCTTTTCCCGATCCTGGAACTTGGCACCAGCGCGAAGATGCTCTCCGTGGTTCCGTTGATCAATGGCGGCGGCCTCTTCGAAACCGGTGCCGGTGGGTCCGCTCCGAAGCACGTTCAGCAGCTCCTCCGGGAGAACCACTTGCGATGGGACAGCCTGGGCGAATTCCTTGCCTTGGCCGTCAGCTTCGAGCACCTTGCCACCACCACAGGCAACGCCCGCGCGCAGGTCCTCGCCGACACGCTCGACCGCGCTACGGGAACCTTCCTGCTCGACAACAAGTCCCCCAAGCGCAGCGTCGGCGAAATCGACAACCGCGGCAGCCACTACTACCTGGCCAAGTACTGGGCACAGGAGCTGGCGCAGCAGACCCAAGACGAGGAACTTGCGGCAGCCTTCGCCCCTGTGGCAGATGCCCTGACGTCCAACGAGGAAGCGATCGTAACCGAGTTGCTTCGGGTCCAGGGTTCCCCAGTCGACATCGGGGGCTACTACCGCCCCGACGCCGGGAAGGCCTCCGCTGTCATGCGCCCCTCGGCAAAGCTCAACGAAATTGTTGCCACGCTGAAGTAGCGCCCTGCCTCGCCCAACTGCCCGTCAGTTGGGCGAGGCGGCTCGTCGCCTTCGGCTTCGATTCAGCCGGGCCGGGTTTGGTTCAGCGCAGTTGGGTTTAAGTACGACGGCGGGCGGAGAACCGGGCAGGCGCGTCGATCCCATCGACAAGGTCCGCAAGGACACGGCCAATCGCCGGAGTGAACTTGAATCCATGTCCGGAGAAACCCGCCCCGACAACCACGGGCCCAAAACGGTCGAGCACAATGTCTTCGTCCGGCGTCGTCGTGTAGGTGCAATTAATGGGCACCGCGGATTCGGCGTCCAGCCCCGGCTACCATTCCCGACGTCGTGCCCTTCCTCAAACTGTTCAAGAAGCAGCACGGAACGGCCACGCTTGGCCAGCTCCCACGCGGCGGCTGATCCCATCGCGCCCCCGTCGACTACGACAACCTCAACATCCACCCGGGTTCACCCATCATCTCCAGCGGCCTTCTGGCGAGGGCCGCGCAGAATCCACTGTGCCGTGCGGCGCGGACGTTTTGTGCAAAGCCGCAGGCATGGAAGATTGGACGGGGTGAAATTCCTCCTCCCTTCACAGACCTCGTCCTCGAGGGGCGTCGCGTTCCTGCGGGTCGTGTTTGGCGCCCTCTTGCTAGTGCACGGACTCCAGAAAGTGCTGGCTGGACAGGCCGCGTTCGAAGCGACGATCGCGGCTATGGGCGTTCAAAAAGCGGATCTCATGTCCACGCTGGTGATTTGGGGTGAGACCGGATTGGGAACGCTCCTGGTACTCGGGGCCCTGACCCGGGTAGCCGGTTTCCTTGCTGCCATCATGTATGCGTCGATTTGGTTTGTCACCGAGGCTGGCAAGCCCCTCCTTGGCGCCGGCCCGGGCATCAACGCTGAACTGCTCATCCTGTACATCGCTGTGGCCCTCGCGTTCGCCTTCATAGGTTCTGGTGCGCTCTCCGTGGACCAGAGACTTTTCGGTGGAAAAGGTGGGCGAAAGCTTCGACGGTAGCCGCGGGTCGGCTCCTCCGCAGGGTTTTCGCCTGCGGAGGAGCCTGGAACCGGCTGCTCCAGTGCGGTGGAGCAGCCGCGCCGGTGACTATGCGGGGATGGTCGCCCGGGTCTTCCGGCCCGCGATCATGAGGGCCAGGCCACCGAGCAGCAACGCGACCGCGAGCAACAACCACAGGCCGTCAAAGCCGGTGCTTGCAAGCGCCGTACTTCCTGTTGCTCCGAGCGCAGCGGCCGCCACGCCAGTCCGGCCAGCAACCATGGCGGTCGCCCTTGCGGTCAGCCCTGCAGCGCTTGCGGGGGTTGCCACAGAGGAAACGACGCCGTTAGCGCCAATGGTTTCCGGAGCCGTTGCGGGTGCATTCAAATCCGGAGTATTCACAGCGGGAGGGTTTACAGCGGGTTGGTTTACGGCCGGCGGGTTGACTACGGGCTGCGTCCCGCCGGCGCTAGGCAGGCCCAGTCCCACCGATGCGATCCCGAGGGGGAGCTGGGTGAGCAACGGGTCGGTAAGTCCTGAACCCAGGAGCGACCCAAGTCCTCCGCTCGTGACGGGTGAGATGCCGAGCAGGCCATCAGTACCGAGCAAGCTGTCCGCGCCTAGGAGGCCGAGGGGAGCGGTGATACCAGCACCGGATAGGAGCCCGGCTCCGTCAAGAACGCCTGCGGGGTTGGTGCCGAGCAGGTTGATGGAGGTGTCGCCGACGGTGACGGGGAGGGTTGCGCCGTTGCCGGTGGTGCCTGCGGGGTTGGTGCCGAGCAGGTTGACGGAGGTGTCGCCGACGGTGACGGGAAGGGTTGCGCCGTTCCCCGTGGTGCTCGCCGGGCTGTTGCTTAGCACATCAACTGAAGTGTCGCCTACCGTGACCGGTACGGTCACAGGTGCTGCGACGGGCGTCGTAACCGGCGTGGTATCACTGGTGGCCGCGGGGGCGGTGCTGAGCACGCGGACTGAGGTGTCGCCAACAGTGATCGGCACGCTGACTGGTGCAGCAACGGGTGCCGCGACCGGCGTCGTGCCTTGGTCGCCAGAGACGGTGCCAGGTGTGTTATCGAGAACGACCAGAGTGGTGGATCCGATATTAACAGGGACCGATATCGGAGCCACCACCTGGGTTCCGGACGGGATGCCTAGTCCGCCGGAATTGATCGCCGGGGCCGGGGCCGGGGCGGGTACAGGGATGGTCGTCGTGCCCGAGGTACCGAGTAGGTCGAGCGACGAGCCGAGGTTGACCGCGACGGAAACCGGCGCGGTGACAGGTGCGCCCGAGGCTGTGCCTTGGGCATTTGCTGTCGCGTCCGCCGCGTTCGCGGCGGTCGCGCCGAGGGCAATCAAGCCCCCGGCAAAGAGGGTGCCAAGCAACCCCTTGCGAACAATGCTGTGCATTTTGGTTTTCTCCTGAACAAGTAGTTCCGAAGGGCGCATCCGTCAGCGAGGAAATGCGGGAGCGCCCGGATTGGCCGTCTGCCACCGCCCGGAATTGCTTTCCAAGGAGGCGGCTGGGCTCGGAACTAGTCAGGGGAAGACCCGGGGTCGAAGGAAACCGGAGCCGGGGATCGGCCGGGAGCCGGGGTTGGGGCGAGAGGTCCGCCCGATGGTCGGTATAAGCTCACTTCCGGAAGCCAGGCCGGAGCCCCGCCGGAAGGATTGGTTGACGCGGATTCGGAGCTGACGCCGACATCGCCGTTTGGCGTGCCGGGTGGAAAAGTCCTGTCCGATGATGAATTGGGTGGGGCGGGAGCATGGTGCCCCATGGATCGTGCCGCGATCGTCCAAAGAGCCGGACTGGCCCATGCTGAGGGGTCTATCGAGGGGGCGGTGCCGGTCACGGACGCAGGGACAAGCAAGGTTCCGTCGCCCACGTCAAGGGGGCCAGTACCAGGGGCAACCCTAGGTACAGGGGTGGCTCCGGGCTCATCGGGAACCTGGATGGAAGGAAGCACTAGCCCCGGAACGGTGACTGGCAAGTCGCCGACTACAGGGGAGACTACGTCGGCAACCAGACCCCCGACAGCGCCTGCAGCGGGCGAGACCACCGGTTCGGTGACGGCGCCAAGCGTGCCTTCGGGTACGACGGCGTTGATCACCGGGGTGCCCGCTACGACGTCGTCGACGGTCCGGATGAGTTGCGGCAGTTCACGCTCTACGGCCCGGGTGCCCTCAGCCACGGGCACCTGCGGAAGGGGCACTTGCGGAATGGCCACTTGAGGTGCCGGCACTCTGGACCCCGGCATCTGGGGCACTTGCGGGTGGATAGGGAGAGCGGCGGGAACCGGCACCGCGGGAGCCGGAACGGCAGACCCCGTTAGTCCTGCTTCAGCAGCCTTCACAACACTTGTGGCTGTGGAAGCGGCCCCGTCCAAAAGGGAATTCGAGTTGCCTGAATCAGCATTCGCGGCCGTCGAGGAAAGAGCCATCCAAACGACGGCACCGGCGCCGGCGAGCATCACGGAGCGGAGGGCACGGAGAACACGCGGCTTGGCTCGTAATTCTTCCATCCCGACACCCCCCAGCGTCCGTTCGTGGATCTACGACTGCTCCCATCGTAGGACTGGGCTAGTTAATTAGTCCAGAGGTTCAACGCACGTCATTCGGGTACCGGATTCC
This sequence comes from bacterium RCC_150, assembly GCA_041360635.1. Lineage (GTDB taxonomy): Bacteria > Actinomycetota > Actinomycetes > Actinomycetales > Micrococcaceae > Arthrobacter. The sequence goes on along the minus strand of JBFUPP010000008.1, from coordinate 176,504 downwards.
AAGCTGGGAGCGGACGCCATCAAAGAGCCGCATGGTATTGACGGAATCGTCCAAAGGCATCACTGGACTCTCAGTCAGGCCCTGTTGGATGCAACGGGTGACCTCGCGCAGTTCGTAGGTGTAGCCCACACCGGCGGTGTCGAAACGCTCGACCCGAGGCTCGTCCCACCCGGTCCGAATGCGGAGCTCGCGAGGGTTGTTGATGGATCCCTGGGTCTGGAGATAGCCCAGGGATCCTGCCACAGAGGCCGAGCGCGGTCCGTGCGCCAGCAGCGACGACGTCAACTGGGCGATAGCGCCGCCGTCGTACCCCAGCGTGAGCGCGTTCTGGGAATCGACGCCGTCGTCCGTCAACGAACCCACGGCGCTTACCGACTGCGGAAATCCCAGAGTGCCCAGCGGCCAGAGCAGGGCGTACACGGTGAGGTCCAAGAGTGCGCCGCCGCCAGCGGCTGGCGCCCAAATGCGAGCAGTGGGGTCGTATGCGGCCGGAAAGCCGAGATCGGCAGTGACCCACTTTATTTCGCCCAGTTCGCCGGACGCCGCGATGGCGAACGCCCGTTGGATGCTGGGCAGGAAGCGGCTCCATACGGCCTCCATGAGGAAGAGTTTCCGTTCCCTGGCGAGGCTCGCCAGCTCCGCAGCCTCACGGCCGTTGATCGTGAGGGACTTTTCGCAGAGGACATGTTTGCCTGCGTTGAGCGCGGCTTTGGCCACTTCGAAGTGCTGGCCGTGCGGAGTGGCGATGTAGACGACGTCCACGGCGTCATCGGCGAGCAATCGCTGGTAGCCCGACATGCCGCCGTCGTTCCCGTATGCCTTCGTGACTTCGTGTGCCGAAGCGAAGGCTTCCGCGAGTTCCTTGCGTCGGGAGCTGACCGCGTGCAGCTTCGCGTCCTCGAGCTGGGCGAGATCTCCGGCCACTGTATTGGCGATGCCGCCGGTGGCGATAATGCCCCACTTGAGCGCGTGGCCCGTTGCCGCTCGGGGATCCTGGTTGGCCTGGCTGAACAGCCACGGCTTTGCGATGTGCGGACTCATGCGGCCTATCCTCTCACTGCGGGCCGTTGAGTTCCCGGACTTTGCGGCCCACGGCCTGGTTGGCGGCGAGCCGCAAGCGCCCGACGGCGGGACGGAACTTGTGCCGGAAACGCGACGGCGGCCGCCCCCGCAAGTGGGGCGACCGCCGTCGTTCGAGCTATATCTGAACTATTACTTGGTCAGCGGGCCAAGTACCGGATCGTCGACGTAAGCCGTCTTCACGTTCTCCTTGGTAACGATGACCGGTGGCAGCAGGTAAGCCGGCACCGTCTTCACACCATTGTTGTAGGACTTGGTGTCGTTGATTTCCAGCTGCTTGCCGGACTGCAGGTCCTGGACCATGGTGATCGCGTGCTCAACCAGCTTGCGGGTGTCCTTGTTGATGGTGGAGTACTGCTCGCCAGCCATGATGGACTTGACCGACTCGACTTCCGAGTCCTGGCCGGTGACGATCGGAAGCGGCTTGCCCGCTGCCTTCACCGAGGTCAGGACGGCACGGGCCAGGGTGTCGTTCGGGGACAGGACGCCGTCGATGGTGGCGCTAGTGTAGGTTCCCGCGAGGAGGGTGTCCATGCGCTTCTGGGCGTTCTCTGCTTTCCAGCCCTGGGTCACCGCCTGCTCGAAGGACTTCTGGCCGGAAAGCACCTTGAGGGTTCCGTCGTCGATCTTTGGCTGCAGGATGCTCATGGCGCCGTCGAAGAAGACCTTCGCGTTGGCGTCATCGGGCGAACCGGCGAAGAGCTCGATGTTGTATGGGCCGCTCGGCTTCTTGGACTTCAGCCCATCCAACAGTGCCTGGCCTTGCAGCACACCGACCTTGAAGTTGTCGTAGGCCACGTAGTAGTCCACATTGGACGTGTTCAGCAGGAGGCGGTCGTAGGCGATGACCGTCGCACCGGCGTCCTTGGCCTGCTTCAGCTGCGTACCGAGCTGGGCACCGTCGATAGCGCCGACGATGATGACCTTGTCACCCTTGGTGACCATGGCGCTGATCTGGTTCTGCTGCTCCGACACGCCGCCGTTGGCGAACTGCACGTCCGGCTTGAATCCCGCGCTCGTCAGGCCGTCGTTGAACAGCTTCTCTGCCAGCACCCAGTTCTCGCTCGTTTTCTGCGGGAGCGCGACGCCGATCGAGGAGCCTTTCGGGAACGTTTCGGCCGCTCCGCTTGAGGAGCCGCCAGAGCTGCCGGTGTCCGAACGGCCGCAGGCCGTCAGCGCCAGTGCCGCGATCGCAGCTACCGCTGCTGCCTTTCCTGCTTTACCCAACATTCGCATAACTTGGTTCGCTTTCTTTGTTGTGGATGGAACAAGCTGTGAAGCCGGTCAGGCTTCCTTCGAGATGACTTCCTTGGTTGAGGTTGTCTCGTCCGGAGCGATCTCCTCGCTCTTCCGGCCGAAGTTCTTCATCATCATTCCGATGATCGATTTCTTGCCCTGCGTCTTGTTGTAAACGTCGAAGGCGACTGCTGCCAGCAGCACGAGGCCCTTGATGATCTGGGTCAGGTCGGCGCCGACGCCGAGGAGCTGGAGGCCGTTGTTAAGGACAGCCATGACCAGGCCACCAACGATCGAGCCGATCACGGTGCCCACGCCGCCGGTGACTGCGGCGCCACCAATGAAGACTGCGGCAATCGCGTCCAGTTCCCAGCCCACGCCGTCGAACGGGCCCGAGGCGGTGGAGCGGCCGACGAAGATCATGCCGGCGAGCCCGGCGAGGATGGACATGTTCATCATGACCATGAAGTTGACCTTCTTGGACTGGACACCCGAAAGTTCTGCCGCGTGGCGGTTTCCGCCTACTGCATAGATGTGGCGGCCAATGACCGTCTTGGCCGAAACAAAGCCGTAGATCAGGACCAGTACGGCCAGGATGAGTCCCGGGATGGGGAACGAGGTGCCCGGGCGACCGGTGGCGAACAAGTACGTGGCGTACAGGATGGCGGCGTTGACCAGCACGAGCTTGGTGATCATCACCCAGGTCTCAGGGACTTCCGCACCCAGGGCCTGGGCGTTGCGACGGTTGCGCAGTTCGCTGAAGATCACGTACGCGACGCCGAGGAGGCCCAGGAGGAGCGTCAGGTTGTTATATCCGGTCTTCGGTCCGACCTCGGGCAGGTAGCCGGAGCCCAGGTACTGGAAGTCCTCGGGGACCGGTACAGTGTTGGACTTGCCGACGAACTGGTTGAAACCACGGAACAGGAGCATGCCGGCCAGGGTGACGATGAACGCCGGAATGCCGACGTACGCAGTCCAGAACCCCTGCCACGCGCCGATTACGGCGCCGAGCAGGAGGCCGAACAGCACGGCCGCATACCACGGCAGGTGCCAGTCCCTAATGGCCAGTGCCACCGAGATGCCCACGAACGCGGCCACCGAACCTACCGAGAGGTCGATGTGGCCGGCGATGATGACCAGGACCATGCCGATGGCCAGGATCAGGATGTACGAGTTGCCGTTGAAGAGGTTGATGACGTTGCCGGGGGTCAGGGTGCGGCCCTGGGTGAAGATCTGGAAGAAGATGACGAGTGCAACGAGTGCGAAGATCATGCCGAACTGGCGGGTGTTGCCACCGAATAGCTTCTTGAGCGCGTTCATTGTTTTAGGTCCTTGAGTCCGTTTATTTCTGGAGGTGACCGGGGTCAGGCAGCTTTGCGGCTGGATGTCATGAGCTTCATGAGGCTCTCCTGGCTAGCTTCGTCCTTGTTGAGTACGCCGGTGATGGCGCCTTCGAAAATGGTGTAGATACGGTCTGAGAGGCCCAGCAATTCGGGGAGTTCCGAGGAAATGACGATGACGCCCTTCCCTTGGTTGGCGAGTTGCTGGATGATGCCGTAGATCTCGTACTTGGCGCCTACGTCGATACCGCGCGTGGGTTCGTCGAGTATGAGGAGATCCGGGTCCGTGAACATCCACTTGGCGAGCACGACCTTCTGCTGGTTGCCGCCGGAGAGCTTCGATACGCCTTCCTCCACCGACGGGGTCTTGGTGCGAAGCGATTTCCGGTATTGCTCGGCCACCATGAATTCCTTGTTGGTGTCCACGACGATTCCCCGGCTGATTTTCTTGAGGTTTGCCGCCACCGTGGTGGTCTTGATGTCGTCCAGGAGGTTCAGCCCGAGGGTCTTGCGGTCTTCCGTAACGTAGCCGAGGCCGGCGTCGATCGCCTGCCGGACGTTGCGCATGACGATCGGCTTTCCGTCCTTGTACACCTGCCCCGAGATGAAGCGGCCGTAGGAATGGCCGAAGACCGACCGGGCGAGCTCCGTGCGACCCGCGCCCATGAGGCCCGCGAACCCGACGATCTCGCCGCGCCGGACATGGAAGTTCGAGTTCTTGCAGACCAGGCGGTCCGGGATTTGCGGGTGCCCGACATTCCAGTTCTTGACCTCGAAAAAGACCTCGCCGATCTTGGGCGTGTGGTCCGGGAACCGGGATTCGAGCGTGCGGCCCACCATGCCTTTGATGATCCGGTCCTCGTCGACGCCGTCTTCCTTCACGTTGAGGGTCTCGATCGACTTGCCATCGCGGATGATGGTGATCTCATCCGCGATTTGTTCGATTTCGTTGAGCTTGTGGGAAATCATGATGGACGTGATGCCGCGGCCCTTGAGGCCGAGGATGAGGTCGAGCAAGTGCTGGGAATCGGATTCGTTGAGCGCGGCAGTCGGCTCGTCGAGGATCAGTAGCTTGACGGACTTGTTCAGCGCCTTGGCGATTTCCACGAGCTGCTGCTTACCGACGCCGATTTCCTTGATGGGGGTGTCCGGGTCCTCCCGCAGGCCCACCCTGGCGAGGAGCTCGATGGTCCTCTTGCGGGCTTCGGCCCAGTCGATGATGCCGCGACGCACGGGTTCGTTGCCGAGGAAGATGTTCTCCGTGATGGAGAGTTCGGGGATGAGGGCGAGTTCCTGGTGGATGATCACGATGCCGGCCTGCTCGCTGGCACGGATGTCCTTGAATTGCTGGACTTGGGACTGGTAAACGATGTCGCCGTCGTAGCTACCGTAGGGGTAGACGCCCGAAAGCACCTTCATCAGGGTGGACTTTCCTGCACCGTTTTCGCCGCAGATGGCGTGGATCTCGCCCACCTTGACCCGCAGGCTTACGTTCGAGAGAGCCTTCACCCCGGGGAATTCCTTCGTGATGGACCGCATCTCCAGGAGAACCGGATCCTGTTGCGTTGTGGGGGTCGACATTCCTTCGCGCCTCCAATGTTGACGTCGTTGTCGGCCCGCGGATTGGCGAGCCTATCTGATGAGAAAGTAAACTGGATCACACGGCTTGTCGTCAAGACTTGAACGCAAGCCCGGGGTAACAGCGTTGTAACGAATTGCTCAGCTCTGCTTGATTCCGGCGTGCTGGAACACCAACGCGGCGGCTCCAAGAGCCTCCGCGCGGGCGCCCAGCGAAGACATTGCGAGGTGCGTGGTCTCGCCGATAACGGGCACGGCGTGGCGGACAAGGCCGCGCCGGATGGGGTCGAGGAGGACGTCGCCAAGGCCGGCCAGGGGCCCGCCCACGACGATGACTTCCGGGTTGATGAGATTCGCCACATTGCCCAAAGCGCGTCCCACGGCGAGTCCGGCGTCGTCCACTACCCGCAAGGTCGCCGGATCCTTTGCGAGGGCATTGCGGACGATGTCCGCCGGCTCGAGGTGCTGGCCGGAGCCCTTGCCGAGCAACTCGATCATCGTGGTCGTAGACGCTATGGTTTCCAAGCAGCCACGATTGCCGCAGCGGCAGATGGCGCCGTACTCATGGATGGTCGCGTGGCCGATTTCGCCGGTGATTCCCACCGCCCCGTAATACGGCGCGCCATTGATGATGAGACCGGCCCCAATACCCGAGCCGATCTTGAGGAACATGAGGTTGTTGCTGCCGTTGTGCGGACCCCACGTCACTTCGGAAAGCGCGCCGAGGTTGGCGTCATTATCCACGTATACGGGTAGGTCAAGGGCTTCCTCCAACCGTTCGAGAATCTGGATTCCGACCCATTCCGGTAAGATCGCGCCTTGCGCCACGGTCCCCGTGCGTCGGTCGATCGGCCCCGCGATTCCAGCCCCGGCACCCACCACTGCGCTTCGATCGACGCCGCTTTCACCGAGTAGTTTGTCCAGGAGCGCGACGGCGGCGCTGATGCCTTGTTCGGCGTGATGGCCAAGGGGGAGCGTGACCGTTTCTTCGATGATGATGTGATAGCCGAGCGAGGCCAGTACCACCCGGAGGTGGCGCCGCCCGAAGTCGATTCCGACGGCGACCGCCCCGTTGCTGTTGAGCCTCACGTTGAGTGCGCGCCGCCCCGAGCTGGTGATCGGTTCGGTGGAAACGAGCCCGGCGTCCTGCATGATCTTGACGATGTTGGAGACGGTCGCCGTGGAAAGGCCGGTCTGCCTTGCCAGCTCTGCCTGGGTGGCAGGGCCGCTTAGCAGGCATTCGATGAGCCGCTGTTGGTTCAGGTGGCGCAGCGCGGACTGCGAACCGGGGTTTTTGCGGTGGCTCGTCGTTGAGCTCGATTTCACGGGCATGACATGAAGCGTGCCCCAAATCACTATTGCAGTCAAGAAGTTAACGCAACAATCGCGTTGCGGGCCTCATCATCGCCTTGCTCGCCCAACGGTGCGATCTGTCCTTGGGCGGCTCTTCCCGGGTCCATTTGTCCACGTATTACCGAGCGTCAGCTGGCTACGCTGGAAGCACCAGAAACAATTGAGGTGGTAAAGATGCTGCTGTCCGTCCTGCAGGCCAACGCCGTTGTCATGGACATTGAAGCCAACCTGGACGCTATCGGACTCGCTGCCGAGCGGGCTGCATCCGCCGGCTCCGATCTGCTACTGACGCCCGAGCTCTTCCCCACGGGATACGCTCCGCTGCGGCTTCTCACCGAATTCGACCAAGCGGCGCTTCCCGCGATCCGGGAGAGGCTTGCCCAGACCGCCCGCGCCCATGGAATCGGCTTGGTCTACAGCCTTCCCGCGCCCGCGGACGACGGCGGCTGGAATATTTCCGCGGTGCTCCTTGACGGTCAAGGGGAGTCCCTGCTCGAGTACAAGAAGGTCCACCTCTTTGGCGACGAAGAGCGCAAGGCGTTCTCTGCCGCTAAAGCAGCCCCCGACGTCGTGCGTTTCAACGGCGTCAATATCTCCCTGCTGATTTGCTACGACGTCGAATTTCCCGAGTCGGTCCGCGCCGCCGCCGCCCGCGGCGCCGAACTTGTCCTGGTGCCGACCGCCCTTTCAAAGGGCTTCGATTCCGTCCCACAGGTGCTGATCCGTGCGCGGGCGCTCGAAAGCCAGGTGAACGTCGCTTACGCCAACCACAGTGGACACGAGGACGGTTGCGACTTCCTCGGCGGGAGCGTTGTCGCCGGACCCGACGGCGCCCTGTTGTCCGCGGCGGGAGAAACGCCGGCCCTGCTGTTCGCTGAGATTTCCACGGAAGCCGTCCGGGCGGCCCGCCAACAGGTCCCGTACCTGCGCGAGCGCCGGCCCGGGCTTTACCGGGAGTGGGAGAACCTTCCCGAGTGAGCTGTGAACGGAGCTTTTCAAGAATCCGGTGGAGGGCCGGTTAGCGAAATCAGTCGCGAGCGATTCCGCAGCCCAATTATCAGGCTGCGTCCGTCACCAAAGAATGGCAGCAGGAACATGCCGTGCAGGAGGAACCAATACTGCAGGAACGAGTCCGGCGAAAGGAGTGCGATGGCCACTCCCGCAGCGCAGGATGAACTGGGTCCGAGGACCGCAATTATCCCGATTTTCCAGCCGTCGAGCTTTCCCAGGGGAATGAGGGAGAAGCGGAACATGCCAGTCGATATTACGACGCCGGAAACGCCTCGAAATGCCATCATGCCTAGGACATGAGCGAGCTCATGGACCAAGAAGCTGACGAGCACGCACAGGAGATGTACCAGTAGCCACAGGCACGCTTGGAAAAGTATCGGATCGGCCGTCAAAGCGGCCAGCGAGGCGCAGCCTGCGAAGCACAGAGCCACAGCAACAAGGGGCCATCTGCAAGGTGCCATGAGATTCTTGAGAATCAGGCCGAACGTCACCTCCCGGAGGGGAATAGTGTGGATGACCAACCCTAGCCTGCTTGCTGAAGACGCTTCTTGTGAAGCTTCAATCGTTCCAGGACTGAGGCGACCGCAACATGGAAGACAAGCATTCCAGCGAAGATGATGGCGATGGGGACGCCGTTCGATATGCCAATTTCCAGTGAGGTCGATCCATTTTCCTGTTCATGCGGCTCGAAGAAGAGAGCGCCGAAGAGGCCGACCTTCCGGATACCCATCTCAGTGGATGAGAACATTGTCATGATGAAACTTGCCACGACAACAACCATTGTGACAACGAAGGAGACGGTTAATCCGACCGTGATTCTAAGAAGCCATTTCATGGCGTGCGATCCTTTCCAATCTTTGCATACCGACGATGCTGTAAAACACAACCAATAGATTTAGTGCGGCCAGGATGGCCACATTCACTGTCGGGAGGAAATTGAAGATGTTCAGACCGATCATCAGGATCATCACAACAATGACTGTCAAGACCATCCCCACCAGGACAGTAAATGGGTTCCCCTTCTCTGGCGGGAAGGCAATCCCGATCAACGTCGAAATGAGGATGTTGCTGAAGCAGAAGGCTGCTACCGGAAGGCTTGCCTCCCATCCCACGCCCTGTGCCGCAGAGATGGCTACGACTGGAATTGCAACGGCAATCAGCAGGACGCCCTGCGAACCGGCCAGGCATGCGTAATTTGCAAGCGTGCGTCCCGGGCTGGTAGCCATGCGGCGTAGTGGCTCCGAGTTCGAATATGCGTAGATTCCTTGAAATGTAATGAGAATGAGGGCGTAGGGCGGTAGCGCCAACTGCTGGAACCAAGCGAAGATCGAGTAGACCGCGATGAAGGAAACCGCGACCATCGTTTCAAAACTACGGAACAGTACCAGCATGTAGACGCCGAACCGATACCGGGCCAGCCGGGACGGAAGAAGGGCAAAGAAACGGCGCACGGGCACATAGCTTGCAGGCGCCGCAGCCATCACGACCGGAATAATCGCGGCTGATGATGCGAGCAGGGCCAATAGAGAGCACCATAGTCCGATGTCTTCCTGCAGCTTCGAGTAAAACAGCGCGGGTGAAGAATAGTCGCGCCCGTCAACGTAGCTTTCTGTGATCTGTGCGCTCTGCTCGTTGGTGTATGGGAACACCACGGCCAGTCCTAACGCCAGGGCCAACGGCACAATGAGGCCGCGAAGTCGGGAAATTCGTAATGCCAGGAGAACACGTTCCAGGAGGTAATAGCCCAGGCTGAGAAGCAGGTACGTCGACAGAGCCGGAAACCAGATCGACGCGAGCACTCTCGGAATGTAAACCGGTCCCTCTACCAGGACAGCTGAGATGGAGAATGCGCCGAAAACAAATACAGTCACAAGGAACACGATGGAGGACTCGAAGAGGGCGAAAGCCAACGTTCGTTCCTTGTTCATCACCGGAAGATTGAAGGAAAGCCCGAGAAGTTCGTCGGCCTTCATGAAGAGCACGCGAATCAGCGTGTAGGCAATGAGGGACCAGAATCCCACTGATACATTGGCCACTTGGAGTACCGGTTCCAGAAGGCCTGTTCCTCCAAAATACTGCCGAATAATCACATAACTCATAACACTAAACCCGGCGAACGCTGCGATAACAAAGACCAAGGCCGAGACCCGGTAAATCGGCGTCGCAAGGAGCCCCCGACCCAAGACGCGTCTCATGATGAAGAGCCAGAAAAGTTGGAACAGTAGAATGATGCTCTTGAGGCGCATCTACGGGGTCTCCATCGCTTGGGTGAATTCGTCCGCCAACTCAGCGATTGTTCCGTGGTCTTGGATAATCTGCCGGACGGGTGCCTGGACAATCATGGTCCCCTGGATGAGGACTGCGAGCTCGTCGGCCACGTGCTCCAGCATCGCGAAGTCGTGGCTGCATAGCAGAACCGATCTGCCCTCCGTGGCGAGTTCCTTAATATCGCGTTCGAAGAGTTTTATGGCATCGATGTCGACCCCGTTGAGCGTTTCATCGATTACGGTGAGCTTCCGCCGGAGCATGAATGCCGCGATGAGCTGCAGTTTTTTCCGCATGCCGTGTGAGTAGTCCTCGATCAGATCCCGATGTCTGCCGCGCATGGAGTACCTGACGAATTGGGACTCAAGCCTCGCGAGATCCAATGGTTCACCATAGAGTCCATGCATGAAACGGAGGTATTCCTCGCCGGTGAGGAACTCGGGAAGATAGTCGTTGCTCGACAGATATATTGAGGACATTTTGGCACTGCGGCTATGACTACTGGCGGAGCCAATGTGAATGCGGCCGCTTTGGCGCTGCAGGAGATCCAAAATCACCTTGATCAGTGTGGACTTCCCGGATCCATTGGGACCAATGAGGCCCATCACTTGGTTCTCGGCGATCGTGAACGAGACGTTATGAAGCACTTGTGTTCGCGAATTGTAGGCGTAGTTGACGTTTTCAACTCTGAGAGTCATGAAGGGGCCCTCTTTCGATTGCTTTGGTCGTGGTGGCGCGGCTCCGCTGCGCCACGACGACAGCTAGCCTCTTGGCGAATTATCGGCATTCAACGAACATGGAGACGCCCCATTGGTTCCAACTCCAGTTGCCGGTGAAACGGCCCCTTCCTTGGGTCACGCACCAGATAGCCATCGCCGCGAGCAGGGCAAATGCAAGCACCATGAGGATGGCGAGAAGCACGAGGAACCAGCCATCGTATCGAACAATCATTCCGTCAATTTTGGTTCGCGCTGTTGACATCGCGCTTGTTGCGTTCAATGCGGTCATGGTCAGCATTTCTTTCTCCTACCTTGGTATCGGCTACCGGGCGTTCCGTGTAGCCCGGCAGTCGAAAGCTAGCGTGCTCAGAGCACACCTAGACGCGATTTGGCGAAAATGAGTGGTCAAAAGGGCCAAAATAGGTGCTTAAAAGCCATTTCTAGGTGTGTTTTGGTCACGGTCTAGGTGTGCTGCTCACCTGGATTTGTTGATTGGGTATGAGATGCGCCGGGTCTCGCGGTATGCAACTTGGTTTCCGTCTACGGTCTTTGGCAGTGTTGCCGGCCGCCTTGGGAAATGCCGAACCTAGGAGGCGTGCGCGTCCACCCCGGCCAGCCCGGACACCAACTCGTCCACATACTGCAGCGCGATCCACAGTTCAGCGCGCACTTGCGCCTGGTTCAGGTCCATTTCGAGCAATTCGGCCAGAAACCCGATCTGGCGACGCACGCTATTCCGGTGCAAGCCCAACAGTTTCGCGGAGGCGTCCCAGCTGCCGTTTTCGCTCAACCACCCCCGAAGGACTGCAAGCAGCGCGTCGCGACGTTCGGCGTCGAGCGCTAGCACCGGCTCGAGGAGCCGTGCCGCCAGCATGGTCCCCGCTTCGCGACCCAAGAGACCGGTGACGGACCAGGTCACTTCGTCGACACGTGCGCTCCGGCCACTGGATTGAACGCGCGAACGGAGCGACGTCACGCGCTGATGGGCGGCAGCGAGTCCTGCCAGTTCGGTGGGATCTCCGATGACTAGCCGCCAGCCGAGTTTTTCGATGTCGGCGAGCAGGGCGTCGTCCACTTTGAGCCTGGTGATGGCAGCGAAGCCGTATTCGGTAATTTCAACAAGCTTGGTGTCGAACAGGCGCCGCCACTGCAGTAGCTCACGGACGGGACTGTCGCCCGCGGGCCAATCGGGCGAATCGACCTTGATGCCTTGGACCACCCGCAGCGGCGCCGATCGAGTGGAGCCCAGGCTTTGTGCCAGCAAGTCCTTGAGCGCGTTAACGTGCTTGGTACCGCCATTGACGATGCTTTCCGGATGCAGGAGCAAGGCCGTAGCAAGCTGGCTGGGGGCCAGGGAACCGCTGGTCCGTTGCCGGACAAGCAACTCCAGCAGGCCCACCACGGATTGCACCACGCTGTTTTGGGCGGGGGTCAGCGCAGCGTCCGAGCCCAGGATCAGCGCGCCAAGATTGGCATCCTTCGTGCTCCGCAATGGGTGGCCGAACACCATGGCGGAGCCGGACTGCTTGAAGCTGTCCATCTCCACCCGGGGTCCGCGGCCGGAAAGCAAACGTTCCAGCATTGGCTCAAGGAGCGCATGTTCGAGGCCGGGGCGGCCGCCCTCCGCGTGGGCCCGCGCCCGCGCCCGACCGTCCGCGCCGACCAAGAGTGCCCACACGGGTACCTTCCTCACCAGGGCCGCGAGCAGCTCGTGTTCGGGCCGGGGTGAGAGGACCGCCCGCATGAGTTGCCGGTTGGTCTCGGCGAGCTGCCGGAAGACCTTCGCATTGTCCGACTCGAGCAACTGGGAGAACTCCAGGCCGATCGCGGCGAACGGGATCGATTCCGGCACCTTGATCAGCGTGAGGCTATGCCGTTCGCAAGCTTTGAGCAGTTCTTTCGGGACGTCGTCGAAATACGGCCTGATGCCGAAGCCCAGCGCCGCCACCTTCGCTCCCACGAGACGCGCTACATACGCGTCGACGTTCCCCGCAGAGCCGCCGTCGCCCAGGAACGGCAATCCTGCCGTGAGCAGGAACTCGCCTTCGGGCAGGTAGGGCGTGGGATCGTCGAGTTCGCTCGGCTCAACCCAACGCAGCAGTTCCCCGCCGCTGCCGCCGTCGTGAAGTATCTCCAACTCGGGCGGCAGCTGCCTGAGGAACTGGTCGAGGGTGACGAAGCTCAGGCGACCAGTGCTCGGTTCAGGCGACATCGCTCGCTGCCTCGCAGTCCGTGGACTCCTGGTAGTCGGGGCATTCGTAGGCGCCGGATTCGCCGGCATCCGCTCCCGGGGCGCGACCCACGTACTCCCGCGGAAGCCGCGGGGCGATCCGGTTGATGATCTCGTCTCCGTGGCTGCCGATCGCCGCACCCCAATCGTCCGCGCTCGCAGCTCCGTTCGCGGGATCGCCGAACAGCACCGCCGTGTCACCGACGTCGATCCCCGAAGCGTCGGGGCCAAGGTCGACCATGAATTGGTCCATGCAGACCTTGCCAATCACGGGGACACGCCGCCCGCCGATCTGAACAAGGCTACGGCCACTGACGCCCTTGGGTATTCCGTCCGCGTAGCCAAGGGGAATGAGTCCGAGGTATCTCGGCTCGTGCGTGATCGCCTGGTGTTCATAGCTCACGCCGGTCCCGGCGGGGACTTTCTTGACCATGACCAGCGGAGCCGTGACGCTCAGTGCCGCGCGCAGTCCGAAATCGGCGGGGTCCAGGTGGTCCGCTGGCGCCAGGCCGTAGATGGCCAGCCCTGCACGCACCATGTCGAAGTGGAACTCGGGCCGGTCCAGGATGTTGGCCGAGCTGGATACGTGCCGTAGTTCGGGGTCCAGGCCGGCGGCGCGGGCTTCCTTGACGGCGTCCTCGAATTCCGTCACTGCTGCGGCGTTGCCCGGATGCGCGGGGACATCCGCCCACGCCAGATGGGTCCAAAGGCCCCGGACACGGACTGTCCCGTCACGTTCCGCCCTGCGCGCCTCCGCCACGAGCACTGGCCAGTCCTCCTTTCGGGCACCTCCGCGGCTCAGGCCGGTGTCCAGCTCCAAATGCACGACGGCGGGGCGCCCCAATTGCCTTGCGATGCCAGCCAGCACCTCAAGTTGACGGACGCTCCCAAGCGACACGTCGACGTCGTGCTCAAGCGCTTCCCGGATGGTTCCGCTCGTCTGGGATGCCAGATATAGCCATGACAGGACCGGCACCGCGATGCCGGCTTTGCGTAGCGCGACTGCCTCGCTGAGCTGGGCCGTTCCCAGCCAATCGGCCCCGGCGGCTATTGCGGTCCGAGCCACTTCAACGAGCCCGTGACCGTAGCCGTTTCCCTTGACCACTGCCATGAAATGAGGGGCCTCGGTGCGCTTCCTGAGGGCCTTGATGTTGTCTGAAATCGCAGAAAGGTCAACGCCGACCTGTCCGGAAAGCGCCTTTTCCAGCGCCGGTTCTGATTGTGCAATACGTCTCATGGGTGACAACTATAGGTCATTTTGCACCGGCCTGAGAGCTGGCTCACAGGCTTACGGTGGACACGGGAAACCGAAACTACTTCTGAAGGGACGTCAACGGTGACTGTGCCTACCTCCACCCGAAACGACGTTATTGAGACAAGCAGGCCTATCCGCCGCACCACGCTCAGGGCGCAGCTACTGCGCCGCAAGCCGATCGGGCAGATGGTCAATGAGGCCGGAAGCGGCGGGGGCGGAACGCCCCTGGTTCGAAGCTTTGGCGTGCTTCAACTGACGATGATCAGCGTCGGTGCCACGCTCGGCACCGGCATCCTGGTCATCCTTGGCGAGTCCGTGCCGCTGGCGGGGCCCGCCGTCTGGATCTCGTTTGTCGTCGCAGGCCTCGCCGCCCTGTTTTCCGCCGTCTCCTATGCCGAAATGGCCGGTCTGGTACCGGTAGCCGGGTCCAGCTACTCCTACGCCTACGCCACTATGGGCGAGGGCATGGCCTGGATCTGCGGTTGGTGCCTCGTGCTCGAATACGCGGTGTCCGTGGCCGCGGTCGCGGTCGGCGCCGGCCAGTACGTGAACGAGACCCTCGCGGCGTTCGGCCAGGTCCTTCCCGACGCGATGTCGCAACCGCCCGGAAGCGGCGGCGTCGTCAACATCCCCGCGATGGTGATCGTGATCCTGGCCATGGTCCTGCTGGTACGCGGCGCCCGCGAAAGCGCCTGGATCAACACCGTGATCGTGGGTGTCAAGGTAGTCATCCTGCTCTTCTTCTGCGCTGTTGCCTTCACTGCATTCAATGCGGGGAACTTCGAACCGCTCATGCCTATGGGAGCCGCCGGGGTCTCGGCCGCCGCGTCCCGCGTGTTCTTCTCATACATCGGCTTCGATGCCGCCTCCACGGCCGGCGAGGAAGCCCGCAACCCGAAGCGCGACCTGCCCCGCGCCATCCTGCTGTCCATGGTCATCGTCACCAGCATCTACGTCCTCGTTGCCGTGGCCGCCATTGGCGCCCGCCCCTGGGAATGGTTCGGCGGGACCGAGGCAGCCCTTGTCCAGATCCTCGAGGAGACCACGCACCAGCCATGGATCGCCCTCGTCTTCTCGGTGGGTGCCGTATTGGCCATCGCCAGCATCGTACTGACAGTGCTCTACGGCCAGACGCGCATCCTGCTCTCCATGTCCCGGGACGGACTGGTCCCGCAAGTCTTCGGCAAGGTCTCCCGCCGCACAGGCACTCCGGTGGCCGGGACGCTCATCGTGGGCACCGCCGTCGCACTCACTGCTGGACTCGTGCCGCTCGGTGCGCTGGCCGACGCCACCAGCATCGGCACCCTCTTCGCCTTCGCACTGGTCAACCTGGCCGTCATCTACCTGCGACGCAACCGCCCGACGCTCAAGCGCAGCTTCCGGGTCCCGCTCTACCCAATCACTCCGATCCTGGGCACCTTGATGTGCGCCTATCTGATGGCAAACCTCGGCGCAGACACCTGGGTGGTATTCGGCGGGTGGATGATCGTGGGGATCGCCCTTTACTTCGGCTATGGACGCCGGAACTCCAAGGTAGCCGCCCTGACAGAACAGGACTACCGTGAACTATCCGCCAGGGTCTCCGACCCGGAAACTGTGAAGGCAGAAATTTCATGACCATCGCCACCGAATTACCGGCGGAATACGCCACCGGCACTTCCGAGGCCAGGCCGAGTGAAGCTCCCATAACGATGCTGAACCCGGACTTCCCGTTCAGCTACGACCATTACCTGGCCCACCCCGGCGGCCTGGCCGTGGTTCCACCGGAACAATACGGGACTGAAGTCGCCGTCATCGGCGCCGGCCTGTCCGGCCTGGTCACCGCCTACGAGCTCATGAAACTTGGCTTGCGCCCCGTCCTGTACGAAGCCGACCAAATCGGCGGCCGGCTTCGCACCGCCAGCTTCCCCTCGGCTCCGGGAGTGGTGGCAGACCTCGGCGGCATGAGGTTCCCCGTCTCCGGCAAGGCCTTCTACCACTACGTGGACCTCCTGGGCCTGGAAACACAGGACTTCCCCAACCCGCTCGCAGCCGCGACCTCAAGCACGGTCATTGAATTGGCAGGGCAGAAGCACTACGCCGCTACGTCGGCCGAGCTGCCCAAGTTCTTCCACGAGGTCGCTGCCGCGTGGAAAGCGGCGGTCAACGACGGCGCTGCTTTCCGTGAAATGCAGCAGGCCATCCGGGCCCGGGATACTGTCCGGATCAAAGAACTGTGGAACGAACTGCTGCCGCTCATGGATGAGCAGACCTTCTACGGCTTCATCGCCGCAAGCGAGTCGTTCAAGAAAGCAGGGTTCGCGCATCGCGAGGCATTCGGGCAGGTCGGCTTCGGAACGGGCGGCTGGGACACGGATTTCCCCAATTCCATCCTGGAAATCCTGCGCGTGGTCTACACCGACGCAGATGACCAGCATCGCCTCATCACAGGGGGAGCGCAAAGGCTCCCTGAGGCACTCTGGCGGCACGCGCCGTCGGGCATTGCACACTGGCCGGAGGGCACTTCCCTTGCGTCCCTGCACGCACGTTCCCCGCGCGGAGCGGTGGACAGGATCGAACGGGGCAGCAACGGAGACCTGCTGGTGCGCGAACGCTGGGGCCGCGAAACCGCCTACCCCGCAGTGGTCACCACATGCCAGTCCTGGCTCCTGTCCACCCGCATCCACACCCAGGAATCCTTGTTCCCTGCCGAATTGTGGACGGCGATCGAGCGCTCGCACTACATGCAGTCCTCGAAGACCTTCGTGATGGTGGACCGGCCGTTCTGGAAGGACATCGATCCCGAAACAGGCCGCGAAGTGCTCTCCATGACACTGACGGACCGGCTCAACCGGGCGACCTACCTGCTCGACGACGGTCCCGACAAGCCCGCCGTCATCCTGCTTTCCTACACGTGGAACGACGACGCCTTGAAGTGGCTCGCACTCAGCGCCGAGGAACGCGTCAAGCTCATGCTGCACTCGCTCGAGCAGATCTACCCCGGCGTGGACATCGCAAGCCACATCGTGGGCCAGCCGATCACGGTTTCCTGGGAGGCCGACCCCAACTTCATGGGCGCGTTCAAGGCGAACCTGCCGGGCCATTACCGCTACCAGCAGCGCCTGTTCACGCACTTCAAGCAGGACAAGCTGCCCGACGGCCAGCGCGGCATCTTCCTGGCCGGCGATGACGTTTCGTTCACCGCAGGCTGGGCCGAGGGCGCCGTCACCACCGGCCTCAACGCCGTCTGGGGCGTGGTGAACCACCTTGGCGGCACGTCGGTGCCAGGCAACCCCGGCCCTGGAGAGCTGCTGGACGAGATGGGTCCGATCAGCCTGGACTAACCGCTCCTAAGCCAGCGTCCTAGCCGTGCATTTCCCGGTGCGCCGCGGCCAGCTCCCTGTAGTGGGCGGCGTTGCGCTTCACGCCTTCGAACTCTTCGTCGCTGAGTTCGCGGCGCACCTTCGCGGGAACGCCGGCAACCAGGGAGCGCGGCGGGATGACCGTCCCTTCAAGGACGACGGCGCCCGCCGCCACGAGCGAACCGGCTCCGATCACGGCACCATTCAGGATAGTGGCGCTCATGCCGATGAGGCAGTCATCCTCAACAGTGCATCCGTGCACGACGGCGGCGTGCCCCACGCTGACGCGCTCACCTACCGTGCAGGGGAAACCGGGGTCGGCATGGAGGACCACGTTGTCCTGCAGGTTCGACCCCGCGCCGACGCTAATGGCCGCAGTGTCGGCGCGCACGGAGACGCCGTAGAAGGCGCTGGAGTTCTCACCCAGGGTTGCCTTGCCGATGATCGAAGCGCTTGGCGCCACGAATGCCGTGTCATGGACGGCCGGGGTATCCCCGCCGAAAGTGTAATAGGGAGCCATGGGGCAAGCCTACGCTGGCGTTCGAAGGACCAGGAACTGGTAGTGCTGCACCCACATGCCAGCCCCGGGACCGGACTCGGGTCCCGTGCCCTCCGGCCACGTTTCGAAATGTTCCACCGTGCCGTGCTGACCGAAAATGCGGTGGAGGGTCTCATCGCTGCGCCGGCTGAAGAACCGCCGCGGTTCGTCCTTGTCCTCGGGGTTGAGGACCTCTTCATCGTCACCTGACCAAAGTCCGACGCCGATTGGCGCACCAGGCGACGCAACCCGCACAAGTTCGCCGACGACGTCGTGAATCCGGTGGTTCGGGACATGCAAAAGCGTGCTCATCGTCCATACCGCCGGGAACGTTCCATCCGCGAAGGGCAGGCTGCTCCCGCTTGCGACGGTAGCGTCAAGTCCCCTGGCCCGGGCGCGGTGGATGCTCTCTTCGGACAGGTCGACGCCGGTGTAATGAAGGCCTGCCCGCACGAACTCCAGGCCCTCGATGCCGGTGCCGCAACCCAATTCGAACACCGCATGCCGGTGTTCGTCCTTGAGCAGGCGGATGAACCAATCGCGGCATTCCACCCGGTGCGGTGTCATGGCGCGAGTGCTGCCGAGGGGCGCCGCGCGGTCATAGAAGACGGCGAGGTCCGCTTCGTGGTCCGCGTCCGACATGCCCTGCATGGACCCAGAGTAGGGCTGCGCAGTCCTTAGTTGAAGACCACCGTTCGGGTCCCGTCGAGCAGGACGCGGTGTTCGGCGTGCCACTGTACGGCCTGGGCGAGGGTACGGCCCTCGACGTCACGGCCCATCTGGACGAACTGATCCGCCGTGCGGGCATGGTCCACCCGAATGACTTCCTGCTCGATGATCGGGCCTTCGTCCAGGTCGGCGGTGACGTAGTGGGCGGTCGCGCCGATGATCTTCACGCCGCGGGCATGTGCTTGGTGGTACGGCTTGGCGCCCTTGAAAGAGGGAAGGAACGAGTGGTGGATATTGATCGCCTTCCCGTTGAGTTCCGTGCAGAGCTCGTTGGAGAGCACCTGCATGTAGCGGGCGAGGACCGTCAACTCCACGTTGTGCTGCCTGATGAGCTCCAGGAGCTTCGCTTCGGCTTCAGGCTTGGTGTCCGGAGTGACGGGGATGTGGTGGAAGGGAATCCCATAGAACTCGGCTAGCCCCTCAAGGTCCCGGTGATTGGAGACGATGGCGGGAACCTCGATCGGAAGGGTCCCGGAGCGCTGCTGGAACAGGAGGTCGTTCAGGCAGTGCCCGTCCTTGGACCCAAGGATCAAAGTGCGGACTTTCTGCCCCACCGGGTTGATCTGCCATTTCATGCCGAATTCCTCGGCAACGGGTGCCAAGGCCGCACTGAGCCGGGACTGGCTGGAGGAGGTGGTCGCTTCCACGCGCATGAAGAAGTTTCCGGTGGTGGGGCTGCCGTATTGCTGCGAATCCGCGATGTTGCATCCGGCTTCCAACAGAGCGCCGGCCACAGCGTGGACGATTCCCGGACGGTCCGGGCAGGACAGGGTTACAACAAAAGACGAGTCAGTCACACAGCCAAGCCTACCGTCGCCGACCTGCTGTACTGTTTAAGTCGTCGCGACTGGCGTTGGGTGGACTACCACCAGGGAGCGGCACTGATGAAGACCACGGATCGTACGCCTGGGCCGAGGGTCACGTTTTACCGTCCCTGTGCCATGCCCGTAATCAAAGGCATGGAAAAAACCCAGCCGGTAGCCTGACCTGTAGAAATACCCGTTGCCTAGCCAGGAGATCTTCGTGACTACCTCCACCATCACCTCCGCGACCATCAGCAACCAGCCGCTTTCGGAACTCGACCCCGAGATCGCCGCGGTTCTTGAACAGGAACTCGGCCGCCAGCGCGGCACCCTGGAAATGATCGCTTCCGAGAACTTCGCACCGCGGGCTGTCATGGAGGCCCAGGGCTCCGTGCTGACCAACAAGTACGCCGAGGGCTACCCGGGCAAGCGCTACTACGGTGGCTGCGAGTACGTCGACGTCGCCGAGCAGCTGGCCATCGATCGCGTCAAGGCTCTCTTCGGTGCCGAGTACGCCAACGTCCAGCCGCACTCCGGGGCCCAGGCCAACGCCGCCGCCCTGTCCGCCCTGATTAACCCCGGCGACAAGATCCTTGGCCTCTCGCTGGCCCATGGTGGCCACCTGACCCACGGCATGAAGCTGAACTTCTCCGGCAAGCTGTACAAGGTTGCGGCGTACCAGGTTGAGGAAGACACCTTCCGCGTAGACATGGACAAGCTCCGCGAGCAGGCCATTGCCGAGAAGCCGCAGGTCATCATTGCCGGCTGGTCCGCCTACCCCCGCCACCTCGACTTCGCCGCTTTCCGCTCGATCGCCGACGAAGTGGGCGCACTGCTCTGGACGGACATGGCACACTTCGCAGGCCTGGTCGCAGCAGGCCTGCACCCGAGCCCGGTGCCGCACTCCGACGTCGTCACCTCCACGGTGCACAAGACCCTGTCCGGCCCCCGTTCGGGTGTCATCCTGGCGAAGGAAGCCTGGGCCAAGAAGCTCAACTCCAACGTCTTCCCGGGCCAGCAGGGCGGCCCCCTCATGCACGTGATCGCAGCAAAGGCCGTCGCCTTCAAGATCGCCGCGGGCGAGGAATTCAAGGAACGCCAGGAGCGTGTCCTCGAAGGCGCCAAGATCATCGCCGACCGACTCAACCAGGCTGATGTTGCCGAAGCCGGCGTTTCCGTCCTCACCGGCGGCACGGACGTGCACCTCGTCCTCGTTGACCTCCGCAACTCCCAGCTCGACGGCCAGCAGGCCGAAGACCTCCTGCACTCGGTGGGAATCACGGTCAACCGCAACGCGGTTCCGTTCGACCCCCGCCCGCCGATGGTCACCTCAGGGCTGCGCATCGGTACCCCGGCCCTGGCCACGCGTGGTTTCGGCGCCACGGAGTTCACCGAAGTTGCCGAGATCATCGCCTCGGCGCTGAAGTCCGGCTCCGCTACCGATATCGAATCCCTGCAGGCCCGCGTCGACAAGCTCGCCGCCGACTTCCCGCTGTACCCACAGCACGAGCAGTGGTAAGCGTGGCCGAAGCCGGAGCAGCGAAGACCGCGCAGCTACTTGACGGGAAGGCCGCCTCGGCGGCCATCAAGTCCGAGCTGACGGAGCGTGTCGCCGCCCTGAAGGCCCGTGGCATCACGCCGGGTATTGCAACCGTGCTGGTCGGTGCGGATCCGGCGTCGCAGCTGTACGTGTCCATGAAGCACAAGCAGTCGCAGGAGATCGGGATGAACTCGATACAGCGTGAGCTGCCCGCGGACGCGACCCAGGCCGAGGTTGAGGCGCTGATTGACGAACTCAACGCGGATCCCGCATGTCACGGCTACATCGTGCAGCTGCCGCTGCCCAAGCACCTTGACACTGACGCGATCCTTGAACGGATCGATCCTGCCAAGGACGCGGACGGACTCCACCCCACGAACCTGGGCCGGCTTGTGCTCAACGTCAACGGCGAGATCACTTCACCATTGCCGTGCACGCCCCGGGGCGTGATTGAACTGCTTGAACGCAACGGTTACAGCCTCGCGGGCAAGCACGTCGTGGTGGTGGGACGTGGAGTGACCATCGGCCGCTCCATTGGCTTGCTCCTTACCCGGCGCGCAGTCAACGCGACCGTGACGCTCACCCACACCGGCACCAAGAACCTTTCGGAACTGCTGCGCCAGGCGGACGTCATTGTGGGCGCCGCGGGCGTGAAGCACATCGTGAAGGCGTCGGACATCAAACCCGGCGCGGCCGTACTCGACGTCGGCGTCACCCGGGAAACCGACCCGGAAACCGGCAAGAGCAAGGTCCACGGCGACATCGATCCAGCGGCTGCCACGGTCGCGGGGTGGATTTCTCCCAACCCGGGGGGCGTTGGCCCGATGACGGTCGCACTGCTCATGACAAACGTGGTCGAGGCCGCGGAACGCCAGGCGGGCATCGCCTAGCCATGCCGATTTCGGCGCGTAGGCCGCCTACTCCAGGGGGAGTAGGCGGCCTACGCCGTTAAACCGACGACGCCGGAGCCCTCCACAGCTAGGCTCGAAACATGCAGCGGCGATTCCCGGGTCCACCCACGAGTTTCATCGTGATCGCGGTGGCCCTGGTCCAGGTGCTAGGCACCCTCTTCGCCGCGAGCCACCAAACGGTAGCGCGTCCGCTCGACCCCCTTGCCGTGATCCTTCTGCTGGCCGGGCCGGCTGCCTTGGGGTTCCGGATCCGCAGGCCGGAACTGATGCTGCCTGTATCGATGGCCGCCACCTTCAGTTACGTTCTCCTCGACTACGCATGGGGACCGGTCGTCCTGTCCCTGGCCCTGGCCATCATCATGACGGCGGCCGCCGGTTTGCGTTGGCAGGCCTGGCTTGGGGCCGGACTCTGTGCAGTGGGCGTCATCCTGCCTTCGGTCTTTGGCGCGGATGCCGTGGCGCCCTTCCGGGCATCGGCGGGTGCTGCCTGGCTGGCGATCCTTGTCCTGGTTGGTGAAGGGTTCCGACGCCGGAGAGAACGGATGGCCGAGTTTCGGCGCCGGCGCGAAGCCGCGAAACAAGCCGAACGGGACGAATACCGCCTTACCCTCGCACGCGACATCCACGACGTCGTCGCCCATTCGCTGTCGATGATCAACGTCCAGGCTTCCGTAGCACTCCATCTGGGCACGAACGACCCCGAGAAGCTTCGGCCTGCGCTGGAGGCCATCAAATCGGCAAGCAAGGAGTCGCTGGCCGAGATCCGCCAGCTCCTCGGCGTGCTTCGCGACGACGCACCACTCAGCCCCGTCGCACCGCCGAGCCTCGCGCGGGTGCCGGAGCTTGTTGAGGACGCGCGGCACGCGGGCCTGCGATTGCGGTTCGAGAACCACCTGCAGTCCGAGGGCGGCTTGATCGAGCAACCCCACGTGGGCAGCGCGCAACAGGAAGCTGCCTACAGGATCGTCCAGGAAGCGCTAAGCAACATCCGCAGGCACTCGGGCGCGACGAACGCCGTCGTGCGTTTGGACATGGTGGGGAACGCGCTGAAGGTGCAGATCGACGACGACGGCGCAGGCTTGCGGGGCGCACCGCTTGGTAACGGATTGCGGGGGATGCGGGAGCGGGCGGAGGCTTTCGGGGGAAGGCTGGACCTGATGCCCTTGGAACCGGGGCTGCGCGTGGAAGCCACGCTTCCCTTGAACAATGTGGGAGGTGCGCAATGATCCGACTGCTCCTCGTCGACGACCAAACGCTCATCCGGGCGGGGTTCCGGGCCTTGTTGGACGCCGAACCGGACATGGAAGTCGTGGCCGAGGCGGGCTCCGGGCCCGACGCCGTCAAACTGGCCGAGAGCGAAACTCCGGACGTCATCCTCATGGACATCCGCATGCCCGACGGCGACGGCCTGGCGGCCGCACGGCAGATCCTCAGCAATCCGAAGCTCGCGGGTACGCGGATCATCATCCTGACCACGTTCGAGTTGGACGAATACATCGCCGAGGCCGTCCGTGCCGGCGCGGCCGGCTTCCTCGTGAAGGACACGGAACCGGAAGAACTCATCCGCGCCGTCCGTGTGGTGCACGACGGCGACGCCCTCCTATCGCCGTCGGTGACACGCCGGATCATGGCCCAGCTCGCGGTCCACAGCAAAGCCGCCACCCAGCCCATCGCCTTGGACCAAATCACCGACCGGGAACGCGAAGTCCTTGCGTTGGTCGGTGAAGGCTTGAACAATTCCGAGATCGCCGAACGGCTTTTCATCACGCCCCTGACGGCCAAGACGCACGTTTCGCGCATCATGACAAAACTCATGGTCCGCGACAGGGCCCAGCTGGTAGTGCTGGCCTACGAATCCGGCCTTGTGCGTCCCGGCTGGAGCAGCTAGTCCTTCCGCCCGGTCTCCCGGGGGAGTAGCGCCCCGCGGGCAAGTGACTCCCCGCGGCAGACGCGGCGGAGGGGACCGCAACCGAGACTGGAACCAAGGCCGAGGTACGGCCTTCCGAGAGAATTGGAACCGACATGTTGACATCACTAACCACCGCTGTAGGCACGATAGCCGCACAATTGCCCGGCGCCGTCACCCATGGACCGTGGGGCGGCTTCTGGCCGTTCTTCCTCTTGATCCCGCTGTTCTGGATCCTCGTCATCGGGGCTTTCATCTTCTTCGGCCGCAGGGCGTGGCGCCGGAACCACTACTTGGCTGCCAACCAGGGTGCCGAAGCCGTGTTGAGGGAACGCTACGCGCGGGGCGAGATCGACGAGACCGAATACCGGCAGCGTTTGGAGGTGCTGCGGGCGAACCCGACAAAATAAGACGAAGGAGGCGGGCGGTTATTCCAGAAAATAGTGCAATAGCTCTTTCACGTACTGGATAGCTCCATTAGTCTGCTGTGGGTGCACAATGAAGCCACTGACTCTTTTTCCACCCAACCATCAACGTCAGCCAGCTTCCCGATCCACCCGCAGTCATCACAGCCGAAAACCTCACCAAAAGCTACGGTGAGCTGAAAGCCGTCGACGGTATCTCCTTCGAGGTTTCGCCGGGGGAGTCGTTCGGGCTTCTGGGTCCAAACGGTGCCGGCAAGTCGACCACCATGAAAATGATCGGCGGCGTGTCCCAGCGGACGTCCGGGATGCTCAGCATCCTGGGCCTCGACCCGGAAACGCACGGCCCGGAAGTCCGCGCCCACCTCGGGGTGGTCCCCCAACAGGACAACCTGGACGAAGAACTGAAGGTCCGCGAAAACCTGATCGTCTATGGACGGTATTTCGGCTTGCCGTTGAGCTACCTGCGGCCCAAGGCCGATGAATTGCTTGAGTTCGCACAATTGGGGGACAAAGCCAAGTCCAGGGTGGACGCCCTGTCCGGAGGCATGAAACGGCGGCTCACGATTGCGCGCTCGCTGATCAACGAGCCGAAGATCCTGCTTCTGGACGAGCCTACGACCGGCCTCGATCCCCAAGCCCGGCACACACTCTGGGACAGGCTGTTCCGGCTCAAGGAACAAGGCGTCACCCTGATCCTCACCACCCACTACATGGACGAGGCCGAACAACTCTGCGACCGGCTGATCGTGGTTGACAAGGGCCGAATCATGGCCGAAGGCACACCCGCCGGCTTGATCCGGGAACATTCGACGCGCGAGGTGCTCGAGCTTCGTTTCGGGTCGGAGCGCAACGCTACGATCGGCGCCGAACTGAAGGGCATAGGCGACCGCGTCGAGATACTGCCGGACCGGGTCCTCATTTACACGGACGACGGCGAGGCCGCGCTAGAGCAGGTCTCGGCCCGCACGCTGCGCCCCCTGACCTCGCTCGTGCGCCGCTCATCCTTGGAGGACGTCTTCCTGCGGTTGACCGGCCGGAGCCTGATCGATTGAGGACGGGACGTTGAGAGGGAAACAGCCCGAAAAACAGCTCACGACGGCGGAGCGTCCTTTGCGGGCCCACTCGCCGGCCGTCTCTGCCAGCCGGGCGCGCCGCTGGGGATCGTTCTTCTACGCGGAACAGGCACTTCGGGTCATGCGCGGCTATGGCTGGTCGGTGTTCCTTTATAGCGTGGGGCAGCCGGTGGCCTACCTTTTCGCCATGGGTGTCGGCCTGGCTAGCCTCGTGGACGCGAACAGCGGATCGGTGTTCGGCGGGGTGAGCTACCTGACCTTCATTGCTCCGGCACTGCTGGTTTCTTCTGCGGTCATGACGGCCTCGGGGGACTTCTCCTATCCGATCATGGACGGGTTCAAGTGGCGCCGCGTGTTCTATGGTCCGCATGCTTCGCCGTTAGTGCCGCAGCAAATCGCCGCTGGCCACATCATGGCGAGCACCCTGAAATTCCTCGTGCAATCGGTGGTTTACTTCGTCATCGTCGCCCTGTTCGGTGCCTCGCCGAGTCCTTGGGGCTGGTTGTCGGCGCTGGTTGCCACGTTGGCCGGATTGTCCTTCGGGCTGCCGCTCATGGCCTACGCCTCGACCCTCACCAAGGACTCAGGGCAGTTTGCGCTGGTCCAGCGGTTCGTCGTGGTTCCCTTGTTCCTGTTTTCCGGCACTTTCTTTCCGCTTGATTCGCTACCCCTGGCCGTCCGATGGATCGGTTGGATCTCGCCAGTGTGGCACGGCACGCAACTGGGCCGGGTCTTTACCTACGGACTTGAGGAGAACCCCGTGCTGACGCTCATCCACATCGTTTTCCTGACGTGCGCAGCTGCTGCCGGTTGGACCCTGACGCGTCGCCAGTTCGCAAGGAGGATGGGCGCATGAGCGTTTTGACCGGTGGCCACAGCGCCACGGACACTGCAAGGGGTCGCACGTTCGGTCCTTTGTACTCGCGCAATGCCCTTGCGGTCGTAGCCCGGGGGCTCATGGCGGCAAAAAGCAGCACTTGGTTGATCCTGGTGTCGGGCTTCTTCGAGCCGGTGCTGTACCTGGTTTCGATGGGTGTGGGACTTGGACCGATCGTGGGTACCGTGGCGGGACCCGGCGGGCAGGAAATCAGCTACGCGGCCTACATCGCGCCTGCGCTCCTGGCAGTGTCGGCCATGAACGGCGCCATCTACGACTCGACGTGGAATGTCTTCTTCAAGATGAACTTCGCCAAGCTATACCAGGGGATGCTCTACACGTCCCTCGGACCCTTGGACGTGGCAATCGGAGAGATCTTCCTGGCGCTGTTGCGGGGCCTCTTCTATGCCACCGGCTTCACCTTGGTCATGGCGGTCATGGGCCTCGTCACCAGTGCGTGGGCCATCCTCGTCATCCCGGCAGCCGTGCTGATCGCTTTCGGATTTGCCAGCTTCGGCATGGGGATCACGAGCTTCATGAAGACCTTCCAGCAGATGGACTGGATCAACTTCTTCATGCTGCCCATGTTCCTGTTTAGCGCCACGTTCTACCCGCTCAGCGTTTATCCGCAGTACATACAGTGGCTTATCCAGGCGATGCCCTTGTGGCATGGGGTGGAACTGTTGCGGCAGATCAGCGTCGGCTCCTTCAGCCCTGCCACCGCTATCCATGTGGGGTACTACCTGGTAATGATCGTCCTTGGCGTGATGCTCACCACCGGGCGGCTGCGGGCACTCTTCCTGAAATAGCATCGCCTCCTGGAAATGCATCGTCCCGGCGCTTGCCGGACTGTTCGCCGGGGGTGGAAGCGTCCGGGTGGTCCTGCGGAGTTTGCGACAATAGGAGCATGCGTTCTCTCGGCGACTCCCCGTCATCTGTTCCTTCATCCGCATCCGCCAGGAGCCCTTTCAAGGGCTTCCGCATCGGCGGCCTCGGCATGACGGTAGTGCTCATCGCTTTCCTGGTAGCAGTCCTCTTCGCTGCCAACCACAACGACGTCGTCGGGTGGGTCGTTGCCGTGGTCTCGTTCGGCTGGCTCGCACTCGCGGCCTTCGTCGTCTTCAGCATCCAGAGGGCGGCCAAGCGGGCGGGCGCAAAATTTACCCAAGCACAGAACGCCTTCAACGCCGCAACCGGCCGGGCGCCGTCGTCGTCCGTTGCCGACCAAGGCGGCACCCGGGTCGTCTCCGAACGCAGCGAAGGCGAGGAACTGCGGGACCTCAAACTCGACCACTCCTTCAAGATCGTCCAGGTGCAGGTCCGGGTCGTGGAGGCCGAACGCGCCAAGGGCGATGCAGCGGACCAGGACACCATCAACCGCGCCCTCGAGACAATTGCGATCACGGCAAGCAACGCCAGGGACATGATCAAGTCCTCCGACGACTCGGACCGGCCCGTGTCCGGCAACATCATCGACTAGAGTAGGCGGGGTGAGCTCGGCATTGAAGAAGGACTTCCTTCGCATCGCAACGGTCAACGTCAACGGCATTCGTGCTGCCTACAAAAAGGGCATGGCGGAATGGCTGGAGCCGCGCGACGTCGACATCCTCTGCCTGCAGGAAGTCCGCGCTCCTGACGAGGTCGTGCGCCAGCTCATCGGCGAAGGCTGGCACATCCTGCACGCCGAAGCCGAGGCCAAGGGCCGCGCGGGCGTGGCGATCGCGTCCCGCCAGGAACCTACCGCCACCCGCGTTGGAATTGGTGACGATTACTTTGCCACGGCCGGACGCTGGGTCGAAGCTGACTACTCGGTCAAGGACAATGCCGGCGCAGACGCCACACTGACGGTCGTGAGCGCCTATGTGCATTCCGGTGAGGTAGACACCCCCAAGCAGGTGGACAAGTACCGCTTCCTGGATCTCATGACCACCAGGCTCCCGGAGCTCGCGAAGCACAGCGACCACGCCTTGGTGGTCGGCGACCTCAACGTGGGCCACATGGAGCTCGACATCAAGAACTGGAAGGGCAACACCAAGCGTGCAGGCTTCCTTCCTGAGGAGCGCGCGTATTTCGACCGCTTCTTCGGCGACGAGATCGGATGGAGGGATGTCCACAGGGGCCTGGCAGGAAATGTCGAAGGCCCCTACACCTGGTGGTCCCAGCGCGGCAAGGCCTTTGATACAGATACTGGCTGGCGCATCGACTACCACATGGCAACTCCCGGACTTGCGGCGGCCGCCACGTCTGCCGTCGTCGACCGGGCGCCTTCATGGGACACCCGTTTCTCCGACCACGCACCGCTGGTAGTCGACTACCAGCTCTAAGCCCCCGAAAGTTTTTCCATGACCAGTTCCACCACCACTGAAGCCGCCGTGTCCGCAACCGTGAGTACCTCAACCAGACTTGCCGCCGGCGCCAAGCACCGCGTGCTGTCCGGAATGCAGCCCTCCGCCGATTCCCTACACCTTGGCAACTACCTTGGCGCCCTGGTCAACTGGGTCCGGATGCAGGAAGAGTACGACGCCATCTTCTTCATTCCTGACCTGCACGCGATCACCGTGCCCCAGGACCCTGCTGAATTGGCCCGTCGCACACGTGTCACAGCCGCCCAATACATTGCCGGTGGCGTGGACATCGACAAGTGCACCCTCTTCGTCCAGTCGCAGGTTCCCGAGCACGCCCAGCTCGCGTGGGTCCTGAATTGCATCACTGGCATGGGGGAAGCCTCCCGCATGACGCAGTTCAAGGACAAAGCCCAAAAGCAGGGTTCCGAGCAAGCAAGCGTCGGGCTGTTTACCTACCCCATCCTGCAGGCCGCCGACATCCTGCTCTACCAGCCCCACGGCGTGCCCGTAGGCGAGGACCAGCGCCAGCACGTCGAACTGAGCCGCGACCTTGCCATCCGCTTCAACAGCCGCTTCGGCGAAACATTCGAGGTGCCGCAGGCCTTCATCCAGAAGGAATCGGCAAAGATCTACGACCTCCAGAACCCCACCGCCAAGATGTCCAAGTCCGCGGAGTCCCCGGCAGGCCTGATCAACCTGCTGGACGATCCGAAGGTGACCGCGAAGCGCATCAAGTCCGCCGTCACGGACAACGAGACCGAAATCCGCTTCGACCGCGAAGCCAAGCCGGGCGTCTCCAACCTGCTGAGCATCTACTCGATCATCAGCGGCTTGCCCGTGGAGAAGATCGTGGCGGACTACGACGGCAAGATGTACGGCCACTTGAAGGCGGACCTCGCCGAACTCGTCGCCGGCCACCTCGCGCCCATCAGGGAGCGTGCCAACGAGTTGCTGGGGGATCCGGCAGAACTCGACCGGCTCCTGGCCCACGGAGCGGACAAGGCGCGTGAAATCGCGTCCGCAACGTTGGCCGACGTCTACGCCAAGGTGGGCTTCCTTCCCTATGGTGGCCCACAGGGAATCCGCTAGGCCTATGTGCGAGAGCATGTGCGTCGGCGTGATCCTGGGCTTTCCTTCGGACATCGCGCAAGAACTCCAGGAATGGCGGGAGTCTTTCGGTGATCCGATGGCCAAAATCATCCCGGCGCACATCACGCTCGTCACAACCACTCCCGCGAGGGACTGGGAAGCGACGCGTGAGCATGTACGGGAAGTGGCGCGCCGACAAGCCCCGTTCAAGATCACGATCTCCGGTACGGGCTCCTTCCGTCCGGTCTCGCCCGTGGTGTTCCTGAACGTGGAAGACGGCTTCGCCGAGTGCGTCGAGCTACACCAACAGCTTCAAACGGGACCCCTGGAACGCGAGCTCCCCTTCCCGTACCACCCGCACGTCACAGTCGCGCACGACGTCGCGCCCGAAAACCTGGACGAGGCCGAAACGGTGCTCAGGAATTACTCTGCCACGTTCCCTGTGGTTAGCATGGGACTTTACGAGCACGACGACAATGGCATATGGCAGCTACGGGAAGAGCTCGATTTTGGCGGGGACACTGGCGAGGAACTCAAAGCGGCACGACCAACGGCAGGCGGCCAGGCCGCCGCTGCCGACTGATGGCGCGCAGCTGAGGCTGCTGGTCATCCAGCGGCAGGTCGAATGGGGCAAGGCCAGGCGTTCCGGCGGCGGGGCACGGATTCCGGCTTTCATCAACCTCTTCCTGGCCCGGCTGAACAATTTCAGGCCGATGCGCGCCTTCAACCTCTATAACCTTCGCCATGGGCCACTCATGAGCGCGGGCATCGGCTTCACGATGTTCTTCTCGATCACAGGCCTGTTGACCACCGGATTCGCCATTACCGGTTTGGTCCTGAGGGGCCAGCCCCAACTGGTAGATTCGGTCGTCTCCAGCGTGGCAACTACAGCCCCGGGGTTGCTCAAGGTCAGCGGCGGCAACGGGTTGGTGGATCCGCACGAACTGCTTGATCCCTCCGGCCTGGGCTGGACCGCCGTCATTGCGGCCGGCGTGACGATATTCACCGCGCTCGGGTGGATCGCGGGGATCCGCGAAGGCCTGCGTGGCGTTTTCGGGCTGGACCCGGTGCAGGAAAATCCCCTCCTCATGAAGGCCTACGACGCCGGGACGCTCCTCCTGCTCGGCGTCGCGCTCCTGGTCAGCGCCGGGGCTTCGCTCGTGTTCGGGACAGCGGCCGGATGGGTCATCGAGCGCCTCGGCTTGCCCGACGCCGTGGGGGAGCCGGTCACGTGGCTGGTTCGCACCGCCGTCCCGCTCGTCCTGAACTGGGCGACGGCGGCCATCATGTTCCGCTTCGCGGGACGCCTGAAGCCTCATCGCCGTGCGTTTCTGGAAGGGACGTTGCTGGCGGGCGTCGGAACGACGATCCTGCAGATCTTCAGCACCCAACTGCTCGCAAATGCCGGGCGTAATCCCATCCTGGCGTCGTTCGCCATCATCATCGGGCTCTTGGTCTGGTTCAACCTGGTCAGCCAGGCCTACCTCATCACCGCAGCGTGGTCCGCGGTACGGGAAGCCGATGAGCACTCAGGGGGCACGCATCACAAGTCCCTCGGCTCCCGGCCAGTGCCGCCCCGGCCATTCATGGCCAGGGACCACTAGGCTAGCGCGCCGCAGCCAGGTATTGGTCTGCCCAGGCCGAGATGATCTTCGCGACGCGCGCGGCCTGTCCCTTGGCCGTGAGGAGATGGTCGCTGCCCTCGATTGAAACAAAGCTGCGCGGGTGCCTGGCCGTCCGGAAGATCTCACTGGCGTTGTCGATTCCCACGGTGTTGTCGGTGGGGGAGTGCATCACCAGGAGCGGGCGGTGCAGGGCGCGGATGCATGCCGTGAGGTCTGTCTTCTCCAGGTCTTCGACAAAGTGTTTGCGCACCTCCAGGCGCTTGCCTCCGCCGAAGTCCACCTCGGCGCTTCCTTCGTCGAGGATCCGCTGAATGCTCGCGTCGAACAAGTGCTCGACGTGCTTCGGTTCGAAGGGGGCGCCCACGGTGGCCACTGCGCATACTTCCGGCAGGCTCAGTGCAGCGGACAGGACCGCGGCGCCTCCGAATGAGTGGCCGACGAGCAGTGAGACCTCCTGGTCGATGCTGCGCATGTACTCGGCCGCCTTGATGGTGTCCGCGACCTTGAGGCTGAACGAACTGTCGGCCCACTGTCCGCCGGAACCGCCGAGCCCGAGGTTGTCGAAGCGGAGCATTCCCACGCCGTCGTCGGCAAGCGCCTTGCAAATGCGGGAGGCGGCCGGGCTGTCCTTTCCGAGGGTCAGCCCGTGGGAGAAGACACCCCAGCCGCGCACCGGGCCTTCGGGCACGTCAATGATCCCGGCGAGCAGGTCGCCCGTGCTGCCTTCGAAGCTGACCTTCACAGTTTTGGACACCAGTCCGCCTTTCACTTGCTTTGTGCCGCCGCTCCGGCGATTAAACAACGACGACGGCGGACCCGCCAAAGGGGACGCCGTCGTCGAACTTTGAATCCGCGACTAGATCTTGCGGGACAGGATGGCCTGCTTGACCTCGGCAATTGCCTGGGTCACCTGGATGCCACGCGGGCAAGCCTCGGAGCAGTTGAAGGTGGTGCGGCAGCGCCACACGCCTTCCTTGTCGTTGAGGATCTCCAGGCGCATGTCGCTGGCGTCGTCGCGGGAGTCGAAAATGAAGCGGTGCGCATTCACGATCGCGGCCGGGCCGAAGTACTGGCCGTCGGTCCAGAACACGGGGCAGGACGAGGTGCACGCGGCGCACAGGATGCACTTCGTGGTGTCGTCGAAACGCTCGCGGTCTTCGACCGACTGGAGGCGCTCCTTGGTAGGCTCGTGGCCCTTGTTGATCAGGAACGGCATGACCTCGCGGAAGGACTGGAAGAACGGTTCCATGTCCACGATCAGGTCCTTCTCCACGGGGAGGCCCTTGATCGGCTCCACCGTGATGGGCTTGGACGTGTCCAGGTCCTTCAGGAGGGTCTTGCAGGCAAGGCGGTTGCGGCCGTTGATGCGCATGGCGTCCGAGCCGCAGACACCGTGCGCGCAAGAGCGGCGGAAGGACAACGAACCGTCAATCTCCCACTTGACCTTGTGGAGGGCGTCCAGCACGCGGTCCGTGCCGTACATGGTCAGCTTGTGGTCTTCCCACACCGCTTCTTCCGAAAGTTCCGGGTTGTAGCGGCGGACGCGCAAGGTGATGTTGAAGGTGGGGATTTCTCCGCCGCCGCCAACGCCTGCGGGAAGCTCGATCTTCGAGGCCGGCTCAGCCATTTCGGCAGTCATTAGTACTTACGCTCCATCGGCTCGTAACGGGTAAAGACGACGGGCTTGGTCTCGAGACGGATGCCCGCTACGGATTCGGCTGACGATTCGGTTGTGACCGAGCTGTCCTTGTAAGCCATGGAGTGCTTCATGAACTTTTCATCGTCGCGGTCCGGGAAGTCCTCGCGGTAGTGGCCGCCGCGGGATTCTTCGCGGTGCAGTGCACCGACCGTCATGACCTTCGCCATGTCGAGGAGGAAGCCCAGTTCCACGGCCTCCAGGAGGTCCAGGTTGAAACGCTTGCCCTTGTCCTGGACAACCACGTTCTTGTAGCGCTGTTCGAACGAGGCGATGTCGCTGAGGACCTGTTCCAAGGATTCCTTGGTACGGAACACCTGCATGTTGGTGTCCATCGTTTCCTGCAGTTCCTTGCGGATCTGCGCCACGCGCTCGGTGCCATTGCCCTCGAGCAAACCGGAAAGCATGCCGCGGGTGAATGCCTCCGGGTCTTCCGGCAGCTCGACGAAGTCGGCGATCTTGGAGTACTCGGCCGCCGCGATGCCCGCGCGCTTGCCGAAGACGTTGATGTCGAGCAGCGAGTTGGTGCCAAGGCGGTTGGAGCCGTGCACCGAAACACATGCGACCTCGCCGGCGGCGAACAGTCCGGGAACCGTGGTCTCGTTATCCTGCAGGACCTCGGTTTGGATGTTCGTCGGGATACCGCCCATGGCGTAGTGCGCGGTCGGGAACACGGGTACGGGCTCTGTGAACGGCTCGACGCCCAGGTAAGTGCGGGCGAACTCGGTGATGTCCGGGAGCTTGGCTTCGATATGCGCCGGTTCAAGGTGGGTCAGGTCGAGGAGGACGTAGTCCTTGTTCGGACCGCAACCGCGGCCTTCGCGAACCTCGTTGGCCATGGCGCGGGCCACGATGTCGCGGGGCGCCAGGTCCTTGATGGTGGGGGCGTAGCGCTCCATGAAGCGCTCACCTTCGGAGTTGCGCAGGATGGCGCCTTCACCACGCGCACCCTCGGTGAGGAGGATGCCCAGGCCTGCGAGGCCGGTCGGGTGGAACTGGAAGAACTCCATGTCTTCCAGGGGGATGCCGCGCCGGAAGGCGATGCCCATGCCGTCGCCGGTCAGGGTGTGCGCGTTGGAGGTGGTCTTGAAGACCTTGCCGGCGCCACCGGATGCGAAGACGACGGACTTGGCCTGGAACACGTGCAATTCGCCGGAGGCGAGGTCGTAGGATACGACGCCGGCAACGCGCTTCTGCTTGTACGGCGTGCCGTCCTCGCGCACTGCGTCTTCTTCGACGAGCAGGAGGTCCAGTACGTAGTACTCGTTGTAGAACTCAACGTTGTGCCTGACGCAGTTTTGGTACAGCGTCTGCAGGATCATGTGGCCGGTACGGTCCGCGGCGTAACAAGCGCGGCGTACCGGGGCCTTGCCGTGGTCACGGGTGTGGCCACCGAAGCGGCGCTGGTCGATGCGGCCTTCGGGCGTGCGGTTGAACGGAAGGCCCATCTTTTCCAGGTCCAGCACGGCGTCGATGGCTTCCTTCGCCATGACTTCGGCTGCATCCTGGTCAACGAGGTAGTCGCCGCCCTTGATGGTGTCGAAGGTGTGCCACTCCCAGTTGTCCTCTTCGACGTTGGCCAAGGCTGCACACATGCCGCCCTGGGCTGCGCCGGTGTGGGAACGGGTGGGGTAGAGCTTGGTCAGTACTGCGGTGCGCGCGCGCTGGCCGGATTCGATCGCGGCGCGCATGCCGGCGCCGCCGGCACCGACAATAACGACGTCGTACTTATGGACCTGCATACCAGATGCTCTTTCTCTCTAAGTCGGATGGTCGGCGGAGCCTGCTCCGCTGTTTGATGCGCCACCGGACCCTGCCGGCGGTGCTGCGGAGCCGCTACGGTGCCGGGCAGAACCCACCCGGCAGCTGAACGCCGTTGACGACGGGGCACGGGTTGAACGTGAAGATCACGAGGGTGCCCAAAACGACAATCACGAAGCTGGCCGCGTACAGGACCACCTTGAGCCAGAAGCGGGTACCGTCCTTCTCGGCGTAGTCGTTGATGATGGTGCGTACACCATTGGTGCCGTGGAGCATGGCCAGCCACAACATGGCCAAGTCCCAGAACTGCCAGAACGGATCGGCCCACTTGCCGGCGACGAAACCGAAGTCGATGGCATGGATGCCTTGACCGACCATCAGGTTCACGAAAAGGTGGCCGAAGATCAGCACCACCAGTACGATGCCGGAGAGACGCATGAACAGCCACGCGAGCATCTCGAAGTTGCCCTTGGAACCTGTTCCGCGACGGTACTGAGGGGCGATCTTTCCGCCACCGATCTTTCCGCTACTGAGTTTTCCACTGCGTGGAGACTGAATTTCGGTACTCATGGCTCAGTGGCCTCCCAGGGCAAGCGACAGGTGGCGAATGGCGAAGGCCGCGAAGACGACCAGCCAGAGCACCAGGACGACCCACAGCATCTGGCGCTGGTACTTTGCGCCCTTCTTCCAGAAGTCGATGGCGATGACGCGCAGGCCGTTGAAGGCGTGGAACACGATCGCCGCGACGAGGCCCGTTTCGCCCAGGGCCATGAGGGGGTTCTTGTAGGCGCCGATGACGGCCGTGTACGCCTCCGGGGACACGCGCACCAATGAGGTGTCCAGCACATGGACCAACAAGAAGAAAAAGATCACTACACCGGTAATACGATGTCCAACCCAGGACCACATGCCTTCACGGCCGCGGTACAAGGTGCCAGCTGGTTTTGTCGGCACTGAATAAACCTTCCTGCAACACAGTGGCGCCGGCACGGGATCCATGCGGGGGAAACGCCAGCTGCGAGAGCACTCGTAGCTCAGCCTAAATCTAGGCTTCGCTCACAGCTTATTCAATTCAGGGTCTCCTTCTTGTCACGAGGACGCGGGATGTTCGCCTGAATTCCGGACTTTTACGCCCGATGGTGAGACGAACACCACAAGGAGCGGTCTTCCGGGAGGCGTCCGATATGGTGTTGCGGTGAGTATAGACAACGCTGCGAGCCCCGAATCGCCATTGCGCCGCTTCCACGCCGTCATTCCGGCAGGCGGTGTCGGCACGCGCCTGTGGCCGCTTTCACGCGCTGCTGCGCCCAAGTTCCTGCACGACCTCACTGGTTCGGGAAGCACTCTGCTGCGCGCCACCTACGACCGCCTGGAGCCCTTGGCGGACAACCGCGTCCTGGTGGTCACCGGCGTCGCGCACCGCACAGCTGTTTGCCGGCAACTCCCGGAGATCGGGGACGACGAGTTGGTCCTCGAAAGCGAACCCAAGGACTCCGGGGCCGCCATCGGACTCGCCGCCGCGATCCTGCATCGCCGCAACCCTCGCACGATCATGGGCTCCTTCGCCGCCGACCATGTGATCAGCCCGGACCAGCTGTTCCAGGACACCGTCCGCGAAGCGATCCACACCGCGGCGACTGGAAAGATCGTCACCATCGGCATCAAGCCCACCCACCCGTCGACGGGCTTCGGCTACATCCGCACCGGCGACCTCCTGAACCTCGCGGACGCGCCGAACGCACACGCCGTCGTCGAGTTCGTCGAAAAGCCGAGCGAAGAAGTTGCCGAGAAGTACCTCGAAACCGGCGACTATGTCTGGAACGCGGGTATGTTCGTGGCGCCCGTCGCCCTCATGCTCAAGCACCTCGAGGCCAACCAGCCTGATCTGTTCGAAGGCCTGCAGGAGATCGCCGCCGCCTGGGATACCCCGCAACGCGATGCCGTGACCGCCCGTGTGTGGCCCACTCTTCCCAAAATCGCCATCGACTACGCCGTTGCCGAACCGGCCGCGGCAGCCGGGGACGTCGCCGTCGTGCCCGGCACCTTCCGCTGGGACGACGTCGGAGACTTCGCGGCGATTGGCCGCCTGAACAACGCCGGCGACGTCGACGAGGTGACGGTTCTCGGCGAAGGCGCGCGTGTTTTCACCGAGAACGCCAGCGGCGTGGTGGTTTCCGATACCAAGCGGGTGATCGCGCTCATCGGGATCAAGGACGTGGTCATCGTGGATACCCCCGATGCCCTGCTGGTTACTACGAAGGAACATGCCCAGCGTGTCAAGGGCGCGGTGGACGCGCTCAAGGCGAGCGGCGACACCGACGTGCTTTAGGGCCTGCGGCGTGGCACGCCGTAACTAAGAGACCCCTTTCGCTGTTGGACGGGCACAGGTGGCTAGAGTTGTGAGGTGCGTAATTTCACTACCGAAACCGAGCCGACCCCAGTGGTAAAGCCATGGCTCGATGACCTCTTGCCGGAACTCATCGAATTTCGGAGGGACCTGCATGCGCACCCGGAACTTTCCTTCAAGGAATTTCGGACTACCGACAAGCTGGTTGACCGCCTCGAAGCTGCCGGTCTCAAGCCCAAAAGGCTTGACGGTTCGGGACTGACGGTAGACGTAGGCGAAGGTCCGATTGCCACGGCCCTGCGCGGTGACATCGACGCCCTCCCCATCATCGAAGAGACGGGCCTGCCCTTCGCTTCGAAGAACCACGGTGTGACCCATGCCTGCGGGCATGATGTCCATACCACCACGATGCTGGGGATCGCTCTCGTGCTCCATGCAATGCACCAGGACGCTCCACTGGGCGGCACCGTCCGGATCATCTTCCAGCCGGCCGAGGAAACGATGCCCGGAGGCGCGCTGTCCTGCATCGAGCAGGGGGTGCTCCAAGGCGTGCCCAGGATCCTGGCGTTGCATTGCGATCCGCGAATCAACGTGGGCCAGATTGGTACCCGGATCGGCGCGATCACGTCCGCGTCGGACACCATCAAGATCGAATTGACAGGCCGCGGCGGGCACACGTCCCGTCCGCACCTGACCGAAGACCTGGTTTTCGCGCTGGCGCAGATCGCGGTCAATGTTCCGGCGGTTCTGTCGCGCCGCGTCGACGTCCGAAGCGGAGTTTCCGTCGTGTGGGGCCAGATCTCGGCTGGCTCGGCGCCGAATGCCATTCCGGGGAGCGGCTATATGGCAGGTACCATGCGCTGCCTGGATCGGGACGCCTGGCACAGCGCGGGGGAGCTGCTCGACGACGTCGTGCAGCAGGTCGCTGCGCCGTACGGGGTGGATGTCCACCTTGAGCACACTCGCGGCGTGCCGCCCGTGGTGAACTCCGAGCACGAGACAGCGCTCATCGAAGCCGCGGCCCGGGCGGAACTTGGCGAGCACGCCGTCGTCCTGACCCCGCAGTCGATGGGCGGCGAGGACTTCGCCTGGTTCCTCGCGGACCTGCCGGGAGCGATGATGCGCCTCGGCACCCACACGCCCGGCGGCGAAGAATACGATCTCCACCGCGGCGATTTCATTGTCGACGAGCGCGCCTTGGGCTTTGCCATCCAAGTGCTGGCAGCCGCCGCCCTGCGGACCATCCGCGACCTCTAAGACCCTGCGCGAACTGGCAGCAGATGCCCTCAAAACCCACTTTTGGGGTCATCTGCTGCCAGTTCGCGCTTCCTTCTTGCCGTATTGAGTTGTGCACAATTTAATTGTGAGCTACTGTTTATCGCATGCCTGATGCTCCGCGGCTCAACCGCCAAGTCTGTTTCGCCCTTTACTCGGCGTCGAAAGCCGCGACGGGCGGTCTACCGTCCCGTGCTGGACGAGCTCGGGCTCACGTATCCGCAGTACCTCGTGATGTTGGTGCTCTGGGAAAGCGAGCCGTGCAGCGTCCGGGAGGTGGGAGCCGAACTGGGCCTTGATTCGGGCACGCTGTCTCCGCTGCTCAAGCGACTGGAAATCCTGGGCCTCGTGGAGCGCCGCCGTTCGGCCGAGGACGAGCGGCGTGTCGAGGTTCACTTGACGGACTCCGGCCGCAAGCTCAGCTCCCGCGCCGCCGCCGTGCCGCAGCGCCTCGCCGACGCCGCAGGCTTGAGTGCCGCTGAACTCGCGCAGTTGCACGACACCCTGGGCAAGCTCACGGCCGCCTTGCACTCGGCAATATGACCTCCGCTAGCAACCCAAGTTCCGTGCCATCCAAAGGAAAAGGACTCGAAGTGAAGACCCTCTACACAGCCGAAGCATTGGCTTCCGGCGAAGGCCGTAACGGCAATGCCCGCACCAATGACGGCAAGCTCGACGTAGACCTCGCGAGTCCCGTCGAGCTTGGCGGGAACGGCCAGGGCACCAATCCCGAGCAACTGTTCGCCGCCGGATACGCGGCGTGCTTCCACTCTGCCCTCAGGCTCGTGGGGCGCAAGGCGCGAGTGGATGTCAGTGACTCCGCGGTGGCGGCCAAAATACACTTTGGGGCCTTGGAGGACGGTGAGGGCTATGGACTTGCCGCCGAGCTGGAAATTGCCCTGCCGGCGCTCGACCGCGATACCGCGGAGCAACTCATAGCCAAGGCGCACCGGATTTGCCCCTACTCCAACGCGACCCGGGGCAACATAGCCGTCGACCTCAAGCTCGTGGAGGTGGCCGCATGAGCGCCGCGCTGCCACAGAGTACACGCGAGATCCGCCTGGTGTCCCGCCCGCAGGGGCGGCCCACTCCGGAGAACTTCAGCTTGACCGAGTCGGCGTTGCCCGAGCTGCAGGAGGGCCAGTTGCTGGTCCGGAACCAGTTCATGTCCGTCGACCCATATATGCGGGGCCGGATGAACGACACGAAGTCCTATTCCGCGCCTTTCCGGCTCAATGAAGCGCTCGACGGCGGTGCCGTGGGTGAGGTCATCGCGTCCCGTTCCGAGGCGCACCAGGTGGGTGACGTCGTCGTGCACCAACGTGGTTGGCGCGACATCTCAGTGGTGGATGCCGCAATGGCGACCCCGGTTCCCGCCGGGCTCGCGCCGACGTCGGCGTTCCTCGGTGCGCTCGGCATGACCGGCCTCACGGCGTATGCCGGCCTGCTCAAGGTGGCTGAATTCAAGGCCGGAGACGTCGTCTTTGTTTCCGGCGCGGCCGGGGCGGTGGGCTCCATCGTGGGCCAGGTCGCGAAGGCGATGGGCGCATCGCGGGTGATCGGCAGCGCCGGTTCCGCCGAGAAGGTGGCACGGCTCCTGGAGCTCGGCTTCGACGCCGCTTTCGACTACCACGATGGTCCTGTGGTGGATCAGCTCCGCACCGCGGCGGGAGAACGCGGCATCGACGTGTACTTCGACAATGTGGGCGGCGAACACCTTGAAGCCGCGCTCTCGGTCCTCACCGAAGGCGGCCGTGTGGCGATGTGCGGTGCTATTTCGCAGTACAACTCCACCGAGTCCGTGTCGGCCCCCCGTAACCTTGCCGTCGCCATCGGCAAGCAGCTGACCCTGCGAGGATTCCTGGTGGGCGGGCAGCGCCGGCATGCCGCTGAGTTCGCCGGGCAGATGGCTGCTTGGCTGGCCGACGGGACCGTGCGCTACGACGAAACGATCGTTGACGGACTGGAGAATGCGCCGCAGGCTTTCATGGATCTGTTGGACGGGGCCAATACCGGCAAGATGCTGGTCCGCCTAGGGTGAGGGGGATTCCGGGCGCGAACAGGCAGCAAATGCCCGCAAATCGAGATTTTGGGGTCACCTGCTGCCAGTTCGCGCGCATGGTAGGCCCGCAAACTGGGAACGCCACTACTGCTTGGTAACAAAAGCTCAACAATCTTCGGATTGTTGGGCCTTTGTGTTACCCGGGTGTGTTTCAGCCCACTATCGTGGTGGCATCAGTGCGCCCCGGCGCAGTGCTGCGAAGCATCAGTGAAAACAGAATTTCAACCTCGAGTTTTCGAAACGGACACTCATTGACCAACTGTCGTAGCATCAATCACTTTCTTCCTGGAGGAACATTGAAGCAATCACTGCGTGCAAGCCTCAAGCGCGGTTCATTTGCAGGCGTGGCAACGGCGGGGGCCACCGCACTTCTGCTGGCAGGGTGCGGCAGCGCACCGTCGACGTCGAGCACCTCGGGCAGCGCCGCGAAGTCGGACTACACCGCATGCATGGTGTCCGACTCCGGTGGCTTCGACGACAAATCGTTCAACCAGTCAGGCTACGAGGGCCTGCAGGCGGCAGCGAAGGATCTTGGCGTTCAGGAGAAGCACGTCCAGTCGAAGGCGGATACCGACTACGACCCCAACCTTCGCTCCATGGTCCAGCAGGGCTGCAAGCTGACCGTCACGGTCGGCTTCCTCCTCGGCGACGCCACGAAGGCGATTGCCACGGCCAACCCAAACAGCCACTTCGCCATCATCGACTACACGGATCCCGCCTTCCCCAAGAACGTCAAGCCGATCGTCTACGACACGGCCCAGGCCTCATTCCTCGCCGGCTACTTGGCCGCGGGCACCTCCAAGACGAGCAAGGTCGCCACCTTCGGCGGCCTCAACATCCCCACCGTCACCATCTTCATGGACGGCTTCGCCGACGGCGTGAAGTACTACAACCAGAAGAAGGGCAAGTCCGTCCAACTGCTTGGCTGGGACAAGGACAAGCAAGACGGAACCTTCGTGGGCGACTTCAAGCAGATCGACAAGGGCAAGGTGCTCACCCAAGGCTTCCTGGACCAGGGAGCGGACATCGTCCTTCCCGTCGCCGGCCCCGTAGGCAGCGGTGCGGGCAGCGCCATTCTCGAGGCCAAGTCAAAGGGCCAGGACGCGAAGCTGATCTGGGTTGACTCGGATGGCTACCTCACGGCCCCGGACTACAAGTCCGTCATCCTGACCTCAGTACAGAAGACCATGGCAACCGCCGTCGAAACCGTCATCAAAGACGACAAGGACGGCAAGTTCGATCCAAGCCCGTACGTCGGGACCCTGGACAACGGGGGCGTCGCACTCGCTCCGTTCCACGACCTCGACTCAGCAGTCCCCGCGGACCTGAAGAGCGACCTCGACCAGCTCAAGAAGGACATCATCTCGGGCACCGTCAAGGTTGAGTCCAAGTCGAGCCCCAAGCACTAGGGTGCAGAATGGTGATGACGGTCAGCCATCCTTCATAGATGGGTTGGTGTTTTGAAACTCGAATTGAAAGGGATCACGAAGCGCTTTGGATCCCTCGTAGCCAACGACCACATCGACCTTGTGGTGGAGCCCGGCCAAGTCCATTGCCTCCTCGGTGAAAATGGCGCCGGGAAGTCCACCCTGATGAACGTCCTCTACGGGCTCTACGATCCCAGCGACGGCGAGATCCTGGTGGACGGCAAACCGGTTGTCTTCAAGGGTCCCGGCGACGCCATGGCGGCCGGAATAGGCATGGTCCACCAGCATTTCATGCTGATTCCGGTTTTCACGGTGGCTGAAAACGTCGCCTTGGGAAACGAGTCCACCAAGGCAGCCGGGTTCCTGGACCTCGACGAAACGCGCCGCAGGATCCGCCGGATATCGGAGCAGTACGGATTCGACGTCGACCCGGATGCCTTGGTCGAGGACCTCCCGGTGGGTGTACAGCAGCGGGTCGAGATCATCAAGGCCTTGGTGCGCGATGCCGAAGTCCTCATCCTGGACGAGCCGACGGCAGTGCTAACGCCCCAGGAGACCGATGAATTGCTGGACATCATCCGGCAGCTCAAGGATGACGGGAAATCGATTGTCTTCATTTCGCACAAGCTGCGGGAGGTCAAGGAAATATCGGACACGATCACGGTGATCCGGCGCGGCAAGGTGGTGGGTTCCGCCGACCCTTCGGCGTCTCCCACCGAACTCGCTTCCGCG
The DNA here is from genome assembly GCA_041360635.1 of bacterium RCC_150. Taxonomy (GTDB): domain Bacteria; phylum Actinomycetota; class Actinomycetes; order Actinomycetales; family Micrococcaceae; genus Arthrobacter. The sequence goes on along the minus strand of JBFUPP010000008.1, from coordinate 133,935 downwards.
ATGGTAGGCAGGGCGGTCAGCCTGACGCTCGACAAAATGCCGGCCGCGCCGGGGGAGGTGACCTTCAAGGTCCGGGGACTTACGGTGATCGATCCCAACGGCCAGCACGTCGTGGACGATCTCAGTTTCGATATCGCGAAAGGTGAGGTGCTGGCCGTCGCCGGCGTCCAAGGCAACGGCCAGACGGAACTCACGGAAGCGATCCTCGGCATCCAAGCCCACGTCACCGGATCCATCACGCTCGATGGCGAAGAACTGCTGGGCAGGAGCGTCAAGCAAGTGCTATCCGCCGGCGTCGGGTTCGTTCCGGAAGACCGGAAGATCCACGGACTGGTGGGGACGTTCTCGATTTCCGAGAACATGGTGCTGGACCTTTACGACAAGCCCCCGTTCGCCCAGGGTATCGGCATGAAACCGGCCCTGATCGCCTCGCACGCGGAACAGAAGGTCGAAGAGTTCGACGTCCGGACTCCGTCCATCCATGCGGCCGTGGGCACGCTCTCGGGCGGGAACCAGCAGAAAGTGGTTCTGGCCAGGGAGTTGTCGCGTCCCTTGCGGCTTTTCATCGCCTCGCAACCCACCCGCGGGCTGGATGTGGGCTCGATCGAGTTCGTCCATAAGAGGGTCATCGCCGAGCGCGACAACGGCACGCCGGTGATGATCGTATCCACCGAGCTCGACGAAGTCCTCGAACTCGCCGACCGGATCGCAGTGCTTTACCGCGGGAAGCTCGTCGGAATCGTTCCGGCCGGGACGTCCCGCGACATCCTGGGCTTGATGATGGCCGGTGTCCCGGAACATGAGGCAGAACTGACCACGCACAAGGGCCCTGAGGGAGGAACACATGCCTGATTCCAACACCCCTCGACACAAGCGCGGCGGCACGCCTGCGCTTCCCGGAACGAGTGTTGACGACGACGTCGTAGCGGACGTTGCGCTGGACACTGCCGATGGCGCCATGGCGCCTTCGCCCGTCCCGGCCACCAGCCAAGGCGGTGAAATCCCGCACGCAGCCGAGGGCTCGCTCTTCCGGCAGATCGCGACAGGGAACACAATGGTTTCCATCCTGTCCGTGCTGCTCGCAATCGTGCTCGGCGGAATCCTGATGGCGGTGACCAACCCGAAAGTCGCCGAGACCGCGGGTTACTTCTTCGCCCGGCCGAGCGACATGCTCGGCGAGGTCTTCAAACCGTACGTGGCCCTCGTTCAAGGTTCCATCTTCAACTGGGCCGGCGCGGACCTCGCGGCACAGCTGTATCCCATCACCGAAACTCTCACTGTCTCCACGCCACTGATCTGTGCGGGGCTGGGCGTGGCCTTGGCATTCAGGGCGGGACTGTTCAACATTGGCGCACAAGGCCAGATCATCTTCGGTGCCCTCTTCGGCGCTTACGTCGGCTTCACGTGGCATCTGCCGTTCGGCCTCCACTTGCTGTTGGTGATCGTCGCGGGACTGATCGGCGGCGCGGTGTGGGGCGGCGTCGTCGGACTCCTGAAAGCCCGAACCGGTGCGCACGAGGTGATCGTGACCATCATGTTGAACTACATCGCAAGCTTCCTGCTCCTGTACCTGCTCACGACGCCGGCATTCCAACGCAAGGGATCGACCAACCCGATCTCGCCCTTCCTGGACCAGTCCGCACTCTTTCCGGAGCTACTCGGACCACAATTCCGGCTGCATGCGGGGTTCCTCCTCGCCGTGCTGGCCACCATCTTCGTGTGGTGGCTCCTGAACCGTTCCACCCTCGGCTTCGAATTCCGTGCGGTCGGCGCCAACCAAAGCGCGGCACAGACGGCGGGAATCAATGTTCCCCGGGCAATCATCCTCGTCATGGCAATCGCGGGGGCGCTGGCCGGACTGGCCGGAATCGCCCAGGTATCCGGGACGGAGAAGTACCTTTCCGGCGGTGTTGCGGCCTCCATTGGCTTTGACGCCATCACGGTCGCGCTGTTGGGACGTTCGACGCCGTGGGGGACCTTCTTCGCGGGCCTCCTGTTTGGAGCCTTCCGCGCAGGAGGCGTCGCCATGCAGGCGCAGACCCAAACGCCCATCGACATTGTGCTGGTTATCCAGTCCCTGATCGTCCTCTTCATTGCGGCACCGCCGCTGGTACGTGCGATCTTTGGGCTGAATCCCAGGAAGAAGAAGCCCAAGGGTGGAGCAGGTTCCGGGAAACCGCCCGCCCGCAAGGTCCAGAGCGGAGCTGCAACAGCATGAGCACCACCACAACGCAGCCCGGTGCGCCGGCCGGAAAAGCCGGCGCCCGCGCCCGTAAGCCCGCTCCCACCGAACTGGTGAGCTGGAAGGCCGGAATCGGCCTGTCCGTGCTTGCCGTCCTTGGAACCGTGCTGTTCGGATTCCTTTCCAATGCCAAATCCGCGGGCTTTGGCATCGCAGAAGCCGAAAATGAGTCCTCGACACTGGCTGCGTGGGTCACCCTCGTTGTGGCGCTCGCGGTTTCTGCTTGGCTCGGCTACCTCTGGTTCACCCGGCGCCGCGATGGGGACGTTCCGCAGTGGCTGCCAGCATCGACTGTTGCCGCCGTGGTGGTGCTTGGGCTCGCCGCGCTCGGTGTCGCCAAGGTCACCAGGATCACGGTGCAGTCGTCTGTCATCGGCTGGATCTGCGCGGTCGTCCTCCTTGGCCTGGCCGGATATACGGTGTTCCTCACCCGGGCCAGGAGGACCACGCCGCGTTGGGTAGGCGGTACCTTCGCCGCCGTGTTCCTCGTCGGTTTCATGGTGTGGATCGTGGCGGGAGGGCACGACGCGGAACCCGCAATTTCACTCGCCGGGCTGATCGCCGGATCCGTTACGCTAGCCGTTCCGCTGGTTTTTGGCTCCCTGTCCGGGGTCCTGTGCGAACGCGTCGGCGTTGTCAACATCGCTATCGAGGGCCAGCTCCTCCTGGGCGCTTTCTCGGCCGCCGTTGTTGCGACAGTGACCCACAACGTCTACGCAGGGCTCCTCGCCGCAGCCGTGGCAGGGGCCCTTGTGTCCCTCGTCCTGGCTGTGGTGAGCATCAAGTACCTGGTGAACCAAATCATTGTCGGCGTGGTGCTCAACGTGCTGATCAGCGGCCTCACGAGTTTCCTATTCTCGACGCTACTGACTGCCGATCCGAACGCGCTCAACAAGCCCGGGCGGTTGCCGCCGGTGGAGATTCCTTTCCTGGCCGACATTCCCATCATTGGGCCGATCCTGTTCCACCAGTCGCTTGTGGGCTATCTGATGTATGTCGCGGTGATCGTGGTCTATCTTGGCCTTTTCCACACCAAGTGGGGGCTTCGCGTGCGGGCCGTCGGCGAGCACCCGCAAGCAGCGGACACCGTAGGGATCAACGTCAACCGGACCCGCTTCTGGAACGTACTGATGGGCGGCGCCATCGCTGGAATCGGTGGCTCCTTCTTCACTCTGGTATCCGTGGACGCGTTCAGCAAGGACATGTCCGGTGGCCGCGGATACATTGCCCTCGCCGCGCTGATTTTCGGCCGCTGGAATCCCATCGGGGCATTCTTGGCCGCGTTGCTGTTCGGTTTCGCCGACAACCTGCAAAGCGTCATCACCATCATTGGATCGCCCGTGCCGAGCCAGTTCATGGCCATGCTGCCCTACGCACTTACCGTCTTCGCCGTCGCGGGCCTGGTCGGCCGGTCCCGGCCACCCGCCGCGAGCGGCATACCGTACGTCAAGGGTTGATCGTGGGGCAGGACACAGCTGGCGTGGACGACGTCGATTGGGCCGCGCTTGAGGAGGCGGCCCTCGCCGCGATGCGCAAGGCCTACGCCCCCTATTCGCAGTTCCCGGTGGGTGCCGCCGCCCTGACGGACGACGGCAGGATTATCAGCGGCTGCAATGTGGAGAACGCGAGCTATGGACTCACCCTGTGCGCAGAGTGCGCCTTGGTGGGGGACTTGCACATGGGCGGCGGTGGAAGCCTGCGTGCCTTTTACTGCGTTGATGCCCAAGGCAATGTCCTGATGCCGTGCGGACGCTGCCGTCAATTGCTCTACGAATTCCGAGCACCCGGGATGCAGCTTATGACCACGCAGGGAATCAAGACCATGGACCAGGTGCTGCCGGACGCGTTCGGTCCAGAACAGCTGGCAGCCGGGAATACTGACAACGCGAATACCAACAACCCGGAGGAGAACCGGTGACACAAGCTGAGCCGTTTGACGCAGTCCAGATCATCAGCATCAAACGGGACAAAGGAACGCTGAGTCCCGAACAGATCGATTGGACCATCGACGCGTATACCCGCGGGGTCATCGCCGACGAGCAAATGGCTGCGTTGAACATGGCGATCCTGCTCAACGGCATGGACCGGGCAGAAATCTCGCGCTGGACGGCCGCCATGATCGCCTCGGGGGAGCGGATGGACTTCTCGGGCCTTCGGCGTCCCGACGGCGGCATGAAGGCTACGGCGGACAAGCACTCCACGGGCGGGGTGGGGGACAAGATCACCCTTCCCCTTGCGCCGTTGGTCGCCGTTTTCGGCGTGGCCGTTCCCCAGCTATCCGGCAGGGGACTTGGCCACACCGGGGGCACCCTCGACAAGCTCGAAGCGATTCCGGGGTGGCGGGCCGATCTTGGCAACGAGGAGATTTTCGCGCAGCTGCAGGACGTCGGGGCCGTCATTTGCGCGGCCGGCAGCGGCTTGGCCCCGGCAGACAAGAAGCTATACGCGTTGCGCGACGTTACCGGGACGGTCGAATCCATACCCCTGATTGCTTCTTCGATCATGAGCAAGAAGATCGCGGAGGGCACGGGATCATTGGTGCTGGACGTAAAAGTTGGCTCGGGGGCGTTCATGAAGGATGAAGCGGCTGCCCGTGAGCTCGCCGAAACCATGGTGGCGTTGGGCAAGGACGCGGGCGTCAATACCGTCGCGCTCCTGAGTAACATGGCCACTCCCTTGGGCCTGACCGCCGGCAACGCGATTGAGGTGGAGGAATCGGTTGAGGTGCTGGCCGGCGGCGGCCCGGAAGACGTCGTCGAACTCACCGTCCGGCTCGCCGAAGAGATGCTCGCTTGCGCTGGGGTGCTCGACGCCGACCCCGCCGCCGCGCTCAAGGACGGGCGCGCCATGGATGTCTGGAACCGCATGATCGAGGCCCAAGGCGGCGATCCCCGGGCGGCATTGCCCGTCGCCAGGGAATCGGAGGTTATCCACGCCGCCGCCGACGGTGTTGTGGTGGAGCTCGACGCCTTATCGGTAGGCGTGGCCGCTTGGCGCCTGGGAGCGGGCCGTGCCCGGAAGGAAGATGCCGTCCAGGCCGGGGCGGGCGTCCGTATGCATGCCAAGCCGGGAGCGCTGGTGCGTGCCGGGGATCCCCTGATGACGCTCTTGACGGATACCCCAGGGACATTTGAAAGGGCCAAGGAAGCACTGGAGCACGCCGTGGTCATCGCTCCGGAAGGTTCGCGCCCGGCGCAGCAGCTCATCATCGACAGGATCGCCTAGCAGCCTCCCGGGCGTGCCGCCCCATCGCCTCGGGAAACAAACGCCCGGGCCGTTCGTTAGGAAACCGTGCAGGCAATCAACGATTTCATCCTTGCAGCAGCCGGGCAACCCTGGGTGTTGCTCCTCGTTTTTGCCTGTTGCGTCATCGATGGGTTCTTCCCGCCCATCCCCAGCGAGTCCATCGTGGTGGGCCTTGCCGCGGTTTCGGTGACCGCGGACGTCCCCAACGCTTGGCTGTTGATCCTCTCGGCCGCCCTCGGCGCTTTCGCGGGAGACAACATCGCCTACGTGATTGGCCGCAAGATCGGTACCCGGCGGTGGCGGTGGATGCGATCGCAAAGAATGCAGGGAGCCTTCCGCTGGGCAGGGCGGGAACTGCGACGCCGGGCAGCGTCCTTGGTCATGGTGGCCAGGTTCATTCCGATTGGCAGGGTGGCCGTCAACCTCACTGCAGGCGCAACGCATTTTCCCCGAGGCATGTTCATCGGCCTCACGTCGTTGTCCGCGGTGCTGTGGGCGAGCTATTCGGTTGCCATAGGGCTGTTCTTCGGCCAATGGTTTGAGCACAACCACACGCTGGGGGCGGTCGTCGCCATCATCGCGGCCATCATCCTTGGGTTGCTCGTGGACCGGATCATCAGCAGGATCCGGGGGTCCGCGCCTATGGATGCAGGACGGTCGGAAGAAGCCGGAGATGCCGAAGAGGAAGCCATCCGGTAGGAAATCCCGGCTCCTCCCCGGGTATGACGCGGCGGCGCTTCGAAGATCGCCCTCGGGGACGATGCTGCCCGCATGACTTGCGGGTTAGCCTTAAGTTATGTTCTGATGCGCCCGGCGTAGCAAATGCTGCTTCGGACGTGGGACACTGGATAGCGATCTATGTCACTCGACCGGGTGACTTTCCTTGAGGAGCAATGCCTGCGTGGAATTCATGAACCACATGCTCGAGCATGCCGCCGGGCAGCCGTGGATCTATCCAGTGCTCCTGGTTTTCTTTTTCATCGATGGCTTCGCCACGATCCTTCCCAGTGAAACCGCGATTGTCGGGCTTTCCGCGCTGGCGATGCACAAGGGCGAACCCAATCTCTGGGTCCTCGGCATCACGGCCCTTGTCGGGGCTATGGCGGGCGACAACACGGCATACCTGCTGGGCCGCAAGATCGGGCTGAACCGTTGGAAATGGATGCGCCGGCCCAAGGTCCAGAAGATGTTCAAGTGGGCGCACTATGAACTCGATAAGCGCGGCGCTGTCCTGATTTTCACTGCACGCTACATTCCCTGGGGCCGGGTGGCGGTGAACTACGTCGCCGGCCAAACCGGATTCCGTCATAAGATCTTCTTCTGGCTCGATGCCTTCGCCTGCCTCACCTGGGTGGGCTATTCGATAGGAATCGGTTCCCTCGCAGGCCATTGGGTGCACAACAATCCGCTCCTTGGCGTCGCCATCGCGGTGAGCTTCGCCGTGGTGCTCGGGGTCATCGTGGACCATTCCCTGCGGTGGTGGCATAAGCACCTCGAAAAGAAGGACGCGGAAAAGAAGGACTCCGGAAAGACCGGGGGGACCGGAGAAACCGCCAAGCTCCATCTTGGAAAGCGGTCCGGATCCATGGTTGAGGATACCGATGGTGGTCCTTCCCTCAAGGTGGTTGCCGCCGTCGAACGGTCAAAGCCCGCTGGCTAAGCTCCTGCCGTCCCCCTAAAGTTGAGACGTGACTGAGCCCATTGTTGACGCTGCCCCTGCCCTTGACTTCGATCTGAAGAGCCTGCCGAAGGTTTCCCTTCACGACCACTTGGACGGGGGACTGCGCCCGGCCACGATCATCGAGTTGGCGGAGGCTGTCGGCCACACCCTCCCCTCGACGGATCCCGTGGCGCTCGGCCAGTGGTTCCGGGAGTCCGCGGACTCAGGTTCGCTGGTCCGCTACCTTGAGACCTTCGACCACACTGTTGCGGTCATGCAGACGAAGGAAGGCCTCGTGCGCGTGGCCAAGGAGTTCGTCGAGGATTTGGCGGACGACGGCGTGGTGTACGGCGAGGTCCGTTGGGCGCCGGAGCAGCACTTGCGGATGGGGCTCACGCTCGATGAGGTTGTGGACGCGGTCCAGGAAGGGCTCGACGCCGGCGTGGACGCCGTTGCGGAGTCCGGCCGACAGATCCAGGTGGGCCAGCTCATAACCGCCATGCGGCATGCCGAGCGCGGTCAGGAAATCGCCGAGCTCGCCGTGCGCCACCGCTACAAGGGAGCCGTGGGCTTCGACATCGCGGGGGCCGAGGACGGCTTCCTGCCCGCCCGCTTCAAGGACGCCTTCACCTACCTGGCCGAGAAGAATTTCCCGGCCACCGTGCACGCGGGGGAGGCGGCGGGCCTGGAAAGCATCCAGTCCGCGCTGGTTGATGGCCGCGCGCTTCGGCTCGGCCATGGCGTGCGGATCGCCGAGGACATCAAGGTCGAATTCGAGGCCGCCCAAGGTGGAGAGGACGACGCCGAAGACACGGTTGGCATGGTGACGATCGGCGAGGTGGCTGGTTGGGTCCGGGACCGCGGGATCGCTTTGGAAATCTGCCCGTCCTCCAACCTTCAGACCGGGGCAATCGCCGGTTTCGGCGAAGGCATCGAGAGCCACCCCTTGGACATGCTGTTCCAGTTGGGCTTCAACGTCACCATCAACACTGATAACAGGCTCATGAGCGGAGTGACGCTCACGGATGAATTCGAGTTGCTCGTGGAGACCTTCGACTATGACCTCGACGACCTCCTTGAGCTGACCCTCAACGCTGCTGAATCCTCATTCCTGCCCTTGGACGAAAAAGAGGCGTTGGTGGCGTACATCAACGACGCTTACGCCAACCTCGTCTAGGGATCCGGGCTGTTTCGGAATGTCCAGCGAAGCGCCCGGTGCGCCGGGGAGTCCGGTCGGGGAGTTCGTACAGGTGGTGGCCTCGCTGCGGGAACACTGTCCGTGGATGGGGGCGCTCACGCACGAATCCTTGGTCGAGTACCTGATCGAGGAAGCGTATGAGGTGGTCGACTCGATTGAGGCGGGCGCGTCGGGTTCCGATACTGCCGCCGAACTCTGCGGCGAGCTGGGCGATGTGCTGCTTCAGGTGGTGCTGCATGCCCGGCTCGCGGAGGAACGCGGACAGTTCACCTTCGACGACGTTGCCCGCACGATCACCGAAAAGATGGTGCGGCGCAATCCCCATGTGTTCCGCCCGGACGGTTCCTTGCAGGAGACCTTCCCGGCCACCGTGGAGGAGATCGTGGAAAAGTGGGATGCCGTGAAGAGGGCCGAAAAGCCCGAACGACAGGATCCCTTCGAAGGCATTCCGCCCCACCTTCCCGCGCTTGCCCTGGCACAGAAGTCCCTTGATCGTGCCGAACGGGCCCGACAGGCCGCCCCATCGCCCTCACTTGTACCGGCGACCGTTCCCGACTCCGAAGCTGCCCTCGGCGACTTCCTGCTTGGCGTCGTCGCCGGTTCGAAGGAAAAGGGTTTCGACGCCGAGCGCGCCCTGCGCGGTGCCGTTCGCCGCTACCAAGGGCACGGTCCCGACGCCACATAACGTGGACTCCCGGACACCGTGCCGTAACGTTGGCCTGTCTCGACTACGCTAGTAGCGACGAGGACGTCCAGAATTTCCCTCTAGATTCCCAGTAAATCGCTTCACCATAAGGAGCAATCCATGGCGCTTATCGATGCCATCCACGCCCGCGAGATCCTCGATTCCCGCGGAAACCCGACCGTAGAAGTTGAAGTCCTGCTTTCCGATGGCCAGATCGGCCGCGCGGCCGTTCCCTCTGGTGCCTCCACCGGCGAACACGAAGCCGTTGAACTGCGCGACGGCGACAAGGGCCGTTACCTCGGCAAGGGAGTCCAGAAGGCCGTTGACGCCGTCATCGACGAAATTGCTCCGGCCCTGATCGGCTTCGACGCCACGGACCAGCGCAGCATCGACCAGGCCATGATCGACCTCGACGGCACCGCGAACAAGGGCAAGCTCGGCGCCAACGCCATCCTGGGCGTCTCCCTCGCCGTGGCCAACGCGGCCGCTGCGTCGGCGGACCTGCCGCTGTACAAGTACCTGGGCGGACCGAACGCCCACGTCCTCCCCGTGCCGCTGATGAACATTCTCAACGGTGGCTCGCACGCCGACTCCGACGTCGACATCCAGGAATTCATGATTGCCCCGATTGGCGCGCAGACCTTCTCCGAAGGCCTGCGCTGGGGTGTCGAGGTTTACCACAAGCTGAAGGCCGTCCTGCAGGAGAAGGGCCTCTCCACGGGCCTCGGTGACGAGGGCGGCTTCGCGCCGAACCTGCCGTCCAACCGCGCAGCGCTTGACTTGATCCAGGAAGCCATCAAGAACGCCGGCTACACCCCTGGCACGGACATCGCACTGGCGCTCGACGTCGCTTCCTCCGAGTTCTACAAGGACGGTGCGTACCAGTTCGAGGGCAAGGGACTGTCCGCGGCCGAAATGAGCGCCTACTACGCCGAACTCGTCGCCGACTACCCGCTGGTTTCCATCGAGGACCCGCTGGATGAGAACGACTGGGAAGGCTGGAAGATCCTCACCGACAGCATCGGCGACAAGGTGCAGCTGGTGGGCGACGACCTCTTCGTCACCAACCCGGAGCGCCTGCAGCAGGGCATCGACTCTGCCACGGCGAACTCCCTGCTGGTCAAAGTGAACCAGATCGGTTCGCTGACCGAAACGCTGGACGCCGTTTCCCTGGCCCAGCGTTCCGGCTACACCACCATCACCTCGCACCGCTCCGGCGAAACCGAGGACACCACGATCGCCGACATCGCCGTTGCCACCAACGCCGGCCAGATCAAGACGGGTGCCCCCGCACGCTCCGAGCGCGTTGCCAAGTACAACCAGCTCCTGCGCATCGAAGAAGAACTCGATGACGCTGCACGCTACGCCGGCCGCAACGCCTTCCCGCGTTTCAAGGGCTAGCATCCGCTGAAACAGCCTGCCGGTGGCTATGGTGGAAAGACCATGGCCACCGGTTCTGTTTAACGGAAACCGCAGGCCCATGAGGCGCAACAGCAGCAACCCGCCAGGCAAGCACCAGGCATTACAGGAGTGTCATGGCCACCCGCCGCCCCAAGGTCCCACGGGCTGACGCCCTTGGCCGCCCCGTCGAAAAGAATTCCGACGGCGGCCACGTGATCCGCGCCGACTTCGGCGATTCCCGCAAGGCAACGGGGGAGCACGTATCACCTGGACGGGATAGCAAACGGGAAAGCGCGGCACGGGAAACGGCAGCACCGAAAGCGGCTGCGGGTAAAGCTGCTTCGTCGAAAACCCACGCCGCACGCGCCCACACCGCGCGCGCCCACACTGCACCATCCCAAAAACCAGGCAGCGGCTCCGATGCCAAGGGGAGCCAGCCTGCTCCAGTGCCTGCGAGGGCTTTTTCGGGCCGGATGCTCGCCCTCGCCGTAGTCATGATCGCCATCACGCTCCTCCTGGCCCCCACCGTGAAGATCTACCTGGAGAAGAAGGCCGAAATTTCCTCCCTCCAGGCGGATATCGCGAGCAAGCAGGCCGAACAAGCAGACCTCAAGAAGCAAATCACCCGGTGGCAGGATCCCAACTACGTGAAACAACAGGCCCGCGACCGCATTAACATGGTTATGCCGGGTGAAGCAGGCTACTGGGTGTTTGGCGGGGATGTCCCGGCGGGAACTCCCGGAGGACGTACCGGTTCGGGGATCTCCGATAGTCCGGGCAACCTGCCTTGGGTCGATGGGCTATGGGAGTCCATCAAGCGCTCGGCGACAGACTAGACGCGGTGCCCGCCGCCGTCGTGCCCTGAGGGGTACGGCGAAACCGGGCAGGAAGGATGGCAGCGCCAGTGGAAGATAACACGGCACCTGCCCCACAGGAGTCCCGGAAGCCGTCAGCACATGATCTTGATATCCTGAGCCGCCAACTCGGCAGGCCTGTGCGGGACGTCGTCGAAATTCCTGCACGTTGCGTGTGCGGGAATCCGCTGGTTGCTGCGACGGCGCCGCGGCTGAGCAACGGGACACCGTTTCCGACGACGTTCTATCTAACGCATCCGGTCATCACATCGGCAGTCTCGCGCCTGGAAGCGGGCGGACTGATGAACGAGATGAACGAAAGGCTCGTGGCCGACCAGCCACTTGCCGCGGCATATCGACGCGCCCACGACGCCTACCTCAAAGCCCGGGACGAGATCGGCGGCCGCGCCGGGACGGGCGATGTTCCCGAGATCGCGGGGGTTTCCGCGGGTGGAATGCCCACGCGCGTGAAATGCCTGCACGTCCTGGTCGGGCAGTCCCTGGCTGCCGGCCCCGGCGTCAATCCGCTGGGCGATGAGGCGATCGCCGCGATCAGCGAATGGTGGACCAGGGACCGTTGTTACTGCGATGGTGCTTGGGACAATGACGGCGAGGCTCCCTCGAAGGACCTGAGCCGCCACGGACCGCAAGGCTTGCCCGGGATCGTGGGCCGTCCGGCACCCGTGCGCGCGTCGAGGTCGGCTGAATCAGGGCAGGATGTGGCGGCACAGGCCGCGGGGGAGGACAAAGCATGAGCCGGGTGGCTGCTATCGATTGCGGGACCAACTCCATCCGCCTCCTCATCGCTGATGCCGACGGCGCCGGGTCCGGCCTGCGCGACGTCGTCCGCGAGATGCGTGTTGTGCGCCTCGGTCAAGGGGTGGACGCCACAGGTGAGCTCGCCCCGGAGGCACTTGAACGCACTTTCGCGGCGGCCGGGGACTATGCCGCATTGATTCGCCGGCACGGAGCCGGAAGCGTGCGGTTCGTGGCGACCTCCGCGAGCCGGGACGCCCGGAACAGGGACGTCTTCGTTGACGGCATCCGGGATCTGCTGGGCGTCGAACCCGAGGTGATTTCCGGCGACGAGGAAGCGGCCCTGTCCTTCGCGGGGGCGAGCAGCGTCCTCCCGCCGCGCGGAAAGGACCCCGTGCTCGTTGTGGACCTGGGCGGGGGAAGCACCGAATTCGTCCTGGGAGATTCCGACGGCGTGATCGCCGCTAAATCAGTAGACATCGGTTGCGTGCGCTTGACCGAGCGGCACCTCCACAGCGACCCTCCTACGCCCGAAGAGATCGCGGCCGCGGTGGCCGACGTCGATGCCGCCATGGACCTCGCGGCCCGGACGGTCCCTTTCAGCCAGGCCACCGCCGTCGTAGGAGTTGCTGGCTCCATCACCACGATCACGGCACACGCATTGGGACTGAGCCAGTACGATCCCCAACAGATTCATGGTGCGACGCTTGACTTGGCCACCATTAGCGATGCCGCAACGAGCCTGCTGGAGATGAGCCGGGATGAGCGTGCGCGCTTGCCCTATATGCATCCGGGCCGGGTGGACGTCATCGGATCGGGAGCCCTGGTGTGGCGTCGGATCCTGGAGCGCATGGCCGCTTTCGGGGGAGGCGCCATCACTACCGCCACTTCCAGCGAGCACGATATCCTCGACGGTATTGCGCTGAGTATTAGCGAAAACAGCGGCATTCACTGATGGTTTTTGGAAACCCGGGGCGCGGGCGTGTCGCCTCGGCCGTATTGGCGGTAATGCTGGCGATGGGCGGCGTGGGTTTGTCCGTTGCCCCGGCGGCCTCCGCGGACTCCTGGCGGGACAAGGAATACTGGCTCGGCGAATACGGGATCTCGGCAGCCTGGCAGGTATCGAAGGGCGCCGGCGTGAAGGTTGCCATTATCGATAGCGGCGTGGACGGAAATCATCCGGACCTCAAAGGCGCGGTGGTCGGCGGCACCGACGCTTCCGGAGCCGGCGATCCTGACGGACAGAAGAGCATCGGATCCAAGCCGGAGCACGGGACGCTCGTCGCCACGCTGCTTGCCGGGCGGGGCCACGCCGCCCCCGATCCCTCCCCGCCGGCCGACCCGCAACCCCCCGGTCCCGGACCCGGACCGGACGGGATTGTCGGTGTGGCGCCCCAAGCGCAGATCCTTTCGGTCTCCGCGTGGCTGGGTTCTCCGAATCCCGCAGGCAAGTCGGACCAGGAGCAGATTCCGGACGCAGTGCGGTGGGCAGTAGACAATGGTGCCAAGGTCATCAACATTTCCCTGGGAAGCACCTCGCCCGATTGGCCGCAGAACTGGGACGCTGCATTCCTCTACGCCGAGCAGAAGGACGTGGTGATCGTCGCGGCGGCAGGAAACAGGATTGGGGGCAACGTCCAGGTGGGCGCCCCTGCCACCATCCCCGGGGTGTTGACCGTGGCCGGCCTTGATCGAAACCGCACGGCGAGCGTCGACGCGTCCTCGCAAGGAATCAGCATCGGGGTCGCCGCACCTGCGGAGGAGCTCGTGGGCGGGCTTCCCGACGGCACCTATGAGGACTGGGCCGGGACATCGGGCTCCGCGCCGATCGTCTCAGGTGTCGCCGCCCTTATCCGCTCGAAATGGCCGGACATGAGCGCCAAGCAAGTGATCAACCGGATCGTATCCACCGCGAAAGATGCCGGCAGGCCCGGCAAGGATCCGATCTACGGCTATGGAATCCTCGACGCCGAAGCCGCACTAAAGGCCGACGTTCCCGAGGCGGCGAGCAATCCCGTCGGTTCCATCGCGGATTGGATCCGGGTGCATCGCCGCGGGGATTTCAGCACTCCGACGCCCGAAGCCACCATCAAAGCCAGCGCCCCGACACCCACCCTGCCGAACCCGACCGTTCCGGCAGCGAAGGCGCCCGCGGAAGTGGATACCGCCATTCCGGCCGCCGTTGTCATCGGGTTTGGCGTGCTCTTCGTGGCCATCATTGGGGTTGGAGCGGTCCAGCTTAGACGTACCTACGTGAACTCCTCCGGACAGCCCGCGGAACCGGAGAGCGGCCCCATGGAGGTGGTGGATCCAAGACCACGCAAGTAGTCCCGGAAGCGGTCAGGACGGCAAATCCGTAAGTTAGTGAAGATTTTCACAAAGTGTTGTACCCTATTGCTATGGCAACCTCCCCTGAGCTCATTGACCGTCCCCGTGTTCTCGTTGTCGGCGGCGGATACGTCGGCCTTTACGTAGCACTCAAGCTTCAGAAGAAGATCGCAAATGCAGGCGGCATCGTCACCGTCGTCGATCCCCTTCCCTACATGACCTACCAGCCCTTCCTTCCCGAAGTGGCAGGCGGCAACATCGAGGCCCGCCACGCCGTCGTCTCCCACCGCCAGCACCTCAAGCAAACCGAGCTGATCCAGGGCCGTGTCACCGGCATCGACCATGCCAACCGTACGGCGGTTGTTGCCCCGGCCGACGGTGGCGAACCCTTCGAGATCCCGTACTTCGACGTCGTGGTTGCAGCTGGCGCCATTACCCGCACGTTCCCCATCAAGGGCCTCGCGGACGCAGGCATCGGCTTGAAGACCATCGAAGAAGCCGTCGCGCTCCGCAACAAGGTCCTTGAGCGCATCGAGGTCGCCTCCACCATGACGGATCCCGCGGAACGCGCCAAGGCGCTGACCTTCGTGGTCGTCGGCGGTGGCTTCGCAGGCATCGAGTGCATCACCGAAATGGAAGACCTGGCGCGCGCCGCCGTGAAGGACAACAGCCGCATCAGCCAGGAAGAAGTCCGCTTCGTCCTCGTTGAAGCCATGGGCCGGATTATGCCCGAGGTCACGGCAGCCCAGGCCGAGTGGGTCGTCGAACACCTGCGCAGCCGCGGCATCGAAGTCCTCCTCAACACCTCCCTCGACAACGCCGAGGGCAGCCTCAAGCTCATCAACCTGCCGGACAAGACCCCGGCCCAGGAATTCGAAGCCGACACGCTTGTCTGGACCGCAGGCGTGCAGGCCAACCCGATGATCCGTTCCACCGACTTCCCGCTGGAACCCCGCGGCCGCGTCAAGGTCCTCCCGGACCTTCGGATCGCCGGCGACGAAGGCATCGTCGAGAATGCTTGGGCTGCAGGCGACATCGCCGCTGTTCCCGACCTCACTGGAAACGGCCTGCCGGACGGCACCTGTGTTCCCAACGCCCAGCACGCGCTGCGCCAAGCCAAGCGCCTCGCCAAGAACCTGTGGGCTTCCCGCTGGGACAAGCCGATGCACGACTACAAGCACAAGAACCTCGGCGCAGTCGCCGGTTTCGGTGAATGGAAGGGCGTCGCCAACATCAACCTCCTGGGCCGCATCGGCCTCAAGGGCGGACTCGCCTGGCTGGCACACCGTGGCTACCATGGCATGGCCATCCCGACGGGAGAGCGCAAGGTCCGCGTGATCGTCAACTGGATCATGGGCATGACCATGGGTCGTGACACCACCCAGCTTCGGGACCTGGACAACCCGCGCGGCGCCTTCGTCGCCGCGGCGACTCCCGCCCCGAAGCCGGCCGCGGCACCCGCACCGGCTCCCGCTGAGACCAAGGCGCCGGTCACGGCCGACGCCAAGTAAGCCAAAGAATAACCGGTTGCCCGACGGCGGCCGCCCTCACCGCACGATTCAAGCGGCCGGGGCGGCCGCCGTCGTCGTTCGTTCCTGTCGGTTCCACGTGCACCTAGACTGGCAGCATGGCTGGCGAAGGTGATCTGACAACCCTCCTGACGTCCATGCATCCTTCGCTTCGGGAGGGAGATTACGTCTACGCGTTATGGCCGCACGGCAGGCCGCTTGAGGGTGCCGTCGAAGCGGCAGTCCGGGAAGCGGAGGGCCTGACGGTGGTCCTGCGGCGCGATGAAGCGGAGAGGCTCGGACTGTCCTACGATTTCGTGGCAGCCTGGATCACCTTGCAGGTCCATTCGGCGTTGGAGGCGGTGGGCCTGACCGCGGCGGTAAGTTCGGCATTGACTACAGCGGGTATCGGCTGCAACGTCCTGGCCGGTTTCCACCACGACCACCTCCTGGTTCCATCCGCCGAGCGGGAACGCGCGATGAGGGTGCTGCGCCTGCTGTCGCAAGGCGTCGTGCTCCGAAGTGAAAATCCGGCGGACCGGCAGGAGATCCTGGAACTCACGGCCACCGCTTTCTCCATCAGCCCGGCCACAGGATTACCGGTCGCAGGAGTGCCTTCGGAGGTGGAGCTCCTGCGGCAACTGTTCGAATGCGAGGAATACCTGCCCGGATTGAGTATCGTCGCCGAAATCGGCGGGGAGATCGTGGGCCACGTCATCAGCACCCGGGCATGGGCGGGCAGCCTTGAACTCCTCGGTCTTGGTCCCATCAGCGTCCAGCCACACCTGCAGGGCCGGGGCATCGGCTCTGCCCTCCTGCGGGAAACCGCCCGCCGCGCTGAGGAGGTAGGCGAACCGGGGATCGCGCTGCTCGGCAGCACTGTTTACTATCCGCGTTTCGGGTACCTTCCGGCCAGCCGGCTGGGCATCGAGGCTCCCGAACCGGGCTGGGGGGACCAGTTCCAGCTGCTTCCGCTGACAGCATGGCCCGACGGCGCCACGGGCACCTTCCGCTATGCCTCCCCGTTCCAGGCCACTGGTTAGCGCGGACTGCGCTAGGATTGTCCGGGCGCCCCAGTAGCCCAATTGGCAGAGGCAGCGGACTTAAAATCCGCTCAGTCCGGGTTCGAGTCCCGGCTGGGGCACAGATTCAATATGCCAGCTCTCCAACGATCCTCGCAGCGCGAAATCTTCGATACCCGACTTTGCCGTGGCTGGAATTTACAAAGAGTTCACACCAAGAGTTGCCCGCGTCCAACGGCGAATCACCGTTATTAAATCCTGACCTGCAAATGTGTTCTCCGACACAAAATTGGTAGTACTCTCATGGAACATGTTCGAAGTGAAACCCGCTTCGGGCGAATGACCATGAATCAGATCCCGCGCGGAGGCCATTTATGTACAGGAAGAACGTCATTTCAGCGATAGCTGCGGCAGCCACGCTTGGCATGCTCGTGGCTGGCTGTGCCAACCAGAGCGGCCCCAGCACAACGGACACATCGGCTGCCGGTGGCAGGGTCAACATTCCCGCGATTTCCAAGGTCGACGTGCCTGCCGGCGCGGTCTTGCCCGCGGGCGATGGCAAGGCTTCCTGCCCGTCGACCACCACTATTGCCTATGCGGGTGCGGAGACCGGATCCAACGCCCAGTTGGGCATCAACATCTTCAATGGCATCCAGTTGGCCATCAACCAGCACAACAGCAACAACCCCGGCTGCCAGGTGCAGTTCAAGAAGTTCGATACTGAAGGCGACCCGAACAAGGCCACCGGTCCCGTGACGCAGATCGTTTCCGAGCCGGACATCATCGGCGTGGTCGGCTTGCCCTTCTCCGGCGAATCAAAGGCCACCGGCAACATCTTCGAGCAGAAGGGCCTGGTCCACATCACGCCGTCTGCCACCAACCCAGGCCTGACGAAGAACGGCTGGACCACTTTCTTCCGTGCCCTCGGCAATGACGCCGTCCAAGGCCCGGCGGCAGCTAAGTTCCTCACGGACAAGCTGAAGGCAAAGAAGGTCTACGTGGTCCAGGACGACTCCGACTACGGCATCGGCCTGGGAACCACGACGTCCCAGGCGCTTGGTTCGGCGATGGTCGGTTCTGACAAGGTAGTCACGGGCCAAAAGGACTTCTCAGCCGTGATTTCCAAGATCATGAACTCGAAGGCCGACACCGTCTACTACTCCGGCTACTACGCAGAAGGCGCTCCCTTCGACCAGCAGTTGGTCGGCAAGGGATTCACTGGGGCATTCGTTGGCCCGGATGGCGTGAAGGATGACCAGTTCATCAAGCAGGCCGGCGACGCGTCGTCCAATTCGTACTTCACGTGCCCCTGCATCCCCGGCGAGCTGATTCCGAGCTTCGAATCCGAGTACAAGAAACTGAACAACGCGGAGCCCGGAACGTACTCCATTGAAGGTTACGACGCCGCTACCGTTCTGCTCGCAGGTATCGACAAGGGCAAGCAGTCGCGGCCCGACCTCCTGTCGTGGGTCAAGTCCTACGACGCGGACGGCCTGTCGAAGCATTACAAGTGGGATTCAACCGGTGAACTGGCAACGCCTGATGTTTACGGTTACAAGGTTGAGAACGGCAAGATTGTTCCGATCGGCGTGATCGGCAAGTAAAGCCGGAAGGCCATCTGAATGCTGGGGGTTGGCATCCGTGCGGACCCTCAGCATTTTCTTTGACTACATCAGGAAGTGCCATGATTAGCGAAGTAATTCCCAGCCTGCTCCACTCCGGTGCTGTCCCCATGGACGACACGTGGATCACCTTCGACGTAAACTCATTCACCGAGAACTTCTGGAGTTCCACCTTTGACGGGTTGACCTTTGGGGCCATCTACGCGTTGGTTGCCCTTGGCTACACCTTGGTTTACGGCGTCCTCAACCTCATCAATTTCGCCCACTCCGAGGTATTTATCACGGGCTGCTACGGAGTGTTCTTTACCCTCAGCGCCCTGAATTTCGGGCCGTCCGCTCCAAAACTCGCTTTCTGGGCAATTGTGGGAAACCTGGTCCTTGCCCTCGTCGTCGCCATTATCGCCTCGGCGCTTATGGCCGTAATTGTGGAACGGGTGGCATATAAACCATTGCGCACCCGCAAGGCGCCACGCCTGGCATTCCTCATTACGGCAATCGGTGTTTCCTTCGCTATTCAGTACACCATCTACTGGTGGCGCGGACCGAGCCCGGAGGCTGCGCTGACGATGTTCCGCCCGTTGGCAATTTTCGACGTGTTCGGGACGATTATCGATTCGCAACAGGTGGTTATTGTCATTGCCGCAATTATCCTGATGATCGCCACCGACCAATTCATCAGGCGGTCCCGCACCGGTCGCGGCATCCGCGCCGTTGCGCAGGATCCGGACACCGCCACTCTGATGGGTGTCAACAAGGAAAAAATCATTGTGACAACGTTCATCATCGGAGGCATCCTGGCTGGAGCGGCCGCTTTGTTCTACGTCATGAAAATCCCCTCCGGCGTGCAGTACAACGGCGGGTTCATCCTTGGCGTCAAGGCGTTCGCCGCAGCTGTACTCGGGGGTATCGGCAACGTGCGCGGCGCCCTGCTGGGCGGGCTTCTGATCGGTTTGATCGGTAACTACGGCCAGGTGCTGTTGGGCAGTTCGCAATGGACCGACGTTGTCGCCTTCGTGGTCCTGGTTTTGGTATTGATTGTGCGACCCGAAGGTATCTTGGGTAGCTCGCTAGGAAAGAGCAAGGCATGAGCACTACAGATGGCCCCACCCTTATTCCGGATGATGCTGCGACCCAGGATAGGGCCGAGCGCGAGGCCAAGGGAAAACCCCGCAAAGGCTGGTTCCCGGGACTCGGAGATAAGTGGAATGCACTGCCTCGGCAGACCCAATGGTTGATCCTGATTGTCGTTGTGGTGATTGCTTACTTGCTCCCGATCCTCAATCCACCGTTGATCACGACGGAACCGGGCAACAACTGGCAAATTGCGCTCGCGCAAATGTCTGTTTATGCCTTGGTGGCTGTTGGTTTGAACGTTGTGGTCGGCTATGCGGGCCTCCTGGATTTGGGTTACGTGGCATTCTTCGCCCTGGGCTCCTATACCGCGGCAATGTTCACCAGCCCGGACTCGTCATATGTGCACATCCCGTACCTTTGGACGCTTCCCTTGGCAATGGCCGTCACAATGTTCTTCGGTGTGCTCCTCGGTGTGCCGACCCTTCGCCTACGTGGCGACTATTTGGCCATCGTCACGCTTGGGTTTGGTGAGATCGTGCGTATTCTGGCGACCATCATTCCTGCGATGAAAGGCCAGGTCGGTTTCCAGAATGTGGGCCACCCGCCGGGAACCGATTCGGCCGGCCAGACGATCTTCCAGAACTCGAACGGAACTCCGTGGTACTGGTTCACGCTAACCATCATTATCCTGGTGCTCCTTGCGGCCGGAAACCTCGAGCGTAGCCGTGTGGGTCGGGCGTGGATTGCTATCCGCGAAGATGAAGACGCCGCGGAAATCATGGGTGTGCCTACGTTCAAATACAAGGTGTGGGCATTCGCTATCGGCGCTTCCGTGGGCGGACTCTCGGGAGCTTTGTTTGCCGGCCAAGTGGGCTTCGTCAACAACCAGAAATTCGATATCGCGACCTCCATCCTGTTCGTCGCCGCCGTTGTTATGGGCGGCACGGGGAACAAGGTCGGCGCACTTCTTGGCGGATCGCTCGTGGCATATATTCCCCTCCGGTTCACCGCGATCGCCGAGTTCAAGTATTTGATCTTTGGTGCGGCCCTGGTGATCATCATGATTTTCCGTCCCGGGGGAATCCTCCCGGCGCGCCAGAGCCTTCTCGCCTACGGGCGCCTGGCCTACAACAAGCTCAAGGGCGTCCTGGGCGGAGGTCCAGTTACCGGCAGAGTAGCCGCAGAACCTGGGAAGGGGGCCGGCAATGAGTGAAGCGGGCGAAGCGATTGAACCGGAGATCGACGTCGATGCGCTCAAGGAGCAGGGCGTGGACCTCGAGGTCGCCGAAAAGGTAGCCCCGGAGCGTGAAATCACCACCAAGGTGGGCGAGGCCCTGGTTCAAGTCCAAGACCTCACCATCAAGTTTGGCGGGCTGACGGCCTTGGATAACGTCACGTTCGATATCAATCGTGGCGAAATCCTGGGCTTGATTGGCCCCAATGGTGCTGGCAAGACAACCTGCTTCAACGCCATGACGGGCGTGTACAAGCCGACGTCGGGCAAGGTCTTCCTGGAAGGGCAGCTCCTCAACGGCCTGCCCCAACACAAGATCACCCGGCGGGGACTTGCGCGGACCTTCCAGAACATCCGCCTTTTCGGTGAGATGACCGCCCTTGAAAATGTCGTCGTCGGGCTCGACGCGCGGCACCGCACGAGCGTCGGCGGGGCCTTATTGCGCCTTCCCACGCACGTCCGGGAAGAGCGGACCGCGATTGACCGGGGCATGGCGTTGCTTGAATTCGTGGGCATCGCCGATCACGCCCATTTCCTCTCGAGGCACCTGCCCTACGGTTACCAGCGTCGGCTGGAAATCGCGCGGGCTCTGGCGACCGATCCGAAGGTCTTGTGCCTGGATGAACCGGCCGCAGGATTCAACCCCGCGGAAAAAGAAGAGCTCATGGCTCTCATCCGGACAGTTCGCGACGATGGCTACACGGTGCTGCTTATCGAACACGACATGAAATTGGTAATGGGGGTTACCGACAGGATCGTGGTCCTGGAGTTCGGCAAGAAGATCGCGGACGCGGTGCCGAAGGTCATTCGCGACGACCCGAAAGTTATTTCCGCCTATCTCGGGGAGCCTGAAGATGACGTTGCTTGAGCTAAAGAACGTGTCCGTCCACTATGGCCGGATCCAAGCCATCTCGGACATGTCATTCGGTGTCGAAGAGGGCGAGATCGTTTCGCTCATCGGTGCCAACGGTGCGGGCAAAACCACCACCATGAGGACCATCTCGGGACTGCTGCATCCGTCTTCCGGCTCCATCATGTTCGCCGGCAAGGACATCACCCGGATGAAGGCGCACATCAGGGTGGTCCAAGGCATCTCGCAGGCGCCGGAAGGCCGCGGAATCTTCCCCGGCATGACGGTGATGGAAAACCTCGACATGGGCTCCTATGGCCGAAAGGACCGGACGAAGATCTCCGAAGACCTTGACCGCGTCTTCGACCTTTTCCCGCGCTTGAAGGAGCGCAGCAGGCAGCTGGGCGGAACCATGAGTGGTGGCGAGCAACAGATGCTCGCCATTGGCCGGGCGTTAATGTCCAACCCGAAACTGCTCTTGCTGGACGAGCCTTCCATGGGCCTCGCCCCGCAGTTCATCCGGCAGATTTTCAAGATCGTCACGGAGATCAACAACCAAGGCACAACGGTTCTCCTGGTTGAACAAAATGCCAACCAGGCCCTAGCCCGGGCGCACCGGGCGTTCGTCCTGGAGACCGGGTCCATCACGCACAGGGGAACAGGCAAGGAACTCCTCGCCAACCCGGCGGTCAAGGAAGCGTACTTGGGCGTCGGATAACGGTTCTGCCGGCACCCCCGGAAATCACCGGGAGTGCCGGCAGAATAGGGCGCGGAACTTTCGCAGCGAGTGGGGCGTGGGAATTGGTAGCGTGAACTATCACTTCGCACCCAAACAATGAAGGACATCCATCATGGCACTCGGCGGTAATCCGATCTTCAATGGAAAGAATTTCCGTGGGGCAACCCAGGCTCCTCCTGTTCCCAGCTACCCTTACGGCCAGGGCCAGTATGGCCGGGCGCAAGGCCACTACGGCCAGCCCCAATACGGCAGTGTGAACCAGCCTTCCTGGGCTCCGCAGATGGGTCCCGGCCAGCAGATGAGCCCGGACCAGCTGCAGCACATGTACAACCAGCCCGCGGCCGGCCCGGCCGAGACCGGGCGCATGACCTTTGACGATGTCATTGTGAAGACCACGGCGTGCCTCGTGGTGCTGTTGCTCGGCGCGGCCGTCGCCCTCTTCGTGGCGCCCGGTACCGCCAGCCTCCTGATGGTGGTCGGTGCCTTGGGCGGCTTTGCGTTGGCA
Organism: bacterium RCC_150; assembly: GCA_041360635.1. GTDB lineage: Bacteria > Actinomycetota > Actinomycetes > Actinomycetales > Micrococcaceae > Arthrobacter. The sequence goes on along the minus strand of JBFUPP010000008.1, from coordinate 111,011 downwards.
ATGGTCAACACATTCAAGAAGCAGCCGTCCCCGGCGCTGATCCTCGCTTACGCCGGTCTTGAGGGTCTTTTCCTTGGCGGCCTGACGCGCTTGCTTGACGGTTTGTACCCGGGCGTCGGCCTCCAGGCTGTCGTCGGAACCTTGGCGGTGTTCGGCGTGACGCTCGCGCTCTTCAAGAGCGGCAAGGTGCGTGCGACGCCCAAGGCCGTGCGCTTCTTCATGATCGCGATGCTCGGCTATTTCGTCTTCGCGGTGATCAACATGGTCCTGGTGTGGACCGGCGTCGTCCAGACTCCGTTCGGACTGGGCACTAGCGTCCACATCTTCGGCATCCCGCTGGGCGTGTTCATTGGCCTGCTCGCCATTGGCCTGGCGGCGTTCTCCCTGGTCATGGACTTCACGAGCATTGAGCAGGGTGTTCGGCAGGGCGCTCCGCAGAGGTACTCCTGGACCGCCGCGTTTGGCTTGACGGTCACCCTTGTCTGGCTCTATGTGGAGATTATCCGCTTGCTGGCCATCCTCCGCGGCGACGACTAGCCTCCGCGACGACTAGCCTCCGCGCCGGCTAGGACAGCCGTTCGAAGACCACGGCCATTCCCTGGCCCCCGCCGACGCACAACGTCGCCAGGCCCAGCGTTCCGTCGCGCTCGCGGAGTCCGTTGAGCAAGGTGGAGGTCATTCGGGCTCCGGTCATTCCGAAAGGATGGCCGAGGGCGATGGCGCCTCCGTGTACGTTCAGCTTGTCCGGGTCGATATCCAGCTCGCGGGCACTGGCCACTACCTGGATGGCGAACGCTTCGTTGAGTTCCACGAGGTCGATGTCCGCCATGGTCAAGCCTGCCAACGCCAGGGCGCGGCGGGATGATTCCACCGGCCCCATGCCCATGAGTTCAGGGGAGAGGGCACTGGCGGCGGTCGAAACGATGCGGGCGATGGGCTCGAGGCCGAGGTCCTTGGCGCGCAGCTCGCTCATGACAACGACGGCGGCCGCGCCGTCGTTGAGCGGGCAGGCGTTGCCGGCGGTCACTGTGCCGTCACGCCGGAAGACGGGTTCCAAGGCGCGTACAGCTTCAAGGGTGACTCCGGCGCGCGGCGAATCGTCCCTGTCCACCACGGTTCCGTCCTTGCGGGTATAGGGAGTGATCTCCCGGGCATAGAAGCCGGAGGCGATAGCGGCTTCGGCGCGATGCTGGCTCTGCACCGCCCATAGGTCCTGCTCTTCGCGGCTGATGCCGTAGCTCGTGGCGACGTTTTCTGCGGTCTGGCCCATGGCTATGTACACGTCGGGCATTCGGCCCCCGAGGCGCGGATCGGTCCACGGCGTGTTCGACGCCGCACGGGCTGCGGTGCGTGCGCGGGCCATCTGGAATAAGGGGTTATGCATGCTCGTGTCGGTCTCGCCGGCGCCTACCCAGTTCTGGTACCGCGATACGGATTCGACGCCGGCGGCCACGAAGGCGTGGCCTTCCCCGGCTTTGATGGCGTGGAAAGCCATTCGCAGGGTCTGTAGGCTCGAGGCGCAGAAACGATTGACGGTGACGGCGGGGACGGTGTCGAGTCCGGCCAGGACAGCCACCACCCGGGCCATGTTCGAACCGGCTTCCCCGCTGGGTTCGGCGCAGCCGAGGTAGATGTCATCGAGGCCGCGGCCGTCCTCCGAGCCGGGATCGAATCCTGGGATCTTGGCCAGCGCCGCGTTCACCATGGCAGTGGCCAGATCGTCGGGGCGTTCATCCTTGAGTGAGCCTTTGAAGGCCCTGCCGATGGGGCTCCTTGCGGTGGAAACAATGACGGCCTCGGACATGTCCCCAGCTTACGCCGGGGAGGCAGGGCGGGCCCGGCCCAGGCGGCGTCGGCCCATGACGAGCCCGCCCGTGGGCCCGCCTCTAGAGGCCGGCATGAGTCCGCCTCTAGGAGAGCCGCGCAGCTCCTGCCGCGGGCGTCACGGTGAAGATGTCCGGCGTCGTGAATCCGGCCGCCACGAAGGCGTGTACGACGGCGTTGCGCACCTCCTGCTCGCGTCCCGCCGGGGTGAGGGCGATGGCAGAGCCGCCGAAGCCTCCGCCCGTCATGCGGGCGCCGATGGCGCCGTGGACCCGTGAGGTCTCGACGGCAAGGTCGAGTTCCGGGCAGGAGATCTCGAAATCGTCGCGCATGGATGCGTGGCTTGCATCCAATAACGGGCCGATGCTGCCGGGGCCTTCGGCGACCAGCCGGTCAACGGTCTGCAGGACCCTGTCGTTTTCGGTGACGACGTGCCGAACGCGCCGGAACGTGGTGTTGTCAAGGAGCCCGCTGGCTTCCTCAAGGTCCCCGATTCCGACGTCGCGGAGGGCCGTCACCCCAAGGACCTGGGCACCGAGTTCGCACGCGGCGCGGCGGGAGGCGTAGCCTCCGTCCGCATGCGAATGGGACACCTTGGTGTCGATGACGAGCATTACGAGACCGGCGTCCCAGGCGTCGAACGGGACAAGCTGTACGCTTTGGTCGCGGCAATCGAGGAAGACCGCATGACCCTTTGACCCCCGCAGCGACGCCGACTGGTCCATGATTCCGGTGGGTGCCCCCACGAAATCGTTCTCGGCCCTTTGCGTGGCGAGCACCATGTCTTCGGCACCCAGCCCGGCTCCCGTTAGCTCGTTGAGGGCTGAGATGACCGCGCACTCGATCGCGTGCGACGACGACAGGCCTGCGCCGAGCGGGACGTCCGAGTCCATGAGCAGTTCGAATCCCGGCACCTGGATTCCACGCTGTTGCATAGCCCAAGCCACGCCGAGAGGATACTTCGTCCAGCCCTTGGCTGAGCCTGGGGCCAGGGTGGCCAGGTCTGTATCAACCAGGCCTTGCTCGCCGAAGGTGGACAGCAGGCGGACACGCGAGTCGTTTCGCACGCGGATGGCGACCTTGGCCGTTCTGTCGATGGCGAAGGGGAGCACGAAGCCCTCGTTGTAGTCGGTGTGCTCACCGATGAGGTTCACGCGCCCCGGCGCTTGCCACACGCCGTCGGGCGTCGACCCGAAAGTCGCCTCGAACTGCGCGCCCAGCGCGACCGCTGCCGGGGCTTCGGGGGTGGAGGTCATGCTGAAGCCCCTTCCGGGATGGCTCGCTCCGAATCGCCGGCAACGGCACGTAGGCGTTCTGCCACGGATTCGGGTGTGGTGTCGTTGATGAAGGCTCCCATGGCGGCCTCGGAACCGGCAAGGTACTTGAGCTTGTCGGCGGCACGGCGAGGGGAGGTCAGTTGCAGGTGCAGGTGTCCTGACTGGCGGAGGGCGGCGTCAAGCGGGGCTTGGTGCCATGCGGAAATGTAGGGCGTCGGCGTGGGATAGAGGGCGTCCAGGCGCTTGAGCAATTCGAGGTAGACGTGGGCCAGTTCGTCCCGCTCTTCGCCGTTCAGTGCGGCGAGGTCCGGAACCTGCCGGTGCGGGACCAAATGCACCTCGAGCGGCCAGCGCGCGGCAAAGGGCACGTAGGCGCTGAAGTGCTCGGCCTCGAGTACCATCCGGCTGCCGTCGTTCCTTTCCGAGGCGAGGATGGACGATGTGAGCGATTCCTTGCCGTTGGAACCCTCGAAATACCGGCCGGCCTGCGCGGCCAGGCTTCCTGCCCGGGGAGTGACGTAGGGGTAGGCGTAGATCTGCCCGTGCGGATGGTGCAGGGTGACGCCGATGTCCGCGCCCCGGTTTTCAAATGGAAAGACTTGCTGGATCCCCGGAAGTGCGCTGAGGGCCGCTGTCCGTTGCGCCCAGGCCTCGATAACGGTCCGGGCCCTGGTTTCGCCGAGTTCGGCAAAGGACCCGGTGTGGCTCGGTGTAAAGGAGACCACTTCGCAGCGGCCGTACGCCGGCCCCGACGTGCCCCAGTGGAGGTCCTCGGAGATCTGGCCTACTGCCGGCCCGAGCGAGGGGAACCGGTTCTCGAACACCACGACGTCGTAGTCCGGCGCAGGTATTTCGGAAGGATTCGCCGCAGTGGTGGGGCAGATGGGGCACTGGTCCGCGGGGGGCAAATGCGTCCGGGTTTGGCGGTGTGCCGCGACAGCAACCCACTCGCCACTCAAGGCGTCGTAGCGGACCTCGCCCGGTTCGCCGCGCGTCGGTAGCTCCCGATGGTCGACGAGGGATTCGGGGGCGCGCTGTGGCGAGCCGGGATCGTCGAAGTAGATGAGCTCCCGGCCATCGGCGAGGTGTGTGCTGGTAAGGCGCGTCATGCATCCTATGGTCGCATAAAGTGCTCAAAAAAGCAAAATATCTAACAAAAAGGAACATTACCGATAGCGTGCGTGTCACGGTTATCGCACAGAGTGGGTAACCCCGTGCAGTACGGTGGTGCCATGCCATCGACCATTCCCTCCTCCCCGCGAGGCGAAGAAACCCTTTCCCGCCGGTGCGCGAGCGGCCGCCAGTTCGAAATCCGCCGGGGTGACGCGTTCGCCGTCGTCACCGAGCTGGCAGCCGGCCTGCGGCTATTCAGCCGCGCCGGCACCCAGCTGACGGAAAGCTACGGGGACGCGCAGCTTCCCCCTGGCGCAGCAGGCATCACCTTGGCACCGTGGGCAAACCGGATCGAAAACGGAACCTGGTACCTCGACGGCAAGAAGCAGCAACTGGACATCACGGAAGTATCGCGCAACAACGCCAGCCACGGCCTCCTTCGGAATTCCGGATATGCCCTGGTAATGCAGGACGAATTCTCGGTAACCCTTGAAGCGGTGATTTTCCCGCAACACGGCTACCCCTTCCTTGCGCGGCACCAGGTGCGGTATGAAATCGACTCCGACCTCGCCTTGAGGGTCTCGCAGACCCTCATCAACGACGGTGCGTCCCGGGCGCCGTTCGTTTTGGGAGCGCATCCCTACTTGCGGGTGGGGGACGTTCCGCCGGAAGAAACGGTACTGACAGTCCACGCGGGCAGGCGTCTCGTCGTGGACCAGCAGCTGATCCCGCGCACGTCCGCGCCTGTCGAAGGCGGCTTTGATCTCAGCGGTGGCCGGTCTCTGGCCGGTCTCGACATCGATGTCGCGTTAACCGACTTGGAGTACGATGACGGCGTGGCCCGCCACACCTTGTCGGCGGCGGATGGGCGAAGCGTCACCTTGGAACAGGACGTGAGCTGCGCCTATGTCCAGGTCTTCGTCACCGACACCTTTCCGGGCCGCTCGAGGGCCGTGGCGATTGAACCAATGACCGGCCCCGCGAACGCCTTCAACTCGGGGGAGGGCCTGCGGTGGCTCGAACCGGGAGAGAGCTTCACCATGCGCTGGGGAATCGTGGGCACGCCGTAGGCAGGTTTCCCATCCGGCATCCGCTGGGGAATTATGGGGGAATGACGCCAGAAAAGGATCCGACACAAGTCATGGCTCCGGTCTCCGCGGAGCACCAGATTGCCGAGGACATCCCTTACGGGGTCCGGATTGCAGCCGCATGGTCGTGGCGCATCGGGCTGATTGTCCTGGTGGGAGGTGCGTTCATTTGGCTGCTGGGGAAGGTCAGCTTCCTCATCATCCCCATCATGGTTGCCTCACTTCTGTCCGGACTGCTCTACCCTGTGACTGTATGGCTGGCGAGGCTCAGGATGCCGCACGGATTGGCCGTCGCCATTACTGTGGTGGGTTTCCTCGCAGTGATAGCAGGAGCGCTCGCCTTGGTCGGCAGGCAGCTCGCCGTGGGATTCGGCGAATTGTGGCTGGAGGCCCTGGCGGGTATCCAGCAAGTTCAGGGATGGCTTGCCGACGGGCCCTTGCACCTCACGGCGGACCAGATCGACAAGTACATCGAAGATGCCACGTCCGCGCTCCAGAACAATAGCAGCAGTATCCTCAGTGGTGCCTTGTCGTTTGGCAGCACCGCGGGCCACTTCGCCGCCGGTATGGTGCTTGCCCTCTTCATCCTGATTTTCTTCCTGCTTGAGGGATCAAGGATTTGGCGCTTCCTCGTCCGCCTCCTGCCGCGCAGAGCCCGTGCCGCTACCGACGGCGCAGGGCGCCGCGGCTGGTCCTCAATGGTCAGCTACGCGCGTATCCAAATGTTCGTGGCATTCGTGGACGCCTTCGGCATCGGCGTCGGCGCCGCGCTCATCCAGGTGCCCCTTGCCCTGCCGTTGGCGGTCTTGGTCTTCATTGGCTCGTTCATTCCGGTGGTGGGTGCCCTCGTGACCGGAGCCATCGCAGTGCTCTTGGCCTTGGTTGCCAACGGCCCGGTCAACGCCCTCTTCATGATGGGCATTGTGCTTCTCGTGCAGCAGCTCGAAAGCCACATCCTCCAACCCCTCGTCATGGGCAAGGCCGTATCGCTCCATCCGGTCGCTGTGATCCTGACCGTCGCCGCAGGGTCCTACCTCGCCGGTATCCCCGGCGCACTCTTCGCAGTGCCTCTGCTGGCCGTAGCAAACACGGCGATTCGCTATATTGCCGCGCGGACGTGGGAACATGATGAAGGGCTTATGGCGGCGTACGCTGTCGCTGGAGCGGCAACACCGGAGGCAACACCGGACCCGGATGGAGATCCATCCATCAAGGACGTTCCCGCTCCCGGCACCCCGCCCGGTACCAAGCACGACGACGGCCAACAATCCGTCGCCCAGCACACGGCTGCGGAACGGACCTCGGTCCACAACGCCGCAGCCGACGCAAACAAAGGAGAATAACCCGTGAATATCCTCGATACCCTGCCCGTCACGCTGGACGATGTCCTCAAGGCGCAGGAGTTGCTCGAGGGCATTATTACCAAGACGCCGATCGAGTCCTCACGGGCCCTCGGCGCCATGGTGGGCGGCGAGGTCTTCTTCAAGTGCGAGAACCTGCAACGGGCCGGTTCCTTCAAAGTCCGCGGAGCGTACGTGCGCATGGCGCGCCTGTCCGAAGAAGAAAAGCGCCGCGGCGTCGTCGCGGCTTCGGCAGGCAACCACGCACAAGGTGTTGCCGTGGCTGCCAAGAGCCTTGGCATCAAAGCACGCATTTACATGCCCCTCGGCGTCGCGTTGCCGAAGCTTTCGGCGACCCGAAGCCACGGAGCCGAGGTGGTCCTGCATGGCCATAACGTTGACGAAGCCCTCGCCGAAGCGCAGCGGTACGCCAATGAAACCGGCGCCGTGTTCGTCCACCCCTTCGACAACGTCGACGTCGTCGCCGGCCAAGGCACGGTCGGCTTGGAAGTCCTCGAGCAGGTTCCCAACGTCGACACCGTCTTGATGGGTGTGGGCGGGGGAGGCCTCCTGGCGGGCGTCGCCGTCGCCATCAAGGCAAAGGCCCGGGAGCTGGGCCGGGAGATCCGGATCATCGGCGTGCAGGCCGAAAACGCTGCCGCCTACCCGCCGTCGTTGGCCGCCGACGCGCTCGTTCCGCTCAAGAAGGTTTCCACCATGGCGGACGGCATCGCCGTCGGCCGGCCGGGCCAACTGCCGTTCAGCATCATCCGCGAACTCGTGGACGACGTCGTCACCGTGAGCGAGGATTCGCTCGCCCGGGCCCTGATTTTCCTGCTGGAACGCGCGAAGATGGTGGTCGAGCCCGCAGGTGCGGTCGGCGTGGCGGCCCTCATGGACGGCAAGATCGAAAATCCGGGAACCACCGCGGTGATCCTCTCCGGCGGCAACATCGATCCTATGCTGATGCTCAAGGTCATCCAGCGCGGCCTCTCGGCCGCGGGCCGCTTCATGACCGTGCGAATGATGCTGGACGATCGTCCGGGCTCCTTGGCTACCATTGCCCGCATCATCGCCGAAAATGACGCCAACGTGACCGGCCTGGACCACACGCGCGTGGGTGGTTCGATCAGCATGGGCGACGTCTCCATCACGATCAACCTCGAAACCAAGGGCCACGAGCACAGCGAACAGGTCCTCGGCGCCCTTCGCGCTGAAGGTTTCCACCCGATCGTCGTGCACTGACGGGAAACCGGCCATGGCGCTATACGTCAACGGCGAAGGGCCCACGCCGTCCCGGGCTTCCCTGGCGAAGCGGGCCCGGGCGGGACTGCTGTTCATGGGCGGTTTCCTCGCACTGCTCGTGGTGATCGAGGTGCTGAACACGGCGCTGCTCGGGAGCCTCAACCGCACCTTCGGGCTCCGTCCGAGGAGCCTGGACGGCGTCTTCGACATCCTCACGTTCCCCTTGCTCCATGCCAATTTCGGGCACCTGCTCTCCAACGCGTTGCCGTTGGTGATTTTCGGCTTCCTGGTGTTCCTGTCCGGCCTTCGGGTCTTCCTCACGGCACTGGCCTTCAGTTGGCTCGGTTCAGGGCTCATGGTGTGGTTTTTCGGCGGGGGAGGCGTGACCATCGGCGCGTCCGGGCTGGTCTTCGGCCTCTTCGCGTTCCTGCTGGTGCGGGGCTTCTTCAACCACAGCTGGTGGCAAATCCTGCTCTCCGCGGTGCTGTTCCTGCTTTATGGCGGCATCCTCCTTGGGATGCTGCCCACTGTGATGGGCTTCGTCTCCTGGCAGGCGCACCTTGGCGGGGCAATCGGCGGAGTACTGGCCGCCGTGCTCCTGCGCCCAGCCAAATAGTGCCGGCCAAATAGCGCTCGCTGAATAGCTCCCGCCGGTAGCGCCCTGTGGGACGCAAAACGCCGGCCCGCCCCACAAAGGGGAGGGCCGGCGTCGTTGGCGGTAGTCGGTGATCCGCCAGGGAAGCGGGTTTAGCCGGAGAACGGCTTGGCGGAGACGATCTCCACCGGGATTTCCTTGCCGTTGGGGGCGGTGTAGCTAAGCTTCTCGCCCTCCTTGTGGCCGATGATCGCGACGCCGAGCGGAGACTTCTCACTGAAAACGTTCAGATCGGAATCGCCGGCGATTTCGCGGGATCCGAGCAGGAAGGTTTCTTCATCGCCTGCGATGCGTGCAACGACGAGCATGCCGGGCTCGACGATTCCGTCGTCTGCCGGGGCCTCGCCAACCTGGGCATCCCGGAGGAGCACGGTCAGCTGGCGGATGCGGGCTTCGATCTTGCCCTGCTCCTCCTTCGCGGCATGGTAACCGCCGTTTTCCTTGAGGTCGCCTTCCTGGCGGGCGGCTTCGATTTTCTGCACGATATCCGCACGGCCAGGGCCGGAAAGGTGGTCCAGCTCTGCCTTCAGGCGGTCATATGCGTCCTGGGTAAGCCAAGCTGCAGGCGCGCTGTTGGTGGTCGACACGGACTACTCCTTTATGGATCTGACAAGCAAAGACCCCGCTGGGCTGGCCACTTGTGGAACTCAGCAAACCAACCCAGCGGGGTGAAGGTATTGATCCAGTGTAGTCAATCCTGTGGATAAACCCAAGTTAGGTGAGTTCCGCGTCACACCTTTGTTACTTGCCGTTATCGGTAATCCAGCAATTGTCCACGACGGCGGAGACGGCCTGGGATGCGGTTCGCAGCATGGTCCTCCGGATGGTGGTGCGGCCGCCGTCCGCCCCTCCTGTGGGCGGATTCGGGCCGATCCGCACGACCTTCCAGCCGACCACGGCGAACTTCGAATCCAGGGCCTTGACCGCGCAAGACGCAGTGGCGGCAGGATCCTTGCTGACCTGGAATTCGACCTCGGATTGGGTGGCGTCCGTGGAGCTGTATCCCACGTCCTTGAAGGAGACACTCGGCTGCGCCGGGAAAAGGGTGAGCCAGGCCAGGAGCACGACTGCGAGGAGGAGTGCCGCAATCACGATGATGCGTTTGGCCTTCCGGCCGAAGGCACGCTTTTGGCCGCCGTAGCGATTGGCTAGGCTGGTAGTTGACGGCAGCGCCGCGCCCGAGGGGTCCTCCGAAGTCACCAACCCAGTTTAGTGGGCTTCGCGCCGTCGTCGAACACAAGGCAAGTCCGCGGAAAGACCAAACAGGCCCGGAAAGAGGAACCGTAACGGATGAGCACATCCACCAGCCCCGACACGCAGCTGCGGCTGCTCGCCGTCCACGCCCATCCGGACGACGAGTCGAGCAAAGGCGCCGCGACCATGGCGATGTATGCGGCCTCCGGCGTCGACGTCATGGTGGCCACATGCACCGACGGTTCCCGCGGCGACATCCAGAACCCGGCCATGGAGTCCGCGCCGCACCCCAAGCGGGACATGGCCGGAGCGCGCCGACTGGAAATGAACGAAGCCGCGGCAGTGCTGGGAATCAAACAGCGCTGGCTGGGTTTCGTCGACTCTGGGCTGCCGGACCGCGATCCGATGCCGCCGCTGCCCCGGGGTTGCTTTGCGCTCCAGCCGCTTAAGCGCGCGGCGGCGCCGCTTGTCAGGCTCGTCCGGCACTTCAAGCCTCACGTGATCGTGAGCTACGACGAAAATGGCGGCTACCCGCACCCGGACCACATCATGGCGCACAAGGTGGCCGTGGAGGCCTACCATGCAGCCGGAGATCCTGAGCGATACCCGGGGATCGGCGAAAGCTGGCAGCCCAGCAAGTTGTACTACGACCGCGCCTTCAGCCCGAACCGTTTCCGGGCCCTGCATTTCGCCCTCGAAGAAGCCGGCCTGCAGTCCCCTTACGCAGAGCGTTTGGCTGCCTGGCTGGAATCCGATGCCGAGGGCCACACGCCACCCGCTCCCGGCCGGCAGACCACCACAACGCAGGTGGACTGCGGGGATTACTTCGAGGTGCGGGACGAGGCGCTCCGCGCGCATCGGACGCAGGTTGACCCCCTGGGCTTCTTTTTCGCGGTCTCGCCGGAGATGCAGCGCAAGGTGTGGCCTTGGGAAGATTACACCTTGGTTGATTCCAAGATCCCCACCGAACTGCCGGAAAAGGACCTGTTTGCAGGACTAAGATAGGACAGCCGGAGATTTCTATCTCGCGTAGAAATCGCCAACCCGGCTGGAAACTCCCACAGAAGGTTTGAACCGTGCACCACTTTCTCATCACGCTGGCCACGACTCCGTCGCCGGAACCGAGTCCCGGATTGCGTCCGGGCCTGTCGGAAGACCAGGTGACCCCGGGGACGTGGGGTTTTATCCTGACGGCGTTCATCGTGGTGCTGACCACCTTCCTGATCGTGGACATGGTCCGCCGCATCCGGCGGGTCCGCTACCGGGCGCAGGTCGAGGAAGCCCGGGCAGCAGCTGAAGGCGGCCCCGAGGCTGGAGCCGACGGCGCCGGCACGGAAGAAGCGAATGGCGATGCAGGCGCAGGAGCCCGCTGAGCCGGGCACAAGCCATGAATGGCCGGGAGCATCCAACGCCCTCGGTTCGGAACCGTCCGCCTACCTTCGGCAACACGCCGACAACCCTGTGCATTGGCGCCCCTTTGGTGACGAAGCTTTTGCCTTCGCCATTGCCCGCGACGTGCCGGTCTTCCTGTCCATCGGCTACGCCGCATGCCACTGGTGCCACGTCATGGCCCACGAGTCCTTCGAAGACCAGGAAACCGCGGACTACCTCAATGCCAACTTCGTCGCGATCAAGGTAGACCGGGAAGAACGGCCGGACGTCGACTCGATTTACATGGCGGCTACCCAAGCGATCAGCGGCGAAGGGGGCTGGCCAATGTCGGTTTTCCTTACGCCCGAGGGCCTGCCGTTCCACGCCGGCACCTATTTTCCACCCAAGCCGATGCCCGGCCGGCCCTCCTTCCGGCAGGTTCTCGAAGCGGTCCGTGAGGCCTGGCTGGAACGCCGGGACGCCGTCGAACAGAACGCCCGGCGGCTCGCCGCCGGCATGGCCAATGCCCAGCAGGCCTCAGGCGTGCGCCTGGACCAGCCAAGCGAAGAGTTCGACAAAAGCCTGCTTGCCGACGCCGTGCGGCTTCTGGCCCGCTCCGAAGACCCCGACGCCGGTGGTTTCGGTGGCGCGCCGAAGTTCCCTCCGTCGGCGGTACTCGAGTTCTTGGTCCGCCATGGTGCCGTCCCTTCGGAAACGTCCGACGCCGCGCGCGACATGGCTGGAAGAACGCTCGCCGCGATGGCCCGGTCCGCGCTCTGCGACCAACTGGACGGCGGATTCGCCCGCTACTCAGTCACCGCGGACTGGTCCGTGCCACATTTCGAGAAGATGCTCTACGACAATGCCCAGCTTCTCCGTGTGTACGCCCACTGGGTGCGGCTGCGCGGGGATTGGCTGCTGCCGGCCGGGGAGGCGGCGACCATTGCGTCGCGGGTGGCGGATTGGATGCTCGACTCGCTCGGACTGGGAGACCCGGCTTCCCCTGACGGCCTGGCGTCCTCCCTCGATGCCGACACCGTGATCGAGGGAGTGCACCACGAAGGTGCAAGCTACCTTTGGACGCCCGGGGACCTCGAAGCAGCGCTCGGTCCGGGCGACGGACCTGCCGTTGCGAAGCTCATGAATATCGGCACACGGGGCACGGTCTCGGCCCTCGGATCGCCACTGCACCCGGGCCGGCAACTGACCGGTCCCGAATCCCGGCTGTGGGCCCGCGTCCGGCCCGTCCTCCTTGCCGCGCGTTCAAAGCGTCCGCAACCCGCCCGGGACGACAAAGTCGTCGCAGCGTGGAACGGCCTTGCTGTCGCCGCACTCGCCGAAGCCGGGGCCATCCTGGACAGGCCGGAACTCGTCGTGGCAGCGGAAAGCGTGGCCGAATACCTGGTCCGCGTCCACTGGCAGCCGGCGCCCGCCAACGGAGCGGGTACCGGCGAAGCAACGGCTACGGGCGAAGCAACGGGGGTCAACGGGCCGCACGTACTGATGCGCGTTTCCCACGACGGACACGCTCGCGGCATCACGGGTCTCCTCGAGGACTACGCGTTCTGTGCGGACGGTCTCCTGGCCCTGTATGCCGTCACTGGTAAGAGGCGCTGGTATGGCCTCGCGGAAATGCTCATCAGCTCCGCCTGCTCGCGTTTCATCGTGGACGGAAAGTTGTCCGACTCGGTGGGGGAGTCGGCCCAGGTGTTCAATGCGCAGGGGCAGCACCCCGGCCTGGACCCCTTCGACAACGCCGCGCCAAGCGGGGCAGCCGCGTTTGCTGGCGTATTGCTGAGCTATTCCGCGTATTCGGGTTCCCATGAGCACAGGGCCATGGCAAGCACTATCCTCTCCCTCTTACCGCCGATAGCCAGCCGGGCGCCCCGGGTGGCAGGCTGGCTCCTGGCGACGGCACAAGCAGCAGCCGCAGGTCCGGTGGAAGCTGCCGTGTCCGGTCCGGAAGGCCCCGCGCAGCAGGAACTCCACCGCGCGTTGCTCGCCTCACCGAGTCCGGGAATGGTTGTGGCCGTGCAGCGCTCCGAAGCGGAGCATCAAGAGCCCGACGACGGCGCTTCGCGCGGACCCATGGTCCTGGAGCCTTTGGTGCCGCTCCTGGAAGCCCGGCCGGCGGCTGCCGACGGTTCTCCGCAGGTCTACTTGTGTAGGGGAATGGTTTGCGATCGGCCAGTGGGGACCGTCGAGGAGTTGGCGGAGCGCCTTGCGGCGATGACGGAGGACTAGCTCAGGACCGTTGCTTGAGGTCCGCTGGTCACCGCGATCATGATGGCGACGAAATGCGCAGCGAAGGCCAGGACCGTGAGGGCATGGAACAATTCGTGGAAGCCGAAATTCCGAGGACTGAAGTTCGGCTTTCTGATGCCGTAGAACACGGCGCCCGCGATGTAGAGCACTCCGCCCACACAGATCAGGACAGCGGCGGCACTGTTCGCGGCGAAGAAATCGGGCAAGTAGAACACGGCGCCGCAACCGAGTGCAACATAGATGGGAACGTAGAGCCATCGGGGAGCGCCCGTCCAAAGGACTCGGAACAGTACGCCGAGCAATGCCCCGGACCAGATCAACCACAACAGGACGAGGGCTTCCTGACGCGGCAACAGCGACCATGCCAAAGGTGTGTAACTTCCCGCGATCACGAGCATGATGTTGGTGTGGTCCAGGCGCTTGAGTACCATCTTCGTCTTTGCCGACCAGTTTCCGCGGTGATAGACGGCGGACACCCCGAAGAGAAGAATTCCCGTCAGGGCATAAACGGCCGAGGCGATTTTACGGTCTGCCGTAGGGGCCATGGCCACCAGCGCTACGCCCGTTGCAACCGCTAAGGGAGTAGCAACAGCGTGTATCCAGCCGCGCCATCTCGGCTTCGTGATAAGCAGCTCCGACATCCTTAAAGGGTAACCCGCACCACGCTATGTTACCCAGCGGTAACCGGCTGGTCGCGCTGTCCGCAAAGCTTCGATGTGCCGAGCGCCCGGCTCGGGAAGGTAGCCTTGTGATGCACCTACGGCAGCACGGGCCCGTGGTGCAAGGGGTCGTCCGGCCGGCGACAGGAGCGCAACCCGGCCAGCCGCCGTCGTCGTCTACATGCTTTTCACGTGCCATAACAAAGGGAGTCAGGTGAGTGTCCGGATGGAGTTGCCCGGGTTCCTTTACGGCTTCTACGAGCGCAAGCTGCTCCGTTCGCTGGAACAGGACAAGATTCCCCGGCACATCGGAGTCATGGTGGACGGCAACCGCCGCTGGGCGCGGCAATTCAACGCTCCCACCAGCGAAGGGCACCAGGCCGGCGCCGACAAGATCCACGAATTCCTCGGTTGGTGCCAGGAACTTGGCGTCAAGGTTGTCACCTTGTACATGCTCTCGACGGACAACATGAACCGCTCGGGCGAAGAACTCGAACTGCTCATGGGCATCATCGCCAACACGTTGGACCGGCTCGACGACGACGCGGACATCAGCGTCCACGCCATGGGCGCGCCCGAACTCCTTCCCGACTATCTTGCGGAGCGCCTCAACAAGCTCACGGCCCGGACTCCGATACGCGAACGGTTGCACGTCAACGTCGCCGTCGGATACGGAGGGCGGCGCGAGATCGTCGACGCCGTCCGGGAATTGCTGCACGACGCCGTCGACCACGGACGCGATATCCGCGAGCTGGCGGATGAACTTTCGGTGGACGACATCTCACGGTTCCTCTACACGCGCGGACAGCCGGACCCGGACCTGGTAATCCGTACCTCGGGCGAACAGCGGCTGTCCGGCTTCCTGATGTGGCAAAGCGCCTACAGCGAGTTCTACTTCTGCGAGGCGCTGTGGCCCGCGTTCCGCAAGATCGACTTCCTGCGCGCGCTGCGTGACTACGCCGGTCGGCAGCGGCGCTTCGGCTCCTGAACCGGGCCTGTCCGGTGAGTGGGCGTTCACGGGAAGTTCACAGGCTGTCTACGCGAATCGCCGTTTTGGCTAACCGGAAATGTAATGGGATGGGAATACGTTATTCCCATCAGTAGGCAAAACCGCCTGCTGATCGGGGAGGCCAGTAGATGGAGCGAAACATCGCACCAGTTACGTGGGGGGCCAGCCCGGCCTTCCGGCCGAGCCGCCTCACGGATAAGCCGGGCGATCGCCCGGGGCTGGAGTCGATGTGGCTATTTCTGAGCAACTGCCCGTAGTCGTTGCCGACGGGGAAAGTTCAGCTACCTCTCGCACCAAGCGGGCCAACAGCGGGCGGACTGCGAAGTCCAAAACCCCGACCGGCCGAAGCTATGTGATTGACACGTCTGTATTGCTTTCCGATCCGCACGCCCTCTTGCGCTTCGCCGAACACGAAGTCATTGTGCCGATCGTGGTGATCACCGAATTGGAAGGCAAACGCCACGATCCCGAGCTGGGCTACTTTGCCCGCAAAGCGCTCAGGCTCTTGGACGATCTGCGCATCGAGCATGGCGGGTTGAACCTGCCCATCCCGATCGGTACGGACGGCGGAACGCTGCGAGTCGAGATGAACCACGTCTCCACGGAGGTCCTGCCCGCAGGATTCCGGGGCGCCGACAACGATAGCCGCATCCTGGCGGTTGCCAAGAACCTCGCCAATGAAGGCCACAACGTCACTGTCGTGTCCAAGGACCTTCCCATGCGCGTCAAAGCCTCGGCCATGGGCTTGTTCGCTGACGAATACCGCAACGAACTCGTCAAGGACTCCGGCTGGACGGGCATGGTGGAGCTCGAAGCCAACGAGGACGAAATCGGCACCCTGTACGGGCACGAGCCGGTATTCATTCCCGCGGCGGCCGAACTCCCCGTGAACACCGGCCTTGTCCTGCTCTCCAACCGCGGCTCCGCCCTGGGCCGCGTCGGCGCGGACAAGCAGGTTCGGCTCGTCAAGGGCGACCGGGATGTCTTCGGACTGCACGGACGCTCCGCAGAGCAGCGCCTCGCGATCGACATGCTCATGGACCCAAGCGTCGGCATCGTCTCGATCGGCGGCCGGGCAGGTACCGGGAAGTCCGCCCTCGCCCTCTGTGCGGGGCTCGAAGCCGTCCTGGAGCGCCGCGAGCACCGCAAAGTGATCGTTTTCCGCCCGCTCTACGCCGTTGGCGGGCAGGAGCTCGGCTACCTGCCCGGTTCAGAAGCGGAGAAGATGAACCCCTGGGCCCAGGCAGTCTTTGACACGCTTGGGGCACTCGTCAGCCAGGAAGTCGTCGAGGAGGTCATGGACCGCGGGATGCTCGAGGTCATGCCGCTCACCCATATCCGCGGACGTTCCCTCCATGACGCCTTCGTGATCGTCGACGAGGCCCAGTCGCTTGAGAAGAACGTCCTCCTCACGGTGATGAGCCGCATCGGACAGAACTCCAAGATCGTCCTGACCCACGACGTCGCCCAGCGCGACAATCTGCGGGTCGGACGGCACGACGGCGTCGCCGCCGTCGTCGAGACCCTCAAGGGGCACCCCCTGTTCGGCCACATCACGCTAACCCGGTCCGAGCGCTCGCCGATCGCGGCGCTTGTCACGGAACTGCTGGAGGGCGCCGAGATCTAGGACCCGGCCAGGCTCCCTCCCAGCCGATGCCCGCTCACCTTTGAGGTGTTTTGGATGGATGCCCGTTCACCTTTGAAGGCCAAAAACCAAACGCTCCTGCAGCTCAAACAGCTGCAGGAGCGTTTTGTCTTGACGGACGGCTGGCTAGTCGTTTCGTTGATATGCGACGGCGGCCGCAGGGTCGAGCGCGAGCCGGATAGTTTCGCGGTGGCCCGCGCTGATGTCAGGAAGGGCATCCACGGCGAACCAACCGACGGCGATGGACTCGTCATCGTTGACGCGGGCCTCACCCGAGACGTACCGGCATTTGAAGGCGATATCCAGAAAATCGCACACGTCGCCACTGGGATAGACGACCGGACCTATCACGCCCACGGCAAGGATTCTCTCTGTTTCGGCGAATACACCCGTCTCTTCGAGGATCTCCCGGATGAGCCCGGGTGCGGGGTGCTCGCCCGGTTCGAGTATTCCCGTGATCAAGGTCCAACGGCCCGTGTCGGCACGCTGGCACAGCAGGACACGGTCCTTTTCATCGAAGACAACGCCGCGGACTCCAGGCAGCCAAAGGGGATCGTTGCCGACCTTTTCGCGGAGCCTCAGGACAAAATCCGGAGTTGCCACCCGCTCAACCTGCCTTCATGGAAAGAGCCGTCATCAACAAACCATTGCCTCCATTCGAGCAAGAATCCGCCGGTACGGCGAGTATCCCATCGGAGGCACCTGAAGAACAGCGCCAGTCGGTCCGCCGCAGCGGGGAAGGCATCAAGCCGGCAGGGCAAGCATCGCCGCAGCCGCACCGGCGAGCATGAAGGGGCCAAACGGGATGGAAGATTTCAATGTCCCCTTCCGGAGGGCCAGGACACCCAAGCTCCACAGCCCCCCAAAGAGAAACGCAGCGAAGGTTCCCGCGAAAACATGCCCCCACCCAAGGTAGCCAAGGTAAAGCCCGAGAACCCCGGCGAGTTTTACATCGCCAAAGCCCATCCCGGGTGGATAGGCCAAACGGAGCACAAAGTAGAAAACCCATAGGACAGCCCCGCCGGCAACAATCCCAAGGGCAGGCACTCCCAGAAAGGACGCGCCGCCGTCGGGCACCTGATCCGCGGCACCGTGGGCAGGGTTGGTCACGCCGCCGGACACGGTTACCGCGATCGCGGCGCCAAGCAACAGGATCCCCGCTATGGCGTAGGACGGGAACACGATCTTGTTCGGCAAAAGGTGGTGGCGGACGTCGATGACCGTCAGGCGGGCAGCCATGATGGCAAAGTACACACAAGCCGCAAGGAGCAGCCAGAACGCCGGGAAACTCGTTCCCCACAATTCGCCGAGTCGTCGGATCACTCTCGGATGGTATCGGTTTTCTCAAACCCGCGCGGGCGCGCACCCTTAGACTGTGGATATGGGGCGCTACAGTGCAGAAATCCAAGGCAGTCCAGACGCCGATATGTCGTTGATCTTCCGAAACCTCTGCCGTTCCTCCCCATGGAAATGGACGAGCCTGAGATTCGAATACTTGGACCGGCCGGGCAACCCCGAAAATGTCGTGCGCGCCTGGTTACGTCGGCCCGGAGCGCTTCGGCTCGAAACCGTCGATGGCACGCTCCTGCACAGCACCACGGGGATCAACGACTCCCGCGACGGCCTGTACCTCGGTTCCAAGCGCAAGTCGTGGTTGTTGCCGGCCCACTTGGTGACCCCGGTCTATGACTCCGGCGGCCTGGTGCGCCGACGGCCGGAAGCGGCTTACGGGGAGCCATCTTTTGGCAACGGTCGCCTGGCGGCGGCGCTGGATCCAGTCGAGCTCGCGGGAAATGCTCCGGTACCGATGGAATTCCCGGAATCGAACCGAGTGGCCCTGGGACCCGTCCATGAGGTGGACCATGAGGGCCGGCCCGCCCTTGAAACGGTCGCGACGCCGGGAAGCAGCTACGCGCCGTCGGATCCGGAGAAGCCGCTCTGCTTCCCCGGGCGCTCCCTCCTCCGGGTCGACTCGGGAACGGGCGTCTGCGTTTCGAGCGAATCGCTCGACGGCGACACCGCAGGCCAGGGGCACTGGATGCGGATCCTGGGGGTTGACGAATACATGCTCGACGATCTCTTCCTCGCCGAATCGATGAACCTCACTGACGTCCGGAAACACATCAGTTGGGACCTTGGCCCCCCGGGGATAGCCTGACGCTGCCGTGGCTGTAAGTGAGCGCGCGTCACCTGGAAAGGACTTAAACGTGAGCGCGCGTCACCTGGAAAGGGCCAAAACGTGAGCGCGGGCTTGTGCGCACGGCCAGAATCAGAAACGACGACGGCGGCCGGCACCTTGGGTTCCCTGAGCCGGGAAGGTGCCGACCGCCGTCGGACGTTAGCGGAGCCTCCACATCCGGGAAGGTGACGCTAGTGCAGGCTAGGCCTTGTGTGCCGGGCGGGTCATCGTGGTGACGTCGAGCGCCTTGTCGAGCTGCTCTTCCGTCAGTTCGCCGCGCTCGAGGTAACCAAGTGAGACAACGGCTTCGCGGATGGTCAGGCCCTCGGCGACAGCCTTCTTGGCGATCTTGGCAGCCGCTTCGTAGCCGATGAACTTGTTCAGCGGGGTCACGATGGACGGAGAAGCCTCGGCCAGGAAGCGCGCACGCTCCACGTTGGCGGTGATGCCGTCGATCATCTTGTCGGCCATCACGCGGCTGGTGTTGGCCAGCAGTCGGATGGCTTCCAGCAGGTTGGCGGCCATGACGGGGATGCCTACGTTGAGTTCGAACGCCCCATTGGTCCCGGACCAGGCGATTGCGGTGTCATTGCCGATCACTTGGGCGCACACCATGATGGAAGCCTCGCAGATGACCGGGTTGACCTTGCCCGGCATGATCGAGGAACCAGGCTGCAGGTCCGGGATGGCGATTTCGCCGAGGCCGGTGTTGGGACCCGAGCCCATCCAGCGGAGGTCGTTGTTGATCTTCATGAAGGAGATCGCGATGTTGCGCAGCTGGCTGGAGCCCTCGATGAGGCCGTCACGGTTGGCCTGTGCTTCGAAATGGTCGCGTGCCTCGGTGAGGGGCAGGCCCGTGTCCGCGGCGAGGAGCTCGATGACCCGCTCCGGGAAACCTTCCGGGGTGTTGATTCCGGTACCCACGGCGGTGCCGCCCAGCGGAACCTCGGCGACGCGGGGGAGCGCGGCGTTGATGCGCTCGATGCCATAACGGACCTGGGCGGCATAGCCACCGAACTCCTGGCCCAAGGTGACGGGCGTGGCGTCCATGAGGTGGGTGCGGCCGGACTTGACGACGTCCTTGAACTCGGCGGCCTTGCGGTCCAGCGAAGCAGCCAGGTACTCAAGGGCCGGGATCAGGTCGTTGATCAGGGCCGAGGTGGCGGCAACGTGGACTGACGTCGGGAATACGTCGTTGGAGGACTGGGACGCGTTCACATGGTCGTTCGGGTGGACGACCTTGTCGCTCCCGCCGGACGCGAGCGCACGTGTTGCGAGCTCCGCGATGACCTCGTTGGTGTTCATGTTGGAGGACGTGCCGGAGCCGGTCTGGAAGACGTCGATCGGGAAGTCGCCGTCGTACTTTCCGGCGGCTACCTCATCGGCAGCATTGGCAATGGCCTCGGCGAGCTCGCCGTCGAGCACCCCCAGTTCGGCGTTTGCCAGCGCGGCAGCCTTCTTCACGCGGGCGAGTGCCTCGATGTGCGCGCGTTCGAGGGTCTTGCCGGAGATCGGGAAGTTCTCTACCGCGCGCTGCGTCTGCGCACGGTACAGGGCGTTCACGGGGACGCGAACTTCGCCCATGGTGTCATGTTCAATACGGAACTCGGCCGTGTTCGATTCTTGGGTGGAAGTCATGGGGCTAGCTTATGGCGAGCGGACGCTCCATCGAAAACCGGCCGCGGAACGCTACGGCCGGTCTTCGATCGAGAGGGTGTCGGTCCGGCGTCGAACGCGCGACCGGCGTCGGGTTCCCTAAAGCGCGCCGATCCCGGAAACAAGCTCGGCGCGGCCTTCGTCCAGTTTGTAGGAGAGCCCGACGACGGCCGCGCGGCCCTCGTCGATAGCGGCGGAAATCACACGCGAACTATCCGCAAGGCGTTGGGCCGTCTGCTTGACGTGCTCCACGACCATTTCGTTGACTTCCGTTTGCTCGTTGCGGACCGCAGTCAGCACGGAAGGCGTGATGCGCTCCACGAGGGAACGGATGAAACCGGATGGCATCTCGCCCGTCTCGACCGCACCTTTGGTGGCCGTCACCGCCCCGCAGCTGTCATGGCCGAGGATCACGATCAACGGAACATGGAGT
The DNA here is from genome assembly GCA_041360635.1 of bacterium RCC_150. Taxonomy (GTDB): domain Bacteria; phylum Actinomycetota; class Actinomycetes; order Actinomycetales; family Micrococcaceae; genus Arthrobacter. Next base: position 90,058 of record JBFUPP010000008.1, on the reverse strand, counting down.
TGGCTGATGCTGTACTCGAGGGAACCCAGGACGGCGTCGTCGATGACCTGGCCCGCCGTGCGCACCACGAAGGCGTCGCCCAAGCCGAGGTCGAAGATAATCTCGGCCGCCAGCCGGGAATCCGAACAGCCGAAAATCACGGCAAACGGGTGCTGGTCCTCCACGAGGGAGCTACGGCGCGATGCGTCTTGGTTGGGATGCTGGGATTGGCCGGCGACGAATCGTTCGTTTCCTTCGCGCAGACGGCGCCAGGCAAGTGCAGGAGTCAAATAGGTAGCCACGCGGCAACCTTACGGTGTGACCGCCCCAGACGGCGAACGTGTTTCGCCGGACTTCATGTCGGAGTCGGGGGAGGCAGCGGGTGCGGCGTCGACCGCTTTCACGACGGCCGTGGCAACCGTGGAGAATTCATCGAGCCCCGCCGTGCCACTGAGGACGATTGTGGTGCCGCGGTAGGACAGGACCATGCTCCGGGTTCCCTTGCCCGTGTCACGGAGTTCCCAATCGTGGCCGCCTGCCGTGCGTGTTCCCGTGACGGGGGCCTTGGCCGTCTGGTCCGAAAGCCAGGTGGGGTTCGCCTTCCGGGTCTGGACAATGCCCACGAACGCCTGCTTGGGAGTCAGGTAGCCTACCTCCCAGGTGGGGACTCCGTCCGCCGTTCCTGAGACCCAACGGGCATAGTTCGGACTGAATGTGTCGCCGAGATCGGGCGCAACCGGTGTGAAACCGGCCACATCTTTCGCGTTGGCCGCCGTGGCGGCGACATTGACATCGGGCCTGTAGCCGTTGCTCTTCGGCGCCGGGTTCATGAGGACGATGGGCAGGAAAGCCAGCACGCAGACAAGCAGCGCGATGACCATTCCGATCACTGAGGCGTTGGCCCGCTTCGCTGCTTTCGCCGCGATCACGGGCTTGACGGCGGGTTGTTCGGCGCTGCCCGCACTTGCGGCAGCTGGGGCCGCTTCGCCTGCCGGGGCAGCGGAAATTGCTTTGTCCTGCGTATCACTCACGTTTCAATAGTCCCCTATGCCGGCGCGTAATACACATCGGGGCAATAGCGCAAGGGGTATTCCAAGGCTGGTCATCCCATGACCCCGCCATGGGGCGCCGACTATGATCTCTTGTAGAGGAATCATCCAGGCCGCCGAGCGCGGCCGTTCCTGGTCCCACGAATCGCATCAAAGAAGAGGTTCACGTGTCTCCAGCGCCAATGTCCCAGAAGTATTCCACGATCTCCCCCGCGCTCGCAGTCGGGACCGATGAGCCGGACCGCAACCTGGCACTCGAACTCGTCCGCGTTACCGAAGCTGCGGCCATTGCCGGTGGTCACTGGGTTGGTTTCGGCGACAAGAACAAGGCAGACGGCGCGGCCGTCGACGCAATGCGCTCCTTCCTCCACACTGTCCATTTCAACGGCGTCGTTGTCATTGGCGAGGGTGAAAAGGACGAAGCCCCCATGCTGTTCAATGGCGAACAGGTTGGCGATGGTACCGGACCGGAGTGCGACGTCGCCGTCGACCCCATCGACGGAACCCGCTTAACCGCGCTTGGCATCAACAATGCCCTGGCGGTACTCGCAGTCGCTGAACGCGGCTCCATGTTCGACCCCTCCGCAGTGTTCTACATGGAGAAGCTCGTTACGGGTCCCGAAGCCGCCGACATGGTGGACCTGCGCCTGCCGGTCAAGCAGAACCTGCACCTGATCGCCAAGGCCAAGGGCGTCAAGGTCAACCAGCTCAACGTCATGATCCTGGACCGCGACCGCCACCGCCCCCTCGTGGAGGAAATCCGCGAAGCCGGGGCGCGCACCAAGTTCATCATGGACGGCGACGTCGCAGGCGCCATTGCCGCAGCACGTTCCGGCACCGGCGTCGACGCCCTGATGGGCATCGGCGGCACCCCGGAGGGCATCGTTGCCGCCTGTGCCATCAAGTCGCTCGGCGGTGTCATCCAGGGCCGCTTGTGGCCTACCAGCGACGACGAGAAGCAGAAGGCCATCGACGCCGGACACGACCTCGAGCGCGTCCTCTCCACGAACGACCTCGTGACCAGCGACAACTGCTACTTCGCGGCCACCGGTATCACCGACGGCGATCTGCTCAAGGGCGTTCGCTACTCCAAGGACAAGGTCATCACGCAGTCCATCGTGATGCGGTCCAAGTCCGGCACCATCCGCTTCGTTGACGCAGAGCACCACGCGAACAAGTGGGAAGGCTACGCCCGCCGCTAAGCTCCTGACCCTGCCTCTGCGCGAACTGGCAGCAAATGCCCTCTGAACCCTGGTTTGGAGGCATTTGCTGCCAGTTCGCGTTAACCGCTGGAATCCCTCCTGTGGATAACTCAATGTGGGCGCCGGGACCGGGCAACAATTGAGCATGTCCAGGACTCCCATGCCCCCACAGTTGCCGAACGGCTCCTTTCCGGCGTCGGACGCTGAAAGCCTTGGGTTGAGCCAAAAGCAGTTGCGCCGCAGCGGCATCGTGACGTTGTCACGCGGCCTTCGGCTGCCCCTCAACAGCACCGGGACCGTTTCCGAGCACATGCGGGGTTACACCGAGCTGGATCCCGGCTGCTGCCTTACCCACGGCTCCGCTGCGAGGATCCATGGCATCAGTTTGTCGACGGCACTCGAGGAAGATTGGCGGATCCACCTTGCCCGGTCCGGTAAGGAATGGAAGCCGCGCAGGCGGAACGTCGTTGGTCACCAACTGTCGTTCAAACCCGGTGAGGTGATAGAGCTCGACGGCGTCCGCCTCACCTCGCCCGCGCGGACGTGGCTGGACCTGGCCCAGTTGATGAGAATCGACGACGTCGTCGCTGCAGGTGACTCGATCGTCGTCGAGCATGGCGACGACCATCCCAAACCCCACACGCCGCTGGCGACCATGATGGATTTGAAAGCAATCGTAGCGGCGCACCCCGGAATGCGTGGCATTCGCAAGGCCCGGATGGCCTTGGACTTAGTGCGTGTTGGCGCGGATTCACCGCAAGAGACAAAGATGCGTCTCCTATTGCTCAACGCGGGCTTGCCCGAACCAACGCTCAATCACATCATCCACAACGAATGGGGGGCTCCAGCAGTTTGGCCGGACGCCGCCTTCGTGAAGGAGAAGGTTGCTCTTCAATACGACGGTCGTCATCACGGAGAACCCGAGCAGTACCGGCGGGACATCCGGCGGGAGGCCCTGACGCAGCGGCTCGGTTGGCGTGAGGTGCGGATTCAGTACGAGGATCTGCTGGGGGAGTGTCCGGAAGTGGTGCGTAAGGTCCGGCTCGCTTTGTATCCGCGGCGCGAACTGGCAGCAGATGCCCGCAAAATCGCGTTTTGAGGGCATCTGCTGCCAGTTCGCGTGCGGGGTGGACGGACTCAGCGCAGTTTGTCGCGGAGCTTCCTTGCCGCCTGATAGGCGGTGTAGCGGAGTTTCTTCACGGGGAGGTCCCACGTGCCGGGGTAGGAGATTCCCCGGCCTCCGAAGGATTTCTTGAAGGCAGTGAAGCCGGCCCACTTGTGATCCGGCTCGTCCTCCGGAGCTACGCCCCAGAGATCGACGTGCTTCAGGCCCTTTTCCTTGGCGTCGGCCATCAGGGTGACGAGCAGGGGGATGCCCGCGCTGAGCTTGCGGTGTGTGTCGTCAAGGGCAGCATGGGCGTAGGTCCGGGTGTCCGCCGAGTCGTATGCCAGGGCGGCGGCAATTGGCTCGCCCTCCAGCTCCGCGATGAACAGGGTTCCCGTTCCGGCCGGCATGAGCGAGCGTGCTACCGCGCTCAGGTAGTCATCACTTTGCGGCTTGAAGCCGTTCCTTGCGGCGGTCATGTGCAGGAAGTTGAGCAGTATGCCGATATCTTCCGGATCCTGCGAGGAACGGAACGTCACGCCCTTCTTGTGGATGTTGCGGTAGAGGTTCCGGTTGGTCGGCTTCATTCCCGCGAGGACATCCTTGAAATCGCCCTCCAAATCCACGATCCAGCTAAGTTCGGGCTGCTGGTTGACTGGGGCAGGCTGCATTCCGCGATCCCGAAGGATGCGCTCGGCCTCGCCGGGGCCAAAACCGGCCGTCACAGGCTCTATCCGGACGAACACGGCCTTGCTGCGGCGCGCGATGTCCACGAGCGCCGCGAGGGCGGCGTCGAACGCATCAAGCGAATCGGCCACGGGTCCGTATGGCGCGTAGATCACTTTGCCGGCCGGGTTCTTTTCCTCGATGGCCACGAACCGCCAGCAGGCGCCCGACTCTTCGTGAACCGTACGGCCCAGGGAACGCTGGAAGGACGCCCACTCGGGCGTTTGCAGGAAATACTCCACGCCTCAGTTCCCCAGACCTGTCGTGACGGCGAAGGCAACGCTCTTTGCCGAAGTGCCTGTCACGGGATGCACGATGACGGGCTCTTCGTACGCGGGGATGAACGCGCTGCCGCCGCGGTCCAGTCCCAGCTCGCTCTTGGGAGAGTCGAGCACCACTGAACCAGCGACGACAACGACGACAGCGGGCCCGGACTGCGCAAGGGGCACCGGTTCCGCTCCGGGAAGCAATTCGATCCGCTGAAGCTGGAATTCACGGAACGGCGGCACATACAAATCCTGGCCAAGCCCGGTGGTCCTGGGCCGGATACGGGGTACGCCGAGGGGCACGAACTCTATGGTTTTCAAGAGCTCCGGAACATCGATGTGTTTTGGCGTGAGGCCCCCGCGGAGCACGTTGTCCGATGCCGCCATGACTTCCACGCCGAGGCCCTTGAGGTAGGCGTGGACGTTTCCTCCCGGCAAATACATTGATTCGCCGGGAGCCAGGTAAACGAGGTTCAGGAGCAGGGAGATCAGGACTCCGGGATCACCGGGAAACTCGGTGTTGATATCCAGCAAGGCAGTGAGCTCCGCAGCGTGCAGGCCCATCGGCGCGCCGGACCGCAGGACGGTGGTTACTTGCTCCGTTGTCGTGGAGACGGCTTCGCCGCCGGCTATGAGCCGCGTGAAGGCGGCCCTGAGGGCTGCGGGCTCGTCGGGATGGGACAGGTCCGCGATAATGTCGTTGATTAGCTCCGGGATATCGAGGGCCGCGAGGTCCAGGAGCTTCGCGAGGTGCTCGAAGACCCGCCGGGATTCGGCGGCCGGACGGAACCCGCACAAGGCCTCGAACGGCGTCAGCGCGAAGATCATCTCCGGCTTGTGGTTGTCGTCGCGATAGTTGCGCTCGGGTGCGTCCGGCGCCAATCCGGCGGCGTTTTCCCGTGCGAAGCCTTCACGGGCCTGATCCAGGCGGGGGTGGACCTGCAGGGACAAAGGCCTGTCCGCAGCGAGTAGCTTCGTGAGGAACGGCAGGCGGGGACCGAATTCCGCGACGCTGGATTCGCCCAGGAAGTGGGCAGGGTCCGCGCTGATCAGCTCGTCCAAGGCCACGGACGAACCGTCCGGCCGGGTCGCCTGGGACGGCGAGTCGGGATGTGCTCCGATCCACAACTCAGCCTCCGGACCGCCCGAGGCGGGCCTCCCCAGGAGAGCGGAGATCGCCGTCGTCGACCCCCATGCATAGGGTCGCAAAACGTTCTCAAGCTGGTACACGGCGGGGAGTCCTTGTCATGACGTGGTGATTCCTTCGGGGACGAGTGCGGCCTTGCCAGCCTACAACGGCCTGCATTGTCCATTGCTGGCCAGTAACTGGTCCAACATTGCGTAGTCCTGGGCTTCGTACAGCGAATCGAGGTATTCAGCCGTGATGGGTTGGCCGTCCGGCCGGGTGGTGACCGGGGTGAAATCGGAAGGCGTCGGTTCTGCCTCTGCCGGGAGGACGGACGACGCCGGGGCACCCGCCTGGAGTCCGGCCCCGATAACGCCCTGCTCGCCGAGCATGGAATCGGCAGCCTTGGGGGTCGGCGGCGCCTTGAGCAGTTGCTGCACGCGCTCATGGATCGCATTGAAGTCCGGATCCGTGGAGAACGCCGCGTCGAAATCGGGTGGTCCAATGGTCAGGCGGGAAACGGGCTGGCTCTTCGATTTGATGGCCAGGTCCACGAAGCTTCCCAGCTGGGCCGAGGAGATGCTCGATTCGACCACTTTGGTCCCGGCGTTGGCGATGCTCTCGAACTTCGACAGCAGGGTGGCCGGGTCCAATTGCTTGAGCATGGCCTGCTGCACGCACTGCTGGCGCTGGATGCGCGCGTAGTCGTCCACATTCTCGCGGGACCTGCTGAACCACTGGGCCTGGTAGCCGTTGAGTTTCTGTTCCCCGGCCGGGATCCAACCTTGCGGCTTCACATGCCTTGTGTCGCTTCCCGGAAGGAGGTTCCCACTGATGGGGACCCATCCTCCGGCCTTGACCCGGATGCCGCCCATGGCGTCGATGAGCTTCGAGAATCCATCCATGTCCACAAGTACATAGGCCTGCACCTTGATGCCGAGCGTCCCGGAGACTGCCTCGAGGGTGGCTTGGGCACCTGGGTCCGCGACGCCCGGGTAGAGGTCCTTGTGGTTGTTCGTGACATCGGTGTTGATGGCGTTGATGAGGCATTCGTCGCCGCAGTTGTACCCGTCGGGGTAGATGGTCCGCATCGGGGAGCCTGCGCTGAACTGGGCGTTCTGGAGGTTACGCGGAATCGAGATGATGGCGCTCTGTCCCGTGGTGGCGTCGACACTGATGACCGACAGGCTGTCCGGCCTGCGTCCGGTCCGGTCGTCGCCCGCGTCACCGCCGAACATCAGGAAGTTGTAGCGGCCATCGACGGGATCGATCGCAGGCCCATTGGAGAAAATGTCGCCGATGGCGTTCCGGCCCACGTTCACCGTGTACGCCAAGTAACCCAGCGTTCCGCTGCTGAGCAGGACGGAGACGAGCAACGCGACCCCGAGGATCGGGCGCATCCCGGGGGCGAGCAGCACCGGCCGGATGATCCGCAAGGTATTGACGAAGAGCGCCGCCCAGGCGATTGACAGGGCAGTGAGCACCACGACCAGGAGCAGCGACGCCACGGGGTGCGCCAGCATATTGAGGAGCAAGGAACGGTTGAGCACGGCGAGCAGGATGGCGGCGATCCCCAAGGCCCAAACAGCCAAAGTGACGCGCAGCGCGATCCTGCCAAGCTTGCGGTTCCCGGCGACCAACTGCGCGCTGCCGGGCACGAACAGGGTCAGGAGAAGCAACACAAAGGCGCGTTTACTGCGGAGCGTCGTGCTGGCGGCCGCCGGGAATCGCAACGGATCCGTCAGGCTGGGCGTGATGGTCTTCGGACCCGCCTGGCTGCTGGACATCTCCGGGCCCTCTTAGTGGCCGCTCCGGGCGGAAACGTTCGCCTGGGAGAATACTTCGGCTACCTTGTCCCGGAGACGAGCCCCCTTCGCCGTGGCGGTGGCGTTGAGGTCCTGCGCGAAGTCGAGCAGCTCTGTTCGCAGCTGGGTGGCAAGTTCGTCGGTTCCCGAAGCGAGCATCCGGACGGCGAGGAGTCCGGCATTGCGTGCCCCGGCGATCGATACGGTCGCTACGGGAACTCCCGCAGGCATCTGCACGATGGAAAGCAGGGAGTCCATGCCGTCGAGGGTCTTTAGGGGTACGGGGACGCCAATAACCGGCAGGGGAGTGACCGAAGCAAGCATGCCTGGCAAATGCGCCGCGCCGCCCGCTCCGGCGATGATGACGCGAATGCCCCGTTCGTGGGCGCTCTGGCCGTAACGGATCATTTCCGTAGGCATGCGGTGTGCGGATACGACGTCGGCCTCGAAAGGAATGCCGAATTCGGCCAGAGCGTCCGCCGCGGCTTCCATGACGGGCCAATCCGAATCGGAACCCATGACCAGTCCGACGATTGGTGCGGCGTTTCCTGTCACGAGGTTTTCGGCGATCACGTTTTCTGCACTCATGCGGTCTCCTCGGTGGTGGTCTCTGCCGGCAAGCTGCCGTCACGGATCGTGTCTGCCACAATCGTGGCACGGCGGCGGAGGGAATCGACGTCAGCCACGGAGGTACCGACGAGGTTCACGTGCCCGATCTTCCGGCCCTCCCGCACGGACTTGCCGTAGCAGTGGACCTTGGCGGCAGGTTCTAAAGCAAGGGCCTTGGGGTAGGCGCTAAAGAGGTCCTGGTTGCTGCCGCCGAGGAAGTTCTTCATGACCACCACCGGACCCAAGGCGTCGGTGGCGCCCAACGGCAGGTCGAGGACAGCACGCAGATGCTGTTCGAATTGGCTGGTGACGGAACCGTCCTGCGTCCAGTGCCCGGTGTTGTGGGGCCGCATCGCGAGTTCGTTGACCAGGAAGCCGACGCCGACGCCCGGGGTTTCGAAAAGTTCCGCCGCCATGACGCCCGTGACCCCGAGTTCGTTGGCGATCCGAAGCGCCGCTTCTTCGGCAGCGGCCGCAACCTCAACCGGAATGTCCTGTGCCGGGGCAATGACTTCATCGCAGACGCCGTCTACCTGGACCGTGTGGACCACCGGCCAGGCCCGGGATTCCCCGCCGGGGGTCCTCGCCACAAGGGCGGAAAGCTCGCGGCTAAATTCGACCTTGGCCTCTGCAAGCAGGGGACTCATGGCCTCGAACCAATCCGTGGTGGTCGCCGCATCGTCGGCCGAGTGGACGATGCGTACGCCCTTGCCGTCGTAGCCGCCCCGGGGGGTTTTCAGGACGATCGGCCAGCCGATCCGTTCGCCGAAAGCCTGAAGTTCCTGGACGCCGTGCACGGCGGCCCATTCGGGGTTCGGAAGGCCCAGGCGATCGATTGCGGCGCGCATGACGAGTTTGTCCTGCGCGTGGACCAGGGCATCGGGGCCGGGCTGGACGTTGACGCCGGCGTCGATCAGCGCGCGCAGGTGCTCCGTGGGGACATGCTCATGGTCGAACGTCATGACGTCCAACCCCTTGGAAAACTCGAGCAGGGCCTCAAAGTCCTTGTAGTCGCCGACGGGAGCCGTTGGCACTGCCCGGGCCGCCGAAACGTCCTCGCCTTCTGCAAGTACGCGGAGTTCAAAGCCAAGGGCGGTTGCGGCCGGAGCCATCATTCGTGCGAGCTGGCCGCCGCCCACGACGCCAATTACTGGAAAAGTCACAAGGTTCAGACTACCGAATTAGCGGCCCGTTCCTTGACTCCGGGTTCGGCAAGCTCCAAGGAAACAGGGCTAAAATGGGAGCTTCGGCCCATCGGCCCCTAGAACAACGGCCATGGAGGGTCATGATCAACACACTTGCAGATCGCTTTCGCGGGCTCGCGTCCCTTTTTTGGCGCGAAGTAGCCAAGTTCGGCGCTGTCGGCGGTATTGCGTTCGTCATAGATTCCGCCGTTTACATCTGGCTGTTTTCCGGACCCATGCATGGCAGCGAGGTTTGGGCCAAGGCTATCGCGACGATCATAGCCAGCGTGTTTTCCTGGATCGCCAACAGGTTTTGGACGTTCCGCCACCGCAAGCAGGCCAACGTGGTCCGTGAAGCTGTGCTGTTTGCCGTGATGAATATCGTCGGCCTGTTGATCGCTTCCGGCTGTGTGTGGGTGGCCAAGTACATCCTGGGCCTCAACGACAAGCCGTCCCTGTTCATCGCGGGCAGTGTGGTCGGCTTGATCCTCGGTACGATCTTCCGATTCTTTGCCTACCGGTTCTGGGTCTTCAACGAGGAACTGGACGAAGAGCCGGCGTTCTCGCACGACCACGAACTTATCGAAGGACACAGGTCAAAGTCCGGTGGGCGGGCCCCGGGCGAGGACGAGGCAGCAGTCAAGCGACGCTGACGCGTTCGTTCTCCAGCAGGTGTTGGCTTACTTCGACGTCCGGATGCACCAGGACGACCGAGCCGTCTTCCTTCCAAGCCCCGAGCGAATTTGCGAGGGCTGACTCCAAACCGTCACCCGCACGGACAAGGAGGCGGACCCCCGAGTCGCATTTCTTGGCGAAACTGTCCAGCAATTCGCTGTGCGCATGGCCTGCGGCACTCCGGCGCAGGGCCGGGAGCGACGGTTCGGGTTCGGTATGCACCATGAATACGTCGCCATGGGAGCGCACCTCCGCAGCGTAGTCGACGACGCCGGGCGGCAGCTGTCCGGGCCAGCTCATCGCCAGCGCGGCGAGCGGTACGGCGACGACGGCGTCAAAGCCGGCGCCAGCACCGGCGTCGGGCGTGTCCGTGACAAGAAGGTCCGCCTCGCCGTCGTCGAGCACCAGCTCCATGCCCAACTGCCACCCGGCCAGGGCCCATACGAGGGACTTCCAGTGGGCAGGCAGGTCCAGGCGCAGGCTCATGCCCGGTTCGGCGTCGAGTTCGTCCTGGAGCAGGTTGCTTGTCTTGGCCACCCAGTTATCCAGCACCCGCCCCGAGAGTTCAACCCGTTCGGAGTCCGGACCGTACCAGGTCAAGCGCGGCGAGGTAGCGTGGCCGGAACGAAGGGATGCCATCAAGTTCATCGCAGGCGTGCTCATGGCTACATCTTGCCATGGGACCTTTTGCGTAGGTACGGCGAATTTGCGGTACGGCGAATTTGCGCGGCCCGTTCGCGGAGGTGGCGCACCCGACGCGCGTGCATGTGAGTTGCAGCACACGCGCTTCGGCGGCAGCTCACCGCACGCCTCGATTTCCGGGTTCGCGTTGCCCGGAAAATCAAGAGAAACGCCTGTTGACTGAGATACCGCTCCCGCTTCCGGGCAGGATCCGCGGATCGCCCGGAAAATTCCCGGGCGTGGCGTGCCCCGGGTAAATGCGGAAAGTTGATTATTATCCCGGCGCGGCTTGACGGCTCCCTAGTTACACGCGTGTAATTAGATATCGAACGCCGCTGCGGGAGTATCGGGTACATAACCGAGTACCGAATGAGCACGGCAGCAGCTGCAAATCAGGAGGGACGCCATGGGGCAAGCGTTGCGAATCCAGGAAGATGCAGTCGTCGCAGAGTATGCGGCGGTGAAATACCGTGCACGGGAAGTGCCAGGGGACTGGTATGTGGACCCGGCAGATCCGGAAGCGGCTGACCGCTATATCGAGACCACGCGCGAGGCACTGGAAGACCAGGCAACAGCCCTTCTTGCGGCCCACGAAGCGCTGGTCGGGGATGAATCCGCGGAACCGGAAGACGAGCTCGACGATCCTCCGATGGAGCTGCGCCGCCCCTTGGGGGACCCGGGGCAGCCGGTATGGATCGGATTGCCGGGCCAGGCCGACTTCGGCGACGAAGGCGAACTCGGCTGGCAGACGGACGCACTGTGCGCCCAGACCGACCCGGAAGCATTCTTCCCCGAAAAGGGCGGTTCCACGCGCGATGCCAAGAAGGTCTGCGGTGCATGCAACGTGCGGTCGCAGTGCCTTGAATACGCGCTCGCCAATGATGAACGGTTTGGTATCTGGGGCGGGCTCTCCGAGCGCGAACGCCGCAGGCTGAGGAAGCGAGCGGTCTGATTCTCAAGGCAGTACACGTTACCGCCGTCGTCGTCTCGCACGACGGCGGTAACTACCTTCCCAGAACCCTGGCGGCTCTGCTGGACCAAACGCGTCCGGTAGATGTCGCCATTGGCATTGATGCGGGTTCCCGCGACAACTCGGCGGACCTGCTGCAACGGGCGCTCGGCAAGGCCAATGTCACCAGCGTCGGAGAAGCAAAGCTTGGCTTTGGCGCTGCTGTTTCGGCCGGCTTGGCACGGCTGGGCCGGAACGCCGCCGGCAACGGCGACCCCGCAGCCGCGCATGATCCCGGCGCAAGCCAGGAGCCGGGTGCAAGCCAGGAGCCGGGTGCGAGCCGACAGCCTGGCGCGGTCGAGTGGATCTGGTTGTTGCACGACGACGCCGCCCCTGCCGCCGATGCCCTCGCCGAGCTGCTCCAGGCAGTAGAGCGGGCGCCATCGGTAACCGTCGCCGGTTGCAAGCAGCTTGCTTGGGATGCCGAGCGCAGGCTCGTCGACGCCGGAATCTCCACCAGCCGCTGGGCCGAACGCCTAACGCTCATCGAGGCGGATGAGCTCGACCAAGGCCAGTACGACGGACGTACCGACACCTTCGCCGTGAACTCTGCCGGCATGCTGATCCGCCATGACGCCTGGGACGAATTGCGCGGCTTTGACCCTGCACTGCCGGGGGTAGGGGACGACGTCGACTTCTGTTGGCGCAACTGGCTGGCAGGCAATCGCGTTGTGGTGGTTCCATCGGCCCGGATGTTCCACGTGGAGAACCGCCCGCACGGCCTGGCCACGCCCGCGGCTGCCCGCAAGAGCCAGGTCCACCTGCGGCTCACGCACGCTCCTCTTTGGAAAGTTCCACTGCACGCCGTCGGGGCCTTGCTGGGGAGCGTGCTTCGGCTTGTCCTCAGCATTCTCGTCAAGGAGCCGGGCTACGGGTTTTCGCAGCTCGGCGCGACCCTCGCTGCCCTCGGACGTCCACTGGCAGTGTGGCGGGCGAGGAAGAACGCCGCGCGGACCAGGCGTGTCCGGCGCTCGGTGATCAAAGGCCTACAGACTCCGCGACGCGAGGTCTGGGCACATCGCCGATCCCTTGTCGAGGCGATTGGCGCTGACGAGTTCGAAGACACCTCGGAAGAGCTGGCTCCGGAACCAAGTGGCGACGCGGGCGACGATTTCGCAGCCCTCGCCACGAACGACCGCGGTTGGGTCGGCGCAGGCGCCGTCGCCGCGGTGCTGCTTGCCATGGCAACGTCAATCACCGGTCTGCTGGGCATATTCGGGGCCGACGGCGTCGTCGGAGGTGGCCTCCTGCCGCTCTCAGCGCCCGCCGATATTTGGCGAACGGCATCCAGTTGGTGGACCAGCCTGGGGGCGGGCCTCCCTGGACACGGTGATCCTTTCGCCTATGTGCTGTGGCTTGTGTCGATGCTCGGTGGAGGGGCTTCGAATAGTGCGGTCGTGTGGCTCTTGCTGCTGGCGATGCCGCTCTCGGCGCTTGGTGCATGGTTTGCCGCAGGAGCGTTGACGACGCTGCGCCGCTACCGCTTCATCGCCGCGCTGGTGTGGGCCGGCGCTCCTGCCCTCCAAGTTGCGCTGAACCAAGGCAGGCTTGGCGCGCTCATAGTCCACATCATGCTGCCATTGGCGGTCTTGGCACTTTTGCGTGCTACAGGGTCGGCTGTCGGCCGCGCCACGGACCGGCGAACCCAAGCCGCGCAAACCCAGCTCAAGCAAACCCAGCTAACGCCGGGCAAGCCGGGAGTCAACGGCACCCCGTCGTGGACGGCCGCCGCCGCGGGGGGACTCGCGCTCGCCGTCGTCACAGCCGCGGCTCCCTCGCTGCTGCTTCCGGTGGCCGTCCTTATTGTCTTCTGCGGAGTCGTCCTTGGACGTCGCGGCCGGACCATTTGGTGGGCGTTGCTCCCCAGCGCCGCACTTTTTGCGCCATACGCGATTTCCGTCCTCGACCGCCCGCGCGCCCTTCTCGCCGATCCCGGTGTCCCGCTCGGGTTCGAAGCCGCACCCGTGTGGCAGCAACTGCTCGGACAGCCCCTGCGGTTCGACGTCGACGGCGGACTGGCCGGCTTGGCGCCATTCGGTCCCTCCGGCATCCCTTGGGCACTACTGCTGGCTGTCCTGGTGGGCGCTCCGGTCCTGCTCCTGGCTATCGCGGCGCTCTTTGTGCCCGGTCGCCGTACACGTCTGGCGCGCTTCCTTTGGGCAACCGCCCTCGTGTTTTTGGGATGGGCGTGGCTGGCCGGACACGTGGCCACGGGCGCCAATGGCAACACGCTCGTGGCGCCCTTCACGGGACCGGCCGTTTCCGCCGCAATGGTGGCGATTTTGGGAGCCGCGCTCACCGGCGCCGACACGTTGCTTTGCCTGGCGGAGCGTCCGGAGGGCAGGAGGCCGGCCGGACGTGCTGCAAGGCGAACGGTTTCCGCTATGGCGACCCTTCTGCTGGTTGCCGGTCCGTTAGCGGGCATGGGCGTGTGGGTGACGCAGAATATTCTGGCCAATCCTGATATGCAGCAGGCCGCCGGGGCCATCGGTATGCCGCGCTTGGTGCAAGCAGCCGGACCGGGCACGCTCCCGGCCACCGCGGTCGACCATGGACAGGGTCCGGAAGCAACACGCACCCTGGTGATCGATGCCGGTGACAACGGGAGCTACACCTCTGCCCTGATGCGCGGATCGGGCACCACCCTGGATTCGCTCTCCACCGTGGCTTCGGCGCGTTCCATCGTAGGCGCCCCGGGACAGGAACGGCTGGCTGCCGACGACGACGCAACTGCTTCCCTTCGGGACGCGGTAGCAACGATCGTCGCGGGAACCGCCGTGGATCCTCGGCCGGACCTGGAGCAGCTCGGCGCAGGATTTGTGGTCCTGAAGTCGGCCGATACGGCGAGTGAGTTGATCGCACATCGGATCGATTCGGTCCCCGGCCTCGTCGCCGTGGGCAAGACCGATTCCGGTTGGCTGTGGCGGGTCACCCCCCTGGATCGAAATGCGGCGGCGGATGCGGAAGCGGCGCACCGGGCCCGGATCGAGGACTCCAAAGGCGCTGTGGTGGCGCTGCTTCCCTCCGAGGGAACATCCACGGACGGCACTATTCCGGCAGGTGGAGAAGGCCGCAGGGTCGTTCTCGCCGAGCGGGCGGATCCCGGCTGGAGCGCCTGGCTTGATGGCCGTCAGCTAAACCCGGGCACCTCGGGATGGGCGCAGGCGTTCAGCCTGCCGGCGGCTGGGGGCAAACTCGACATCCGCTACACCACGGCTTGGGACCCTTGGCTTGGCATCGTGCAAGCGGCCGTGATCGGGTTGACGGCATTGCTGGCCATCCCCATGCCCGCCCGCAGGCCGAAGTCCGGCCTCCTGAGGGAACAAAGCGCCCTCCGTAAGGAGTACAGCAGTGTCTGACAAGCAAGACATGGATCAAGAACAAGACATGGATCAAAAGGTTTCCGCTGCCAGGAAGGCCGCTGCAGACCATGCCGCAACCCGTTCGGAGTCCGACCGGAAGGCGCGCGGGCTCGGCAGCGGGAACGGTACCGGCACGATCAGCGCGGGCAGGAACCGGGCGCGTAAGAGCAGCTCCGGTAAGACCGGCGCCAGCAAGAAAACAGGCGTGGTTGTCGGCATGCTGTCCTCCGCCCTGCTACTAGCAGCCGGAGCCGGCATGGTGTCGGCAACCTCGATGTCGCCTGGGCCTTTGGGAAGCAGGAATGTGGACATGGCCCTTATTGACGTCCCGGCCGGCAGGACGACGGCTGTCTGCCCTGAGGCTCCCCGCCTCCCGGAGGGCACCGCCGCCGGAACCGATACGCAGTTCAGCCCGGTTTCCAAATCAGCTAAGAGCTTTTTGGATGCGGTGGTGCTGAGCGATCCTTCCGGGTCGATCCCGGGAAGCCGTCTTACCGGACTGGACGGCTCAGCGATGTCCGAGATCGCGAAGGCTCCCGCCGGGGCAGCGAGTCCGCAGCCCGGCCCTCCCGTCCTGAAGGCCGGCGTCGTTGCGCAACGGGCTACCGGCGACGTCGCCGTGCTCGGCGCCGAGCCCATCGGAGGCCAGGCAGCCGCCGTCGCAGGCTTGATGAGCTACACGGCCGGCGATGGTGACCTCCGCGGGATGGCCGCCGCGCCTTGCCAACAGCCCGGAAACGACTCCTGGCTCGTGGGTGCCAGCACGTCGCTGGGTCGCACGGCGATCCTGAACATCAGCAACCCCTCAAGCACCCCGGCCACCGTCAACCTTGAGCTGTACGGGGCGCGGGGTCAGATACAGGCTTCAGACAGCCGTGGCTTGCTTATTCCGCCTGGCACAATCCGCTCGATCAACCTGGCCGGGCTGGTCCCGAACGAGGCGCAACTTTCCGTGCATCTTCGCAGCGGCGGCGGTCCTGTCGCCGCAACTATCCAGCAGGGGGTACTGCGAGGGCTGACGGCAGGCGGTGTGGACATCATTAGCCCGGGTGAATCTGCCGCAGATTCCCAAGTGATGACCGGTGTGGACATCCAGGACCCGACGGCAGTTAAGTCGCTCGCCGCCAAGGATGGCTTCTCCGACGCCGCTCCCGCCCTCCAGGTGACAGTCCCGGGCGCCGCCGATGCCGTGCTGAATATCCGGTTGTTCGGTCCGAACGGGCAGCGCGCGCTGCCCGGCGGGGGAGCCGTGACAGCCAAGGCCGGTGCCGTAACGCAAGTTCCCCTCTCCGGAGTCCCGGCGGGCATGTACACCGTGAGCGTCACTTCCGATGTCCCGTTCGCGGCATCCTCCCGGGTGACCCGCGGACTCAAAGCCGAGGACCCTGTGGACTTCGCCTGGTCTCCCGCCGCCGTCCGTTTGGGCAGCCAGCACGTGCTGGCAGTGCCGCAAGGCGGTACGCGCTCCCTCACCTTCGGCGTCCCGGAAGGCCGTGCGACCGTCAGCTATGCGCCCATGTCATCGGATGGCAAGGTCCACAAGAGCGAAACCGTCGACATCGCGGGCGGAACGACGGCGGTCATCACGGTCCCTGACAAAACGGACGGGGCGCCGATCTCCGGCTACGTTATCTCCGCCTCCGGCGACGCAGCCTACGGGGCCCTGGTCCTCGGACAGGATGGGCAATCCGGGGTCTCAGTGACCGCGGTCCAGGACGGCGCTGCCGGCCACGAAAAAGTGCAGGTCAACCTGGGGTACTAAAGAGCGACGGCAGTACTGATAGCAACTGCGTCGTCGTGACGCGGGGCGCTATTGATCGGGGTGTTATTGATTAGGGCGCTATTGATAACGACGGCGGTAGACGGGGTCCAGGCTCTCGGGCGGCACGCCGAGCATTTCGGCGGTGTATTCCACCACCACATCGTGGACCAGGTCCTGGAGATCCTCTATGCCTGCGGTGGTGTGCTCGACCACCCGGCGATAAATCGTGATGACCGGCCCCGCGCCTTGGCCGGCAGGCGTGTACGCGCCCAGTGGGGCTGCCGTTCCTTGGGCGACGAGTTGCTCGAGGTTCGGGGGGATCTCTTCGACGGCGAAGGCAACCCCGTCGAGCCGTTTGCCCCACATATCCTGCAGCCGTTCGGCGGAATCCAGGACGAGGTCGTCGAACTTCTCCGCGCGGGTCCGGTAGCCAGGGACGTTGGGCAGCATGAGTTCCCCGCGAAGCCCCCGTCCGTGGCGGTTCCTTCGGCGTTGCCTGAAGCCGCGCGTGGTGCCGCCGGTCGTCGTTTCCTCGCCTTTCCCGGGATCAGGTAGATGAACCGTGAAGCCCGGAACATGGTGCTGTGACTGCATATATCGACTCTAGACCCGTGTTTCCGCCAACGCGACATAATACGCATGAAGAGGCAATGCACCGCGTCGCGGCGAAGTACGGCTAATCTGGGGTGTTGTGGGTGTTATTCGTCAGTGTTCCAGGTCCGCTTGCCGCCAGTCCGCGGTGGCCACTTTGACGTACGTCTACGCCGAGTCGACTGCCGTGCTGGGCCCGCTGGCCACGTACGCAGAACCGCACTCCTATGACCTGTGCGCACAGCACGCGGAGTCGCTCACCGTTCCGAGAGGTTGGGAAGTCATGCGGCTTGCCATGCCCTCAACGCCGCCCCAGCCCGGACCGGATGATCTCCTGGCTTTGGCAAATGCGGTGCGGGAAGCGGCCTCGGCACCTCCGGCTCCCGAGCCGCGCGCGGTCCGCAGCGTTCCCCTTGACGGCCCTGTTCCGGCCGAAGGCACCAGGCGCGCCCACTTGCGGGTACTTCGCGATCCCTGACGCTCTGTGACCTTGCCCTGCTGGCACCGTCACCCTTCCCGCGCCTGGCCCCTGTACTCTGGAAGCTGCAAATCAGTCAAAAGCGGAGCCCGCGCGGCGCCATCCAGGGAGCTTTCAACCATGCCAAAGGTCAGTCCTGAACTGTTGTCCATCCTGCGCTGCCCGGTCACGGGCTCCCCGCTGGAACAGGACGGCGAGGAACTCGTCTCCACGGCCGCTTCCGCCTCGGGCGAAAAGATCCGTTACGCCATCCAGGACGGCATCCCTTTGCTTCTTCCTCCGGAATTGCTGGCAGCCGCCACGGGCGCGGCCTCGGACCAGCATGATGGACCCCGTCACGCTTGATCCCTGCACCACCACTCCGGTATTTCTAAGGACCTCCATGACTTTCGATTACAAGGTTGCCGACATTTCCCTGGCTGAGGCCGGTCGTCACCAGATCCGCCTGGCCGAGCACGAAATGCCGGGCCTGATGTCGTTGCGTGCCGAATTCGGCCCGAGCCAGCCGCTCAAGGGAGCCCGCATCGCCGGCTCCCTGCACATGACCGTGCAGACGGCCGTTCTCATCGAGACACTGACGGCGCTCGGTGCCGAGGTCCGCTGGGCTTCCTGCAACATTTTCTCCACCCAAGACGAGGCTGCGGCCGCCGTTGTGGTGGGCAAGGGCACCGTCGAGGACCCCCGGGGTGTTCCGGTCTTCGCCTGGAAGGGCGAGACCCTCGAGGAATACTGGTGGACGGCCGAACAGATCCTCACCTGGCCGGGCGCCGACTCCAACCCTGACCTTGGCCCGAACATGATCCTCGACGACGGCGGCGACGCCACCCTGCTGGTGCACAAGGGCGTCGAATTCGAAGCTGCAGGCTCCGTTCCCGCGCCTGCCGAGGACGACCCCGAGGAATACCGGCTCATCCTGGACGTCCTGCGCAACAGCCTTGCCGCAGACCCGAAGAAATGGACCCGCATCGCCGCGGGCATCAAGGGCGTCTCCGAAGAAACCACAACGGGAGTCCACCGGCTGTACCAACTCGCGGAGCAGGGCAAGTTGCTGTTCCCCGCGATCAACGTCAACGACTCCGTTACCAAGAGCAAGTTCGACAACAAGTACGGGATCCGGCACTCACTGCCGGACGGAATCAACCGCGCCACCGACGTCCTCATGGGCGGCAAGGTCGCCGTCGTCTGCGGTTATGGCGACGTCGGCAAGGGCGCGGCTGAAGCGCTGCGCGGACAAGGTTCACGAGTCATCGTCACCGAGATCGACCCGATCTGCGCGCTCCAGGCAGCCATGGATGGCTACCAGGTTGCCAAGCTTGAATCCGTCCTGGAACAGGGCGACATCTTCATCACCACCACGGGCAACAAGGACGTCATCATGGCATCCGACATGCTCCGGATGAAGGACAAGGCGATCGTGGGCAACATCGGGCACTTCGACAATGAGATTGACATGGCCGGCTTGGGGCGTGTTCCGGGTGTCAAGAAGGTCGAGATCAAGCCGCAGGTGCACGAGTGGGTGTTCGACGCCGGAACCGATACCGAGCGCTCCATCATCGTGCTCTCCGAGGGCCGCCTGCTCAACCTGGGCAACGCGACCGGGCACCCGTCGTTCGTGATGAGCAACTCCTTCGCCAACCAGACGATCGCGCAGATCGAACTGTGGACCAAAAAGGACCAGGGCGAATACAAGAAGCAGGTCTACGTCCTTCCGAAGATCCTGGACGAGAAGGTTGCCCGCTTGCACTTGGATGCCTTGGGCGTCGAATTGACCGAACTCCGCAAGGAACAGGCCGAATATCTCGACCTGGACGTGGCTGGTCCATACAAGCCGGAACACTACCGGTACTAATTACACTGTCCGGGAGCGCGTCGCTGGGCGCGCTCCCAGACAAACACAGGCCACACGGCTTAGGATGCGGCTGTGGGGGTTAAGTTGGAGAAAGCAAATATGGGGCATACACCGGACGACGAGCAAGTGGGCACACCGCAACACCGTGCCCTGGCCCCGATGGACGCAAAGCGAAGCAAGATCCGCAAGGCGGCCTGGATCGTGGTTGTCTGCCTTGTTGCCGCGTTGAGCGGCACCTTTGCCGCCGTTGCCCCGCACGCAGCCAATGCCGCCATCGAGTCCGAAGGCTCCTCGGGCGGCCGCAGCGAAGCCGCCGCCATGCTCCCCGTCGTGAAGCCCGCCACTGTGCTTGCTTCGCCGGCGAGCGGCGCCAAGCAAGTCAATCCGGCGGCTCCCGTGAAGATCGCCGTGACCGACGGTACCCTTGACCGCGTTTCCTTGACGAGCAGCCAGGGCAAGGCAATTGAAGGAACGCTGGCTCCCGATGGACTCAGCTGGACGGCATCCACCGCCCTCGAATTCAACACCTCCTACACCTTCAACTACACGGTGGCAGACGCCGCCGGCCGGGCAACATCGAAGACTGAATCGTTCAGCACGGTTTCCACCCAGAACGAGGCCGACGCCGCGATGTATCCCCTGGATGGATCCAAGGTAGGCGTCGCCCAACCGCTGCAGATCACCTTCAGCGAACCCGTGGTCAACAAGGCCGCCGTCGAGAAAGCCATCAAGGTCACCTCAACGTCCGGGCAAGTCGGGGCGTTCCACTGGTTCAGCGACACCATGGTGCGCTACCGGCCCGAGTCGTTTTGGACGGCCAACAGCACCGTCACCGTGGACCTCAAGCTGTTCGGCGTGGACTTCGGCAACGGGCAGATAGGCAACTTCAACAAGACCAATTCGTTCAAGATCGGCGACAAGAAAGTAGCGGTGGCCGACGCCGTCGCACACACCTTCACCGTCAGCATCAACGACCAGCAGGTCGGCGAATGGCCCAATACGATGGGCGACACGAGGTTCCCCTCCGCCCGCGGCTACCTGGTCCTCATGGAAAAGTACCGCGTGGAGCATATGGATGCCTCGACGATCGGCCTCAAGCCCGGCGATCCCGCCTACTACGGCCAGCTTGACGTCAACTACGCCACGCGGTTGACTCCGAGCGGCGAATTCATCCACCAAGCCACGGACTCCGCATTGCCGTACATCGGCGTCACGAATCTTTCGCACGGTTGCATAGGCCTTGGCCCGGACGGGGCGAAGTGGGTGTTCGACAATATGGGACCCGGCGACGTTGTCCAGGTCGTCAATACCCAGGGCGATTACGCCAACTTCGACGACGGCTTTGGCGACTGGAACATCCCCTGGGCGCAATACGCCAACTGAGGCCGAATCGGCAGCTCTCCGGTTACTGGGTGAACGGGAGCCGGTTCAGCCGGGCTCCGATGTTGGCGCTGCGTTCTTCCGTGCGGCGCAGACGCTCCAAATCCCGGTTGCGCCGCTCGCCCAGCACCGCAAGCAGGTAGTCCTCGGGCATGGTTCCGGGCGGGGGAGGCGGGGCGATGTAGCCTGCCAGTTCGCTTGCAAGGACTCCAGCCAGCCTGGCGCGTGATTCCGGTGCCATCCGGTAGGCCTGCTGGATGAACTGTGACGCCCGCCGCGCGGTACTGTCCGGGATGCGGCCGATGTCCGCTCGCGCAACCCATGGCTGCAGATACGGCGGGGCATAGGGGAGGACTTTGCGTTCGGACGGAACACGTTGGCGCAGCGAGTAGCTTCCCGCCACAATGTCTCCGAGCCGCTTCGACTTCTCGTTGAACAGGGCCACCGCGATGGCCAGTCCGCCGAACGTCAGGTAGATCTCGAGGAAACCGATCAGGCCGCGAATCAAGGCATGCCGGAAGCGAATGGAGCCGCCGTCGTCGCGCACTATCCTCAGCCCGGTGGCGAGCTTCCCGAGCGATCGGCCACGGCTCAACGTCTCCACGGCTACCGGCACCACAACGAGGCACAGGACGACGCTCGCGACCATGACGGCCCGGCCTGCGGCTGGGTCCATCCCAGGCGCCGCCATGGCGATCAAGAACAGCAGTCCGATGAGCAGCACGATGTGGACCACGACGTCGAGCATGAGTCCCAGCGCCCTCGCCGCGAACGACGCCGGACGCAACTCAAGGATGACGGCCTCACCCGTGATGATCGAACTCACGCCGCCCTCCTTCCCCTCACGCATCCGGCCGCTTCGGACCGCTCCTTTCGATCGAGTCTAGCCGCGGGCCGTAGGGGTGGCGCTAGGCTAATGGCGTGGACATGGATGCATTCGCAGTCGTGAACGGGCCCAAGTGGTCCCGTCTGCATGTCCTTGCGCACAAACGACGCCTCGACGGCGGCGAAGGGGACGAACTTCTGCGGCTGTACCAAGTGGCGTCATCGCACTTGTCCTTGATCCGCTCGGTGTCGCCCGAGAGCGCTTTGTCGTCCTCGTTGTCCGCAACCCTGGCCCAGGCCCGGACCCGTTTCACGGGCGCCCGCTCGAACTTCATGGAAGACCTGGCCCGCTTCTTCGCAATGTCCTTGCCGGCGGCGTTCTATCGATTGCGCTGGTTGACCGTGTGGTGCGGCGTATTCTTCTGCCTTGTGGCGGCGGCCTATGCCCTGTGGATCGGAACCTCCCCGGAGGCCTTGCGCGCTTTGGGAAGCAGCCAGGCCGTGAAGCAGTACGTGGACCAGGACTTCGTCAACTATTATTCCGAGAATCCGGCGGCTTCCTTCGCGGGGGCGGTCTGGACCAACAATGCCTGGATAGCGGCGCAGTCCGTGGCCTTGGGCATCACAGGGATCTGGGTGCCTTTGATGTTGTTTTCGAACGCCCAAGGCGTTGGAATCGCGGCAGGCGTTTTCGCGGCGATGGGCAAGGCGGACGTCTTCTACAGCTACATCCTTCCGCACGGCCTCATGGAACTGACCGCGGTGTTCATCGCGTCCGCAGGCGGCCTCCGTATCTTCTGGGCGCTTGTTGCGCCAGGGCCCCGACGCAGGGTACAGGCCGTAGCCGATGAAGGACGGTCCCTGATCACGGTCGCCTTGGGACTCGTCATCGTGCTGTTCGTGTCAGGACTGGTCGAGGCTTTTGTGACGCCGAGCCCTCTTCCCGTATGGGCCAAGATACTGATTGGTTCCCTTGTCCTGGCTGCGTACTGGGCTTATGCCCTCATTCCGGGCGGCCGGGCGTTCCATGCCGGGGTCACCGGCGACCTGGACAGCAACGATGCCGGCTACCGGGAGATCGCCGCGTGAAAAAGTGAGCGAGGCCGCAATCGAACCCTTTCCGGGGTGGCTCGTCGTCTCTCCGTGAAGGCTGACTGTAGGCTCGACCCCAGAGAAGATTGCCGGCAGTCCGTTCCTGCTCCGGCATGTGAATCCTATGGAAGTGACGTTGAAGTGAGTGATAAGAGCCCGACCCCCCAAGATCCGGACGCGGATATCCATGACGACGGCGAAGAACCCGCCTTCGAATGGATGAGGGCCAGCCCTAAGTCCACGTCTCCTGACACGACCCCGACTGAGCCAACGCCGCCCACTGGGCCGATGAAGCCTGCTGAACCCATGAAGCCCGCTGAGTCGACGAAGCCTGTTGAACCCACGCACCCTGCCACAGTGACTCCTTCCCAGCCCGGGAGCAGGGCGGACCGGAAGGCCGCGGAGGCGGCCGAGGCCGGGGCAGAACGCCCGCCCTTCGCCGAACCGCTGCCGACGTCGGCCCTCCAGGTCCGTCCGCCCGAAGCCGAAGTGGAACGCCGCAATCACCAGCGCGAGCAGGCCGCGAAGGCCAAGCCAGTGGCGCCACGTGTCTTCCAAGTCTTGCTGGCGATCTTCTACCCGTTCGTCCTGCTCATCCTGGCGATCCGCGCCGTGGCGAGCCCCCTGTTCCTGTGGGTTGAGTACTACCGGGCAGGGTTCCCCGGGGACGGCTACGGTTTCAACGCCGACGACCGCATGACCTACGGTTCGTACGCCGTGGACTACCTCAGCAACTGGGCCGGACCACGCTACTTGGGCGAACTCGTGAACCAGAACGGCGAGAAGCTGTTCAAGGAAGGCGAAGTCTCCCACATGGCCGACGTGAAGACGGTCATGCTCTCGACCTTCGGTGCGGGAACGCTGATGATCATCGTCGGCATCGTCGCGATGATCTATCTGCGCAAGCGCAGCAAGGGCGGAATCCGTCGCGGCCTGTTCGCCGGCTCAATCGTCACCTTGGTGCTGATCCTGGGCCTGGGCGCACTTGCCTTCCTGGGCTGGCAGCAGTTCTTCACGGACTTCCACAGGATCTTCTTCGCGAATGGCACATGGACGTTTGCGCTCGACGATACGTTGATCCGCTTGTTCCCGAGCCAGTTCTGGATGGATGCAGGAATCGTCATCGGCGGGCTCGTGTTCCTGGTGTCCCTGCTGACGCTGATCTTCACCTGGCCGACGCGCCGCCGCCGCGGTCTGGCCCCCAAGGAGGAGGCCCGGGCGAAGTCCGGGGACGCCGTCGACCCAGAGGACGCCGACGTCGAGATCGCCTAGATCCAGGAAGGCATCCACATCCGCATGCGCCAGTCCTGGTAGCTGATGATTTCGGCGGTCCATACCGGGTAGAAGAAGGCCGACAGCAACACGGCGAGCACCACCACGAGGCCAACAAGGTATAGCCCGGAACGCCGGCGCCAAGGCGGCGCGTCACTCTTGCCGAGCACCAGCCCCAGGCCATAGACGAGTGCCAGCACCAGGAAGGGTTCGAAGGACAGCGCATAGAAGTAGAACATGGTGCGTTCCGGATACATGAACCACGGCAGGTACCCCGCTGCCACTCCTGCGAGGATCGCTCCGGCGCGCCAGTCGCGACGGCCTGCCCACCAGAACAGCACCACGAAGAGCGCGATGGTGGCACCCCACCAGACCACCGGGTTACCCACCGAGAGAATGGCCGAGGTGCAGCTGGGAAAGTCGCAGCCGGGTGTGCCCTGCTTGGGGGATTCGTAGTAGAACGACGTGGGCCGTCCCATGACCAGCCAACTCCACGGGCTCGCCGCATAGGGATGGGAAGTGGTGAGGCCTTGATGGAAGTTGTAAGCCTCCATGTGGTAATGCGCGAGTGAACGCAAGGCCCCCGGAATCCAGCCCCACATGGCCGACGGATTCGAATCTGCCCATTGCCGGTAATAGGCATCCGAGGAGAGGAACCAGCCGGTCCAGGTGGACAAATACACCGCACAGGCAACAGGGATCATGGTGAAGAACGCGGGGACGCCGTCCTTGAGGATTCCGGCGCTGGCCCAACTGCGGATCCCGGCGATGCGGCGGGCGTTCATATCCCAGAACACCGTCATGAGGCCGAACCCGGCAACGAAGAACAGAGCGGACCACTTGGTGCCGACAGCCAGGCCAAGGCAAATTCCGGCCGTGAGGCGCCACCAACGGAACCCCAGCCACGGTCCCGAAGCGAGCTGGGCCGCCGTCGGCCTGCCATCGCCCGTGGTCCGGGCCAGTGCGTCAAGGCGTGCCGCCAGCCGTCGTCGTCCGTCGTCGCGATCCATCAGGAGGGCGCCGAAGGCGGCGAGCAGCCAGAACATGAGGAAGATATCCAGCAAGGATGTCCGGGACATCACCAGATGGTGGCCGTCGACTGCGAGTAGCAGGCCCGCGGCAGCGCCCAGGATGTGGGAACGGAGCAGCTTCAACGCGATCAAGGCGGTCAGGAAGATCGAAAGGGTGCCGATCAAGGCCGCCGAAAAGCGCCAGCCGAAGGGGTTGTCCGAGCCAAAGAGCCACATGCCAAAGGCGATCATCCATTTTCCCACGGGCGGATGCACCACATATTCGGGCGTGTTTAGCAGGACGTTGGGATTGCCCGCGTTGAAGGAATCGTTGGCTTTGTCCGGCCAGCTTCGTTCGTAGCCGCTCACCAGGAGCGAGTAGGCATCCTTGACGTAGTAGGTTTCGTCGAAGACGAGGCTGTGCGGGGCATCCAGCCGCACGAAGCGCAGGATCCCGCCAATAACCGCGGTAAGGGCCGGGATCAACCAATACCAGAGACGCAACGACGGCGGATAGTCCCGCCAGCTCTGGATGCTCCCAATGAGCCGTGCAAGCAGGGCCTCGGCGCTGAACGCCCCTTGGGGCCGGGTTAGCCAGGTTTGCGGGGCAGGGCGCACGGAGGTCTCTGTCACCCAGCCCATGCTACCGTTCTGCGCGCCGGGCCAACTGGACGTTGCCGCGGCGCCCCTGAGCCGGCCGTATGGGGGGCAAGCCGCAGGGGGAGCCGCCGCAGGGGGAGTTGGCCGCAGGGGACTAGTCTGGATGGGTGACTGAACAGCTGAGCCCCCCGGACGAACCCGCGCTTCCCGTAGTTGCCGACGGCGCAGGCAGGATCGTGCTCGCCGCCACTCCCATCGGCAACGTCGGTGACGCCTCGAGCCGTTTGGTCGAGTTGCTTCAGTCGGCGGACATCGTGGCCGCGGAGGACACCCGGCGGCTGCATCGGCTGGTCCAGGCCCTTGGCGTCAGCGTCTCCGGGCGGGTCATCAGCTACCACGAGCACAATGAAGCCACGAAAACCGATGAATTGCTGGACCACGTCCGCGCAGGCAAGACCATCCTCATGGTGAGCGACGCGGGTATGCCCGCGGTGTCCGATCCCGGCTTCAGGCTTGTGGAGGGAGCGGTGGCGGCAGGACTTTCCGTCACCGCCTTCCCGGGGCCCTCCGCCGTGTTGACCGCGTTGGCGCTTTCCGGACTCCCGACGGACAGGTTCTGCTTCGAAGGATTCCTACCCCGCAAGGCCGGGGAGCGCAGCTCGCGGCTCGCCGAACTGGGCCAAGAGCGGCGAACGATGGTGTTCTTCGAGGCGCCCCACAGGCTGGAGCCCATGCTCCGTGCTTTGTATGAGCGTTTCGGCCCGGATCGCCGCATCGCCGTGTGCCGCGAACTAACGAAGACGTACGAGGAAGTACGTCGGGGCACCGTTCGGGAGCTTCTCGAATGGGCCGAGAACAACGAGGTCCGCGGCGAGATCGCAGTGGTGGTGGCTGGAGCGCCGGAGCAGGAGCCGGGCAAGCCCGAAGACCACGTTGCCGCGGTCAACGACCTCGTCAGCAAGGGAGTAAGGCTCAAGGAAGCCGTCGCCGCAGTGGCCGAGGAAGCGCGCATCAGCAAGCGTGAGCTGTATTCGGCGGTGCTTGCTACCCGCTAGTACGGGCTGAATGGGCCGTTAGAACTGAGCGGATAGACCATCAGTACTGCCCGGATAAACCTTGTGCAACTGCACAACCCAGCGTCGGCGCGGCAGTGCGCGAAGGCGTAGACACTCCTTTGCGGCGAGCAGTACGGTGGCAGTAATTCCACCCAATCAAGTGTTGGTGCATCCCTCCAATGCGCCAACTGACGAAGGAGTCACTGTGACTGTAACCGCCGATCGCGAAAGCGAACTCATCGCCTCCGTTCCCACGGGCCTGCTCATCAACGGCCAGTGGCGCCCGGCCGCGTCCGGGAAGACGTTCGACGTCGAAGATCCCGCGACGGGCAAAGTGCTGGTCAGCATCTCCGACGCCGGAACCGAAGACGGTGCGGCCGCCCTTGATGCCGCAGCGGCCGCCCAAGCCGCTTGGGGCAGGACCGCGCCGCGTGAGCGCGGCGAGATCCTGCGCCGCGCCTTCGAGCTGGTGACGGAACGCGCCGAAGACTTCGCGCTCCTGATGACCTTGGAAATGGGCAAGCCCCTGGCCGAATCCCGCGGCGAGGTCGCCTACGGCGCTGAATTCCTGCGCTGGTTCTCCGAAGAAGCCGTCCGCGTGTCCGGCCGCTACTCTGCCGCTCCGGACGGTAAGAACCGCATCCTGGTCCAGAAGAAGCCTGTTGGTCCCTGCCTGCTGATCACCCCGTGGAACTTCCCCTTGGCCATGGCCACCCGCAAGGTCGCCCCCGCGGTTGCCGCCGGTTGCACCATGGTGCTCAAGCCCGCCAACCTCACCCCGCTGACCAGCCTGCTCTTCGCCCAGGTCATGCAGGAAGCCGGCTTGCCCGCAGGCGTGCTGAACGTCATCCAGACCTCCACCGCCGGCGCCGTCACCGGACCGCTCATCAAGGATGACCGCCTGCGTAAAATCTCCTTCACCGGCTCAACCCCGGTGGGCCAGGCCCTCATGCGCGAAGCCGCGGACAAGGTCCTGCGCAGTTCCATGGAATTGGGCGGTAACGCACCGTTCGTCGTCTTCGAGGACGCCGATCTGGACAAGGCCGTCGAAGGCGCCGTGGCTGCCAAGATGCGCAACATGGGCGAAGCCTGCACGGCGGCTAACCGCTTCATCGTGCACGACTCCATCGCCGATTCGTTCGCGGAGAAATTCGCGGCGAAGATCTCCAGCCTCAACACCGCCCGCGGAACCGAACCGGATTCCACGGTGGGTCCGCTGATCGACGGCAAGGCCCGCAACGGCGTTCACGCCCTGGTGTCCGACGCCGTTGCCGCCGGCGCAGTGGCAGTCACGGGCGGTGCCCCGGTGGATGGTCCGGGCTACTTCTACCAGCCCACGGTGCTCAAGAACGTGGCAGCGGACGCGCAGATCCTGAAGGAAGAAATCTTCGGACCGGTGGCGCCGATCGTGACGTTCAAGAGCGAGGACGAAGCCATCAAGCTCGCCAACAACACCGAGTACGGCTTGGTGGCCTACGTCTTCACCAAGGACTTGAACCGCGGCCTGCGTGTCAGCGAGAAGCTCGAGACCGGCATGCTCGGCCTCAACGCCGGCGTGATTTCCAATGCGGCGGCACCCTTCGGTGGTGTCAAGCAGTCCGGGCTGGGCCGTGAAGGCGGATTCGAAGGCATTGAGGAATACCTCTACACGCAGTACGTCGGCATCGCAGACCCGTACGCCGACTAGCAGCATCAGCGGCGCCAACGAAGCCGGGCCGGCAGCTTCCGCAGGGAGGCCGCCACCCGGCTTCCTGCATTGATGCCCATGCGTCCCAAGTAGCCGAAGGGCAAAGACACAACGCGGGACCAGTTGGACATCAAGGAAGGCGGCAGCCATTCCGCACGGAAGGCCCTAAACCATGGGGAATTCCGGCGCATCGCGGATCGGATTGCCGCTATCCGCTCGACCGTGTCCGGCTCGCTTTCGGCGAGATCGCGTTTAGGGCTTTCAGTCTGCTTGCCCGCCGGCGGGGAGGGGGTTGACGGGGATGGGGTTGACGGGGACCCGGCCGGGCGACCATAACGTTGCCGCTCGAAGTCCCGGGTGACCGTCGAGAGGGCGCGCTGCCCGGCGTCGTTGTCTGTTTCGGCGGGCGAGCCGGATTTCGTCGACGCGAGCACGGGCGACTTTGCTAGCCGCGCCGCGAAATGCCGGGGCGTTTCGTTCGGAACCGGCGTCACGCCGTAATCCGTCGCGAGATCCTGGAGCTCGGCCCAGGCCAGCAACGGAGCATCCGGCGTCGAACGCAGCCGCCGAGCGCGGATTCCGGAGCGGATCAGCCTCGGCGATGCCGCCAAGGCAGCCAGGAGGAGTGCGCCGGCGAAGATGTACGGAGTTGTTCCGGTTCCCGCGCCCGTGGCGGAAACGGCGCCCGACACCGAGGGCGGGGGTGCCGCGCTCGTGCTCGGCCCGGGAGTCGCTGCGCCGGGCACCAGGTTTTCGTCATGCAGGTTGATGCTTGCGCCACCGGCTGCCGTTGCCTCCATGGCATAGGGCGGGACGACGCCGCGCGAAGGTGTCGGTTCGAAAGCAATCCAGCCGTAACCCTCGAAATAAAGCTCAGGCCATGCGTGGGCGTCCCGCGCATCGACTGCGAATTCGGGCAGCGGTTCCTGGCCGGCAACCGCAACCGTAAGTCCTGTCGAATGGCCGGGCGCGTAGCCCACGGCTATCCGGCTTGGGATGCCGGATAGCCGGGCCATGACGGCCATCGCGGAGGCGAAATGGACGCAATATCCGCTCTTTTGCTCAAGGAAATCGGCCAGCACGGAAAGTCCGTTGCCGTCATAGCCGCCTTGCACGGGTGCTTGCAGGGAGTAGCTGAACTGGGAGGAACGCAGATAATCCTGGATCGCCATCGCCTTGGCATAGTTGGAGGGTTCGTCCTTCGTGACGGCGGCCGCGACGTTCCGCACGATGTCCGGAACGTTGCCCGGAAGTTGAGTGAAGTCCTGGGAGATGGATGTCGGCTTGGCGTTTGCCTGGCTCAGCTCCACGGCTGTCACGGAAGGTAGGGCGGAATAGGCCGTGTACTGCTGGTTCCGGGAGGTTGTGTCCTCGGCGCGGATGCTAAGGGTAAAGGGGTCCCAGGTCCAGCGGCCGCTGAGCCCGTTCACCGCCGTAGGGGCGTAGGGGACAGGCAGGTAGGGGCTTGTGAACTGCCCGGTATCGACCACCGTCATCTGGCTGACCTGCTCGTCTGGGAGCGGGTAGTCGGGGGTGATGCGGCCCGCTCCAAGCCGGCGGCTCGATTCGCGGTCGTCCGGCGTCCAAGTATCGCCGTCGAACTTGTCGATTGTCACCGAACGCAGGTACAGGGGAGCGGTGGACGTCGTCGCGAAGGTAATCCGGCCGTCGCCCGTAGGGTTCCGCAGGCTATTGCCGAGGGTGATCATCGGGTTCAGGCCGTTGGAGACACCCCAAGGATTGAGGCGCGAGCCCACGGGGAAGGTTCCATGTTCGAACCCGGGAACCGCGAGGGGCAACAGGAGGCCAAGAACCAGCGCGACGGAACCAATCACGACGGAGCGTTTGAGCTGGCCCGCTCCGCGGACGTTGCCCGTCTGCAACCGTGAATCCGGGGCGAACCACTGGCTGCACCCCATGATCAGGAGGTAGCCGACGGCGGCGGCAAGGAATCCGGGCAGGCCGGCCCCCTGGGGCTTGATGGTGGCGGGGAATACCAGGACGCACAACAGGCCGACTCCGCTCGTGGCGGGCATGCCGAGTGGCACCGCGAGGGCATCGATGAGGATCACCGCTAAACCGAGGCCTGCGCAGGCGACCAAGACGATTCCGGCATTCGGCGCTACAGGTGCTGTTTCGGAAACGACCGTCTCTCCGGCACGCTGGAGGAATCGGCCAACTTGGTTGAATGTCGCTCCGGAGGGGATGAATCCCGCAATGCTCTCGGGACGGAAGAAAGTGAACGCGAGGATGAATACCAAGGAGGCCAAGCCCCCCAAGCTCGCGAGCGGCGGCGGGACCTTGAAAGTCCGGAGGAAGGCCAAGGCCAGGGAAACCGTGCAGACCACCGTCATCGCGGGGATGAACCATTCCCAGCCTCGGAAGACGCCGTTGAGCGAGAGGGCCGCGCCGAGGACAGCAACCGTGATGGACGCCGACATGGCCCAAGGGTAGGCTCCCGGTTTCAGGGAAGGGCCTTCGGAGCCTTTCCCGCCGGTGGTGACTAGCCTGTTGCCACCTGGGCTTTTGGTGCCAGAATTTTCGGTGCCGGCGTTCTTGGTGCCCCGCTCCTCGGAGGTAGCAGTCATCGCGGCACCGCCGCTCCCCGGCGGACATCCATGGCGGACGTCGCCGCGGCCAAGATTTCTCCTTCGTCGAATCCGGCCCAGGCGGCTGCAAGCTCTGTCCGGGAGCTGACGGCAACCGCCCGCCACCCGCCACGTTTCAACGCTTCGATGATGGGTTGCGCATGCCGGGGATGGTCGGTGACCAGCATGGCGAAGGCGTTGGCGCCGTACCCGGCGGCGGGGGCCAACGCCCGTGCCTCGGAAAGGGGCATGTCGCCGAGGAGCGCCAGTACGGGGCCGCGCAGGCGGTGGGCCGCGAGCTTGTCCATCAGATGGTCGTCGAACGGTGGTACGGCACCATCGGTCACGCCCGGATCCTTGTGGACGCGCTCGCCGTGGGGGTGGCGTGGACCGGTGAGTTGAATGGCTGCGAGGCTTTCGGCAATGCTCTGCAGGCCCGCCATTCCGCTGAATTCCTCGGCGTCAGGGTAGGGTGCCGACCGGGAAGTACGGAATGCGGGGTTGCCGGCGGCGTCAAGGAAGCGCAGCGAGTAGTTGTGCTCGGCAAGGTGGGCGCTGATGGACATCGCGGCCGTGACGACCCACTCGAAGTTCTCGCTGCTGAGCAACTCGAAGGCGTCCTCGTGGATCGGGCCGAAGGCCGCAGCCGAGCCCGACACAAACACGGAATACCGCTGGTCCAGGATGATGGTGGCCTCCGGCGTGGTGACGGACTCTTCCTGGCGGACCATGAGCTCGCCATGCCGGGCGGTGGCCGCCCAATGCACGCGGCGCATGGGGTCGCCATGGCGGTATTCGCGGGTCATGACGTCGTCATCGCTGGGATTCGCATTGATTCGGGTTGCCGTCACGCCGTCGTTTCCGCGCGCGCCCGCCAGCCCCGTAGCCGGGAGTTCGACGGCGGCGGGCGTCACGGTGAGGATGTCGCCGTCGTCGATCTGGTGCCGGTGGAGCGACAGGCCGAAAGGATCGCAGAATTCGGCCGTCACCGGCCCGATCCGGAACTGGCCGCGCTTTCCGGAGCGTAGATGGTATTCGTAGCGGCTGGTCCCGCCGGAACCAGTCCGCGCGGGGAAGCGGAACGCGGGGGGTTCACCGAACCGCTGCGGCAATTGCTCTTCCATGACCACGGGACCGTCAGCTGCGCCCGATTGGGCGACGGCCAAGCGAACCGTTGCCGTTGATGATGTTTCCACCGAGGGCGGGGTGAACTCGCGGAACACTTGGTACCGCGGCTTAAGGACCCGGACACCGGCCAGCGAAACCAAAGGCAGCACAATGAGCAGGATGCCGAGCGCCAGGAGGTCACGCCTGCCCATGACCTGGGCAAGGAGGAGGCCGCCCACACCACTGGCAAGCAGGCCCCATCCGCGCGTGGTGAACACGTGTTTCGGAAGCAGGTCCATCAGTGCCATGCTTGCCCCTTCCCCGCCTTTTTGCCTAGCTTCCCCGACGCCTGGAAGCGTCCTCACCAACAGGCAGGGACGTCAGGATAGAACGGATGATGCTTTGTGGGGTGTCGCCGGAACTGGCGGCTTTCCGGTCAAGGATGATCCGGTGCGCGAGGACCGATTCGGCCACGGCAATGACGTCGTCGGGCAAGACGAAATCCCTTCCGTCCAGAGCAGCCGTGGCCTTTGCCGCACGTAGCAGTTGCAAGAGCGAACGCGGGCTGGCCCCGAGGCGCAGGCGGGCGCTGTCGCGGGTTGCCCGGCCCAGGGCGACCGTGTATTCCTTGACGGCCTGCGATACGAAAACCTGTTGCACTGTGGCGATCATGGCTGCGACATCCGAAGAAGTGACTACCGGTGCGGCCCGATCGAGCGGCGAGTATGCCTGATGGGTTTCGAGCATCTCCATTTCGGATACCTTGTCCGGGTAACCCATGGAAATCCGTGCCATGAAGCGGTCGCGCTGGGCTTCGGGCAGGGGATAGGTGCCCTCCATTTCGATGGGATTTTGCGTGGCCACCACCATGAAAGGCTCGGCCAGCTGGTAGGAACGGCCGTCAACGGTGACCTGGTGCTCTTCCATGCACTCGAGCAGCGCAGACTGGGTCTTGGCCGAGGCGCGGTTGATCTCGTCGCCGATCACGATGTTGGCGAACACCGCCCCCATGCGGAATTCGAATTGCCGCGAGGATTGGTTGTAGATCGATACGCCCGTGACATCCGAAGGCAACAAATCGGGGGTGAATTGGATCCGGCTGACCCGGCAGTCGATGGTGCGGGCCAAGGTCTTGGCGAGCAGCGTCTTGCCTACTCCCGGAACGTCCTCGACCAACAAGTGCCCCTGGGCGAGCAGCACGGTCAACGCGAGCTTGGCGGCCTCGGCCTTCCCATCGATGACCTGGTTGATCGCTGCGAGGATCTTCTCGCTGGCCGCGCGGAACTGCGCCGCGTCCATGACCGACTTCCTGTGGCCGTTCAAGGAATCGTGTTCAGGTGGAACGGCCCTAACGGCCTCGTCCCGCAGGAAGTGGTCATCGACGGTACCGTGTTGCGTTGAATCCATGGACAACCCCTCAGCCACGACAGCATCCACGGGCCGGGGCTGCGGTGCCCTGGCAGGGGAAATACCGCCTTTCCTACCAGCCTACCCAGCGAAGGCCCGCCTCTGACAGGGGAACCTTGGCTTGGGAAAGGGCAGGGCGGGGAAAGATAGGGTGGGACCATGTGCAATTCGCTCCCGCCGGAACCCTACCGGGCGCCGACATCCAACGACGCATCCAGTTCCGAGACTCCCAATAGCGAGCGCCGCAAGGAATATCCGCCGGCTCCGGAACCCTTGCCGGTGCCCGTGATGGACAACCACACGCACTTGGACTTTAGGCACGGGCTCCTTGAAGTCGCGGTCAAGGATGCTTTGGATACGGCAGAGGCGGTAGGGGTCCAAGGAGCGGTGCAGGTCGGCTGCGACCTTGAGTCTTCGCGTTTCACGGTCCAGGCCCTGGAAGCGGATAGCCGCCTCCTCGGTGCTGTTGCAATCCATCCCAACGATGCTCCTGCCTACGCCGACAAGGGGGAACTTGAGTCGGCGCTCGCCGAGATCGAGGAACTCGCCGGCCACCCGCGCGTGCGCGCGATCGGCGAGACCGGTCTGGATTTCTTCCGCACCCACGGCGACGGCCTCGTGCACCAGCGATACTCGTTCCGCCGCCACATCGACATTGCCAAGAGACTCGACCTCACCCTCCAGATCCACGATCGCGATGCCCATGACGACGTCGTCGAGGTCCTTCGCGAGGAAGGCGCGCCGGAACGTGTAGTGTTCCATTGCTTCTCCGGCGATGCCGAACTCGCGCGGATCTGTAACGCGAACGGCTGGTACATGTCCTTCGCCGGAACCATGACGTTCAAGAATGCCGCCAACCTCAGGGAAGCACTGGCCATAGCCGACCCGGAATTGCTGTTGGTCGAAACCGATTCCCCCTTCCTGACGCCGCACCCATACCGCGGCCGTCCCAACGCGAGCTACATGGTCCCGTACACGGTGCGATCCATGGCCGAAGTGACCGGAACGGACCTTTCCGCTTTGTGCTCTCAGTTGGCCCACAACACCGTAGCCACCTACGGTTCCTGGAGCTGACCCCGTCGGTTCCTGGAGTTGAACACGTCCGGAGGTTACATACCGGGTATGTAAAAATCTTGGACCCTTTATAACGCTTCGGTTACAGTGGGTAACCAGTAGCCGGGGTCGGGGAAGGCCTTCGGATAGTTAACTCCGTTCGCAATGAGTAGTTTCAGTTGAATTGAGTGTGGCGGCGCACAACTCCGCTGCAGTCCTTTTGGCATGGCTTCGGCCAGCTTTCCGGACCGCGGCAGGAAATCCCCTGTGCGTTTTTCCCCGTGCCCGGATGGACCAAAAGTTACGGGCAAACATGCTTAAGTTCTTCACCACGGACGGCAAGTTCAGTTTCGTCAAAGTAGGTGCGCAGTTGCTGGTGCTCTCGGCACTGGTCCTGGGAGTGGTTGCCTTCACCGGTAACAACAAGTCAGTCACCCTCAACGTCGACGGCAAAGTGAGTTCCGTCCAGACCTTCGGCAACACCGTTGACCAAGTGGTCAAGGCAGCCAAGGTCGACCTGAAGGCTGAAGACCGGGTGTCCCCGGCCCTCGACGCCACGGTGCAGAACGGCTCCATCATCAATGTGAACCTCGCCAAGGCTGTCACCGTCAGCCTCGACGGCGCCAAGCGGACTGTGAACACCAACGCCGCGAATGTCGAGGGACTCGTCAGCGAGCTCGGCGTCGCGAGCGCATCGGCTGTTTCGCAGCCCAAGGACGAACAACTCTCCGTCTCGGGCTCCTACGTATCAATCCTGACCCCCAAATCGGTCAACCTCATCGCGGACGGCAAGACGTCCGTCAAAACCACGACGGCGGCCGACGTCGCCACGGTCCTTAACGAGGCCGGCGTCGTACTCGGCGCGAACGACCGCGTTTCGCAGCCAAACTCCGCTCCCGTAGTCCAGAACATGGTGATCAAGGTGTCCCGCGTGGATACCAGCAAGACTGCGACGGAGACGGAGAACGTTCCGTTCGACACCGTCACCACCGAAGACGCCTCCATGTTCAAGGACCAGAAGACCGTCACCCAGGAAGGCGTCCTCGGGCTGCTGAGCAAGAAGTTCAAGCTGGTCCTCGTGGATGGCCGGGAAGCTTCACGCAGCCTGGTCTCCACGGACGTCACCGTGCAGCCGGTGACCGCAAAGGTCACTGTCGGAACCAAGGACCGCCCCAAGCCCGCCCCGGCGGCTGCAGTAAACTCCGGACCCACAGGTGCGCCGAACGAGGCGATGTGGGACAAGATTGCACAATGCGAATCCGGCGGAAACTGGGCCATCAACACCGGTAACGGCTACTACGGCGGCCTCCAGTTCGACATCCAGACCTGGATCGGCTCCGGCGGCGGCGCCTACGCCCCGAACGCAAGCCTGGCCAGCAAGGCACAGCAGATCGACATCGCGAACCGCGTGTACGCCCAACGCGGCCTTGGGCCGTGGGGCTGCGGCTGGGCTGCATCCAGCTAGTTCCTGCCTGCCGAAAAGCACCGGCTAAGGCCGGGTCCGGGATTCCCGGGCCCGGCCTTAGCCGTTCCTGGCAGGCGATACGATACCTAGGTGACTGAACCGAATTCCGAACACGCCGCCGTCGCGCCCCTCCTTGGAGCTGCCGACATCCGACGGCTCGCCGAGGAAATCGGTGTCCGCCCCACCAAGACCCTGGGCCAGAACTTCGTTATCGACGGTAATACGATCCGGAGGATCGTCGCGGCAGCGGGAATTGATCCGCAGGAAACCGTCCTGGAAGTCGGTCCCGGACTGGGCTCCCTCACGCTGGGCCTGCTGGATGCGGCGAAGTCCGTTGTCGCCGTCGAAATCGACCCCGTGCTCGCCAAGAAGCTGCCGGAGACGGTGCGGCAATGGCGTCCGGAGGCGGCGGAGGATTTCCACCTCGTCCTGTCCGACGCAATGAAAGTGACCGATCTGCCCGTACAGCCCAGCGCACTCGTAGCCAATTTGCCATACAACGTGGCGGTTCCGGTGGTCCTGCACTTGCTCCAGCATTTCCCGAGCCTGCAACACGGGCTCGTCATGGTCCAGGACGAGGTCGCCGACCGCCTGGCCGCGAGCCCCGGCTCGAAGATCTATGGGGTGCCATCCGTCAAAGCCGCCTGGTACGGCAAGATGCGCAAGGCCGGAGTCATCGGCATGAACGTCTTCTGGCCCGCACCGAAGATCCACTCAGGGCTGGTGTCCTTTACCCGCGCGGCACCGCCGGAAACACATGCCACCCGGGAACAGGTTTTCGCCGTCATCGATGCCGCCTTCGCGCAGCGTCGAAAGACACTCAGGGCAGCCTTGGCCGGCTGGGCCGGAAGCGCGGTTGAAGCCGAACGCTGCATCGTCGCAGCCGGCGTCGATCCGACGGCGCGGGGCGAGGTCCTGGACATCACGTCGTTTGTCCGCATTGCCGAAGCCCGCCACCCCCTGGACGCATGAATCGGTCACTGGGCGTGGCGAAGCGCGACCGTTTCCTTCCACGAACGGTGCGCGTCCGCGCCCCCGGGAAGGTGAACGTCTCCCTCAACGTCGGACCGCTTCGGGCCGACGGCTACCATTCCGTCGCCAGCGTCTACCTCGCAGTGTCGCTGTATGAGGAGGTTGCGGCGACAAGCACCGAGGCGCCGGGCATCAGCGTCAGCATCAGTCCTGCCAGCACCTTGGACCTGGACGGGGTGGACATCCCCCTGGATGAACGGAACCTGGCGTACAAAGCTGCGGCCATCATGCGGGATGTCTCGGAGAACGCGAGCGGCGTGCACCTGGAGATCACCAAACGAGTACCCGTCGCCGGCGGAATGGGCGGCGGTTCAGCCGACGCCGCGGCGACGCTCCTGGCCTGCGATGCCCTGTGGAATAGCGGCCTCTCCCGGGAGGAACTTGCCCACTTGGCAGCGGAATTGGGCGCCGACGTGCCGTTTTCGCTCCTGGGTGGCACGGCCGTCGGGCTTGGGATCGGCGACGAACTCTCGCCCGCCCTCGTGAAGGCGCAAATGGACTGGGTCCTGGTGTGTGCCGAGTACGGGCTGTCCACTCCCGAGGTCTTCCGCAAGCTCGATCGGCTCCGCGACGCCGAAGGCCTGGATATCCCCGAACCGCTCGAGGTCGACGCAAACATCCTGCAGGCCTTGCGCAACGGCGACCCCGATGCCCTGAGCAAGGTCCTGGTCAACGACCTCCAGCGCGCCTCGATCGAACTGGCCCCGCAGTTGCGCGACACGATCGGGCTAGGCGAGTCCGCCGGCGCCCTGGCGGGGATAGTCTCCGGGTCCGGGCCAACCGTCGCGTTGCTCGCGCACAACCCGTCCGCCGCCGAAGGACTCGCGGAGGACCTGCGGCACTTGGGGCACAACGCCCTCGCGGTCCACGGACCGGTACCGGGCGCCCGGATCATCTCCGATACCCTCCTATGACAGCTTTCCCCTTTCCCCACACCAGAAAGTAGTACCCCGTGGCCCACCTGCTCGGCGGTGAAAACCTCACCGTTTCGTTCGCGACGCGCACCATCCTCGACGGCGTAACCCTTGGTTTGGAGGACGGCGACCGCATTGGCATGGTCGGGCGCAACGGCGATGGCAAGTCCACGCTGATGCGCCTGCTCGCATTGCGTTCGACCCCGGACTCGGGCCGTGTGACAAAGCGCGGCGACGTGAATATCGGCTATCTTGACCAATCCGACGTACTCGACGGCGACCTCACCGTCGGTGCCGCGATCGTGGGGGACCGGGCCGACCACGAGTGGGCCGCGAACCCGAAGATCCGCGAAGTCATGGGCGGGCTCGTGGGCGACGTCGACTGGCATGCCAACGTGCACGCGCTCTCCGGCGGGCAGAAACGCAGGGTGGCCCTCGCCAAGCTGCTCATCGAAGACCACGACGTCATCATGCTCGACGAACCCACCAACCACCTCGACGTCGAGGGCGTGGCCTGGCTGTCGCGGCACCTTAGGACGCGTTGGCGGAGCAACCAGGGCGCGTTCCTGGTGGTCACCCACGACCGCTGGTTCCTCGACGAAGTCTGCAACCGCACATGGGAAGTGCACGACGCCATGGTGGACCCGTTCGACGGCGGTTACGCCGCCTATGTGCTGGCGCGCGCCGAACGCGACCGGATGGCCGCGGTCGTCGAAGGCAAGCGGCAACAGCTGGTCAAGAAGGAACTCGCCTGGTTGCGCAGGGGCGCCCCCGCCCGCACGTCCAAGCCCAAGTTCCGCATCGAAGCCGCGAACGAGTTGATCGCCGATGTTCCCGATCCCCGCGACTCCGTGGCGCTTAGCAAGATGGCCACGGCGCGCCTTGGCAAGGACGTGCTGGACCTCGAGGGCGTCTCCCTGGACTTCGAAGGCGGCGACCCCGGCCGGAAACTCTTCGACAACATCACCCTTCGCCTGGCACCCGGCCAACGGCTCGGATTGGTAGGCGTCAACGGTGCCGGCAAGTCCACGCTCTTGCGGCTCCTCAACGGGGACATCCAACCGGGTTCGGGCAGGGTCAAGCGCGGCAAGACGGTGGTCACCGCGGTGCTCAGCCAGGACGTCAAAGAGCTCGACGACGTTTCGGACCTTCGCGTGATCGAGGTCATCGAACGAGAAAAGCGCTCGTTCAACGTCGGCGGCAAGGAGTTCACCGCCGGCCAGCTCGTGGAGCAACCGGGCTTCACGAAGGAAAAGCAATGGACGCCGGTGACGGACCTCTCGGGCGGGGAACGGCGCCGCCTGCAACTCCTGCGCCTGCTTGTCGGCGAGCCCAACGTGCTGATGCTCGACGAACCGACCAACGACCTGGACACGGACACCCTGGCCGCCGTCGAAGACGTCCTGGACGGCTGGCCGGGCACGCTGGTCGTCGTCAGCCACGACCGGTACCTCCTGGAGCGGGTCACGGACTCACAGATGGCCCTCCTCGGCGACGGCAAGCTGCGCGGACTGCCAGGCGGCGTGGACCAATACCTGGAACTGCGCGAAGCCGCCCTCGCGAGCGGCAGCCTGTCCGGCCCGGGAGGAAGCCGGCCGACGGCGGGCGGCGGTGCGGCTGCCTCCGCAACGGCGTCGTCCGGTCCGAGCGAGGCCCAAAAGCGCGACGCACGCAAAGAGCTGAACAGGATCGACCGCCAACTCGGCAAGATCGCCCAGCAAGAGGAAAAGCTGCACGTCCAAATGGCCGCGAAGTCCGAATCGGGGGATTTCGACGCCTTGGGCGATTTGAACGGCAAACTCCAAGAACT
The DNA here is from genome assembly GCA_041360635.1 of bacterium RCC_150. GTDB lineage: Bacteria > Actinomycetota > Actinomycetes > Actinomycetales > Micrococcaceae > Arthrobacter. Next base: position 50,303 of record JBFUPP010000008.1, on the reverse strand, counting down.
TCTTGACGAAAAAGAGAGCCTGGAGCTTGAGTGGCTGGAAGCCGCGGAGATCCTGGGGGAGTAGGCGCGCTCGGATTACGGGCCGTGGTCGCCTTGGGTGCCGGAGTGTGCTCACCTTGGGTGCCGGAAGCGGCAAAAGCCACCTCGCGAGGGTGGTCTTCTTCCAGCGTCGTCCGACGCGGCGGAAGAAGGGTGCTGGGCACGTGGAACTTGCGGCTCCGGGGAAGCTGTTTGTGCGTGGGCTAGTCGGTCTGGGTGGATCGGGGGCTCATTTCGACACCTAAATGTGCCCTCGACACGGAAATGGACGGGCGACGCGTGGATTCCGGATTCCGGCGTGGAGGCAACCACGCGAACCTACGCTTCGCTCCTCAGTTCGGGCTCCTTCTGCAAGCCCGTGAGGCCGTTCCAGGCCAGGTTGGCGACGTGCGCCGCGACCGCGCGTTTATCGCGTTCCCTGTGGTCGAGCCACCATTGCCCGGTCATCGCCACCATCCCCACGAGCATTTGCGCGTACATGGCGCCGTCGGCCGTGCTGAACCCGCGCCGGGAAAATTCGTCGGAGAGCAGGTGTTCCACCCGGTCCGCCACGTGGGCGAGCAGCATCGCGAAGGCGCCTTCGGGTTGGGACGGCGGCGCGTCGCGCGTGAGGATCCGGAAGCCGTCGGTGCGCTCTTCGATGTAGCCGAGCAGGGCGAGCGCGGCCTGTTCAACGAGGACTCGGGGTTTCGCCTCCGCAGCCAGGGACTCGTTGATGGCGTCCAGGAGGATCCTGAATTCGAACTGCACCACTTGGGTGTAGAGCCCGTCCTTGGAGCCGAAGTGCTCATAGATGACCGGCTTGGACACGCCTGCGGCCGCAGCGACTTCGTCGATGGTGACGTCCAGGCCCCGGACAGCGAAAAGGCCACGGCCAATGTCGATCAACTGGGAACGGCGCTGTGAGCCAGTCATCCGGGCGCGTACCGCTTGCCCTCCGGGCCGGTGATTGAGAACCCGCGAGCCGGCTGTTTGCCGAGGAAGGTCTGTGCTCTTGCTCACTGAACTATCATGCCTCATGCCTTGGCTGGCGGCTCCCGGAAAGGCCCGGAAACGGCGGCGGACGCAGCCCGGAAAGTCCTCGAGTCGCGAACATGGACGGCTCATGGCAAACTAGTTTCTTGTGTGTGCGACCCGGTCACAAGGGAAGCCCCTTCGGAACCACGGTTCACGAGGCTTGCGCGCGCACGGTCCGCTCTGGTGTAACGGCAGCACCCCGGCCTTTGGAGCCGTGGAGTATAGGTTCGAATCCTATGGGCGGAACTTGTCGGTCATTCGCAGTCGCCAGGCGCCCCGCCCTCATGCCGGAACCTGCGTGACGGCTGCGCGAAGGCTGGATATGGGCAAGTAGGATAGAGCAGATGCCTCATCCGGCTTCAACCGGACGTAACCGAGCAAGGAGACCGACTTCGTGAGCCCCGAGACTACCGGACCCGCCGCCGTAATCGTCCTAGCCGCCGGGGCCGGTACCCGGATGAAGTCGCGGACCCCCAAGATCCTCCACGAAATCGGCGGCCGCTCCATGGTCGGCCACGCCATCCTCGCAGCACGCTCCATCGAACCGAAGCAACTGGCCCTGGTGGTCCGCCACGAGCGCGACCTCGTCGCCGGACACATCGAGCAGATCGATCCCGACGCCGTCATCGTGGACCAGGACGAAGTCCCCGGCACCGGACGGGCAGTCGAAGTGGCCCTTGAAGCATTGGATGCGAAGGGCGAACTCAGCGGCACCGTGGTGGTGACCTACGGCGATGTCCCGCTGCTCACGGGGTCCCTGCTCACCGAACTCATCGCCACGCATGAATCCGAGGGCAACGCCGTGACGGTGCTGACCGCGGTGCTCGACAATGCGGACGGCTACGGCCGGATCCTGCGCGCCGAAGACGGGACCGTGCTGGGCATCCGGGAACACAAAGACGCCAGTGACGCCGAGCGCTCCATCCGGGAAGTCAACTCCGGCATCTACGCATTCGACGCCGACGTCCTCCGCACCCAGTTGCGGAAAGTGACAACGGAGAACATCCAGAAAGAGAAGTACCTCACGGATGTCCTCGCCTTGGTGCGCGACGCCGGTGGCCGCGTCTCCGCCGTCGTCACCGACGACCGCTGGCAGGTTGAGGGCGCGAACGACCGCGTCCAGCTCGCCGCGCTCGGGGCCGAACACAACCGACGCATCATCGAGGCCTGGATGCGCGCCGGAGTCACCGTCGTCGACCCTTCCACCACCTGGATCGATTCCACCGTGACCCTCGACGAGGACGTCCGCCTGCTGCCCAACACGCAACTGCACGGCACCACCACCGTGGCGCGCAACGCCGTCGTCGGACCGGACACAACCCTCACCGATGTTTCGGTGGGTGAGGGCGCGAAGGTCACGCGCACGCACGGCTCGGGTTCCACCATCGGCCCCGGCGCCAGCGTTGGTCCATTCACCTACCTTCGGCCCGGCACGGTCCTGGGGGAGGCCGGCAAGATCGGGGCCTTCTATGAGACCAAGAACGTCACGATCGGACGAGGCTCCAAGCTGTCCCACCTCGGCTATGCGGGCGACGCGGAGATCGGCGAGGACACGAACATCGGTTGCGGCAACATCACCGCAAACTACGACGGCGAGAAGAAGCACCGCACCGTTATCGGCTCGGGCGTGCGTACAGGTTCCAACACGGTCTTCGTGGCTCCGGTGACGGTGGGTGACGGCGCGTACAGCGGCGCGGGCGCCATCATCCGCAAGGACGTTCCCGCAGGCGCACTCACGTTGAGCATCGCTCCCCAGCGCAACTCCGAAGGCTGGGTCATCGCCAACCGGCAGGGCAGCAACTCGGCACGCTTGGCGGAAGCCGCCCAGGCCGCGCAACGCTCCGCCGCCCCCGATTCCTCCAGTACTCCGGCAACCACAGAAGAGGGCACACAGGCATGAGCGAAATTACCGCAAACGGCGAGAAGAAATTGGTTCTCGCCGCCGGACGGGCGCACCCCGAGCTGGCGCAGGAAATCGCCAAGGAACTGGAAACGGAACTGCTGCCGATCGATGCCTACGACTTTGCCAACGGGGAGATCTACGTCCGTTCCGCCGAGAGCGTGCGCGGCACCGACGCGTTCGTAATCCAGGCGCACCCGGCACCGCTGAACAACTGGCTCATGGAGCAGTTGATCATGATCGATTCCCTGAAGCGCGCTTCCGCCAAGCGGATCACCGTGGTTTCGCCGTTCTACCCCTACTCCCGCCAGGACAAGAAGGGCCGCGGCCGCGAGCCCATTTCGGCCCGGCTTGTCGCGGACCTGTACAAGACCGCGGGTGCGGACCGCATCATGTCCGTGGACCTGCACACCTCCCAGATCCAAGGGTTCTTCGACGGCCCCGTGGACCACCTCATGGCCATCCCCTTGCTCGCGGACTACATCCGCACCAAGGTCGAGGCCGACAACATCACAGTCGTATCTCCGGACACCGGCCGCGTGCGCGTCGCGGAACAGTGGGCCGAGCGCCTGGGCGGCGCGCCGCTCGCGTTCGTCCACAAGAGCCGCGACCTCACTGTGCCGAACCAGGCTGTCTCCAAGACCGTCGTCGGGCAGATCGAAGGCCGCACCTGTGTGCTGATCGACGACATGATCGATACGGGTGGAACCATTTCCGGCGCAGTCCAGGTGCTCAAGAACGCCGGTGCCAAGGACGTCATCATCGCGTGTACGCATGCCATCTTCTCCGATCCCGCGGCCAAGCGCTTGGCGGAGTCGGGCGCCCGCGAGGTGGTCGTCACGAACACCTTGCCGATTCCCGCGGAGAAGCGCTTCCCGCAGCTGACCGTGTTGTCGATCGCTCCGTTGATCGCCCGCGCCATCCGTGAAGTGTTCGACGACGGTTCGGTCACCAGCCTTTTCGACGGCAAGGCCTAGGTACTGCTAAACTCTTCGGGATACCTTGGCGAGGGAGAGCACATCCGGTTCGCATTTTGTGAATCCGGGTTGCGGGTCTCCGTTATCGACTGGGTCTGAATCTCCTTCGACGAGCGCGGTCCGGCCATGTGCACGGAATGCCGCGGGGCGTGGAAGGTCACCACAGACCTCCGCCCTTGCTGATCGACTTGCCCGGCGATACTGCCGGGCGCCCCAGTAATCAAGGAGTACACATGTCTGAGCAGAAGCTCGCAGCAGAACTGCGCACCGAATTCGGCAAGGGCTTCGCCCGCCGTGCCCGTGCAGCCGGCCAGATCCCGGCCGTCATCTACGGCCACGGCGCCGAGCCCATCCACGTCAACCTCCCGGGCCGCGCCACCACCCTGGCCGTCCGGGTTTCCAACGCCCTGCTCTCCCTGGACATCAACGGTGAGGAGCACCTCGCACTGGTGAAGGACATCCAGCGCGACCCGATCAAGCAGATCATCGAGCACATCGACCTCCTGACCGTCCGCCAGGGCGAGAAGGTCACCGTCGACGTCGCTGTCCATGTCACGGGTGAGCCTGCCGTCGGTGCCGTCGCCAACCAGGAAGCCACTACGGTTTCCCTTGAGGCCGAGGCAACCCACGTTCCCACCGCCGTCGAGGTCAGCATCGAAGGCCGCGCGGCCGGCGAGCACGTCCACGCCTCGGACATCGTCCTGCCGAAGGGTGTTTCCCTGTTGAGCGATGCCGAGACCCTCATCGTGAACATCTCCGAGGAAGCCCAGGCCGCCGAGGAGGAAACCGCGGAAGCCGCCGCCGAGTAGTCGTTCCGACTGCTTCGAGGCACAATCCTTGCGTGGCCGGACCCCTTCCGGGGTCCGGCCATTTCTCTTTTCACTCCCGCCCGTTCGATTACCTAGGATGGCTCCATGACAGGCACTTGGCTGATTGTCGGCCTTGGCAATCCCGGCAGCGAATACAGCAACAACCGGCACAACGTCGGGCAAATGGTGCTCGACGAACTCGCTTCGCGCATGGGCGGGAGCTTCAAGGCCCACAAGGCGCGGGCACAAGTCGTTGAAGGCCGGCTGGGTATCGGCGGACCACGGGTAGTGCTCGCAAAGCCGATGAGCTACATGAACGTTTCCGGCGGACCGGTGGCCGGCTTGGCCAAGTTCTTCGACATCGCTCCGGACCACGTCATTGCCGTCCACGACGAAATCGATATTCCTTTTAACACGCTCAAATTGAAGATCGGTGGCGGCGAAGGCGGGCACAACGGCCTTCGCGATATCTCCAAGGCGCTGGCGACCAAAGACTATCTGCGGGTCCGGGTAGGCGTCGGACGTCCGCCTGGCAGGATGGACACGGCCGACTACGTCCTTCGGGACTTCGGTACCGCGGAAAAGAAAGAGTTGCCTTTCCTCCTGGCCGAGGCGGCGGACGCCGTCGAATTATTGATGAGTGACGGCCTCTTGGCGGCGCAGCAGAAATTCCATCCAGTCAAGGCCTAAAACCCTCGTGGACGAAACTGGAAGTCCACTCCCGGCAAGGCTAAAAACCCCGCGCTGTCAAGGGCTGGAACCGGGAGTGCGCGTGCCCTTTTGAGTATTTAATCAGTGCACCCGGGACTACTCGAAGCCGTCCGCTGGCTAATTGATTCGGTATCAGCCCTGTGATACTTTGCAACTTAATGTTGGGCTGAAAAGGGAAACACGCCGCAACAAACATTGCGCAGGAAAAACACAAAGCAAGACGGTCGAATGTCACGCCAGGGGCTGCGAAGGTAGCGTGATCCAATTTGCGAGCAACACCGGAATCTGAAATAGCGCGGCACCCGACGGAGCGGCAGGCACTGGGGGCTGCGGAACGCCGAAAGTGGTCGTCGCTCGTCCGCCAGGATCTTCAGAAAACCGTTGTTGAAGCGCTTGGTGAACCCTCCCTGTATGGAGTGGTGGTCATCGGCCCACCCGGTGTTGGCAAAGCAACCTTTGCCCGCTCCGTTGAGGCCCGGATCAATTCCCGGATGCACGTGGTGCACGTCCACGGTACCCCCGACGCAGGGACCCCCTTCGGCTCGCTCGCCCACCTCGTAGCCCGGTTGCCCGCTGAAACCGCAGATTCCCCTGCCGCTGTCATCCATGGCATCTCCCAGGTGGTCGCCTCGGACGCCGCCGGGCGGCCGGTGCTGCTGGTCCTTTCGGAATTACCTGCCCTGGACAGCATGAGCACCGCCGTCCTGGTGCACTTGTTAATCAGCGGCACGGCAAAGATCCTTGTCACCGTCCGGCAAGTGACGGACATGCCCGAGGACCTGATCAGGCTGTTAAAGGATGGCCTCCTTGACGAAGTCGAACTCCGGGTTTTTTCGCGGTCCGAGGTATCCAAGCTGCTGACCGGTGTCCTCGGCAAACGCGTGACAGCGACCGCTGCCAGTGCATTGCATGCTTCCAGCGGGGGAAACCCTTTGGCGCTCCAGGCCATCGTCACGGAGCAACTCCGCTCGGGGAACCTGCATTTGGCGGGACAGGTCTGGGCCATGGAGGGCGAAATCCACCTTTCCTCCGCCGAAATCCTCACGGACCTGGTGCGTTCGCGCCTGGCACGGGAGAGCCCCGAGACCCAGGAAGCCCTCGAGCTCCTTGCCCTTGTCCGAACGGCTCCGCTGGCCGTGCTGCTGGATGTGCTCGACGCCGACGTCGTTGCCGAAATGGAGAGGTCCGGCTACCTGCGGATCGAGCCGTCCGGAGCGCGGCGGGTGATGCTGCGCGACGAGTACCTTGGCGAAGTCATCCGGGGGTGGATGGACCTGCCGAAACGGAACGAGTTGCGCAGGCTTGCGGCAGGAGTCATCGGCAGCATGTCGCAGGACTTGGATGCCGAGTCCCTCCTGGGCTTCGCTTCGTCCACCCTGAATTGTGGCGAACCGTTGGAACCGGCGGTGGCGCTGGCGGCCGCGGCTGCGGCGAACAGGCAGTTCGACCCTTGGTTCGCGCTGGAATGCGCGCAGCAGATCAGCCGTGAAGATAAGGAATGGGTGGCGGCGGCGCAGCAACGGTGCGTCTCCCACGTCATCCTGGCCGAACACGAAGCCGCCGTAGCTGCGCTGGAAGACGTCACACCTGGCCAGCTCGCCCGGCTAGGCGCCTACGAATACGCGGATTGGGTGCAGGAGCTGTGCGGCGCCCTCCTTTGGGTTCCGGGCGGTCATCAGCGGGTCCCCGGGCTGATCGCCGAAGCCGGGGAGGACCTCGCCCGCCGTGCCCAGGAACCGGACGTCGACGCAGCGGAACTCGAACGGGCCGATGCCATGCTCAGGCTTGCGAGGTTCGAGTTCCATGTCCACCAGGGCGAATACTTGGAAGTCGCGGAGGAACTGGAGCGGGAGTACCGGGACGGCACGGATCTCCAACATGTCCTCAGCTGTGGAAGCCTGCTCACCATGGCGTGGGCCATTCTTGGCCGGGAAATGGAGGCAATCGAGCTGGCGCGCGAGTTGCGCCACAGGATACAGCGCGCCAAAGCCCGTCCCCGCTTGCACAATTGGCTCTCCGAGGGCCTCTTTGCGGCCCTCCTTTGCAGCGGGCAATGGGAAGAGTGCGCGCGGATGCTGACCGCCACCCTTGACCAGCAGCCCAGGAACATCCACTACCTGGGTGGCGCCGCCGAGCTTGCCCTCGGTGTCGCCTACACATATGCCGGCCGCTCCGCGGTGGCCATCGACACCCTCCTGGGAGCCCAGGCACAGCTGGAGATCAGGCGGAACTATTATGGTCCCGCCCTCGCATACTCCGCCCTTGCCTTCGCCTACGCGCAGGCCGGCGACGTACGGGAATCCCGCACCTTCCTCGAACTGGCCGGGAAAGGCGAAGGGGAGACGGCATGGTTTCCCGCATGGATGGCTGAATTCTGCGTCAAGATGGCACGGCGCTGGCTGAAGGATCCCGGCGCGAAGCAGAGCCTCATCGACTCGGCACGCCGTGACCTGGAAAAGGGAAGGATCACAACGGCGTCCATTAGCCTGTTTGGCGCAACGGTCCACGGCACTGAGGAGGAGTTGTTGCTCCTCGAGGAGGTGTCCTCACGGCGCCAAGGGAAAATGGCGGCCGTGAACCGGATGGTCGCGGAGGGTAGCCGCAAGAAAGACCCGAAGATGCTGTTGCTGGCCGGCTCGGTGGCCCAGGAACTGAAACTCGACGCCGTCGAGTCGCGTTGCGTGGTCCTGGCCTTGGACATCGCCCGGGAATCGGGCGATTCGGCATCCGCGAGGCTTGCGCAGCAGCGGCTGGACCGATTGGTCGGAACCCTACCGGTTTTGCCCCTGACACCGCACACATACGGGCCGGAATTGACCGAAAGGGAGCGGCAAGTTGCAAAGATGGCCAGTCAGGGGTTGAGTAACAAGGAGGTGGCCACCCAGCTGCAGGTATCAGTCCGAACAGTTGAGGGCCACCTTTACCAGATCTTCACCAAGATGGGTATTTCGTCGAGGAGTGAGCTTGAAGGAACGGCGCAGGCATGACAACGCTTCGGCGATGCATGGTCCTGCGGGCGAAAGCCCGGAGAAGCCGCTTGAACCATGGCTGGACTACGCGCATCTCCTGCCCCGAATCACCGATGCAATCCGCGCGGACGACTGTTCCGCAGTATTTGTGGTGGGCGACTCAGGGCTCGGAGCGTCGTCCCTTCTCGCCCGCTTGGGAGAGGCTTTCACCGACGAGGTAGCGGTAGTCCCTATTCACGGCAGCCCTTCGCTGGCTGCCGTTCCCTATGGCGTTCTTGCCCCCTTTTTATCCCGCCTCCCGGTTGCCGACATCTCTTCGCGGATTGCCGTGCTGCGTGCTCTGTGGGACCACTTGGAAAGCGTCCGGGTGGGTACCAGTCCCGCCTTGCTGCTGGTCGACGACGCACACTACTTGGACGAGGCCACGTCCGAGCTGCTTACCGAGCTGGTTCAGGCCGGCTGGGCAAAGGTCGTGGCCTCTTGCGTACCGCGGCCCGGAGTCCCCAGCCAGCTTCTGCGCCTGTGGCACGAGGGCAGTGCCGAATGGTTCGATTTGGAACCGCTTACTCCCGAGCAGGGGCATGCCCTGTGCGAAGCCCTGCTGGGCGGGGTGGTACTCAAAAGCACCAGCCGCGGGTTCTGGTCCGAATCGGGCGGCAACACGCTGCTGCTGAAGACCCTTGTCCGCGAGGCCGAAAGCTCGGGAAGCTTGGTGCAGCGCAACGGGGTATGGCTGAAGACCGCCGCGATGCCCGTCCACACCCTGAAGCTCGAAGCCGTGGTCAAACTGCAGCTCATGCGCATTTCGGACGCCGGAAGGGAGGCCCTAAGCCTGATCGCCCTCGCCGAACCAGTGGAACGGACGGTACTTAACGTGGTCGCCGGGGAAGAGGCAGTGCAGGAACTCATCGACCAGCATTTGGTGGCGCCCGCGAACGACGGTTCAACGAGCCTCCGCCTGGTCAACCCCGTGTACGGCGAGGTTCTTCGCGCCCTCGTCCCGGCGGCACAAAGCCTTCAACTGCACCGGCAGCTGATTTCCCGGATGGATGTCCTGGAGGACAATCCCGATTCCCTCCTGCGAATGGTCACGTGGTCCTTGGACTGCGCCGCGGAAGTACCTGACCGCCTACTGATCCGGGCCGCTGTCCTCGCAAGCCGGCTCATGCTCAGCGAAACCGCGTTACGGATCGCCGGAGCCGTGCAGGACGGGCAGTACGCGGAAATCGCCCGCGCCGTCGTGGCCCGATCCTATTTCACCTTGGGACGGCGCGAGGACGCCGTCCCAGCTTTGGCCCGGGAAGGATTGGATTCCGACGGCGGGGCCTCCGATGTGCTGTTCTCCTGCCTCCTGCGCGCGGTGACCCGGGCCGCCGTCGGGCAATCCGGGCCCCTGATATCGGAGGAGGTCGCCGCCCTGAGGGGATGGGCCGTGCAGCAGCCGGGCCTCCAAGGGCAGCAAACCCCCGGTGTGAAAGCCGAGGTGCCCGTGGCGGCCGCGCTCATGGAACAGCTGGGCCACTCCTTGGAGGGCAACTACGGGCGCATGGGAGACGGGCTCGAGAGCGTACTGCTCGAGTACGGTGCAGCGGAGGGCTCGCTGGCTATCCTGTTGCGGGCGCTGGCACTGGGCCTGAAAGCGGAAAAGCTCGCCGCCCTGGGGTTGGCCCGGCAAGGCCGGCTGCTGGCGTTGGAGGCTGCCCGGCTGGAACAGCCGCCGGAGAACGATATTTTCTTCATCCCCGAGTTCGTTGCCGCCAGGCACGTTACCTGTGCTTTGGCTGCAGGAGACTGGGAGGACGCGCGGACGCTCCTCGACGGCTATTACGAGTCCTCCGGTGTGGCTACGGCCTCTTTCAGCGGGGCCGGATACGCGGTGCTAGGTTACATCGCGATTCGGCAGGGAAAGACAACAGACGCCCTGGCGATCCTCACAGCCGGCCTTGAGGCCTTGCGTGAAAGCGATCCGCAAAACTTGTTTGGCCTCTGTGCCGCGATGGCGTTCTATATCGCGGCAGGGGCGAAGCTGCCGGAGGCGGAGCGCTTCAGGGCGGACTATGCATCTTGGGGCCGGCACGGGATGTACATCCTGGGGGCCCAGGCCAGCAGTTTCTTCGAGGCGGGAATGGAGCTCCTTAAAGGCGACGGCTCCGGCGTCGCGGGCTTGCATCGCATCGCCGCGGACGCTGCGAAGGAGCAGGCCACATTCCTGGAGTTGCACGCCTTGGAACTGGCCCTTGACGTGGGGGATACCGGCAGCCTTGCGCGCTTCTGCGAAGCTGCCGCCGCATGTGAGGGCGGCTGGGCGGAGGCCCTCGCCGAGTACGGGCGCGCACTCAGCTCCGGGGACGCAGGACTGTGCGTTTCCGCGGGGGAGAAGCTCTACGCGGCCTCAAGCTACCATCTCGCGGCGAAGGCGTACGCCTTGGCGCTTGGGACCGAGGACCGCACCCGAAGCAAAGAGCTGACGGCCACAGCACGGGCAGGACTGGCACGCAGCAACGAGGAACTCGGACATCACGGCGAGGAATCGCGGCACGACGCCGCGGCACCAAAACTCACCAAAAGGGAATGGGACATCGTCAACCTCGCGGTCCGCGGACTAAGCGACCGGCAGATCGCCGACGAACTCCTCATCTCGGTCCGCACTGTCGAGGGCCACCTCTACAGGTGCTACTCCAAACTTGGGATCACTGGCCGCGAAGGACTCGCCGGGGCCGCCGCCCTCGCCCGGCAAGCTGCGGGAGCCGAGTAGGAAGTACCCATAGCAGGGGTACTAACACCCGCGTACGAGTATTCCCAAGTACCAAAGTCGAGTACTCACTACTGGTGCAGCGAAAACCGCAAGCTGGTTAATTGGGGGTGTCACACTCGATCACTGGGGGTCTCGCTCATGTTGACAACAGGCAGTGTATCTACGGTCGGCGCCGTCCGCTCCGGCGTAGGGCCGAGGTTTCAGGCCTTCGAACAGACTTCGCCCTCGTCCGTGCCGGACGGCGCGGACGCCAAGGCAGCAATCCCGGCAACGTGGCCGCCCATCGGTCCGCGGGCGGGGGTCGAGGACATCGGGGCCGCACTCTCGGCCTCCCGCGGGGGAGTACTGGTGGCAGGCCCCTCGGGAAGCGGCAAAAGCTACTTGACCAACCGCGCGGTGAACGACATCCGGGATCGGTCGTTCGTCGTCGTCATCCGCGGAAGCGCCGCCCTGGCGAGGACCCCGTACGGCGCCCTGAACATTCTCCTAAGCGACCTTGAACCCGGATACCTGGCGCACCCGGTCCTGGTGTTGTCGGCACTCACGTCGCTGCTCAGGGAACGGGCAGAGGGCAAGCCGGTGTATCTAGTGATCGAGAACGCGACCGAGCTAGACGAGCTGGCGGCGATGACGGTGGCCCAACTCGCCCGGAACGGAACCGCGCAGCTGGTCCTTACGTGCACCGACCCGCAAAGGCTCTGCGGTGAGATTACCCGCCTGTGCGGCGACGGGTTCGTGAAGAGGATCGACCTGAAGCCACTGACTTTCCACGAATCGCTCGCATGGCTCGAGGCCGGACTGGGCTCGAAAATCTCACCGGCCGCGGCCCACGAATTGTGGGTGGCGAGCGGCGGAAACCCGCACTACCTCAAGATGCTGGCCGCTGAACTCGTCGAATCGGATGCCCTCGTGGAGCATGAAGGCGTGCGGGTCCTGGCAGCCAGGAGCGATCTGCACGGCAGGGCTATCACCGACCTGATCACTACGAGGCTGGGCCGGATGGAGGCCGGGGAGCGGAAGGTCCTGGAGGTCCTCTCGCTCGCGAGGAGCATTCCTTTGGAATCCCTGCTGGCCATTGCGTCGGCCGACGATGTGGATTCCCTTGAACGCCGCGGAATCCTGATGGTGGACGATGCGTTGCCGCGCGTCGCGCGGCTGCAAAGCCAGTTGGTGGCCGACGTCATCCGGGCCAACGTTCCCTCCGGCCGTAGCAGCGAACTGAGGGACCTGCTTATCACGGCAACGAATACATCCCCGGTACAGCCCGCCATGGCGCTCTCCCTCGCGGCGTGGGCACTGGAATGCGGCGCCAAACTCAGCCAGGAAGAAGCCCTTGAAGCCGCGGCGCTGGCAAACCGCCGGCGGGACGCCAACCTGGCCCTGCGCCTGGTGCGATCGATCCCGAACCATTCCGCCATACCTGCCGCGGTGTCCGCCGAGGCCCACGCGATGATGATCCTGGGGGATGTTGCCGGAGCCCGGCGAATCCTGTCATCCCGCTTGGAGGGCTTCGCGGAGGAAGCGTCGCTTTCCGAGTGGGTACGCCTCAAACTCGCCGAGGGTGCGGTGTTGCTCGCTTCGACACAAACCACGGACGAGGCCAAGAAGACGTTGGCGCAGGTCCGGCAACGGCTCTCGGAGCAAACAAACAACGACGCCGTACCGGACCTCGACGAACTCCAGGAACACCTGATCCTGGTCGAGGCCCAGGCCGCAAGCTACTCGGGTTCCTATCCCGAGATGGCGGAACAACTCGAAGTGGTCCTCCAGGACTTCGAGGCCCACGGGCCCGAATTCCGGCTCCTCGCCTGGAGCTGGTTGTGCGAGGCCTGGGCACTGACGGGACGCCAGGCGGAAGCCGCGGAAATGGCGGAACAACTGATGGCCGATTGCCACGACCCCGCGGTGTCGCTCGCCGCGGCCCGGCGCGCAGCCTCCCGCATCAGGTTCGTGTTCGTGCTCGCGGGACGATGGGATGCGGCCGAAGCGATGGTCCAGCCCAACGACGAGGACATGGGGGCCTCCGCCGAAGCCCTCCCTACTGGCATCGACCTCCCCAAGGCAATATTCCGTTGCCTGCAAGGCAAGGGCCAGGACGGGCTGGAAGCGCTGGTGCCGGTGATCAGCCAACTGCGGGTCCAGGATAACGAGGGCATGTTGGACGTGGCTTGCACGGCAGCGGCCTACGCCTCCGCTTTGCAAGGGGAGCTGGAGCAAGCCCGGGCCTACCTCAAGGAGGCGTCCTCGCAACTTCGCCGGCCGACCTGGCGAAAGGACAGGACGCGGAAGTACCTCGCCGCGTTGGCGCTGGAGCGCCTCGAAAGCCGGGAGGCCGCCGTCGAGGAATTGATAAAGCTGGCCGACGCCGACCGCGACGCGAGCGCTCCCGGGCACGAGATCTTCTGCCTCAGTTCCGCCGTCCGACTTGGGGCTACGCAAATCGCCCGGCGGTTGCTGGAATCGGCCCTCGAATGCCAAGGACGCTTCGCGGAACTGTGCGCCACCTATGCCCGCGCAACCATGGCAGGCAACGCCGAACTCCTCCTGGAAGCGGCGCGCATGGCCGAAAGCATGCAGGATGACCGTTTCGCCTTCGATATCGCCGATGCCGTGCTGCACTTCGACCAGGCGCAGCTGGACCGGACGGTCCTGAGGCTGGCACGGCAACTCGCGGAAACCTGCCGGCAGCGCCTCCGTATTCCGCAAACCGGGAACCAGGAAGGCCTGAAGCTGACGGCGCGCGAGCTGGAGATCGCAAAACTTGCCGCGAAACGGGAAAGCAACAAGGGCATCGCTGCCAAGCTCCACGTTTCCGTGCGGACCGTGGAAGGACACCTGTACCAGATCTTCGGGAAATTGAAGATCGTTGAACGTTCGGAACTCAGTTTTGCGCTTGGCAACGTGGAAGGCGGTGCGTCATGAGTGAGGTGATGACAACACAACCCTTGGTTGGACGCTTCAGCGTGATGTCCGCCGTCGTCGATTGTCTTTTGGATGCCAACGGTCCCGGCGTCCTGCTGTTCGGCGAACCCGGAATCGGCAAGACGGCACTAGTTAACGAAGTCGTCCATGAACTTGGGCACCGCATCAGGCCCTTCAGGGTCTTCGCCGGTCCCACCCTCGCGGCGGTTCCTTTCGCGGCTTTGGCCCCGCTCCTTACCGCGCTGACGCCGGGCCAGATCAATGAGCCGCTGTCCGTGCTGAGGGCCGTGGTGGCCGCCCTGAACCCGGGAGGGCAATCGCACCCGGCGCCCGCCGTCCTGATCGTCGAAGACGCCCACCACCTCGATGACAGCAGCGTCGCCGTCCTCGCGCAGCTGGCCGCCGCGGAAGCCGCCAAGGTCGTATTCCTGTGCCGCCCGTACCCCGCACCGCCCGCGGAGGTGTTCTCGATGTGGTCCGAAGGACTCGTGGACCGCTTTGACCTGCAGCCGCTGGGCGAGCACGAAGTCAACCAGCTCGCCGCCCAGGCCCTCGCGGCCCCGGTGGTCCAGAGCACGAGCGCGGTCCTGTGCAGGTACTCGGGCGGGAACCCGATGTTCCTGCTTGAACTCATCGAACACGCCAAGTCGCTGGGTCAGTTGGTCTGCCGCAACGAGACGTGGATGCTCTCGGGGGAACTTCGCGGAACCAGCGTGCGCCTGATGGACCTGGTGCGGAACCACATCCTCCACCTGAATCCTTCACAGCGCGAAACCTTGGAAACCGTGGCATTGGCCGAACCCATCCCGTTCGAAGTGCTGCAGCAGGCAAGCGGTTCCAACACGATCGACGAGCTGCAGGAACTGCACTTCATCGAGCTCGCTTCCGATCCCGCCCGCCACGTCCGGCTCACGCAGCCCCTGGTCGGAGAGGTCATCCGCCAACTGGTGCCCACCGCCCACAGCATGATGATCCGCCGGCGCGTCGTTGACCTGATGGGCGCCAGGCCGGAGACCATGGACGGCCTGCTGCGGTATGTTTCGTGGGGGCTGGAATCGGGCACGAAAGTGCCCGACGCCGACATCCTCGAAGCAGCGCAGCTCGCCAACAGGCTTTTCATTCCCAGCTATGTGGAACGCGTCGCTGGCGCCATCAAGGATCCCGCCGTGAAGCTTGCCGCGCAGGTGGAAGTGGCGCGCGCCAAGTGGTACCAGGGCGATATCAGGGGAGCGGTATCCTCACTCGCCGGAGTCGTGGACCGGACAAATGATCCGCGGACCGTCCGGCAGGCCTCCATGCTGGCGGCCCAGCTTGCCGGCAGGCAGGGTGTGGGACCAAACGCCGTCAAGCAGGCCGCCTACGAATGGGAAGCCGCGCTCGCCAGGCTCCTCGAGTCCCCGCACGGGATTTCCCCGGAAGACCTGGAGCTGGGACGGCTGGGCAGCCGGCTCCTCGCACTCGAAGGCCTCCAGGCGGAGGGCCACCACGTCGAAACAGAACGGGAACTGCGCCACATCTGGAAAGAAGCGAACGACGGCGAGTCCCGGCTGGTTGCCGGAACCCTCCTCGCTGAGGCGCTCGCGGTCACGGGCAAGCCGGTGGCAGCGATCCAGACGCTGATGGGGATCCAGGAGATGCTCGATGCAAATGCCGACTGGAACCTGCAATATGCGGGCTTCGTCATGCGCCGTTACATCCTGGCCTTGCAGCTGGCCGGCGAGTTCGACGTCCTGGACTCTTTCCTCAGCAACCATGTCTCCCAGGCACCCAACTCGCTGATCTACTCGGGCGGCATGCTTCACCTGGCCGCCGGAATGGTCGATCTTCGCAGGGGAGACGTGGGCGTCGCCCTACCGCGGCTCCGCCAGGCAGTCAGCATGCTTCGCGTCTCCGATATGGGAAACGAGCTGCCCGACGCCGTAGCTGCCGCCGCCTACGCGGCATCGATCCTGAAACGCCGGGAGACCGCCATCACGTACTCGGGAGAGTTCGAGGCACTGACCCGGGCGGGCATGCACCCGTCCTTGCTGGCCCAAAGCCACGCGGTCGTGGCACGCGCTGACCAGACCGGGGCCCAGGCGGCGATCTCGCGGCTCATGTCCCTTGCCGATGCGGCAGCCGCGGATGGAGCCATTGGCACCGAGATAGACATTCTGATGCTGGTCCTCAGGCTCGGCGACACCGGCGTTGCCCGTCGGCTGACCGCGGTAGCGGAGGGGAGCGAAGGACGGACCGCTGAATTCGCACTCAGTTACGGGCAAGCCCTCCTGCACAAGGACGTCGACCGGCTGGTGGAGTTGAGTAATTCAATGGCAAAGGACGGCCTGGAACTCGCGGCGGCGGATTGCGCCGTTCACGCCCTGCGCATTTTGGAAAGCAGGGGAGACAAGGCCCGGCAACTTGAGGGCCAACGGCTCCTTAAGCGAAGGACTGCCGCCTTGGACAAAGGCGGAACAATTGTTGATGGGAACTCTCCGGACCTCCAAAAGCTGACGCGGCGGGAACAAGAAATTGCCACCCTGGTGCAGGCCGGCTCGAGCAATAAGGACATTGCGCTCAGCCTCGGCTTGTCCTTGCGGACGGTTGAAGGACACCTTTACCGGATGTTCGCCAAGCTCGGCATCGGGCACCGCGAAGACCTCATTAACGGTTCCCATGCGGTGGACAACCTCGGCTAGGAGCCACGGCGCCGGTTAAACGCATTAACAAAATTCAATGGCACCCAAAAGGGCCACCGGGGTTGTGTCCTTTTCGGGTCCCCGGCCCGCCGACGTCGTACGCCCACAGCGGCGCGGCACACGGCCGTTATTCTTCATCCCAGCAGCGGTAATTCAGCACGTCCCGCGCCCATCATGTCCCTGTAATTCCAGCGATCCGGCGAAAAGCGAGTACCGAAACGAGTGGTCGAAAGGCCCGGGACGGGTAGTGCGCAGGCTCTCAAAGAACGATGCATTCAAAGACGGGTATAGCCCACTCGCGCCCGGTCCGGGGCTTGGTTAATACGCTCTTTCTTGATGGCAACCGCCACTCAATTGGGGATAAGTGGGTCTCGAGATGAAACGCAGGAAGAATTCTTTGCTACAGGAAAGCCAGACGGCATTCCGGCGAGAAGTCAGCTCCAATGCGACCGGTCTCCCGCATTCTGCGGGTACCCCCACAATCGAGCCGGCGGCTGGCGGTGGCGCGTCTTCTGAGACCAAGGCGCGCCCCGCTTCGCCGCCGGCTTTTATTCACACTGGAGACAACAGGCACCGGGAGGTCGACTGACCATGGCACCGAACATGAAGGTAAAAACCCTCAAGACTGAGCTGAGCAGGAACCCGCAGTCCCTGCACCCACAAGCTCCGGAGTGGGCCGGGGGCGCAGCAGAGCTGCAAACCGCCCAGGACCAGACATTCACTTTCGACGTAGCGATCGTCGGCATGGGATACGTAGGGTTGCCTACGGCACTCGCCATCAATGCCTCCGGCAGGCGGGTCCTGGGCCTTGACGTATCCGATGCCCGCCTCGCGGTCATCCGGGAACAGCGGGCCGATCTCTTGGACTCCGACAAGGAACGGCTCAGCAAGGCCCTGCTCGACCCAACGTTCATGCTGAGCAGCGACTTGTCACTACTTGCACACGCCGCCGCCGTGGTGGTCTGCGTACCCACCCCGGTTGACGAATACCTCGTCCCGGACCTCGGCATCCTCAGGGCCGCATGCGCCTCGGTCGTGGAATTCGCCACCACCGGCCAGCTGCTCATGCTGACCTCGACAACCTATGTGGGATCGACCCGCGACCTCCTGGCCCTGCCCCTCGCCGCCAAGGGGCTCATCCCGGGACGGGACGTATACGTGGCCTTCTCGCCCGAACGCATCAACCCCGGCGTGGACTCCTTCTCGCACGAAGACGTACCCCGGGTCGTCGGCGGCGTCACTCCGGCCTGCGGCGAAGCCGCCGAACGGCTCCTGAGCGCCAGCACCAAGCTGGTCCACGTGGTGCCTTCGGCGGACGTCGCCGAAATGACCAAGCTCGTCGAAAACACCTTCCGGGCAGTCAACATCGCACTCGCCAACGAGTTCGCGGACATTTGCCACGAACTGAACATGGAAGTCATGGATGTCATCGAGGCTGCTTCAACCAAGCCTTACGGGTTCATGCCCTTCACCCCGGGCCCCGGGGTCGGTGGACACTGCATTCCCTGCGACCCCCACTACTTGCTCTGGCAATTGCGCAAAGCGCGGGTTACCGCCCCGGTGATCGAGCAAGCGATGGCCGGAATCGCCGGACGGCCGCACCAAGTGGTCGAAAAGGCACGGCGCATCCTCTCGGACCGGAACCACGGCGTAGCCGGCGCCCGCGTCATGGTGCTCGGAGTCGCCTACAAGCCCGACGTCGAGGACCTCCGCGAATCGCCTGCGTTGGAGATCATCTCCGCCTTGATCGCCGACGGCGCCGAAGTAGCGTACTCGGATCCCTGGTGCCAAACGGCGCCTGATGGGCACGGCGGAACCCTCGAATCAGACCCGCAGCCCAGTGGCTGGGACGCAGACCTGGTGATCCTCCACACCCGGCACAGCCAAATGGACCTTGATTGGCTGGCCGGAGCGCCCGCCGTGCTCGACACCACCTACCGCTTGCCCCAAGCCGACAACGTCACGCGGCTCTAGATATCACACCGACTCCCGAACGGAAGCAGGAGTAATGAAAACAGCAATCACCGGCGGCGCCGGATTCATAGGCAGCCACCTCGTTGAGCACTTGTTGGCTGCCGGGGACGAAGTCGCAGTCCTCGACAACCTTTCGACGGGGCGCCTTGAAAACCTCAAGGCCGTCATAGGACACCCAAACTTCCACTTCGTCGAGGGCACCATCCTGGACCGTGACGCAGTGGATAAAGTGGTGGCCGGTGCCGATCGGGTGTTCCACTTGGCCGCGGCCGTCGGCGTGAACCTGATTGTCGACCACCCGCTCGAAAGCCTCCGCACGAACATCCACGGCACCGAAGTAGTCCTTGACTCGGTCCTGGAATCGGGTGCATCGCTGCTGCTCGCGTCCACGAGCGAGATCTACGGCAAGAACACCTCGGACAGCCTCTCGGAAGAGGCGGACCGCATCCTGGGATCCGCGCTCAAATCGAGGTGGACCTACGCGGCCGCCAAGGGCATCGACGAGGCTTTCGCACACGCATACTGGCGCCAATTCGGACTGCCGGTCGCCATCGTGCGCTTGTTCAACACGGTAGGGCCGCGGCAGACAGGCCGCTACGGAATGGTCGTTCCCCGGCTCGTCCGCCAGGCACTCGCCGGCGAACCCCTGACGGTGTATGGAGACGGCCACCAAACACGGTGCTTCTCCTACGTGGGAGACATCGTTCCCGCCATCACGAGGATTTCCGAAGAACCGCTCGCCCACGGAAACGCATTCAACCTCGGAGGCAGTTACGAAATCTCGATCCTGACGCTCGCCCAACGGATCGTGGAACTCGTCGGCAGCGACAGTCCCATCACCTTGGTTCCCTACGAGCAGGCGTACTCCGAGGGCTACGAGGATATGCGCAGGCGCGTTCCAGACAACAGCAAGTCTTTCGAACTCGTCGGCTTCAATCCGAAGACAACGTTGGATGAAATCATCCTCAACGTCGCGGCCGACTACAAGCCTGCAAAGGTGCTTGATCCCGCAGGCTGGAAGATCACCCTGGCATCCTGAATCCCACGGGGACCAGGGTGCAAAATAGCCTAGAGATGAGGGCATGGCGGCTGTGTACGCGGAGCATCATCCGCGAGACCAGCCGCCTGTCCTTTGCCTGGGTGTCCGTTTCGAGGAGGCCGAAAGTGAACCTTCCACCATCTACCCGCCGCCGGGGCCGCCATGCAGTCGTTGCTTTGCTAACGGTCTTGGCTTTCCTCGTCGCGGCGTGTGGTGGACCCTCGCCTTCCCCCAGCCCGAGCCGATCCACGGCGGGGGAATACCCCTGGCACACCGGAATCGTGGCGACCACGTTCTGGGTCGGGGAGATTTTCGACCCCAAGGCGGCGGACGGAAGCCAAGTGATGTCCACCTACGATTCGGAGTGGATGAAAAACTACGGCGGCTGCGACGGTGTCGACAAGGGCGGGTGCCAGACCGAGCCCCGGACACAAGCCAAGGGCTTCGCTCCGAGCAGCATGACTCCGAAGGAAAACCCCTTCTACCTTGACCTGCCCTACGACGACGTCAACGACCCCACCGCATTTGCCGAGCGGGCAACGGTTATCCCCTGGGCCAACGACCCCGGTTATGCGGGCAACGCCACAAACCGGAGCTTCAGCTACATGAAGAACCAATGGGTCAGGATCCGCAAGGACGGCCATGAATGCTACGGCCAAATCGAGGACGCCGGCCCTGGCCAATACCATGACAAGGACTACGTCTTCGGCTCCAACGATGCCCGGCCAGCCAACACCAACTTCAACGGGGCCGGGATGGACGTCTCACCGGCGCTCAATGGCTGCCTTGGCTTCTCAGACCTCAATGGGGAGTCGGACAAGGTCGATTGGCAGTTCGTGCGGCGCGACCAGGTCCCTTCCGGCCCGTGGCTGAACATCGTGACCACCAGCCAGGTGCGTTAGCCCGGCGGCCGGAGCCGTCAAGAATCCGGCGCAAGCAACACCTGAAACCTTGGAGGCAACCATGCAATGGCTCAAGAAACTGTTCCGGAAAGGCTACGGACGGCACCTCGCGAGGCCTGCCGATGCGAAGGAAGAAACCCAGCGGACCGAGCGTCCACGCCTCGCATAGAAAAGGGCGGCACTCCTAAGGTAGCTTGCCCGGCAGTCCGGCTCCCAACACCTCGGAGAATTTTTGGCTCCCTTGGGCGATGCCGCTGCAAATGTGGCTGGCCGAGTCGTGGGCCGGTTCCTGGCGACAGGGCATGTCCCGGTTCAGGGACCACATGGAGACCCGCGAAATTCCCTTGCTGACCGCGAAAGTGTTCAGCCCCCGTGCCGCATCGAGGTCGAACACTTCGCCCGGGAGGTCGTTCCGGCCAATCATGGGAGTGACTCCCATCCGCTTCCAGACTTCCTCGCCGCTGAGGTTCATTCCCGCCCGCTGGTAGATAATGCTGAGTTGCTCGTGGGTTGACTGGGCGGCCGAAATCGCGGCGTCAAGCATGCTTTGTGAAGGGTTGCGGCTCGAACCATAGTTCATGGTCATGATGTTGACCCCGGCAAGCTGAACGCCCGCCGCAAGCATCTTGTCGACGGCGGAGGTGCCGGCGTCGGTCAATCCGTTCGGCGTGACCGGGAGGGTCAGCCAGACGTACAGGGGCTGGCCCTTTTCACTCCGCGTCCGCTGAAGGGCAGCCACCGCCGTGGCGCGACGCTGCCACGCACTGGCGTCTGCCAGGTTATCGCCTTCGATGTCGAAGTCGATGGTCGCCGGGGCGTAGCGGTCCAGCACGGCTTGGTAGGCGTCCTGCAAATACGCCTGATTCTGGCAGGAGTTGGCGAGCTCGCTGTTGACCGAGCCGCCGAAGGAAATGGCGACAGAGCCGCCCTTGGAGCGCAAGTCGGCGATGTGGCTTTCGAGTTCCAGCGACGTCTTCGCTTGGTCAAGGCTGTACGTACTGCCCCAGCTGGCTGTGCAGGGCTGCTCCGACGACGCAACGACAAACGCCAGCATCGCGTTCTTCGTGCTTGGCGTAGCGGCGGATTCGAAGGAATATTGCGGAACTACCGTCACGTCGATGTAGCCGGAGAACCAGGGCGCCTGGACTCCGCCGCTTCCCTCCGTCGAAGCCCGCCACAGCAGCAAACCCCCGACGCCGGCCACCACAAGGCCCGCCGCGACGCATACCCGGGCAACCGCTGAAAGCCGCTTGATGGGTCTTTCGGGCCTCTTCGATTGGCCATCGCCGCTGGATTGGGCACGACTACTGGTTTGGGCGCGGCTACTGGATTTGGCACGGCCACGCCGTGCGCTGCCTGCCACGGCCTCAACGACGGCGTCGTACTCCTGCTTCCTGGACACGCCCCTCCCGCCGTCGTTGATTCCTGCCCGAACATTCAGCACTTGCTCGTGCACCATTTGTCCCTTCTGCACCATTTGACCACGAACAGATTCGAATTGCCCGTGCCCCCCGCGAAAGCAGCCGGGACGCCTTACCGCGACTGGCCTGGGTGCCGCACAAGTAGTGGCTCCGGCGAACTGCCCATGACGGGGCTAAAGACGGGTAGGGCCCACTCGTGTCCAGCGAAGGTCGGCTCCGTAGCCTGATGGTGTCAGTTGGTTGAGGGCAACAGGGGGAGAGCGGGTCTCACAATGAACAAGGATGCTCTGGTCCGAGCAGCCAAGCAGCCCGGCCTATTTTTGCCGCCTAGCGAATTGCCCGGACACGAATCCCGTGGGGATGCCGGCCTGGTCCCTCCCATGAATCCACAAACAACTGATCGCGCTGCGGGTTGGCGGCGCGCTCTCGTAAAGAGGGCCCCTGAACGGGGGCCGGTGGTGAATAAGCCTTTGAGACCGAGGCTTCCCCCAGTCGCCACCGGCCCCTTGGGGCGCGTCCCCAATGCCGCGCCCGCCGGGATTGAGCCAGCCGGGTTGCTGCCGGCCGGGGTTCCACGATGAGTTCGGAGGAGAGGGATTTCGGGTCCGCGCCGGCTCGCGCGTCAAGGAGACGCACGGGCCTCTTGGCCGTGTCAGGGCTCGCTGTCCTGGTCCTCTTGAGCGGCGCGACATCCTTCGTCTACGGCAACAAGGACACCGAGGTAACACCTGCCAGCCCGACCAGCCAAGCACCCCCGCCCCTGTCCTCCGTCAGCCTGACATTTGACGCGGGCAGGGCAAGCCAGATGCAAGCTGCGCAGATCCTCAAGGACCACGGCCTCAAGGGCACATTCTTCATCGACTCCGGATTTATTGGGGCGCCGGACTACATGACCATGGATAACCTGCACAGCCTCGCCGCCGAGCAGAATGAAATCGGCGGACACACCGTCACCCTTGCCGACGTGACCGCCGTCGAACCCGATGAAGCGTCGAGGCAAATCTGCAATGATCGCGTAAGCCTCACCGAATGGGGCTTCAAGGTCACGTCCTTCTCCTACCCGTTCGGCGCTTCGACACCGCAATCCGAGGCACTCGTCGCCTCTTGCGGCTACAACAGCGCGCGCGGCCTTTCCGAGATCCATAGTCCGGTGGACTGCGCTACTTGCGCGCAAGCCGAAACCGTTCGACCCGCGGACTTATTCCGGACCCGGGCAACCTCGGAAGTGGGCAGCAACTGGACGCTAGCCGATCTTGAGGACACGGTGCAACAGGCCGAAAAGGCCGGCGGCTGGCTGCAACTGGCCTTTTACGACGTCGACGCGAGCGGCAGCCCGCGTTCCGTCAATCCAGTCCTCTTCGAGCAGTTCGCGAGCTGGCTCGCGGACCGTAACGGACAAGGCACCATGGGCGTACGCACTGTCCATGACGTGATCGGGGGACTCGCGAAACCGGTAGTCAACGGTCCCGTCGCAGCTCCGGCAGCATCAGGGACGAACGCCCTGCGGAACCCGGGCTTGGAGGTTGCCGGCAAGTATGGGCTGCCGCAATGCTGGCAGGTTTCCTCCTACGGGAGCAATTCAGCGGTATTGAGTACTTTGACTCCGGGGCATAGCGGCGCAATCGCGCGGCGACTCGATGTGACCGGATACTCCTCGGGAGATGCGAAATTGCTCCCGGTGCTTGACCTGGGGGCATGTTCCCCGAGCGTGACGGTGGGCCACACGTATTCCCTCCGGGCGTGGTACCAGTCCACGGCCCGCACTCAGTTCGAAGTGTATTACCGAAACAAGCTGGGCCAATGGACCTACTGGACGGCAAGTCCCTGGTTCCCGTCAAACGAGTGGTACGAGCAAGCGACCTGGGTAACGCCCCCCGTTCCGGAGGGAGCCGAAGCCATCAGCTTCGGGCTGAATCTGTTCAGTGACGGTCAGCTCGCCACGGATGACTATGAAATGTACGACACAGTTGGAGCTCCGTAACCGTGATAATTCTCTCGATCGTCTTGGTTCTGGGTATCAGCACGATTTTCTGGTCGCTTGCCGGGCTCTTGCGGGCCGCAAACGAACAGTCGTGGCGCGCGCGTCAGGTGGTAGACGGGATGCGGAGCCTGGGTTCGCGCCTGCGCGGCCGCGGCCCCTTGCCCGTACGGCGTGTGCGGGCAAAACACCGTGCAAAGGGAACCCGGATCTATCCGGCGAACGTCGCGGTTCTTGTGGCAGCCCATAACGAAGAACTGGTCATCCAGGAAACCATCCTCGCTGCGTCCAAGCTGGTCCCGCGGCGGAACATCCACGTCGTCTCGGACATGTCCACGGACAACACAGCCGCCATCGCCCGGCGAGCGGGCGTGAAGGTCCTGGAGCTTGAGCCAAACCGGGGCAAGGCGGGCGCGCTCGCTGCCGGAATCGCCCATTTCGGACTCTGCAAGCGCTTCAAGGTGGTCATGCTCCTCGACGCTGACACGCGCCCCATGCCGGACTACCTTGAAACAGGTCTTCCGCTGTTTTCCGATCCCACCGTCGTTGCGGTCGCGGGGCGCGCCAAATCGATCATGAGTCCGCCGCCACCGACGGCCATCGGCCGCTTCCTCGTCGCATACCGCGAACGCCTGTACATCGTGGTACAACTGCTGCTCAAGTACGGACAGGCTGCACGGGGTGCCAACGTTGTCTCGATCGTCCCGGGATTCGCCAGCATGTACCGGACCAGCGCGCTCGCCGAGATCGAGGTCCTTGCACCAGGGCTGGTCATCGAGGACTTCAATATGACCTTCGAAATCCATGCGAAGAAGCTCGGAAGGATAGCCTTCCACCCGTCCGCCGCGGTCGCCTATACCCAGGACCCGGACACCATGAAGGACTACATCAAGCAGGTGCGGCGGTGGATCCTCGGATTCTGGCAGACCGTCAGGCGGCACCACATGCAACCCAGCAGGTTCTGGTTCGTGCTGGTGCTTTACATCGTGGAGTTGCTGGCCAGCTGTGTCTTCTTCGTCCTGCTGCTGCCCGTTTTCCTGGTGTCCTCCATAGCCGCACTGCAGGTCTGGGTCTTCGGCAACCATTGGGAGGGCTTCGTGGCCCTCTCCGGAGTGCTGCGCCCGCAGGATGTGCTGATCGGAGTCTTCTTGCCGGACCTGCTCCTGACGGTCCTGGCCGCGTTCACGATGCGAAGGCCCCGCTTGCTCTTGATGGCTCCCTTGTTTCCCCTGATGCGGATATTGGATGCGTTCATTTGCCTCCAGGTATTGCCACGCGCATTTTCAGCGAGCTCATCCGGGGTGTGGGTCAGCCCAGTGCGCAGGATCCAGCGGCCGGCCCAGGAGCTCAAGCCGCGGGAAGAAGCCGTTGTCGGCTAGCTGGCACCCGGTGCGGATCCGCCGGGTTGGCGGGTTCCCGGAAAGTGGCCACGAAGCGCAGAGCCCACGCCGCCGGCCTGTGAGGCCGGGGCGCGGGCGAACGCTTGCTCCATGAAGCGCAATCTTCGCGGAACGGGACAGCTGCTAGTTGGTGACTCCCGCAGTGGTCACAACCGTGAGCCATGGGCCTGCAGGAACGCTGGCGCGGTCCACGAAGCGCCACGAAACGTGGTCGTTGTCGCCGTCGAGATCGGCGAAGCCAAGGCAACCATTCAATGCCGGGGAAACATCCATGCCCGCGCCTTGGCTCGGGTCACCGCTGAACTGCTTGTTGGCCGGCCGCGCATTGGTGGAGCCAAACACGTAGGCGGAGTCGTGGTAGAGCGAGCCGCTGGAGGGGCCGGCGTCCTCGACCTGTCCGTAGCAAACATTGCCGTTAGGGCCCGTGATCTGCACCCAGGCGTTCTTCATGTAGCTGTAGCTCGAGTCGGCGCAGTGGTTGACGCCCGTTGCTGCATTATCTGCCGCAGCCCATGGGATGACCTTGCAACGCTCGGCAAAGGCAACACTGTCATTGACGTCGTCGTAAGGAAGATCCAAGTAGAACGGGTTCTGCAGGGGCTTCGCTTGGTGCTGCGGGAAGTACCCGTTGCTGGCAACGCGCGGCTCGGTGGCGCACTTGAAGGTGGAACCCGAGCCGGAGCTAACGCCGTCGCAACCGCCGTAGGGGCTGCCGGGACATCCACTGGCGCTGGAGGGAGTAGTTCCGAGGTTGACGCCGGTGTGCTGGAAAGCCCACTGGCCATTGAAGGTGGAGCAAACCTGCGAACCATCGGAGAGGCTGGCGTTGAAGATCTCGCCGACCCAGAAGGTGGTACTGACGATGTTGGTGTGCAGCGGGTAGGTCCCGGTCGCGGGAGCAGTCGCGGCAGCCGCCGTAACAGGGGCGCTCGACGTTGGGGCAGCGGCAACAGGGGCCGGAGCTGCCTGGGTGCTCGGCGCGGCGACGGGGCTCGGAGCGGTCGTCGCTGTCGGAGCAGCGGAGGGAGTCGAGGTGCGTGTTGGCGACGACGACACGGAGGGGGAGGCGCTTGGGCGCGAGGATGAATTGTGGCCGCCATCCCAGGCGGATGTGTTATGCGAGGACTGGACGGCGGAGACCGTAGCGATTCCGCCGAAGGCCAGGAGCAACACGGCGACAAGTGCTGTTATTAGATGTTTCATATTTGGTTACGTATCTGTTGGGGACATAGGCATGCGAGACCGCGGCCATGGGTGAGCGAAAAACGGCAGGCAAAATCGCCCCAGCGCGTCGCACATGGCCGGAATGGTGTGTCAGGACAGAGCGGTCACTTGAAAACGGCCGACTTCAACTCCCCAGAAGTAGCCAGCCCGAACCTGCTCTTGCGACACAAGCTTACACATTCGAAGCGAACTGCCAAGGACGCAGGGCGGCAAATGACGTCCGCTTCCCACCCTGCGAAGCCCCGTGGAGCCCTCGGAATTCGGCCGCCGAGGACCGCAAAATCAAGTAGTTACCACTCAATTCAGGGCTGAAACCCGCGAGTAGCGTTCACGTTGACACGGTCCCTGCCGCGGCCGTCAGGGCAGGTGTCCGGCGGCCGAAAGATGAGACGGGACCATGGATAAATCTGAAGGGATCCACAGCTCGCCACCGATCATTCGGGCAGCAGAACTTCAATCGATCGTCGTTGCCCTGTCAGGTGCGGAACCGGCAGGGGTGCTTATTTCCGGTCCGGGGGGTTCGGGGATGACCACCTTGCTGGACGCCGCTGCATCGGTGCTGCGGGGCTCGTTCAATGTTATTGCCCACAACGTCGTCGAATCGTTCGCGGAGATACCCTTCGGAATAGCCATGGCCCTCGTCCCGGACTTACCGGCCCACTCGAAGGTGTGGCCCCGCTCCATCGTTGCGGCGAGCCGCGAAGCAGTCCGCGAAGGCACGACGGCGGGATCCCCGGTCTTGCTGGCACTCGACAACATCGACTTCCTGGACGACATGTCCCTCTGGCTCCTGAGCCAGCTCCTGCTCGAACCGGACATCCGGCTGATCGCCACCCACCGCTCGGACCGTCCCTTGCGCATGGAACTCATGGAGTCCGTCGTTTCGCGGCAATTATCTGTTGTGACCTTGGAGGAACTGAGCGAAGAACAGTTGGGCGAATTCCTTGACCATCGTCTCGGGGGGCCCGCCGCCCGCGGCCTGGTCCGGGATCTCCATACCGCCACCGGGGGAAACCTGCAGACCGCGAAGATGCTCCTCGACGAAGCTGCCGCCCGCGGTGAGGTCATGGAACAGGCCGGTACCTGGAAATTGGCAGGACCTATCCGAACGGGTGGTATTCAAGCACTTGAATTGACCCGTCATCGGCTTGAAGGCTATACCGTGCCGCAACGCCGGGTCATCGATGCTCTGGCAGCTGCCGAGCCAGTACCCTTGGCGATCCTTGAACAGCACGTGCATGCCGAACAGGCTGGCCAGGCGCGCGCGATGGGGGTCCTCCAAGGTGACGGGACGATCAGGGTCACCGAGGGCCGCAATCCGGCGGTCACGCTCGGCCATGCCTTGGAAGCGAGGCTGGTCCGGCAACAATTGGGAACCGCACGGTGCCTGGAGCTTCGCCGAAAGATCCACGCCGTGTCCACCCGGGCCACCGATGGCTCCTTGTGGGACCTCATACGGCGGGTCGACCTCGAGCAGGAAAGCGGGGCTCCGGCATCGGACCAAGACCTGTTGGCAGTGGCCATTGCGGCGAACGACCTCCACGACGACCGGCGAGCCAAGCGCGCAGCCGAAGCGGTGCACATTCCGGATCTCGCCTTGGCAGCCGGCCTGGAATTGGCAAGGGCCCTCTACCACGCACGCGATTTCGCCGGGGCTGCGAGGATCCTCAGGAGCCTCGTGGCAAATTCGCCCGACGTCGTCACTGACGATTTCGCGCGCGCGGTTTGGTTGCTGCTGCATTCGCTCTTGCCGACAGCGCCGGGCGCCAGCGTGCTGCAGTCGGTCCTGGATGACGCACGACGCCGGGTCGACGCCGCCGTCGTCGGAATACCCCAAGGGGAGACCTCATATCCTGACCAGCAGTCCGTCTTGGACGAATTGGACGTCCTCCAGCTCTATCTCAACGCCCAAAACGGGTCCTGGCCGAATTCAAGCGGCGAGCTGTTCCGGAGGCTCTGCCACGGCCAACTGCCCGATGCCAGCCTCGGACCGGAGCGTCAGCTGCCAACACCGACTCAAGCTGCCGTCCTCCTCATGGCCCTAGTCTCGCAAGGGCTGGCCGTCAGCGGGAGGTTCGCGGACGCCGTCGCCCTTTCAACCCTGGCCCTGGAGTGCCTGGACCGCATGCCGCGGTGCACCGTGGACTTCCATGCCACGATACTGACCATCCACGGATCCAACCTGATTTGGCGCGGACAGTGGGGTGGTTCGGAACTGTTCTGCGCCGGCACCTCCGGCTACAGCAACAAGTTGAGCTATTTTGGCGGCCCGGCGCACCTCTACAGGGCGCTGGTGCTCGCCAAGCAGGGAAGCCTTGAACTGGCCTGTGAGCAATTCCGCCAGGCCAAAGCCCGCTTGGACGAAGCCGATCCCGACGGTCTCCTGCCGCCCGCACTCGGGGGACTGGCCGCTGCGGCCTGGCTGCTGGGTGACGTCAACCAAGTGCGGCGGGCGCTCGCAGCCTACGACTCGCGGCGCAGTGCCGGGAACTACCTTGCCTCGCAACTGGGTGAAAGCTACTCATCGGCAGCCCGATCAGTGCTGACCGGCTCGGAACACTCCCATCGGAAACTTCTCCAACTGGCGGGGTCTGCCGCGAAGAAGGGGCATCGCGCGCTCGAGATGCTGAACCTCGGATTGGCGGCTCGCACGGGGAGCCGGGGTTCGCGCCAACTGGGGGCCGGAGTGTCGGAGTTGGCCTGGAACGTGGAGTCGGGCGCCCAAGGCCTGGGACCGGAAAGCTTCGGGCATGAGGCAAGCCGGGAGGGTGCGCACGCCGCCGGCCAGCGGGGAACGGGTCCGCGCGGTGTAGGGGAGAGCCGGGTAGGAGAGAACGGTGTAGGGGAGCACGCGGCAGGGGAGCACGCGCCGGGGGAAGCAGCACGGGAAGGCGCAGGGCAGGGATCGGGGCAGGGCACGCGGCAAGGCGCGGGGCGCGGCGCCATGGCAGGTTCCGGACACGGTGCCAACCAGGGAGGCGGCGGCGAGCAGCGGGGACCGGAGGAGGAAGCGGTGTTCGAGCAGGGTCCAGCCGCCGAGACGGGCTCCTCCCTTCCACCGATCGTCAAGCTATCCCAGCGTGAACGCGAAGTCACTGAACTCGTAGCATCGGGGTTGAGCAGCGCAGATGTCGCAGCCAGGCTCGGCATAGCCGTGAACACCGTCAACGCCCATCTGCAACGTGTCTATGGCAAGCTAGGGGTCTCGCGAAGGCAGAAGCTTTCCGAACTGTGGGACGAACTGGCGAAACCGGAGGAATAGGCGGGGCAAGCTGCGGCGGGGGTGTTGCAAGCTGTGGCGGGCCCCCAGTGAGGCGCGGACGCGGTTTGGTGGGACAATTACTAGGTGACGCCAGCATCCTAGGCGGCCGACCATCGGGGAATTGTCCTCCGAACAACACGTATTCCCAACAAGGAGCACCAGCTTTGACAACCGTCTCCACCGCCGCGTTGGAAGATGCCCAGGTTTCCGCGCTCGACGATGATGAAGTGCGCCGGATCCGCAACGACTTCCCGGTCCTTGGGCAGGAAGTCAACGGTAAGCCGCTGGTCTATCTCGACTCCGGCGCCACCTCGCAGAACCCCCGGAGCGTGTTGGAAGCCGAGCAGGAATTCTATGAGCAGCGCAATTCCGCCGTGCACCGCGGGGCGCATTCGCTTGCCGTGGAGGCCACGGACGCCTTCGAGGACGCCCGCGCGACGGTTGCGCGATTTGTCGGCGTACAGGACGATGAACTTCTTTGGGTAGCGAATGCCACGGCAGGACTGAACCTCCTGGCCTATTCGTTCTCCAACGCGAGCATAGGAGAGCCGCTTGCCGGAGCCGGGCGCTTCGCTCTGAAGCCCGGCGACGAAGTGCTTGTCACTGAAATGGAACACCACGCCAACCTGATTCCCTGGCAGGAGCTCTGCCGGCGGACCGGGGCGGGCCTGAAATACATTCCCATCGACGACGCCGGCGCGCTGCGGCTTGAGGAAGCCGCGAAACTGGTCAACGGGCGGACCAGGATCCTGGCCTTCACCCACACTTCCAATGTCCTGGGCAGCATCAATCCGGTTGATTTGCTGGTTCGGATGGCCCGTGAAGTGGGCGCCTTGGTGGTTCTCGACGCCTGCCAATCGGTGCCGCACATGCCGTTGGACTTCAAAGCGCTCGACGTCGATTTCGCGGTCTTCTCGGGGCACAAGATGCTGGGCCCAACCGGGATCGGGGCGGTCTACGGGCGCCGTGAGCTGCTCAACGCCATGCCGCCGTTCCTGACCGGTGGTTCCATGATCACCACTGTGACCATGGACAGGGCGGAATACCTGCCGGCTCCGCAACGATTCGAGGCCGGGACCCAGGCCATCTCCCAAGCCGTGGCCCTCGCCGCTGCCGCCAACTACCTCAGCGAGACCGGCATGGAGCGGATCGCCGTTCGGGAGGCCGAGCTAGGCCAAAGGCTTGCAGCGGGACTCGACGCCATCGATGGCGTGCGCCTCCTGGGTCCCCGTCCCGGGGAAGAGCGGACAGGCCTCGCCGCGTTCGACGTCGCCGGAGTGCACGCGCACGACGTCGGACAGTACCTTGACGATCTCGGCATCGCCGTCCGTGTGGGGCACCATTGTGCGCAGCCCCTGCACCGCAGGCTTGGACTGACGGCCACCACAAGGGCAAGTACCTACCTGTACAACACCACCGAGGAAGTGGACGCCCTGCTTGCGGCCGTGGCCGGCATCCGCCCATACTTCGGAGTCGCTTCCCTTGGGGCGAAGGCATGAGCGGCCTGGATTCCTTGTACCAGCAGCTGATCCTGGAACATGCCAAGATCCGCACCGGGGGCGATCTTGCGGGCTTGCCCACGCTGGCTGCAGGCATCCCGGGTGTGGGCCAAAGCCATCAGCTCAACCCGGTCTGCGGGGACCAGATCACGCTTCGACTGGAAGTCGGTACGGCGGCCGGGGCGCAGAATGTCACCGGAATCCACTGGGACGGCGATGGTTGTGCCATTTCCATGGCGTCGGCGTCCATCCTTAGTGAAATGGCGCCCGGAATGACCCCGGTATTGCTTCGGAAGACGATTGACAATTTCCGCGAGCTGATGCGCTCGCGCGGCACACTCGAACCGGACGAGGAATTATTGCAGGACGCTGCCGCGCTTTCGGGCGTTGCGAAATATCCGGCCCGGGTAAAATGTGCCATGCTCGCCTGGGTCGCCGCGGAAGACGCATTGCGGCAAGCGGAGTCCCACAACGTTCCATAAGGAGATGCCGTAGATTCATCTCGCTCTGGATGCGTAGTCTGTGGACGCGGATTCCCGCAATACCTGCCCGGCGCGGAGGGCTTCGAGTATCTTCCACTCTATTGTTCCGGCGCGCCGGGAATTAGCCTCGAAACATGATTATTTTGGAGACCAGGCGCGAATGGCGCCGCAGCCGCGAGCGGGTTCGGCGCGCGGAAATCGTTGTTGTCGGGCTGCTCTTCGTCCTCGTGGGGGTGACGATCTTCGCAGCCGTCGTCGGCCTGATGCGCTGACTATTGCCGATGGAGCGTCCAGGGTGAATGATGCCCGGACGCTCCTTACTTAAGCGTTTCGCTTTGGGCTACTTAAGCGGCGAATTTCTATTACTTAAGCGCGCAAGAGGATTACCTAGCCGTTCCGGTCCCGCAAATATTGGAACAGCGCAAATGTTTCCGGATAGAGAAAAGCTCGGACCCGCAAAAACCGGTCCGAGCTTTTATGTACCGTTAGGCCAGGCTATCGCATCACTTGGGTACTGCTGCGATGAGCGCCGAAATCGTCGTGAGACAGAGGACAGTCCAAACAAAGACCAAAGACCAGTTCTTTGCCCGGGACTTCCTGTGGCTCCCGTGCCACACCCGTTCCATACTGTTTGCGTCCATAACAGCAAACTATTCCTCCCAATAGGCCCGAAATAGCGTGCCAACCACCTCATTTGGACGGAACCACACTCCATTCCGAACGGGCGCTACTCGTTCGCCAATTAGGCACCGGAGGGAGGCGCGAAAACGTCCGGGACGCCATCGCCGTCGTCGTCCTTCTGCTCGCTCAGCGCCACGCGCTTGTAGTGCCGGTTGCGGGTCTTAAGCACGACGGCGGCAAGTGCCCCGGCGGCGAGGGAACCTGCCAGGATGGCGACTTTCGCGTGGTCGTCGTGCGGGGAGCCGATGCCGAAGCTCAGTTCGGCGATCAGGAGTGAAACCGTGAAACCGACGCCCGCCAGGGTGGCGAGCCCCGCGACATCGATCCATGCGAGGTCGCCGTCCAGCCGGGCCCGGGTAGTTTTTGTGATCAGGAAGGTAGTGGCGAAGACTCCGATCGACTTGCCAAGCACGAGCGCCGACACGATGCCCACCGCTACCGGGTCCGTCAGTGCGGCGCCGAGCCCCCCGGCGCCTCCGAGGGTGACGCCCGCTGTAAAGAACGCGAAGACCGGCACTGCGAAGCCCGCGGAGAAGGGCCGCAGCCGGTGTTCGAAATGTTCCGCGAGTCCGGAAGCCGGCTCCCCCTTCTTTCCTGAGGCGATCACCGGAACCGCGAATCCGAGAAGCACGCCGGCAACGGTGGCGTGGATGCCGGAGGCATGGACGAACACCCACGTGGTTGCGGCCAGGGGGAGGAGGAGGTACCAGTTGCGGTTGCGCTTCTGGACCAGGAAGGTGAAGAGGGCCAGCGGCACGGCCGCGGCAAGCAGCATGAGGGGCTCAAGCCCGCTCGAATAGAAGAACGCGATGATGGCGATGGCGATCAGGTCGTCCACCACGGCAAGGGTTAGCAGGAATGTCCGAAGCGCCGCGGGGAGGTGGGTGTTAATGACCGCCAGCACCGCCAGGGCGAATGCGATATCCGTGGCCGTCGGGATAGCCCAGCCCCTGAGCGTTTCCGTGCCGGATCCCAGGTTGAGGAGCACATAGATGAGTGCCGGAAGGGCCACGCCGCCGATTGCCGCGGCGACCGGGACGATCGCCTTGGCCGGTTTCCGCAGTTCCCCCGCCACGAATTCCCGCTTCAACTCCAGGCCCGCGATGAAGAAGAACACCGCCAGGAGACCGTCGGCGGCCCAATGCCCCAGGCTGAGCTCGAGATGCCATGGAGCGTAGCCGATCTTTGCATCCCGCAGGGCGAAGTAGCTACTGGCAAGCGGAGAGTTGGCCCATGCGAGGGCCGCCACAGCAGCGGCGAGCAAGAGGGCGCCGCCGACGGTCTCGGTCCGCAGGATCGCCAGGATCCTTTGATACTCAGGGAAGCTGGAACGGCTGAAAACGCGCGTTGCGGTGCTGTTGGGGTGATTCGCCATGGCGGCTCTCCTTGGAAGGGGTCGACGATACCGTTGCCGACCAGACTTCCCGGCGCACCTATTGCTCCACCTTACCCAACTAACCCGGCTAACCCGCATTGCCTGCGGCCATTTTGGCGCTGGACGGGTGCGGGTTAGCGGGCGCTGCCTAGCTGAACAGACCCCCGACGCCGATCCCCGCCGTCGCGAGGCCGAGCACCATCGAGATGCTCACCAGGACGACGTGGACGGTCAGGAATTTCGTTGCCTTCCCGTGGGCGTCGCGCGCACGGGGATCCGCGATGATGCGGCGCAGGAACTGCGGCCACACCACCAGGGACCACAGCCCGGCGATGATCAGCACAATAGCCAAGCCGGGTACCAGGTGCATGCTAGTGGCTTTCGAGCCAGGCCTGCGCCTGCTGCGCCTGGATGTTGAGCGCTTTGCCGACCATCGGCTCGGCTGCTTCCGCAATCTTGCCGCCGAGGAACGGCACCGAGGACGTGACGTTGCCTTCGAGCTCGACGCGGGTGCTGCCGCCCTCGGCCACGAGGCGCTGCACCGCGGTGACATCCAGCGGGGCACCGGAGATCTTCAACGAGATATTGCTGGTGCGGGAACCATCGGCGGTGGGCGCATCCCACTTTTCGGTCTGCGTGACGGTGAGCTTTTCGCCCACGAACTTCCGTGCAATTTCCGGAAGGCGCGTGGTGGGAAGCGTACGGACCGTGGTGGTGGTGAAAGCTCCGGCCGTGTCACCGTCGATCTGGAATGATTCCAAGGTTCCACCGACGTACTCGCTCGTGTGCCGCAGGAAATCTTCGTCAATGAAAGTGGCTGCCACGCGATCGACGCTGTGGGGCAGGGTGGTGGATGCGTTCAGGGCCATGGGGGTCCTCCGTGAATATCTCGGTTGAAAGCTCTTGCGGCTCCCAAACATCCTACGGGGTGTGCGGGGTAGGCTAGGAACGCCCCGGGATTCGAGAGAATTTCGGGTTTTCGTGTTGCCTTCAGCCAGGAGAGCCATCCATGAGTCCCAAAGGCCAGCCGTCCACGGCCAGCTCCGGAACCAGCCATGCCCCGATCGCGGCCCTTGACGGGTTGCGCCGGGCCCTGGGTGAGGACCGGACGTTCGCGCGCGTCGGCGCGGAGGCGGCAAGGGCCTTCGAGGAACGCAGCAGCGACTACCAGATCAGTGCCCCGGCAGGCCTGCGCGCCGCATTGCTCGCCGAGATAGCCGACGGCCTCGCGGGCGCGGGGAGCGACGACGGGGCCGGTGCGGTGGTCCTGGCCGTGACCGCAACGGGTCGCGAAGCCGAGGACCTGGCCTCAGCCCTGGCCGCCTACCTCCCGGTCGACTCCATCATGGCTTTCCCGAGCTGGGAGACACTCCCGCATGAGCGGCTCTCGCCGCGTTCGGATACCGTGGGCCGCCGCCTCTCGGTCCTTCGCCGCCTGGCCCATCCGGAGAGTTCGACGGCGGGTCCCTTGCGCGTCGTGATCGCACCCGTCCGCGCCGTGGTCCAGCCCGTGGTGGCCGGCCTTGGTGAGTTGGTTCCGGTGACGCTGAAGGTGGGGCAGGAAATGCCCTTCAGTGACGTCGTACGGAAGCTTGCAGACGCCGCATATTCACGGGTGGACATGGTGACGCACCGCGGTGAATTCGCCGTGAGGGGCGGAATCCTGGACGTCTTCCCGCCCACGGAGGACCACCCCATCAGGGTGGAATTCTTCGGCGACGAGGTGGACCAAATGCGGTGGTTTGCTGTGGCCGACCAGCGTTCGCTCTCCGGCCCGGCCGTGCACCACCCCAGCGAACTGCACGCCCCTCCTTGCCGGGAAATCCTCATCACCCCGTCCGTCATGTCCCGGGCTGCCAAGCTCAAGGCGGACATGCCCGCCGCCGCGGATATGTTGGAAAAGATCGCCGGCGGAATCGCCGTCGAGGGCATGGAGTCCTTGGCTCCCGTCCTGGTCGATTCGATGGTGCCGTTCGTGGAGCAGTTGCCGGCCGGGTCCCTCGCCGTGGTCATCGAGCCGGAGAAGGTTCGCACCCGCGCGCACGACCTCGCTGCCACCAACGAGGAATTCCTGGAGGCCGCATGGTCAACAGCGTCCGACGGCGGCGCGGCGCCTTTGGATTTATCGTCCCGGGCCGCCACGGACCTGCATGCGGCAAGCTTCCGCTCCCTCACGGATACCCGCAGCGCCGCCCTGGCGCACAGTGTTTCCTGGTGGTCCATCACGTCCTTGGCTACAGACGAGGAACTCGTCCTGGACATCGACGTCGTGAACATCCCGGCGCGTGAACCTCGCGGCTATCAGGGCGATGTTGCCGAGATGCTCGACTTCATCGGTTCCCACGTCCGCGAACAGTGGCGCATCGTAGTGGCCACGGATGGCCCCGGACCGGCCCAGCGCCTCGCCGAACTCTTCCACGATGCCAATATCCCGTGCTCCCGAGTGGAGACCTTGGCCAAGGAACCGCAGGCCGGGATCATCGAGGTGACCACCGCCGCCGTCGGACGCGGTTTTGTCCTCGACGGCCTCAAGCTGGCGCTGCTCACTGAAGCAGACCTTTTGGGCCGCACCTCGGCAGGCTCCACGAAAGACATGCGGAAGATGCCCTCGAAGCGGCGCAACGCTGTCGACCCCCTCCAACTGCACGCGGGAGATTTCGTGGTCCACGAGCAACATGGCATCGGCAAGTTCGTGGAGCTCATCCAGCGCAAGGCGGCCGGCGCGGAGGGCGTCCGCGAATACCTCGTGCTTGAGTATGCGGCCTCGAAGCGCGGCGCCCCCGGCGACCGTTTGTTCGTCCCCACCGACCAGTTGGACCAGGTGACCCGGTATGTTGGCGGCGACACGCCGACTCTCAGCAAGATGGGCGGCGCGGACTGGGCGAGCACCAAGTCCAAGGCCCGCAAGGCCGTCAAGGAAATCGCCGGAGAGCTCATCAGGCTGTACTCGGCCCGCATGGCCTCCCGCGGGCACGCCTTCGCCCCGGACACGCCGTGGCAGCGCGAACTCGAAGAGGCCTTCCCGTACGTGGAGACTCCGGACCAGCTGACCACCATCAACGAGGTCAAGGCCGACATGGAGCGCGAGATCCCCATGGACCGGCTGGTCTCCGGGGACGTCGGCTATGGAAAGACCGAAATTGCCGTAAGGGCCGCATTCAAGGCCGTGCAGGACGGCAAACAGGTGGCCGTGCTGGTGCCGACCACACTCCTCGCGCAGCAACACTACGAAACGTTCACCGAGCGGTTCTCCGGATTCCCGCTGCGGGTCAAGCCCCTGTCCCGGTTCCAAGGCGCGAAGGAGGCCAAGGAGACCATGGAGGGCGTGAAGAGCGGCGCCGTCGACGTCGTGATCGGCACGCACCGCCTGCTCTCGAAGGACTTCGAATTCAAGGACCTCGGACTGGTGATCGTCGACGAGGAGCAGCGCTTTGGCGTCGAGCACAAGGAAGCGCTCAAGAAGATGCGCACCAACGTCGATGTCCTCGCTATGAGTGCCACCCCGATTCCGCGGACCTTGGAGATGTCCCTGACGGGCATCCGCGAGACCTCGACGCTGGCCACCCCGCCCGAGGAACGCCACCCCGTGCTCACGTATGTGGGGCCGTTCACCAACAAGCAGACCTCCGCGGCGATCAGGCGCGAACTCATGCGCGAAGGCCAAGTGTTCTTCGTCCACAACCGGGTTTCCTCGATCGAACGGATTGCCGCCCAAATTCGCGAGCTCGTTCCCGAAGCAAGGGTTGAGGTCGCCCACGGGCAAATGTCGGAAAGCCGGCTGGAAAAGATCATCGTGGACTTCTGGGAGAAGCGTTTCGACGTCCTGGTGTGCACGACGATCATCGAAACCGGCCTGGACATTTCCAACGCCAACACCCTGATCGTCGACGGCGCCGACAAATACGGACTCTCGCAGCTCCACCAGTTACGCGGCCGTGTGGGTCGCGGACGTGAGCGCGCCTACGCCTACTTCCTGTATCCGTCCGAGAAACCCCTCGGCGAGGTGGCCCTCGAACGCCTCAAGGCCGTCGCCGCCCACAACGAACTCGGCGCGGGCATGCAGCTGGCCATGAAGGACCTGGAGATCCGGGGTGCCGGCAACCTGCTCGGTGGCGAACAGTCCGGGCACAT
Organism: bacterium RCC_150; assembly: GCA_041360635.1. Classification (GTDB taxonomy): domain Bacteria; phylum Actinomycetota; class Actinomycetes; order Actinomycetales; family Micrococcaceae; genus Arthrobacter. Next base: position 12,158 of record JBFUPP010000008.1, on the reverse strand, counting down.
CCAAGGCGTCGGCTTCGACCTCTACATCCGCCTGGTCGGCGAGGCCGTTGCCGAATACCGTGGCGATGCCGAGGAGAAGGCCGCCGACATGAAGATCGAGCTGCCCGTCAACGCCCACTTGCCCCATGACTACGTTCCGGGCGAACGCTTGCGCCTGGAGGCCTACCGCAAGCTGGCCGCCGCGACGAGCAACGCCGCCATCGACGAGGTCCTGGCTGAACTCGTGGACCGCTACGGGGAGCCTCCGCTGCCCGCGACGAACCTGGTCGCCGTCGCGCGCTTCCGGGTGGGAGCCCGCGAGGCGGGACTGACCGACGTCGCACTCCAAGGCAATTTCATCCGCTTCTCGCCAGCCCAGCTGCCCGAATCCAAAGTCATGCGGTTGAACCGTATGTACCCGGGCTCGCAGATCAAGCCAGCCCTCGACGCCGTGTTGATCCCCAAACCGAAGACGGCAAGGGTAGGCGGCCGCGACCTTCAGGACGCCGAAATCCTTGAATGGGCAAAGACCGTCATCGAGGCGATCTTCGCCGATACTCCGGCCACACCGCGAACGGCCGGCTGAAGCGATGATGGGAGGACATCACGCCGCGTCCGGGGCCGCGGCGTGGATAGCTATTGCTTCGACGGGCCCGTACGCGCTCGGCTGGTACCCGCTGGATGCCACCGGAATACTCATCGGGGCGATGACGACGGCGGGAACGGCGCTGGTGTGCGACTGGGACCACCGCTCAAGCACCATCGCACATTCGTTGCCGCCGCTTTCGAATGTGATCGCGGTGGGAATCGAGAAGGCCAGCGGCGGGCACAGGCAAGGCACGCATTCCCTGCTCGGCGCCTCGGCCTTCGTGGTCCTCGCAGCGATGGCGGCCCAGATCCAATGGGATACACCGGTGGGACGCTTGTCCTTGGGGGCCGGCCTGCTCTGCATGTTCATGATCAACCTCGCTGCGAAGGCGCTCAAGCTCTTTCCTAAGTCCGGGTGGATGGTCAACTGGGTCTTCGGGTTGGCGATGGCCGGACTGGTCACGTGGTTCGCCCCGCACCAGTGGAGCTGGCTTCCGCTATCCATGCTGACCGGCGTCGTCATCCACATCGTGGGCGACATGATCACCATCGGGGGAGTGCCGTTGCTGTGGCCGATCGTCATCAAACCGCCGAAGTCGTGGCGGAAGCTGCCCTTCATCGGCGCGGTGTGGCGGTCCAACGGCGCCTTGTCGATTCCGCTCCTTGGCAAGGCCGGCTCGCGGCGGGAGTGGCTGGTACTGATTCCCGTTGGCGGTTACGCCATGGTGGGCCTGGGTACGGCCGCATGGTCCCTGTTCCGGAACCAGTGGCCGGCGCTCCAGGCCCTCCTGCTTGGGCTAGGTCGCTGACGTTGGAACCTAAAACTTGGATTGGCTACCGGCCGTGACGGTTCCTACAGCGTTGCCTGCCCTGTCCGTGACACCAGGTGCGGGGGTGTAGACCGGAGAAGCTGGGGAGAGGTTGGTTCCCGCTGTACCACCCGAGCCGTTGGAGGTGAAGGTGATGACCAGGTTTCCGGTTGACTGGGTCCAGGCCATGGTTGCTGTGAAGCTACGGGCTGAGGTGCCAGTGTTGTAGGCGGCACCAAGGGAAACACTTCCAAATGCGGGTGCCGTGCAGCTCAGGCTTGAGAAAGTCAGTACGTTGCCTGTACTGATACTTGCGGTTCCTGTGGCCGTCTGGGTGGCGGACGTGGAATCCCAACCGTTGCACAGGGTGTGTGCGTCCATGTCCGTAGAAAAGACGAGGGTGAGCGTGTCTCCAGAGTCGGCTGTCTTTGCCGTGCCGCCGTTTGCCATCGTGACCGAACTAACCGTGGGGGCAGCGGTGTCGATGGATATCGACTGGGTCTGGGAATCGGCGACGTTTCCTGTGGCATCGGTAGCGAAGTAGATAATATTGTGCTGTCCGGGCCCACTGACGCTCACGGCGGCGCTTGCGCCGGAGACGGTGACCTGGTTGGCCGTATCCACCTTGTAGCTGATGGAGGCGACGCCCGAACCGGCGTCCGTCGCGTTGAGGTTCACCGTCACAGTGTTGGTGTTGTTGTAGCCGTTCGCATTTGGCGTCGGCGAGATTGAAGAGACCCCGACGGTCGGCTTTGTGGTGTCGACCTTGACGGTCTGACTCTGGGCAGTGCCGGCATTGCCTGCAACATCCGTAGCGAAGTAGGAAATGGTGTGGTTGCCGTCGCCGTTGACACTCACCGCGGCTGTGGCCGCGTTGACGGTAACTGTACTGCCGCCGTCGATCGCGTACGTGATGTTGGCGACGCCGGACCCGCCCGCGTTATCTGTCGCGCTCAGGTTGACGGTCACCGGACTGGTGGTGTTGTATCCGGCACCGTTCGGCGCGGGAGAGATCGAAGTCACCGTGACGGTAGGCGGCGTCGTATCAGTGCTGACGCCCGTGCTTCGCGCACTTTCCGTGCCCGTCCACAGTGAGAGGACCGGCGTGACCGTGTAGTACCAGGTTCCCCCGGGAACGCTTTGCTCCGTGCAGCCCAAACCCGATACCGTGCCCGAGCATCCTCCGCCTGCGGCGACTTTGGTGCCTCCAGTGGCGGATGAGTAGCGGGCAACCGTGTAGCCGGATACCGCGTGCCCTCCGGGTGTGGTGGCTGCTGCCCAGCTCAGGGTGACGTTTGAGCCGCTCAAGGAGCCGGCCGGGGTGCTGCCTTGCGGCACGGCGTCCGCCCGAGAGGCCGCAAAATTGCTGCTGCTGAGAGTCTGCCAGAAGGCGTTGGCAGCGGGACCTCCCCAGGAAATAAAGAGGATCGCAGACAGGGTCCACAGCGCACGACGACGGAACGTGGCCCTTCGTCCGCCGGTCGCCTTGGGGTGGCGGCGCGTAGGGGCTTGGATCTTGTTCATTTGCGGACCGCCATTGTCACTGGAAGCTGGAATACGGCGCCCTGGCAGCTGGATTGCGAGGCTGTGGACATCGTCGCCGCGCCAGGCAGGGTGATCAGGACCGAGGAATTCGCCGGAATGCTCACGGCGGGAGACAGAGGAGCAGCAGGAGCGTTGAACGTCACGCCGGTGGTGGTGCAGAGCGGGTGGGAGGCATCCGCGGTGGTGGTGCCATTGGACGTGAAACTGTAGACCTGCACGGCGAAAGCGTTCGAATTGCTCGCCCTGACGATCACATCGGCGGTGCCGCCGGGGACCAAGGTGGTGGAGGGAGTGTCCCCTGCGACAAAGGCGTCCACTGTCACCGCCTGCATGGTGCCGTTGGCCGCCGAGCCGCTGCCGATCCCGATCGTGGACCAGTAGGCATAGGCAGTCCCTACGCCCAGGACCAGGCTCAGCACTGCGGCCATCACGGCCGCTTTGGCTGCTGCCAGGGAGCCGGCTTTCGCCCACCTCATCGCCTTCATGTCAGTTACCCTGTCCTGTTCCCGAGTAGGAAAGCTGAAGTGTGGCACCCTTGCAACCGTCCTGGTTGAGCGAGGTGTCGAGCATTCTGATCTGTGGCCATTGGGCGGCCGGAAAACCGAGTCCCGACAGCGAGGAATCTCCCGACGGTGCCGCGAAGGGGTAGCTACCGCTGAACTGGACGACGGCGTAGTCCGAGGAGCTACATGGCCGGTTGTTCGCCACGGCCTGGGCGGTCCGGGTAATTCCCGTAATGGAAACAGTAAGGCCGGTCACGCCGATGCTGGAATTTCCAGGGTTCGCCAACTGAAGATCAATTGCGGCGGTATTCCCCGGTGCGAGAAGTCCGGTGGGACTGCCGGAGAGGGTGAATTGTTGGTGCTGGCCGGCAGTCACCGTTAGCGTAACGCCGACGACGGCGGACTGTACGGTCCCGCTGCTGCCCTTGAGGTTGATCGTGTACGTTCCGAGAGGCGTGGCCGACGTCGTGGAAACGTTGAGCGTCGTCGATCCTGCCCCGGTTCCCACGGCGACTACTGCCGGCGAAAACGATGCGCTGGCTCCTCCAGGCAGGCCCGAGGCCGAGAGCGAGACGTTCCCGGTGAAGCCACCCGAGGGCTGGATGACGACGTTGAAGCTGGCCGCCGTCCCTTGGGTGACGGACCTGCCGTTCGGTGAAGACTGCACCGTAATGCCCTTCGGGGTCGGGCTGCCGCCTCCATTGTTCGCGGCGACCACCACTTCGGAGCTCAGGGAGACTAAAAGGAGGCAGCCGATAAGCACAATGGCTCCGGCGTGGACCGTGCGAAGCGAGGAGCGGAAGAATTGCTGAATGCCCGGCACCGGTGCCTCCTTAAGGATTTGTTTCTATCGTTTTATGTATTGCGGATTTAGGTAATGCGATAGGAAGAACCGGCTGGTGGGCCGCTGAGGTGGCCCACCAGCCGGGGATCTAGTTGCTGGTGAGGTTGACCGTCACGATTGCGCCCTTGCACCCGTCCTGCGAGGTGGAAAGGTCGTCCATGGTCAAGCTCCCCGTGCCGAGAGCGAATGCCGTGCTGTTGGCGGACACGAGAGTAGCCCCAGTTGGCGCAGTGACGTGGAACCACGTGCTCTGGCAGCTCGCAGAGTGTGCGCTGTCGATCGATACGGTGGCGGAAGCGATGGTGACGCTTGTGCTGCTGCTGTTGGGGTTGTCCGCCGTGTAGGTGACTTGTCGAGTGCCCCCTGGTGCCAGATCGTTGGTAAAAGCTGCATGGAGGGTGACTGCTGATGTTCCCGCCGAGTTCGTGGCTGCGCCGGAACCGGTACCCGTGGTGGACCAGTAGGCGTATGCCGCGCCGCCGCCTGCTGCTACAAGGGCAATTGTTGCTGCCGCCGCGTAGACTTTTCCTTTTTTGCTCAATTGACGCATGGTGAGACTCCTTTTGAATTGGTATTCCCCGATTTGAGACCGACAAAGGGCTAGGAAATTCAAAATTACCAATCCATTTGGACTGCCCATTCAGTCGATGACTAAATGCTGACATGGGCCGTAATTAACAAACAACGAGTGGTACTACTTGTTTTTCGCAGTGCTGCCACTCGCCGTCGTGACCTCTTTGAAGCCGGACCGCGGTACGACACGCGATTGCAGCGGCGTGTCGCGGTGTTGTTGGATTCAAAGAGGGTCAGGAAGGACGGGCGTACCGAACCCGTCAGGGCACAGCAAAAGGGCCGCCTCCCGTAACGGGAAGCGGCCCTTTGAAGGAGTATGGAGCCTAGCTTTCGCCGGCCGAGTCCGAGCGTCCGAGGATGGTCTGCGGGATCCAGAAGGCGAGCGCGAACAGGATGAGGCAAGCGGCCATGGGCCAGGCGTTGTCCAGCGTCAGGAAGGAAAGCGAGTAGATGGCACCGAGGAACAGGATGATGCACAGTGCGAAGAGCAGGATGCTCTGGGCGAGGTTGTTCTCGTTCTCGATGGGCCTGCTTGCGTCGTTCCGGGACATTCTTTCCTCCTCGGCCCCTGGGGGCTCAAATCCATGGCAGCCGCGGAACCGCCACGCCGATTCAGTATGCGGACGAACCTAGTTCACCCTTGACGATGGCAATTCCGGAGCTCGCGCCGATACGTGTTGCACCAGCAGCAATCATAGCCTGTGCGTCGGCCAGGGAGCGCACTCCACCGGAGGCCTTCACTCCGAGGTCCGGCCCGACAGCCTTGCGCATGAGTGCCACGTCTTCCACGGTCGCGCCTCCGCCGTTGAAGCCTGTTGACGTCTTGACGAAGTCCGCGCCGGCCTCGACCGCTGCCTGGCAGGCAAGGACCTTTTGTTCATCGTTCAGCAGGGAGGTTTCGATGATCACCTTCAAGATCGCTTCCCCTGCATGGACGGCCTCGGCCACGGCCTTAATATCGTCCACGAGCGCGCCCTTGTCTCCCGCCCGGGCGGCAGCGATGTTGATCACCATGTCGACCTCGTCGGCACCGTCCAGGACCGCACCCCGGGCTTCGAAAGCCTTGACGTCGCTGGGTGTGGCACCCAACGGGAAGCCGACTACCGAACACGTCAGCACACCCGATCCCTTGAGCGCAGTGGTGGCGGTCTTGACCCATATGGGATTCACGCAGACCGACTTGAACTTGTACTCGACGGCTTCGGCGCAAAGTTGCCGCACCTCGGCTTCACTAGCCTCGGGCTTGAGCAGCGTGTGGTCGATGTAGGAAGCGATGCTGGCCGCGTTGGTTTTCTCGGCTTGGGTGCTCATGGCGGTCCTTCCGTGGCGGGTCCTGTGGCTTGATGGCCGCAAGGGTCGCGGTTCGTCAAATGACCATCTTGCCACACGGTCCTCAGGCCGCGGCGGACTGGTCAACCCCTTCCGCCTGCCCGCCTGAGGCCATATCAAGCCGGCCGGCGGCCTCTTCGAGCCTTGCGGCGGCCTCCTCGAGCCGTGCGGCGCAGTGGCCAGCCGCGGCCTCCGAAGACATGACAAGGCCAAGCCGTTGACCGTCGCGGGAGGCTGCATCACCGATCGCCCAAATGCCCGGCACCGACGTGGCGAAATCCGCGCCGACCAGGATTCCGCCGTCGGGAGCTGTCCGGAGGCCGGCGCTTTCGGCGAGGCCGTTCCGGGCCGCCCGTTCTTCTGCCAGGACCACAAGGTCACCGTTCATGCTGCTGCCGTCTTCGAAAACAATCCCGGTGGCCGGCAGCACTGAACCCGCTACCGAGGGCATGACGGCGGCCGGCCGTAACGTCGTCCGGATGGGACGAACACCGCGTGCTCGCAGCACGGCCTCCGCCTGGCCCGCTGCCGGGCCGGTGCCGACCAGGATGCCCAAAGGCCGGCGGCCAAGGACCGTCGTGACGTCCTTAACGGCAGCGCCGATGGACTCGGCGTCATCGATGGTGGAGTAGCTCAGTGCGTGGTCGGCACCCTGGACCGGTGGAAACTTTGGCCAGGACCCGGTTGCGATGACAAGCTGCTCATAGGGAAACTCCAAGCCTTCGTCGGTGGTCACTGTGTGGGCCTCGAGGTCGATGTAGCTCGCCGCCTGGCCGAACCGCACGGAGACATTCGGGAGTGCGGCGAGTTCAAGCAAGGAGGCCGGGCAGTCGTCGCGGTTGCTCAGGATGGTGATGGTCTGGTGGAGCCTCGCGGCCGGCGACAGCGAAGTACTGCTCGCGCCCGTGAGGCGGCGGACGAGCGCTTGGGCGGCGGGTCCTGCCCCGGCGATAACGAGGTGGCCGGAGCCTTCGGACTGAGTGGTGAACATGGCGGTCCCTTCGCTGGATGGGGACTGGAGTGGTTTCGGCACGTGGTCCGTGCCTCTGTCCCTACGGTATGCGTACGGCTTTTCGGCGGTGTTTCGCTGTTGTTGCGTTTTTGCCGCTCCGCTTTCCCCAATGGTTACCGGGCGGTAATGAGCTGGATCACACGACCGTCAGCGGGCGCGCTCATGCTGAATTTCCCTCCCGGGAGATGACGATCGGGCTTTCCAGGAGCCGAACTGCCGGGAGGCCGGTGTCCATGCCGCCTTTGGCTGGAACTGGGCGGACGCCGTCGTACGTGGATTCCAGTTCCCAATCCCGGCAGATTTCGTCCATGGCCAGCGGGTAGACCGTGAGCATGCCGTCGTGGTCGAGGTGGAGGCGCAAGAAGCCTTTGTGGTCCTCCTCGGCTTGGCCGGACATGGTCCACGAGGCGACCTCGCCCCTGTCGCTGCCAAGGATGAAGAGGGCGAAGGCCTCGCTGCCCACGATCCAGCCGCCAACGAAAATGACGCCCAGGGCAAACAGGGCGCCGAGGAATTGCGGCCAGGAAGCCGGCCAATGCAAGAGGACCACTAGCACGAGCCCGATCCCCAGCGCGGCAAGTTGGTAAAGGATGCCGCGCAGGAACGTCGCGAGGCCTTTGCGGGCCCGGAACGGGCGTGTGCGGCCGAACAAGGACCACAGCACCGTCAACATACCGAGCAGCAGCAGCGGTACCACCACGCCGACGAGCAAGGGGCCCGCCAGCCCGGCTCCCTCGAGGGAATCCAGCGTGGTCATGAGCGACCGCCCCCGGAAACTGCTGAAGACGGTCCAGCCGGCCAGGAAGAAGAAGACGTGGAGCAGGCCCAGGATGGGTCCGAAGCCGGGGTTGCGAGTCGGCAGCCAGAAGGGTGAGAAGGGGTTGGCGAGCCGGCGACGCAGGCGTCGGCTCTCGTCGCAGTCCGGATAGCTGACGGGCGTCCTTGTGAAGCGGCGTCCGGGGGCTTCGGTGTCCATGATCGGGAGCGCTGCCGAATCGTGCGGGGAGGTGGCCGGCATCGGCAGGAGGATCTCCTCGGGAAGCTCCGTGGTGTCCGAAAGGTACGCCCCTCCCAACCCGCAGGTGATGAGCTGGGTCCGTCCGGCGTCGGGAATTTCCGCGTTTTCGTTGCCGGGAATGATCTGGTCGCCGGGAATGAACTGTTCGAAGCGTGAGTAGTGGTGCAGGTCGCCACTGAGCCACAAGCGGACGGAGGCCCCCGTGTCATCGAAGCGGCCCGTGGCGGGGTTGAAACGGCGGCGCAAGTAGTCCTGCTCAAAGAAGTTGACCTGGCGGAACGTGCTCGCCAACGGTGAGTCGGAGTAGACCCAGTAGGGCGAGGCGAGGCACAGGATGATGGCATCGCCCGGCCTGAGCTGCATGGTGACGTTCTTGTAGAAGTACTCCAACTGGGGTTCGTCGATGTACTGGCCAAGCTGGCTGTCCAGGCCGAGCACCCACCACCCTGGTCCATCGGTCCCGCCGCTGAGCCGCAGGGCGAAGTAGCTGCGGCTTTGCACGGTGCGCCAAGAACCGATGCTGCGGTGCCTGGTGAACAAACGGAGGAAGGAGGTGAGGCCGTCATACCAGTCGTGGTTTCCCGGCAAAGCGAGCATGAGGGTGGCGGGAGGGCACGTGGATGGGGGCGGAGCCTCCGAATCGTCGGGCACGCAGGGCGGAAATGCCTTCCGATACGGGCCAACCATCTTGTCTTCGTAGCGTTCAGGCGAGGCGACGGGGTAGACCTCGTCCCCGCCAAGGACCAGCACATTGCCGCGGGGCAGCGAATGGCCGTCAACTTCGATTCTTTCCTGGGCGAGGAGCAGGGCCACCGAGTATGTCGCATCGAAACCATCGCCAAGGTCCGCGGTGTAGTCGAGCCACAGCTCGGGAGCTGGAAGGCCGGTCCCGCCACGGATCTGCTCGGCCGCTGCACGCAATTCCTCGGTGGTCCCGCGCAATTCCTCGGGTGCTGGCTGGCCTCGGTCCGCCGCGGCGGGCTGTGCGGCCTGGCCGGGCAACGGGAGCCGGTCCATCCTGAGCGGCTCGCCGGGGAGGCCTGCTTCCAACTCGCGTTTGTCGCCGAAGTCAGCGAACAGGGTCGCTGCCATGACCTTAAGGCCCGTGCGCGCCAGCGGGACGGGGGAGAGCCAGCGGACCGCGCCCCGAGGGGTGAACCCCAGCTTGGCGCTGTGTCGAGCCAGCTCCCAGTACTTCAATGCCGTTCCTCCGGACCAGGGCAAATGTAACGCCATGTTCCCACCGGCCGGGAAATCTGTCCATAACATGGAGTTATTGGCCCGGCAGCCGATGAAGCCCCGACACCCGGTTAAAGATGGCCGGCTAAAGACACCCGGTTAAACCCGGAGGCGGTATCCCCGCTTGACCACGGTTTCCACGAGCTTCCCGTCGGGCAGCGAGGACCGCAATCGGCTCACGGTCATATCGAGTGCGTGGATGGACCCCCGCAACTCGAGGAGATCGGAGAGCGCTTCACGGGATAACACTGCGCCGCCTGCGCCCAACAGGGCCCGCAGCAGGAGCAGCGGAGCGGGGGCCAGCTCGACCACATTGCCGTCGATCCGCAAACAGCGGCCCCGCAGCTCGATGTTCCCGGTAGGGGTATCGAGCCTGCGCACATGATTTAGGGCCAAGTGTTCCGTGACGAGCCGGATGAGTGCACCCATGCGGTACCGGTCCGGAATCAGCGGCGACAGTCCGGCGTCGAGCAGCGGCTGGGCGGTGACGGGTCCGACGGCGGCGACCGTCACCTGGGTCTTGAGGGCCTCGATCAGTTGGCGGTACATGCCCATCTCGTGGGCGGTGCTCCATATCGCGTCGACAGCGGGCGCGCTCGTGAAGGTCAGAACGTCCAAGTCGCCACTGCAGGCGGCGTCGATCAAGCGGGGCAGCTTGTCCTCGCCGTCGGGCTTGACCCAGCGGTATGGCGTGATGGTGAGGACCGTCGCCCCGGACATGCGGAGGCGTTCCAGCTGGCGAACGTCGGTGTAGCCGTGCATCTGCATTGCGACGATCTTTCCCCGGACGCCCTCTTCGAGGAGCATGTCCACCAGTGTGGCGGTGGTTTCGTCGCTGCTGATCCCGACGTCGGCAAGTCCTGCCGCGCGAACCGCGCCGCGCGCCTTGGGTCCCCGGACGAACATGCGGCATGCGGACAACACCTCAAGGAGTTGCTCGCCGATGCCGAACGAGTCCGCGGCCTCGCACCAGCGCCGCATTCCATAAGCCGTAGTGGCAATGCAGATATCCGGCTTCGCGGCGATGATCTTCTTGGTGTCCTCGATGAGGGTTGCATCCTCCTGGACCGGGGCGATCTTCAACGCCGGGGCGTGAATTACGGTGGCGCCCCGACGTTCGAGCGCCTCGATCAGGTCGCGGGAACGCCGGTGCGACGTCACTCCAATGCGGAAACCGTCCAAGGGCGCATCCTCGGCGGATTGCGGCACTGCCAGCGGGGTGCCGGCTTCCGCGGAATCAATGGTGTTCAGGGTGGGCATTGGGGTCCCTTCAGGCTTCAGCGAGCGAAGCCGCGAGGCGGTCGAGGTCGGCGGTGGCTTGGGCTTGGTTTGCGTTGGCTTCGGCTACCCGGACCACTTCGCCGATGACCAGGACGGCCGGGTTGGTGCAGTTGGCGGCCGCGGTGACGATCGTACCGAGGTCGGCTATGGTGGTGCGTTGGCCCGGGCGGTAACCGCGTTCGACGACGGCCATGGGGGTGTCCGTTGCCATGCCTGCCCGCCGAAGGCCTGCTGCAAGCTGCGGGAGGGTCCCGATGCCCATGAGAACCACGATAGTGCCCCCGAGCCCGGCAAGGTGCTCGTGTTCCTTGTCGGTCAGCGGTGCGTGGCCGGAAACCACCGTAAACATGTGGCTCACCGCGCGGTGCGTGACCGGGATGCCCGCAGCCGCGGGGACGGAGATCGCGCTGGTCACGCCGGACACGACACGTACCGGGAGGCCGGCCGCCGCGCATGCGGCCACCTCTTCACCGCCCCGGCCGAAGACGTACGGATCGCCGCCCTTGAGGCGGACCACGTTGTTGCCTGCCAGCGCGGCGCCGACCATGAGGTTCTCGATGTCGCGTTGGGTGACCTTGTGATGGCCGGGTTGTTTGCCCACGTCCACCAGTTCCGCGGAGGTCAGCCGAGCGAGTTCCTGATAGGGGGCGAGGCGGTCGTAGAAGACGACGTCGGCGTCACGCAGGGCTTCGACCGCCCCCACCGTGAGCAGCTCCATGGTCCCGGGCCCGCCTCCGACGAGGGTCACGTGTCCGGCAGGGCCCGCGGGCGGTTCCATGGCGACGGGAACTCCGGCCCGGCGGCAGCGGTCCAGGAGGAGTTCCCAGCCGGGCTGGCCGTCGTCGACCGCGGCGACGAGGAAAGGCTTCTCGGGCAGCGGACCGTCACCGGGGGCGCCGGCAGGAGTGCTAAGCCGATGGACGCGGGCACCGGCGGCCTCGTAGCGCCGGATGGCTTGCCGGGCGGCGTGATCGGCGCCCGTGACCAAGACGTCCCGGCCGGTCAGGTCGATGGTGAGCTGCATGGCTTAGTCCTCGCTTCCGCGGACGGGGATGGTTGAGGCGATGAGGATGCTGGTTTTTTCTTCGGTGGTGGCGGGGCGGATTTGGCCGCGTTCGGGGACGAAGGTGATGGCGTCGTCTTTTTGGTCGGGGGCGTTGACGAAGGAGCGGAAGCGGCGGAGCCGTTCTGGGTCTTTGAGGGTTTGGGCCCATTCGTCCTGGTAGGTCTCGATGTGCCGGGCCATGGCGGCTTCGAGGTCGGCGGCGATGCCGAGGGAGTCGTGGATGACGACGTCCTGGACGTGGGTGAGTCCGCCGTCGAGTTCTTCTTGCCAGCGTGCGGTGCGTTGGAGGCGGTCGGCGGTGCGGATGTAGTACATCAGGTAGCGGTCGATGTAGGTGATGAGGGTTTCGTCGTCCAGGTCCTGGGCGAGGAG
>JBFUPP010000007.1:0-217462 GCA_041360635.1 bacterium RCC_150 | reverse complement strand
GACGCCCAACAACCAAAACCGCGGCCGCTCCCGAAAACCAATCAGGACCAGCCGCGGATCGGTGGATCAAGGCTAAGCAACAACCGAGTCGACTGGGTGCCCGCCGCAGTGAGCGCACACCAGTTCCGTTTCGAGTTCCTGTCCGCAGGAATGAATGAACCTGAGCGGTGGGCCTTCCGGGCCTGCGAGATGGTCGTCTCCCCACTGCCGAAGGACTGAGATGACGGGGCGAGAGTGGTCCCCAGGTCCGTGAGGTGGTATTCGAAGCGCTGGAGGCGTTCGCTGTAGCGGCGTCGTTCCAGCAGACCGTAGGCTTCAGGCTTGCGGAGCCTTGAGGTGAGAATGTCTCGGGGTGCGGCTGTGTGGTTTACCATTTCCCCGAATCGATGAGTGCCGAGCATCATCTCGCGCACGGCCAGGAGCGACCACCTATCGCCGATTACTTCCAGCGTCCGCGCAACCGAGCACGGCGTACGCCCTGCGGTACGCCAACCTCACCCATGCGAAGGATCGTAGTCCGTTTGAGTGTCCAACTCAAACAACCAGTTGCGCTTTTCGCGCGCAGCGAAGGTTCATCTAGCGAGCCAGGGTCAAATCATCGCCGTGTACATGAAGCTTCCCTTCTTGGGACCCGTGGCACGTTGCGGCAACGGTCAAGGGCCCGTCGTTAGGTGCGGTCCGTGGTCGCGGCCCGCAGGGCCCGTTGAATGACCGTGACAACGGCGGAAGGGTGAGCCAACATCACGAGGTGGGAGGAGTCGACTTCGGCGACGGTGGCGCCGGCACGTTCGTAGCCGAAGCGCCGCATGTCCGGGTTCATCGCCTTGTCGCCGGATGCGACGATGCCCCACGTCGGTTTGCTCGCCCATGCCGCAACAGGCGCCGGCTCGCCGAACGCCCCCGCGCCCAGCGGCCGCTGCGACACGGCGAGAGCGGCCGTCACTTCACTGTCGAGGTCGCCGCCCAAGATCTGAGGAAATTTGTCAATGTCCACCGACACCTCGATGCCGGGTTCAACCGCACCCTCGACCGGGTACGGCGAGAGGACCAGCGCCTCGGCGAGCCGGGACGGCGCGATGTAGGCCGCGTCCACAGCGAGGCTCCTGTTGCCGAGAGAAGGTGCGATCACCCGCACCCCCTCGCCCAGCAGTTGACGGGCAACGGGGGCGCAGGTCGACGCATCGACGAACCCCCGTGAACCAGAACGACGGTAGGTGTAACGGACATGATGTACCTCTTTCTTCCGATTTCTTCCGACAGTCGGGTGGGATCGCGACAGTGTGTGGGGTTAGCCGAGTTGCGGGTAGAGGCCGGTCACCGGCCCGGCAAGACCTGCTTTGACCTCCCGGCTAGTGTCGTCGGCGAGGACCTCGTGCTCACCGGCCTCGAGTCCGTCGTAAGCGACGCGCACGACGTCGGCGGGGTCATTCTTGCGCGGCGCGTCAACGCCGGCGGTCATCGGCGTGTCGGTCAAGGCGAGGTGCAGATCCACCACCTGCACACCGGCGTCGACGACGGCGAGTAGCTGAACATTCGTCACGGACCACAGCGCGGCCTTCGTGACACTGTAGGTATCCGCGATCGCGAGCCACGACAACGCCGACAAGAGATTCACGATGGCGCCACGACGCGACTTGAGAGCGGGCAGGAACGCGTTCGCGACCTCCAGCTGACCCCAGAAATTGGTGCCGAACAGTTCCCGAGCGACCGCCAGATCGTCGTCGAGCACTGAAGCTTCAGACCAGGCTCCGGCATTGTTGATGAGCACCGTCACGTTGGTCGCCTTCGCCGCCGCAGCGCGCACTGACGCCCGGTCAGTGACATCCAGGGACGAGGGGCACTACGCGCTCGTAGTCCCAGTCGCGCGGGGTGCGTGCTGTCGTATAGACCTTCGCCGCGCCGCGCTCAAGAGCCTGAGACACGAACTCTCGCCCCAGTCCCCCATTCGCTCCCGTGATCAGCACTGCGGCACCGTTGAGCGTTGTCATGACATGTCCTTTTTCTCGATGAGAGCAACCGGGTCCGATACCTCAGGCTGCCGAGATGGTCGCCCCACCGATTGGAACTATAGTCAACTGAGTTGGATATTCAAACTCAGCTTGGCTCATATTCGCTTCTAGCGAACGAAAAGCTGTGGTCGAGCGTGCCCACAGATCGGACGGGGCTGTAAATCAACAGGGCCGACCTGGAGGTCATCCGACTCCGTATCGAGGCCGCTGGGTTCTGCCCTGCGAGCAGCTCAGGCGTCGAGGACCGTGGCAAAACCGAACCCGTAGCGACTTCGGTCAGATGGGCAGGGCCCCCGGGCCTGGGACGAGGGTGACATCCTCCGGCGCGAGCTCGCGGCCGTCGTCGGCGATGAAGGCGACGCGTACAGGTGCTTCCGTCTCGCGGTCGACGTAGACGACCGAGGGCCCGAACCCCGAGGGACGGTGCACGTCCCCCCATGCGACGAATGCCGCCAGGAGAGTCTTGAGCTCAGCTCCCGCCTCAGTGAGCACGTACTCCTCGCGCTGCCGCTGCCCCTCGTCGCGGTACGGCCGACGCTCCAGCACGCCGCCCTCGACGAGGGTCTCCAGGCGCGCCGTCAGCACGTCGGGCGCGATACCGAGGTTCGCACGGAAGTCCGCGAACCGCGTTACGCCGAGGAAGGCCTCTCGGACCACCGGCAGTGCCCACTTCTCGCCCAGCACCTCCAGGCTCCGGGCCACGGAGCATCGGGCGTTGCGTTCGCGGGACGTTGTGCTCATACCTAGATCCTACATGGCTGAGTTGTGGATTCCAATCCAGGAGTGCTAGGTTGGAAACACCAACCCAGACCCTTCGTTCGGGGTCACACGAAAGCGAGCCGCACCGATGTCTACTCTCAAGAACGCCGTGGTCCTGGTCACCGGCGCGAACGGCGGCCTTGGCCGTGCGTTCGTCGCCGGGGCCCTCCAGCGCGGCGCCACCAAGGTCTACGCCACCACCCGCACGCCACGGGAGTGGGACGACGCGCGCATCGTCCCACTGGCCCTGGACATCAACTCCCCCGAGTCCGTCGCCGCTGCCGCGCGGCAGGCCGCGGACACCACCGTCCTGATCAACAACGCGGGGATCGCCGGATCCAGGCAACCGGTCCTGAGCACCTCGCTCGACGACGTCCGCTCGATCTTCGAGACCAACGTGTTCGCCCAGATCGGGGTCATGCAGGCGTTCGCCCCGGTCCTGGCCCGGAACGACGGCGGCGCCGTCATCAACGTGCACTCGGTGCTGAGCTGGCTCGCCACCGGCGACTACTCGGCGACCAAGGCCGCGTTCTGGTCCTTCAGCAACGCGCTGCGCGTGGAGCTGCTGGAGCAGAAGACGCACCTGCTCGGCGCGCACCTCGGGTACACGGACACGCCCTTTACCGCCGGGCTCGACGTGCCGAAGGCAGACCCGCGCGACATCGTCGCCGCGATCTACGACGGGCTGGAGGCAGGCGAGCCCGAGGTTCTCGCGGACGAGACGAGCCGCCAGGTCAAGCAGGCGCTCTCGGCCCCGCTGCCGGCGCTCTACCCGCAGCTGCAGACGGCGAGCTAAGGCCGGCACCGCTCCGGACCTACCTGAGCGAGATTCGTCGGGCGGGATGAGATCGGTCAATTGACCGATCTCATCCCATCGGCCTGACGGCCGCTGGCCTCCCACGCCGGGCTCGCTCCCGTCTCCAGGGACTCCGGCCGCGGGACCGGGGAACTACCACCGCCCGTTACCTTTTTCGTAGCCCGTTCCTGCTGAAGGATGAGGGTGTGCTGGCCTGCCGGCCCCGGCATGATTGCCGCCCCCAGACGTCAATGATCCGGGGGGTGTTGTCACCGGGGCCTGGTAGGTGCCGG
Source organism: bacterium RCC_150 (assembly GCA_041360635.1). Classification (GTDB taxonomy): domain Bacteria; phylum Actinomycetota; class Actinomycetes; order Actinomycetales; family Micrococcaceae; genus Arthrobacter. The sequence goes on along the minus strand of JBFUPP010000007.1, from coordinate 213,605 downwards.
AGAGACCGCTAATAGAGGCAGGACAGGTTGGGATCGTCGTGCGTAACGTGGATGCCGGGCTCTGACACCGCGGACAGTCCAGCACAGATATCAGCTGCCGCGACTGGGAGGTACAGGTGATCGGAAACCACGAAAGCATCGATGTCTTCATCGGCCTGGACGTCGGCAAGGGCGTGCACCACGCCGTTGCCGTGGACCGGGCCGGTAAGAAGCTCTTCGACAAGGCGTTACCCAACGACGAGGCCACGCTCCGCGAAGTGCTGGCCTCACTAAACAGGCACGGCAGCATCCTGCTCGTGGTTGACCAGCCCGCGACGATCGGGGCGTTGCCGGTCGCCGTTGCCCAGGCCGCCGGTGCCACCGTCGGGTACCTGCCCGGTCTGGCGATGCGCCGGATCGCGGACTTGCACCCTGGCGAGGCGAAAACCGACGTGTTAACCGAACTAATCGGGCCCACCCCGGAGAACCGCAGGCGCCGCGGCCTTGCATCGGCTAGGTTCTGTTCTCATGGTCAACGACGAGCACGCTCCGCGGGTACTGTCCGGGCTGGTGGTGCCGCCGTCGGGTGCGCTGAAGACCACCGGGGATCCCTTCGAACCGTATCGGCTGGTTGACGGCGCTGGGGAGACGATAAGACCGGCGGCGGCATTCTTCGCCGAGCTGGTGGCGCGCGGGCGGCCGGCGACGACATTGCGGTCATATGGCATGGACTTATTGCGCTGGTTTCGATTCCTCTCGGCCCTCGAAATGGTGTGGGATCAGGCAACCCAGGTCGAAGCGCGTGATTTCTGCCGTTGGCTGCAGCTGGCGTTCAAGCCGGTGCGGCCGCATTGGCGGTATCCCGATGGCGGCGGCCCGGGTTCCGACGCGACACCCGGTGCTGGAAAGGAGATCCAAGGGCCGGGTAAGGCCCCGGACGGCGGCCGGTATGCCGCAGTAACCGTTGCTCATTGTGAGAGCGTGCTGCGTGGCTTCTACGACTTCCATGTGGAAGCGGGCACCGGACCGATGCTCAACCCGTTTCCCCTGGCCCGTGCCCGTGGAGGCACCCGGGCGTGGGCGCATCACAACCCGATGGAATCGTTTTCGGGGCAGCGCCGCGGCCGCTACCGGCCCAAGGTCGTGGCCCGGGCACCACGGGCGATCCCCGATGATCAATTCGCCCGCTTATTCGCGCAACTAGGGTCGCATCGGGACCGGGCCCTGGTCGCCTTCTGGGTCTCGACCGGTGCCCGGGCTTCGGAGCTGCTGGGGGGGCCACGGTGGCTGACGTGGATCCCGGGCAGCAATTGATCACCGTGCTGCGCAAGGGCACCGGTGCGTTGCAGCCGTTGCCTGCCGCGCCGGACGCGTTCATCTGGTTGCGTCTCTATCAAACACAAGTGTCGGGTCTGATTCAGCCGGGCAGGGATGAACCGTTGTGGTGGACATTGCGCCGCCCGTTCCGGGCCTTGACCTATGACGCGGCGCGGGCGATGTTCGGCCGGGCGAATGCATCGCTGGGCACGGACTGGTCCCTCCACGACCTTCGCCACACGACCGCCTACCGGATGGCCCAGGATCCACAGATGCCGTTGACCGACGTGCAATGGGTCCTGGGTCATGCATTTTTGTCGACCACGCAGCGGTATTTGAACCCTGTGACTGAGGACGTGATTGCCGGGGTGCTTGCCTTTCATGCCAGACAGCTCCTGCGTGACCCGGTGCCCACACCTGCACCCGGTTACCGGCCCGAAAGCCTGCAGATCCTCTTCGGAGGGAACCAGCCATGACGGGCAGCGAACAATTACTCGCCCCGCCGGTGGTCAGTGGTGCGGCGGCCCCTGCAGTGGGCCAAACCGGGGCGCAGCTGATGGCCGCGTTCCCCGCCCGCGGTGCCGACCCCTCGTGGCCTTGGACCTGTGATGATCGTTCCGCTGTGCTGGCCCGCGTGCTCGCTGCACCGTTCAGGCTGGAGAACCCGGACAGCCAGCGGACCCGCCGGACGGGAGTGCTGGCGGTGCTGGGTTGGCTGGCCGATTTCCCCGGCCGGAATTGGCAACAACGGTGGCAGGCCAGCGGCGCGGAGGCTGCCGGCGACTGGCGGGACTTGTTCATTGGCGAGTCCGTCGGCCGGTGGCGGAACGCTCCTGGTGAGCCGGCACCCCACCTGAGCATCGGCCTGATGGCGCTGATCTGTGCCGATGTGATCCGTCCCGGCCTTGACTGGCTGCTGCGTTTCGCCCCGGCGCGTCGGGCGTTGGCCACCGAGATGGCCCGGACCCGCGACAGCACGGCGTTCGCCGACTTAAACCAGGCCTGCCTCGAAGGACCCATTGGGTTGCAAGCCGCCCAACAGGCCCTGACCCGGATCGCGATTATCATGGCCGCCAAGGGCGGCCCGGTCTCGGCGGTGAGAGTTGGAGACTGCGTTGAGCTGCTCGCGACCGTCACCGGTACAGGGTTACAGACAAACGCCCGCAGCCCGCTGTTCTATCAACTGCTGCGCCGGCATGTCTGGGGCGAGGATGCGCCCGCCGCCATTGAAATGTTCTCCGGCAACGGACAACCGACATGCGAGCAGCTGATCGATCGCTACAAAATCAAGTGCAGGCCGGTCCGGGACGTGCTCGTGGACTACCTGCGGGAACGCCAGATGGCGATGGATCTCTCGTCATTACAACGCACGGCCTACCTGTTGGGAAAATTGTTCTGGGCCGCGAGATGACCAGTATCCGCTCGGCGTCGGTCTTGGAAGGGGCGATCTGCAGCAGAGGAACCAGTTTGCCGGTGTCGGGGAGCCGGTATTGGATCAGGCTGTGGTGTGAGAGCTCTCCGAGCTCTTCGATGCGGATGCCCGTGTGGCGCAGCACCTCGACCATGGCCCAGGTCCAGAAACCCCGATGCTCTTCGAAGGTCAGATCGGAGCGTGGTCCGCCCCCGGGGTCTTCGGCCCAGACCCTGCCGGTGGTTTCGGTTTTCATCGCGGTGCGGCGCAGCGTTTGGCCTGCAGCGGTGAAGAGTTCACCCGCGGCGGTGCGTTCGCCGGACACCAGCAGGTGACCTGGAAGCCCACCATCCAGGGATCGATTCACTGAAGTTCTCCCGCGAGGTGGCCGCGTCATGGAAAAAGCGGGTCATGACCCGTTCCCGCACCAGCACCTCTGCCAACGGGGAACAGATCCAAAGGACGTCGGCACGGCTGGATGGGCGCAGCGTCTTTTCTGCCGTGCGCGCCTTCTACCTGGATCTGGCCGAATGGGCCGATGACGACCCTTCACGGTGGGGGCCGTGGGCCGTGCGATGTCCGGTCAGCGCCACGGATGTCTCCCACAAAAAAGACCGGCTGGCCCGTAAATCACGCACGGACTCCCGGATCCGCGCCGGGCAACCCCACGTCCCGCCGGTAGTGTCCTACGACAAAAACGAACGCGTCCACAACCCGCCCCTGCCACTGTTGTTCCAATGGCACCGGCGCCTGGACAACCAGGCAGTTTCAGAAACCGCGTTACGCAAATACCTCGACCACGCCCTGCAGGAACTCGGCATCAAAGACGGTGGCGGCAGCCCAATGCGCTACACCTTCCACGACTTCCCGCCGGATCTTCATCACCGACGCGATCATGCACGGCATGCCACCCCACATAGCCCAGCTCGTCGCCGGACACCGCGACATCAACACCACCATGGGATACAAGGCCGTCTACCCCGAAGAAGTCATCAACGGCCACCGTGAATTCATCGCCCGCCGCCGCGCGCTACGTCCCAGCCAGGAATACCGCACCCCCACCGATGCCGAATGGGCCGAATTCATCGGCCACTTCGAACACCGCAAGGTTTCCGTCGGCGACTGCGGCCGCTCCTACGACACGCCCTGCATCCACGAGCACAGCTGCCTACGCTGCCCGCTGCTGCGGCCCGATCCCACAGCCAGACCCCGCCTGGCACAGATCCGCGACAACCTCATCGAGCGCATCGCCGAAGCCGAGTCCCACCGCTGGCTCGGAGAAGCCGAAGGCCTCAAAGTCAGCCTCGCAGGGGCCAGGGCCAAACTTGCCGAAATGGACCAAATCACCAAGCGCCGAAACACGACCCAACTCGGCATGCCCACCTTCACCCAAGCCGCCGGCCGCACCAACATCAGTCCACCCGACCCCAGAAACGGCCAGTAATATGGACGATTTCCCCGCAATTTTCTTAGTTCGGAGAAGACGCCCGGGATGCGTTCATCATCGCCGAAGCGGCCCGGACCATGCCCCATACACTGCGCTCCATCCAGGTCGCCGACGAACAGCTCGCTGAGCTGACAATGCTCTGCGGCTTCGACGACGACCTGGCCAAACAGGCCACCGCAACGTCGAACAGGATCCGCGGCCTGCTCACCCAGATCCACCCGGCACTCGAGCGCGTCCTAGGCCCCCGTCTGGACCACCCTGCCGTGTTGGATTTGCTGCGGACCTGGCCGACTCCCGAAGCCTTGCGCCACGCCGGCCGGCGGCGGATCGGGAACAGGCTCAAGAAGCTCGCACCCAGGATGGGTGAACGCCTCGCCGACGAGATCATCGCCGCCCTGGACCAGCAAACGGTCACTGTCGTGGGGACGAACGCGGCCACGATCGTGCTACCCCAGCTCGCCCGGATGCTCGCCGACATCCGTGAATCACGGGACACCGTTTTCACCCAAGTCGAAGCCCTCGTGGAGGCCCACCCTCTCCACCCGGTCCTGACGTCTCTCCCTGCGGTCGGCGTCAGGACCGAAGCACGGAGCCGCAAATCGATGTCGCCGGCGGCCACTCCCACCACCAGGTCAAAGCCCTCGTCGGAGTTGAAGTCGTACCGGTAGCCGTTGATCCACCGCAGCACCATGAGCGTCCAGGCGGTGCGCTTGTTGCCGTCGATGAGCACCGCAGATTCAAGCGCGGGTCTTATGCGACACCTTGCAGGCGTTCTTCGCAAAGCCGCAATGTCACTTTTCGAAGCCGACCGCACGGAAGGTCCGAAGCCGCCTGCACGACTTCCACTGCCTATTGCCGATCTCGGGAAGTCCTGGGCAGCGGTCGTCGCAGTGAGACAGACATCCAGGCAACGCGTCCCGACATACGTTGGCGCAAGGCCTAGCGGGCACCCTGGGAGGACCATATGGAAGCCCCGAGTTCCCGTGAAATTGTCCACGCGGCGTCGCGGAGTTCGCGGACGGTGGCTTCGCTTGCCGGCCACTGGCTCGCGGAGAGCACTACCGACAAAACGGCGGTGACGGTCCCGCTTTCATCGTAGACGGGGGCCGCGATGGAAGCCTCGCCAATCACCGCTTCCTCGTATTCCAATCCGAGCGTGTTCTTGCGCACTTCCTCGAGCTGGGATCGGAGGACGGCGGGGTCGGTGATCGTTTCGCCGGTAAATTCGGCCAGGGGCTTGCTGAGCACGTCATTTTCGAACTCGGGGTTGTAGGCGAGTAGTACTTTTCCGAGAGCAGAGGCGTGGGCAGGTAGGTTGAGCCCTGTTTCCGGCATTTGCTCTGTGCCGTCGGGGCGGCGGTCGTGATGAATGATCAAAACCTCGCCGAGAAGGTTCACACCCAGTCGCGTCGCGTAACCGGTCCGTCGAGATAACTCGTGCATCCACCGCATCGCGCGAGCCCGGACGTCAAGGGTATCGAGGTAGACGCTGGAAAGTTTCAACAGCGCGGGCCCGAGCATGTAGCGGTTTCCGGAGCTTTCCTGGGCGACCAGCCCGTGGGCCTGAAGCGATTTCACGAGTCCGTGGACCGTGGAAGGCGGAAGCTCGAATGCGGCGGCCAGTTCGGAGATTCCAAGGCGCCTGGCGCCTTGAAGGAGCCCGAGGATTTTGGCCGCTCGGTCAATCGACTGGATCACAGCTCCACCACTCTCGCATCATCGGTTGCCTTGTCGGGCCAACAAGTTAATTTAGCCCCTTGACAGGCAGGAACCCTAAACGGCATGATTCGATAATAACGAACATAATTCGACAATGTCGAATCCGCTCGTCGTCTAATATCACCCCGCCGTTCAAAGGATAACTTCTTCTTCGGGTACATATCCGGAAATCACATCAACCCCGCAGTGACACTGGCGCTTGCCGCAACGGGAAAGTTCCCGTGGCGCGATGTGCCGGGATACCTCGCAGCCCAGGTACTCGGCGCCGTTGCAGGCTCATTCGCCATCATCGGGGTACTCGGCCAGCGCCAGCGAACTGGGCCTCGGAGTGGCCTCTTATGGCGAGATCCCCGTCTGGCAGGCCTTCACTGCTGAGTTCATCGGTACTTTCCTGTGTGGCGGCCAATCAGCGCGGGGCGTGCTGGGCCTGGGCTTAAGCATCCGCGACGGAGCCGTGGAAGGGTTCACCGTGACCCGGCAGCACCAGGCCCGCGTCCACTGAGGTCAACGCCGCCAGGGACCCTCGCGCCCGTGCCGTGTCGTGCGCGAACACCGGGCCGATGATCTGCGGCCCGGTGCCGGTGTGGCCGACCAGGCCGTCGTGCGTGACCAGCGCATCCCCGGTGAAAACCAAAACCACACCTTCCGCGGGCAGGTGGAACGCAACGCTGCCGGGCTTGTGCCCGGCTACCGCAACCACCCGCGGCCGTCAGGGCACATGGAGAACCATGTCGTCGTCGAATTGGCTTGTCTTCGTGATGGCCGGCGTGCGGAACGCCTCGGACCGGGCCAGGTGCAGGGGTACCCGCGCTGCGCTGGGGTGGCGAAGCAAGCAGCTGCCCAGACCTGACTCGGGCTTGGCGTCGGCCGGTGGCCGGAGCGGGTTCGCCAGGGCCGGTACGTCGCGGGTATGCACCCAGTGTGGACGCGGGGTTGCCCGCGCACTACGTCCCAGCTGGCCGCGGTGCTGGAGGGCATCGGGCGGTCCGTGGACGAAGTGCGCGCCGTGCTGCTCACTCACGTCCACCAAGACCACATCGGCCTGGCCGAGCGACTGCGACGTGAGACCGGTGCTACGGTTCGGCCGGTGGGCTGCGGTCATTTCGTGCTCGGCAGTGACGGCAGGATTCCTCACCAGCCACACTCCCGTTACAGATCCCAACCTGCCTCTGAGCTACGGCGACCAACCCGGGATGGCAGTGTTCCTCTGGAGCGGGTCCGCGTTCATCATGTGGATCTGCCTCGATATCGCACGGGTGTGCCACAACAACGTGCCAAGCATGCGGGCCCGCCTTCGTCCTCATCGCCGTCGGATGCATCCTCTTTGCCCTGGTCCTCGTCGACCGTCTGGTCTTTGGGGTCGTAACGAAGATCGACGGGTTCGCGAGCCCACCTGCCGCCGTTCTGACCGTCCTCTACTGGGTGGGCGAAACGTTTGCGGTCTGCTTGTGAGCCTCGGGCTGCTTCTCCCCCGGCTCGCAGGCCGCCTCAAACACGGCAACTTCCGACTCCATGTCCGGCTCCTGCTCCTGGAAATCAGGCCGATCTGGAACCGCGTGGCTTTCACCCACCACGACCTGATCCTCGAGAAGCGACGGGCCAGTGCGTTCATCGTCCTCTGCCGGCACCCCGAAAACGCAGCTTCATCACCGCCTTGGTGGAAATCCGCGACTGTGAAATGGCCGGCCCCGCGGCGATCGTGTGCGTCGACGCACACGACCGCTCCGTCGTCGAACGCGCCGAGCTCGCCCTCGAAAGGCGATCCGGCGCAGGCCTCCTGCAATAGGTTCTCCGCCGACGTACCCAGTACGCACAAACAGTGGTCAGCTATCTTGCCCGCGAAACGAACGGGCACTGGCGGGAAACTGAAGCGCAAACGCCCCACGCTGGCACCCCGGATCAGGGTTCTGGAAAAGAGTCGAGGTTAGGTCAGGTCATGCCACCAACCTGCCCAAGGATTGGAAGTCAATTTGCCGCTGGGGAATTCGGTGTTTGCAGAGCCCTCCCCAAATTCAGGATCGTCATCATCCCCGCCGCGATGATCTAGCAAGAGGTTTAGGCTGCTCCAGGTCAACATCGTTGTGTCCTTTCGTGCATTTACTTGGACCACGTCGTCCAAGTAGGCACCAGCGTAGCTTTCCAATATTTCGGCGGTTCGACAGGACGTTTCACATTTGTATCTGGAATCTATCCGGTTCACTGTGAACGCAGTGCGCGCAAGTGGCCGGACCCGACCCCCATATTCATTCCCTGCAGCGCGAAATCGCCTTCATATAATCCCCGGAGCGCCTCAGTACGGAGATCTCGAACATGATCGGCGCCACCGCCAATCCGAGAGGCCATTCTTCCGACCGAGAACCGGTGGGCACCCTTCCGCCGGAATGGGCCCAGCAGATATTGCTCCACGCCTACCCGCACAGCAGCACTCAACACTCGGCGCCACTCCTTACCGCCATCGGCTACATCAACTGGTGGGAAGGCCGCGGCAGCAAAGCCCCCCCCAATACATGCAGTTTGCCCTGGAAGCAGACCCCGGGTACCGGCTGCCAAACTCAGCGACCAACTCCTCAGCTACGGAATGCTCGCCGGATGGAACCTGGACAAGGAGACCGCATACCGGACTCGGGGGCCTGGATCGTCTGATTGACGAACCGTCCACTTTTGGCGACCAGGGCGAGTTCCGTATAAGGGCGGATACTCCCTGTGCGGTCCCATTGTGACAGCCTGGGTGGATGATTTGGTGGAGGGGGCAGTACGAGCAACCCGCATGATTAGCGGGCGCTTGCCGTGGACAAGCGCCCCTCGTCACACCTTGAAGGTCAGCTCGGCATAACCCACTTGAATGCCGCAGCTTTGGATCGGGCTCCGAGCGCGGACTTGGACCTGTTGTCCTCCTGCAGTTCGCTGGTGATTGATTCGCCCAACCTGACGAGGTCAGCGAAGTTTTTCGGATTCAGCCAGCTCGGGCGAAGACCAAAGAGCAGGTCCTCAGTGGAGGTATTTCCGGAGGCGCCGGGGGCAAATGGGCAGCCGCCCAGCCCGCCAAGTGCACCGTCAATGGTGGTGGCGCCGGCGTCCAAGGCCGCCATTGCGTTGGCGACTCCCATCCCCCAGGTGTCGTGTCCGTGAAAAACTACACCAAGGTCGGGCACAGCGGCGTGAACCTTGCCGATCAGCGAATGCACTTGCTCGGGCACGGCGTGCCCCAACGTGTCGCAAATGACAACGTCGCTGACGCCGTTACCTCTGGGGTCTTCGACGAGCTTCAGGACCCGGTCCGGATCGATGTCACCTTCAAAGGGGCAGGTGAACGAGGTGGCCAGACACAACTGGAGAGTCGCACCTGCTTCGCGGGCGTGGTCCAGTGCCTGTGGCAGGGCAGCCATGCTCGCCTCTGTGGATCGGCCGATGTTGGCCTGGTTGTGCGCGTCCGAGACGCTGAGGCAGTACTGCATGTTCACAGCGCCGGCAGCGGCGGCCTTCTCAACGTGGCGGGGTGTCGCTACCCAGATCCAGCATTTTTTTAGTTCTTCGGCGGTCAGGGCGCTGATGAGCTCAAGGGTATTTGCCATTGGAGGCACCAGGTCTGGGCGCGCCATCGACCCGATTTCAATTGCCGGCACTCCGGCCTCCAGTAGCGATCGGACGATACCGGCTTTCCGTTCGGTTGAGAGCATGCCACCGGTAAGCTGCAGGCCGTCCCGGAGGGTGACCTCCCTGAGCTGAAAGTCATTTTTGATGTTCATACCGTCTCCATTTCCATTCGGGCTATCAGCGAGTCGACCTGCTCAGCCGACTTTCCAAGCACCCGTTCAAGAACATCCCTGGTGTCCGCCCCAAGGTCCGGGCCAAGGTTCCTGATCGGCAAAGACTTGCCCCCGATGACCGGAATAATCCCGGGAAAAGCAACATTGGCGATAGTTTCCTCCCCGGTGGACACGTCAAGCCTCTGGACCATGTCCCGTGCCGCGTACTGGTCATCCGCCACGATATCGGCCGCGGTGTAAATCGGGCCAGCGGGCACACCGGCGGCGTCGAGGACTGCAAGAGCCTCCTTGGTGGTGAGGTTCTTCGCCCACTGACCGATTGCCTCATCGAGTTCGTCCCGCCGCTCCCATCGGTCCGCGTTGGTCTGCAGGCCTGGGTCGCCGGCTAGGTCGGGGCGGGCGATGACGTCCATGTAGCGCCTGAAAATAGCATCGCCGTTGCCGGCGACGACGATACTGCCGTCGGAGCAGAGGTACGCGTTCGAAGGGGCAATTCCTTCCATCCGTCCCCCGGTCCGCTGGCGTTGAATACCGAAAGCCGAGTGGTCGGGAATGAGGGACTCCGTGACAGAGAGCATTGCCTCGTTCAGTGCGATGTCCATCATCCGGTGAGTCAGAGGTATCGGCACTTTGCCGCGTTTGACCTCGCGTTCGAAAAGGGACATCACCGACCCGAAAGCCGCGTACAGGCCGGCGATGGTGTCTCCGATGGAAACGCCGACCCGGACAGGCGGGCGGTCCGGATCGCCGACAAGTTCGCGGAATCCCCCGAAGGCCTCGGCGACGGCGGCGAATCCGGGACGCGCCGCCATGGGACCGGTCTGACCGAACGCGGAAATCCGGGTCAGGATTAAGCCGGGATTCGCCTCATTCAGCACCTCCGGTCCCAGACCCCACTTCTCCAGGGTACCGGGGCGGAAGTTTTCCAGGACGATGTCCGACACCGCGGCCAGTTCCAGGACCAGCTGGCGTCCTTCCTCGGTTCGCAGGTCGATCACGACTGATTTCTTGTTCCGGTTGATGGTCCGGTACAGCATTGAGGTGTTCCCTGCGTAGAGCCGCCAGTTTCTGAGTTCATCACCCGTGTGGGGACGTTCGACTTTGATGACCTCGGCACCGAAGTCGGCGAGCATGCGTCCTGCAGTCGGTGCGGCAATGTAGTTTCCCAGTTCCAGAACGCGAACGCCCTTCAACGGGGCCACAGAGGGGTCGTTTGTCATTATTTGTGTTCCTTCCTAGATGAAGATGGTGACCAGAGGATGAACCTCAGTGCTACTTCGGAGGCCGCCGAGACACCCATCGTGCAGCTTTGGAGTGTTTCGCGGGTCGTTTGGCCGGCCAAGGACTGCAGCAGCCAGAAAGTGTGGCTGTGACGTGAGCTGCGAGCAGGCGCCGGCGGCCCTGCCATCAGCACCGGGATTAGCCCCAGTACGGGCGCGATCGGAGCGAGTAACCCCGCGGCGGTAGTGGCCGAGACGGGGGCCCAGCCGACAGCAAAGGTTTCTGATCGGTGTTGGCCCACGGCTGTATGTGAATACGAAGGCTTCTTGACCATCGAGACGACTGTGTTGGCCCAACGCGATACCGGAGGCTCTGGCCCTTTAGAGCAAGCAGATCAAGAAACGCGCGTTCGCACGCTCCGTGAGAGCTACACCTAGTCACGAGAAAGCTTCCGGGCAGCTTCCCTGAGCGCCTTCTTGTCGATCTTGCCGACCTTTGTAGTGGGTAGCTCCTGGACCAGCTCCACACGTTCCGGCCATTTGTATTTTGCAACACCCGCACCTCTCATCGTTGCAAGGACGTCCTCCATCGTCACTCGCGATCCCTCTCGGGGAACAATGTAGACACACAATCTCTCGCCGAGGTCCGCGTCTGGCATTGCCACCGCCGCAACCTGTGCGACAGTCGCCAACCGGTAGATGACGTTTTCTACCTCTTCGGCGCTGACCTTTTCTCCGCCGCGGTTGATCATATCCTTGTCACGACCAGCGACTACTAGGTTTCCATCAGGCCTGAGGTAAACAATGTCGCCACTGCGATACCAGCCATCGGAGGTGAACGAGATGGCGTTGTGCTCCGCGGCTCGATAATACCCTCGCGGAGTGTAGGGGCCCCGGGTAAGGAGAACTCCTAGTTCTCCGGGAGGGACGTCCTCGTCAAGTTCGTTGACGATTCTGATCTCATCTCCCGGGCTGATAGGTCTGCCCTGGGTTTCACAGATCACCTCTTCCGGGTCGTCCAGGCGCGTGAAGTTGCAGAGGCCCTCAGCCATTCCGAATGCTTGTTGGAGGGTTGCGCCAAGAATCGGGCGGATCTGTCGAGCCACCTCATTAGCGATCCGTGCCCCGCCGACTTGGACTACACGAAGGCTGTTGAGATCGTCGGCACCGACTTCCGTGGCGTAAGCAAGCCACCGTTGCACAACGGCTGGCACCACTGCCGTGTGGGTAACACCCATGGACCTTATCAGTGGGAAGACTTCATCGGGCTTGGAGGAATGCGACATCACCAAGCGGCCACCTACGAGCAGAGCTCCCAGCATCCCGGGGCAGGCGAGCGAGAAGTTGTGCGAAGCGGGCAGGGCAGCGAGATACACGGAGGTTTCATTCAGACCGCTGATGTCTATGGCAGCCCGGACGTTGTAGGAATAGTCGTCGTGGGTGCGCGCGATGAGCTTAGGGAGCCCGGTCGTCCCACCGGAGAGCAACAAGACCGCTACCTCTCGACTATTCGGCGGGTTGGCATCCCAGCGGGCTTTCTGACGATCGGCGTCCGGAGACTCTACGCACAACGCCGTTAGGTCGATGTATCCTCGCCGGATACTGGTGGTATCACTGGCTACGACCATAACCGTCCGCAGCGTTTCGCAGGACTTGGAAATTTCGTCGGCCATTGCCTGATGATCGAACCCGCGAGTCTCGGCGGGTACCACGAGTGCGACTGCCTCGCTGGTTTGGACAAGGTGGGCGAGTTCGTGATGGCGATGTGCCGGCAGGGCCATCACCGGAATTATGCCAGCCCGCAGACAGGCCAAGGTCAGTACGGCAAACTGCCAGCAGTTATCGAGTTGGACCACGATCCGGTCCCCGTGTGTGAGGCCCAGAGCGTCAACCATCTGCGTGGCCAATTCATCGGCGCGTGCCGTGAGCGATGAATAGGTCAGTTGAATGTCGCCGTCGATCACAGCGATGGACTCCGCGTGGGAATCGGCCGAGGCCCATAACTCGCTTCCGAGCGACTGCCCGCGCCACCAGCCTCTTCTCGTATATTCGGCAGCCAGATCTTCCGGCCAAGGCACAGCCCCATTGGTCAGCATTATCGGTCGCGTCTTCTCTGTCATCAGTCCACCTCTGTCTCTGCCGCTGTGTCGCCCTCATTACGGGTGATGACCGCGTCTAAGGCCAGCATGCCATCCGCCGTGACCCGAAGCGGGTTAATTTCTATGTCCTGAATTTCAGAGTGCTCGACGAGCAGCGCGCCAAGCACCGCCAGGACCTCTCCTAGCGCCTGTTGGTCGACGACGGGTCCTCCTCTGAATCCGTCCAGGAGCGCCCGGCCTGCCAGTTCATCGATAAGTTGACCTGCGGTTGCAGGCGCCAAGGGTGCTGGGGCGACAGCTACATCAGCGAGGGCCTCTGCCGTCACTCCGCCGAGACCCACGAGGACCATGGGACCAAAAACCGGGTCTCGCGTCGCCCCGACGAGGAGATCAATACCGGCTGGCGCCATCGACTCAAGAAGGAACCGCTTAGCCCCAATCCCTTCAAGGGCATCAAGTGCAATATCCAGGTCCGCCACGTCACGAATACCCAGGTGGACGCCCCCGATGTCCGACTTATGCGCGATCCTGGCATCGAGGATCTTCACCGCTAAAGGTCCAGGGAGCTCATCGAGTGCAATGTGGGCCTCCTCCCTGTTGATGCAGGCACGACGCGGCAGCGTGCTGATTCCGAGGACATCCAGCACCTCTTTTGCGCAATCTTCATCCATCGGTCCCTCCGGCAGCGCCACGGACGTCAGTGTCCGAAGGGGCATTCCGGCCTGGGCGCGAGTTTTCGAATCCTCGATCAGCGCAACCACGGCGTTCGTCAACCCGGTGGGGCTCGTGAACGACGGCACGCCGATGGCACGCAACGCACGACGCTGAGGATTGACCTGTTCGGGCGGCCCGCCCATGCCCACGACGAGTGATCCGGCCGAGCTCCGAACAGCCATGGAAAGATCGAGCACATCGGGCTCGACCAGTGCATACGCACTCACCAAGTCGACGCTTGGGTCATTCGCGACGGCGTCGATTACGGCGCCAAAAGATGGCCCCGGTCTCCCGGTATCTACAGGATTGGCTTGATAGGTCATCGGTGGCAACAGGCCAGCAACCTGCTGCCGCGTGTGGTTGGTGAGGGGTGGCAGCACAACTCCACGGCCACGGAGACCGTCGATGTGCAACAGCCCCGGCCCGGCCTGCGCGGTCACAACACCCACCGCGGGGCTGGTCATCCCATCGAGCCGGATGGCAGAGAGCGCGCTGACGGCGTCAACCAATTGGCGCTCGTCATCTACCAGCACAGCACCTGCATGGCGAAGCGCAGCGCGCGTCGTGCGCCAGGAGGTGGCTAGGGCGCCCGTGTGGGACTGAGCGAACTCGGCCACGTCGTTCTTTCCCACGACAAGAGCCACGACGGGTATTCGCGGTGTGATGGTGCGGACGGCATCGACAAGCGCCGCCCCATCGTCGACCGACTCGATGTGGAGTGCGACGACGCGCGTCTGCTCGTTGGACTGCAGGTGCACCAAGAGATCGGCTGCCGAGACATCAATCGCATTGCCGAGGCCCACTGAAAGGGACACGCCCAGCCCAGCCTCAGCGATAAGGAACGCCAGAGCGTGCTGGATGCCACCGCTTGCTGCGACCACGGCTACCGGCCCGGCCGGCACTGCCGCAGCCCCCGGCATGAACGACGCGACCAAACCGCGTGCTGGAGCTAGAAATCCAGACGTGTTCGGGCCCAGCAGGGCAATACCCGCATCGGTTGCGATCGAAAGAAGGTCTTTCTCGAAAATGGCTCCCTCTTCCCCGGTCTCCGCGAAACCCCCGGAACACACCACTGCCGCCCTTATACCGCCCAAAGCTGCGGCTTCGAGGGCCTGGGCCGAAGCTTTGGCCGGAACACAAAGGATAGCGAGATCGATGGGGCCAACCGCGGCGGTCGCTTCCACCACGGAAGCGAAACGGCGGGCGTCCGTGTCTACGTCACGAGGGTTAATGCCGACAACCTCGCCCGGGAAGGTTGCAAGGGAGCGCATCATAACCGCGCCCATCTTGGCTGGGTCCCGGGACGCACCTATCACTGCGATTCCACGCGGCATGAACAATGGATCCAGGCGATTCATGCTGTCACCACAGAATCCGGGGTCGCGACGAGATCGGTCCGGCCGGAAAGGACAGCTGTAAGAGCGGTATCGACGTCGTCCCCTTCTTCGATCAGGAGGCTTACAACATTGTGTTCGATCCGGACAGTCTCGGAAACCTGCCGACGGGTGAAGGCCGTGCCGCCCGTTACCGCCACCAGAGAAGCTCCGGCGGCAACTCCTTCAGTTACTGTCTTCAACGTCGAGACCAGCGCGGACTCATCGGCAGGGGCCTGGACGATGAGCCCCCAGGGATGTCTCTCCCCCGGTGGTTGCGCGGCAAGCGGCAACGTACCGACTGGTAGTTGAATTGCCCCATCGACGATCGAAACCATCCGTCCGGGAAGACGTTGACCGACCAATTCAATTGGACTCTCCAACGGTTCGGCTCCGTACTGCGCCTTCCAGGACGCGTGGACGTCGGAGACGATTTCCCCGTCCCGGCGGCGCAGCTTCGAATCAGAGATGCTCCGGGTAAAGAAGTGATACGCAAACTGCCAGGGCGGGAAGGCGTCATAAGAACGCCCGAACTTTTCCCACCACGCCAGGCTAGGCCGTGCCGCATCCTGAATCTTCGTTACCTGTGGCAACCGGACGGACTCATACTGGGCCAACGCCGCATCGATGTCTGTTGCATGCTCATCCAGCGCGGCCGCAAGTGCAACAGCATCCTCCATGGCCATCTTTGTGCCTGAGCCGACCGAGAAGTGCGCGGTGTGCGCAGCATCGCCGAGGAGCACGAAAGCCGTCGAGCCTTCACGGTGTCGCCACTGCCGTGCGCGGCGAGTGCGGAAATTTCCCCAGCGCGAGTTGTTTGCCAGCAGCTGGTGGCCCTCGATCTGGTCGGAGAATAGCTCCTCAAGGTAAAGGCGTGATCTCTCATCGCTCTTCCCGGGAGGTTGCGTGACATCGAACTCATCGAGTCCTGCAGCCAGCCACGAGGCTTCATCCGTTTCCACAACGAACGTCGAGGTGCCATTGCCGATCGGATACGTATGAGCGGCAAACACCCCCTGCGGGGCCCGTTCATGTACGAACGTCAACCCATCGAAAGCATACGTGGTTCCAAACCAGATGAACTTGGCCGAGGCGGTCTCAACAGACGGCTCGAACACTTCCTGGAATTTCTCCCGCAGTCCAGAGTTCGCCCCGTCGGAGGCGATCACGAGGTCATAACCTGCATCCACTAGTTCATCGGACTGCACTGTCGTGGAGAACCTCACGTCGACACCGACATCAATTGCCTTGCGTTGCATCAGATGCAGCAGTGTCTTCCGTTCAACTGCGGCCATTCCATTGCCGCCATAGCGGAGCCGTTCGCCCTTGACCCGGACTTCAATGTGGTCCCAGTAGGAGCCGTGATTCGTCAGGGCCGCTCCCAGAACTGGGTCAGCGGCGTTGATCCCGGTCAGCGTCGCATCCGAGAAGACCACCCCGAATCCGAACGTGTCTTCGGCACGGTTTCGCTCAAACACGGTGACCTCTCGGGCCGGATTGGCGGTCTTAAGAAGTATGGCGGCGAACAAGCCGCCCGGTCCCCCACCTATGCATGCGATTCGCATCAGGCCTCCAGAAACTAATATGTGTCATCTACTTGACGGACACTGTAATTATGACACACTTGGGGATGTACGCAACAGATGACCTGGACAGGAGTTCCCGTGGCCCTCACCCGAAGTTCACCGGACCAACCTCGTTCGAGGCCGAACCTGATGCGCAACCGTAGCGACACAGGTGAAGCAACGAGTCGATGCGCGTCGGCTCTGCGACACAAGGCTTGAACTCACCTCCCCGCTACGGGAATCGCTGGAGACTACAGTGACCGCGCCGCCACTACCCAGAAGACAAGCCACGTGAAGGTGGCCCCGCCTTTCCGTCAATTTGGCTACAACGAGGACGTCTAGCCTCTCAACGCTACGGTCGTCGCATACAGCCGATTTACCGCCTCCGAAGCTGACGACCCGCACCCTGACCATGAGCCCCATACCCCGATAAGGACGAAGATGTCTCAATCACTTTCTCTCAATCGCAAGACAGGACACCGGAGTGCGAACTTTGTTGTGCTCCTTTGCTTCGTCACCATAGTGGCCGACGGATACGACCTGATCGTCTACGGCTCCACTGTGCCCGCGATCCTCGCCTTCAAGGAGTGGGCCATTACACCAGCTCAGGCCGGAGTCATCGGGAGCGTGGCACTTATGGGGATGCTCATCGGAGCGCTGACAGTCGGAGCAGTGACTGACATTTGGGGACGTCGGAAGATCATGCTGGTCTGCATCGCCTGGTTCTCGATCTCCATGATCATCACCTCGCTTGCACCCAACGCCGAAGTTTTTGCAATGATGCGTTTCGTTGCCGGGCTTGGCCTGGGTGGCGTTGTCCCAACGGCTATCGCTCTGACGGTCGAGTACTCGCCGAAGAACCGCCGGCAGTTCAATAACGCCCTGATGTACAGCGGCTACTTCGTTGGTGGCATCCTTACCGCGCTCCTCGCGCTGGCACTGCTGCCCGCAACCGACTTCCGTGTGATGTATGCCATCGGGGCGTTTCCGCTCGTGGCAGTACTCCCTGTTGCATGGCGGCATTTGCCTGAATCCATTGTCTTCCTCACAGCCAAGAGCCGTCAGGAAGAAGCGCGGGTGCTGACCGAACAGTACGGAATAGCGCCACGAGACATTGAACCTACCCCCCTTCCCAAGTCGGAGAAGGCTGTCCCGGACCGGCTGGCGGGTATCCGCACCTTGTTCCACGCTCGCTACCTCGCTGGCACAATGCTGTTCGCTGCGGCCAGCTTCTGCGGCCTCTTGCTCGTCTACGGCCTGAATACGTGGTTGCCGAACATCATGAAGACTGCGGGATACGGTCTCGGCAGCTCGCTATCGTTCCTCTTGGTGCTCAACTGCGGGGCAATCATCGGAACCGTCGTAGTGTCCAAGGTGGCCGACAAAGTCGGAGTTAAACCTGTGGCCATCGCGGGCTTTATTGCCGCTACAGGGTCCGTATTTGCACTATCGGCCAACTTGCCGGCCGCCTGGCTCTTTGCCGCCGTCGCCGTAGCTGGTCTGGGCACCGGATCGCAGATTCTGGTCAACGGATTTGTCGCGACCTACTACCCAGACACAAGCAGGGCGACAGCCCTCGGCTGGTCCCTTGGCGTGGGCCGAATTGGTGCTATCCTCGGTCCGGCAATCGGAGGAGCAGTAGCGGCCAGCACCTTGGGGTACCAGTGGAGCTTTTACGTCTTCTCAGGATTCGCCCTGCTCGGCGCCTTGTTTATAGCTTTCGTCCCTCGACGCCCGGCCGAGATCGACTCGCCGCTGCTACATACTCACCCTTAAAGATCCCGCCTGTCCTCGGAGGTTACCCTCAATGTCCATGAAGCCACGCTCGCTAATTTTTGATCTCTTTGGTGGGCATCTGCGCTATCTCGGAGGCGAAGCCCGGCTCCAGCCCCTTAGCGAATTCCTGGAGCTATTTGGGATCCCCTCGGCGACGACGCGCGTGGCGCTGGCGAGGATGCGGAAAGAAGAATGGTTCTCGACCCGCCGAGACGGACGCCAAACCATCTACACACTCACGGAGAAGAGCCGGCAGCTGCTCGATGACGGTCGTAACCGGATCTTCAAGGAGACACCAAAGACGTGGGACGAGCAGTGGCGGATGGCGATTTACACCGTCCCTGAGGAGAGCCGTGATGAGCGGGAGCGCTTCCGCCGTACGTTGACGTGGCACGGCTTCGGGCCTCTCGCTGCAGCCACGTGGGTCAGCCCGCACCCCCGTCTCGATCAGATCGGGACCGCGCTTGGGAAGATCGAGGCTTCCGCGCGCCTGGATCTACTGACTTGCCGCTCGACGGGGCGGGCGCACGACCGCGATATGGCCGCACGGTGCTGGGACCTGGAGGGGCTAGGCCGTGATTATGCCACCCTCATAAAATCGTATTCTCTGCTGCCCCCGCCATCCGAGCTTGAGAAATACCCCGGCGCAGAAGCACTCCGGTACCAGATCGAACATGTAAATACCTATCGCACCTTCCCTTTCCGGGATCCCGATCTGCCGGACCAGCTCCTGCCCGAGGGCTGGCCGGGCCGGGAGGCGCACCAGCACTTCGTCGAGATATTCGAAGCATTGAGCGGCCCGGCGCGAGCCTATGTTCAAAGCATTCTAGAAAGTACCAACTGAAGGGAAATTCATGCGACTCGCCACCTTTAACGGGGACCGAATCGGTCTTGTCGAAGGCGACCAACTGATCGACGTGACGGCAACAATTCAAGGGCCGGACACCGGCATTAGTGCCATGCGCAGGCTCATCCAGGCATGGGACGAGGGTCGCTTGCCCGCCCTTTCAGGTCCGAAGATTCCATTGAACTCAGTCCGGCTAGAGGCACCAGTGCCGGATCCAACGAAAATCCTCGCCGCACCGGTGAATTATCAAGACCACCAAGCGGAGATGAATGAGGCAGCGCATGTCAGCTCGCTTGGACTGTTTCTCAAGGCTCCGTCATCCCTAATTGGGCCTGACGGAATAGTGCAGCTCCCCTACGGCGACCGTCGCTTCGACCAAGAAGGAGAACTAGCCGTCATCATTGGTCGCCGCGCCCGGAAGGTGTCGGAAGAAGACGCGCTCAGGCACGTCTTTGGCTACTCCGGGCTGCTTGACATCACCATGCGGGGCGGTGAGGACCGCTCGATCCGCAAGTCCTTTGAAACGTTTACTCCCATGGGCCCGTGGCTGGTGACAGCCGATGAGTTCGGTCCATCGGACGACGTGCATCTCCAATGTTGGGTCAACGGCGAGCTCCGACAAGATGCGAATACCGCAGACCTCATCTGGAATGTCGCCCGCTTGGTTTCCTAC
Source organism: bacterium RCC_150 (assembly GCA_041360635.1). Lineage (GTDB taxonomy): Bacteria > Actinomycetota > Actinomycetes > Actinomycetales > Micrococcaceae > Arthrobacter. The sequence goes on along the minus strand of JBFUPP010000007.1, from coordinate 193,698 downwards.
GCCTCGTGGGTGACCACACTCGAGCCCGGGGACGTCCTAAGCACGGGAACCCCGGCAGGAGTGGGGCCGTTGGGCGATGGCGATCAGGTGTTGCTGCGACTCTCCGGCGTCGGTGGAGACCTCTCCGTCGGCGTCTCTTCCGCCGGGGCCGTTAATTCGCACACATCGGGCCACAACTCTGGCCCGGTCCCCCCACCCGCTCCCGACCGGTCCATCCGAGGCGTCGTCACTGGATGACGGAACGGTCGCCTCACGCAGCAGGCGGGACTACGGTCCCCTTTGGAACGAACCAGGACAAGAAAAATCAAGGTCTGATGGAAGGATCACACATGAACAACGTAGACCACATGACAGAGAACCCGGTCGGAGCACAGCCCGAGCCAAGTGCAGAACTGGACCGGCTGTACGCTGACTTCAAGCGCAACAGCACGTCCCCTTTGTGGATACAGACCGGGGACCTGATGCCGATGCAGCCAACCCCGGCGGCGATCCCCTTCGTGTGGAAATGGTCGGAATTGCTCGACATCGCGCAACGGGCCGGCGACTTGGTCCCGGTCGGTCGGGGGGGCGAGCGTCGCGCGATCGGCCTAGCCAACCCGGGCTTGGCCCCAAATGGCTACGCCACACCCACCCTTTGGTGTGCCATCCAGTGGCTCGGAGCGCACGAAACTGCTCCGGAGCACCGCCACTCGCAGAATGCGTTCCGATTTGTTGTCGAGGGCGAGGGGGTATGGACGGTTGTCAACGGTGATCCGGTCCGAATGAGCCGCGGAGACCTGCTTATGACCCCGGGCTGGAACTTCCACGGCCATCACAACGATACCGATCAACCGATGGCATGGATCGACGGCCTGGATGTCCCCTTCGTTCACGACATGGACTTCAGTTTCTTCGAGTTTGGTTCCGAGCGGGTCACAGATGAGGCCTCCCCAGAGTTCTCCCGGTCGGAGCGGCTGTGGTCCTACCCCGGCCTGACCCCTCTATCTTCCCAGGATTCCCAGGATTCCACTCCAATTGCGGCATACCGATGGGAGCACACCGATGCCGCCTTGCGCGAGCAACTCGCACTGGAGGATGAGGGTCACCCGGCCACAGTGGAGCCCGGGCATGCCGCAATCAAGTACACCAACCCCACCAACGGCGGGGACGTGCTACCGACGATGCGCTGCGAATTCCACAGGCTGCGGGGCGGTACCACAACTGCGGTCCGCCGGGAAGTCGGGTCCTCGGTGTGGCAAGTCTTTGAGGGTTCGGGCACCGTGACGATGAATGGCGAACGGCGCCCCCTGGTCAAGGGCGACTGTTTCGTGCTGCCGTCGTGGACGGCGTGGTCCTTGGAAGCGGAAGAGAAGGAGTTCGACCTGTTCCGTTTCAGTGACGCACCCATCGTAGAGCGGCTGAAGTTTCAGCGGGCCTACCTCCCGGAAACCGGCCGGTTCCTTCCCGGAAGCCGCGGCTGAGAGCGAGGCACTCATGGAACGAACTAACGAGAAGGAGTGTTTGTTTTGGTTGCCCGAATAGATCAGGTCACCGACCCGAGGATTCAGGCGGACTTGCGCCTGGCGCGCCGCGGGACCGCATACTTCTCCCGCAAGCTCGCAGAGTTACCTGAGTCCGAACTCAACGGCGACTCACTGTTGCCCGGATGGACCCGCCGGCATGTGGTTGCGCACGTGGGCTACAACGCCCGGGCTCTCGCCAGGCTGGTGGAAGGAGTGCGAACAGGGAGCACAGGGCAAATGCACGTCTCCCGGGCCGAGCGCGATGAGGAGATCGCCTTTGGCGCTACCCTGCCCAGCAACGCACTGCGGAACCTACACGCGCACGCTGCGGTACATCTTGACGTGGAATGGCGTGATCTCCCGGATGACCGTTGGCAAAGCCCGGTCATCACCGACACGGGGCGCCGCGTGGCTGTGGCCGAGACGGTGTGGATGCGGGCCCGCGAGGTTTGGGTCCATGCCGTCGACCTCGACAATGGCGGATCCTTCGACCACCTGCCCGCCGAGGTCCTCGACCGGCTCCTGTCCGATGTCCTCACAACATGGACTGACCATCAGGATGCCGGTCCTGGGTTCAACTTGTTCCCGAGTGATCGGGAGACCAAATACACGGCCGGCACCGGCCAGGGCCCATCGCTAACCGGCACCATGGCAGGGATCACGCGCTGGGCCCTTGGCCGCGGCGGGGACGGTGTACGGACCGCCGAATCCCTCCAGCGCACACCGGAACCGGCACGCTGGCTCTAGTGAACCCCTATCCCATGACCGTTACGGTCCTCGCCGATCAAAGGAATGCAAATGAGTGGAACCCTGGCAGAGAAGGTATGGCAAGCGCACGTAGTGAAAGCGGGGAACAATGGTGCACCGGACCTGTTATACATCGACCTCCAGCTCCTGCATGAGGTACTAAGCCCTCAGGCATTCGAAGGCCTTCGTATGGCCGGCCGGCAGGTCCGCCGCCCGGACTTGACCATTGCAACTGAGGACCACAACACCCCGACACTGAACATCGATCGCCCGATCGCGGACCCGCTCAGTCGCATTCAGATCCAAACGCTGCGCTCCAACTGCGAGGAGTTCGGTGTCCGCCTGCACTCCTTGGGGGACCCCGACCAGGGCATCGTGCATGTCATCGGTCCCCAGCTTGGGCTTACCATGCCGGGACTGACGATCGTCTGTTGTGATTCCCATACGGCAACCCATGGTGCATTCGGTGCCCTATCCTTCGGGATCGGCACCTCCGAGGTCGAACACGTGCTGGCTACGCAGACTCTACCGTTGATGCCGTTCAAGACTATGGCGGTCAACGTCGACGGCACGCTGCCCGAGGGCACCACGGCCAAGGACATTATTCTGGCAATCATTGCCAAGATCGGAACCGGCGGAGGGCAGGGCTACGTTCTGGAGTACCGTGGGGAGGCCATCCGGAACCTCTCAATGGAAGCCCGCATGACCATCTGCAACATGTCCATCGAGGCCGGCGCGCGCGCGGGCATGATTGCCCCAGACGAGACCACCTTCGCCTACCTGCAGGGGCGCCCGCACGCTCCACTGGGCGCGGACTGGACCGAGGCCGTGGAGTACTGGCGCAGCCTACCAAGCGATGATGACGCCGTATATGACGCCGAGATATATCTTGACGCAGGGGACTTGGAGCCCTTCGTTACCTGGGGAACCAACCCTGGCCAGGCTCTGCCCCTGTCGGGCGTTGTACCCTACCCGTCGGACATTTCCGAGGAAAACGAGCGGGTAACTGCAGAACGCGCCCTCGAGTACATGGCACTGACCCCTGGCACTCCCCTGCGCGGCATTGCCGTTGACACCGTATTCATCGGCTCCTGCACCAACGGACGAATCGAGGACCTCCGCGCCGTGGCGGGTGTAATCAAAGACCGTAAGAAACACGATGACGTGCGAGTGCTCGTCGTTCCCGGCTCCGCCCGCGTGCGGCTGCAGGCTGAGGCCGAGGGACTTGACAAAGTCTTCGTCAACTTCGGAGCCGAATGGCGCAACGCAGGTTGCTCAATGTGCCTGGGCATGAACCCTGACCAGCTCAAGCCCGGTGAGCGAGCTGCATCCACCTCGAACCGTAACTACGAGGGCCGTCAGGGCAAAGGGGGACGCACCCACCTGGTCTCCCCGTTGGTGGCCGCCGCCACCGCGGTGCGCGGAACCTTGTCATCGCCGGCGGATCTGGACCCGGTGGGCGGGGCGCCCGGTCGATCCACCCGAACCAAGACACCCAGCTCTTAAGAAAACTAAGGACCACACCATGGAGCGGATTACCACACACACCGGGATCGGTGTCCCACTGCGCCGTAGCAACGTCGACACGGATCAAATCCTTCCCGCTGCCTATCTCAAACGCGTTACCCGCACCGGCTTCGAGGACGCGCTTTTCGCAAGCTGGCGCGCCGACGAGAGCTTCGTACTAAACCAACCGGCCTACTCCTCAGGCACGGTGCTGGTGGCCGGAGCGGACTTCGGCACCGGATCCTCCCGGGAACACGCCGTCTGGGCCCTGAAGGACTACGGCTTCAGGGTAGTTCTCGCCCCACGGTTCGGCGACATCTTCCGCGGCAATGCCGGCAAGCAGGGACTAGTGACCGGGGTCATCTCGATGCAGGACGCCGAGACGGTCTGGAACGTCCTGGAGACCGTACCAGGTACGGACGTCACCGTGGACTTGGAGCAACGCACCGTGGTGTGCGGGGACGTCCACTGCACTTTCGAGATCGACGAGTACACGAGGTGGCGGTTGATGGAGGGGCTGGACGACGTCAGCCTGACCCTGCAGGACGAGGCTTACATTACGGACTTCGAGGCAAAGCGCGCCACGTGGCGGCCCACCACGCTGCCAGTGAAAAGCTTCGGGTAATCCATCCAGAGTTGCCCGACTGACCAATCCCAGCAACGCCCAGCTCTACAAACAAGCACCATTCCAATCGACTTAACACGTCGTTTACTTCGCCAATGAACCGGCGGGCCCCCGCCTATCGGGTCCGGCTTGACGAAAAGGCTATTTCAGCCCTTGGTGCAAAAGAATTCTCAAATTTGTCCAGAGTCGCGCCCTCAAGTGTCTTCCAACGGGAGCCGGCATTCGGATGATCCCAATATCGGCTGGTTCACGCAAAACCTCCGGGAGGCGTCTCGGAGAATTGGGTCCAGAGCACAATGAGACAAGGAGAAAAGCCATGAGGCTAAACCAAGACGAAGAGAAGGCTGTCGGGCCTGAACAAGGTCAGAAGAAGAGAGTGAGAGTTGCAGAACAACTTGGAGAAGCACTACTTTCGCACGGCGTATCGCACGCTTTTTCGCTGGTCGGGAGCGGGAACTTCCACCTGACGAGGACGCTCGTGGATGGTGGCGCCGAGGTGGTGCTCGCCAGGCACGAAGGTCCGGCTACAACTATGGCTGACGCGTATGCGCGAACCACTGGAAAAGTCGGTATCGTGACCCTGCACCAAGGTTGCGGGCTGACCAACACGGCAACGGCCATAGCTGAAGCCGTCAAAAGCCGGACCCCGCTGCTCGTCATCGCGGCAGAGATGCCTGCTGCCGCGACGAATTCAAATCAGTCGCTCAATCAGACGGCCTTTGCAGTAGGCACCACGGCTTTGGCGGAGCGTATCCATAGCCCCGAGACAGCGGTCGCGGACCTTACTCGTGCATATCACCTAGCTCAGACGCGACGGACTGCGGTCGTTCTCAACGCACCGATAGACATTCAGGACGCCACGGCAGTACCGACCGAGGTGAGGTTCCCTGTCCAACTCTCGGCCCCGACAGCGTCAGCAACGGACGTCGAGCAACTTGCTGAACTATTACGCACGGCCCACTCCCCCGTGTTCATTGCCGGCCGTGGAGCTCGGACGGCCCAGGCCCGCGATGCGCTACAGGCGTTGGGTGATCGGTGCGGGGCACTCCTAGCGACCTCAGCCGTGGCGCGCGGACTGTTCGCCGGAGATCCTTGGTCGCTGGACGTTTCCGGAGGATTCGCTACCCCTCTCTGTAGAGAAATCCTCCCGCAGGCCGATCTTGTCGTCGCTTGGGGGGCGGGACTGAACGTGTGGACGACGGTGCATGGTGATCTTATCGGTCCCCACGCCTCCGCCGTCCAGGTAGACCTTGACGCCATGGCGATCGGACGCCACTACCCGGTCGAGATCGGTGTCGTTGGTGATGTTGTGGGTACTGCTCATGCGGTGCTGGACAGCATGAAAGCCAAAGGACATCGCGGCCGCGGATGGCGGACCGAGAAAATGAAGGAACGTTTGCGAAGTGAGGGACGTTGGAACGACGTTCCCTTCGAGGACCTTAGCACTGACGGCGCCATCGACCCACGCGTACTCTCCCGAGCGCTGGATGAGATGCTGCCAGGCGAACGAACAGTGGCCGTCGACAGCGGAAACTTCATGGCCTACCCCGCGATGTATTTCTCCGTTCCCGACCATGAGGGCTTCTGTTTCACCCAAGGTTTCCAGTCAATCGGGCTCGGACTTCCAAGTGCCATCGGCGCTTCCGTCGCACGGCCGGACCGCCTGTCGGTTGCGGCCTGTGGCGACGGTGGACTGCTCGCGTCGCTATCGGAGCTGGAGACGGTGGCGCGCCTGGAACGACCGATGGTCATCGTCGTCTACAACGACCAGGCATATGGTGCTGAGGTCCATCATTTCGCTGATGCCAATCTCGACATAGTCCGATTCCCAGATACCGACTTCGCGGCTATTGCGCGCGCCGTTGGGCTCGAGTCCTGCACTGTAAGAGCGACAGAGGATCTCGCCCCCTTCCAACGGTGGTTGGAAGGCCCCCGTGAGAAATCTTTCCTGATCGACGCGAAGGTTGCTGAATTCCCGGCATGGTTCCTTAAGGAAGCATTTCGCCACTGAACCGTCGTTGTGGACTGATTCACCAGGGTCAGAGCCGCCGCTCAGAACAACGCCTCGGGTGAGCGCCATACCAGCGATGCTACGTCCGAGTTCCGCAGCTTTGCTGAGTTGGATGCCGGATTCGGCTCTCGCTGACATGGGTCACAAACGTCTCCGGTCGCAGACACTACACCTGCAGTTTGGTGGCCGACAAAATATGAATCGGTCATCGGCAGCCTACCGAGGTTGCCAGTTTGGGCGCCGCTACCCGACACCACAGCGTGACGGATGGCGACGTCTTCTGCGTGAAATGGAAATGGTATCGGCGAAATCCGCAGCGGGAGCACTCCTCTGAAACGAGTCTCGGACCATTCTGACTGTGGATAGGACGATGGGATCTCGATGCATTGCCTCGCCGGTCCGGTTCGAGCTGCGTAGCGGTAGTCATAGAGCCAGATCGGAGCGGCCCTGTTCAAGCGGAGCGGCCCTTTTCAATTGCCTGAGAGAGCATGGGTAGGCGGAGCGTGCGGTCAGTGACCAGCTGGCGAGAAGACAGGCGGAACCTGCGGGGTTGGAGTGATGATAAAGCCACGCCTGCAGATGAGCCCACGGCGGAAGCCAATTCCCGCTCGACAGTTCCGGGGAAAGCCAGCAAGGAGTGGCACAAGTTGGTCGCCGAACGGGTGAACTCGCGGGCCGTCGCCTCCATAGAGTGGCGCGCCGCAGCCCGCCTCAGCATTCATGGCCTCTTCAGGGCTTACTGGGAGAACGACACCGTCATTGGCAAAGGGAGAACGGCAGCCTCAGCCCGCCACCGTTAGCAACAACGTTGCGAATGAGTGCGCTGATATCATCGGCCTGTTTCCTCTTTTGGCCTCGATTGCTGCCTGTACGTCGAGCAGGTAATCCTGGGAGAGTTTTGCCAGCCCGGGACAGTGCATGGCCGGCGAGCAAGTACCGCAATCCCTCACCATTACCTGCGCGGCAATGAGCGTGTTGGCTGGAAGAGCAGCTGACTGGGCGATCGCGGCTTGAAAAAGGCCGAGGGCAGGCGGCAGGCAAGTAGAGCGAGTGCACTGACCCGCCACCTGCCGATTGACCAGCGATTGGTACTCGGCACAGATCACAGCCAAAGGCCGCGACGTTATCTCACACTCGTGCGAGGGCTGCAATTTTGCCCTGGAGACCCCTGATTGTGCGGCACCTCCCCGATTCGCCCGGCCGGGAAATCACCAATACGGATAACGATTGGCGATGCGGTCCGAGCCGCTACAGAAAGCGCGGCGGCGTTTTTCCCCGACGCATTCGATCAAGGTTTAGGACCCCCCTTGGGCGCTTCACGTCACGTACCGGACGCGCCGATAGAAATTCCGCGTGTCCAACCCGTCATCCCGGAATGAGGTTCCCGGCCAGGGTTGCCTCTATGACCGACGGCGAAAGCACGTATTGGCTCACCATTTGGTTTGCCCCAGCACCACGGCGCTCTGGCTGGCCAGCGAGACGTTTATACCCAGTTGCGAGGTTGCCAGAGGCGCGGACCGTCGGTATACCACTTCCCGAATTCCTGCCACCAGATGCTCTCCCGACGCGCCGATGCTGCCACCGACCACAATCACCGAAGGATTGAGCAAGTTGACCACAGTAGCTAAGCCTTGATCCACCGACGGGGTTCGTTGGAAGTAGTGCGTAACTAAAGGCGAGATGCCCGCCATTTCAGGGAAAATTGGACATACCACAGAACAGATTTCCTGTCAGTTTCCTTCGATGAGCCGAGCCTCGTGTCCCTCCGCCGGGCTGGTGCCGGTGCTGGCCTTGGCCCGGGGCTCAGGGCTGGACGAGTTGGCTGCAGAGTGGCTCACGGTCCCGACGGACAAGGGCGCGAACGCCTGACTGAACGTGGCCTCGCTGGTCGCGGGGATGGTGGCCGGAAGATAAGACATGCCAGAAACCCAAAACCACTCCCAAATCCCGGAAACCACCCAGGACCGGAAGCGGATCGGCGGATCAAGGCTTAGCACCGCCACCGGAGAGCTCCTCGCCACGAAGATGAGCACGCTGCTCTTCTTCACCCACCAACCAGGCGCTCTGACAGGATGAGGGATACAAATATCACTGTTGGGTCGATGCCGCGAGGGTGGATTTCGGAAGGAATATGGTGATCAAGAAGGTCTGCTTTTAGGATCCACGGGCGGCCCGGCTCCGGGACTTGCTGACCGAGGAACTCCTCGCCCGAAATGCCGGCATGGAGGAACCCAACCTTCCCGAGGCCGTCAGGTCCGCTTTGAGGGTCTCCCCTCGCCGTTAGTGTTCTGGTTGGCACGCCGGCGGGCGATGCCCTCGAACACGGCGCCTTGCGTCGACTGGCGGGCGAGTGGGAAGTCAAACGAGTCCTTGTTGACCAAGCGGCGCGTGGTCGGGGCGCGACTAGCCTGCTGGTGGCCGGACTGAAAGAAATCGCCGCTGCGGCCGGCTGGGCGGCTCATTCGGCAAACCGGTGGGAAACAATCAGACGCCGAGGCTCTCTATCGCAAGTTGGGCTACTGTCTACACGCCTTAGGCTGACGCAATACCGTCGTGTCTGCCCCGAAAAGAACCTTCCGCCATCAAGCAATCGTCGACAGTCGGTCGCCAGCTCCAACAAATGCGACAACGTCGGCCTCACCCGGCGTAGCCGGCCGGAGGCCCAGAAGAACGAACCGCCAGAATCTGCTTTTGCCGGCCGCGCCCCTCGGGTATGGACGGTTCGGATTTCGATTTGGGTCATTGAGGAACTGCGTACGGGAATACCCGCTTTATTGACTGAATGATACGGTCGGTGACTTCGTCAATCCCGCCGATTCCGTCGACCTGTGTAAGGATGCCGCGCTCGCCGTACTTGGCCACAACTGCCTCGGTCTGCCCGTGATACAAGTCCAGCCGGTGGCGGATGACGGCCTCGCTGTCGTCGCTACGTCCGCGTTCCTTGGCCCGGCCCAAGAGCCTGGCGACCAATTCCTTGTCATTAGCCGTGAGCTGAAGGACAACGTCGAGCTGCTGGTCATCGTTGACCAGGATCTGATCAAGATAGTCAACCTGCTGGGCGGTGCGGGGGTAGCCGTCCAGCATGAAGCCATCCTCGACATCGGCTTCGCTGAGACGTTCGCGGACCATCTTGTTGGTCACGCTGTCCGGAACAAAGTCTCCGGCATCCATGTACTTCTTGGCTTCTACGCCCAGCGGGGTCCCGCCTTTGACGTTGGCGCGGAAGATGTCTCCGGTGGAGATCGCAACGACGCCCAGGCGCCCCGAAATGCGTTCCGCCTGCGTACCCTTGCCGGAACCCGGAGGTCCAATGATCAACATTCTGGTCATCGCAATAGCCCTTCGTAGTGGCGCTGCCTTAGCTGCGCGTCCAGTTGTTTGACGTTTGGTAATTCGGAAGGTCTGTGGCAGCCAACGGCCGGCTTGGTGGCTCGACGCTGAGCACCTCTCAACAATGCGCGCCAAGGAATGATCTTTCGTGCCGCATTTGGCGCCGCCTTTCATCGCCCGGTGGACGGCCCCGAATCGGGGCGGGGAACCTTAGAGCGTCTTTGGCTCGAGCGGAATGGTGCTGCCGGAACGGGTGGATGACACCCCTTCGTGGATCCTTTAGTATCGGATGTGAAGATGTGCACCAGCCAGCGCGGTCGATGCCCAGCAGGCAGAGGCGCTCGAATTTGGCTAACCGACGTTGGCCCTCTTTCCATCATGTGCTCTACTTCACAGCAAATCCAGCTCCTGGATCATCCCGTATTGGACATCGGGGCTAAGGGTGGCAGTGAATGTTGTGAAGTTGAGTCGTGTTAGAAGAATGCCGCAATGAGTAGCTTTACCTCGGAGCAGCTGAGCCGCCTGATCTAGTTGTCGGTCTCTTGAAGCGCGGTCCCGAACTTTAATGGTGATCGAAGTTGTTGTAGACATGATTGTCTCCATTGTCTAGTTTGTGAGCGTTGTTGCGGGTCTTTATCAGGGCGCTACTGGAATGGAATTGGCTCTCAAATTTCTGCCATCAGGCAGTCAGCGGTACATAGCCTTAGCGGCGCGTCAAAGCCAGCGCCGTCCTCTCACCCGCAACACGAACTGCAGGGGACCACTGCCTTGAATCCATTTCCATTCGGCGCACCACGTTCGGTTGGAACACCCCAACTGAACCGAACTGCCACTCGAGGCCCAAAAATCCTCCAGACGTCGAACTGGTCCTGACGTCGGTATTTTCAACGATTGCGATCGGCCGCCAACTCAGCCGGGCATCGGGCGAACGATTCCTGTTTATTTAGGCAGTGGCATTCGCAGCAGCCGCGACACCCTGGACCTCCTGCCTAGGCAAGGTGGGTGGCGGTCGGCGTAGATGAGCCCCCACCCTCCGCCTAGGATTCGTCGTGCCACCAACCTTCCCAAGCGGCGGACGTCAACCGTCCGGTGGGGAAACCACTAGCGGCACTGTCGCCATCAAACTGAGGATCTGGCTCTATCGGGTGTGAACCCAGAAAGAGGGTGAGGCTGTTCAACAACGACATTGGTGTCTTCCTTCCGTTCATCGCGTGCGCGGAGCTGTCCACGTGAGCATTACATGACACTCAGATTGAATCGCGCCGGCGGCGAAGGGACCGGGTTAGGCCCCTCGCCGCCGAGCTGGACTGCTTTGCTGTGGGTTATGAGAGGAAGTCGTCCACGACGGCCATGGTCTCTGCGTACTTCTCGACCTGCGGGATATGGCCGCAGTCGTCAAAGATCGCGACCTTGCTTCCTGCAACGGCATTGGCGAATTCGTTCGCGTACGCCACATTCGCAAGGCTGTCCTCTCTACCCCAGATGATGAGAGTGCGTGCCGATATGCGGTGCAGGCGGTTACGAAGCCCTCTATCCGGGATAGGCCAGACAAACTTGCCGGTGCAGCCGAAGGCCCAGACGAGCCCCGCGATGGCTGCACGCTGCTGTTCGGGGTCCTCCGGCATCGCTAGCATAGCCCGCGCTGCCGGGCTCTCCGGGTCATGGAAGAGGAGTTCGGGGAGTTCCTCTGCGGGCGTGGCCATCCAGTTGGCAGTCGGATAGGCCTCATTCCACAGCCCGATCGGATCGAGCAGGACAAGCGATGAGGGCAGGTCCGGAAAGCGGGAAGCCAGCTCGGAAGCGATCATGCCACCAAAGGACTGCCCGATCACGACGGGCCTGACGAGGCCGAGCTTCCGGACAAGCTCCTCGTAGATGAGGATGACGTCGCCCAAATCATCGATCTGATGGATTGCGTAGGGATCGCCTGCGCTCGTTCCCGGGAATTCGGGCGCGTAGACGGTGTAACTCTCGGCAAGGTGGCTCAGGAACGGGTCCCAAGCCAGGCCAGCGGCGGGGTGGAAGTAGACGAGGGGGGCGCCTGCACCAGCCACTTTCACCCTCATGTTGATCCTGCCATCCCACACGGGAATTGTCGTTTCGCTGATCGTCGGCTGAGGGGTCGTCATCGTGCTGCCACCGTTCCTGCGCTAGTAGGAGTCGTGAGTCCGGCCGGGTTTCCTCCGAGCCGTTCAGGCCACCAGTGGTGTTCATGCTCAGTGTCCGTCCAGAGGTCGCGGAGGTGCGGGAGAACCTCCTCGGAGAAGAGCTGGATGTTCTTCATAACGAGGTTCCGCGGGAGCGAGCCGAAGCCGAGCATTGCGTGAAGGTTTCCGATGCCATAGTCTCGGCAGAACTCGATGAGCTGGTCACGGACTGTGGCCGGGCTACCGGCGATGACCACGCCCGCTTCCACGAGGTCCCGATAAGTGGCTGTCTTCATCTGCGAGTACAGGCCGAAATCTCCGGGATCCTTCAGAAGGGCCTGCACCCCGCGGATGTCGATTCCGCCGGGGAGCGAGAGCTTCTCCATCGGGATGGAGCCGAGGCCCTTACGGAAGGCGTACTCGAGGTGTCTGCCGTACTCGGCTTCTGCGCGCTGGTCCGTCTCGGATACTGCCACTGTCTGGACGAAGCCGAGCCGGTAAGGGTTCCTCGGTACGCCGACCTGGTCGGCGATCTCCCAGAAGCGGTCGAAGATCCGCTTGCCGGTTAGCTTTGCCCCGAACCAGCTAAGGTAGTTGAAGGCGAAGCCGCGCTCGAGGCACATCTTCATCGTGTTGGGATTGCCGATCCCGGTGATCCAGATCGGCATATTGTTCTGTAGCGGGCGGGGCCACATGTTGACCATCGGGTACTGCGAGAACTTGCCGTTCCACGGGAACGGGGCCTGCTCCTTCCATGCCTTGAGCACAAGCTCGAGGTTCTCGTCGAAGCGCCGACGGACCTCCATCGGGGGCACCCCGTTGTTCATGCTCGCGTCGTAGGAGAGTCCGACCACGAGGCCAGGCACGAGGCGGCCACCGCACATGACGTCGATCATGGCGTACTCCTCGGCGGCCCGGAGCGGCTCCTTGGACTTGCCCAGAGAACGGCCCATCGGGAATATTCCGACGTCGATCCCCTCGGCCTCTGTCATATACGCAAGGGCGCTGGCGACGATGTCGGGATTGGGGACCATATCGTAGCTGCTCTGTCCGTGTTCCGTGACGGCGACGGCGTCGAAGCCCGAGCGCGCAGCGAACATTATTTCGTCCATGAAGTCGCGGAAAGAAGAGTACATGCCCTCGTTGGTGGTGAGCGAGTAGGGGATGCTGCAGACGGACTCGTAGTTCTTCTCGAAGTCCTCGGGCAGGTACCTGTAGGGTGCCTGCGCGAACATGGAAATCTTCATTGATTCCTCTTCTCTGATTGTTCCGGAGGCTGTTTCAGCCGGCGGCGGCCAGATGGTGCACGAATTGGGAGCGGATGATGCCGTTACCGAGGATGGGTCCGGCTTCGATAACCCGCGGGTTGTCGAAGAGGGATAGGCCGATCATGGCGAATCGGCCGCGATCGAACAGGAGTGGCTCCTCGTCGCCGCTGACGTCAGCTTGGACCACTTCGCCGAGCTGGAGGACGTGGTCGCCACCGTCGTACGAACTCCACGGCCTGCAAGCGAAGGTCGCTAGAGATCCCTCCAGAGCGGGCGCGAAGTCCTCCTCTGGCGCGCGCCACTTAAGCTCGAGGCCCGGCCGTGGCCGGCCCGCGAACTGCATCGCAATGTCGAACTGGGAGGCCTTGAGCAGGTTGACTGTGAAGGGAGTTTCGTTCATCTTCAGAGCAGCCTTCGCCGACCGCGCCAGAGAGACGAGGATGAGTGGCGGTTCGAGCGAGACGGATGTGAAAGAGTTGACAGTCAAGCCGCGGGTCTCCCCATCGGCAACATAGCTCACGACCGCCACCCCGGTCACGAACCGGGAGAGGCACGAGCGAAGGTAACGGGGATCGAGGGGGGTACCCATCTTATTTTCTCCTTCCGGGCTTGGAAGTGACTGCGGTCACGCCCTTGCTCAAATGTATGAGCGCAGGGATTCTTCTGTCCAATACCAAGAACAGGGCAGATTCAGCTATTTTTTAGCTGAATCGTGCCAGGAAGCGTTTCGAGCTTAAAGGGAATCCGGGAGGAAGGGTTGGCTATCATCAAAGATGGGTCCAGCCGACACCGGCCTCTGCTTGTGCAGCACTGCTCGCGCGACCTCCAGATACCCCCGAATGACCGGCGGGACAGCACCGCTTCTGTAGGCGAGGGCGCGGGAGAGCGAGGCATCTGTTCCGCGGATGGGGCGATGTGTTACGCCCGGGATCCGCAGTTGGCGAACCGAGGCGGGGGCGACCGCGACGCCGAGCCCAGCGGCGACGAGGGCAACCATGCTCGATGTCTCGGCCACCTCTTGGCGCACACGCGGGATGAAGCCCGCCTGGCGGCAGGCCGAGGTGACCACTTGGTAGACCGAGGACGGCGGGGAGCTCGGGTAGGTGATGAAGGACTCGTCACGCAGGTCGACGAGGTTCAAGCTCGATCTCGAGGCCAAGGCGTGGTTCACCGGTAGCAGCGCAACCAGTGGTTCCTCGCTGACCACTTCGACCACCAGCCCGTCCGCCGACACCGGCAATCTCAGGAGTCCCACAGAAACCGTGCCGTCAAGCAGTCCTGCCACCTGCGCCGGCGTGATCATCTCGCTGCGCACTTCAAGGATCACGTCCGGGAAGCGCTGAGTGTAGGCGCTGACCAGCTGCGGCATCAGGTCGTAGGTCGCCATGCCTCCGAATGCCAAAGTGAGGTGACCCAGATGCCCTTCGCCGGCGAGCCGAGCGCGTTCGGCAGCCCTATTCGCGGATGCCAGCAGCGAGATCGCTTCCTCGTAGAGGATCTGCCCAGCTGGCGTGAGCTGCACCGAGCGCGTGGTCCGCTCGAACAGCTCCACCCTCAGTTCCCGCTCCAGCTTCCTCACCTGCTGCGAGATGGGCGATTGGGCCATCGAAAGGCGTTCGGCCGCTTTGGTGAAGCTCAGCTCTTCAGCGACGGCCACGAAATACTCGAGATGGCGGAGTTCCATTAGCCCTGCTTCCTCGGTGATCGAAGGCCTCGAATTCAGCCATTATATATCTGAATACGAGCAGAATAAGTATTTCTCCTTGGGTAAGATACGGCCAAGGTCACGGTGGACGCAGTCCCCCGTCGGCTTCAAGGCAAGTTATAACGTCACAATGGCCCGTCCTCTCGTTCGGAAACCGTTACCTTCCATCACTGGGGACGCTCGACCCGGGCCACCTTGCAAGGCCGCGCTAGGCTAGGCAGACTCCCCGGCTCTGGCCGTCAGTACCGGACGCGAGGAATATCCCTTTCCGCTGAACGGAAGCAGCCTCTGGCGAGCGGGCGCGGCGAGCCTGTCCACTGGAGGCGTGCCGTCTAAACTTACGCCCGCCGCGAACCACCTCGGCCGCGACCTCGCCGCGTCCATCCCGTCCACGGCCGAGGGCGTCCGGTCCCTTGGTGACGACCTTGATGGTGAACTGGCGCGGATCTGGCCACTCGCCATCGTGCACTTGAGGGTCCGCAGTAATGACGCGCACACGCTTTACGCCGTCGCGATCGCGCGGTCGCTGCTGGAGGCGCATCCAGAGGCCGACGCTGCGATCGTACTCCCGGCGATCATGCTGCACGACGTCGGCTGGTCGAAAGTGCCCCCGAACGAGGTCCTCGAGGCCATCGCCCCGGGCGGAGGACGTCCGGAGCTGATCCTCCTCCACGAGAAGGAGGGTGCAAGGCTCGCGGGGGAGATCCTGGCCACGGTTGGGGTTCAGCCGGATCGGGCCGCGCGAATCATCGAAATTATCGACGGACACGACTCCCGCCGCGAGGCCCTCTCGATCGAGGACGCGATCGTTAAGGATGCCGACAAGACCTGGCGACTCACCCCGCACGGGATTGACACCGTCATGGATTGGTTCGGGCTGGACCGCGGGCAGGCCTTGCGCCTGTGCAGCTCGCGCGTCCATTCGCACCTGTTCACGGACGCAGGGAAGGCTCTCGCCCGCGGCCTCGCCGCGATCGAGTCGGCAAGTCTGTGGCCAGAGCGCGCAGCGGTAGAGTTGCCGTAGCGGGGGGCCGCTCCCCCATCTGAGCGAGGAGGCATCATGGCGGGCGGCAGCAACGAGCCGGGCCGCACGGTCACGTCCAAGGCCCTTGCACTGCTCTTCGCGTTCGAGAACGGGCGGAGGTCCATGAGCCTATCCGAGCTCGCGGAGGCTGCCGGGCTGCCGCTAAGCACGACGCACCGGCTCGTCGCCGAGCTCGTGGAGCGGGGCGCACTTGCCCGGGATCCGCAAGGCCGAGTCCAGCTCGGGATCCGCCTGTGGGAGCTCGGCCAGAATGCGGGGCGGGCCCTGCGCGACACGGCCCGACCCTATCTCCAAGATCTCTTCTCGCTCACCGGCCAGACCGCGCACCTCGCGATCCGCGAGGGCCACGAGGTCCTGTACATCGACCGCATTTACAGCACGAAGCGCATCCCACGGGTATCTCGCGTCGGCGGACGCCTGCCCATGAACGCGACGGCCGTAGGCAAGGTGATCCTCGCTTTTGAGGAGGACTGGGTCCGGGATGCATACTTCACCCGACACCTCGAGCAGCCAACCGCGTTCACCCAAATCAATCCCGCCCGCCTCGCTGGAGAACTCGTTCAAATACGCGAACAGGGCTACGCGACGACGGCGGAGGAGGTACGCCTCGGCTCGGCATCCATCGCCGTCCCGGTGTTCCGTATGGGCCGTGTCGTGGCTGGGCTGGGACTTGTGGTGCTCTCCTCTCAGGCCGGATCGATGCTTCGCCACCTTCCAACCTTGCGCGGGATCTCGGCGCAGATCGAACGGGCGACGGCACACATACCGCTAGAGACGTTGCGCGGGAGCGAGGGGCTGTGGAGGTAGCCCCCCGCGGCACCTCCGGGCTGAACCGCTTCAGCGCGAAAGCCCGGCGGCGTAAGCTTCCTCCGATATCCAGGCGGACTGTTGAGGCCACCACAACGCACTTCCACTCAGTGGGAGGTGATCCTGCGCATACTTCGAGGATTACGGCCAAGATGGTCTCAGTTGTACCGGCAGAGGCCACCACGGCCTGAGCCAGAGGTCACAATCCAAGGAGTACTGATGTCATTGTCGACTCAGGGTACGAAATGCCCGTTCGGCTTCGGGGCGGAGTCCCCACTTTCGTCCGGGAGCGCGCTGTCGGCCAGCGGCCAGAGTGCCGGGGCCGCCGGCGCCTCGGAGCACGGCGCGACCCACCACGGCTACGAGCCGTTCCAATTGAAAAACCCGTTCCCGGCGTACGCGCGGCTCCGCCTGGAGGAACCGGTCATGTACGACGAGCGGATAGACCTCTACGTGGTGACCCGATACAACGACGTCAAGACCGTGTTCGAGGACTGGGAAACGTTCTCCTCGGAGAACGCCCAGGCGCCTGTACGCCGGCGCGGCCCCCAGGCCACGCAGATCATGAACGAAGGCGGGTTCACTGCCTACTCCGGCCTCTCGGCCCGCATTCCACCGGAGCACACGCGCATCCGCGGGATCGTGCAGAAGGCATTCACGCCGCGCCGCTTCAAGGTGCTCGAGCCGTTCATCCGGGCGAACATCGCGGAGCGGCTCGACGGGATGATCGCCCGTTCCGGGGACAGCGGGACGAACCAAGGTGAGATCGTCAGGGACCTAGCCTACGAGGTACCGACCATTACGATCCTCACCCTCATCGGCGAGGACCTCTCCCGGCTTGACGACTACAAGCGCTGGTCCGACTCCCGCGCCGCGATGACCTGGGGCGACCTGAACGACGAGGAGCAGATCCCGCACGCCCATAATCTGGTCGAGTATTGGCAGGCGTGTCTCGCGCTCGTAGAGAAGGCACACCGCAAGGGCGGCGACGACCTCGCCGGGGACCTCGTCAAGGCCCAGCGGGAGGGCGCCGAGATCTCCGACCACGAGATCGCCTCGGTCTGCTACAGCCTCCTGTTCGCGGGGCACGAGACCACCACCACGCTCATCTCCAACGCGCTCCGCCTGCTCGCCGCCGATGCCCGGACCTGGGACCAGCTCGTACGGGACCCGAAGAAGATCCCGGGCGCAGTCGAGGAGGTGCTGCGCTATTCGGGCTCGATCGTGGCGTGGCGCCGCAAGGCCTTGAAGGACGCCGAGGTCGGCGGGGTGAAGATCCCGGCCGGCGCGGGCCTCCTGCTCGTCATGGGCTCGGCGAACCGCGACGAATCCAAGTTCGAGGACCCCGAAACCTTCGACATCTCGCGGCCGAACGCCCGGGAGCACCTCTCGTTCGGATTCGGCATCCACTACTGCCTCGGGAACATGCTCGCCAAGCTTCAGGCAAAGATCGCCCTCGAAGAGGCCACTGCGAAGCTGCCCGGACTGAGGGTGGACGACCCGGAAAGCATCGAATTCCGGGAGAACCTGTCCTTCCGCGTCCCGGTGGCAGTTCCCGTGAGCTGGCAGGACTGAATGGAGACGACAATGCAGGACACCGAGTACATCCAGTTCTTCAATGGCGGCACCGAGCCGACACTCGCAAACCTCGGAGGCAAAGGCGCCTCCCTCGTGACAATGACGGCCGTCGGCATGCCAGTCCCACCCGGCTTCGTCGTCACAACCGCACAGTTCGACGCGTTCATGGGCGAGTCCGGCATCACTGACCGGATCCACGCGGTCCTGGCCCGGCTCAACCCCGACGACGTAGCCGAGGTCGACGAAATCTCGGCCACGATCCGCGCCGACATCGAATCGTGCCCCGTCCCCGCCGAGGCCCGCGCGCAGACAGTTGCGGCCTACGCAGCCCTCCAGTCGTGCTTCGACACCCCCGTCCCCGTGGCGGTCCGCTCGAGCGCAACAGCTGAGGACCTCCCCGATGCATCATTCGCGGGGCAGCAGGACACCTACCTGTGGCTCGAGGGCTTCGGAGCTGTGGGCGAGCATATCCGCAAGTGCTGGGCTTCGCTCTACACCTCCCGCGCGATCATTTACCGCCTCAAGAACAACATCCCCAACGACGGCCTCTCCATGGCGGTGGTGGTGCAGAAGATGGTCAACGCGAAGGCCGCGGGCGTCGCAATGACGCTCGATCCCGCCAGCGGGGATCGTTCGAAGATCACAATCGACGCGAGCTACGGCGTCGGCGAGCTGGTCGTCTCCGGTCAGGTGACACCCGACAATATCGTCCTGGACAAGGTCACGCTCGCCCTCGTGACCGAGCATCTGGGCGACAAGCACGCCGAACTCGTGCCTGACCGAGCCGCCCGCCGGCTCGTCGAGCGCGAGGTCGACGCCGAGCGGCGCGCCCGCCGCTGCCTCACTGACGCGCAGCTCACCGCCGTGGCGACGCTCGCGAAGCGCGCCGAGAAACACTACAAATGCCCACAGGACATCGAGTGGGCAGTAGACGCAGACCTGCCCGAGGGCGAGAACCTCCTGCTCCTGCAGGCCCGCCCCGAGACGGTCCACTCGTCGAATCCCGCCCCAGCGCCCCAGCCCGCGATGAGCCCGACGGGGTCGAGCACCACGTCCCCGTCATCGGGCTTCAGCTGGGGCTCCATCAAGCTCACTGCCTGACCCGCCTCTAATCCGCCCTCCCGAAGAAACAGGACACAACAATGTCGATGAAGTCCTTCCCGAAGCCCTCCGAGCTCCCGGTTCCAGCCGGCGCCGAAGGCTGGGAAAAGCTCTACCCCTACTACCTCGTCTTCCAGGACAAACTCAAGGAGCAGGAGGACGCCAAGTTCTGGTTCTGTGACAGCCAGCACTGGCCCACGGTGTTCAAACCATTCGAGACGATCGGCGGCGAGTTCGCGGTCAAGTGCCTCGGCCAATACAACGCACGGCACCTCATGATCCCCAACGCCAACGGGATCGACTTCCGAATCCACCTCGGGTACCTCTACATGAGCCCCATTCCCGTGGCGGAAGACCAGATCGCGGAACGTGTGCCGCTTTTCGAGGAGCGCGTCAGCTACTACTTCCAGAACTGGCCGCGCCTGCTCGAGCAATGGCACCAGAAGGTCCGGGGGACGATCGACGACATGGAAAAGATCTCCTTCTCCAAACCCCCATCGATCGTGCCGATGGAGGACATCCACTCGGGCAAGGGCATGGATGGCTCCGAGTTCCTTCTGGATAACTACGACCGCCTCATCCAGCTGGCATACCAAAACTGGCAGTACCACTTCGAGTTCCTCAACCTCGGCTTCATTGCCTACCTGGACTTCTTCAACTTCTGCAATCAGGTCTTCCCGAACATCCCGGACCAGTCAATCGCCATCATGGTCCAAGGCGTGGACATGGAACTGTTCCGGCCCGACGACGAACTCAAGGACCTCGCTGCTCTCGCCGTTGAGCTCGGCCTCCAATCCGCGTTCGCGAATACTGATGACCCCAAAGCGACCCTCGTCGCCATTCAGGCCTCCGCTGGCGGCGAGCACTGGATGAAGCGCTGGGACGAGGCCCACGATCCATGGTTCAACTTCACGGTGGGCAACGGCTTCTACGGCCACGATAAGTATTGGAACGAGCACCCCGAGATCCCGCTGGGCTACATCAAGGATTACATCACCCGTCTCGACGCCGGTCAGCAAATCCTTCGTCCGGTCGAGGAGCTCATCGTCGAGAAGGATCGGATTGTGGCGGAGTACCGCGAACTACTCGACGGCGACAACCTCGCCCAGTTCGACGCGAAGCGCGGTCTCGCTGCCCAGTGCTACCCGTACGTGGAAAACCACAACTTCTACATTGAGCACTGGACCATGGGCGTGTTCTGGCGGAAGATCCGCGAGCTCTCCCGCTTGTTCCACGCCGAGGGCTTCTGGACTGAACCCGATGACCTCCTATACCTCTCGCGGAACGAGGTCCGCGACGCGCTCTTTGACCTCGTGACCTGGTGGGGCGTGGGCTCAGCCCAGCCGATCGGACCGAGCTACTGGCCGGAGGAGATCGAGCGTCGCCGCAACATCGTGAATGCGCTCAAGACGGCAAGACCGGCCCCCGCGCTTAACACTCCTCCCGCATCGATCACAGAACCGTTCACCCGGATGCTCTGGGGCATCACCACCGAGCAGGTGCAGCAGTGGCTAGGCGATGGTAAGCCAGTGGAGGGCGGCGGCCTCCGCGGCATGGCGGCCTCGCCGGGTGTCGTGGAGGGCCTGGCTCGGGTGATCACCGACGCGGACCAACTCTCCGAGATCCAGCAGGGCGAGATCCTCGTGGCGCCCGTCACTTCCCCGTCCTGGGGCCCGATCTTCGGAAAGATTGCGGCAACCGTCACAGACATCGGCGGCATGATGAGCCACGCAGCGATCGTGTGCCGAGAATACGGTCTCCCCGCGGTGACTGGAACGGGATCGGCGTCCACCACGATCCGCACCGGCCAGCGACTACGTGTCGACGGGACGAAGGGTGTTGTCGAAATCCTCGACACAGCCCCGGTCCTTTCCGGGCCGGATGCCCACCGGCACGAGCACGGACACGAGCCCGCCCATGCCTGAGCAGAACCAGACGACAGCCCGCTCCCCGCTCGCGCTCATCACGGGCGCGGCGGGTGGCCTGGGGCGGGCCTTCGCCCTCGGCTTCGCCTCGCACGGCTACCGCCTGGCTGTCGCCGACGTCAACGCCGCCGGCGCTGAGGAGACGGCCCGGCTCATCCGTGAAGCCGGAACCGAGGCGATCGGCCTCAAGGTCGACGTCACCGACATCGCTTCCACGGAGGCGATGGCCGCCGAAGCCGCCGAGTTCGGCGGCGGCAGGATCGACGTCATCGTCAACAACGCGGCGATCTACGCGACAGTGACCCGCAGCCAGTTCGAGGAGATTGACCCTGCCGAGTGGGACCTCGTGATGGGGGTCAACCTCAAGGGTCCATGGCTCGTCACCCGGGCCACAAGTCCGTATCTGGGCGACGGCGGACGTGTCATCAATCTCTCGAGCGCCACCATTTACTCCGGGTCGGAGCAGTGGGCCCACTATGTCGCAAGCAAGGGCGGAGTCATCGCCCTGACCCGAGTCCTCGCGAAGGAGCTCGGCCGGCGCGGCATCACCGTCAATGCCATCGCCCCCGGGTTCACCCTCACCGAGGCCAGCTACGGGCTCATCGAAGACGCCGAGACCTACGGGATCGACCGCGGCGCGATCAAGCGTGCCAGCCAACCCGGGGACATCGTCGGTGCCGCGCTCTTCCTCGCCAGCCCCGACTCCGCCTACATGACCGGCCAGACCCTCGTGGTCGACGGCGGCCGGCAGTTCATCTGAAAAACCCAGGAGTACACGAGTCATGACCACCACCGTCCAATACACCGACTCAGAGGGCACGGTCCGCGAGATCGAGGGACGCCCCGGCGACTCCGTAATGGAGACCGCAGTCCGCAACGGCGTACCCGGGATCGTCGCCGAGTGCGGCGGCTCACTCTCTTGCGCAACATGCCATGTGTTCGTCCGTGAGGACTGCCTTGATAAGCTCCCGCCGATGGAGCCAATGGAAGACGAGATGCTCTACGGCACTGCCGTAGAGCGCGAGGAGAACTCTCGCCTGTCCTGCCAGCTCAAGGTGACCGAGGGGATGGACTTGTACGTGACCACCCCGGAAACGCAGGTGTGACATGAGTGAGACCACCGGCTTGCTGATCATCGGCGCGAGCCAGTCCGGCGTCCAGCTCGCCATCTCGCTCCGCGCGCTCGGCTTCGACGAGCACATCACCCTGCTCGGCGAGGAGAACCATCGGCCCTACCAGCGCCCGGCTCTCTCGAAGGAGTGGCTGCAGGGCGAGGTGGGCAACGAATCACTCATCTTCCGCTCCAATGTGTACTGGGCCGAGCACGACGTCACACTCGTCAAGGACCAGCGGATCGTGGAGATCCGCAAGGAGGCCAACGGCTCGGGTATCGCCGTCGCAGAGTCCGGCGCCGAGTTCCCGTTCGATCGTCTGGCCCTGACCGTGGGTGCGCGAGCACGAAAGATCGCGGTCGACGGCGCCGACCTCGCCGGCGTCATGTACCTGCGCAACGCCGACGACGCCCTGGCCCTCAAGGCGATGGTCGGCGATGTGACTGACGTTGTCGTAGTCGGCGGCGGATTTATCGGCCTCGAGGCGGCCTCTAGCCTGAAGAAGATGGGCAAGAACGTAGTGCTGCTCGAGTATGGGCCGAGGCTCGTCGGCCGGGCCGTCGGTGAGGAGACGGCTGAGTTCTTCCTCCACGCGCACCGGGCCCGCGGCCTCGGCATCCGCCTCGATGCGCGCATCTCACGGTTCGTGCCGGGCGCGACCCACAGTGGAGGAAAGGGGGTCGTCGGAGTCGAACTCGCAGACGGTGAGGTGCTGCCGGCACAGATTGTGCTCGTAGGCATCGGCGTCGTGCCCAACACGGAGCTCGCAGAACAGATGGGCCTGGCCGTTGACAACGGGATCGTCGTGGACGCCCACGCTCTGGCCTCGGACGGCACGACCGTCGCCGTGGGCGACTGCGCGAACATGCCCAATCCCCTCTCGGGTTCCCCTTCCGGAGAGCGCCTCCGCCTCGAAAGTGTCAACAACGCGATCGAGCATGCCAAGGTTGCAGCGTACTCGCTCATGGGCCGCCGTGAGGACTATGCGGGCATCCCGTGGTTCTGGTCGAACCAGGCCGACCTCAAACTCCAGATCGCCGGCCTGTCGATGGGCTTCGACCAAACGGTGGTGCGCCGAGACGATGAGCGCGGCAGGTTCACAGTCCTCTACTACCGGAACGAAAGGATCATCGCTGCGGACTGCGTCAACGCCCCCCTGGATTTCATGGCCGTCAAGAACGCCCTCGCCAAAGGCCAAAACATCCCCGTCGACGTTGCCGGCGACCCCGCCGTCCAGCTCAAGACCCTGGCCGCCTGAGCCCTGACCCCCACTGGAGGACCCATGAGCGAGAACACCATCACTATCGACCACGCCCAAGCGGACTTATTCGCCGTCGCCTACCCGGTCCGACCCATCCCCCCTGAGCGCCCCGCTGACACGCGGCCCATCAGCGAGACGCCGAGCAAATCGGGCAGCCTGGACCCCTTGTGGAAGTCGGTGGTCACCGAAACCAGGGCTCGCAGCAACAACATTCACCTGCCCATCTCCGTCGCCTACGCGGAACGGCTCTGCGACGCCTACCCGGCCGCCGACCGCGAGCTCGTGCTCGTCACGACCCTCCTGCACGACACCGGCTGGGCCCGCGTGGACGAATCCCGAATCATCTCCGAGGGGTTCACTGGCGACTGGCGCAGAGCAGCCATCCGATACGAACACGAGAACCAGGGTTGCGCCGTAGCCCGCGAGGTCCTGCCCAAACTCGGTTACACCGATGAGTTCATCGATCGCGTCACGAAAATCATCGACGGGCACGACACACGCCACGTCGCCTACTCACTCGAGGATGCCCTGATGCGCGACGCCGACAGGCTCTGGCGGTTCGACCATGCCGGGATCGCGCTCGCCTCGTCCTGGTTCGCCATGGACCCGGCCACCTACGCCGAAAGGCTCGCGGCCGAGATCGTGCCCGAGCTCATCACCGCCGCGGCCGTCCACATGGCCACTGCAGACCTCGCGCGCTCCAATGCACTGCTCAAGACGGGAGTGCTTCGATGAAATCCGTACCAGCCGAGACCAGAGTCCAGGCACCATCCGGGTCCGCGCCCGCGCCGTCGTTCAGTTCGTCATCCCCTAGCAGATCTGGGGGCGACGCAAGTGAGCGCCGCCGTACCCTGAACCTGCCCTACACCCGCGTTAGCGACGTGTTCATCGACAACGAATGGACGGCCGCGCAGGGGAAGGGACGCAACCCAGTGACCGACCCCGCAACTGGCGAAGTCTGGGGCGAAGTCCCGGACGGCACCGCGGACGACCTCGATGCCGCCGTGGTGGCGGGCAGGCGCGCCTTCGACACAGGCCCCTGGCCCAGGCTCTCACCTTCGGAGCGCGGAGCCTACCTCCTGCGAATTGCTGACGAGATCGAAGCACGAGCGGATGTCCTCGCGCTGACAAACACGCGGGAAAACGGTTCCCCAATCACGGAAACGCTCGGAGCTGCGGCAAATGCGGCCGGAATCTTCCGGTACTTCGCGAGCCTCGCCGAGTACCTCGAGCATGAAGACGTCAGGCCTTTCCCTTATGCACAGGGCCAGGAGTCGATCGTCCGGCGCGACCCGGTGGGCCTATGCGCGCTCATCGCGCCGTGGAACTTCCCGATCAACCTGGTCGTCATCAAGCTTGCACCCGCCCTCCTGGCCGGCTGCACAGTAGTCATCAAGCCGGCATCCCCCACGCCCTTATCGATCCGATTCATCATCGACGCCGTCGCGGCGGCCGGTGTGCCGGCCGGCGTCGTTAACCTCGTGACGGGTTCGGGACGCCTCGGCGACGCCCTCGTCAAGCACCCGGGGGTGGACAAAGTCGCCTTCACCGGTTCGACCCCGGTGGGCCGGAGCATCGCCTCCGCCTGCGGTGAACTCCTTCGACCGGTGACGCTAGAACTCGGCGGGAAGTCCAGCGCGATCGTGCTACCCGACGCCGACCTTGATGCAATGAGCAAAGTCCTGATCCGCTCCTCGATGCGCAACACAGGCCAGACGTGCTACATCTCTACGCGAATCCTGGCCCCGGCGTCACGGTACGACGAAGTGGTGGACATGGCCACTTCGGTCATCTCCAAGGCACCACAGGGCGATCCACTCGATCCCTCGACGGTGTTCGGGCCCTGCGCAACCTCCTCGCAATTCTCAACCGTGATGGAATACATCCACTCCGGACGTTCAGAGGGGGCCCGGGCGACGACGGGCGGCCAGTCTGCATCGCTGGGCAACGGTTTAGAAGGCGGTTTCTTCGTGCAGCCGACTGTATTCGCAGACGTAACGCCGTCGATGCGAGTAGCTCGTGAAGAGATCTTCGGGCCGGTGCTCACAGTGCTCAAGTACACAGGCGTGGACGACGCCGTGGCATTGGCCAATAACACGGAGTTCGGGCTCGGTGGGCTCGTTTTCTCTTCCGACCCCGAGGCTGCTCTGGCCGTCGCGCACCGCGTCGACACCGGTTCCATCGGGATCAACTTCTTTGCGTCGAACCTTTCGGCGCCCTTCGGAGGGCGGCACGATTCCGGGCTCGGAACCGAGTACGGCATGGAAGGACTCGGAGCATACCTGACATACAAATCGATCCATCGGAAGGCATCTTAAGCTCACCCTGACATCTGCTCCTGAATCCTGAATCCTAGGGTCACGCCCCGGAGTATCAGGACCAACGTGACTCCTGGGGACCAGACGGTCGGCGCACTGCGTCAAATTACTGCATGACTTGCCGATCTGCGACCGGGATCGGACCGGTGCTCGCTCGATTACTCCGATGACCATTGCACGTCCACCCTGCTCACGCGGCTTGGTACCGCCGAACGGTCCGACGAGACGTTCGCGTAGGACCTTGCTGGATTAGGCCGAGGTTACGTGGCGTCACACCCCGGAGTTCGTTGGGTTTCCGGCCGCGGCCGTTCCTTGTATCAAGATTTGTAGCCACTGAATTGTTCGTGTTTGTCACGTGAATCCAAGGCGTATCCGTTTGACTGCTGGCATGGCGAAGACGCAGCAGCCAGTTCATGTAGCCCGGACGAAGTCGCGCAGGGTGGACAAGGCAGGGGAACGGTCGAGTACGAGTCGGGGCTTCTGCGCCGCTCCCACACTGAGGGTGCGAAGGTCAAGCAGGCGACCGTGGCGAACCTTGCGACCCTGCCCGGGCATGCCGTCGAGTCTTTGCGGGCCCCACTGGCAGGCAAGACGCTGATCGGGGCCACCGCGGAGCTGGGGGTTGTCCGTTCACAGCTGGAATACGAGGTGCTCTCTACCTCCTCGGGCATCCCCGTCGCGGTCCGTGTCGTGCCCGGGAACACGGCGGGCCCTGCCGCGTTCACCCACGTGTTCCTCTGCATTCTCTCCGCCCACCTCACCTGGCACCTGCGCCACGCACTGGCACCCTGACCTTCACCGACGAGCACCAGCCGCTCCCCCGAGAACCCCGTCATCGCCGAGACCCGCACTCCCCAGACACAGGACAAGGCCTCAACCCCGCCCTCGAGAACAGCGCTCCGCTTCCGCCGCCCTTGTCGGCCACCTGGCCACCCGGACCCGCAACACACTCCGGGCCACCGGCACTACGACCAACTTCGGCCTCCTCGCCTTGCCCACACCAACCCAGCGCCAGACCACCGGCCTCATCAACCAACACGGTGCGGCCCACGCAAAGTAGCCAGAACCCTCCACGGCAAAACGCCGGAATCCCTGCAAACACGGGGATTCCGGCGTCTCAGACGAGCACTTCAGCCTAGCCAACCAGCCAGGAGGTATCGACCGGCGCGGCGTTCTCTGCCTGAGCGGCCGAAGCCGTCTGCATCACGATCGCGGCTGCGACGGCCCCGGGATCGAGTACGCCTCGCGCCACCTCGCCCACGTAGCTGGCACGCCCGCGTTGGGCGAGCAGGTCCGCGGTGCGGTGTGCGCCGTCCACAGCGGCCTGAGCGGTCAGCGCGAGGGCTTCGTCGGCGGTGGCGCCCTCGTTGACGAGTGTGCGGAGCGTCTGTGCCGCAGGCGCAAGGGCGTCGATCATCGTCTTGTGGCCGACTTCCGCTCGCCCGTAGCGCTGTACAGTCGCCACGCCGTCGGCCAAGCCCTCCGAGAACTCAGCGAGCGTGGGTTCTGTGCCGACGGCGCATCGGGACAAATCGCGGAAGAACATACCAAACAGTGGCCCGCTGGTTCCACCGGTACCGAGGAAGCCACGGGATACGGCGTTCACCCAGCCGGGGTAGTCATGCGGCGTGCGCTCGTCGACCTCCTGCCGGGCGCGGCGCAGTGCTGAGGCGATATTGCTGCCGAAGTCACCGTCGCCGGTGCGACGGTCCAGGTCGCCAAGAGTCGCAGTTCGCGCAAGCAGGGTCTCGAACATGCTGGTCACCCAGCGGCGGCCAAAATCATCGGCAAGTGTGGGGTTCATAATACAGTCCTTCACCAGGTCAGAGCGGGGGTGCGCACAGGAGCGTCCCACAGCGGCAAGAGGTCGGCATCGGCGGGTAGTAGCGTGATCGAGATCCCGTGCATGTCCAGGGAAGTCACGTAGTTGCCCACCAGTGAGCGGGCAACAGAGATACCAGACTCGGACAATCGGCGGTGCATGGCGCGGGCAGCGATGTGCAGTTCCAGAGGGTAGGTGCCGCCGAGGCCATTGACGATCGCGATGACCGCTGAACCATGCCCCAATCCGAGTTCTGCGACCAGCGGATCGACCAGTAGAGCCGTGAGCTCATCCGCTGCCGCGAACGGCACTCGTGCGGTGCCGCGTTCACCATGGATACCAACGCCAAGTTCGACCTCGTCAGGGCGCAGCGTGAAGGCCGGTTCGGACTCGCCGGGGTGGGTGCCGGCGCTCAAAGCAAGACTCAGGGTACGCGCGTTGCGAGCGACGCGACGTCCTAGTTCGGCAACTTCAATCAGCTGGGCACCAGCTTCGGCACTCGCACCGCAGATCTTTTCCACGGCCACCACGGCTGCGGTGCCGCGACGGCCGGGACCATCCTGAACGGCATCGGTCGCCAGGTCGTCGTCCACGAGCACGGTCTCGGTCTTCACAGCGTGGTCGTCGGCAAGTTCTCCGGCGATCTGGAAATTCAACACATCACCGGTGTAGTTTTTCACGATCTGAACCACGCCGCGGCCCGAGTCCGCGGCCATTGTTCCTTCGTGCACCTGCAGCGCGGTTGGGCTAGCGAATACGGCGCCGGGCACTGCGACATCAAGCATACCCGTCCCGACGAATCCGACATGCAGCGGCTCGTGTCCGGAGCCGCCGCCGGAGACAAGACCAACCTTGTCCCGCGCCGGCTTGGCTCGGGTGAGGATCCCGGCTCGGCGATCGTAGGTCACGGCAGACGAATGAGTGAGGGCAAATCCCTCCAACGCATCCTCGATGACATCTTCTGGGCGATTGATCACCTGACGGTACATAAAAGACTTCACTTTCGATTAGTAGCTTCGCCGGACCCAACGAGAACCTGCCTAGTTGAGCGGCAATTTTGGGGATTGGCGTAATAGCGGTGGTGGGCGAGGCGGGGTGCTGCCTCCTGACCCACTGGTTCGGGCACGGCGGATACGAACACCGCGCCGGGCGCTCGTGGTCTTATCGAGCGCTCGGTGATGAGGACGGGACGGGGACTGCGCGGCAACGAGACTGGCTCGCGGCGTCCAGTCCGCCGGCTCCGCGCCCCGCTCTCTCCCGCGGAGCACCGCAACATCTGCCCGACTTCGAACGGCGTGTCGCGCGTGGCGCGACATCTGTACGTCGCGCCACGGGCCGCGACTACCCGCTGACGGCGTGCGACGGCGCGGCCGGCTCCCGCATCTGCGTCTTCAGCACGAAGCCGCGATAGCCGTTCGCTTCAAGCTCATCCACCTTGGACAAGTACTTGTGGGCCCCCCCGAGGTAGACCAAGACGTCGACGCGCTTGCCCGGAATGTTGGCTCCCAGAAACCAGGCCTTGCTTTCAGCGGAACTGCCCGGCAGAAGAGTGGCGTATGCCGCTTCGTGCAGTTCCTTGTGCCATTTCTCCATGGCCTCGGTCTCGGCCTCGATGTAGTCAAGATCGTTCGCACGCAGGTGCTTGATGGCTTCGATGATCCACTTGGCAGCTTTCTGGACTACGGGAGGAATGTTCGCATGGGGCGTCTGGGGCCCGTACACGTAGAACAGGTTTGGGAACCCCTCCGTTGCCAGCCCGGTGTGGGTGCGCACGCCCTGGCTCCATTGTTCGTTGAGTCGCTGCCCTTCCCGGCCCACGATTTCCATGGCGCTCAGGGCACCGGTCAATGCGTCGAATCCGGTCGCGAAGATGATGACGTCGACCTCGTACTCGTCCTCGCCCACTCGCAGCGCGGTCGGCGTGATCTCGCTGATGGGCTGCTTGCTGATGTCGACGAGGTGGACGTTGGCCCGGTTGAAGGCTTCGTAGTAGCCGTCGCCGACCGGAGGCCGTTTCGCGCCGTAGGGGTAGCCCTTGGGGGTCAAGAGCTCGGCCGTCTGCGGATCGAGCACGGTTTCCCGGATCTTCCGTCGGACGAACTCGGCGGCATATTCGTTGGCTTCAGCGGATGTGTCTATGTCGTCGAAGGTGGAGAAAGAAAAGCCAAAGCCGCCCTCCGACCATTTCTCCTCGAAGATCTTCTCGCGCTCCTCGGCGGTGAAGTCAGAGGTCGCGCCCTGCGGTTCGTCCAGGGGGAAAGCGAAGAAGTGGTTCCAGGTCTTCTGCCAGATCTCGTCATGGTTGGCTGCGATGGCGGTCCGCTGCGTCTCATCGACCTTCTTGTTGCGTTTGGGAAGGACGAAGTTGGGCGTGCGCTGGAATACGTAGACGTCCTTCGCTTCGGATGCTACCTCCGGGAGGATCTGCACCCCTGTGGAGGCGGTGCCGATCAGCGCCACGCGTTTCCCTTCGAAGCCGACCTCCGCCTTCGGCCAACGTGCGGAGCGCAGTATCTCGCCGCGGAAGGAATCGAGACCCGGAATGGCCGGCAGGTGCGGCTCGGACAGACCGCCGACGGCCGTCACGACGTACCGGGCGACGAGTTCGGCGCCGTCTTCGGCCGTTACAGTCCAGAGGTTTTCGGACTCGTCGTAGCAGAGCGACCTCACCCGGGTCGAGAACTGGATGTACTTCCGCAGATCCAGCCGGTCAGCCACGAAATTGAGGTAGCCTTCCACTTCCTTCTGCACAGGGAAACGAGTGCTCCAGCGCCACTCGCTCAGCTCCTCCCGGGCGAAGGCGAAGCAGTAGCTCCAGAACTCTGTGTCGGTGCACGCCCCGGGGTAGGTGTTCCAATGCCAGGTGCCTCCCACCCCCGTCCCCGCTTCGAGCAGGGCGACGTCGAGGCCGGCTTCCCGCGCGTAATACAGGCTCGAGATGCCACTGAACCCGGAACCGATGATGACCACCTCATGGTCAATCGTCCTGCCCGAACCAGATATTCCATTGGTGCTCATGCTTTTGTCCTTTTCAAGAAACTGCGGTACCAGGCGGATGGGACGGCTTCGTGCCCCCGGCTGGATCAGTGCTGGCCTTGTGTCCGCTTGAACGCGGAACGGCAACGGTGTTGGTCACACCACGCTAAGCCCGGCCAATTGAAGAAGTCCAAGACCAACTGGTTCCCAGATTCAGATCTGGTGAGTCTGAATGCTGGAACCAGTTGGTCTTGGACATCTAGGTGGAACCGACTTAGCGTTTGCTGTCAACGGCATCGGCTGAGTTCCCCAACGATGGGCTCGGCGCGGTCGTGCCGTCCGGGATTCACTAACTGCATGATGCCCAACGAGGGGCGACAAGCGGACTGGAAAGATGAGGCAGAGATTCAATGAAGAAGCTTAAGTTCTTTGGGGCATTGGCTATTAGTGCGGTGGTCATGTCGGGATGCGGGACCGCGGAGGGGGCCAGCGTCGCACAGGCCGGCGCTGGAACCGGGGTGCCGGCCTCGGTGAAGGACTTGGCAGCAGCGGCCGGCCAGCCCCAGTCCTGGCAGGGCCCAAAGACGTCGCCGCCGATGGCCAAGAACAAGTTCGTCGTGTCCATCCCGTGCAGCATGGCCTCGGGTTGTGCGCCCTGGGACGCGGGCGTTCATGCGGCCGGAGATGCACTCGGCTGGAAGGTACAGACCATCGATCCGGCCTTCGATCCCGCCAAGATGAACCAGGCCATCCAGCAGGCGATCGACCTGCATGCCGATGCCATCGTCACCTGGGTCGTAGATCCGACCTTGGTCGCCAGCTCGATCGCGGCCGCGCGGGCCAAGGGCATCGTCGTCGTGAGCGGGGCGACCGCTCGGGAGGACGGGCCGGTCACGGCAACCGGCCCCCAGCATGGGGTCAGCCTCCATGGTGTGACCCAGGGGCAGTGGGTCGCTGCCCAGGTGTGCACTGATATCAATGCAGAGGGTCAGGTCCAGATGATCACGGACCCCTCGTACGAGATCCTCACCCAGCGTGTCAACGCCGTGAAGGACTACCTGAGCAAGAACTGTCCCAAAGTGGCCCTCAAGGTGCAGCAAGTCTCGGCGAACGACATAGGGACCGTGCTCCAGAACAAGGTGTCGGCATTCGTGCAGACCAACCCGGACACGAAGGGCTTGATCATCCCCGCCGATGTCTTCACGACGGACGCCGTCGTCGCGTTGCAGCAGCTCGGGAACCAGAACGTCAAGATCTATTCCATAGACGGGGATCTCCCCAGCGTCCAGGTCATCGCCACCGGCGGGGCCGTGCGCGCCACCGTCGGAAGCGCCCTCGAGTGGGCCGGCTGGGCGACCATGGACAACGTGAATCGACTTGTGGAGGGCCAGCCGGCCAACGGGGACGACGGGGTGCCGGGCAGGATGCTGACCAAGGACGACCTCCCACAGGGCCTCACCTACAAGGGCGACCTTGACTACAAGGCGATGTACACGAAGCTGTGGAAGACGGGATCGCTGTGACCACCGAGACCGGGGCCTCGAGTCACGACCCGGCGGTCGTCGTTCGGAACATCAACAAGTGGTTCGGGGAGGCGCACATCCTCCGAGATCTCAGTTTCGAGATCGGCCGCGGCAAGGTCGTAGCTCTGCTCGGCGAAAATGGCTCCGGAAAGTCCACGATCATCAAAATCCTTAGCGGATTCCATCAAGCCTCTCCGGGTGGCTTCGTCGCTGTGGGCGGGCACGAGCTCAGCGGGCCGATCACCCCGGCCAAGGCGCATGCCGCCGGGCTGCGGTTCGTCCACCAGGATCTTGGGCTCCTCGAATCGATGTCCGTCGGCGACAACGTCTGTTTTTCCACCGGATACGGCCGGCTCAAGGCCGGTGCCATTCGCCGGAAAGCCACCTCGGCAATGGTCAGAGAACGACTGGCCCGGTTGGGCCTGACCTGGGATCCGAACACCCCGCTGAGCTCGCTGCCGCCCGCGCAGCGGACCATGGTCGCGATCGCACGCGTGCTTGGAGACCCCGGCGAGGAAAAACCGAGCGTGCTCGTTCTCGACGAGCCCACGGCCGCGCTCCCCGCCGGCGAGGTCAGGCAGCTCTTCGAGGCGATCAAACGAGTCACATCCGACGGCGGATCCGTGCTGTACGTCTCGCACCGCATCGACGAGGTACTCGAGGTGGCCGACGAGATCATCGTATTGCGCGATGGCGAGATCGTTGCCCACCGGGCGACCGCGGGGTTGTCCCATGAGGAGATCATCTCGTTGCTCCTGGGCCGTGAGCTGGCGAAGTCCGCTCCGCGGCGGACCGAAGACGAGACGAAAGCAATCGAATCGTCTGAGCGCTACATCCTCGAGCTTCGCGGACTTCAAGGCGCAGTAGTCCGGGACATGGACCTGGACGTCCACGCCGGCGAGATTCTTGGTATCGGCGGCCTGGCAGGATGCGGGAGGAGCGAGCTGGCCCGCCTGCTGGCCGGTGCTCAACAGCCTCAGACCGGAAGGATGTCTCTTGGTGGCGTGGAGTACAAACCAGGGAGTCCACGCGACGCGCTGGCGTCTGGCGTTAGTTACGTGCCCGAGGACCGCCGTAACCACGGGTGCATCGGCCCGATGCCTGTGCAGCACAACCTCACCCTGTCGGATCTGCGGTCGATCAGGAAGGGGCCGACCTTGAACAAGCGGGAGGAACGAAGTCAGGCAAAGGAACTCATTGCTCGTTTCGATATACGGCCACAGGATCCGATGCTTCCCATCGGCAAGCTGAGCGGAGGGAACCAGCAGAAGGCGGTCATCGCCAAAGCCCTTCGAGTAAATCCTCGAATCCTAATCCTGGACGAACCTACGCAGGGTATCGATATAGGCGCGCGCGCCGAAATCTCTTCACTCATACTTTCACTGGCCCGCGACGGCATGACGGTGATACTGGCCTCGAGCGACCCCGCAGAGCTGGCTGCGTTATGCGACCGACTCGTCATTCTCGATCGAGGACGCGTGCGCCAGATCCTGGAACGCCCGTACATCACGGATGATCAGATCGCTTTGGCGACCACGGGCGCCGAGCTGTCACCGTCAAAACCTTAGCCCAGTGCCTCACGAACACCCGCTCAAGGAGAGCAATGTCTACCACGAACCCTACTAAAGCTGCACCCATCGCGGTGCCTGACCAACATACTGTACGGAATCTTCACCTCTCGGAGACGCTGTCCAGATTCGGCATAGCGATCTTCCTCGTCCTCCTGATCATTGCCTTCAGCGCATGGCAGCCGGACCGGTTCCTTACCGCATCCAACCTCATCAGCATCCTTGCTGGTCAAGCAGTGCCCATCATCCTCGCTATCGCAGCATTATTCCCCCTCGCGGCTGGAGAATTCGACCTCTCCATCGCGGCGAACCTCAGCTTCACAGCCATCTGGGTGGCATACAGCAGCGCCTTAGGCTGGCCAGTACCGCTAGTCCTGATCACAGCCCTGGCACTGGGGGCGATTATCGGTGCTGTCAATGCACTCTTCGTCGTCAGAATCGGTGTTAACGCCTTTATCGCAACGCTCGCGATGGCCACGGTCCTCGCCGGGCTCAACCTCCTTGTGACGAATGGCCAAATTCTCTTCCGCGGCGTGCCCGCATCCCTGACAAACATTGGAAAAGCGAGTCTGCTAGGCATCCCCACCGCAGTCTGGATCGCGCTGATGCTCGCTGTGGTCGCATGGTATCTCTTCGAGTACACTCCGTTTGGACGTTACATTCGTGCGACTGGTTCCGGGCGGGAGGCCGCGCGACTCAGCGGGGTGCGCACAAGATTCACCTTGACCTCGACCTTCGTAATAGCGGGTGTCGTGGCGGGACTCGCGGGGTTCCTGCAGACCACACGAATTGGTGCCGCGAATCCAAATACAGGGCCAGAGTTCCTTCTCCCTGCGTATGCGGCAGCATTCCTCGGAGCCACAGTCATCCAGGTGGGCCTGTTCAACCTCTGGGGCACAATCGTCGGCGCCCTCGTCCTCGCGGTCGGCATCAACGGCCTGACGCTCGCCGGCGCCCCGTTCTGGCTCCCCAACGTCTTCAACGGCTCCGCACTGCTGATCGCAGTATCGCTGTCAGTCCTCTCAAGACGGCGGCGAGCCAGTGAAACCTGACGGAGGATTTCCTCCCTCGGAAGGAATCTGACCGTCGAGACCGCTGAAGGCCGCGCGGGCCGCCCATCGGCATGGTTCGTTATCCGTAGCGCCTACCCGGCGATCCCAGCCCGACTGGAGCATCAACACCCACCGCTGCAGGCTCGGCTCGTAGCTGCTCCTGCCCGCCACAAACACATGGAGGACCTCATGACCACGATCAGCACCGCCAACACCTCAAGCGAGATGGTGCGCGCGGCCACGACCACCCCGTTGCGGGTCGCCGCGCGCAACCTCGAGCTCTACGACACCGGCAACGTCGACGGGGTGGACGAGGTGTTCTCCCCGGATCTGGTCGACCACAACCCCGTCGGCGCCGCCTCCGCCATCGACGGAATGCGAACTCTGGTCGCCGCAGTGCGGGACGGATTCACGGGCACCCAGCACCGGATCCTGTTCAATCAAGAGCTTCCCGAGGGCTGGGTGGTCCTTCACTGGCAGATGACCGGGACCCACACTGGGGACGCCTTCGGCTTCGCCGCCAGCGGCAAACCCGTCGCCATCAACGGCACCGACATCGTCCGCGTCGTCGATGGAAAGATCACCGAGATCTACCACGTCGAAGAACTGCTCAAACTGACCCAACAGCTCAGCGCCACCGCGCAGCAGGCGTGAAGATCGAGATCCCACCAGTCCGCCTGACTCTGAGGCACTGATCGGCAGGCGCCGCCTCGTCGCGGCGCGCCGAGCCGGGCGTCGCGGTCAGGCATAGCTCGAGGGTGCGAGCGCGGATCACGTCCTTGCACGACGGAGTTCACTACACCGAGAGCCGAAATTCCTGCCACCCATCCCGCAAAAGGAGGAACAGCCATGAACACGACTCACACGAGCCCCGAGATCGACTCCGGCATCGAGGTCGACCACGATACTACTCCCACGCGGACGAGTCCAAGAAGGCCGCTGGCCTCGATGTCCCCAAGGTCCCGATGATCTTCGGACGCTGGGCACAGTCACTCACGGTGAAGGATGCGGTGGTCCCTGTGGCCCCGAAAGAGCCAGGACTGGACTGGGAGCTGGAGCTGGCGGCGGTCGTCAAGGACGAAATATGGGAGGCCACGGCCGGTGACGCGCTCGAGTACGTACTCGGCTACACCGCCTTCAACGACCTCTCCGCCCGCGACAAGCAACTCGAGGCCCCGCAGTTCACCCTCGGCAAGAACCCGGACAAGTCCGGGCCCGTCGGTCCGGTCCTCGTGACCGCGGACGAGCTCCCACCTGGCGCGGCTGGCCTCCGGCTGCAGTCCCGGGTGAACGGACAGACCATGCAGGACGCCAACACCGACCAGCTCATCCACAGCGTGGCCCGGATCATGGAATACATCACCGACACGGTCACGTTGCTTCCCGGCGATGTCATCGCTACCGGAACACCGGGCGGGGTCGGGATCGGCCGTGACCCCCAGGTATTCCTCAACACGGACGACACAGTGGAAGTCGAGGTCGAGGGACTCGGGATCCTTCGCAACACCTTCGCGACTCACCAACGCATCCAGTAACAGACACGAGGGGCGCCGTCCTGCCCGGCAGCGTCATTCCCGGTGCTGACGGTTTGAGCGCGAGGAGGCCCCCGCCGGATGGCTCTGGCGGTGGCCTCGTCTCAGGCATGGGGGCCGGGAGAAACCGCCCTGTCCCAGACCTGATGTCGTTGTCCGGATTGAGGGCAAGCCTTCGCATTTTCAAAGGAGAAGAATGAACAAGGTCGAGATCGTCTACGACGTCGAGGCACCGATGAGGGACGGCACAGTCCTGCGCGCGGACACCTACATGCCGGCCGGGGAGGGCCCCTTCCCTGTCATCCTTGTCCGGACCCCGTATGACAAGCGAACCTGGCTGGGCATCGACTACTCGGCCATCGCGCGCGCCGGTTACATCGTCGTCGTTCAGGACGCCCGCGGGAGCTTCGCATCCGAGGGCGAATGGCTCCCTTGGAGGCACGAGCGCGAGGACGGCTACGACAG
Source organism: bacterium RCC_150 (assembly GCA_041360635.1). Lineage (GTDB taxonomy): Bacteria > Actinomycetota > Actinomycetes > Actinomycetales > Micrococcaceae > Arthrobacter. The sequence continues at coordinate 156,772 of JBFUPP010000007.1, read as the reverse complement.
TGTCGAATGGGCCGCTGCACTTCCCAAAAGCAACGGCAGGGTCGGCATGATGGGTTCCAGCTACCTCGGCAGCACGCAGTGGAGTGCTGCAATTGCCCAGGCGCCCCATCTGGTCGCAATCGCGCCGTGGGCGACGTGGAGCGATCCGGAAGACGGCCTCATGTTCCGTGGAGGGGCGATCGAGCTAGGTCTCAATGGCTACTGGTCGATGCTCACTGCGATCCCGCGTTTCTTCAGGGACGGACTCCCGCCGGATCAGGCGATCGAGAAGATGGTCGAAGGCATCGAGAGCGTCGACACGATCGCCACGGACGGCTACTGGGGTCTGCCGTCAGGTGCCCCGCCTATGCTCGAACGCACTGGGCTTCCCGACCTCGGGGTCGCACGGGCTCTTAAAGACCGTGCCACAACGGACGATAGCCGTGTGGCAACCACGATACGACGAGCTGACGCTGCCCTCGTTGAACATCTCCGGCTGGCACGACATCTTCCTCCAAGGGGCGCTGGACAACTTCATCGGCATGCGCTCACGCGGCAGACCGGCAAGGCTGGTTGTGGGACCCTGGGAACACCAGTCGTTTAGCGGCTCGCTCTCAGCCAGTCGAGTCGGCGAGGTCAACTTCGGGCTCGAAGCTTTCCTGCTGCCGGGCGGTCGCACCGTCGCAGATCTGCAGCTCGAGTGGTATGACCACTGGCTCAAGGGCGAGCCCGCGACCGACGCACACGAGTCGCAGGTGCTCGTCTTCGTGATGGGCGTCAATCAATGGCGGGTCGAAAGCGATTGGCCCCTCGCCCGCGAGCGACCGACACCGCTCTACCTCGCCGACCAGTCCAGGCTTGAGTGGACCTCGCCGGCGTTGGAGCGTTCTGAGTCCAGCTACGTCTACGATCCGGCGAACCCCGTGATCACCCGGGGCGGGAACACTGTCATGTCACCGGAATTCCCGGCCGGCGTATTTGATCAGCGGGACGCGGAAGTTCGGGACGATGTGCTTGTCTTCACGTCCGCACCCTTGGATGCGGACACGGAGATCACAGGGCGTGTTCGGGCAATTCTCTACGCCGCAACAGACGGGCCGTCAACCGACTGGATCGTGCGCCTGTGCGAAGTAGATGCAGCCGGTGTGTCGCGCAACCTCGTTGATGGCATTACCCGTGTAAATACTAAACCAAACCGGATCGATGAAGTCGAGATTGATCTTTGGTCGACCTCAGTTGTGATCAAGGCTGGAAATCGACTTCGCGTCCAAGTCACATCGAGCAACTTTCCTCGCTGGGACCGAAACCTGAATACCGGCGAGCCATCTATTGGAGGAACGGCGATCCGGGTCGCGAACCAGCGAATCCTTCATGATCGTGAGCACCGGTCGCGTATCATTCTGCCACTCATTCCTACTTAGCCGACGGAGAGGGTGAGGCGGCGCTCCAGCTAGAGCCTCGTCTCACCCTGAACACGCTCCGCGTCGAGATCTGCTCGTCGGTGGCTTCGCTGAATTTGCTCTACGGATGAGGTCACCGGTGCGGGACCGTATCTCTTCTTATTGAACGTCGCGTTGTCTTCGCAGACGGCATTTGCCACCGAGGCCAGCCTCGACTACGCCCTCAAGAAGTCCGGCTACGACTCAAAGTTCCGCACAGGACACTACGACGGTAAAGGCCGCATAGCCGAATGGGTGCTGTTCCAGAACGAGAAGAACCGGGCAGTCTTCACCTCAGGTCCTTACATTGAAATGGTCATCTCACCACTCATATGACTCCCGGTATTGAAGACGGTGTCGTCACGTGGCGTGTCCCGCTGGGCAGGGGCGCCGTTCCCCATGTATCCCTCGAAGATTGCGGGTTCTATGTTCGCTGGCTTTTCGACAATCATGAACGGGCTAACGGCGTGGACCTCGAAGTCGCTGGAGCACATGACCTATGCCGATATGGCCGCTGCATTCGAGAAACTCACGGGGCATCCGGCACAATAAATTGACACGGATTTGGACACATATTGGGGTGGCCCGCTGCGCGGTGCTGCTGATCTGCCTGCCGGATATAACGCCGATCCCAACGACAAGAGCACCATGAGCTTCCGGGATAATTTCACGGGCTTCTGGAACATGTGGAAACACAACATCATCACCCGGGATTACGCCCTGCTCGACGAAATTCACCCCAACAGGATCAGGAGTGCCGAACAGTGGTTAAGCCGGGAAGGTCAGCTGAGTGAAGACCTTGGCAAGGGAAGTCTCTGGGAGAGCGTCCAGCCGGAGAACTGGCGCAGCGAGTCTCCGGTCCTTAAAGCCAGTGCAGATGCGAGGACGGGCAAGTTGTAACGGGTGAGCGGGAGGTCGCCGCCAATGTCGGTCAAACTCGTCGCACAGGCCGCCTTCGGCTTCCCAGCGCGTCGGACGACCGACACCTGTGCACACGGTGCGTGACTACCCGCCGAGCCGGTGGGTGGTCACGCACCGCCTAATTTTGAAGACCCACTCATGTCTGCTGGTCCGCGGCTCCCTGAAGGACCCGACCGATCTGGCTCACCGCATCTGCCACGGCCCAAACCGGGTCTCGCTGGCCGAGCTGGCCAGGATAGCCGGCGCCCCGCTGGGCGATCGAAGAAACTTTCCAAACTTCCAAGGGCGAAACCGGACTGGACCACTACCAGATCCGCCACAGAAGGCCATCGGCGTCATGCCGATGGCCTTCAGTGTTACCGCTCCCGCGTGGCTAGGCGGGTCGAATCGCTTCCTCCCGGCTTGGGCGGAAGGAACATGAAGATAAGCAGCGCCAGGCCGCCGAGGAACAGGACGAGCCCGATGAGGATCATCGAGCCGCTGAAGTCCGCATCGTGCAGGCGGCGGACGACGAGGGCCAGAGACGGGACGAGGACAGCCAGGCCTCAGATCGCCAGGCGGATGACGCCACTAATAGCGCCGGGACCCGGGACCATGGTTCCGGAGTCGCTGAAGATTGCGCCTGCGAAGCCTGCCACAGACATGATGATGTTCAGCACAATGCTCACGACCACGGAGATTGGGGTCCACCACCAGTATTCGCTGCGGCTGGCGCGGCCGGTGAAGGTGGCGTACTGCTTGAATAACCGGCGAGCGATCTCACGGATGGGCGCACCATCTTACGGAGCCCAAAACGGGACGGCACTACCGATCGGGACGGTCTGTTGCTGCTGGTACGCCAGCGGAACTCCTCTATGGACGAGTGACGACGATTTATCCTAGGTCTCTAAACCACCTGCCAGACGTCGCAGCGCGGCCGACTCGACATGGCCGAGCGCGCGCAGCCCGGCCATGTCGGGATCAACTCACGCCTTCGACAGAAACTCGCCCGGTGCGGCATCCCTGAGCAGCTCGAGGCGGTGTTCGTGCTGCCACTCCCACCCCGTGGACGAGGGCCTGAGCAGGTTGAGGTCTGCGTCGCTCATCCGGTCGGAAATGGTGTGGGCCTGGTGCCAATACGGGTAGCGCAAAGGTTGAGCGCTGACTGCGTCGAGCTGTGCGATTTCCTCGTTACTGAGCGTGATCTCCGCGGCAACGAGGTTGTGGGCGAGCTGATCTTCGGTCCGGGCACCGAGGATCACCGACGTCACCGCTGGCTTCGCCAGCAGGTAGGCCAACGCGATCGGTGCCGCAGCGACCTCATGCTTTTCCCCGATCCGCACCAAGGTCTCGATGATCTCGTACAGGCGGTTCTCGTCGTGCACCGGCGGCTCATTCCATTCGGTCAGGTGGCGGCTCCCGGCCGGCGCCGGAACGCCGCGACGATACTTGCCCGACAGAAGCCCGCCAGACAATGGACTCCACACCAGGATGCCGACGCCCTGGTCGATGGACACCGGGACGAGCTCGGACTCGGCGTCGCGGTCGTGCAGCGAGTAGTAAATCTGCTGGCTGACGAATCGCTCGAGCGCACCTCGATCACTGACAGCGAGCGCCTTCATCAGATGCCACCCTGCATAATTCGAGGCGCCGATGTAGCGCACTTTTCCTGACCTGACGAGCAGGTCCAGAGCGCCGAGGGTTTCCTCCAAGGGGGTCTGACCGTCCCACGCGTGAACCTGGTAGAGATCGATGTGATCGGTTCCGAGGCGACGCAGGCTCGCTTCGACCGCACGGACGATGTGGTGCCGTGACAACCCGGCATCGTTGGGTCTGTCACCCATTGGCATGCGCACCTTCGTGGCGATCAGTACCTCGTCACGATCATTCCCAAGGGCCTTACCCAAAATCTCTTCTGCCAGGCCGTCGGAATATATGTCGGCCGTGTCGATGATGTTCACGCCTGCGTCGCGAGCGAGACCGATCTGGCGGCGAGCGCCTTCGAGATCGACCTGCCCCGTCGCGCCGGCTTTGCCCGTCCCACCCCATCCCAAGGTGCCGAGTGTGAGAGTGGACACGAGCAGGCCCGAAGAGCCCAGTTGTCGGTATTGCATTGTTCGAGTTTCCTTTCAGCCACGAGACCGATCAGCTTCGATCGGCTCATTGAACAGTCGATAGTGAAGTTCCAAAAGCTATAGGCGTCGCATTGCATCTGTTAAAGACGCGTTGCATCTGTTAAAGATCAGTTCGTAGAATCCACGAGTCCCAGATCCTGGTGGACGAAACGCAGTCCGGCCGCGTGTGACTTCGAGTGTGTTATCGGCGCGCTGAACTCATCGCCGCCCACGGAGATGAACCCTCCAGGATCGGTGTGATAGAAGCCGCTCAGGATCTTGATGATCGTCGACTTTCCCGATCCGTTCTCACCGAGAGCTACGACTTTGCCGCGGCCGATCCCGACCGCGAGATCGCGAAGCACGTGTTCATCGCCGAACCACTTCTGGAGTCCGCGGACTACCACGGCCAGGTCAGTCGACCTGGCCGTGGTCATGGTGCTGCTACTCACAGCGCACCCGTCTCCCAGAGCTTCTTGTACTTCGCGGTGTAATCCAGGTCACCGCGGTACCTGAAGTTGTCCGGAATGAAACTCTTGGTCACCATGCGGTTCGGCACGTGGTCGTCGCTGTTGGCGGGTTTGCCCTGCAGGAGACGGTTCACGTTGTCCATCGTTGCCCAGCCTGCCCATTCCAGGGCGCTGCCCACGCTCGCAGCGACGCGGCCCCCCTTTGCGATGTTCTCGACACTCGGAGCATCACCGTCGATAGAGTAGACCTTGACGTTGTCGTTTCCGAGCTGTTGCAGTGCGACATTCACGTCCGTGGTGAAGAGGTCGACCGGAGTGATCAAGCCGCGCAGTTCGGGGGTCCGCTGCACAATAGACGACACCTTGTTCTGCAGTACCGTTCCGACATCGTTGGCCGAGACCTGCTCGACCTTCACAGTGATGTTGGGGCAGTTCTTTGCGAAATAAGCCTTCGTTGCTTCGACGCGCTGCGTCAGGATGTCGTAAGAAGGGTCGCTAATGATGACCACGTCGCCCTTCGCGTTCAGGTCGCTGCACGCTTGGGCTGCGACCCACTGGCCCTGGATCTCGCCGTGGAGACTCACGCCGTGCTGGAATCCGTCCTTCGTGACCGGCGCGTCCTCCTGCCCGTTGCCCCCGCCGACAACGACGATACCCGCCGCTCGCGCGGCCGCGACCGAACTTGCAACGAGCTTGGGATCGACGGTCCAGGCGACGATGGCGTCGGCGTGGAGGTCGATCGCCTGCTGGATGGCCTGGTTCATCTTGGCGGGGTCGAAGGCGGGGTCGATGGTCTTCACTTGCCAGCCCAGGGCCTTGCCGGCTGCGTGCACGCCATCGTCCACACGCGAGCAACCTGAGGCGAGGCTGCACGGGATCGACACGACGAGCGCGTTTTTCTTGGACAGCGGTGACGTCTCCGGTCCCTGCCAGGGCTGCGATGCACCCGCGGTCTTCACGAGGTCAGCGACGGCCGCGGGCACCTCGCCGCCCGATGCGCTCGACTGGGCCGACGGCACAGCGGTAGTCCCGCATCCTGACAGGACCGTCGCGATCGCGGCAAGGGCGATCACCAACATGGGCTTCTTCATTGAATCTCTCATTTCGCTGCTTCGACGGCAACGGTGCCTTCTTCGGCTCCGGCGCACGTATGACTGGACGACATCGTCGCGACTGCACCGTGTTAATGTTCATAGTCAGATGCGCCGGTGCAGCCGTGACATACGCTATGAGCAATCGATCGTGCTGTCCAAGACGAAAAAATCACTTGATTCAGATGTAATTGGTCTTACAGAATGCCGCGTTCTTTGTCCTGGAAATGCCGGAATTGGCGCGAGATAACGACGCTTCAACGGATCTTCAAACACTTCGCGTTCGTGACAGTGGCCGAAGAGCTCAACTTCACCCGGGCAGCCGCCCGCCTCCATATCTCTCAGTCCCCCGCTTCCCAGCAGATCAAGCCGGCTCGAACGAGACCTTGGAGTGGAGCTGCTCACCCGGACGACTCGCTCGGTGACCCTCACGCACGCCGCCCAAGTTCTATTGAAAAGGCTGCGGTCGCGTTGTCGGGGGTGCAGAACGCCTTGGTAGCCGCTTCCGGGACCGAACGCGGCCATCGCGGGAAGATCGCGGTTGGGTTCGCCTCGTCGGCCACCTCCCGCTATCTTCCCCAATGCTGCAGGAGTTCGAGGCCGCACGACACGGCATCTCCCTCGAACTGCGCACGCAACCGTCGAGCGTCCTGAACGTATCTTGGGGAGGCGGAGGCATTGTGCACAATTCAATTGCGTGCTAGGTTAATTCGATGCCAACGATAAATCCACTGGCCCTCGATGCGCAGGTGTGCTTTGCCCTCTATTCGGGAGAGAAGACCGTCAACGCCGCGTATCGGGAGCTACTCGAGCCGCTCGGGCTGACGTATCCGCAGTACCTGGTGATGCTCGCTCTCTGGGAACAGGACCATGTCACCGTGTCCATGCTCGGTGCGAGATTGGGCCTCGATAGCGGAACGCTCTCGCCACTGCTCAAACGGCTGGAGGCCTCGGGGCTCGTGAACCGCCGGCGCAGCCAGGAAGATGCGCGCGTCGTCAGAATCCGCTTGACCGCCGATGGGGTCACGCTTCGGTCCATGGCGTTGCACGTGCCCGCAGAACTCCTTGGACGCCTGGGCCTTGAGCCCGCCGAGGCACACGAACTTCGACGCATCCTCAAGAAGATCTGTCGCAGCGGAACGGCTGGTCCGGAGCGAGCAAACAACAAAGAACGAGCAACCAACAAGAAGGAAACACGATGAACACGCTCTACACGGCAGAAGCCCTGGCCACTGGCGGCGGGCGCAACGGTCATGTTGCAACGACAGATAACCTGATTGATCTCAAGCTCGCAGTTCCGGCGGCAATGGGCGGAACGGGGAACGGCGCGAATCCTGAGCAGCTCTTCGCTGCCGGTTACGCGGCATGCTTCCACAGTGCGCTTCAGATGGCAGCCCGTGAACGAAACGTGTCCGTTGAAGGCTCGAGCGTGGGCGCGCAGGTGCACATTGGCCAGATCGAGGGAGGCTTCGGCCTCGCGGTCACGCTGGAGGTCGTGATTCCCGGCGTGCCGGATGCCGTTGCGGCGGCGCTCTCCGAGAGGGCTCACCAGGTCTGCCCGTACTCCAATGCCACGCGCGGAAACGTTGTCGTGGACATCATCGTTTCTGACGACTAGGCATCCAGACCCTGACCGGCGCCCCTGCGGGGCCGGGTCAGTCGAGCTGAGTTTTTCCGTCGAGGTCCGCTAGGTGGGCCGCGTTTCCGCGCAGGGCAGTGCCGTAACGGATTACGTCCGACGAGATAATCCTGTCTGCCGCCAGCTCAAGAAGTTCCGCCACGGCAGCGTTGCTGGAACAGCTGGACGGAAGCCAAGTCCGGGAACTCCCCGCGGGCTCGTTGCAGCACAACCAAAGACCCGTAATGCAGGCCGAGGATTCGCAGGGCGCTGCCGTATGCATACTCCTGGGGTGGGAGTCCAACAGCTACGCGTTCGACTCCCACCGCACCTGGAACAGACAGCTGAACGCGGCGCTGCACCGGATCGCACCCACCCAGGCCCGCTGCCATCCGGGCGCTCGAGAGCTTCTGGCCCGCCGCAAAGCAGGCGGAGACGGCGGCATGGAGGCACTTCGTATCCTCAAACGCCGACTATCCGACGTCGTATAGCGGGCTCTGATCGAGGACCACAAAACCTCCGCGGCAAACACGCTCATCCTCGCCGCTTGACAGAGGAGCTAGAGACACTTGCGGTTTCCGTAAGGTCCCCTTAGCGTGCTCCTCGCGCGTGAGCATGAACGCGGTCGCGAGAGTAGCTATAGATTGACTGGTTCCATCCGTGATCAAAGGTCACCCCCGAGCCTGGGGGTCGATGATGAAGGGCCTTGCAGGCCTCAACTGGAGCCATGCGTCCAGATCCTTGGGAGTAATAGCCGGGGTCTAACAGGTTGCGGAATTCCGATACCTGCTCGCCCAGCAGCGTAGTCAGGAGTATGGAGCGCGTTCCAGTGAATGAATTCTCATGGTCACGGAGAAACTTCATCAGACGGATAACTTTGCGGAGGTTGCCGGTCGCGATTGTATCTTTGACCCGCATCCAATCCGTAAAGCCCTGCGGATTGGTCCGTTCCCACTGGTTATCGTCCCGGTTCACGATAACTTAGCGGCCGTCCGAAAGAATCAGATGCGGCACAATGTTGACGTACATTGAGTTGGCGTAATCAACTCGTTCACATCGGCACTTCCGTGAGTGCGGCATGTTGCCATAGATGCTGGGACGATGAATGACTCCGTAGATCTTATCCGTGTAAGTCTTTCGGATTGTTCGCCCAGTCGGGATTCTCGCGCATATTGAGCATGAAATCGGCCTCGAATTCCTTGTTGCCCAAAGGATTATAATCGTCCGATGAGCCCAGGATCCCTGAGGTGTCTTGCCGATGATCAGCGAACCGATTTCAGAATCGTTCTTGAGCGCCCGGAAAATCGCCTCGACGCGATCATCGAGCAGGGCTAGCTTTACCTGGCCAAGATTGACCGTCTCTTTCAGGAGGACATTGAAATGATCAGTTGCGTTAGGTTCCCCTTTTGATCTTGAAACAGCAGTCTCTTGCGTCAGGTCATGCGAAGGAATAACGCGAAAAGGTGGAGGCTTGAGGTGCTCTTCTCACACGGGTCAAACGATCAACTGTTCTTCGCCGCGCGCTTCCATGTGGCCTACGGCAGACGGTCCGTAACCGACCCGTCTGCCGACAGCTCACCGCCAACTAGCCTGCCGTTTCGCCAACTTCCCAGGTTCAATCCGCCAACTAATTACTCATCCGCCAACTAGCTTCCGATCTCACAAGAGTCGAGTCCTCTTTCTCGGGAATCATGGGTCATATTAACACTGCGTTGACAATCGCATAGGAAGAACCAAAGCCAAAAAAGAAGTTCTGTTTCTCGTTAACGTTAGGCGACAAAGTCGATAGTCGCCCGCGCGGTACGTCCGCGGATTTCGACCGACTGTGTGGTCGCAGACACGCCCAACGCAGAGCCCATCTCGCTGGCTTAAGACCCGCGCGGACCAAGAACGCGTACCCCAGTCTTCCAGCGATACCGCGCCGTAGGGCTGGCTACGGCGAAGACTTGATGACGACGAATCTATCCGGAAATGTCATCTATTTTGAGAAGAATTTCCGGACTTCGTATCAGAGAGAGTGGAGTTTCCCCACGTCAACGGCACACGGAAATGGCAGGATGACTGAGACCGGACACGCCCAGATCCCCTGAGCTCGGCGCGACAGGCTCAACATGCCTGAGGTTACGCGGATTTTTGACCCCGCAAGGCGCTGGCGTGCCGCTTCCCAAGCCGCCTGGCGCATCGGCGTTGTTGCTGTGTGACGGCATGCGAAGCGCCTCTGACCTGCGGTTTTGTCCTGATGATGCATTTGATGAATCATTGATTCAGATTCTGAGCGTGGTTTGAGTGCGATTTTGGGGGCGAATAGTGGCAGTCGATGGGTCCGGGCGTGTGCTGCAGTTGAGTGCTGTTTCATTGCTGCATCCGGAGGAGCAAACTCTTGAAGATATGTTCACGGGCTGGCGGAACCAGCAGCTGTCCCGGAACTTGCAGTTCGCCACGATTGATAAGGGCATCGGGTGTGTCCGAAGGTTCGTGAACCATGTGAACGAGTTCCCGTGGAACTGGTCGCCGGTCCATGTCGAAGAGTATTTCGGGGATCTGCGCTCGATCCATCAGCTGAAGCACTCCACCATCCGCGGTTACCAGTCCACCCTTCGCCGGTTTTCGTCCTACGTATCGAACCCGGACTATGGCTGGGACCAGGTCTGTGAACAGCGCTTCGGGACGCATCCGTCCCAGGTTTTCTTTGACTGGAACACCGCTTCACACACGCAGGAGTACGAAGGACGCCCTGCCAAACGGCCCTTCACCAAAGCCGAACTGCAGATGCTCTTCGACCACGCCGACGACCAGGTCGAACTCATCGCGGCCTCCGGTAAGAAGGGCTGGAAAGCGGCCTACCGGGACGCTGTCATGCTGAAAGTGACCTACTCGTACGGGCTGAGATTCAATGAGCTCCGGCACCTCCAAACCATCGATTTCGCGACCAACCCGAAGGCGCGCCGGTTCGGCAAAGCCGGCGTCTGCAAGGTGCGCTTTGGCAAGTCACGCAAGGGCTCCCCCTACAAACCCCGCAGCGTCCTCACGGTCTTCGACTGGACCGCCGGTGTCATCGAGGACTGGCTCGCCAACGGGAGAGGAACCCTTGAAACGCTGGACCTGTTCCCCAGCGAACGCGGCGGTCTGATCGGTGAATCCACCCTGCTGCGCCGGCTCCGGCGCTACCTTGCCGAGCTGGGAATGCCAATGGATGGCCTGGACCTGCACTCACTGCGGCGCTCCTACGCAACCCACCTTCTGGAGGACGGATGGGATCCTAGATTCGTGCAGTATCAAATGGGCCACGAACACGCCAGCACGACCGGGATCTACCAGTTCGTCAGCGACGACTTCCGCAACTCCACCCTGCGGGCGGCCTTGGACCACACCATGGACGAAGTCCTGGGCGTGCAAATGAAAGGACAATGGTGAAACGCGAAGTCGAATACAAATGGCGCCTATCCGAGCTCATGGCCGCACGAGGCCTCCACAACACCACCGACCTCATCCCCCTGCTGGCCGAGCGCGGCATCACCTTGTCCCGGCCCCAGGTCTACCGGCTCGTCAACCAAAAACCAGAACGCGTCGCACTGCAGGTCATCGCCGCGATCTGTGACATCTTTTCCTGCGGACCCGAAGACCTCATCACCGTCACAGCCGCAGACGTCCGCGCCCGCAAAACCGGCACCAGCGGCCCCAACGTCGTCGACCTGAACCGCACCGTCCGCCCGCGCCGGGCACGCATCATCGAATGACCCCCACCGACAAGCCCGAAGGTCTAAGTCCCCGGAACACCAGCCGCGGAAGGCCGCGCACCACCGGGAGCGCCACCTGCGCACGCTGCGGCCGAAACGCCGGCCGAACACGCGCCACCTGGCCCGAAGGGAAAATCTGCGGTCCCTGCTTCACCACCGCCACCCGCACCCACGGGACCTGCCCGGACTGCGGCCAGCACCGGCTGCTGCCCGGACCACCGGACATCAACGGAGGGCCCCGCTGCGCACCCTGCGCAGGCATCGTCCACGACTTTCACTGCACCAACTGCAATGCTGAAGGCGAGTTCTACCGGCGCGGTATCTGCGCCCGCTGCGCCCTCCGGGACGACCTCGCCGACCTACTGCTCACCGACCCCGCCGATCCGGACACAGCAGGCAAAATCATCGACGTCCTCTGCAAAGCAGAACGACCCGAGAGCATCATCACCTGGAAACGCTCCCCCAAAGTCCAAGCCCTCCTGAAATCAATCTCAAGGGGGCAAACACCTCTAACGCATGAAGGACTCGACGAGCACCACGAAACCGCAGGACGGGCCGTAGATCACCTACGGGCACTACTCGTCCACCATGGGCTCCTCCCCTACCAGGACCCCTACCTCGCCCGCTTTGAATCCTGGATCCAAGACAAACTCGACCCCTTACCGGCCGAAGTAGCCAAACCCGTCGAGTACTTTGCCACGTGGCACCACCTCCGGCGCATCCGCTCCCTCACAACACAGGACAAAAGCGCACAGGGACCGGTCCACTCTGCCAAGCAAGAGATCACCGAAACCATCAAGTTCCTGGCCTGGCTCCGGGAAACCCACCAACGGACCGCAGCGAACTGCACCCAGCAAGACATCGAAACCTGGATCGCCACAGGACCCACGACCAGAAAAGCCATCCGGACCTTCATCGTCTTCATCAAAAACACCGGAACAAACCACCGTGTGGAAATGGGCCACTACACCGCCAAAAGCCGCCCCGCGATCACCCAGGACCAACGCCTTGCCTGGCTGCGGGAACTGCTCACCGGCACGAGCGAGTCCCTTCCCTACAGAGTCGCCGGGATCCTCCTGCTTCTCTACGCCCAGCCGCTCGTGCGGGTCGCCAAACTCCGGGCCGACGCCGTCGAAACCAGCGACAACATACGGATCGCCTTCGGCACGCACCCGGTGCCCGTTCCCGAGCCATTCGCGGAACTACTACAAGAGCACCTACGGAGCCGTCCGAACCTCAGAACAGGATCAGACACCCAAAGCCCTTGGCTCTTCCCCGGAACCAGAGCCGGGCAGCCTTCACCCCAACAGCATCATGGACAGGCTCCGCAGCCTAGGCATCGACCTGCGCGGCGCACGAAACACCGCACTCGACGAACACCTCACCCTTTCACCGCCACCACTGGTCGCCGACGCACTCGGCTACAGCCACCAAATCGCATTCCTCCACGCCGACGCAGCCGGCGACGCCTGGTCACGCTACGTCAACCTGAGGACCCGACCTTGAAGGGTCCACGCGAACTTCTGGACGACCAGATCTGAGGCTCAATCGTCAAGGTCTTCTCGCCCGTCTGGGCGCAGATCCTCGATCTTTCTTTTCCCGATGATCTGCTGACGATAACCCTCGACTTCAGCAGACTTCTTCGCGACCATTGCCAACCAAAATAGGACCCAAGAAGCCCAGCTATCGCGAAGCCAACCGCAGTGACGATCGGTGAACCCGTGGCAACTTGGATCCAGACAGCAACGCCAACAGCCACCATCACCGCGATCGTCCCAATCAAAGCTTTTTGCTTGCGACTCGTCACCGCGCTCCGTCCCCACGTTTTAGGCAAATGCTTGCACGGAAATGCGGGGCAGCGAAAGCCCTAGCGGCACACGCCCATGCAGCATTCTTTTGGCCAGAGCAGAAGACTTTGACCTTGAAGGGGACCAGTTCTTCTCATAGCGTTCGGCGGCGAATACGCCCACATTCAATCCGCAGGGATGCCAGTAGTACTCTGGGACCACACCGGATGAATTGTCGACCTACTATCAATCCCCCAGTGCATCGGCAGGATTGTGCAGCACCTTGCGGAGTGATTTTCCCCGCATCACGTACGTGGTGTTTGGGGCTCCCATAGGAATTATTGTCGGCAGCTTTGGCCTCGCCGTCGCGAACGCCATCGGCTTATTCATGCGCCGTCGTCGCAGGACGCATGAGAACGCAGAGTCTCCTTAGCAGTGAATACATCGCAAATCTGATACCACCACGCTTCTACTGCTCTACGCCACCCAATAGCCCCGCCGGGTCCGGGCACATATTCTGGGGTTCGGCCGTTACCGATCCTGAAGGAAGCCCATGCCCGACCGTTCACGTCCTTTACGCAAGCTTGGATTCCTTACTATTGGCCTGTTCGATCCGGCCAATCCCGCTTTGGGTCACCAATCCACTCTGCAGATGATCGAGCTAGGCGAACGGCTCGGCTTCGACAGCGCCTGGTTGCGCCACCGGCATCTACAATTTGGAATCTCCTCCCCCATTGCGATGATGGCCGCCGCCAGCCAGCGGACCTCCCGGATTGAGCTTGGAACAGCTGTGATCCCGCTGGGCTGGGAAAACCCGTTGCGTCTGGCCGAGGATCTGGCCACCGTGGATCTGCTGGCGGGGGGACGGATCAATCCGGGGCTGAGCGTCGGCGAACCGATGCACTACGACACGGTGAAGCACGAGCTGTACCCCGATTCCTCGGAATTGGAGGACTTTAGTTACACGCGCATGGATCGCTTTGCCCGGCTGCTCTCAGGGGAACCGGTACGGGACTTTTCCGGCAGGCAAGGTGTAGTTGAGGAATTCTCCAACCGCGTCGAACCGCACTCGCCTGGGCTGCGCGATCGCCTTTGGTATGGGGCGGGGAGCAGGAAATCGGCCGTCTGGGCCGGGGTAAACGGCTTCCATCTGCTCTCCAGCAATGTGATTTTTCCGGAAGCGAATGAGGAACCGGACTTTGCCCGCATTCAGCAATCGCAGATTCGCGCTTTCCGTGAAGCGTCCGCAACGTCAGTCCAGGCGCATGGACCTGCCCGGGTCTCGCAAGGCTTGGTGGTGATCCCGACCGACTCGGCGTCGGCGGGCCAGCGGGAGAAGTATCGCAGATATGTCAATGAACGCCTGCCCCGCACGCGCGCGCCGCAGGGGCCAAAGAGCATGCTGTTCGCCGCAGACCTTATCGGCACCTCTGACGAGATCGCCGAGCAACTGTATGCGCACGCGGGATTCCAGGAGGTCGATGAGGTAGCCTTCGCGCTCCCCTTTAGCTTCGACTACGAGGATTATGTCCAGATCCTTACCGACATCGCCGGCCGATTGGGTCCGGCCCTGGGATGGGCTCCGGCTGAGGGTGGGCGGGATTCACTGTAACGGCCCTTGATTCGGTGTGGTCGGAGGCGGATTGCCCGTCCCGGATTTGTCCAGGACCCGGCCACAATGCTCGATGAGCTCCCGCGCCAGGGCTGGCATGTTGATACCTCGCGGGTACGAGACAAGAAGCGAATTGGTTCCGGTGTCCTGGGCAATGGGAAGGAATTTCAGTGGCCGGTGTTCGTGGCTCTCATCCACCGCCTCCATCAGCAGGGAGTAGGCCAGGTTTCGGCCGACGATGGCTCGAATCGTGTGCACGTTGGAGCTGCGGTAAACGATGTTCGGCTCGACGCTGAAGCGCCGCAACATGGCCTCATTCAGGTATGAAGCCGGTTCCACGTTCAGCAAGGCTGCCGGGTAGGGCGAGAGGTCAAGCAGATCGATCTTGTCGAGCTTTGCCAGTGGATGTTCCGGGGAAAGCGCCACAAGGAACTCCCGCCTGCCGATCATTACCGCCTCGACTTCCGGGTGACGCTGGACCTCATAGATGAAGCAGACATCGATTTGGCCGCGCAGCATCTTCTCTTGGATTTCGGGGCCGGAGCCCTCCGCGAACTCCAGGGTCACGTTCGGGTGCTTGGTCGCAAAGAACTCCGCCACTTCCGGAAGGACTAGTGTCGACAGCGTGGTGAAGCAGCCCACCGTGAAGGTGCCCGAGTAGCCTTCCGATCCCGCATCGACGTCGTCGATCAGATGCCTGGCCTCGCTCAGGAGTGCGCGGGCGCGGGTAGCCGCGATGCTGCCGACCGGTGTTAGGTGGACGCCCTTGGACTTGCGCCTGATGACCAACTGCACTCCGAGTGAAGACTCAAGTTCCTTCAGCGCAAGGCTGATTCCTGCTTGCGAAACATGGCATTTAAGGGCGGCCTCGGTGATGGAGCGGGACTCCGCGACGGCCACGAAGTATTCCAGTTGGCGCAGCGTCATTTCCTTCATAAGGAAATCATAGGTTTTCCGCGAAGGGTATTTGTTTTACAACCAATGAGACCTGAATCACGCTTGATGCAGCAACCATCCCAGAAACGAAGGAGTGGCATGAACGCCTCCATATCCACGCCCGGGCCGCACGTTGTGGCCTTGGGGACAGCTGGCGGACCCCGTTGGTGGAACGTGCCCGGAGGAAACCAGCGCAGCGGCATCAGTACCGCCGTCGTCGTTGAGGGCCGGGTCTACCTGGTGGACTGCGGGCAGGGCACGGGGCGGCAGCTGAAAAACGCGGGCTTGCGGATGGACCAGGTCCGTGGCCTTTTCATCACGCACATGCATTCCGACCACACCGTCGACCTGGCGTCCATGATTCTCTTCGGCCAGTTCGAGCGGAAAGATCCTGGACTGGGGCCCATCGCAGTGTACGGACCCGGCGCACGGGGGAAGCTGCCTCCTCTTTCCGCCCGCGCCGAATCCATACCGGAGGTCGTCGCCCCTGCCAACCCCGGCCCGGGCATCGAGCAGCTGTTTGAGACGCTGTCCGCCGCCTACGCCACGGACATCAACGACAGGATTTTTGATTCCCTCACGCGCCCACCATCCCGGCACTTTGATGTTCACGACATCTTGCTCCCCCAGGGAACCGGTTTCGACCCCAACGACAATGTCTCCCCGGACATGGAGCCGTTCAGTATCTACAAGGATGAATTGGTGGAAGTCACCGCTATCCTGGTGTCCCATCACCCGACGGCTCCAGCCTTTGCCTTCCGCTTCGACAGCGCTGGCGGCTCCGTGACCATTTCCGGCGATACAGCTCCATGCCGAAACCTGGTCCGCCTGGCCCAAAGCACGGACCTGCTGATGCACGAAGCAATCGACGTGGAGCTCATCGCCGCTCAGTACGCGGACGAGGCCCTGCTGAAGGCCACCATGGACCACCACCGCCGCGCCCACACCACGGCAAGGCAAGCCGGTGAACTTGCCACCCAAGCCGGTGCCCGTACCTTGGCGCTGCACCACCTCGTTCCCGCTTTTGCCCCCATCGAATCCTGGCTTAGGGCACGGGAGACCTTCGCCGGCCAGCTAGTGGTGCCGGAAGACCTCGAGATCATTTCCTTCGCCTCAGCACCACGCACCAACTCCGACACCGCCGTCGAACTTGTAAAGGAACATTCATGACCACAAGCAGCGCCCAGAACCCGCACGCACTGTCCGCGGAACCACCCTCTCATGGGTCCGGCATCGATCCGCGCGAAATGCGCAAGATCCTGACGTCCAGCTTCCTGGGCACAGCGATCGAGTATTACGACTTCATCCTCTACGCCACCGCAGCCAGCCTCGTATTCAACAAGGTATTTTTCACCGGCGTGGACCAGGGCGTGGGGCTCATGCTCTCGTTCGCCACCCTGGCTGCCGGGTACGTTGCCCGTCCACTGGGAGGCCTCATTTTCGGCCACCTCGGCGACAAGCTGGGCCGCAAGGCCATGCTGGTGGTCACTGTGGTGATGATCGGTGCGGCGAGCGTGCTGATCGGCCTGCTTCCCAGTACGGCCCAGATCGGCGTCGTTGCGCCGATCCTGTTGGTAATACTTCGCGTCGTGCAGGGCATCGCCGTGGGCGGTGAATGGGGCGGCGCCATGCTGCTGGCTTTCGAGCATTCGAAGAAGAAGAGCCGCGGCTTCGCGGCCTCGTTCGCCTACATGGGCGCCCCCGCCGGAACCATCATTGCCACACTCGTGCTGAGCGCCATGTCCACTCTGCCCAAGGCCGAATTCCTTTCCTGGGGCTGGCGTATTCCGTTTCTTTTCAGCGCCGTCCTGGTGGTGGTCGGCCTGATCATCCGGCTCAAGGTGTCCGAGTCGCCGGTGTTCAAGAAAGTGGCCAAGGCCAAGCCGGTCAGGATCCCGGCCGCGGACGTGATCACGAAACATCCCCGCAGCTTCTTCATCTCCATTTCCGCGGGGATCGCCGGGCAGGCGGCGCAGGGCCTCATGGGCGCCTGGGCGATCTCCTACGCGGTGGAGCAAGCCACCCTCGCCCAGACCTCGGTGCTGAACGTCAAGGCGCTCGCGGGTGTCGCCACCATTGCCATGATTATCGTCGCCGCCCGCCTCAGCGACCGGATTGGTCGCAAGAAGGTGATGCTCGGTGGCACCGTCGCCGCCATGGTGCTGGCGTTCCCCATCATGTGGTTGATCGACGCAGGGTCTGTTTGGGCATTCTTCCTGGCGCTCATCCTCGGCCTGAGTGTGATCCAAGGCTTTACCGCCGGCCCCTACGGTGCCTTCGCGGCCGAGCTGTTTCCCGCCAACATCCGCTACAGCGGCACCTCCATCGGCTACCAACTGGCCAGCACATTGGGTGCCGGCTTTACCCCGCTGATCGCCAGCGGTCTCGTGATCGCGGCCGGTGGCTCCCTGTGGATGGTCGCCGTCGCCTGGATCGCGTTCTCTGCGCTGAGCGCCATCGCATTGGTCTTCGCCCGGGAAGGAAAAGACAGAAACCTGTAGATGGTCAAGCCAGGGCGGCGGCCTCGGGCGCAGTCAACGTCCCGTCGGCAATCCACACCTTTAGCGAACGGGTCACCGACTCCCCCGCGGCCAGCTGCAACGGACGGTCCCAGACCATGGCGGAACCCACACCGGGATAGTCGGAAACGCGCACGAACCACGGATCTGGCGCCTCCGCGGGAGCTGCGAAGACCAGGGTTGCAGGACCTTCCGGAAAGTCCGCCGAAAAGGCCAGCCAGGGCGCGATGCACCCGTGGACCTCGGCTTCGCCCCGGGCCTCGGCAGTGAAGACGGCCGGGTTCCGGCAAGCCGGCAGACGCCAGAAGAAGCCCCCGTAACCGCTTCCGGCCGCACCGTTTGAACCGGGCCCGCCTAGTGAGAGGTCGACGGCGGAGGTCAGTTTCGATGTCAGGTCAAGGCGCCATATGTGGTCGGCCACGCGAAGGGCCCGGCTACTTCGGCGCTCGCCGAGCAGCACTCCCCCACCAGGTGCCAACCAGGTAAGTTCCTGGTCCACCACCCCGCCGCCGGGGGTCGCGGACATTTCGACGATCCGGCCATGGTCCGGTGGTTCTTCGTAGCGGTGTGTCGAACGGGTGTAGGTCTTGCCGCCCCAGAAGTTGGTTCCGTTGACATCCTGCAGGGCGATGCCCGCGCCGAGGTGCCATGGATGGTCTGCCGGTAGATGGTCGGTGACGGTCACGCCGGCCACAGATCGCACCGGATGCAAATATGGCCGTGGGGAGAGCCGGTCGGCGATGCCGTCGCCGCTCTGGAAGGTGACCACCACGCCGGGACCATTGCCCTGATCACGCGGGTTACCGCCGTCGGGCACTGCAAGAGTCAGCTTTGCGACCTCAAGCCCTGCACGTGCCCAAGGAAGCCCGAGTTCCTTGAAAGTGGCGTGGGCCGCGGTGGCCCGTTCGATCGCATCCTCGATTCCGCGGACAACGGCATGCGCGGAATCACCTTCGCCGACCCAATCAATATGTTCCTCGGGAATTTGCGCAGGATCTGGAGCCGTGCGGATCGCCTCGACCACGCCCATAAAGGCGCCGCTGTCCGAAAGCGCGCTCAGGAGTTCGACGTCGGTGGGCCGGGATTGCCCGGCCCGTCGCCGACGCAGATACTTCAGGAGATTCTCCGTGAGATCGTCCCTGCCGAACGACTCGTGACGTTCACCCGCGTCCGTCCTGATGCTGAGCCTGTCCTCGGTGTAGTGGAATACAGCGGTGCCTTCGCTGCCCTGCAGGATGACATACGGTTCCTTGGATTCGCTGGCGCAGAGGGTGAGCGCGCAGGAGATGGTCAGGCCTGCTTTCGTGCGGATTCGGATGACTGATGTGTCGTCGGCTTCGATGTCGTTGGCGCGATAAAGGTCAGTCTCCACGGAAGCAAGGTCATGGAGGGTTCGCGCTCCGGCGATCCTCAATGCCGTGGCGATAGCATGGGCGAGTGGATTGCTCGCAACACCGTCGACGACGTCGATCCCATCCAACCTGCGTTTACCAGCCCATCTAGAGCGCTTGTAGTATGCGCGCTCGCGGACCCAACGACCTACGGCGGCAATACCGATAAGCGTCCCGATCTCGCCTGACGCCAGCAACTCGTCGATAGCCTGCAAGGCGCGGGAACCAAGGCTTTGGAAACCAACCTGGACGCTCCGGCCGGATTCGTGGGCGGCATCTTGAAGAGCCGTGAAATCTGCCAGCGTTGGTACCGGTGGCTTTTCCAAATAGAGATCTGCCCGGCGAAGGGCGGCTGCCGCTAGCTGCGCATGCGTTTGGATGGGTGTAGCCACGATCACCAGGTCGATGGCGGGCATTTCTGCCAAAAGCTCCTCGAGGTTGCCGAAGACCGCAGTGTCCGGAGGGAGGCTTCCTGGCGCTGGCGGATTCGGATCGGCAACTGCCACCAGCTCGACCTCGCCGGCGGCTTGGAGCCTTTCGAGGTTCTCGAGATGATGCGCGCCAAACCCATGGACACCGACGAGGGCCACCTTGCTGGCACGCTCATTATTTTGCCGATTTTCGTCGCCGTCCGAGCGTGTTCCCACAGTCATCCCTTCTTTGGTAAGCGCTTTCCACAGAGTGTACTCCCGCCGCCGGCTTTACGTAAGCGCCACGTCCTGCCCCATTCGGGGAACCCTGACTTTCGGGCGAGCTGTGACTTGGCGAACAATTCACCGTTGACAAGCCGGCAGTAGGGGTGTCTTATGGAAAGCGCTTACCAAGCGGGTTTGTCGGTCAAGAATTCATCGACCGGACACGCTTTCCAGGTGATGCTTCCCCAAGGACGGACGCGGATCGCCTGGCCAAATGACTTGTCCAAAGGAGGACGATATGAAGAGCGAAACGCGTAAGCGGAACAGTCCCCGCGATCCCGGAACGAGCGTCACCACGAGAAAGGCTGCGGCAAGCGGCTGGATCGGAAGTGCGCTCGAGTACTACGACTGGTTCATCTATGCGCAGGCAGCTGCACTAGTCTTTCCCACCATCTTCTTCCCCGCGGGCAATGCAGCGGTCGCACTTATCGCCTCCCTTGGCACGTACGCGGTCGGCTACGTGGCGCGCCCCATCGGCGCCTTCGTCCTCGGGCAGTGGGGCGATAAGCATGGGCGCAAGAATGTCCTGCTCCTGGCGATGCTGCTGATGGGCGCATCGACCTTTGCGGTTGCGCTGCTGCCTACGTATAGCCAAGTCGGAATCCTGGCGCCCATCCTGCTGGTGGTTGTCCGCCTCATCCAGGGATTTGCCGTGGCCGGCGAATTGAGCGGGGCGAGTGCCATGATTGTGGAACATGCGCCGTTTGGTCGTCGCGGCTTCTATGCAAGTTTCGCACTCCAGGGCACCCAGGCAGGACAAATTATCGCAGCCGCTGTTTTCCTGCCGCTCTCGGCCGTCCTCTCCGACGACGCCTTCAAGGCCTGGGGCTGGCGCATTCCATTCCTTATGAGTGCACTAGTGGTGTTCGCCGGCTACATGATCCGCAGGCGTGTTGAGGAAACGCCCGTCTTCGTCCAGGAGCAGGCGCACAAGGAGGTCCCGAAAGCGCCGATACTCCAGGTCCTCCGGGAAAGCGGCCTGAATGTCGTCCGCGCTGTCTGCATGACGTTGGTGAACGTCGTGGGTGTGACAGTGGCGGTCTTCGGAGCCGCATACGCGACCCAAAAGGGGTACGGCGTTGGAATGAGTACCACCGTCTACCTGTGGATCCCGGTACTCGCGAACGTCATCGCCCTGCCCTTGATCCCGTGGTTCGGTGCGCTATCGGACCGGTTTGGCCGGCGGCCATTGATGATCGTCGGGTCCTTGGGATCGGGTGCTCTCGCCTACGCCTACCTGTTCTCGGTCAGCCAAAATAACGTTCTGCTCACCATCGTCCTCGCGATCCTCATGTGGGGCATCCTTTACCAGGTCTGGAACGCGACCTTTGCGAGCTTTTTCCAGGAACTCTTCCCGTCCAAGACCCGCGTAACGGGCTTCGCCGTGTCGCAGAACATCGGCCTTCTCATCACAGCGTTCCTCCCGAGCATCTTCACTGCTGTCGCCCCTCCAGGTTCGGCCAACGTTCCGCTCGTCATCGGGACGCTATGCTTCGGCATAACTGTGGTCGGCGCCATTGCTGCCTGGACGGCTAAGGAAACGTACCGTATTCCCCTCCCGGAACTGGGCACCATGCAAGCCGCGCCGGTCTCCCGCGAAGAGTACGAGCGTCTTCGGGTTGGGACCGTACGGTGAGCCGCCAGGTCGCAGCAATCCAGCTTTTGCGTTTCCAAGGATCAGGGCGGCGTAGAGAAGTTCCTTCGACACAAGTCTGAAACGATTCATGGACGAGGTGCGGACAGGACGGTGGTGTCGGCGGCCCCAGCCGATGCCACCGCCTCTTTCGGAACGCTTTTGGCGCCGCGGCTGGACCTCGACCATCCTCACCGGAGCTTCCCAGAACGCATCGCTACAATGGGGCGGTTCGCAGTTCCCCCCGAGAGGTAGTTTCACTTTTGGTTACTCGCCACGATGCACCCCGCCCGGATTCGGGCCAGCCCGAGCCCGTGTCCTACCCGGGCCAAGGCAAATTGGCCGTCCGAAGCGGCCGGTTGAGTTTTCGTAGCGCGCCACGCTGGTTCAAGGTCACCAGCCTGGTCGTCGCCGCGCTGTTGGTTGGCGTTATCGCTTTCGGCGGGTATTGGGTGTGGCGGCTGCAGTCGAACATCTCGTCGTCGTCCCTCGGCGCCGGAGGCGTCAGGACGGAGGGGCCGGTTGACGACCAAAAGGACCGACTGCAGATCCTTGTCCTGGGCACTGACACCCGGAGTGGGAAGAACGGACAGTTCGGCACTGCCGACCAATCCTCCGGGTACGGGCAGTCCGACGTCATGATGGTTCTGGATATTTCGGCCGATAACAACCACGTCAACGTCATCAGCTTTCCGCGGGACCTGCTGGTCGACGTACCGGCATGCACCGACAACAAGACAGGGCAGCATTATCCGGAACGCCAAAACGCGATGATCAACAGCGCGATGGCCGAGGCCGGAATCGGTTGCGCCGTTGATACCGTGAACAAGCTCACGGGCCTGGAGGTCGACCATTTCATGATGGCCGACTTCAACGCCGTCACAGAACTGTCCAAAGCCGTCGGCGGAGTAGAGGTCTGCGTGAACTCCGCGGTCAACGATCCTGAATCCGGGCTGAACCTGCCCAAGGGAACCTCGCAGGTCCAAGGAGACCAGGCGCTCGCCTTCCTCCGTACCCGCCACGCTTTTGCCAACGGCGGAGACCTGGGCCGCATCAAAGCGCAGCAGTCCTTCCTCGGCTCATTGGTGCGGAAGCTCAAGACCGAGGGAACCCTCTCCGATCCACAGAAGATGTTGAGCATCGCGGATACCGTGACAAAGAACCTGACTGTCGACGACGGACTCGCTTCCGTTCCGTCGTTGCTGACCATCGCCGGAAGGCTCAAGAACATTGATCCCGCGAAGGTGAACTTCATCACCGTTCCGAACGTTCCGGCTGCTTCCGATCCAAACCGACTCGACCTTGACGAGCCTGCCGCCAGCAACTTCTTCGCGGCGCTTAAGCAGAGCGCGGACCTAAGCCAGCCGGCGCCAAGCGCCAACGCCTCCGCTGCCCCGTCCAGTGCTGCTCCGAAGGCTTCTTACGACAAGGCCCTTCAGCCGATAACAGTTGCAAACGGGACCGGGGTGACGGGGAGAAGCCAGGAAATCGGCGCCCTGCTCTCGGCGAACGGATTTACGAAGGTGGCTCGGATCCAGGCTGACGCACGGCAGCAGACCATGATCTACTACGGCTCCGGATTCGCGGACGTCGCGGCAGACATCGCCGCAATGTTCGGCCTCCCCGCCGCGAACGTCCAGGAGGTCACCACCGTGCAGGGTGTGCAGGTCTATGCGGGCCAGGACTTTGCGACTGGAAGCAAGCCAACCCTTCCGGCACCCAAGCCGAACGACGTCGTCTCGCAAACGGCACAGGACCAGACCTGCCAGGACACGAACCCGCTCGGCTAAGGTCCCGCCCCCTAACCAACGTGAACCCAGGGCCGGCGAGTGACTTCCGGCTCGGCCTGCCGGAGGACCTCCCGCGTCACCGGGGCTATTTCACCCTCCCCCAGGAAGAGGAACTTGAGGAGATTGGCCACAGGATTGCCTTCGGTCCAGCGGAAGTAGATGTGCGGCATCAGCCCGGTGACGTCGCGGATATGCAGGAGAACCGACGCGATGGTGTTCGCGACGACGGGAGCGTGCACTTCCAGGACGGCGTAGCCATGTCTGTAGATGCCGTGAACCTCCAAAGCGGTCTCGAAATCCGAGGAGTCATCCACGGTGACCTCAAGGAAAACCACCGGATAGTCTTCGGGGAGGTGACTCACGGCCATCGCCGACTCGAGTTTTTCCCTATAAGCCGCCGCAGATAGCCGGAGAGGCTCGTGGGCGATGATTCCGATTGGCCCGGTGTCATTGGCAGTAATGAACTCAAGTGCCCTCGAATCGAGGCGGACATGCGTGGCATGCAGCTCGAATGAACGCATGACGCGCGAGAGTAGGGATATCAGGACGATTCCGGCGATGAAGAACGCTGCGATCCTGATGCCCTCCGGCCTTTCGATGATGTTGGCGACCGTCGTGTAGATGAAGACGACCGCAATGATCCCGAATCCGAGGGTCCGTTTGACTTGCTTCCTGCGGCGCGCCGATAGCGTGACGGCCACTGCGGCCGATGTCATAAGCACCAGGACGCCCGTGGCATACGCACCCCCCTGGGCATCGACGTCGGCGTTGAAAAGGAAAGTGACCAGGAACCCGATGAGGGTGAACACCAGGACCAATGGGCGGACGGCCCTGGCCCACTCAGGCGCCATCCCGTATCGCGGAAGGTAGCGGGGTACGAGGTTCAATAGACCGGCCATTGCCGAGGCCCCGGCGAACCAGAGGATTGCGATGGTGCTTATGTCGTAGGCGGTGCCGAAGCCCGGGCCGAGGTATTCGTGCGCCAGAAAGGCCAGTGCCCGGCCGTTGGCCTGGCCGCCGGGTTGGAATTCCGGCGCCGGGATGAGGACCACGGTGACGAAACTACTCGTGATCAGGAAGCAGCTCATGATGACTGCCGCGGTTGTCAACAACCTGCGCGCGCCGTGGATGCGTCCCGTGGGATGCTCGTCCGTATCAGAGCCGTAACCACGAATCTGCGGCATCACGGCTACGCCGGTTTCGAAGCCTGAAAGACCGAGCGCGAGCTTCGGAAAGACGAGCAGGGCTATGCCCACTGCCATGAGTGGATTACCGTGGGACGTGGAAATCGCAACCCACCAATCGCCTACGGCGGTGGGACGTGCGAGTATTTCGAGCATTCCAGCAGCGACGACGACCACGTTGAGGCCCAGGTAAATTGCCACGAGGGCAACGGCGACGCCAATGGCTTCCTTGAACCCGCGAAGAAAAACCGCGGAAAGCAACGCAAGCAGGATCAAGGTGATGGTGAGGTTCTGGCCTTGCATCCATCCGGGAACGAAGGGATTCTGGACCAGGTGAGCGGCCGCGTCGGCGGCCGACAGGGTCATTGTGATCAGGAAATCGGTGGCGGCGAATCCCAAGAGAGCCAGGACCAATAGTTTTCCGCCCCAGCGGGGCAGCAAGCGCTCAAGCATGGCAATCGAGCCTTCGCCACGGTGGCTTTCTCCGGCAACCCGCCGGTACACCGGCAGTGCCCCGAACAGAGTGACAGCGACCAAAACCAACGTGGCCAAGGGAGAGACAACGCCGGCGGCGAGGGCCGCAATGGCTGGCTGATACCCCAGTGTCGAGAAATAGTCGACGCCGGTCAGGCACATGACTCGCCACCACGAATGGGCTTGTTCATGGGCCGACAACACGCCGCCCGGACCTTGGTGGACGCCCTTTGAATCCTGCAGGCCGAGGAGCAGCCAGCTTCTGAGTGCCTGGTTGGGCCCCGGCCGGAGAGCGGATGGATCGGCGGGCGGCCTGCTCATACTGGTCATTTGTGCCCTTTCGCCAAGCGAAGCGCTGCCGATTAACGCAGACACTAGCACCGGGCGGTTGGGGCGGCCGTTAAGAAATCGCAAATATCCATCCCGGCACCGTATGGAAACCATCAAGACGGGCGCCGACGGGGAGCAGGACTGATTCGATGGAAGGAGAGGAAGACCCGGGTTCGACGGGCGCCCCTGATGTTGCCTGGAGCTGATGCATGATGGAAGACTTCTTCGCCGTCAACGAGGGTGGCGACTTCTCGTATTATCGTTCGGAGGAGGAACTGCTCCGGGATTTCGAGTACGTCAACGAGGCCTCATCCATCGTCGATCGTGCGGGTCATACGTATGGCCTGGAAATCGGTCCAGACAGGGCTCTTCGCCTCGGGAGGTCGCTGGGAACGGTTGAGGGACGTTGGTTGCGCCAAACGTGGAACGCCGCCGTGCACCGAAATGTCCGTGAGCATCCCCTTCAGCGATTCCAGGTAGGCGGCGACGCCAGGATCGTACGTGAAGTCTTCGAAATCCTGTCCCTCGAACGGGCCGAAGAAGCATCCTGGGTATTGAAGGTCGGAGCACAGGTCTCGCATCCGAAAAGCATCGAAGAAATGAGCCGCATGCTTGGACGGAGAGGATCGCTGGATGAGGCCACGGCCTATGATCCTTACGGGCACTGTTACCGGCCCAGGCGGCACCGTGGCCGCCCTTCGTTGCCGTTCGTTCGCCGTTCTATTTGCTATATCGAAATCCCTTGCGCTCCCGGGGCCAGACACGCACCGGCGCGGGAGGGAGATCCGGTCCGACGCCGGTCCCGTCCCTGAATGAACAGCTACTGCGCCTGTTCTCCATGCTGCCCGTTGACATTCACGAGCCACGCGATGCCGAACTTATCGGTGACCATGCCGAAAATATCTCCCCACGGTGCCTTTTCCATGGGGACGGTGACGGTCCCGCCGTCGGCCAAACCGTCCCAATAACCGCGGAGTTCGGTTTCGTCGTCGCCGCTGAGCGACACGGAGATGTTGTTGCCGGGGTTGTATTCCATGCTGTTCGGGGTGTCGGCGGCCATCAGTAGCATCCCGTTGTCGGTCTTGAGGGCGGAGTGCATGATCTTGTCGCCCTCGGCCGGATCTTCGCTCGCATGGAACTCAGCGAAGGTGCTTTGGGTCAGTTCGCCACCGAAGACGGATTGGTAGAAAGCCATGGCCTCCTTGGCATTGTCGCGAAAGCTGATGTAGGGGTTGAGGTTCGTGGCCATTTTGTGTCTCCTCAGGTTGTGGCAGCCAGAGCAGCTGCCTTTCGCCATGCTAACAGCGTGTGCTTGCGGCATCCACAGGCATTCCCGCGGCCCGCGGACGAGGGCTTTAACCGCCGTCGTAAGCGTTTTGCAACGCTCTAATATCGAGCTTTTTCATCTGCAGCATCGCCGACATCGCCCGCGCGGCGCCTTCCGTATCCGGGCCGCCCAACAGTTGCGTGAAAACTGTCGGAACGATCTGCCATGACAGCCCGAACTTATCCTTGAGCCATCCGCATTGTCCTTCAACGCCACCCGCGTTAATGAAGGCTTCCCAGTACCGGTCCACTTCTTCTTGTGAGTCGCAGTTGACCACGAGGGAAACCGACTCGTTGAAGTTGAACTGCGGGCCCCCATTGAGGCCGAGGAAGTCGCGACCCTCAATCTGGAATGCGACGGTGATGACATCCCCGGGCTTGCCCGGGCCAGCGTCGCCGCTTCGAATGACCTCGCCAATGGAAGAGTTCGGGAACAGCGAGGTATAGAACCCCGCTGCTTCTTCGGCCTGGGTATCGAACCACAGGCAGGTGCTGATCTTTTGCATCGTGGGCGTCCTTCCGCGGGCGGATGTGCTGCGCGTTCCGGTTTGAAGGCTAGCGGCCGCAGGGCGGGGACACAACAGGCCGTGTCAGACGTCGGTCCGTCCGCTGTGGAGCGGATGCTCCCGGTTCGAACTTCCGGAGGTGCGCGGGATACTGTCGTCTCTATGCCCGCAACGAAACCCAAGCCCATCCCGCCTGCTATTTGGTCCGCCGTCGTCGATGCCATCCTCATCCTTGCCTTCGCCGCGATCGGCCGCGATGCCCATCAGCGCGGAGAAATCGTGACCGGAGTGTTCGCGACGGCATGGCCATTCCTCGCGGGAGCTGCGTTGGCCTGGCTCGCAGTCCGGGTCTGGCCGGCTCCGTATGGTCTCTGGCCGGCAGGCGTCGCAGTGTGGCTGGGAACAGTAGTGGGCGGCATGATCCTTCGGGCGCTCACAGGGCAAGTGGTGGTTCTTCCATTCATCATCGTCGCGCTCATCAGCCTGGCGGTATTCCTGCTCGGATACCGCGCGGTGATCGCGCTCGTGCTGCGCCTGCGTGAAAGGCGACACCAGGCCTGAATGGCGACACCAGGCCTGAATGGCGACGCCAGGCCCAAACCGCCCGGCCGGGACCACCGAACGCGGCCCGGGACGATGGACTAGGCTTGCAACGTCCGCTGCAGCACCTAGGAAAGGCCGTCCCCCGTGATCACCGCTTTTGTCCTCATCAAGACCGACGCTTCACGCATCCCGGAGACGGCCGAGGAGATTTCCGCCATTCAGGGGATCAGCGAGGTCTACTCCGTCACTGGAGAATGGGACCTTATCGCGGTGGCCCGGGTGGCGAAGCATGAAGACCTGGCGGATGTCATTGCCGACAGGCTTTCCAAAGTCCCCGCCGTGGTCCACACGACCACGCACATCGCTTTCCGCGCCTACTCCCAGCACGACTTGGACGCCGCATTTTCCCTGGGCTTCGAGCGCTAGCCGAAACGCTAGGCCTTGCTCAGGCCGACCCAGGCATCCAGGACCCGCGAAGCCGAGCCTGAATCGATCGATTCCGCGGCGCGCTCCAGCGCGTCGCGCATCCGCTCCAGGAAGGCTCCATCGGCCGATGTATCGAAGGCCACCAGGCCGGCGGCCGCATTGAGCAATACGGCATCGCGAACGGCTCCCGTTTTGCCGCCCAGCACTTCGCGTACGACGGCGGCATTCGCCTCTGCATTGCCACCTCGAAGATCGGCGATGGTCGCCCGGGCGATGCCAAGGTCCGCCGGCGAGAAGTGCAGTTCGGCCACCTGGCCGTCCCGAATCTCCCATACGGTGGAGGGCCCGGTGGTGGTGAGTTCGTCAAGGCCGTCTTCGCCCCTGAACACCAGGCCGCGGCTCCCCCGCCGCGCCAGGACTCCGGCGATGAGCGGCGCCATGGTGGCGTTTGCGACGCCTACCGCCGAGGCCTGGACATGGGCGGGATTTGTCATCGGCCCAAGAAAGTTGAATGCCGTGGGGATGCCGAGTTGGGCCCGGACCACGCCAGTGTGACGGAAAGATGGGTGGAACACTTGGGCGAAGCAGAACGTGATTCCTGCCTCTTCGGCATTGCGGGCAACACGTTCGATAGGCAGGTCCAGCCGCACGCCGAGGGCTTCGAGGACGTCCGCGGATCCTGACGACGACGATGCAGCCCGGTTTCCATGTTTGACCACGCGAGCCCCGGCACCCGCAGCGACGAGGGCAGCCATGGTGGAGATGTTGACGGTGTTCAACTGATCGCCGCCGGTCCCCACGATGTCGAGCTTCTCGCCGGGAATGCTTATGGGGTTGGCATTGGCGAGCATGGCCTCGACAAGTCCCGTGACTTCCTCGACTGTTTCTCCCTTTGCGCGAAGGGCAACCAGGAATCCGGCAATCTGGGAAGGGGCTGCCTCCCCGGCCATGATGGTGTTCATGGCCCACGCGGTGTTTTCGACCGAGAGGTCGTTTCCCTTGATCAGGGCGGAGATCAGCCCGGGCCACGAGTTGCTTGCCTGCTGTGCAGATGCCTGTGAAGTCACCACTTGATGCTAGCCATCCACCCGGCTCCCTGACGAATGCGACGTGTCCCGGAACTTTTCCGCGCGATTTCGCGTGTTTGTAGAAAAAGTTCCCCCAAGAGGCGGTTTGCATTGGGAACTCAGGACTTTTACAGACATAATGTCCTTGTGACATCTGCGACCCATGCCCCCAGTACCCCGGCGCACCCGACTCTGAATCGCCCCAATTTGGTTTCTGTTGGAACCGTTGTGTGGCTGTCCAGCGAGTTGATGTTCTTCGCCGGTCTCTTTGCCATGTACTTCACCCTGCGCTCCACGTCGGGTGCGTTGTGGGCCGAAGAAACCAGCAAGCTCAACTTCCCGTTTGCGCTTGTCAACACCATCGTCCTCGTGGCCAGTTCCTTTACTTGCCAGATGGGTGTGTTCGCCGCCGAGCGACTTGAGCCGCGTCGTCGAGGCGGCGTGCTGCAGTTGACCCGCTGGGGCATGAACGAATGGTTTATCCTCACGTTCCTCATGGGCTCCTTCTTCGTTGCCGGCCAGACCACCGAGTACGCCATGCTCGTCTCCGAGCATGTGACGCTTTCGGCCAACGCATACGGTTCGTCGTTCTACATCACTACCGGCTTCCACGGCCTCCACGTGATTGGCGGCCTCATCGCCTTCCTCTTCATCATTGGCCGCGCATACGCTGCCAAGAAGTTCGGACACTTTGAAGCGACGTCGGCAATCGTCACCTCTTACTACTGGCACTTCGTGGACGTTGTGTGGATCGGCCTCTTCCTGGTCATCTACGTCCTGAAGTAACCCAGTACTGACTCTTGCCCTGCAAGAGGATGAATTTTCAAGAAGCGGCTCACGGAGCCGACGCAGGATCGAAAAAAGGAACCACCACGTGAAGGCACTCTCGCAGAAGCGACGTCATCCACTGGCAGCCATTGCGCTGCTGCTGATGGGACTCCTCGTCATTGGTGGGCTTTACGCCGTTGCGACAACGGTCAACCAGGCGAAGGCAGATACCACCACATACAGCGCAAGCGATGTCGAGGAGGGTGGAAAGCTCTTTGCGGCTAACTGCGCCACCTGCCACGGCATGGGCGCGAGCGGGTCGAAGGATGCCCCTTCGCTGGTCGGCGTTGGTGCTGCTGCTGTTGACTTCCAAGTTGGCACCGGACGTATGCCCATGCAGATGAACGGACCCCAGGCCCAGGAAAAGCCGCGGCAGTTCAACGATCAGCAGACGCAGGAGCTCGCAGCGTACATCGCTTCGCTGGGCGCCGGCCCCGGTATCCCGGACGCCTCGCTGCTTGACGAAAAGGGAGACGCCGCCAAGGGTGGCGAGCTCTTCCGCGTCAACTGCGCCATGTGCCACAACGCCGCTGCTGCCGGTGGTGCCTTGACCCGTGGAAAGTTTGCTCCGGCACTCGCTGGCGTTTCGGGTCAGCACATCTACGAGGCGATGGTCACAGGGCCGCAGAACATGCCCGTCTTCAACGACGCCAACATCTCCCCTGAAGGCAAGCGCGACATCATCACCTTCCTGAAGAAGATCGAGGCCAACGGTTCGCCGGGCGGCGCGGACCTTGGCTCCTTGGGACCGGTTTCCGAAGGCCTCTTCGTCTGGGTCGCAGGCCTCGGCGTCATCATCGCCTTCACCATCTGGCTTACTTCACGCACGTCGTAGGCAAGCACAGCAAGAGAGCTTCTGCTGTCACCCACAGCAGTTTTGAATTGAACAACAACCCGGCTAAGGCCGGGACAACGAGAGAAGGATGAGGCGAATTATGGGCAACCATAGTGACGGCAGTCCGAACCACTCGGGCACGGTAGCTACGGCTGGTCAGAATGTTGTGGAGAAGTTCCAGGACCCTGGACTTCCACCACACCGTTTGCGCCTGGCTGACACGGACCCGAAAGCCGCTAAGCGCGCCGAACGACAGGTAGCCATTCTGTTTGGCATCTCGGTCATCGGAACGCTGGTCTTCCTGGTAGCGTATTTCGCCATCGATCTTGGAAATGACTCCACGATCGAAACGATCCGCACGCAGAACTTGCTGCTGGGACTTGGCACCGCGTTCGCAATGCTTGGCATCGGTACTGGCATCGTGCATTGGGCCAAGGCCCTCATGCCGGACCACGAGGTTTCGGAGGAGCGCCACGCAATCCGCACCGAGGAAGACCGGCAGGCCGCCGTACGAATCGTCGATGACATCGTCGAAGAGACCGGCATCAAGCGCCGCCCGTTGATCCGGAACACGCTGCTGGGCGCTATGGCTCTGGCTCCCCTGCCGGCATTGGCTGTTTTCGCTGACCTCGGTCCCCGCCCCGATGACAAGCTCGCGCACACGATGTGGGCTCCCCAGGATGGAAAGCTCAAGCGCCTCACCCGCGACCCCGACGGCACGCCGATCAAGGCATCGGACGTGACCATAGGTTCCGCCTTCCACGTCATTCCCGAAGGCCTCAACGAGCTCGAGGAAGGCAAGCTGAACGCGAAGGCGAAAGCCGTCGTCCTGCTCATGCGCCTCAACCCGGACGACTTGACTATTTCCAAGGGCCGGGAAACGTGGAGCTACAACGGAATCGTTGCCTACTCCAAGATCTGCACCCACGTTGGCTGCCCTGTCGCTCTGTACGAGCAGCAGACGCACCACCTGCTGTGCCCGTGCCACCAGTCGACCTTCGACCTCACCCAGGAATGCAAGGTCATCTTCGGCCCCGCCAGCCGTCCGCTCCCCCAGCTGCCCATCGCTGTAGATGCCGAGGGCTACCTGGTAGCAACGAGCGACTTCAAAGAACCTGTAGGCCCGAGTTACTGGGAGCGTGACGAGCATGAGCGCCTCATCAACAGCTGAAGTCCCCTTCGTAGCAAAAACCAAAGTCGGACGTTTCACCGACTTCGTTGACGAGCGTGTTGGCGGGTCGGGAATCCTTCGTGAATTCGGCCGGAAGGTCTTCCCCGACCACTGGTCGTTCATGTTCGGCGAGGTGGCGCTGTACTCCTTCGTCATCTTGCTGATGTCGGGTACCTTCCTGACCTTCTTCTTCGACCCCTCGATGGCGGAGACTCACTACCACGGCTCGTACACACCGCTGTACAACGTGGAAATGTCCGTGGCATACAACTCCTCATTGAACATTTCCTTCGATGTCCGCGGTGGCTTGTTCTTCCGCCAGGTCCACCACTGGGCAGCGCTGCTGTTCGTGGCCTCGCTTGGCGTCCACATGCTGCGCGTCTTTTTCACGGGTGCGTTCCGCAAACCGCGTGAAATGAACTGGGTTGTTGGTGGCGTCCTCCTTATCCTGGCGATGGCCGCGGGCTTCACGGGCTACTCGCTCCCCGATGACCTTCTTTCCGGCAACGGTTTGCGAATCATCGACGGTGTCATCAAGTCGATCCCGGTCATTGGAACGTACATTTCGTTCTTCCTCTTCGGTGGCGAGTTCCCGGGCACCGCGATCATCGGGCGCCTCTACGTGCTCCACATCCTGCTGGTGCCGGCCCTCATCCTGCTGATGATCGTCATCCACCTGTTCATGGTGGTCGTCCACAAGCACACCCAGTACCCCGGTCCGGGCCGCAATGACGGAAATGTCGTCGGATACCCCTTGGGCCCGGTCTACGCCGCAAAGGCCGGTGGCTTCTTCTTCATCGTGTTCGGCGTTGTCGCCCTCATGGCTGCGGGATTCACGATCAACCCCATCTGGAACTACGGTCCGTACGACCCTTCCCCCGTATCCGCAGGCACCCAGCCTGACTGGTACATCGGATTTGTCGACGGTGCCCTCCGCTTGATGCCAGGCGTGGTGAACAACTTCCACTTTGAGTACATCATCTTCGGCCACACGCTGACGCTCAATGTGCTGCTCCCCGCCCTTGTTCCCGCGGGCATCATCTTCACGGTGCTGTTCACCTATCCGTGGATCGAGCGCTGGATCACGAAGGACAACCGCGAGCACCACGTGCTCGACCGTCCGCGCAACGCGCCGACCCGCACGGCCATCGGCGTGGCAGGCTTCACCTGGTACTGCGTCATGTGGGCAGCAGCTGGTTCCGACCTGATCGCGACCCACTTCCACGTCGCCCTGAACGATGTCACGTACTGGCTGCGGGCGCTGTTCTTCCTCGGCCCGGTCATCGCGTTCATCGTGACCAAGCGGGTCGCCCTTGCACTGCAGCGCAAGGATCGCGAAATCGCCCTCCACGGGCGCGAAACCGGACGTATCGTCCGGCTGCCGCACGGTGAGTTCATCGAGGTGCACGCTCCGCTTAACGACTACAAGCAGTACAAGCTTGTGGGCTTCGAATCGCCGATGCCCATTCCGGCACAGCCGAACGAGCATGGCGTCGTTACCCGGACGGAAAAGCGCCGCGCCGCTCTCTCGAAGTGGTTCTTCGAAGATCGCGTCGCTCCGGCAACTCCGGCCGAACTCGAAGCCGCTCATGGTCACGGCCACGAGGCCATCGAGGCCGGTGCCGAGGCAAAGAGCCTCAGCCACTAACCGGTTTCTGCCAGCAAAAAGGGAGGTCCTCGTCCATATGGACGGGGACCTCCCTTTTTGCTTTGTAACCGCTCCTTATAAGAGCCAGTTGCTTAGTGGTTTCGATATCCGGTCGCCTGGCTCCTGGTAGAACGGACACCAGGCCGCTGCAACGGCACCCACAGCTTGTATCGGTCGGCACGATAGTAGGACACGGAATAGTCCACCATTGCCCGCGCGACGAAAGCGTGGCGTTGGATCTTCAGCAGCGGAGTGCCAACGTCGACATTCAACAGGCGCGCCGTCGAAGGCGAGGCCGCAGTCGCCTCGATCATGTCCTCGCCCCATTCCATGACGAGGCCGTACTTCTCGCTGAGCACGTTGTACAAAGAAGTGGGTGGCGCCTCGTCCAGAAGCCCCGGGACCCGGTGCGCGGGAATGAAGTTCTCGTCGACGCTCATCGGTTCGTTGTCCGCGAGGAGGAGGCGCCTGAAGCGCACCAGGGGCGTCCCTTCGTCAAGTTGTAGTTCGCGCGCCAGGAAGGCACTAGCAGCGATCTGCTCGAAGCTGAGCACTTTAGCGGCCGGGACCATCCCGCGTCGCTGCATCTCCTCGCTGTAGGAGGTGAGTTTGACCTGAAGATCCAGTTTTGGCTTTCGAACGAAGGTCCCCAACCCCACCACGCGTTCGATGACTTCCTCTCCGACGAGGGCGTCGATCGCCTGGCGCACCGTCATCCGGGCCAATCCGAATCGTTCGGACAAATCGCGTTCGGACGGCAATGCTGCCCCTGGCCGGCAAGCTTCGGCAATGTAGGTCCGAAGGAGTTCACGTAGTTGGATGTAGATGGGGGTCCCGCTCTTGCGGTCGATCTCCCCGACTATTTTCGACGCCTCAGCAGGCATGGCGTTCCGGGGCCAAGAAATCTTCCATGACACAAGGTTAGGGCAATTCTGCGGCAGGTCTAGACCAGCCGGACGTTGAGGATGAGGCGTTCCTTCGGGGGCGGTAAACTTGTTTGGATCGAATTTGAAGTCGGCGATGGCCGTCCGAGCCGTAGGAGCCAGCTTGCCCGAGCAAAAAGCCGTCGTCGCTGCAGAAATTGGCCTTCATGCCAGGGCTGCAGCCGTGTTTGTGCGGGCAGCGACAGCTACAGGCCTTCCCGTGACGATCAGGAAGCCCAATGGACGTGCCGTGGACGCCCGCTCGTTGCTTGAAGTGATGACCGAGGATTTCGGCAATGGCTGCGAAGTAATCCTCGCTGTCGCTAGAGAGGCCCTTCCAGCGAATCAGACCCTCGCAGAGGTAAGTAGCGTCCTGCTATCCCTGTCGGCCATCATAGAGGCCGCAGAGGCGCGCTAACAGGGTTTAATGGCAGAGAACGACGGCGGCCCCACCATTTGGTGGGGCCGCCGTCGTTGCAGAAAGTGCTTGAGCGTGGGCTCTAAGCTCCGTCTAGTGCGCGTGGTCTCCGCGGCTGTATTCGAACACCCAGCCAACCAAGGCGACGATTGCGAGGCCAGCAGCGATGAACGTTACCCAGAAGCCGATTGCCAGGCCGAGGAAGCCTCCAGCGCAGGACAAGCCGAGGACCAGCGGCCACCAGCTCCAAGGGCTAAAGTGCCCCTGCTCACCGGCTCCTTCGTGTATCTCAGCATCCGCACGGTCTTCCGGGCGCATGCCGACGCGCTTGCCGGTGAAGCCGAGGTAGGCACCGATCATGCCTGCCAGGCCACCGACCAGCAGAATGCCCAAGGTTCCAACCCACTCGGACCAGTGGGTAAAGAACCCGTAGGCCAGGGAGACCGGGACGAAGAAGAAAATTCCCGCTCCGAAGAGCCACGATTCAACTCGCATTACACGTCCTTCTGTTCTGCGTTGCCGAGCATGGATGCTGCCGTTTCCGGCTGACGGGCAGTGTGGACCTGCGCCAGCTCCGGGTGGTGGAGGTCGAGGGCCGGGCGTTCGGAGCGGATGCGGGGCAGGGAGGTGAAGTTGTGGCGCGGCGGTGGGCAGGAGGTTGCCCATTCGAGGGAGGCGCCGAAGCCCCAGGGATCGTCTACTTCGACCTTTTTGTTGCTGCGCCAGGTGATGTAGACGTTCCAGAAGAACGGCAGCAGCGAAGCGCCCAGGACGAAGGAGGAGATGGTGGAGAACTGGTTCATCCAGGTGAAGTTGTCCTGGGGCAGGTAGTCCGCGTAACGGCGGGGCATGCCCTCTACGCCGAGCCAGTGCTGGATCAGGAAGGTGCCGTGGAAGCCCAGGAACAGCAGCCAGAAGTGGATCTTGCCGAGGCGCTCGTTGAGCATCTTTCCGGTCCACTTGGGCCACCAGAAGTAGAACCCGGCGAACATCGCGAACACCACGGTGCCGAAGACCACGTAGTGGAAGTGCGCGACCACGAAGTAGGAGTCCGAGACGTGGAAGTCCAGCGGCGGGGAGGCCAGGATGATGCCGGTCAGGCCGCCGAAGAGGAACGTCACCAGGAAGCCGATGCTCCACAGCATCGGGGTTTCGAAGGTGATCGAGCCCTGCCACAGGGTTCCGATCCAGTTGAAGAACTTCACGCCGGTGGGCACCGCGATGAGCATGGTCATGAAGGAGAAGAAGGGCAACAGCACGGAGCCTGTGACGTACATGTGGTGCGCCCACACGGTCACCGACAGGGCGGCGATGGAGATGGTCGCGTAGACCAGGCCCTTGTAGCCGAAGATCGGCTTGCGGCTAAAGACCGGGAAGATCTCCGAGACGATGCCGAAGAACGGCAGCGCGATGATGTACACCTCGGGGTGGCCGAAGAACCAGAACAGGTGCTGCCACAGCACAGCTCCACCGTTCTCGGGATCGAAGATGTGGGCGCCGAAGCGGCGGTCTGCGCCCAGCGCGAACAGGGCTGCGGCAAGGGGCGGGAAGGCCATCAGGACCAGGATCGCCGTCACCAGGGTGTTCCAGGTAAAGATCGGCATCCGCCACATCGTCATACCGGGAGCGCGCATGCAGATGATGGTGGTGATGAAGTTCACCGCACCCAGGATCGTACCGAAACCGGACAGGGCCAGGCCGAAGACCCAAAGATCACCGCCGACGCCCGGGGTGAATGTCGTATCCGACAACGGCGCATACGCGAACCAGCCGAATGACGCGGCACCCTGCGGGGTGATGAAGCCGGAAACGGCGATGGTCGAACCAAACAGGAAGAACCAGAAGGCCAGCGCGTTCAGTCGCGGGAAGGCGACGTCGGGAGCGCCGATCTGCAAAGGCATGATCACGTTCGCGAAGCCGGCAAAGAGCGGCGTCGCGAACATCAGCAGCATCACCGTGCCGTGCATCGTAAAGAGCTGGTTGTACTGCTCCTTGGTCTGCAGGATCTGCATGCCGGGCTCGAAGAGCTCGGCGCGCATCAGCAGCGCCATGACGCCACCCAGGCAGAAGAACACGAACGAGGCAATCAGGTACATGTACCCGATCGTCTTGTGGTCGGTGGAGGTGATCCAGTTGACGACGATGCGTCCCTTGGATTTCGGTACTACCGGAGCCTCGAGGACTCCGGGCGATTGAGTGTAAGTAGCCACGTCGCTTCCCTTAATTCTTCTCGTTCAGGTTCGGGTTGCGGTCGTACTTCGAATCGAGAAGACCCGTGTTGCCAGCCTTCTTGAGCTGATCCATGTGAGCCTGGAATTCAGCCTCGGAAACGACCTTGACGCGGAACAGCATCTCGGAGTGGTACTCACCGCAGAGTTCGGCGCATTTGCCGTCGTAGGTGCCCTCCTTCGTGGGGGTCAACCTAATGTAGTTGGTCTTGCCGGGGATCACGTCGCGCTTCTGCAGGAAGGCGGGAACCCAGAAGGAGTGGATGACGTCGCGGGAGTTCAACTCGAAGTCAACAGACTTACCCACGGGAAGGTATAGCGTCGGCAACTGGTTCAAGTCGATCGCGGCCCCCGTAAGGTGTGCCTGGACTCCTGCTTCATGGACGTCATCAGTGATGACCGAGCCCTTCACGTAGTTGAAGTCCCAGGCCCACTGCTTGCCGACGACGTCGATGGTGACGTCTGCCGGCTGCGAGCGGTCGTCAATGGCCCGCTGGTCCTGGTCGGTGAAGTAGAAGAACACCAGCACCATGAACAGGGGGATCGTCAGATAAAAAACCTCGAGCGGGAGGTTGTAGCTTAGCTGCTTGGGGAATCCGACCGTGCCCTTGCGGCGACGGTAGGCGATGACGCACCAGACCATCAAGCCCCAAGTGATAATACCGACAGCGAGGGCGGCGATCCATGAGTTGACCCAGAGGTCCATGATGCGATCGGTGTTGCTGGTGGTCCCACGCTCGGTGGGCAACCAGCCCTTCCCTACCTCTGGTGAACATCCGGTCAAAACCAACGCGCCGGCTAGTGCCAAGCCACTGATCGAAATGATCTTTTTGCGTCGGCTGCCGGTTCGGTTCTGCGAACTCACAGACGGCCCTTCCTCTTGTTGCTGCAGCCCGGCAGGCCAAAGGCCCACCGGGCACAATAAAGTTTTACTACCCGATGTAGAGCTTACCGCTAGGAAGCGGTTTTCGCCGACATGTAGCCCCAGTGCGTCGGTCCGGACTGAATTCCGTCCCTGAACAGGAGTAACGGTC
The DNA here is from genome assembly GCA_041360635.1 of bacterium RCC_150. Taxonomy (GTDB): domain Bacteria; phylum Actinomycetota; class Actinomycetes; order Actinomycetales; family Micrococcaceae; genus Arthrobacter. The sequence continues at coordinate 118,120 of JBFUPP010000007.1, read as the reverse complement.
CGCGGTTGCCCCGGTTAGTGGAACGAATCGCCGCAGGCGCAGGAGCCGCCGGCGTTCGGGTTGTCGATCGTGAAGCCTTGCTTCGAGATGGTGTCCTCGAAGTCGATGCTCGCACCACTGAGGTAGGGCACGCTCATTTTGTCGACGACGACTTCGACCCCGTCGTAGTCACGCACGGCGTCGCCGTCCAGGAGGCGCTCATCGAAGTAGAGCTGGTAGATCAGGCCCGAGCAGCCGCCGGGCTGCACCGCGACGCGAAGCCGGAGGTCGGTGCGTCCTTCCTGCTCGAGAAGGCTGCGGACCTTTCCTGCGGCGACATCGGTCAGCTTCACCTCGTGCTCGGGAAGCTCCGCGCCTCCGAGTTGCGCTCCGGTGCTGTTTTCGTTGGTTGCAGTGCTCATTGGCCTACCTTCTTATAACGCTCTTGGCGGCAGCGCCTGCGCACTGCCTGCCCTTACCCAGATACCTACGGGTTATAGCTCCATGCTACGTCCAGCTTTCGCATAGCTATAACTCCTAACGTAACCGCGTGAACCGTTACCTTGTTCCCCTTGGTACGGACTTTCGGGCTATCCGTCAGGCCCTGCGCATCAGAGGCCCTGCGAATTGAACCGGGCAAGCATGAGGGCTTCGGCGAGGACGGCATTCCGGAAGTCTCCAAGATGCAGCGACTCGTTGGCGCTGTGGGCACGGGAATCCGGGTCCTCGACGCCTGTGACCAGGATTTGGACGTCCGGATACGTGTCTGTCAGGTCGGCGATAAAGGGTATGGATCCGCCGATTCCCATTTCGACTGCCGGCACTCCCCATGCTTCACCCAGCGCCCACACGGCGGTCCGCGCCGCCGGGGAATGGGTATCGGTTGAGAAAGCGTTGCCCCGCTCCCCCGGTGTGAAGACCACGGAAGCCCCAAATGGAGCGTTCGCTTCAAGGTGCCGCCGCACTGCATCCATGGCGGCATCCGGATCCTGGCCGGGCGCTAGCCGTAGGCTGAACTTCGCCCTTGCGACCGGGAGCAAGGTATTCGATGCCACGTCGACGGCAGGGGCGTCGATACCAATGATGGACAGTGCCGGTTTCGTCCATAGCCGCGATGCGAGGCTGCCCGTCCCGGCGAGCCGTACGCCGTCGAGCACTGAAGCGTCGGCGCGGTACTGGTCCTCGTCCACGTCCTGGACGACCTGGTCTTTCGCGACCAAACCCTCGATCGCAACACTGCCATCGTCGTCGTGCAAAGTGGCGATCAGCCGGGCCAGCAAGGTTTGGGCGTCCAACACGGGGCCGCCGAACATTCCTGAATGCACTGCATGGTCGAGGACCCGTACTTCGAAAGTACCGTCCACGAGGCCCCGCAGGCTGGTGGTCAAAGCCGGAACGCCGACCTTCCAGTTACTGGAGTCGGCAACGACAATCACGTTGGCCTTCAGGAGTTCCCGATGGGCTTCGAGGAAGGCCCGGAAAGTCGGTGAGCCTGCTTCTTCCTCGCCTTCGAAGAATAAGGTAACGCCCAGGCCGAAATCATCGCCCAGAACCTCGGTCACGGCGGCAAATGCGGCCAAGTGCGCCATGATTCCGGCTTTGTCGTCCGCTGCTCCACGCCCGAACAAACGGCCTTCCCGCTCCTCCGCCACAAAAGGCCGGGAATCCCACAAGGCCCGGTCACCGGGCGGTTGGACGTCATGGTGTGCATAGAGCAGGATCGTTGGCTTGCCCGGGGCCGCGAGTCGCCTCGCCACCACGGCAGGTCCGCCAGGCGTCCCGTCGCTCTTGTCGCAACGAAGGATCTGGACCTCGGAGAAGCCGGATTCGCGGACCAGGGCGGCGACAGCATCGGCGCTACGGTCCAGCTCGGCAGGATCGAAGCTGGGCCACGCAATTCCGGGGATGGCTACGAGGGCTTTCAACCGGGACAAGGTTTGTGCGAAAGAAGCGTCGACGGCGGACTTAAGCGAAACGACGTCGATCTCGCCGGAGGCGCCGGAAAAAGTTTGCGGGATCTCCGCATTCGTTGAAGTCATGGCCCAAACACTACCGCCGGGAACTGGACGGGGAAACCAGCCGGACCGCGTTGCGGGACTGTTGGCGGAGCCGCACCCAGCTTGGCTTTGGGCCGGTCCCCACGGGGTATTCTGTAGGGGTGTTTGGACGAAAAAAGGACGAGCCCAGCGCTCAAGACTCAATAGACCAGCTTGCCGCCGAGGCCACCGCGAGAGGTGCAGGCAAAGGCGCGCCCACGCCCAAGCGCAAGGAACAGGTAGCTGCCCGCAAGCGCCCCTTGGTGCCGACGGACCGGAAGGCTTCGAAGGAAGCCGAGCGGCTTGCCGTGCAGGACCAGCGTCAGAGGATGCGCCGTGCACTCGACACCGGCGACGAAAAGTACCTGCCACTGCGCGACAAAGGTCCGCAGAAGCGCTTTGCCCGTGACTTCGTCGACGCCCGCTTCAGCCTTGGGGAGTACCTCATGTTCGGGGCACTGCTCTTCGTCGTGATCTCATTCGTCATTCCGGCGGGCAGCGATGCACTTAGCTACGTGCTGATCGGCTTCTGGGTCATGTTCCTGGCTGTCTTCGTGGACGTCTTCATCCTGTCCAGGAAGCTCCGGAAGGCGTTGACCCGGAAGTTCGGCGAGGTGGAACGGGGTACCATCTGGTACGGCAGCATGCGCTCCCTGCAATTCCGCCGCCTGCGCCTGCCGAAACCGCAGGTCAGCCGCGGCCAGTATCCGTCCTAATTCCGGAACCGCTCCCCCGACCGGCGGGCCTCCACCTCCGACTCGCAAAAAGACCCTGGAACTCATCGTTCCAGGGTCTTTCTTCGTGCGGAACCTGCGCCTTAATTAGCGGCGACGCTTCGCCAGCGCCTTGTTGATGCCCGCGGCCCAGAAGGGGCCTTCGTAGAGGAACGCGGTGTACCCCTGTACCAAGGTTGCTCCGGCGTCGAGCCTCTCCTGCACATCGGCGGCGGACTGTACGCCGCCGACCGCCACAAGCACGAGTTGCTCGCCGACCGCGGCTTTCAGGCGGCGCAGGACGTCGAGAGACCGTTCCTTGAGGGGTGCGCCGGAAAGGCCTCCCGCTCCGCAGGCAGCCACCTTGGCGGAATCGGAGACGAGCCCCTCCCTGGTGATCGTGGTGTTGGTGGCGATAATGCCGTCGAGCTTCAGGTCCAGGGCAAGCCTGGCGACGTCGTCGATATCCTCATCGCTCAAGTCCGGAGCGATCTTGACCAGGAGGGGAACGTGCCGGCCGGCCGCTTCGTCCGCGGCGTCGCCCACTGCGCGCAGGAGTGGACGGAGGGTCTCAACATTCTGGAGCAGGCGGAGCCCGGGAGTGTTCGGTGAGCTGACGTTGACCACAAGGTAATCGGCCGCGGGCGCCAGGCTGCGTGCGCTGACCAAATAGTCCTCAACAGCGTCATCGAGTTCCACGACTTTCGTCTTGCCGATGTTGACGCCTATGACCGGACGAACTCCGGCATGCGTCCTCTGCAACGCGGCGCGGGCTGCTTTGAGCCGGGGCGCCACAGCCGCTGCTCCATCGTTGTTGAAACCCATGCGGTTGATCACCGCTTTGTCTTCGACCAGACGGAACAGCCGCGGCTTTTCGTTGCCTGGCTGAGCCTGGCCGGTGATGGTTCCGACCTCTACGTGCCCGAAGCCCAGCTCGGAAAGCGCCTCGATGCCGTGGCCTTCCTTGTCAAAGCCGGCCGCGAGGCCAAACGGCGAAGGGAAAGTCAGTCCGAAGGCCTCGGTCCGCAGCGAACTGTCGGGAGCCGTGATTTTCGCCAGAACGCGTCCCGCACCTGAACGGTGGGCTAAGCGGATCGCCTGGAAGCCGATCTTGTGGGCTCTTTCGGCATCCATCCAGGAGAAAGCCAACTTAAAGAATGTGGGGTAAACGCGCATGCTCCTAGTTTTCCGGTTTAGCGGGCCCGCACCAAACCGAACCTGCTTGTTGTGCCGCTCGGACCGCTTGTCGACTGGATCGGCCGGTGGGCGGTACAGTCCCGCCCGAGGCGGCGGCTAGTGTCTAAGCTGTTTCCATGGAGTGGCAGACCGACATTCTTGGCGCGGGCTTTGAGAGCTGCGCGTTCGAGGCGCGCGGACAGGATGGAGTGGTTCGCTACGCAACGCTCGTGCGCCATGTCCCCCGAGAAGACGCCCCCCGAGAAGACGCCCCCAGGGAAGACGCCCCCGGGGACCCCGGGACGCGTCCTGACGCCGGTCCGCGGCCAGCAGGCGCCAACGGTTCCGTCCTCTTCCTCCACGGCTGGAGCGATTACTTCTTCAACGTCGCCTTGGCGGAATTCTGGACACGGCAAGGCTTCGACTTCTATGCCCTCGACATGCACAACCATGGCCGAAGCCTGCGGGAGGACACCCCGGGCGGCTACGTCGAGCACCTCGATGACTACGATGCCGAAATCGGCCTGGCCATTGACATGATCAAATCCGCAGACCGGCAGCGCGGCGAAGGGCCGGACTGGGGTGAGCCGCGGGCGTTGACGCTCATGGGGCATTCGACGGGCGGGCTGATCGCCGCCCTGTGGGTCAGTAGCCACCCGGGCAGCGTTCAATATCTTGTCCTCAATAGCCCGTGGTTGGAAATGCACGGCAGCCCGGTTGTTCGCCGCGCCGCCCAAACCATGGTCAAACCCTTGGCCCGTTTCCGGCCAAAGACCATCCTCCGCTTGCCTGAACGGGGGTTCTATTACCGGAGCATCAGCAGCTCGGCGGAAGGCGAATGGCTCCTCGACGACAAATATCGTCCACCCTTGGCATTTCCGATGCGGGCGGGATGGCTGAGCGCCGTGCTCAGCGGGCATTCGAAAGTGGCCCGCGGGCTGCGCATTGATATCCCCATCCTGGTCCTGATGTCGGGGGCAAGCGCCAACGGCATGGTATGGCAGGAGTCGATGCGGCGTTCGGACGCGGTGCTTGACGTTAACACCATGGCGTTGCGTGCCATGGCCCTGGGCCGTACTGTCACCTTGGAAAGGGTGGATGGCGGACTCCACGATGTCTTCCTGTCGGCGGCTCCCGTGCGGGCTGATGCTTACGACCGCCTTGCCCGATGGATCCACGGTTATGTCCGCTACGATGCCGGGAGCGGCGCGAAAGCGGGCCGGGAGCCGGGACAATCCCGGGACGAGCCATGACGACCGAGCTCGGCGTGCCGGTCTGGCAGCAGGATTTCCTCGGGGCCGCCTATCAGGCCCTTGAACTCGAGCTGGCGGAAGACGAAGAAGGCCCGGTCTGTGCAACGCTCGTACGGCACGTTCCGGAGGTCGCCGCACAACCTGTCCCGCACGGCCTCCTCGATGCACTCACCACGTTCACGCGGCGCCGCCGCCGGCGCGAGAACGCCGTCCAGGGCGGACCGCCAAGGGTGGTGCTGTACCTCCACGGCTGGGCCGACTATTTCATGCAGACCGAACTGGCCGAATTCCTGTCCGCCTCAGGGTTCCACTTCTATGCCCTGGACCTGCGGAAGTTCGGACGGAGCCTGCGGCCCGGGCAGACTCCAGGCTATGCCACTGACTTATCTGTCTATGACGAAGACCTCGATGCGGCGCTGCTAGCGATCCGGCAAGATGTCTCCGAACGCACGGGCAACGCCGACCCGCCGACAATGCACCTCCTGGCCCACTCGCTCGGAGGGCTCGTCGCTGCCCTTTGGGCGGATCGTAACCCAGGCCGGATCGCCACATTGACGTTGAACTCGCCTTGGTTGGAACTCCAGGGCAGCAGCTTGATCCGTAGTATCGCGATGCACCTCGTCGAACCGTTTGCACGCACCGACCCTAAGCGTCCTTTCCGCTTCCCGGAGATGCCGGCCTATTGGGAAAGCGTCAGCAACCTCGCCCATGGCGAATGGCACCTGGACCCGATCTGGCGTCCGAGGGCATCATTCCCGATACGCGCCGGCTGGACCAAAGCGGTGTTGGCGGGGCACGCCGCCGTCGAACGCAAACTGAACATCGACGCGCCAATCCTTGTGCTGCTCTCCGGACGCACTAGGATCCAAGGCGAGTGGACCGCTGAACTGATGCGGGTTGACGCTGTTATCGATGTCGAACAAACGGCGCGTCGCGCCCTGGGGCTGGGCCGGCGCACCGCGGTGTTCCGCTATCCGGGCGCCCTCCACGATGTCTTCCTTTCGCGCCGAACCGTCAGGCAACAGGCTTATCGCGACGTCGCGATCTGGCTCGCGTCCTATCCCGATTGACTGCGCTTGTCCCGATTGACTGCGCTTGCTCAGCGGGCCGCAGCCGCGTCCACGGCCCCGCCATAGCGCCGGTCCCGCTTGGCATAGATCTCGACGGCGTCCCACAAGGTCCTGCGGTCGACGTCGGGCCACAGGGTGTCCATGAAGACGAACTCGGCATACGCCGATTGCCACAAGAGGAAGTTTGACAGGCGCTGCTCGCCGGAGCTGCGGAGGAAAAGGTCCACGTCCGGAAGATCCGGTTCGTCGAGGTATCTCTGGATCGTCTTCTCCGTGACGGCTCCGGGCTTCAAACGGCCGTCGGCAACGTCCTGGGCAATGGCCGCGACGGCGTCCGTTATTTCGGCGCGACCACCGTAATTAACACACATGGTCAACGTGCAGGTGTCGTTCGCCCGGGTGTACTCCTCCGCTGCCTCAAGTTCCTTGATGACGGAGCCCCAGAGCTTCGGGCGCCGGCCCGCCCAGCGGATGCGTACTCCCCAATCGTCAAGCTGGTTGCGCTGCCTGCGTAGCACGTCTTTGTTAAAACCCATGAGGAAGCGGACTTCCTCAGGTGAACGCCTCCAGTTTTCCGTGGAGAAGGCGTAGACGCTGACATACTTGATGCCCAGTTCGATGGCGCCGGCCATCACATCCAGCAATGCCGGCTCGCCGGCCTTGTGCCCTTCAATGCGTGGCAAGCCCCGCTGGTTCGCCCAGCGACCGTTTCCGTCCATGACGATTGCGACGTGCTGCGGAATCAACTCTGCCGGTATCGCGGGAGGCGTGGCCCCCGATGGGTGGGGGTAGGGCGCAATGACCGGGCTTGTCCGGGTTGAGGCCGTCTTCTTCTTTCCCAGTGCCACTATCAGCTTCGCTCCACATGTTTGAGGGATTTCAGGGCTCGTTCAAGATGCCACTGCAGGTAGCTTGCCACCAAGCCGGCTGCTTCGCGCCGGTGCAAGGATTCCGAAACATCCGCAGTAGCCCAATCCCCCGTGAGCAAGGCGCCGAGGAGAATAACAGTCTCCGGGGCGGGAGCAGGAGAACCAGGAGGCCGGCAATCGCTGCAGACCATCCCGCCCAATGGCGCGGAGAACGCTGTGTGCGGACCGGAAGCGCCGCAACGGGCGCAGTCCGTGAAACTCGGTGCCCAGCCACCGGTCGCCAGGGCCCGCAGCAGGTAGGAATCGAGGATGAGTTCCGGAGGGTGGTCGGAACGGCTCAGCGATGCCAGCGCTCCTACGAGGAGGTTGTACTGGGCGGTGCCCGAATCGGCGTCGGCGTCGGTCAGTTTTTCGGCTGTCTCCGTCATCGCCGCGGCAACCGTGTAGCGCGAATAGTCAGCGGCGATTGAACTCCCATAGGCGCCCTTCGCGACCGCCTGCGTGACGATGTCAAGGCTGCGGCCCGACACCAATTGAAGGTCCGCCACCATGAAGGGCTCCAGGCGCGCGCCAAAACGGCTGCTGGTGCGCCGGACGCCCTTCGCCACGGCGCGGACTTGGCCGTGATGCTTTGTCAGCAAGGTGATGATCCGGTCGGCTTCGCCCAGCTTATGGGTGCGCAACACCACGGCATCGTCCCTGTAGGACCGTGCTGCAAACGACGGATTGACCACAGTTAATCTTCGCACCAGGCCAGGCCTTTCATGGCCCGACGGCGCCGTGCGGCGAGGGATTTCCGGCGCCGCACGGCGTGGACCGCGTGGCGTTAGGCCCGGACAGCCCTGATCGCGCGGTTGACGGCGGACACGACTGCCTTGAGCGCAGCCGTGCTCGTGTTCGGATCAATACCTACGCCCCAGAGGACCCGCTCACCGACGGCGCACTCGACGTACGCTGCTGCGCTGGCGCTTCCGCCCTCAGACAGGGCATGCTCGGAGTAATCGAGGACACGGACGTCCACGCCGTCCTGGCGCAGGATGTCCAGGAGAGCGGCGATAGGTCCGTTCCCCGTGCCGGTCCGCTGCGTCTCGGTTCCATCGACTCGTAGCGCCGCATGGAGGGTCAGTTCACCGGATTCGTCGGTTTCGGTACGGATCGACCCCAGGGAGTAGCGTCCCCACTGGGCATCGGCCGCGCTGGCCGGCAGGTATTCGTCCTGGAACATAGCCCATAGCTGCGGGCCGCTGACTTCGCCGCCTACCGTGTCAGTGCGGTGCTGGATGACGCCGGAGAATTCGATCTGGGCACGGCGCGGCAGGTCCAAACTGTGCTCGTTCTTGAGCAGGTAAGCCACCCCGCCCTTGCCGGACTGGGAGTTCACGCGGATGACGGCTTCATAGCTGCGACCCAGGTCCTTGGGGTCGATGGGCAGGTAAGGAACCTGCCAGGTGAAGTCGTCCACGGCCTTGCCGGCAGCGGCCGCATCCTTCTCCAGGGCTTCGAAGCCCTTCTTGATGGCGTCCTGGTGTGATCCGGAAAACGCGGTGAACACGAGGTCCCCGCCATAGGGGGCCCGCTCCGGGACAGGCAATTGGTTGCAGTACTCGACCGTCCGGCGGATCTCGTCGATGTCGGAGAAGTCGATCATCGGGTCGACGCCTTGCACGAACAGGTTCAGGCCCAAGGTAACGAGGTCTACGTTGCCGGTGCGTTCGCCGTTGCCGAACAGGCAGCCCTCGATGCGGTCCGCGCCTGCGAGGTACCCCAGTTCCGCGGCGGCAACGCCGGTGCCGCGGTCATTATGAGGGTGAAGCGAGATGATGATGCCTTCGCGGGGGTGCAGATTCCGGTGCATCCACTCGATGGAATCGGCGTAGACGTTAGGCGTCGCCATTTCGACGGTGGCCGGCAGGTTGATGATGACCTGTTTGTCCGCGGAGGCCTCGAATACGTCCGCAATCGCGTTGCAGACGCGTGCCGCGTACTCAAGCTCCGTGCCCGTGAAGGACTCGGGCGAATACTCGTACGTGATGTGTGTGTCCGTGAGGGTTTCCTCGTACTTTTTGCACAGGCGGGCACCCTGCAGGGCGATGTCCAGGATGCCGTCTTCGTCCTGGTTGAATACCACCCGGCGTTGCAGCACGGAGGTGGAGTTGTAGAGGTGGATGATGGCCTGCTTGGCGCCCACCAAGGACTCGTAGGTGCGTTCGATCAGGTGTTCACGCGCCTGGGTGAGGACCTGGATGGTGACGTCATCCGGGATGTGGCCGCCTTCGATGAGCTGGCGGACGAAGTCGAAGTCGGTCTGCGAAGCGGACGGGAAGCCCACCTCGATCTCCTTGTAGCCCATTTTGACCAGCAGCTGGAACATCTTCAGCTTGCGGGCCGGGCTCATGGGGTCGATCAGTGCCTGGTTGCCGTCCCGCAGGTCCACTGCGCACCAGCGCGGAGCTTTGGTGATGACCTTATCTGGCCAAGTACGGTCCGGCAGCTCGACCTTGATTTGCTCTTGGAACGGCAGGTACCGGTGTACGGGCATTCCGGAGGGCTTTTGTGCGTTGTGCATGGGTCGGGGCCTTTTCTCTAATCTCGCTCTAATCTCGGATGGAAGATTGGCCGGGCATAGCTAACTCCGCAGCGAGGGTTGGCCTAGCGATTGATCGCTTTCAGGGCCCCGCCGCGGCAGCTAAGGAGAAGCATTCCTGCACGCACCATTTCACAGTAACACGGGTGCGTATGATGACAATGCAACACCTGAAGCAACGTCCACTATGCAGACGCGTTTGAGCCGGACGCGCTGCGTCGTCCGAAGGAGTTCTTTATGCCGCAGTCGGGGATCACTCTGTCTAACATCGATGAAGGCGTTCGGCCGCAGGACGACCTCTACCAGCACGTCAATGGCGCTTGGCTGAAATCAACCGTCATCCCGGAGGATCGTGCCCTGGAGGGAACCTTCACAGCCTTGCGCGATGGTGCCGAGCTGGCCGTCAAAGCGATCATCGAGGACGCTGCGGCGAAGGGCACCGAAGCAAGCGGGATCGAGCGGAAAATCGGCGACCTCTACAACAGCTTCATGGACGAAGCAACCGTCGAGGCAAGAGGCATGGGCCCGATACGCGCCAGGATCGAGCAGGTCTTCGCAACCACCTCGCCCGCGGAAGTGGTTGCCCTGACCGGCCAACTCTTCCGCTCTGACGTATCCGGACTTTTCTCCATCTATCCCGCGCCCGATGCCGGCAACCCGGACAGGATCCTCCTGTACGTCGGGCAGGGCGGCTTGGGCCTGCCCGACGAATCCTATTACCGGGAAGAGAAATTCGAGGCGATCGTTGCCGCTTACGGCACATACGTGGCCAAGCTTTTCGGCCTCGCCGGCGTTCCCGATGCCGAAGCCGCTGCCGCCCGGGTTGTCGCATTGGAGAAGGCCCTGGCTTCCCATCACTGGGACAACGTGACGCTCCGCGATCCGCAGAAGACCTACAACCTGAAGACCGCGGATGAGGGACGCGAACTGTTCCCGTATCTGGACTCGTGGTTCGATTCCGCCCGGATCGAGGCCGACAAATTCACCGAGATAGTCGTGAGCACGCCGGATTTCTTTGCGGGCGCGGCGAAGCTGGTCGAGACCGAGCCGCTTTCGTCGTGGCAGGAATGGCTGGCCCTGCGCGTGCTGAACGCCGCCGCTCCTTACCTTTCGGCCGCGTTCGTCGAAGCGAACTTCGACTTTTACGGCACGACGCTGAGCGGCACCCCGCAAAACAAGGACCGCTGGAAGCGGGGCGTCGCCGTCGTCGAAGCAGCCCTTGGGGAGGCGGTGGGGCAAATCTATGTCGAGCGCCACTTCCCGGAAGGGCACAAGGCCCGCATGCAGGCGTTGGTTTCGCGGCTCATTGAAGCCTACCGCCAGAGCATTACGTCGCTCGCGTGGATGGGCGAAGCCACCAAAGCGGAGGCCCTGAAGAAGCTCGAAGCCTTCCGGCCCAAGATCGGCTTCCCGGACAAGTGGATCGACTATTCCAGCGTCGAGATCGACCCTGCCGATCTCCTGGGAAACGTCGAGCGGGCGCATAACGCCGACGTCGACCGCCACCTCGACGAGATCGGCAAGCCTGTCGACCTGAACAAGTGGCTTATGACCCCTCAAACGGTCAACGCCTACTACCACCCGTTGCTGAACGAGATCGTGTTTCCAGCCGCGATCCTGCAGCCTCCCTTCTTCACCGCTGAGGCCGACGACGCCGCAAATTACGGCGGTATCGGCGCGATCATCGGCCACGAGATCGGACATGGTTTCGACGACCAAGGTTCCCAATTCGACGGCAGTGGGGCCCTGCGCAACTGGTGGAGCGACGAGGACCGCAAAGCGTTCGAAGGGCTCACCGGGAAGCTCGTTGCCCAGTTCGACGCCCTGGCTCCTTACGCGGCTCCGGACCACAAGGTCAACGGAAAGCTGACCCTTGGGGAGAACATCGGCGACCTCGGTGGCCTGACCATTGCCTACAAGGCCTACCTGCTCAGCCTGGACGGCGAGGAACCGCCCGTGCTGGAAGGCCTTACGGGTGCGCAACGCTTCTTCATGTCCTGGGCTGCCGGCTGGCGGCAAGTGATCCGCCCCGAGGAAGCGATCCGGCGCCTTGCCACGGATCCCCACTCCCCCAACGAGTTCCGGACCAATGCCATCGCCAAGAACCTCGACTCGTTCCATGATGCCTTCGGCGTCGAGCCCGGGGACGGTATGTGGATGTCTCCGGCGGACCGCGTCAGTATTTGGTAATAGGGGGCACTTTGGCCGCGAATCGACCCTTTAGCCGGCTACATTGAAGGGGTTCACGGTCTGGCATTTGACGTCGCCCGCAGTCTGCTTGACGACGTCGGCCGGGACGGAGGCCACTCCGTATTTGCTCCCGGAATCGAAGTCGCTGCCGATATAGACCTGGACGCCTGCCACACCATTCGAGAGCTCGATTTGGGACGTGGGGATCCCGAGTTGGCTGGCCACATCCGGGGCGACGTCCGCGTAGCCGGCTCCATAGTAGACAACGGTCTTGGACACGGGCGCGGCAAGGAAGTGACCGGTATTCGTGAAACCCCCGCCCTTGAGCGCGGTAACGATCTCTTGGCCGCGCGATGCGATTCCGGTACCGTCCGCGACAGTCACAGCTTGAAGGGCCTTGTCATAGACCGGGGCCGCCGGGGTACTGGGCGGCACGCTGCTCGTCGGGGCCGGGGACGCAGAGGGGGCCGCGGTCGCCCCGGGATTCGTCAGGTCCAGGTTCGCGCGCATCGCGGCGAAAAGCTGGGACGCCAGCGGCTGCGCCAGCTCGAGCCTGTTCGGATCGACGACGGCGGGCTCAGTGGGCGCGGACACGAAGGCCACCTTGGACAGGTCGATGTCCTTCAGTCGGCTACCGATTGTCAAGAGCGATTGTACTGACGCCAAGCGATCGTCGACCGTCAGGTTCTTGGTGACGACGTCGGCGATGGACAGGAGGCTTTGCGGATTGCCGAGAGTGCCGTCGGACTTGATCTTGCGCGTCAGCGAAGAAAGGAACCCTTGCTGAGCCTGGATGCGGCCGAGGTCGCTGCCATCGCCGAAGCCGTGGCGGGTCCGGAGGAAGGACAATGCCTGCTCCCCTTGGACTTTCGACGTACCTGCGGGCAGCCGCAGTCCGGAATCGGGGTCGTAGACGGCGTTGCTGACGCACACGTCGACGCCGCCGACTGCGTTTGACAACTCCTTCACGGCGTTGAAATCGGCCATCATGAAGTGGTCGATTTCAAGGCCGGTGAGTTTGTTCACTGTGTCCACTGCGCAACCGATGCCTGCCTCGGCCATGGCCGAGTTGATCATGACGTTCTTGTGCGCTTCATAGACCGTGCCGGTTTTTGGATCGGTGCACTGGGGCACGTCCACCAACAGGTCCCGCGGGAAGCTCGTAAGGCTCACACGCTTGTTGTCCGCGGAGATGTCCAACAGCATCATGACGTCGGACTGGCCATAGCCGCTGGAGTCCTGCGACGATCCGTACTGGGAGTTCTTGCCGTCCCGGGTGTCCGAGCCGAGAATCAGGATCTGCAAGCGGTCCGTCGCGTCGTTCGCGGCGACTTCGGTCCGGGCGCCGCCTGCCGACAAAGGCGCCTTGTTGATGTTCGATTGCAAACGGATGACCCAGTAGGCGGCGAAAGCGATGCCGGCAATGAGGAACACGGACACGGCCACCGCGCTGATCTTGAGCCAGGGCGGGATGCCCTTTAGGGTGTTCATGTGGCGGGGGGTGCCGGGAGCCTGCCCGTGACGTGCAGCGCCGGTTGCACCAATGGTGCCGGGCTCGTGCACGCGTCCATCGCGACGTCGCACTGCTCGCTCAACCTTTCCTCGGAAAATGGGATTCGGACCATTTTACGGGCCCAAACTGGGAATATCCCCAGCGACTAGAATCCAAGCTTCACGAGTTGCTTCGGGTCGCGCTGCCAGTCCTTCGCCACCTTGACGTGAAGGTCGAGGTAAATCCGTGTTCCCAAGAGCGCTTCGATGCCTTTGCGGGCATTCGTACCGACCTCGCGCAAGCGGCTGCCGGCCTTGCCGATGATGATGGCTTTCTGCGAGGGACGCTCGACGTAGAGGTTGACGCGCACGTCGAGAAGCGGGTTGTCCTCGGTGCGGCCCTCGCGCGGCACGATTTCCTCGACGACGACGGCGAGCGAGTGCGGAAGCTCGTCGCGTACGCCCTCGAGGGCGGCTTCCCGGATGAGCTCGGCAACCATCACGGCTTCCGGTTCATCCGTGAGCTCACCGTCCGGATAGAGCGGAGGTGACGAGGGCATGTGGCCTATGAGCACGTCAGCGACAGTGTTGACCTGGAATCCGTCGGCTGCCGAAACCGGCACGATGTCCGCCCAACCCTGCTCTCCGAGCACTTCGCGGCCCAGCTCAGCCACCGCGAGGAGTTGCTCAGTGAGGGCCTGCCGGTCCACGAGGTCGGTCTTGGTGACGATGGCCACGATGGGCTTACGTCCGACTGCGGCAAGCTGGGCGGCGATGTACTTGTCGCCAGGGCCGATCTTCTCATTGGCGGGGAGGCAAAAACCGATGGCGTCAACTTCCGCGAGAGTATCTGCCACCAGGTCGTTGAGCCGCTTGCCCAGCAGGGTGCGCGGGCGGTGCAGGCCCGGTGTGTCCACGAGGATCAGCTGGGCGTCTTCGCGGTGCACAATGCCGCGGATCGTGTGCCGGGTGGTTTGTGGCTTCGCCGAGGTGATGGCCACCTTCTGCCCCACCAGGGCGTTCGTTAGGGTCGATTTACCGGCGTTCGGCCGTCCAACAAGAACCGAGAAACCCGCGTGGAAGCCGCCGAAGTCCTGTTCGGCGTCGAACTTCTTATTGTGCTTGCTCACGTGGAACTCCTTGTTGCGTTGTATCGGCCCCGTCGATAAGGCCTTCAAGGTCAGTGTCTTCTTTTGGAATGGCTGCCGCAATGATGTGGCTGACCCGGTTACGGCGGCCTTCCAGCCTATCTGCTTTGAGGGAGATGCCCCCAACACGGACCGCGCTGCCGACAATCGGCACCCGTCCGAGGGCCTTCGCGAGGAGCCCGCCGACGGTGTCCACCTCGTCGTCGTCGAGGTCGATATCGAAGAGTTCGCCGAGATCGTCGATGCTCATGCGTGAACTGATGCGGTAGCTGCCGTCTCCAAGGTCCGCCACCTCGACGGCGTTGGAGTCGTATTCGTCCACGATCTCCCCGACGATTTCCTCGATCAAGTCCTCCAACGTGACGAGGCCGGCAGTTCCGCCGTATTCGTCTATGACGACGGCGACGTGCGTGGACTCCTGTTGGAGCTCGCTGAGGAGGTCGCTGACGGGCTTGGATTCGGGTACATACCTCGCTTCCCGGGCGAGGTCTTCGACCGTTTGATCGGTGGGAGCTTGTTCCGGCCGGTGCAGTGCCGCAGCAACATCCTTCAAATACAGGATGCCCCGGATCTGGTCCGCGTTTTCCCCGATCACCGGGATTCTCGAATAGCCGGAGCGCAGGAACAACGCCATGGCGTCCTCCAGGCTTGAGCCGGTCTCGATGCTTACGACGTCGGTCCGCGGCACCATCACGGAGCGGACCAAAGTGTCGCCGAAGTCGAAGACTGACTGGATGAGTTCCGCCTCGCTGTCTTCGATCACATCCGACTCGGTTGCCCGGTCCACGAACTCGCGGAACTCCTTTTCGCTGAAGAATCCCTCATCCCCGCCCGGAGCGCCCGGAGCCACCACGCTGCCAATGGCCACCAACCATCCCGGTATCGGGCCAAGGATCCAGCACAGGAACCTGATGAGCGGGGCCGAGAAGCGGACCACCTCGCCCGCCCGGGCACGTCCGAGTTGGCGCGGTGATACGCCGACAAGGACGAAACCGATGACCGCCATGATGCCCGTGGCCGCCAGTCCGGCGAGCCAGACATTGTCAAGGAGGCTGTGCATCACGACGGCGACAGCCACCGCTGCGGCCATTTCGAACCAGACACGCCAGAATCGAAGGGCCCGGATGTGGGCGACGGGTTGGTCGAGGATGCTGCGGAGCGACGTCCCCCGGCTCTTGAGGAGCGCTTGTTCGGCCTCATGGCGGGGCAGGAAGTTGAATGCAGCCTCTGCCGCGGTCAGCAACGCGACGAAGCTGAGGAATACGAACGCCATCCCGACCAGGATGAGTGAGGTCACTGCATGGTCTCCATGGGCGCGTCCTTGCCGAGGAACGCAGAAAGAAGGTCGCGCTGCAGGCCGAACATTTCAGCCTTTTCTTCGGGCTCGGCATGGTCGAAACCGAGAAGGTGCAGGATTCCGTGGGTGCAGAGCAGAAGCATTTCGTCCTGCGTGGAGTGGCCGGCATTGCGTGCCTGGACTTCGGCGACTTGTGGGCAGATCGCAATGTCCCCCAACATGCCTTGCGGGGTAGGCCTTCCGGGCGTTCCCGGAGTCAGCTCGTCCATGGGAACGGACAGCACATCCGTGGCTCCGGGTTCGTCCATCAGCTCGATGTGGAGTTTTTCCATCGCGCTTTCGTCCACCAGCAGGATGGAAAGCTCCGCCTGCGGGTGGATATATAAGCGCTCGAAGATGAACCGTGAGAGAGTCACCAGCTGGGCCTCGTCCACGTGGACGCCGGACTCGTTGTTGACCTCAATGCTCATCGGCGTTCTCCCCGTTTTTCATGTGCGGCGGTCGCATGCTGGGCACGCGCGCGGTGTTTTTCATCCCAAATGCTGTAAGCGGAAACGATATCGGCTACCAGCCGGTGCCTGACGACGTCGGAAGCGTCCAAGGTGGTGAAATTCACGCCGTCGATCCCGGTGAGGATTTCCTGCACGATCCGCAGCCCGGAGGTCGCTCCGAAAGGAAGGTCCACCTGGGTGATGTCTCCCGTGACCACCATTTTGGACCCGAAGCCAAGGCGGGTCAGGAACATCTTCATCTGTTCCGCCGTCGTGTTCTGCGCTTCGTCCAAAATGATGAAGGCATCGTTGAGCGTGCGGCCGCGCATGTACGCAAGCGGCGCCACTTCGATGGTGCCCGCGGCCATGAGGCGCGGGATCGATTCCGGGTCCATCATGTCGTGCAAGGCGTCGTACAGGGGGCGCAAGTAGGGATCGATCTTGTCGCTCAGGGTACCCGGCAGGAAGCCGAGGCGTTCGCCCGCTTCCACGGCCGGCCGGGTGAGGATGATGCGGTTGACTTCCTTGAGCTGCAAAGCCTGCACTGCCTTTGCCATCGCCAAGTACGTCTTGCCCGTGCCCGCAGGCCCGATGCCGAAGATCACCGTGTTGTCGTCAATCGCGTCGACATAGCTCTTCTGGTTCAACGTCTTCGGGCGGATCGTGCGTCCGCGGCTGGAAAGGATGTTGTGTGTCAGGACTTCAACGGGGTTCTGCAGGGATTGGCTCCGAAGCATGGAAACGAGCTGCTGAAGGACCTCGGGCGTGATGACCGTCCCTTTGCGGACGAGTCCGCGCACTTCTTCGAGCAGGCGCATGATCCTTGGGACATCGCGGACCGGGCCGCTGAAGGAGAGCTCGTTGCCACGCACATGGAAATCGACGCCCGGGAACTGCTGCTCGATATAGCGGAGGGCCTCGTCGTGGCTGCCAAGGGTCTGAACCATCTGATCAGCGTTGTCGAAGACGACAACCTCTGTTCGGGCGCCCGGGACTGAGTGTGGGAACTCGGCGGGACCTGTGTCAACGCTTCCGGCCCTGGGCCGCCCGTTCAATGATTCTGTCATAGTGCTGGCCTCGCGGCCTGTGCTCCTCCGGCTTGGGTATATCCGTCGATTCTTTCCGATGTCCGGTTGCCGAAAAATGCACTCCGGGGGCGTCGGATTGCTTCCAATCCTACGCCAGCCGGGCGACGGCGACAGCGGCAAGCAGATCCTCTTCGGTACGGAAACGGGCAAGCCCGGCAGGAAAACGGTCCGGCCGCCGGACATTTGGTATCAACTCCGTATCGACCTCGTATCAATAGCATTGCAGTTCCGCACGGGAGCCATGAAACGCACGTGGGTCCCGTGGGGCTATGCCAAGCTGATTTATGGGCAAAAAAGCCCGCACCCATTCGTCGAGACATGCCGCACCCAACAGCGGCCGAACACGAGCAGGATTCAACCATCAGCAAGGCACACGGCATCGCGCAGCGCATCCGCATTCGGCGGCATTCCGTCATGCTTGCGGCAACGCTGTCGGCTGCCTTGCTCCTTTCCGGCTGCATCGCCGACGATCGCGCCTCGCAGGGGTCGACGCCGGTGCCGAGCCCTTCCATCGCCCTGCAGACGGCCCCTGCCACGAACGCCCCGCTCGAAACCACGCAGGCCTCCAACAAGATTCCCGTGTATTGGATCGGTCGGAGCGATCCGGATATCTTCCTCTACCGCGAATTCCGAGACAACCCGGGCAACGAGAACCCGATGACGACCGCCCTGCGCATCATGATGTCCCAGAAGCCCCTGGACCATGACTTTTTCACGCCGTGGCAGAATCCGAGCGACCTGGCCACCTCCATATCGGGCAAGAACGTGGTGACGGTCGACGTTTCACGCGACGCCTTCAACTCGAATCTTGACCCAGGGATGGCGCAGCGGGCGATCCAGCAACTTGTCTACACGGCTACCGCCGCGGCGGCGAGTTCCGGCCTTATCGACTCCGGGCAACAGATCAAGGTGACCATCCTGGTAGACGGGCACCGGGACTACATGGCTTTCGGACAGATCAAATTGGGTGAACCGATGACGCGCGATGCGGCAATGGTGGCGCCCGTCTGGATTATCGATCCCCAGGAAGACGTCACTTTGCCGTCAGGTCCCGTCAAGTTCAACGGACGGAGCACGGATCCATCGAAGAAATTGCACTGGCAGATTCTTCGCGAGGACTCCAACGGGGACAAAACTTCCTATTTGACGGGGCAGGCCACGGCGTCCACCGTGGCCGGCCAGGGCGGGACTTTCAGCTTCACGGTCGGGCTCGGCGCAGGACGTTACGAACTGCGCGTGTCCATGGTCGGTTCCGGCAACAACGACACCTACACGGACACGCGCTCGTTCAACGTCCGTTAACGGGACGTGTCCCAGCGTCCCAAGATATCGCTGGCAAGAACGACGGCGGCAGGTCCGGCTGTCGACGACCTCAACACGTGATGGCCCAGCAGGGCGGTGACCGCTCCGACGTCGCTGAGCTTCGTCACTTCGCGCGGTGAGATGCCACCCTCGGGTCCCACGATAAGGAGGACTTCCCTGCCCGGCCGGGGACCATCCACGGGCTGGCTCCCCTCCATGAGCTCATTCAGGTGGCTTTCAAGGACCTCGCGCAACGGGCGCTTCGCATCCTCATGCAGGATGATCGAGAGGTCGGCGTCGCGGACGGCCGCTGCCAGCCCTGAGCCGTCGACGGCGGCGCGGACCTCCGGAATCCGCGCCCGGCGGGCCTGCTTTGCGGCAGCTGCGACAACTGATTGCCACTTGGCATGGGCCTTGGCTGCCCGTTCCCCTTTCCAACGGACGATGGAACGCTCCGACTGCCAGGGAATGACGGCATCGATCCCAAGCTCCGTAGCCGTTTCCACCGCCAACTCGTCCCGGTCTCCCTTGGCAAGCGCCTGGACGAGGACGAGCCGCACCGCCGGGCGGGGCTCATCGAGGACCTCGGAGGCAAGGACCGTCAAGGTTCCCTGTCCAGATTCCGTGACTTTCCCCGTCAGGCGTCTGCCAAGGCCGTCGGCGATGTCCACGGCTTCCCCGACCTCCAGCCGCTTAACGGTGACCGCGTGCCTGGCCTCGGCGCCGTCGAGCGTGAAAACGTCACCCGCAGCGAGCCCGTCGAGCGTTCCCGCAGGGGTAAAAAATACGGGGTTGCTCACTGTTACAGGTTACCGAGCTTGTCCCGCAGCTTGGCGAACATGCCGCCGCTCGCAACGAGCTTGCCCTCGGTGAATTGTTCGCCGCGCAACTTCGCCAGCTGGCGCAGCAGATCCTCCTGCGCGGCGTCGAGCTTGCCAGGCGTCTCGACATGCAAATGCACCTTGAGGTCCCCCCGGCCATAGCCCCGAAGGTGGGTAACGCCGAGTCCGCGCAGCGTGAGGACCTCCCCCGACTGGGTGCCGGACTTCACATCGATCTCTTGGGGGCCGTCGAAAGTATCAAGCTGCAACTCGGTGCCCAAGGCGGCTGCCGTCATCGGGACACTCAGAGTCGCGTGCAGGTCGTCGCCTTCACGCACGAAGGTGGCGTCGCTGTTCACCCGGATCTCGACATAGAGGTCACCGGGAGGGCCACCGGCAGGACCGGCTTCGCCCTGGCCGGACAGTTGGATTCGCGTCCCGGTTGCCACGCCGGCCGGTACCTTGACGGTCAGCGAGCGGCGGCTGCGAATACGGCCCTGGCCGTTGCATTCATTGCACGGATCCTTGATGATCGAGCCGAAGCCCTCACACGAACCGCACGGTGCGGAGGTCATGACCTGGCCAAGGATGGAGCGCACTGCCCGTTGCACTTGGCCGCTGCCGCCGCAGATGTCGCAGCGCTGGGGGTGCGTGCCTTCCCGGCAGCACGAACCGTTGCAGGTGGGGCACACGACAGCCGTGTCCACCTCCAACTTCTTGTTGACGCCGAAGACGGCATCCCGCAAGTCGATGCGAACACTGATCAATGCGTCCTGGCCCCGGCGCATGCGCGAAGCGGGACCTTGCATGCCGCCGCCACCGCCGCCGAAGAATGTGTCGAAAATGTCCTGGAAGGCGAATCCCTGGCCCGCGTAACCTCCGGCGAAGCCGTTGTCCGTGCCGTTCTCGTTGCCCGTCGCGTCGTAGACGCGACGCTTCTGCGGGTCCGAGAGCACCTCATAGGCATGGGTCACCGCTTTGAATTCGTCCGCGGCGCCTTGCCCCGGGTTCACATCCGGGTGCAGTTTGCGCGCGAGCTTGCGGTACGCCTTCTTGATCTCCTCGCCGGTTGCTTCCGGCGAGACGCCGAGAACGTCATAATGGCTGCTCAAAGTCGATATCTCTTCCTGGTTGTACTGCGTTTTCCTGCGGAGCAGAGTCTCTGCGCGACCCCGCCCCGTTGCGGTTTCAGCCGCCGAGAATTCGTGAAAGGTAGCGTGCGACGGCGCGAACGGCCGCCATGGTGTTCGGGTAGTCCATCCGGGTTGGCCCAAGGACGCCGATCTTGGCGCTGCTTCCCGGCCCGTAGCCGGTAGCGACCACTGAAGCCTCCGATAGGCCGTCGTACGGGTTCTCGCGGCCGATGCTGACGGTAACGCCCCTGGGATCCTCTGCCATGTCCGAAAGGAGGCGCAGCATCACGACCTGTTCCTCTAGGGCTTCGAGGACCGGGCCGATACTGAGCGCGAAATCGACGTTGGAGCGGGCCAGGTTCGCCGTTCCCGCCATCACCATCCGTTCGTCGCGGCTCCTGTCCGCGAGCCTTTCCAGTCCATGGCCAAGAAGGCTTGCGAGGGCCCGGAGCGACGGCGGACACAAGGCGACGACTGAGGGAAGGACTTGCGGCAACAGGTCCAATTGTGACCCGGCGATGCTTCCGAGGAAACGGGCGCGCAAAGCGGTCAGGTCCTCGTCGGTGACATCCGCTCCGGCTTCGACCACCCCTTGTTCCACTTTCCCGGAATCGGCGATGAGGACGGCCAGGATTCTGCGCGGAGCCAGGAGGATGAACTCAATATGCCGTACTCGTGCTCGGCTCAGGTGCGGGAACTGCACGACGGCGACTTGGTTGGTGAGTTGCGACAAAAGCCGAACGGTGCGCTCAAGGATGTCCTCGACGTCATCGGGACCCTCAAGCAAAGAATGGATCGCGCGCCGTTCAGCGGCAGAGAGGGGCTTGACGTCGGAAATACGGTCCACGAAAAGGCGATAACCCTTGTCGGTGGGGATACGGCCCGCGCTCGTGTGCGGCGCAGCGATGAGGCCTTCTTCTTCCAGCAGCGCCATGTCGTTGCGGATGGTGGCGCTTGAAACACCGAGGTGATGGCGCTCCACCAGGGCCTTGGACCCGACAGGTTCACGGAAGTGAACGTAGTCCTCGACGATGGCGCGCAGCACCTCGAGCTTGCGTGGCTCGCTCACATCCCACCTCCGCTCAACAGCTAGTAGTTCCTTAGCACTCAACATGCCCAAGTGCTAACAAGTCTATTATGAGGCACCGCGTTGATAGCATTGGTACCGCTCGCGGCGAACATGATTCCCGCTCGGCCCGGGGTGCCCGGGACCGCCATAGATCCCTAGCGCAAAGTGGTGTGAAGACCGTGTCCTACGACAATTGGGGCCCGCAGGACCTCTCCTCCCCTGGCAAGCGGCAATTGCCCGAGGTGCCCGTCGAACGGGGAATGGTGCTGGAGGACGTGCAATCGGGGTGGGTCGGCGCGGTGACCAGGGTCGAGAAATCCGGCGGGATGCACATCGTGGTGCTGGAGGATCGCCGGAACAAGACAAAATCCTTTCGCCTAGGATTCGGGTTCCTGCTTGATGGACAGCCGGTAAAGCTCCTGCCCCCCGCTCCGCGGCCGGCCGCCGGTCCAGCGGGACGGAGCGTGCCCGCGGGCAGGACCGCCTCCGGCTCGGTGCGCGTAGCGGGCCAGCGGGCACAGGTCGCCAAAGCGAGCCGGATTTGGGTGGAAGGCAAGCACGACGCCGAACTGGTGGAGAAGGTCTGGGGAGACGACCTGCGCGTGGAGGGCATCGTCGTCGAACCCTTGCACGGCGTGGATGACCTCAAAGCCGCGATTGCCGCCTTCTCCCCCGGTCCGGGCCGCAAGCTCGGAATTCTTGTGGACCACTTGGTGCCGGATTCTAAAGAATCCCGCATCGCCGCCGACGCCATGACCCTGCCGGGAGCAGCCGGGAACGTCCTGATCGTCGGCCATCCTTATGTGGACGTGTGGCAGGCGATCAGGCCCAGGGTGTTGGGCATCGAGCAGTGGCCGGCCATTGCCAGGGGCACCGACTGGAAGACCGGCATCCTGAAAGCGTTCGGCTGGCCGCACAAGACTGCGGAGGATATCGGGCTTGGCTGGCAGAAACTACTCGGCGCCGTCCGTAGCTACGCCGACCTGGAGGCATCGCTGCTTGGGCGGGTCGAGGAAGTCATAGATTTCCTCACCGCACCCTGAGTTGGTCCCCGATCCCGCGCCGAGCAAGTATTCTGGGACAGCAACACCGCACCGACAGACCCGAAGGAAGAAACAGTGGCAGACAACGCTCCTGACGAGCGGGACGGCGTATCGGGCCAGTCCCAATACCACGGCGTTCCTGCCAATGCCCTGCCCCTCACGGCGACGGAAGACCGCCAATGGGCAACGCTCGCACACTTCGGTGGGATCCTCGGCTGTGTGCCCTCGCTGCTGATTTACCTGATCTTCCGGGAACGCGGGCCATTCACCGCCCAGGAATCCAAGGAAGCGCTCAACTTCACGTTGCCGCCCACCCTTGCCGCCGTGCTTGCCAATATCCTGGTCTTGCTGCCGGTGGTCGGAAACCTGTTCGCCGTGATCGCCACGGCCATCTGGGTCGCTGTGACCTGCTTCTCGGTGTCCGCCGGCATCCGGGTCAATCACGGACAGCCCCACCGGTACCGGTTCAACCTGCGCTGGATCAAGTAGCGGCACCTACAGTACGGTGTGCGAATGCTGGTCCGGAACGGAAATGCTAGTCCGGCAGGATGCGCCGCACGACCGCGTCGGCGAGGAGCCGGCCTTTCAGTGTCAGGACCAACCGTCCGTTGAACGCCGCCTTCGGGTCCACGAGTCCATCGGCAATGAGGCCGGCCATCGCATGCCTCCCCACCTTGTCGAGGGCGTCCACCTCGAGCCCTGAGCCAAGGCGTGCCTCGAGCATGATGCGCTCAATTTCACGGGTCGCGGCGTCGAGCGTTTCGCGTCCCGCCGCCGGAGATGCCCCTTGGGCGAGCCTGTTCGCGTACGCCGTCGGGTGCTTGACGTTCCACCACCGCACGCCACCCACATGTGAATGAGCGCCAGGACCAATCCCCCACCAATCGTCGCCCCGCCAGTAGGCGAGGTTGTGCCGGCACGCCTGCCCGGGATTGCGGGACCAATTGCTGACCTCGTACCAGCTGAGTCCGGCCGAGCTGATCAGCTGCTCGGCGAGCTCGTACTTCGCTGCATGGTCGTCGTCATCGATACCCGGAACCTCGCCGCGTCGGATCTGGGCAGCGAGCTTGGTGCCGTCCTCCACGATCAGCGCGTAGGCACTGATGTGGTCCGGGGCGTAGGACAACGCGGTTTCCACCGAAGCCTGCCAGTCCGCCATTGACTCTCCGGGGGTGCCGTAGATGAGGTCGAGGCTCACTGCCAGGCCGGCGTCGCGCGCCCACTGGACCACGAGCGGGACGCGGCTTGGCGTGTGCGTTCGGTCCAGGACCTTGAGCACGTGCGGCACCGCGGACTGCATGCCAAAGGACACCCGGGTGAATCCGGCGTCGGCGAGCAGTTGGAGCGACTCCGGCGTGACGGAATCCGGGTTCGCTTCGGTCGTGACCTCGGCTCCCGTTTCCAGGCCCCAATGCCCGACGGCGGCCGCCAGGATCCGTGCGAGATCTTCCGCGGGCAGGAGGGTTGGGGTGCCGCCGCCGAAGAACACGGTGCTCAAGGGGCGGGGCGGCAGCCCGGAGGCTTCCATGGCGCGGACCGCGAACTCGACTTCCGAAACGGCGGTCGATGCGTATGCGTCCTGCGAGGCGCCCCCACCGAGTTCCGTTGCGGTGTAGGTATTGAAGTCGCAGTACCCACAGCGCACTGCGCAGAACGGTATGTGGACGTAGAGTCCGAACTTGCGGGATTCGACGCCGTCCAGCACCTGCGGCGGCAAAATGCCGTCCGCCGGTGCCGGGTCGCCGAGGGGAAGGACGCTTGGCACAGCTTACTTCTTGGCCTTGTCCTTGGATTCCTCGGTGGTGAGGGCTGCGATGAAAGCTTCCTGGGGAACTTCCACGCGGCCAACCATCTTCATTCGCTTCTTGCCTTCCTTCTGCTTTTCCAGAAGCTTGCGCTTACGCGTGATGTCGCCGCCGTAGCACTTGGCAAGGACGTCCTTGCGGATGGCGCGGATGCTCTCCCGGGCGATGATGCGCGAGCCGATCGCGGCCTGGATTGGCACCTCGAACTGCTGGCGCGGGATGAGCTCGCGAAGCTTGCCGGTCATCATCACGCCATAGGCGTATGCCTTGTCACGGTGGGTGATGGCGCTGAAGGCGTCAACCTGTTCGCCTTGGAGCATGATGTCGACCTTTACGAGGTCCGCCACTTGCTCGCCGTCGGCCTTCCAGTCCAACGAGCCGTAACCGCGGGTCTTGGATTTGAGGATATCGAAGAAGTCGAAGACGATTTCGGCCAGCGGCAAGCGGTAACGGATTTCCACCCGGTCCTCGGAAAGGTAGTCCATACCGCCCATCACTCCGCGGCGGCTCTGGCAGAGCTCCATGATGGCGCCGACGAACTCGTTTGGAGCAAGGATGGTGGCGGATACCATCGGCTCACGGACTTCGGCGATCTTACCCGTGGGATATTCGCTCGGGTTGGTGACGTGGACAACCCGCTTGTCCTCCAGAGTGACCTCGTATTCCACGTTCGGAGCCGTGGAAATCAGGTCCAGCTTGTACTCGCGTTCCAGGCGCTCGCGCGTGATCTCCAAGTGCAGCAGTCCAAGGAAGCCCACGCGGAAGCCAAAGCCGAGCGCCGCCGAGGTCTCCGGTTCGTAGACCAGTGCGGCGTCGTTGAGCATAAGCTTCTCCAACGCGTCGCGCAGCACCGGATAATCCGTGCCGTCCAAGGGGTACAAGCCGGAGAAGACCATCGGCTTGGCGTCGGCGTAGCCACTCAGGGACTGCGCGGCCGGCTTCGCCTGGTTGGTGACGGTGTCGCCAACCTTGGACTGGCGGACATCCTTCACGCCGGTGATGAGATAGCCCACCTCACCGACACCCAGGCCCTGGGAGGGGGTGGGCTCCGGAGAACTGACGCCGATCTCCAAGAGCTCGTGCGTGGCCCTGGTGGACATCATCTGGATTCGTTCCCGGGGGTGCAACATGCCGTCCACCACCCGGATGTAGGTGACGACCCCTCGGTAGGTGTCGTAGACGGAATCGAAGATCATGGCACGCGCCGGAGCGTCCGGATCCCCGACCGGCGCCGGCAGATCCCGGACGATCTTGTCGAGCAGGTCCTCGACTCCGGCGCCCGTCTTGCCGGAGACGCGAAGCACGTCCTCAGGCTCGCCTCCGATGAGGCTTGCCAGCTCGGCGGCGTACTTTTCAGGCTGGGCGGCGGGAAGGTCGATCTTGTTCAGCACGGGGATGATGGTGAGGTTGTTTTCCATCGCCAGGTAAAGGTTGGCAAGGGTCTGTGCCTCAATGCCCTGCGCGGCGTCCACCAGCAGGACCGCCCCTTCGCACGCGGCCAGGGAGCGCGAGACCTCATACGTGAAGTCGACGTGGCCGGGAGTGTCGATCATATTCAGGGCATAGCTGGTGCCGTCCAGTTCCCACGGCATACGGACGGCCTGGGACTTGATGGTGATGCCGCGCTCACGTTCGATATCCATGCGGTCCAGGTACTGGGCCTTCATATCGCGGGTCTTGACGACGCCGGTGTACTGCAGCATGCGGTCGGCCAGCGTCGATTTGCCGTGGTCGATGTGGGCGATGATACAGAAATTCCGGATGATGGCCGGATCTGTCGAGGCGGGCACCGGTGCGGTGCGGGCCATGGGAGACACGCAGGGTCCTTACTGTCGACACTCACACGGCCTTTTCCCGGAATGGTCCTGACCAAACCGGCCGATGCCGCATATCTGAACTAATAGTCTCCCACGAACACGGCGGCGGTTGTGCATTGTGATATCCAACGTGCTGCGCGATCACCAGTACGGTGTTCCCATGGCTTCGGACGCACATTTGCTTGGCAGGCTCCTTAAGGGCTCCTTTGGCTACCTCAGGCGCATTGTTGAATCCGCGGGCGGCAAGCCGGTAAGTCCACCGCCTCCGGCTGGCACCACGCCCAAGGGCGGAGGCCGGCCACCCGGGCGGGCCTCCGCCGTCGGGCAGTCAAGCCGGCCCTACCCGGGAGACTTTCGCGGAGCTGTTTCGCCCCATTATTCGCCCAAGCCCGACGGCAAGCCCGACCCCGGGGAGATCGTCTGGTCCTGGGTGCCCTATGAAGAAGACTATTCGCAGGGCAAGGACCGGCCCGTACTGTTGATAGGGCGCGACGACGGATGGCTGCTCGGGTTGATGCTGACGAGCAAGGATCACAACAATGGCAATCGATCGGACGACTACGTTGACATCGGAATCGGCCCTTGGGATTCACGGGGCAGGCCCAGCGAAGTTAAGGTGGACCGGGTCATCCGGCTCAACCCGGCAGAGATCAGGCGCGAAGGCGCGGTCCTCAACAAACGAAGCTTCGAGCTCGTGGCGCGTCGCCTGGCGGGCAACGCGAGGGGCGGCGCGGCAGGGCCACGGCGCTAAACCGTCGGAATCGGTGACTGGTCTGGTAGTATTTATGGCTGTGTGTCCGTGCAGGTCGATGGGCACATATGGTTGGCTGCCATAGGCATCCCCACGCCGCTCAGTCGATGGCCAACCTGACAACCCTCTAGACCATTTCCGCATTAAAAAGAGAGTTCACACACGTGGCTAATATCAAGTCCCAGAAGAAGCGCATCCTCACCAACGAGAAGGCCCGCCTGCGTAACAACGCTGTCAAGTCTGAGTTGAAGACGGCCATCCGCGCCGTCGGCACCGCCGTTGAGTCCTCGGACAAGGATGCCGCTGCCAAGGCTCTTGTTGCTGCCAGCCGAAAGCTGGACAAGGCTGTCAGCAAGGGCGTTATTCACAAGAACAACGCTGCAAACCGCAAGTCGGCGATCTCCAAGAAGGTCAACGCACTCTAAGGTTTTTCCAGTTCGACTGAGCTGAATCCGAGGCCGGCACCCGATGGGTGCCGGCCTCGGATGTTTAATGGCAGCCGGTGGGCATCGCTCAGTGTTGCCCGGTGGTCAGTGTTGCCGTTGCTCAGTGTTTGCCTTTGGTCAGCGGCCGCGGGCCGACGTCGCAATGACCGTCACGGCACGCTCGACCGCATAAACGGGATCACGGGCCAGTCCTTTGACCTGGGCGTCGGCTTCGGCCGTGGCCTGGATGGACCGGATCAGGCCCTCCGGCGTCCAGCGGCGGACATCGCGCTGGGCCTGTTCTACCAACCAAGGCTGCATCCCGAGCTGCTTGGCAATGTGGGCGGACGAGCCCTGGGCACCTGCGACCTTGGCCAAGGTGCGGAGCTTGGCGGCGAGGGCTGCGACGAGGGGCACGGGGTCGACGCCCGTAGCCAGCGCGTGCCTGAGGCTGGAGAGCGCCAATGCTCTATTTCCGGCCATGGCCGCATCCGCGACCTTGAAGGCGGTTGCTTCGACCCGGCCGCCATAGTAGCGCTCAACGGTCTCTGCGTCCACGGTGGTACTTGAATCCGCGATGAGCTGGCTACATGCCGCGGCGAGTTCCGAAAGGCTGGCCCCCACTGCATTCACGAGGGCTTGCACCGCCTCCGCTTCGATGCGCCGACCACCGGCCTTGAATTCGGTAACGACGAATGCGGTCTTTTCGGCGTCTTTCTTGAGCGGTTGGCATTCCACGACCGGCCATCCCCCGCTCTTCACGGCATCGAGCAACTTTTTGCCCCTGACACCTCCGGCGTGGCGAAGGACAAGGACGACGTCGCTCTCCGGGTGCGCCAGATAAGCGAGTGCATCGGCGAGGAAGGCATCGTTCATTGATTCAAGGCCCTCGACCTCTATGAGCTTTGCTTCGTTGAACAGTGACGGCGTGACTGCCATCGCTAGCGACCCGGCCTCGTAGCTCGCCGCGTTCAGTTTGCTGATCTCGACGTCCGGAGCCGCCGCGCGGACCTGGGAGCGGATCCGGTCCACCGCCCGTATCCCCAAGTACTCCTCAGGACCGGTTATGAGCACAATCGCAGACGCCGTGACGTCCCTCCAACCGACCACGTTCACCGTGGCGGCTTTAGCCTTGGAGGCCTGGGCAGCAGCCAATCTTGCTTCCTTCCAAAGGGTTTTCGCAAAGTCCAGTCTCCCACGTTCCCCGGCCCCTGCACTCACTGCGGGGGAGGCTTGTTCCTCCTTGGATGCCGGGCGCGAAGCGTGCACCGCCGGTGTTGGAAGCCCCTCTCGACGGCGCCCAACAGGACCACCGCATCATGGTGCAAAGCGAACATGGCCTTTTCCAACCACACCGGATGACAAAGCAGCCACACCAAGAGGACGGAGACCACGGACCAAAGAGCCATCGTGGCTATGCCGAAGGGCCCCTCAGTCCAGGGAAGGGCCGATCCTGGAAGTCCAGCGAAGTATCTTGCAACGCCCGCCACCATCCCGGCGCTCGCACCGGCAATGGCCACGGGAACCACAGCGAGCGAAGGGACCAGCGGAACCAGCGGCACGGCGATGGTTCCCAATATGGTCACCGGTGCGACAAACGGGGCCACGATGACATTCGTCGCTAAGGAGTAGGTGGTGAATTGAGGCTGGAGGGCAACAATGACGGGGCTGCAAAAAAGTTGGGCGGCCAGCGGGACGGCCAACGCAGTGGATAGCCACATGGGGATCCAGGACGGGGCCCAGGAAGCGATGCGTCTTGCCAAGAGGACGATTCCCAGCGTGGCAAGGACCGACAGAAGGAATCCAACACTGGTGCCGAGGGCCGGGTCGAGGACCAGCAGGGCCGTGACGGCGAGGCAAAGAAACCCCAGGCTCCGGCCCCGCCGGCCGCTGCTCAGTGCGACGAGGCCCACGGCTCCCATGACGGCTGCCCTGAGCACGCTCGCGTCCGGCCCGACCATCGTCACGAACCCAGCCAAGGCGACGAGGGCCACGATTGCTGCGGCTCCCCGCGGAAGCCGGAACGATCGGGCCAAGAGCACGAGGCCTCCCAGTACCAGGCTGCAGTTCGCCCCGCTGACGGCCGTGAGGTGCGTAGTGCCTGTCGCCTTCATGGCATTCTCCAAGCCTTCATCCAGCGTGGAAGTGTCACCGGTGACCATTCCCGGCAAAAGGCCGGCGGCGTCGCCCTGCAGCCATTCTGTGGCGGACCTGAAGTGCGCCTTCAACTGCGAAGGATCCGGAGAGAACGGGCTATCCGACGATAGAATGTCCCCCGGTCCCGGGCCGGGCGAAGCAACCGGCTGCATCGGAGGCGTGGCCGCGGCGAGGACGCCGGCCTCCATCTGTCCCGGTTTCGCCGGCTTCAGCTTTCCGGCCGTCCTGACCCTTTCGCCCGGCAACACTCGATCCCAGCCTTCGCCCCCGGTGACCAGGATCTTGGTTCGGGAGCGGATCATGTGGCCGTCGGCGGTAGCATCGATGATCTCTGCGGCAACAGCCCACCGCCCGGAACTGCGCGAGTCGGTGCCGAGTTCCCGAGGCACGGCTGAAACCTGAAGATGGACGACGACCGACTCACGTTCGGCCACTGCATTAGCAACCGGCCCATCCTCGCGTGGTCCCGCAAGCAGCGCGGCATGGGCAGCGACCGCAGCGCCCAGGGTACAGGCGATCGCCAAGGTCGCCGGAAGGGTTCGCAGGGCCGAACCGCTGGGCCTCACGCCTGTGCGCCGGAACCCTCCCCGGGCGCGTCGACGGCGCCATGACTGCGGCGCCGTCGCCAAAAGGACTCCCGCAGCGATCCCCAGAATTGCGCAAATGCCGGCTGTCCATAGCGCCGGCAAATAGGCGCCGGCTGCAGCGACAGCCCATGCCAGCAAGGCCGCCGGGACGAGCCGAAGGTCGATTCGAGCGGAATCATGCGTCGCAGCCGCCATCTCAAACCGTCACCAACGGAATCAGGGATTCCAACATTTTTGGACCAACCCCGTCCACGGCGTCGAGATCTTCCACAGTTGCAAATGGTCCATGCTGTTGCCGCCATTCCACGATTCTCTTGGCCAGGACGGGACCGACCTTTGGCAGGGCGTCGAGTTCCTCTGCCGTAGCTGTGTTGAGGTTGATCTTGCCCGCCCCAGCCGCCCCGGAGCCAGCCGCTGCATTCCCGGATGCTCCGCTCGGCGCCGCCAGTGCCTCACCCGCGCGCGGGACCTGGATCTTCGCGGCGTCCTCGACGAGCGCGGCAAGGTTGAGGCTTTCCAACTGCGCGCCCGAATCGGTGCCGCCAGCGGCCTGGATCGCATCAAAGATGCGGGCACCGACCGGAACCTGGACTATTCCGGGATTCTTAACCGCTCCCGCAACATGCACCGTAAGCAGTTCTCCCGCGTCCTGTTGGGTGGACGGGTCTCTGCTGTTGGCGCCGTGAGTGCGTCCGGCTCCCGAGCTCTTTCCTTCGGAGGAACTGCGCGCCAGTGGTTCAACCGTCGGCTGTTTGGCCCATGATTGCCAGGCGAACCACAACATCAAGCCGAGGCATGGAATCGCCAGCATGACGGCCACGCGCCAAGGCGCCCGCCAGCGAAGCCGCGGTGGGCCGCTCCGTTCCTCGAACCCTGCCCCGCTCCCAGGCTCCATGAGCTCCTGCAATGGAAGCAGCGGTGCGGCGCTGTGCGAATGCTCGCTCCGTGAATGACCGTTGCTTAAGTGCCCGCTGCTCGAATCTCCGCTGCTTGAATGCCGCCCGCTTCGTTCGGTGCGGCTTCCCTGGCCCGGGTGCGTGGCGGCGAGGTCTTCCGACGCAGGTGCAAGGCGGGCGACGAAGCGGCGCCGGGCCGCGCTGGCAGCGTCGTCGACCGGGGCTGCTCCGTTCCTGCGTGGCATATCCTTGAGCCTAAATCCACCCAGTCCGCTGGATCCGGCTGCCCAAACGCTATGTGGACAAATCCGGGCTCAATTGTTCGTGTGGAGGATCGGTTGCCGCGGTCTCAAGGGAATCCAGGGCGTCGCTCTCACCGACTACCACGGCCAGGACGCCGAGGCCTGCGTGCGCGGCGAGGACAGCGGGCAGGACACTGATCTGTGCCGGTGGACAGCCCTTGCACTGCTTCGCGAGACGCAACGCAAGCTGTTCGGCTTCGTCAAGGTTACCGAAATGGTGCACGGCAAGCCGGGCTTGTCCGGGTGGCCGGTTGGCGATGTCGGCGGCGACGATTTCCTCCAGCCGCGCTACAGCCCGCGCAGCCGACCGGACCTTTTCAAGCGGAACGATCTTGCCGCCGTCGACCGCCAAAATCGGTTTGATGGAGAGCACCGCACCCAAAAGCGACGCTGCCGCCCCGATCCTGCCGCCGCGCCGGAGCTGCTCAAGGCTGGGCACGTAGAAGTAGACCTTGGTCCTGGCAAGGCGTTCATGGGCAAGACTGCGGACCTCCGCTGCCGTCCGCCCGGCCGCTGCCGCAAGGAGGGCACTCTGCACGCCCATTCCTTGCGCCATGCCCGCCGTTCGGGAGTCGAGCACTTCGACCGGGATGGAGACCCGCCGGGCAGCCAGGCTAGCAGCCTCGGCCGTTCCGGAAAGATCGGATGAGATGTGGATGGAGACGACGGCCTCAAAACCGCGTGTTTCCGCGGCGCGATACGCTTGCTCGAACTGGCCCGGGGACGGCCTGGAGGTCTTCACCGAAGATCCGGAAGCGAGAGCCATGGCCAGGGTTTCGCTGATGTCGTCTTCGCCCTCACCGTAAATCTCCGCACCCACCATGACGGGCATCGGTACGACGGCGAGCCGGCCGTCCGTAATGTAAGGCTTGGCCCAATGGACCGGAAGCGCGGCAGCCGAATCGGTGACGATGGCCACACGAACCGGAACGGACTCGGCTCCGGCACGTCCCGGCGTCGTAGGTGGACGAAGGCGGGACAAACGGTCCCGGAGCCACAGCCATGCGGGCGGCTCGCGGTCCGGCATCGTGCCTCCTGGGGGGTGTTTTGCCGGCCGCCGACAAAGCCGGCGGCCGGATTCCCGGTTAGGCCGGGACGATGTTAGGCCGGGACGATGTTGACCAGTTTAGGCGCGCGCACGATCACGGTGCGGATGCCACGGCCGTCGAGGGCCCGCTGGACGTTTTCGCTGGCCAGGGCCAGCTCGCGGAGGGCGTCCTCGGCGACGTCCGGCGCGACGTCCAAGCGGTCCCGGACCTTGCCTTGCACCTGCACAACAGCGGTGACCGTGTCCTGGACCAGGAGCGCCGGATCATGCGACGGCCAGCCGGCGTTCGCCACCGAGGCGGGGTGGCCGAGCGCGTTCCACAGATCTTCCGCCGTGTACGGCGCGAAGAGGCTCAGGATGACGGCGACGGACTCTGCGGCTTCGCGGACGGCCGGATCCGCGCCGCCCGCGCCGGAATCGATGGCTTTGCGGGTCGCATTGACCAGCTCCATCAATTTCGCGACAACGACGTTGAACTTATTGCTGTCCAGGAGTTCCGCGGCATCGGCGATGGTGCGATGAGTCACCGTCCGCAGCGAACGGTCGCCCGTGGACACGTCCACGCCCGGTGCGCTACTAACGTCCTGGCCGAGGCGCCAGGCCCGGGCAAGGAACTTCGCAGAGCCCGACGGCGACACATCCGCCCAGTCGACGTCGTCCTCGGGCGGGGAGGCAAAGACCATCGTGAGGCGAACGGCGTCGACACCGAACTTGTCCAGTTGTTCCCCGAGGTCTACGCCGTTGCCGAGGGACTTGCTCATTGCCTTGCCGCCGTTGAGGACCTGGCCTTGGTTCAGGAGTGCGCTGAATGGCTCATCGGCGTCGAGCATGCCCATGTCGTGGATGACCTTGGTGAAGAACCGGGCGTAGAGCAGGTGCAGGATGGCATGCTCCACGCCGCCGACGTATTGTCCGACCGGCATCCAGTCGTTGATTCGCGTCGGATCGAACGGGCCCTCGGTGTAATGCGGTGAGACGAAACGCAGGAAGTACCAGGACGAGTCGACGAAGGTGTCCATCGTGTCCGTGTCCCGCTGGGCTGCGCGTCCGCAGTTGGGGCATTCCACATTGACCCATTCGGCGGCTGCCGCGAGCGGCGACGTGCCCCGGGGGGACAGTGCCTCGCCGCGCAGGTCTTCAGGCAGCCTGACGGGAAGCTGGTCATCGGGTACCGGCACTTCGCCGCATTCGGCACAGTGGATGATGGGGATCGGCGTTCCCCAGAAGCGCTGCCGGCTCAAGAGCCAGTCGCGCAGCCTGAAGTTCACGAATTTTTCGCCGGTGCCGAGTTTCTCGAGGATGTCGATGGCCGCGGGAATTGCCTCGGTCTTCGACAGTCCGTCCAGTTCGCCGGAGTTCATCAGGGTCCCTTCGCCGGCGGTGGCAATACCGCTTTCGGCAGGGTCTTCCGCGCCGGTATCCAATACGGCGCGGACCGGCAGGTCGAACGCCCGGGCGAAGTCGAGGTCGCGCTGGTCATGGGCGGGAACGGCCATAATGGCACCCGTCCCGTAGTCCGCCAGCACATAGTCGGCAGCCCAGACAGGGAGCTTTTCTCCGTTCAGCGGGTTGACCGCATAGCGGCCGGTGAAGACGCCGGTCTTCTCGCGCTCCGTGGACTGGCGTTCGATATCCGATAGTGCCTTGACGCGTTCGCGGTACGCCATCAGGGCGTCGTGGTGTTCGGGGGTCACCAGGTCCAGGGCCAGGTGGG
Organism: bacterium RCC_150; assembly: GCA_041360635.1. Classification (GTDB taxonomy): domain Bacteria; phylum Actinomycetota; class Actinomycetes; order Actinomycetales; family Micrococcaceae; genus Arthrobacter. The sequence goes on along the minus strand of JBFUPP010000007.1, from coordinate 83,865 downwards.
CGTCAGCGGCGACGACGAAGAAGGTTGCGCCGTAGAGGGTGTCCGGGCGGGTGGTGAAGACCGTGACTTCGCGTTCAGCGCGGTCCCCGGCAGCTTCGATGACGAAGCGCACATGGGCGCCTTCGGAGCGGCCAATCCAGTTGCGCTGCATGGCCAGGACACGCTCAGGCCAGTGGCCCTGCAGTTCGGACATATCGTCCAGCAAGCGGTCGGCGTAGTCGGTGATCTTGAAATACCACTGGTTCAGCGACTTCTTGGTGACGGGTGTGCCACAGCGTTCACAGGCACCGTTGACCACTTGCTCGTTGGCCAGCACCGTCAGGTCCTTCGGGCACCAGTTGACAGGAGAATCCTTGCGGTAGGCCAGCCCCCGCTCGTAGAAGCGCTTGAAAAGCCACTGGGTCCATCGGTAGTACTCGGGGTCCGAAGTGTGCAGCCGGCGCGACCAGTCCGCGGAGATGGCATAGCGCTTGAAGGATGCCGCCTGCGTATCGATGTTGGCGTAGGTCCACTCGCTGGGGTGGGCGTTGCGCTTGATGGCCGCATTCTCGGCGGGCAGGCCGAACGAGTCCCAGCCGATGGGGTGCAGGACGTCGAAGCCCTTCTGGCGCAGGTAGCGCGCGACGACGTCGCCCATGGCGAAGGCCTCTGCATGGCCCATGTGGAGGTCGCCTGAAGGGTAGGGGAACATGTCCAGCACGTAGCGCCGCTCGCGGGATCCGTCGTCGGCCGGAGTGAAGACCTTCAGGTCTTCCCAGACTTGCGGCCATTTGGCCTCCATCGAAGCGAAGCTGTAGACGCCCTCCTCGGGTGCCCCGTTTGCTCCTGTTGCCTGTGCTGCTCCGGTTTCTGTCTCCGGCTGAACGCTCACTGCTGCCCTCTTCTGTTCTTCCATGACGGTTTTGCCTCCTGCCCCGGGCGCCCCGGAAGGTCCCGGACACACAAAAGCCCCTCGGCAAGGAGGGGCGGCCGCTCGGTTCGAGTCGATAAATTATCGACGAGACCGGGCGGCTAGCTAAGCAGGAGGATCGCACGCATAGACCTACTCTAGCGCACGTCCTCATCCACCCAACCCATGGACTTTGTGACGGCTTTCTTCCACAGGCGCAACTGCCGCTCCTGTTCTACCTTCGGCAGCTGCGGCTCCCAACGCTTGCCTTCGCCCCAGTTTGCGCGCAGCTCCCCGAGGTCTTTCCAGAAGCCGACGGCGAGGCCTGCCGCGTAGGCGGCGCCCAAGGCTGTTGTTTCCACGACTTTGGGACGCACGACAGGCACGCCGAGGATGTCCGCTTGGAACTGCATGAGGGCCTCATTGGCGACCATGCCGCCGTCGACCTTCAATTCAGTCAGCGGAACGCCGGAATCCGCGTTGACGGCGTCGAGCACCTCGCGGGTCTGGAACGCCGTGGCTTCGAGCGCGGCGCGCGCGATGTGGCCCCTGTTGGCAAAGCGCGTCAGGCCGACGATCGCCCCGCGGGCATCCGCGCGCCAGTAGGGGGCGAAAAGGCCGGAGAAAGCGGGGACGATGTAGACGCCGCCGTTGTCCTTCACGGTAGCGGCCAATTCTTCTACCTCATGGGCGGAGTCGATCATGTTCAGGTTGTCGCGGAGCCACTGGATCAATGAGCCCGTCACCGCGATGGAACCCTCGAGCGCATAGTGCGGTTTGGCGTCGCCAAGCTTGTAGCCGAGCGTAGTGAGCAGCCCATTTTTCGAATGGACAATTTCCTCGCCGGTATTGAAAATCAGGAAGCAACCGGTTCCGTAGGTGTTCTTGGCTTCCCCGGGCCGAAACGCGGCCTGGCCGAAGGTTGCCGCCTGCTGGTCGCCCAGAATGCCGGCAATGGGGACTTCCCGTAGCAGTTGGGAGGAATGCACCGTTCCGTACACCTCGGATGAGGATTTGATCGCGGGCATCATTGAGGCCGGAACGCCGAAAGCGTCGAGGATCTCCTGGTCCCACTCCAGGGTGTCCAGGTCCATGAACAGGGTGCGCGAGGCGTTGGTGACATCAGTGACGTGCGCGCCGCCGTCGACGCCGCCCGTCAGGTTCCAGAGGACCCAGCAGTCCGTGTTGCCGAAGATGAGGTCGCCTGCTTCGGCTTTGGCGCGGGCGCCGTCCACATTGTCCAGGATCCATTTGACCTTGCTGCCGGAGAAGTACGTGGCCAACGGCAGGCCGACCTTCTGCTTGAACCGCTCAGGTCCACCGTCCCGGGCGAGTTCGTCCACGATCGCCTGCGTGCGGGTGTCCTGCCAGACGATCGCGTTGTAGACGGGTTCGCCGGTGTTCTTGTCCCACACGACGGCGGTTTCGCGCTGGTTGGTGATGCCCACGGCGGCAATGTCGTGCCGTGTGAGGTTGGCCTTGGACAACGCTGAGCCAATGACCTCCCGGACGTTGTCCCAGATTTCCACCGGATTGTGTTCCACCCAGCCGGCCTGCGGGAAGATTTGCTTGTGTTCCAACTGGCCGGTGGAGACGATGTTGCCCGCATGGTCGAACACAATGGCCCTGGAGCTGGTGGTGCCCTGGTCGATGGCGATGACGTGCTGCGGCATGTTGACTTCCTTGTCCGGTTCTTGTCTGCGTTCTTCTTAGTGGATGATGCGACGGCGTTCCCGGCGACACACCGGGGACGCCGCTGTAACTTCTAGGCGATGAGGCTGTGTACGGTCACGCTGTGAAGGCGCAGAAGCACTTCTTGGGCGTGCTCGATTTCGGCTTCGCTCCCGTTCGCGTCCCACCCAAGCTCCGTTGCCAGGACCTCGGCGATTTCGTTGAGGAGTTCGCCCGTCACGAGGCCGCGGAAGGCGAGCGAGGTCCGCCGGATCAGGACGTCGACGAGATGCCCGATCTGTTCGTTGGCGGCCATGAACTCGAGTTCCCGGACGCTGAGCTCGTTCGTGGAATTCAGCTTCCGGTCCTCGCCCGCCCTGAGGTAAGCGATGACATCCTCCGCGCGGCTTCCATAGCGGACGAGCAGTCCGGAGACGCGGTCGGCGTCGAGGTCGGGAGCCATATGCGCCTTGATCCAGTCTTGGATCCCTTCCTCGCTGTTCGGGAAGGCGTTGCCACCGCCGATGGCGAGTTGCGCCGTCGAGACCTTCCGCTCCATGCCCAGCTCGCGCAGGACATGGTTGCTCAAGTGTTCGGCAAGGGCACGGAAGGTGGTCCATTTTCCGCCAACCAAGGAGAGCACGACGGCGGCCTTGCCACCTTCAGTGCGCGGGTCCCCGCCCGAGGCTCGGTCGATCCGTTCGATGCGGTAGTCGCGGGACACGAAACCTGGCTGGGTTTCATCGTGCCGCGGCAACGGGCGAACGCCGGCGAAGGTGTAGACGATCTGGCTGCGCTCGACCGTGATCGTCGGGAAGACGTGTCCGATGAGATCAAGGAAGTAGTCGATCTCGGCATCGGTGCACACGGCGTCCTGGGCCATGTCCGCGTCGACGTCGGTGGTGCCAACCAGGACACGGTCGCCCATGGGGTAGATGAGCACGATCCGGCCGTCTTTGTGTTCGAAGAAAATCTCCCGGCCGTTGCACGCCGCGAGCAGTTCGGGATGATCCAGCACAATGTGCGAACCCTTGGTCCCGCCCATGTAATGGCTCACTTCACCCATAGCTTTGTTGGTCAGGTCCACCCAAGCGCCCGTCGTGTTGACGATGACGTCAGCTTGGAAGCCGAACTCTTCGCCCGTTAGTTCATCCCGCAGCACGACGGCGCCGTTCCCGCCTGCGGCATTGTCTCCGACAGTGTCCGTGGAGACGAGGGAAACATAGTTGCTGGCGCGTGCATTGCCGCCGGGGAATCCGCCCCCGAGCCCGGCCTTCACACCGTCCTGCAGGACATCGAGCGTCAGCCGTTCAGGGTTGTGGACGGAGGCGTCGAAGTAGGTGGCTGTGTATTTGATACCGGGATGCAGCCGGGGCATTTCGGCCAACGCCTTGGCCCGGCCACGAAATTGGTGCCGGGGCACGCCGCCGTCGCGGGAAAAGAAGTCGTACAGGCTCAGTCCGAGCTTAATGAGGAAGGCGCCACGCTCCTGCGGCTTTCCCTGCTGATGGGTCAGGAAACGCACGGGTGCTGACAACATTCCCGAAAACGTGCTGAAGATCGGGATCGTGGTCCTGAGGGGCTTCACGTAATGCGGAGCGACTTTCAGGAGTCTGTTCCGCTCGACCACCGATTCCCGAACCAAGCGGAACTCGCCGTTCTCGAGGTAGCGGATGCCACCATGGATCATGTGTGAAGATGCACCGCTGGCTCCTTGGCAATAGTCGCCCCGCTCCACGAGGGCGACGTCGACGCCCTGCAGCGCGAGATCCCGAAACGTGCCGACGCCGTTGATTCCTCCCCCGACGATGAGCACTTGTGCCCGGGGCCGTTGACGAAGGACCGACGCTGAGGCCCGGCCGCGTGGGCCTCCTGCGGAACCGAAAGTGCTCTTCTTTCCCAAAATTGCTCCCTGGGTTTCGATGTGGGCGCCTCCCCGTTAAGGCCGCCTCCCGTACAACCATTCTTCGAAGTAGTGGAAAATGAAATCAAGCTATTTGCACAAACGTGCAGGACGGACATCCCATGCCACCATCCCGACATTCCGAGGCGCTCCGGGCGGCCCAGATGTACTACCTGCAGGACCTCACCATGGACGCCATCGCGCGTGAAATGCGGACGTCCCGCTCCACGGTCTCAAGGCTCCTGGCTTCAGCGCGTGACTGCGGACTGGTCCAGATACAGATCCGCAGCCCCCTGGACTCCGCGCCCGAACTGGAACGCCTGGTCCGCCAACGCTACGGCGTCGACGCGCACGTCGTACCGGTCGTCGACACGTTGAACGAGGCGGAATCCCTTGAGCGCGTTGCGATGCAGGCAGCCAGGACCATCGGGCCGCTGGTGGACTCCAATGCCATCATCGGCGTGGCCTGGGGCGCCACGATCAGCGCGGTGAGCCGGCACCTCACGAGGAAAATCACTCACGACAGCACGATTGTCCAACTCAACGGCGCCGGCAACATGCAGACGACCGGCATCAACTACGCCAGCGACATCATGCGTCGCTTCGGCATGGCTTACGGAGCGCGCGTCGAACAGTTCCCGGTGCCGGCCTTTTTCGACCATGCCTCCACGAAGACGGCAATGTGGAATGAGCGCAGCGTGCAACGCGTCCTCGACCTCCAGGCAAGGATGAGCATGGCCATCTTTGGTGTCGGCTCGGTCGATTCGGACTACCCGAGCCACGTCTATGCGGGCGGTTACTTGGACGAAGCAGACCTCAGCCTCCTGGCGGGCTCGGATGTCGTTGGAGATGTCGCCACTGTCTTCTTCCGCGGCGACGGTTCCTCCGACGGAATCACGCTCAACGAGCGCTCCACCGGTCCCGGCCACGAACAGCTCCGACAAGTCCGGCGCCGCATCTGCGTGGTTTCCGGTGCCTCCAAGATCGAGGGACTTCGCGGTGCACTCAATGCGCGGCTCGCAACGGACCTCATTGTCGACGAGGCCACCGCGCGGCGCCTGGTCGGTTTCAGCGGCCCGACCGAAGAGGGCATCCCGTGGACAAATTGACCTTGTCCTGAATCATTCCCCACGCCGGGGTAGGTAGAGTCGTGGCTATGAAACCCTCGCCGCGCCTCAGTCTTAACAACGGTGTCTTGATTGACCAGTTGGGGTTCGGGCTTTACAAAGTGCCGCCCGCTGACGCCGCTTCCCTGGTAGCTACCGCACTGGGCACCGGCTACAGGCACTTTGACACCGCCGCCATGTACGGAAACGAAACCGGCGTCGGCCGCGGGATCGGCGGCGCCATCGTTCCGCCGGATGCGGACGCGCGGACGGGAGGTTCCGGCGAAGGAACCCACCCGCTTTCCCGGGAAGACATCTTCGTGACCACAAAACTCTGGAACGATGACCAGGGCTATGACTCCGCGCTCCGGGCTTTCGACGCCTCCATGGCCAATCTGGGCCTGGATTACGTGGACCTCTACCTGATCCATTGGCCATGCCCGGCCCGCGGGCTCTTCCGGGAAAGCTACCGGGCCATGGAGACCCTTTATCGAGAAGGTCGGGTCCGGGCGATCGGCGTCTCGAATTTCCAAGCCGAACACCTCGAGGCCCTGATGCAGAAGGCTGAAGTGGTTCCGGCGGTCAACCAGATCGAACTGCACCCCTGGCTTCAGCAGTCACGGCTCAGGACGCTGCACGATCAACTGCACATCCGTACGGAGGCCTGGAGCCCGCTGGGACGCGGACAAGTCCTCGAAGACCCGGCCATCCGCGAACTCGCCGGCAAATACGGCAAGACTCCTGCACAGATCATCATCCGCTGGCACATCCAGCTGGGGAATATCGTGATCCCCAAGGCAAGCTCCTCCGCCCGAATCCAGGAGAATTTCAACGTGTTCGGCTTCCAGTTGGACGCCAAGGACATGGATGGATTGGCGGCACTCGAACGGCATCACCGCACCGGCTCACACCCGGACAACGTCAACTAGGACCTAACGAATGGAACAAGTGGACAACGCCCACTCCCCCGAACCAACACCGGCCGCTACCCAGGAGTTCTTTAGCAAGGCGCTGGCCGCGAGGACCAGTGCCTCGGACATCGACATCGACGGCAGCAACGTCGCCTACTGGTGCTATGAGCCGGTGACAGTGACACCCGCGACCCGCACCATCCTGGTCATCCATGGCTTCCGCGGGGATCACCACGGGCTGTTACGCGTGGTCGACCACCTCCCCGAGATGCGGGTCATCATGCCCGATTTGCCGGGTTTCGGCAGCTCCGAACCCTTCGCCGGAGACCCCCACACGGTGGAACGCTACGGGAAATTCATTACGGGCTTCATGGCCGCGCTGGAACTCGCTCCGGAAACAGTCCTTCTCGGCCACTCCTTCGGATCCATCATCGCCAGCCACTTCGCGGCCGCAAACCCCCGAGCGGTCCGGCCCCTGATCCTGGTCAATCCGATAGCGGCCCCTGCCCTCGAAGGACCAAAGGGCCTCATGACGAAGCTGGCGGTCTTGTACTACCGGATCTCTGCGAAACTCCCGCGCCGCATTGGGCTCGCCGTCCTGCGGAACCGACTCATTGTGCGGCTCATGAGCACGGCCATGGCGAAGACCAAGGATAAAGCGCTCCGGGCGTTCGTCCACGGGCAGCACGACGCATACTTCTCCGCCTTCGCGGACCGGTCCAGCCTCCTGGAGTCATTCCAAGCGTCAGTGTCCAGCAACGTGGGCGAGGTAGCCGGCCAGCTGGACCTTCCCGTTTTGCTGGTTGCCGGCGAAAAAGATGAGATTGCCCTGCTCCGGGACCAGCGCAAGCTGCTCGACATGCTTCCGGACGGCACGCTGGAAGTGATTCCCGACGTCGGACATCTGATCCATTACGAGACGCCCGCGCCGGCGGCCGCCGCCATCCGCAGCTTCCTGGAGGAACACCCAGCGTGAAAATCGTCATCGACGCCCGCTTTACCCGCACCGACCACCATGACGGGATCAGCCGCTACGGTTCAAGCCTGATCGCCGCGGCGTCCAAGATCGCCGATGTCACAATGCTCATCTGCGACGAACGCCAACTTGCCCTCCTCCCCGACGTGCCCCATGTGAAGATTGGGAGTCCGCTCTCTCCCCTTGAACTTTTCGTTGCCCGCTACGTCAACAAGCTCGACCCGGACGTGGTGGTCTGTCCCATGCAGACCATGGGAAGCTTTGGTCGCAAGTACGGCCTGGTGCTGACCCTGCACGACCTCATCTACTACGAGCACCCGGCACCGCCCACGTTCCTCCCGGCGCCCGTGCGCCTTCTTTGGCGCCTCTACCACAAGGCCTATTGGCCCCAACGGCTGCTCCTGGACCGTGCAGACATCGTGGCAACCATCAGCCACACCACGGAATCCCTCATCGCCAAATTCAAGCTCACGCGCCGCCCTGTGCGCATCGTGGGCAACGCTCCACAGCCCGGACAGACTCCACGCGATCCTGCAGCCGGCACGGACAAGACATTGCTCTACATGGGTTCGTTCATGCCGTACAAGAACGTCGAGACAATGATTCGGGGCATGTCCGAACTTCCAGGCTTCACGCTCCACCTGCTCAGCCGGATCACGCCGCAACGGCGCGCAGAGCTGCAGCCGTTGGTGCCGTCGGGCGCGAAGGTGTTGTTTCACAACGGCGTCACGGACGCCGAATACGACGCCCTGCTGCTTCGAGCCACCGCGCTTGTCAGTTTGTCGCGGGCTGAGGGCTATGGATTGCCGTTGGTCGAAGCGATGGCCCTTGGCACGCCGGTGATCGCCAGCGACATTCCAATTTTCCGTGAAGTCGGTGCTGACGCCGTCAGCTACGTGGACCCGGAATCGCCGGCGGAATTCGCGGCAGCAGTAAAGTCCCTGGAGGATACGGACTTCTGGGCGGCACGCTCGCGCCGTTCAGTGGCACGGGCGTCCGACTTCAACTGGGACGAGTCCGCCCGCCAGCTCCTCGCCGCGGCAGAAGAAGTCGTTGCCCGACGCCGTCAGGGACGACGCAAGGGCTAAGCTGACACTAAAGGACGTCCACGCCGTCGAGGCGCACCTGCACCGGTCCTGACGTCCGTTTTGCCGAATTCGCGGCTTTGAGCGAGCGCATCACCTTGGTGGCCTCGGACGCCTGCGAGTAAGGGACGAACAAGAGCGTTCGAACGGCGCCTTCGCCGTCAACCGGTTTCCCCGTTGACGGGCGTCCGGGAGCGGCGGACCGGGACGCCGGCGCAAGGGACACTGGAGCCGGACCAATCGCGCGCAACTGGACGCTCTGGGCGAGGCTTTCGGTGAAATGCACGACGTCGGCCCGCTTCCCTGTGACGGAGGCAATCCTTACTGCGGGGGGAAGTTGGAGCTCCTGCCGCAGCGATAGCTCACGCGCGGCATAGCCTGCCGGATCCCAGCGGACCAGGGCCCCGGCAGCCATTGTGTCGTCCGCGGTGACGACGACGAGTCCCCCTTCGCGAGCGGGCCGCACGAGCGCGGCAGCGTTGAACCACCGCCGCACGGTGTCCTCGCCGGCACGAAGATTCTCCCGGCGCAACAGGGAGTTGCCGTCCAAGAGCAAGGCGGCCGCATAGCCGTGGGGTGCAAACGGCTCTGCTCCCACCGTTGCCACCACCAAGGCAGGAGCATCCGGGATGGCAGCCTTCACTTGGTCTCCCGATGAGGTCACCACGGGTTTGCCCGGAAACGCGCGTCCCAGTTCTTCCGCTGTCCTGAGCACTCCGGTGGACCCGCGGCGCAGCTTGGACCCGCCGCAGGTGCGGCAGCGCCAATCGGGAGCCGGGGTGGAGCACCAGCGGCATTGCGGCGCGGAGGAGGCCCCGGCGATGGCGAGCGGACCTTGGCAATGGTTGCACCTGGCCGGCTCCCGGCAATCTTCGCACACGAGCGATGGAGCGTAGCCGGCACGGGCCACCTGAACCAGGACGGGACCGCGTTCCAGCCCTTCCTTCGCAGCCTTCCATGCGGTGCCCGGGAGACGGGCGATCCTCGCCAGGGGATCCCGTTCCTGCTCGAAGCTGTCGGCCGTATTGATGATGCGGGGGGTACTGGCACGGACCATCGGCCGAGGAGCTTGAACGGGAACGGCCCATCCGGTTTCGACCAGGCGTTGGAGCTCCGTGCTGCGGCTATGGGCCGCCATGAGGCAAGCCGCCGACTCCTGTTCGGCGCGCAGCAGCAGTATTTCCCTCGTGTGCGCGTACGGTGCGCGTTGGTCGATGTGGAGGTCGTCGCCGTCGTCCCAGCAAACCACGAGGCCAAGGTCTCGCACGGGCGCGTATGCAGCGGACCGGGTACCGACCGCGACCTTGGCCTCCCCGCTGAGCAACCTGAGGTAGCCGCGATAGCGGGCGCTCTGGCCGTCGTCGGCGGTCAATCTCGCAATGTCCGACGGCGGAATGACGGCTCCCAGGGCGGCTTCCACGCGCTCGAGGTCGCGGTAGTCCGGCACAATCACCACGGCGCCCCTGCCCGAGGAGCGGACGGCAGCGACGGCGGAGGCGACGAGTTCCGGCCAGCCTGCCTCGCCGAAGCCTTGCACGGCGGTCAGTACCGCCTTGGGCGCGCCAGCAGCAGCCAAATGCTGGAGGTATGCCGCCCCATTGCTGTAGGAAGCCCAGGCCGATGGCATCTCTGTGCGCTCCTTGAGCTCGCCAGCCGGCCTTTGGCCCACGGGGCTCTCGCGCTCCTGGAGTCGCCCGGCGACCGGTGCCTCCAACAGGGATTCCCCCGCCAAGTACGCCTTCTCAAGTTTGGCGACCCGTGGCGGGATGGCCGTGCGGAGAACGTCGCTCAGCGTACCGGCATAGCGCGCGGCGACACTCGAGGCGAGCTTGAGCAAGCCGGGTGTCAGCACGGGTACGGGTGACACCACTTTTCGCAAGGGACTTAGCGCATGCCCGGCCGCGGCCGTTTCCAACCGCTCCAGGATGTAGCCGCCCAGTTCCTGTCCGCTGAACCGCACCTTGACCCGCACGCCAGGCAACGCGTCCTGGTCGATTTCCGCGGGCACGCTGTAGTCGAAAGGCCTGTCCAAATGTGGCAACGGTGATTCCACGAGTACCCGCGCCACCGGGTTCGTGGCCGCAAGCTGTGGACCAGCGGAACCGGCCGTCCGCGAAGGGAAGCCCTGAAGCAACGATGGTTGATGCGCGGGCGGGGCCGGTGCGACGGCGAAGGGCAACAGGAGGTCATCCCCCATGCTTCCCACCTCCCTGGATTGCCGGCCTTGCTGCAGGGTTCCATCCAAACAGACCGCTACGACAATTCAGTTACCTGTCCCTTCGGGACAAGCGGTAAGAAGCCGGTTCAGGCGTTGAAGAACTCTTTCAACTCGTCCACGCGGTCCAGGCGCTCCCAGGTGAAATCGGGTTCGTCGCGGCCGAAGTGCCCGTGGGCCGCAGTCTTCGTGTAGATCGGGCGCTTGAGGTCCAGCGCGTCGATGATGGCCCGCGGGCGGAGATCGAAGATCTCGGAAATCGCTTCGCTGATCTTCGCCGGATCCACGGTCTCCGTGCCAAAGGTTTCGACATAGGTACCAACGGGCCGGGCCTGCCCGATTGCATAGGCGATTTGGATCTCGGCGCGCTTCGCAAGGCCTGCGGCAACGACGTTCTTCGCTACCCAGCGCATGGCATAAGCGGCTGAACGGTCCACCTTCGACGGATCCTTGCCTGAGAACGCGCCGCCGCCGTGGCGGGCGAAGCCGCCGTAGGTGTCAACGATGATCTTGCGGCCGGTGAGGCCGGCATCGCCGACCGGGCCACCGATCACGAAGGCACCAGCCGGATTGAGGATGTTGGTGACGTGGGAGATGTCCAGGTTCGACGTGGCCAGGACAGGGTCTATGACATGTGCGGCGAGATCTGCGCGCAGCTGGTCCAGGCTAGCGCCTTCGGCGTGCTGGCTCGAAATGACCACGGTTTCAACGGAGACGGGACGGTCGCGATCGTATCCGACGGTGACCTGGGTCTTGCCGTCCGGACGCAGGTATGCGAGCTCGCCGCTCTTGCGGACTTCGGTGAGCCGCTCGGACAGGCGGTGGGCCAGCCAAATGGGGGTCGGCATGTAGGACGCGGTTTCGTCGCTCGCGTATCCAAACATGAGGCCTTGGTCACCGGCGCCTTGGAGGTCGTAGTCGTCCTCCTGGCGACCCTCGCGCGCTTCCAGGGAGTTGAAGACGCCGCCCGCGATGTCGTTGGACTGCTGGCCGATCGAGACGGACACGCCGCAACGCGCGCCGTCGAAGCCGTTCGCGGAGGAGTCATAGCCGATACCGAGGATCGTCTCGCGGACGATCTGGGGAATTTCGACATAAGCGTCGGTCGTGACTTCGCCGGCGACGTGCACCAGGCCGGTGGTGGCCATCGTTTCCACCGCAACACGGGATTCGGGGTCTGCCGCCAGAAGCGCGTCGAGGATGGCGTCGCTGATCTGGTCGCAGATTTTGTCCGGGTGCCCCTCGGTGACCGACTCGGAAGTGAAGAGCCTGAGCTTGGACGGGATGCCGTGGGATTCATGGTGCAGCGGTAAAGTCACTCGACTACCTTACTTGGTTGGGGGCGTCCGGTTTCCTCCGTGTGTCCCTGTGCTAAGGAATGGACCTCGCGTTGCGCCTAGGTGGCCGGGCGCACGCGGCTCAGCTCCGCACTAATGCGGTCAATAACCGCGGCGGCGACGTCGGATTTGGAGCCGGCCGCGGACTGCGGCGCATCGCCGTGGTTGGAGAGAATGATCACAGAGTTCTGGTCCCGGCCGAACACCTGGCCGACGCCCACCTGGTTCACGACCAGGAGGTCGCAGCCCTTGCGTTTGAGTTTGGACTCCGCGTGCGCCAGGACATCGCCGTTTTCATCGCCGGTTTCGGCCGCGAAACCGACAATCAGCTGCGCGGCGGCGCTTGCGTTGCGCCGTTCGACCAGCTCATGCAGGATGTCCGGGTTCTGCACGAGGTGCACCACAGGCGCGTCGTCGTCTCCCCGCTTCTTGATTTTGGTGCCGGAGACTTGGGCCGGGCGGAAGTCCGCCACGGCGGCAGCCATGATAACGACGTCGGAGCCGGCGGCGGCTTCCAGCGCAGCATCGCGCAGTTCGAGCGCGGACTCGACCTGGACGAGTTCTACCCCTGCTGGTGGCTGGACGTCCATGTGGGCGGCGAGGAACCGGACGTGCGCTCCGGCTTCGAGTGCCGCTTCAGCCAACGCCACGCCTTGTTTTCCGGACGACCTGTTTCCGAGGAAGCGGACAGGGTCCAGCGCCTCCCGGGTGCCTCCGGCGGAAATGGCGACGGTACGCCCCATCAAAGGCATCGGTCCAACGAGCGGTGCGAGAGGAGTGGAGGTGTCCACTAACGCGATCGCGGCGGCGAAGATCGCTTCCGGTTCGGGGAGCCGGCCGGGACCGGAATCTGCGCCGGTGAGGCGTCCGACGGCAGGCTCAAGAACCGTGATGCCCCTTGCGCGAAGGGTCTCGACGTTTGCCTGGGTGGCTTGGTTTTGCCACATTTCGGTGTGCATCGCGGGAGCGAACAACACTGGGCCATGCGCCATGAGCAAGGTGTTGGTTAGCAGGTCGCTTGCTTGGCCAGTGGCAGCCTTTGCCAACAAGTCAGCCGTTGCCGGCGCCACCACGATCAGGTCTGCTTCGTGGCCCAGGCGGACGTGGTTTACTTTTTCGACGTCGTCGAAAACGCTGTTGCTCACGGGGTTTCCCGAGAGCGCCTCCCAGGTTGCGACCCCGACAAACCGGCTCGCGGCCTCCGTCGGAATGACCGTGACGTCGTGTCCGGCTTCAGTAAAAAGCCGGAGGAGCGATGCAACCTTGTAGGCTGCGATCCCTCCCCCGACTCCGAGGACTATGCGCACGTGACCTCCGTCAACCAGGCTGCCTGATTATTCTGTGGGCTCGATCGGCGTGGAAACCAGCAAGCCTTCGTTGATCTCGCGCAGCGCGATCGAGAGCGACTTCTCGTTGAGCTTCGTGTCGACCAGCGGGCCAACGTATTCGAAAAGGCCCTCGTGCAGCTGGGCGTAGTAGGCGTTGATCTGGCGGGCACGCTTGGCGCCGAAGATCACCAGGCCGTACTTCGAGTCGGCAGCAGCAAGCAGCGAATCGATAGGCGGGTTGATGATGCCTTCAAGGTTCGTGGACACGAAATCTCCAAATTCTAACGGGCCGACTAGTGCGAGCGACTAACGCTGTGCGGGGTAAGCCCCATGAGTGAAACGAGTTCGTCCGCTGCCCGGCGTACGTCGTCATTGATGACGGTGTGGTCAAACTCCGGTTCAGCGGCAAGTTCCAGTTTAGCGGTTTCCAGGCGCCGCTGTTGTTCTTCCGCGGATTCAGTGCCGCGGCCAACCAGTCGGCGAACCATTTCGTCCCAGCTGGGCGGTGCAAGGAACACAAAGTTGGCGTCGGGAACGGCAGCCTTGACTTGACGCGCACCCTGCAGATCGATTTCAAGCAATACAGACTTGCCCTCGGCGATCGCAGCGTCGACGGTGCTGCGAAGCGTGCCATAGCGGTTCTTGCCGTGAACGACTGCCCATTCGAGGAGTTCGCCGGCGGCAATGAGCCCGTCGAACTCCTCGGCGGACTTGAAGAAATAATGGACGCCGTCCTTCTCCCCTGGCCGCGGGGGCCTTGTGGTGGCCGAAACGGACAGCCAGACCTCGGGATAGTTGTCACGGATATAGGTGGATACGGTTCCCTTGCCAACGGCGGTGGGGCCTGCGAGGACGGTAAGTCCCGGATTCTTGCTCACATCGTCCTTCGTGGAATGGCTCAAGCGTCAAACGCTGTATTTGTCTTCCATAAAATCTATCAGCGCCCGGGACTGGTGAATTCCCAGTCCCCTGAGGCGGCGCGAAGGGGCGATACCGATGTCCGCCATAATCGCGCCGGCACGGATCGGGCCAACTCCGGGAACAGCCTCAAGCAGCTCCATCACCCGCATCCTGGCAATCGCCTCGTCCGTCTGTGCCGACTTGATCAAGGCGGCGAATGGGAGTTCGCCGTTTCGGAGCCGTTCCTTGGCCAGGGCCCGCGTTGCGCGAGCCCTGGCTGCCTTATCCAAGGCGTCGGAACGTTCCTGCGGGGACAAAGCCTTCAACGTCACTGGAATATCCCCCTTTGGCCGCCATCGGCTGCGAGTTTGGACTGATCCCGAAGCTACCGCTTGGCCAGTACGCTGCGCAATGCCCATTCATGCCGGATTGGGTTCAGGCCCCCCGCAATCCGTCCCGGGCGGCTTCCGTGGCCCCGCGCAGCCCAGCAATCGAGGGGCCAGCGGCAAGGATGCCCCGGCTCGACGTCGCGAGGACCGAGGGGAAGGCGTCACCGAAGGTCGCCTTGAGATCGGCCGCTGTTGCCCCCTGTGCGCCCAAGCCCGGAGCCAGGATCGGGCCTCGTACAGCTTTCAGGTCGATTTCCAGCTCAGTCAGGGCACTGCCGATGGTGGCGCCGACCACAAGGCCGACAGACCCGAGCGTGCCCGCGTACCGGAGGTTCTCCGCCGCTGCCGAGTCGACAATCCGGCGCGCTACCGAATCGGTCCCGCCGACATGCTGAACGGACTTGCCCTCGGGGTTCGAGGTCAGCGCTAGGACGAAGACGCCGCGGCCATGCTCGGCGGCCAGGTCCAGCGCCGGACGCAGGGATTCGAAGCCGAGATACGGACTGAGCGTCACGGAATCCGCGGCCAAAGCTGAACCGTCGCGCAACCACGCGTCCGCGTACGCAGCCATGGTCGATCCGATATCCCCCCGTTTGGCGTCCGCGATGGTCAGCACGCCTGCCCTCGAAGCCTCGCCAAGCGTGCGTTCAAGGACAGCCATGCCGGCCGAGCCGTGGCGCTCGTACAGCGCCACTTGCGGCTTCACCGCGGCAGCGAGGTCCGCAACGGCCTCCACAACAGTGAGCGAAAAGCGTTCGAGCCCGGCGACGTCGTCGTTCAACGCCCACTCGGCGAGTAGTCCCGGGTGCGGATCAATGCCGACGCACAGGGGGCCACGCTCCGCCATGGCCAAAGCCATCCGGGAGCCAAAAGGCTGCCCGGACGACTGCACAGCCCGGCCCTCTCCAGCTACTGCCGACTCAGGCATGGACCGCGTCCTGGGCCGATTGCGTGGATGCGAGCAAGGCGGCGGCGTGTTCCTGCAGGCTCGTGACGGACCACTCGTAGGTACGCAAGGCCTCGATCGCCTGGACCGCCGCGTTGAATTCGGCCACGGTCGTGATGCAGGGGATGCCGATGGACGTCGCCGCTGCGCGCAGCTCATAGCCGTCGCTACGGGCCTCGCCACCTGAAGGCGTGTTGAAGACCATGTCGATTTCGCCGGCGATCACCAGATCCGCGATGGTTCCTTCGCCTTCGGCGCTGCTGCCTTCTGCAACCTTGCGGACAGGTGTGGCTTGGATTCCGTTGCGACGCAAGACGTCAGCCGTGCCACCCGTGGAGACAATCTCGAAGCCGAGATCGGACAGGCGCTTGACGCCCATGATGACCGAACGCTTGTCCCGGTTCGCGACCGACACAAAGACCTTGCCCTCGGTGGGCAATGCGTTGTTCGCGGCCGCCTGGCTCTTCGCGAAAGCGGTGTCAAAGTGCTTGTCGATACCCATGACCTCGCCCGTCGAACGCATCTCGGGACCCAGCAGCGAATCGACCACCTTGCCCGCAGGGGTGCGGAATCGGCTGAACGGCAGGACGGCTTCCTTCACCGCGACCGGTGCGTCGAGCGGCAGGGTGGAGCCGTCGCCCGTTTCAGGCAGCATCTTGTAGGCGCTGCGCAACTGGTTGATGGTCACTCCCGTGCCGATCAGCGCGGCGGCCTTCGCCATCTGCACGCCGGTCGCCTTGGAGACGAACGGCACCGTACGGGAAGCCCGAGGATTGGCCTCCAGGACATACAGGACATCGGAAGCCAGCGCGAACTGGATGTTGATGAGGCCGCGCACACCGACGCCCTCCGCAATCGCCCGGGTGGCCGTCCGGACCCGTTCGATCACGTTGCTGCCGAGGGTGATCGGTGGAAGGACGCAGGCGGAGTCGCCGGAGTGGACGCCGGCCTCCTCGATGTGCTCCATGATGCCGCCGAGGTACATGTCGGTGCCATCGAAGAGGGCGTCGACGTCGATTTCCACGGCGTCCTCAAGGAAGCGGTCGATGAGTACCGGGTGGTCCGGGGTGATCTCCGTGGCGTTCGCGATGTAGCGGGAGAGGTTCGCTTCGTCGTAGACGATTTCCATGCCGCGGCCGCCGAGCACGTAGGACGGACGGACGAGGACCGGGTAGCCGATCTCGTCGGCGATCTTCTTGGCATCCTCGAAGGAGACGGCGGTGCCGTTCTTCGGGGCGATCAAGCCGCCTTGCTCGAGCACCCGGGAGAACATTCCGCGGTGCTCGGCGAGGTCGATGGCCTCCGGGGAGGTGCCCAGAATCGGCACGCCCGCGTCTGCCAACTGCTGGGCGAGCTTGAGCGGCGTCTGGCCGCCGAGCTGGACGAACACTCCCATGACGCCGCCGGTCCGCTCTTCCGCGGCGATGACCTCAAGGACGTCTTCAAGGGTCAGGGGCTCGAAGTAAAGGCGCGTCGAGACGTCGTAGTCCGTGGAGACCGTCTCCGGGTTGCAGTTGACCATGACCGTTTCGAAGCCTGCTTTGCGCAGTGCCATGGACGCGTGGACGCACGAGTAGTCGAATTCGATGCCTTGGCCGATACGGTTGGGGCCCGAGCCGAGGATGATGACCGAGGGCTTGGAGTGCAGGCCGACCTCGTCCTCTTCGTCGTAGGACGAGTAGTGGTACGGAGTGTAGGCGGCGAACTCGGCGGCACAGGTGTCGACCGTCTTGTAGACCGGACGGATACCGAGGGCCTGGCGCACGCCACGGACCACTGCCTCGCCGTTGTGGGTCAGGGCGCCGATCTGCTCGTCGGAGAATCCATGCCGCTTCGCGAGGCGCAGCATGCCCTCGGTGAGCGCTCCGGCCTGGCGGATCTCGCGCGAGGTTTCGTTGAGCAGCTGGAGCTGGTCGAGGAACCAGGGATCGATCTTGGTGGCCTCGTGCAGCTCTTCCACCGAAGCACCGCCGAGCAAGGCGCGTTGCACCTGGTAGAGGCGGTCCGTCGTCGGGCGCTTTGCCTTTTCGATGAGATCGGCGACTTCCCATTCCGGGACGTGGCTGAAGTCCAGCTGCGAGCCCTTCTGTTCGAGGGAACGCAGCGCCTTCTGCAGTGCTTCGGTGAAGTTGCGGCCCATGGCCATCGCTTCGCCGACGGATTTCATGGTGGTGGTGAGCGTGTTGTCCGCGGCCGGGAACTTTTCGAACGCGAAGCGAGGCACCTTGACGACGACGTAGTCCAGTGTGGGTTCGAAGCTGGCCGGGGTCTTCTGGGTGATGTCGTTCGGGATCTCGTCCAAGGTGTAGCCGAGGGAAAGCTTGGTGGCGATCTTGGCGATAGCGAAGCCCGTGGCTTTCGAGGCCAGCGCGGACGAGCGCGAAACACGCGGGTTCATTTCGATGACGACGACGCGCCCGGTGCTCGGTTCGATGGCGAACTGAATGTTGCAACCCCCGGTGTCGACGCCGACTTCGCGGATGACCGCGATGGAGATGTCGCGCAGGCGCTGGTATTCGCGGTCCGTGAGGGTCAGCGCCGGAGCCACGGTGATGGAGTCGCCGGTGTGGACGCCCACGGGGTCGAAGTTTTCGATGGAACAGACAACAACGACGTTGTCGTTCTTGTCGCGCATCATCTCGAGCTCATATTCCTTCCAGCCAAGGATGCTCTCTTCGAGCAGTACCTCGGTGGTGGGGCTGTATTGCAGGCCCTGGCCCACGATGCGGCGGAGGTCCTCCTCGTTGTACGCCAGGCCGGAGCCCAAGCCACCCATGGTGAAGGACGGGCGGACGACCATGGGATATCCGAGGTCTTTTGCCGCGGTGAGTGCCTCATCCATGGTGTGGATGATGTGGCTGCGTGCCGACTCGGCGCCGCAGCGTTCCACGACGCCCTTGAACTTCTCGCGATCCTCGCCCAGTTCGATCGCGGCGATGTTCGCGCCGATGAGTTCGACGTCGTACTTCTTGAGCACGCCGTTCTTGTCCAGGGCAATGGCCGTGTTGAGGGCTGTTTGTCCACCCAGCGTCGGCAGGACGGCGTCGGGCCGTTCCTTGGCGATGATCTTCTCGACCACCTCCGGCGTGATGGGCTCCACGTAGGTTGCGTCGGCGAACTCCGGGTCGGTCATGATGGTGGCCGGGTTGGAGTTCACGAGGATGACACGCAGGCCCTCCTCCTTGAGAACACGCAATGCCTGCGTGCCCGAGTAGTCGAATTCGGCGGCCTGGCCAATGACGATCGGGCCGGAACCGATGACGAGGACGCTCTTGAGATCTGTACGCTTTGGCATTACTTGGTGTCCTCGTTCTTCGCGGAGTTCGATGTCTGAGTGGCTGGGGCCTCGCCGGAGTCCCGGTCTTTCTTCGTGGTCTCCATGAGGTCGATGAAGCGGTCGAAGAGGTATGCGGCGTCGTGTGGTCCCGAAGCGGCTTCCGGGTGGTACTGGACGGAGAATGCGGGGATATCGAGGCACGCGAGGCCTTCGACGACGTCGTCGTTGAGGCTCACGTGGCTGACCTCCACGCGGCCGAAGCGCTCTTCCGGAGCCAACGTGGCGCCGTCCATGGGGGCGTCGACGGCGAAGCCGTGGTTCTGCGACGTGATCTCCACTTTGCCGGTGCGGCGGTCCATGACCGGTTGGTTGATGCCGCGGTGGCCGTATTTGAGCTTGTAGGTACCGAAGCCGAGAGCGCGGCCCAGGATCTGGTTGCCGAAACAGATGCCGAAGTAGGGCAGCTTTTCGTCGAGCACCGAACGGAGGAGCGTGACCTGGGCGTCGGCCGTGGCCGGGTCGCCGGGCCCGTTGGACATGAAGAAGCCATCGGGATTGACAGCCTTGACGTCCTCCAGGGTGGCCGTGGCCGGCAGGACGTGCACGCGGACGCCGCGCTCGGCGAAGCGCGCCGGAGTCATGGCCTTGATGCCAAGGTCGATTGCGGCGATCGTGAACTTCGGTTCGCCCTCCCAGCCGTGGCCGGCCGGTTCGACGACGTACGCTTCGTCGATGCTCACTTCCTCGGCAAGGCGGGCACCTTCCATGGGGGCGCTGGCCAGGACGGTGTCAAGCAATTCCTTATCGCTCGCCGTGGCTGCCTCGCCGGAGAAGATGCCTGCCCGCATGGTCTTGTGTTCGCGCAGGTGGCGGGTGATTGCGCGCGTATCGACGGCCTGGATGCCGACGATTCCCTGCTCTTCAAGTTCTTCGTCGAGGCTGCGTTCCGAGCGCCAGTTGGAGGGGCGCCGCGCGGCGTCGCGCACAATGTAGCCGGCCACCCAGATGCGGCGTGACTCGGCGTCTTCCTTGTTGACACCGGTGTTGCCAATGTGCGGCGCGGTCTGGACGACCAGTTGGCGGGCGTAGGAAGGGTCGGTGATGGTTTCCTGGTAGCCGGTCATGCCAGTCGCAAAGACTGCCTCGCCCAGGGCGACGCCTGTGGCGCCATAGCTGCGGCCACGGAACATCCGGCCGTCTTCCAGGACCAGCACTGCTGCTGAGGGAACGGTGCTGGGGGTTTTCACTGCGGTATCGTCCGTCACTGTTTTACTTTCCACTATCGGCTTCGGCCTGAGGGGCTGCGGAGATCAATTCTTGGAGGGCTTCGATGAGGTGTTGCTTGTCTGCGGCGATGCGGGTCCGGAATCCCGTGTCCAACTCGCGGCCGCCCAGGATCCAGGTGATGACCACCAGTCCGTCCTTCTCGACGAACTTTCCGGCCATTCCGCTGTCCTGGCGGGTTTCCCTGAGAGCGGCGCGGGGCACGAAGAGCGGCCCGGCACCGGAGCGGTCGAACAGGACGCCTTCGGCGTGGACGCTGAGTTCGGCGTTGCTCCGGATTCCCAGTCCGTGGACCGCGATCCGGTCGAGCCAGTCACCCGCCGTCGTGCTTGCCACGTATTGGCCGGGCACGACGACGACTGCCGGGCTCAGTGCCTCCGGCACGTCCGGCAGGCGTTCCACGTCCGCCTGCCGCTTGAGCCGATTGCGCCAGCCAAGGGCCAGGAGCGCAAAGACGACGAGGACAGCGGACAGGACGATCAGTCCAGGAAGGATTTTGTCCATTAGTTGCCACTGCCTGCGTCCGCGGCGTAGCGGTACGGCGTGTTGAGCTTGCCTTCCAGGACCGTCGGGTGGCCCTTGAAGAAGGTGGCAACCACTGCGCCCGGCAGCTCCCGGCCTGCGAAGGGCGAGTTGCGGCCCATCGTGGCCATCTTGTGCGGATCCACTGTCCAGCGGGCGGCGGGGTCGACGAGGATTACGTTGGCGGGCTCGCCGGCCTCGAGCGGACGGCCTTGGTCAGTGACCCGGCCAATAGCGGCGGGCACCGTGGAGGTGACCCT
This sequence comes from bacterium RCC_150, assembly GCA_041360635.1. Classification (GTDB taxonomy): domain Bacteria; phylum Actinomycetota; class Actinomycetes; order Actinomycetales; family Micrococcaceae; genus Arthrobacter. Next base: position 62,866 of record JBFUPP010000007.1, on the reverse strand, counting down.
CGCGAAGTCCGCCCAAGTCATCAGCCCTGTCTCGATCATGGTTTCCTGGACCACCGACAGCGCCGTTTCCAAGCCGGTCATTCCCATGGCCGCCTGTGCCCACTCGCATTCCTTGTGCTCGCTGGGGTGCGGAGCGTGATCCGTGCCGACGACGTCGATGGTACCGTCGGCAAGTCCGGCGCGAAGGGCCTGGACATCCTCATTGGTGCGCAACGGCGGGTTGACCTTGTACACCGGATCGTAGCTGCGGACCAGCTCATCGGTGAGCAACAAGTGGTGCGGGGTGACCTCGGCCGTGACGTTGATGCCGCGTTCCTTCGCCCAGCGGACGATTTCCACCGAACCCGCCGTTGATACGTGGCAGACGTGCAGGCGGGAACCGACATGCTGGGCCAGCAGCACGTCGCGGGCGATGATGCTTTCCTCGGCGACGGCGGGCCATCCGGCGAGGCCAAGAACCGCAGAGACGGTTCCCTCGTTCATCTGTGCCCCGGCGGTGAGGCGGGGCTCTTGGGCGTGCTGGGCCACAACGCCGTCGAACGCTTTGACGTACTCGAGCGCCCGGCGCATGAGGACGGGATCGTGCACGCAGATGCCGTCGTCGGAGAAGACGCGGACCTGGGCGCGCGAATCGGCCATGGCACCGAGTTCGGCGAGCTGTTCGCCGGCAAGCCCAACGGTCACGGCGCCTACCGGACGCACGTCCACCCAGCCTGAAGCGCGGCCAAGACTGTGGACCTGCTCCACGACGCCGGCGGTGTCAGCGACCGGGTTGCTGTTGGCCATGGCGTGGACCGCCGTGTATCCGCCAAGAGCTGCCGCCCGGGTGCCGGTTTCGACAGTTTCGGCGTCTTCGCGCCCCGGTTCGCGTAGGTGCGTGTGGATGTCCACCATGCCGGGCAAGGCGACGAGTCCGGCTGCGTCGATCACCGTGGCATCATCGGCAGGGAGGTCCGTGCCCCGTTCGACGATGACGCCGTTCCTGATGAGGAGGTCTTCGGCGGCGCCGCCGAGGATGGCCGCCCCGCGGATGAGGTAGGTGCCTGTCTCGGTCTCGGTCATCAGTTGTTCTCCTTGATTGAAGGGGCGGTGCCCGGCGATGTGGCGGCTTCGCGATGGTCCCCGGAGAGCAGCAGGTAAAGGGCGGCCATCCTGACTGAGACTCCGTTGCGGACTTGGTCGAGCACGGTGGAACGGGGCGAATCCGCGGCGGCTGAAGAGATCTCGAGCCCGCGGTTCATGGGTCCCGGATGCATGATGATGGTGTCCTTGAGGCCGAGCTCGTCGAGTGCGCGGAGGCGCGCGTCGTCAAAGCCCCAGCGCCGCGAGTACTCCCGGGTGGAGGGGAAGAATGACGCGTTCATCCGCTCACCCTGCACACGCAGCATCATCATCGCGTCCACGCCTGCTTCGAGGGTCTCGTCGAGGTTGTAGCTGACTTTGCACGGCCAGTGTTCGACGCCGATGGGCAGCAAGGTGGGCGGCGCCACGAGCGTCACGTCCGCGCCGAGGGTCCGCAGCAGCCACACATTCGAACGTGCGACGCGCGAGTGGAGGACGTCGCCGGCGATGGCGACGCGCATGCCGCTGAGATCGGCTCCCGTGGACGCCGAACCTTTCAGCTTTGCCCAGTGCCGCCGCATGGTGAAGGCGTCCAAGAGGGCCTGGGTGGGATGCTCGTGGGTGCCGTCGCCTGCGTTGATGACGGCGGCGTCGATCCAGTCTGTCGCAGCCAGGCGGTGTGGTGCGCCGGAGGCCCAGTGACGGATCACCACGGCATCCGCGCCAATGGCCGCGAGGGTTTGCGCGGTGTCCTTGAGGGATTCGCCCTTGGAGACCGAAGAGCCCTTTGCCGCGAAGTTGATAACGTCCGCAGAGAGCCGCTTTGCAGCCGCCTCGAAGGAAATCCGGGTGCGGGTGGAATCCTCGAAGAAGAGGTTGACTACGGTGCGCCCGCGCAGGGCAGGCAGCTTTTTCACTTCCCGGTCCCCCACTGCGGCCATCTCTTCTGCCGTGTCGAGGATTCGGATGGCGTCAGCGGCGCTGAGGTTTTCCGTGGAGAGCAGGTGTTTCATGCGCCGGCCTCGATCAGGACTTCGTTGACGGGCCGGCCGTCGACGGAATCAAGTTCCGCGAGGTGGACACGGACTTTCTCGGAGGAGGATGTGGGGAGGTTTTTGCCCACGTGGTCCGCGCGGATCGGCAATTCGCGGTGGCCGCGGTCCACAAGGACGGCCAGGCGGACGATGCGGGGCCGTCCGAGGTCGACGATCGCGTCGAGGGCTGCCCGGATGGTGCGTCCCGAATAGAGGACGTCGTCGATGAGGACAACCACCTTGTTGTCGATACCGGACAACGGCAGCTTCGTGGGGTATGGCGGCCTGGCGGGCTGGTGTGAGAGATCATCCCGGAACATCGTGACATCCAGTTGCCCGACAATGGCGGATGCGTCTACGGAGGGATCTGCGGCGGCGATCTTGTCCGCCAAGCGCACGGCCAACGGATAACCGCGGCGCGGAATGCCCAGTAGTACCAGATCCTGGGAGCCTTTGTTGGCCTCGAGGATCTCGTGGGCGATACGAGTGAGTGCACGGTCAATATCCGCATGGTTGAGAACAACCCGCGACGGCACCGGTGCAGTGACTTCAGTCATCGCTCGTCTCCCCTTTCCCCGCCTCACGGGACGGAATTAAAAAAGGAACATTTGCCTTTCAAAACTACCACAGCAGCCGCGCGTCGCCTTCGGTCCCGCGGCCGATGTAGTGCGTTTTGGCTCACACCCCTTCGTCGAAAGGCAAGAGGGCCGCCACCCGCGGTCTCCCGCGGGCGGCGGCCCTCTTGGCTTCCCTGTCCTTTATCCGCGGAACAGGCCGCTTAGGCGAGCAGGGAAGGCTTCAGCTCTTGTAAACGGCCAAGGAGGCCGTTGATGAAGGCGGGCGACTCGTCCGTGGACATCGTCTTGGCCAACGCGACGGCTTCACTCACGGCGACGCCGTCAGGGACGTCGTCGTTGTAGAGAAGTTCCCACGCCCCGATCCGCAGGATGATGCGATCCACGGCCGGCATCCGCTCCAAGGTCCACCCCTGGGCGTAGGTCTGCAGGAATTCGTCGATGGTCGGCTGCATGCCGACCACGCCTTCGACAATGTCCATGGTGTACGGATTCACCACGAGGTCGGTCTTTTCCCGGCGGGCCTTCAAGACCTCGAAAGCGGAGGCGGAACGCTGCTCTGCTTCGAAGAGTACTTCAAGGGCCCGTGTTCGGGCCTTACCACGTGCGCTCACTAGTCGTTGACCCGGCCAAGGTAGCTGCCGTCGCGGGTGTCGACCTTGACCTTGGTGCCCTGTTCCACGAAGAGCGGAACCTGGATTTCGTAACCGGTCTCGACGGTGGCCGGCTTGGTTCCGGCAGAAGAGCGGTCGCCCTGGAGGCCCGGCTCGGTGTAGGTGATTTCGAGGACAACGCTCGGCGGGAGCTCGATGTACAGCGGGGTGCCCTCGTGGATGGCGATGTTGACCATTTGGTTCTCAAGCATGAAGTTGGTGGCATCGCCCACTGTTGCGCCCGAAACATGGATCTGGTCGTAGTCCGAGGTGTCCATGAAGACGAAGTCTTCGCCATCCTGGTACAGGTACTGGTAGTCGCGGCGGTCGACCGTGGCAGTCTCGATCTTCAGGCCGGCGTTGAAGGTCTTGTCGACCACCTTGCCGGACATGACGTTGCGCATCTTGGTGCGAACGAAGGCTCCGCCCTTGCCCGGCTTGACGTGCTGGAACTCGATGACGTTCCAGAGCTGGCCCTCGAGCTTCAGTACGGTCCCGTTCTTGATGTCGTTTGTGGTTGCCACTCGTATCCTCTGGTTTCTATTACTGGTTCCAGCTGTGTTCCCAGCTGCCAGCCCTATGCCAAGCGGGCACGCCAAACGGCCCGCCAGCGCGTATTTGTCAAAAATCCAAGAACCATTCTACCGGCAAATGCGCCGGCACCGTCCCAGCCCGCCTTCGCCCGCGGGCTGGGACGGTGATCAAGTGGCTTAGGAGGCGAGTTCGAGCACGTTCCGGGCACGCTGCAGCGCGACGGCCGAGGAATAGATCAAGGCCGCATCGGCTGCCAATGCCACGCGGAGGTCCAGTGCCTTGGTGAAGGACTCTGCCGCTGCGACGTAGTTGCCTGCCACGAAATAGGCGCGCCCCAAGTACTGGTGCACAATCGGCTCCTTGTTACTCCCCTGGACCTCGCCCAGGAGTTGACGGAAGAGTTCTACTGCGCGATCGAAACGGTTCGTGGCGCGATGCACCTCGGCTTCGAAAATGCGCAGGCGGAAGGACTCCGGGTCCCTGTAGCGCGCCTCCGCCAGCAGTTCCGCCGCTTCCTTGGGGTGCCCGTCGAGGAGCAGGGCCATGACGCGGTCCGCGGGGTCCACAGAGCCGGCAAGGGCGGCCTCCATGACGTCTTCGTCGACGATCTCAGGAAGCAGCGTGTCAGGATTCATTCGGACGCCCGGGAACCCCGCCGTGGGCCAGTCGCTGACGCCTTCGCTCATTGTCGCCGTCATGACGCGATCTCCTGGTAGGCGGCGAAGAGCAACGAGGCGTCCGGAACGTCAAGGATTCCGGGCTTGGCGATGCCGTCCAGCACGACGAAGCGAAGGAGGTCCCCCCGGGACTTCTTGTCGCGCCGCATGCCGTCCAGGAGGCCCTGCCAGCGGTCCTTTCGGTAGGTGACGGGAAGCCCGAGCCCTTCAAGGATCGTGCGGTGCCTGTCGGCGTCGGCGTCCGCGAGCCGGCCGACGCTTCGGGAAAGCTCGGCAGCGAACATCATGCCCACGGATACCGCGGCACCGTGACGCCACGAATACCGCTCGACCAGCTCGATGGCGTGGCCCAGGGTGTGGCCATAGTTGAGGATTTCACGCAGGCCGGACTCCTTGAGGTCCTCGGAGACAACCTTGGCTTTGACGGCAATGGCTCGTTCGATGAGTTCGCGGAGCACGCCGGACCCGGCGTCCGTGACCTCTTCCGGCTTGTTCTCGACGAGGTCCAGAATGGCGGGATCGGCAATGAACCCGCACTTGATGACCTCCGCCATGCCGGATATGAGCTCGTTCTTTGGCAGCGTCTGAAGCGTATCCAGGTCCGCCAGGACGGCAGCCGGCGGATGGAAGGAACCCACAAGGTTCTTTCCTTCAGCGGTGTTGATCCCGGTCTTGCCCCCAACCGAGGCGTCTACCATGCCGAGCAGGCTTGTTGGCATGTGGATGACCTTGACGCCCCGCAGCCAGGTTGCCGCCACGAATCCCGCGAGGTCGGTGACTGCGCCGCCGCCGACAGCGACGATGGCATCCGAGCGGGTGAAGTCGTTCTGGCCAAGAACCTGCCAGCAGAAAGCGGCCACCTGGATGTGCTTGCCTTCTTCGGCATCGGGGATTTCCGCGGTGACCGCCGTGAATCCGGCGGACTCAAGTTCCGCGCGGACGGTGTCGCCAGTGAGGCGCAGGGCGCGCGGGTGGACCACGAGGACGCGCCTGACCCGCTCCCCCAGCTTCCCAGGGAGGCTTTCCAGAAGGCCGCGGCCGACGACGACGTCGTAGTTCTCGTTGGCGGACTGGCCGGTGACCCTGATGACAGTTGCTTCGTTACTCACTTTTGCACTTTCTCTTTCAAGGCCGCGTGTTCGCGCAGTCTTTCCTCGACATGGAGGGCGATTTCCGCGACAGTTCCGGAGCGGACGTCAACGACGATGTCCGCCAAGCGCTCGTAGACCGGCCGACGGGCCGCAAACAGCGTCTCCCACCGTGCCATGGCATCACCGGCCAGGAGTGGCCGGCCTGTATTTCGCGCGATGCGTTCAGCGACGGTGTTTGCATCACATTCCAGGTACACCACGGTGCACGTACCGAGCAGCTGCTGCGTGCCGGAGTCCAGGACCGCGCCGCCGCCAAGTGATACCACCGCGCCGTCGAGGTTTCCGGATTCGACGGCCCGGGCGACCGTGCGGGCTTCGATCTCCCGGAATGCGTGCTCTCCACGTCCAGTGAAGATATCGGCGATGCTGCCATGGTGCTCCACGATGACTGCGTCTGTGTCCACGAAGCGAACGCCCAGTTGCTGGGCGAGCTGCTGGCCGATGACTGACTTGCCGACGGCCATTGGACCGACCAGGGCGATCGCGGGCCCATGTCCGGTGCCCGGGGTGCCGCGGACCACTAGCGGCCGACCGAGTCCAGGGTTGCCGGGATGCTGTCCAGGTACCCCTGAAGGTTCCGCGCAGTCTCGGCGACGGAATCGCCGCCGAACTTTTCAGTCACGGCTTCGGCAAGCACCAGGGCCACCATGGCCTCGGCAACGACGCCGGCAGCCGGGACGGCACAGACGTCGGAGCGCTGGTGGTGTGCCTTTGCAGCTTCGCCTGTGGTGACGTCGATGGTCTTGAGTGCCCGGGGAACGGTGGCGATTGGCTTCATGGCCGCGCGGACGCGCAGGACTTCGCCGATGCTCATGCCACCTTCGATGCCGCCCGCACGGTTGGTCCTGCGGACGATCCTTCCGGTGTCATCCTTGATGATTTCGTCGTGGGCCGCAGAACCCCGCCGCGCGGCCGTAAGGAAGCCGTCGCCTACCTCGACGCCCTTGATCGCCTGGATGCCCATCAGGGCGGCTGCCAGGCGCGCGTCCAGGCGCCGGTCCCAGTGCACGTAGCTGCCGAGTCCGGGCGGAAGGCCGTAGGCAAGTACCTCTACGACGCCGCCGAGGGTCTCGCCTTCCTTGTGCGCGGCGTCGACCTCGGCCACCATGGCGTCGGACGTTTCACGGTCGAAACAACGCAAGGGGTCTGCGTCCAGGGCAAGGACGTCGGACGGGGCAGGCAGGGGCCGGCCTTCGGGTACGGTCACGCTGGCGATGGAAACTGTGTGGCTGACGAGCTCGATCCCAAGTTGCTTCAGGAACTGGGCAGCAACGGTGCCGAGAGCCACCCGAGTAGCGGTTTCGCGCGCGCTGGCGCGCTCAAGGACGGGCCGTGCTTCGGGGAAACCGTATTTCTGCATCCCGGTGAAGTCTGCGTGTCCGGGTCGCGGCCGGGTCAAGGGTGCGTTGCGGGCCTGGTCGGCGAGTACTTCGGGGTCCACCGGGTCCGCAGACATGATCTGCTCCCACTTGGGCCATTCCGTGTTGCCGATTTGGATGGCGACAGGTCCACCCTGGGTCACACCATGGCGGACGCCGCCGAGGATGGTCACTTCGTCCTGCTCGAACTTCATCCGGGCGCCCCGGCCATACCCAAGACGGCGACGCGCCAGAGCGTCACGGATTTCCTCGCTGGTGAGTTCAACACCGGCAGGAACGCCTTCAACAATTCCGAGCAGTGCCGGGCCATGGGATTCACCGGCAGTCAACCAACGCAACATATATCCAATCCTGCCATGTAAGGCCCCTAGTACACCCGCCGGGGAAGGCCGACTGAGTCGCACATCACATCTATGACGTCGGCATCGACATCGGCGCCGGAGAACAGGCGGATCTGTTCGACGGCTTGGTAGAGCAGCATCTCCAGGCCGGGAACCACCGTTCCGCCGCGGGAGCGCCAGGCCTCGGCAATGCGGCTGGGCCACGGATCGTAGGCGACATCGAGCAGTACGCCGCTGACGCCGTCGTGAGCCTGGCTGCCGGGAAGCCGGGCAAGTTCGGCGGCAACGCCGTCCGCGGCGCGCGGCGGAAGGGTCGAGACCACAAGGTCCGCCTTCGAAATTCCCGCACCCGCGGCCGTCATAGGGAGTAGCTGGATGGAAAGCCCGACGGCGGCTGCCGCCGCTTTCGCTTCTGCGGCGCGCCCGGCGTCCCTCACGTAAACGAGCGCGTGGTCCGAGCCGAGGGCTGCCAGGGCGGCGATCGCCGCGGCCGAGGTCCCGCCGCCGCCAAGGATGGCAGCATCGGGCTTCTCCCGCACGCCTGCATTCCGGACCGCTTCGACGATGCCGGCGACATCCGTGTTGTGGCCTACGCGCCGTACACCCTGGTCAGTGGACTCAAAGGCGACGGTGTTGATCACTCCAAGGTCCGCACCCGATCCGCGGACCTCGTCGACCTGCTCCACCATGGCCGTTTTGAGCGGCATGGTCACGGACAAACCACACCAATTAGGTTCCCCCTCTAGGCTGGCCATAAAAGCCGGCAACCGTTCGACCGTGACGTCGATCGCGGTGTACTCGATGTCGAGGCCCAACTTCGCATAGGCGGCCCTATGGAGCGCCGGGGACTTCGAGTGGCTGATCGGGTGCCCCAGGACGGCAGCACGTTTGCTCACACGCACCGTCCGGCATTGGCGGCACACCACGCGTTGTACTGATCAACGTATTTCAGGTGCTCGGCCAAGGTGCTTGAGAACTTCGTCTCCTTGGTATCCAGGTTGATGGTGACCCAGTACAGGTAGTTGTTGGCCGTGGGCTTCGCCGCTGCGTCGATGGCCGTCTTGCCCGGCGAACCGATGGGACCAACAGGCAATCCCGGATTGGCATAGGTGTTGTAGGGATTGCCCTTGTCCGCCTTCTCAGCGTCGGTCAAGTGCAGGGTCTTCGTGCCCAGGCCGTACGTTACCGTGGCATCGGACTGGATCAGCCCGTTCGTCTCCGTATTGCCCGGCTTCAAGCGGTTGTAGATTGCTCCAGCCGCATTTCCGTAATCCGCCTGGCCACCCTCGGCCTGCACAATGCTGGCAACGGTGATGGCCTGGTATTGCTTGGCCGGATCGGTAATGCCCTGTGCTTTGAGCTCGTCCAGGGTCGCGGAAACGAGTTTTTGGAGGATGTCCTTCGCCTTGGTTCCGAGCGGGAAGCGGTACTCGCCAGGCGCCAGGAAGCCCTCAAGGTTCTTTGCCTGCGACGGTACGCCGAACTGGGTTGGCGAATCGTTGAGTGCCTTCAACTCCGTCACGGGAATACCCGAGCCCTTGGAAATCGCGTCGAGGGACTCGCCGACCCGCAGTCCGGCGTTCAGCGCGAAGTACATGACCTTGGATGAATCCTTGCTGAGGAGCACGTTCACGGCGTCGGAGTTCTTCATTTCCGTGCGGAAGGTGAAATCGCCCGGCGAAAGCTCGCCGCCGGCGGCAGTGAACGCAGCGAGGAATGCATCGGCGTCGGCAACGACGTGCTCGCTCTGGAGCGTGGTGGCCAAAGACCGTGGCCCGGAGCCAGGAGCCACAGTAACGGTGACTGAACCGGATCCCGGTCCGGGATAGTCGTGGGCCTTGTCCATTCCGAGGAGGGGCTTGAGGAACTGGGCCCCGATTGAAACGGCGGCGATGAACACCACGAGGGTGAGGAGGAGTGCGAGCAGCCGACGGCGCCTACGAACCTTCCTGGAAGCAGCCTTCGGGACCGGAGTGGCGGCGGCCATGATGTCATGCGCGGCGTGCGGATCATGGTCGTCGTAGTCGTAGTGGGCTTCGTCATGGACGTAACCGTGGTCATCGGGGTGCAGGTCGTGGTAGTCGTCGGAGTGGGCGACGTCGTAGGCGTGCACCGGTTCAGGGTGGAACGACGCTTCTTCCGCAGGCAGGAAGTGTTCCTCCACCTGTGCCGGGACTGGTTCAGCCACGGGTACGGGTTCGGGCTCGGCCAGCGGGAGGGGCTCTGGCTCAGCTGCCGGTATCGGCTCCGGCTCGGCCACGGGGGCGGTCTCTACGAGCGGCCCGGGTTCCACAAGCGGCGCCGCCTGGACTTCGGGCGCCGCCTGGGCTTTGGGTGCCGCCTGGGCTTTGGGTGCCGCCTGGCTTTTGGTTTTCCGCGCGGCAGCCGGCGGCGCTTCCACCTCAGTAGGTGGCTCGATATGAACCGGCACCGGAGGCGGCAGCACTGCCTGGTTCTGGGTCTCCAGGAAGCGCTCCCTGGCACGGATTTCGCGGCGCGTCAGAGGCTTTGACGCCTTCTCTGATTCGACGGAGAGGTCGTTGTTGACCGGGCTCACAGTTGTCTTCCCCTCGTTGGAGAGTGCGGATCAATGCCGGGGTCCGGCAGCGGCGCAGGTCCGCCGCTGTGTTGGGGTGGCTTCGGCGCCTGCACGCGCCTGCCCACATCGGCTCCCCTGGCTTTTTGCATGTCGATCGCGTGCTGCAGGATTCCGGCAGCGGCAACCTGATCCACCACTTTACGGTGGTCCTTGCTGCTCATGCCAGCTTCGTGAAGATTGCGGTGGGCGCTCACAGTGCTGAGCCGCTCGTCCACCAGGTTGACGGGAACATCGAGCCCGGCGCGCTGCAATTGGGCCACCAACAGCTGTGCGTAGTCGGCTGCCATCACGGCGGACCCTCGTTCCTCGCCCTTCATGGTTCGGGGCAGCCCGACGAAAACCTGGACGACGCCGAGCTCCGCGACCTGCCGGACCAGTACGCCGACGTCGGAATTCCGCTTGGGGTCCCGCATCACCGTTTTCAACGGCGTGGCGAGGATCCCCTCCCGGTCGCAAACTGCGACCCCAACCCGGACGGTGCCGACGTCTACTCCCAGCTTGATTCCGTGGGGGTAGTCGTCGTTGCGCGAAAGAGCCTCCAAGGTCAGCGCTTGGCGATCGCGTCCACAACAGCCGCGAGGGCCGGTGCGATCTTGCTGGCGTCGGTCCCGCCGCCTTGGGCGACGTCATCCTTGCCGCCTCCACCGCCGCCGAGGATGCCGGCAGCCACCCGGACCAAGGCGCCTGCCTTGACTCCCGCTTCACGGGCGGCCTCGTTCGTGGCGATAATGATGACGGGCCGCTCATTGCTGACGCCTGCGACGGCGACGGTTGAGGCATCAGATCCGAGGCGGTTGCGCAGGTCCATGGCGAGGCTGCGGAGGTCGTCCGCTCCCCCGACCTGGCCGGCGTCGTGAGCGACCACCCGCACGCCCGCCGCGTCCTGCGCCGTCGCCACGAGGTTCGCCGCAGCCGACGTCAGCTGCTCCTTGCGGAGGCGGTCGAGTTCCCTTTCGGTCGCCTTGAGTTTGGCGAGGGTGCTGGAGATGCGGTCCGCCAACTGGCCGGAGGGAACCTTCAGCATCTCAGTGAGTTCGGTGACGAGTGCGCGTTCCGCCGCAAGGTGCCTGAAGGCATCGAGGCCAACAAACGCCTCAACACGCCGGTTTCCGGAGCCGACAGACTGCTCCCCGAGCAGCGAGAGGCTGCCGATGAGCGAGGTGTTGGCAACGTGCGTGCCACCGCAAAGCTCACGGGACCACGCGCCGTCGATCTCTACCACGCGCACTTCACTGCCGTAGTTCTCACCGAACAGAGCCATAGCGCCCAAGGCCTTGGCTTCAGCGAGGCCCATGATCTTCGTGTCCACCTGGAAGTTGTTCCGGATGGCGATGTTCGAGACCTCTTCAATTTCGGACCGTGTCGCGGCGCTCAGGCCTTCGCCCCAGGCGAAGTCGAAGCGCAAGTATCCGGCCTTGTTGAAGGAGCCACGCTGGGTGGCTTCCGGCCCGAGCACCTGGTGCAGGGCGGCATGGACGATATGTGTGCCCGTGTGCGCCTGCTCGGCGGCGTGCCGGCGTTCGCGGTCGACGGCGGCGCGCACCAAGGCGTCCGAGGCGATCTCGCCCTCGCGGACGATCGCCTTGTGGACGCTCAGGCCCTTCACCGGCCGCTGGACGTCCAGGACCTCGACAACGAACCCGTCACCCGTAATGAGGCCCTTGTCGGCGGACTGGCCGCCGGCCTCTGCGTAGAACGGCGTCTCATTGAGGACAAGTTCGATTTCGTCGCCCGTGGAAGCGTGGGCGACGCGGCGTCCGCCGCTGACGATGCCGCGTACGCGCGCCTCGCCCTCCAACTCGGTGTAGCCGGTAAACACGGTCTCGCCCTCGGCCAGCAACTCCTGGAAGGCCGTGACATCCGCGTGTCCACCCTTCTTGGCCTTTGCATCTGCCTGCGCGCGCTGGCGCTGTTCCTGCATAAGGCTGCGGAACGCGGGTTCGTCGACTTTCAAGCCGGCTTCTTCGGCCATTTCGAGGGTGAGGTCGATGGGGAAGCCGTAGGTGTCGTGGAGGGTGAAGGCATCTTCACCGGATAGCGGCTTGCCGGCGGCCTTCGAAAGGACGACCGCTTCTTCGAGGCGCGCCGTACCAGAGGCGATGGTGCGAAGGAATGCCTTCTCCTCGGCGTAGGCGATACGGCTTATCCGGTCGAAATCGGTCTCGACCACGGGGTAGACGCCCTTCATTGCGTCACGGGAAGCCGGTAGCAGTTGGGGAAGGCAGGCTTCTTCGACGCCGAGCAGGCGCATCGCACGCACGGCACGCCGGATCAGCCGGCGCAAGACGTAGCCGCGCCCTTCGTTGGACGGGGAGACGCCGTCGGATATCAGCATGAGTGCGGAACGGATGTGGTCGGCCACGACGCGCATGCGGACATCGTCCGTATGGTGCGGGTCGTCGGCGGACTCTGCGGAGGTGTATTCCTTGCCGGAAAGCTCAGCCGCCTTGTCGATGACGGGCCGCACCTGGTCGGTCTCGTACATGTTCTCGACGCCCTGCAGGATCATGGCGAGGCGTTCCATGCCGAGTCCGGTATCAATGTTCTTCTTAGGCAGTTCACCGACGATATCGAAGTCCACCTTGGAGCGGACATTTTCGATCTGGTACTGCATGAACACGAGGTTCCAGATCTCGATGTAGCGGGTTTCGTCCGCGATGGGGCCCCCGTCGACGCCGTAATCCGGGCCGCGGTCGTAGTAGATCTCGGAGCAGGGTCCCGCCGGTCCGGGTTGTCCCGTCGACCAGTAGTTGTCGGACTTGCCCATGCGCTGGATGCGGTCGGCGGGAATGTCGGTGTGCTTCAGCCACAGGTCCTTGGCTTCGTCGTCTTCTTCGTAGACCGTCACCCAGAGGCGGTCGACGTCGAGGCCGTAACCGCCGTCGTCGACGCTCTTGGTGAGCAGTTCGAAGGCGAACTTGATGGCGTCTTCCTTGAAGTAGTCGCCGAAGGAGAAGTTGCCGCACATCTGGAAGAAGGTGCCGTGACGGGCAGTCTTGCCCACTTCCTCGATGTCGCCGGTGCGGATGCATTTTTGGACGCTCGTGGCCCTGCTGAACGGCGGCTCCTCGCGTGCCGTCAGGTAGGGGATGAACGGAACCATGCCGGCCACAGTGAAGAGCAGGGAGGGATCGCTGGATACGAGCGAAGCTGAGGGAACCGCGGTGTGGCCCTTGCTGACAAAAAAGTCCACCCAGCGTTTGGTGATCTCCTGCGACTTCATTAGCTGATTACTTACCCTTCTCAATTCACTGCACATGAGTTTGTGCGCGGCAACGGCTCGAGCCGATTGCCACAGCTTCTAATTCTGCCTTGTTACGCCTGTAGGGGCGAACCGCGGGACTATCGGGCCCCGGCGTCGGGCTCATTGATGCCGAGCGCGGACTTGAGGTCGGTCTCGCGTTCGTTCATTCCCGCCCGCACGGCGTCCGCGAAGTCGATCACGCCGTCGGCCATTCGCGCCACCGCCCGGTTCAGCCCTTCGGGACCAAGGTTGGCTTGTGCTTGCGTGACCTTGCGGAAGGCGATGATGCCTATTGCCACGCCGATTCCCATCCAGACAATTCTTTTCACGGTTTTCCTGACTACGGTGGTCCTGGTTGCGGCGCGACACGCCGCGCAACTATTCCCTTACGGACGGATTCAGCGGCTGCGACGCCCACTGCCCGGCTTCCGACGACCGGCGAAGGCTGAACGTACGCCGTAGCTGAAGGCAGCTACCTTGATGAGAGGAGAGCCGACTGTCGCCGCCACCAAGGAGGATAGCGCCGAGATATTGGCGGACGCGTCGGAAACGTTGGAGGTGATGCCGTCCACCTTCCTCAGCTGCTGGTTGGTCGTGGAAACGGTGGCCGTGACTTCGTCCATGAGGGGCGTGGCGCCGTCGCTCAAGGAGCGGATGGACGTGCGTACTTCGTCGAAGACGCGTCCAAGCTTCAGGATGGGCACTGCCAGCAGCAGCACAAGGAGCGCAAAGACTCCGGCTGCGATCAGGCCTGCAATGTCGCCACCAGTCATGGACACTCATCTCCTAGCGTTGTTGCGTTGCTTGCTTCCCGGGGTTCCGCGGATGCGGCACGGACAAGGCCTCCCCAAGTACCTTACATACAAAGAAGCCCGCGGCGCGTGCCACGGGCTTCTTTGGATGCGCGCTGGAATTTAGCGGGCGTAGAATTCGACGACGAGCTGCTCTTCGCAGGTCACGGGGACCTCGGAGCGCTTCGGGCGGCGAACCAGGCGGGCCTGGAGGGCGTCGAGCTTGACGTCCAAGTAACCCGGAACCTGGGGCAGGACATCGCGGTGCGCACCGGCTGCTGCAACCTGGAACGGGGCCATGGTTTCGCTGCGGCTGTGAACGTGGATGAGCTGGCCTTCAGAGACGCGGAACGACGGGCGGTCCACGCGGATGCCGTCAACCAGGATGTGGCGGTGCACCACCAGCTGGCGGGCCTGGGCGATGGTGCGGGCAAAGCCGGCACGCAACACGAGGGCGTCAAGACGCATCTCGAGCAGTTCGATCAGGTTTTCACCGGTCAGACCCTTGGTACGACGTGCTTCTTCGAAGGCACGGGTCATCTGGGCTTCGCGGATACCGTACTGGGCGCGCAGACGCTGCTTTTCGCGCAGACGCACGGCGTAGTCGGAGTCCTGCTTCTTGCGGGCGCGGCCATGCTCACCGGGACCGTACGGACGGCGCTCCATGTACTTGGCGGCCTTGGGAGTCAGAGCAATGCCGAGTGCACGCGACAGGCGTGCAGTACGGCGAGCACGAGTGTTGTTAGCCACTTGTGTCCTTCCAATAACTGCGGTGTGTCAGTGTTACTGGCCTCCATGAGGGAGAGCATCGGCCAACCGCTGCCTTTTGCTACGGGGCGCAGGGCACAGCTTCACCAAAAAGATTGGATGGATTGTGCGCCTGTGCCTTGCCAGACAAGCATCCATGCTACCACGGTGAACCCTGCAGCTTTGCTTCGCCTTCCGTCAGCCCTTGGCGTGCATTCCCAGGCTGCTTCGGCGCCCGAACGACGCCGCGCCAAGGAACTCGACCGACACGAAGGGCTCGGCGCCCACAACCCATTCGTCGTGTCCCGGCGGGATTGCATAGGTGTCATTGGGGTGGATGGTGTAGCGCGTGCCCTCGCCGGTCTCGACCTCCATGACGCCGGACACGCAGAAGCCGAGGTGGTGGTGTTGGCAGGACTCGGTCTTTTCGTAGGGCCGGACATATTCCGACCAGCGCCAACCCGGCTCGAGGATCAACCTGGTCACGGCATAGTCGTTGACCGTGACGAGATCGAACTCCGCCTTATCCGGGCATCGCTTCCGGTCCGGCAGGTCGAGGGACTTGACCGCAATGGCTGTGACGGCATTTATGGACATGGCACGCTACTTGGAAAGGGAGGACGATGCGGTGCGGCGAATAGATGCCAGGCATTGTATGCCGCTATCCCTCGGCCGCAGGCGTAGCAGATCGTTGCTGGCGCAGTTTCCACGTTAGACCTCCTGCACGGGAAGTCAACGATCGGTTGCTGCCGCAGGCAAGGACGGCATAGGCCGGCATGGAAAGGAGCGCCCGGTCCGGGCCACGAAATGGTTCAGCCGCCCCGAATGATCTTTCGAAGCCGCTCAAGCCTCGGAGCAAGGTCCCTTTCAGCCCCGTTCCCGGTGGGTTCGTAGTAATCCTTCCCGACGAGGTCGTCAGGAGGATACTGTTGCGTCGCCACCCCGTGCGGAGCATCGTGGGCGTACTTATAGCCCTTGCCGTGGCCGAGTCCTTTGGCGCCTTGGTAGTGCGCGTCGCGCAAGTGCGCGGGAATCCCTGTCCCCAAGCCGGCCCGGACGTCGGCGATGGCCTTGTTGATCCCCATGTAGGCGGCATTGGACTTGGGCGCCGTGGCGAGATGCACTACCGCTTCGGCCAGGACGATACGGCCTTCGGGCATGCCGATCAGCTGCACCGCCTGCGCGGCAGCGACTGCGGTCTGCAGGGCGGTCGGGTCAGCCATGCCAATGTCCTCGGCAGCCGAGATCACGATCCGCCTGGCCACGAACCGCGGGTCCTCACCGGCTTCGAGCATCCGGGCCAGGTAGTGGAGGGCTGCGTCGACGTCCGAACCCCTGATGGACTTGATGAACGCGCTTGCGACGTCGTAGTGCTGGTCGCCCGCGCGGTCGTACCGGACGGCGGCCACATCCAGGGCGCGTTCCGTGTGGCGAAGCTCGACGACGACGGGAGCCTCCGGAGCGCCGTCTCCGGCCAGTCCAGGCTCCTCGGAAGCGGCGTCGTCCTTCCGGTCGCCAAAGGCGACGCCAGCTGCGGCCTCCAGGGCCGTGAGTGCCCGGCGGGCGTCTCCGCCCGACAACCGCACCAAGTGCTCAAGCGCCTCCGGCGTGAGCTCCACTCCCCCGGCCAGGCCCCGGGCGTCTGCTACTGCCCGTTGCAGGAGGCCCTCGATGTCCTCGTCCGTGAGTGGTTTGAGGGTCAGCAGCAAGGATCGGGACAGAAGCGGGGAGACAACGGAGAACGACGGATTCTCGGTTGTGGCGGCCACGAGGACAACCCAGCGGTTCTCCACGCCGGGAAGGAGCGCGTCTTGCTGGGCCTTGTTGAAGCGGTGGATCTCGTCCAGGAAAAGGACAGTGGTGGTCCGGTATAGGTCGCGGGCAGTCAGGGCATCGTCCATGACCCGTCGGACGTCCTTCACGCCGGCAGTAATCGCGGACAGTTCAACGAACTTCCTGCCGGGGCCGCGGGCGATGACATGGGCGAGCGTCGTCTTCCCCGTGCCTGGAGGGCCCCACAAAATGACGGAACTGGGGCCGGCGGGACCGGCAGCGTCGGCACCTGCGGCGAGCTGCCGAAGCGGAGAGCCCTGGCCGAGCAAATGCTGCTGGCCAACCACCTCGTCGAGCGTCCGCGGCCGCATCCGCACAGCCAGGGGACTCCGCGGCGATGGTTGCCTGCCTGCCCCCACCCGCGCCGAAAGCGCACCGTCCGAACCGGCCTGGCCGTCGTCGTCGTCGCTGTCCGCACCAAAAAGATCTTCCACATGGATAGGCTACTCATGATTGCAGCGAAGGAGACATCGACGTGAATGTCCAGCCATCGGGACTCAGCGAAGAACACTTGCCCGCTGTCCGTTCGGCTTTCATCCCCGGCATGCGCCTTGCCGGCTGGGTCCAGCGCTTCGCCACGAGCCACGGCCCGGTACAGGAAGAACCCGACGACGGCGGCGTCCTCCTCCGCGCGGCCGACGGAGCCACTGCGCTGCTTCGTGCGCCATGGCCCGTTGACGGGCGGCCCGGACGGGGCGCGACGGCTGTTGAACGCATGACGTCCCTCGCGTCGCAGGAGCGGAGGCTTGGGCTCATCCTGGTACGAAGGGGAGGCTACGCCGTCGGAGTGGCCAGCGGCGGCAAAGTCCTGGCCTCAAAATCGGGGTCCCGGTACGTACAGTCAAGGTCGGCCGCGGGAGGCTCGTCGCAACAACGATTTGCCCGGCGCCGGGAGAACCAAGCCAACGCCCTGGCGGCGTCTGTGGCCGGCTACGCAGCGGCGGTCTTTGCCGGACAACGGATTGAATACCTTGTCCTCGGTGGAGATGCCGCCCTGTCGCTGGCGGTGGCGGAGGATCCGGCACTGAAGGAGTACGGCGGCAGGACGCGGCTCCCATTCCTGGCGGTCGCAGATCCCAACACCACCGTCCTCAGGAAGGCCGCCGTGGACGCCTGTTCCGTGCGGATAGTGGTGACTGACCCGTCGTAGCCACACCCGCCAAGAGACACCCGCTGTAGCTACGTACGCTGAAGGCCTCCGCGAAACGGAGGCCTTCAGCGTACCTGGACAATCCTTTATTCAGCCTTGGCTTCCTGGGCAACCTTTGGCTTGGCTGCCTCAGGCTTGAAATCCACGCCGGCTTCCTTGCGCTGCTGTGCAGTGATCGGCGCCGGGGCGTCCGTCAGGGGATCGTGGCCGCCGCCGGACTTCGGAAACGCAATAACATCGCGGATCGATTCGACGCCCGCCAGCAAGGCCACGACGCGGTCCCACCCCAGGGCGATGCCGCCGTGCGGGGGCGCGCCGTACTTGAATCCCTCAAGCAGGAAGCCGAACTTGGTTTCAGCGTCCTGCTTGTCCAAGCCCATGAGTTCGAAGACGCGTTCCTGGACCTCTCGCTCGTGGATACGGATCGAACCGCCGCCGATCTCGTTTCCGTTGCACACGATGTCGTAGGCGTAGGAAAGGGCGGATTCCGGGTCCTTGTCGAAGGTGTCGAGGAACTCGGGCTTAGGCGAGGTAAAAGCGTGGTGAACGGCGGTCCACTGCCCGGCACCCACAGCAACGTCACCCGAAGCGACTGCTGCCGCGGCAGGCTCGAACATTGGTGCGTCGACGATCCAGACGAAAGCCCAATCCTTGGGGTCGATGAGGCCCGTTCGGTGCCCGATCTCGACACGCGCGGCACCCAGGAGCGAGCGGGACGCGGACTTTTCGCCTGCCGCGAAGAAAATGCAGTCACCCGGCTTCGCGCCCACGGCGTCTGCGAGCCCGGCGCGCTCGGCATCGGTGAGGTTCTTGGCCACCGGACCCGCGAGTTCGCCGTCCTCCTTGAACAAGACGTAGGCCAGGCCCTTGGCTCCGCGCTGCTTGGCCCATTCCTGCCAGGCGTCCAGGGCGCGACGCGCTTGCGAGGCACCTCCCGGCATGACGACGGCGCCAACGTACGGTGCCTTGAAGACGCCGAAGTTGGTGTCCTTGAAGAACTCCGTCAGTTCGGTCAGTTCCAGTCCAAAACGCAGATCCGGCTTGTCGGTACCGTACTTCGCCATCGCGTCCAGGTAGGTCATGCGGCGGATTGGCGTCGGCACCTCGACGTCGATCAGCTGCCACAGTGCCTTGACGATGCTCTCACCGAGTTCGATGATGTCGTCCTGGTCCACGAAGCTGGCTTCGATGTCCAACTGGGTGAATTCGGGCTGGCGGTCCGCACGGAAGTCTTCGTCACGGTAGCAACGGGCGATCTGGTAGTACTTTTCGAAGCCGCCCACCTGGAGCAACTGCTTGAAAAGCTGCGGCGACTGCGGAAGCGCATACCAGGATCCGGGCGCCAACCGTGCCGGGACGACGAAGTCGCGGGCGCCTTCCGGCGTCGAACGCGTCAACGTGGGGGTTTCAATCTCGACGTAACCGCGCTGGTGCAGAAGCTCGCGGGCAACGCGGTTTGCCTCCGAACGCAGGCGCAGGTTCCGGGCGGGGCCGGGACGGCGCAGGTCAAGATAGCGGTGCTTGAGACGGGCTTCCTCGCCAACCTCGACGTGTTCGTCGATCTGGAAGGGCAAGGGATCCGAGGTATTGAGGATGACGACCTTTTCGGCAATGACCTCGATCTCGCCCGTGGCGAGCTGGGGGTTCTCATTGCCTTCGGGACGCTTGCTGACGGTACCCACGATCTGCAGAACGTATTCGTTGCGCAGGCCATGGAAGACCTCTTCCTCGCGGACAACCACCTGGGCGACACCGGACGCGTCCCGCAGATCGACGAAGGCCACTCCGCCGTGATCGCGGCGGCGGGCTACCCAGCCTGCCAAGGTAACGGTTTGTCCGATGTGCTCGGAACGCAAGGATCCGAGGTCATGTGTGCGCAGCACAGCATTCCTTTCAACATTAATTTCAGCGGACCATTGCAAGACGATCCCGTTTGAGTTTACCCGGATGGATGCCTGGCATCCGCCGGATGGCGCCTAGGCTGTTGTGACTCGGACGTAGAGGTCGTCGGCCGATGGTTCCCAGCTGGCCGGATCGGCATCGACCTGCTCCCCCGTGCGGATGTCCTTCACCTGGTGCTTGCCGTCATCGTCGGTGAACCAGACGAACGGAATTCCCCGGCGGTCGGCGAACTTGATCTGCTTGCCGAATTTCTCGGCCTTTGCAGCAACTTCGGTGGCAATACCGCGGCTACGGAGCTGGGCAGCGACGTCCTGTGCAGCCGACCAGCTGTCGTCGTTATTAAGGGCCACCAGCACGGCGGTAGGCACCGCGCGCGAAGCGGTTGCGAGTTCGTGGCTCAAGATCCGCGAAACGAGCCGGGTTACGCCGATCGAAAGCCCGACGCCGGGGAACTTGCGGTTGCCCTTGCTGGCAAGGGCGTCATAGCGGCCACCCGAGCAAATGGAGCCAAGCTGTTCGTGACCCACCAGGACCGTTTCGACGACGGTGCCAGTGTAGTAGTCGAGGCCGCGGGCGATGCTGAGGTCGGCAACCACCTTGCCCGGTGCGCGCTGGACGGCCGCTTCGATGACCTGCTCAAGTTCGCTCAGGCCTTCCTCCAGCAGATCGTCAACGACACCGAGGGCGCGTACCTGTGTCACGAAGGACGTGTCCTCCGTGCGGATGCCGGCGAGCTCCAAGGCAAGCGCGGCCTGCTTGTCTGTCGCGCCAAGCTCGTCCTTGAGCAGATCGGCGACCTTGTCCGCCCCGACCTTTTCGAGCTTGTCGATGCTGCGCAACACACCGGCCGTATCCGTTAAGCCGATTCCACGGTAGAAGCCCTCGGCCAACTTCCGGTTGTTGATGCGCAAGCGGAAATCCGGGATCGGCAAGGCGCTCAGCGCCTCCGCGATGACGAGCGCAATCTCGACGTCATAGCGGAAAGGGAGTTCGCCGTCGCCCACGACGTCGATGTCGGCCTGGGTGAATTCGCGCGCGCGCCCTTCCTGCGGACGCTCGCCCCGCCAGACCTTCTGGATTTGATAGCGGCGGAATGGAAATGCGAGATAACCCGCGTTTTCCACGACGTAACGGGCGAAGGGCACAGTGAGGTCGAAGTGGAGCGCCAAGGCGTTGGGGTCGGATTTGTCCGATTTTCCGGAGGTGGCGGCGCTGTCCTCATCCTCCTGCAGGCGGCTGAGGCCGTACACCTCTTTGTCGATCTCGCCCTTGCGCAGGAGTTGACCCACCGTCTCGACCGCGCGGGTCTCGATGGAGGAAAAACCGTGGAGTTCGAAGATCCTGCGCAGCGTGTCCAGCACATGCAGTTCCACCAACCGCTCCTGGGGAAGCCACTCGGGGAATCCGGACAGGGAGGCGGTACGTGCCATGGTGGAAATTTCTCCTCAAGATTGCGCGCCGGCGGGTCTCCTGCCGGGAATCGTGCGCTGCGGGGGCGCAAGAATAAGCGGGCGTCCAGCCAGTCATGCATAAACTATGTGCGGCAGCCAGTTTATGCGTTTCGATGCCCGCACATCTAATGCGGTCGCCCGCACCGGCCTGACTGCGACGGAAGTTTGTCCAGACAACCAGGAGGACTCTTGGCTACAAGGCCGCGGGAGAACCGCGAAGCCAAACGGCGCATCAAGCAAATGCAAGCCAAACGCGAGCTCCGGCACGCGCAGGCCAAGCGGCGTCGCCGGGACAACATCATCGCCGTAGCTGCCGGAGGCGCGGCGCTGATTGCCGCCGTCGTCCTCCAACTTACGGTATTCACCTCGAACCCTACGGAATCCGAGTACGCGGCCGCCCAGGCGGGGCTGAGTTCGCCTTCGGCTTCAGCATCCGCCTCGCCGACGCCTGCAGCGAGCAACAGTGTCAACATTCCGAAAGCGGACACCGCGGCCGGCAAGACCTTTACGGGAGAGCTGAGCCTCAATGGTGGAGCCGTGGGCGTCGAAATTGACGGAAACAAGGCTCCGCAGGCTGCGGCAGTCTTCAAATCCCTCACTGACTCGGGCTATTACAAGGGACTCACTTGCCCCCGCCTGACGACCGGTGACAACTTCTCCCTCCTCCAATGCGGCGCGAAGGGCGCGGACACCAGCGACGATCCCAATTTCCACTGGGGGCCGCTGGAGAACACTCCCGCCGACAACAAGTACCCGGCCGGGACCATCGCCGTCGCCAGGACAGGCAACAACGCCTACGGTAACGGGCACCAGTTCTTCATCGTCTTCAAGGACACGGTCATTCCGGCGGATTCGGCCGGCGGCTACACGATCGTGGGCAAGGTGACGAGTGGCCTCGATGTGGTCACGAAGATCGCCCAGGCCGGGATTAAGCCCGGCACCAGCGCAAGCGACGGCGCCCCTGTGGCAGCTGTCACGATAGACTCGTTTTCTCTGAAGTAATTTGACGCGGACTTGCAGTCCGCGGCGCCTTACCTTAGTAATCCCTCCAAGCGAAAGACTTTTAGCGGTGACAGACAGTCAGAAATCCGACGAAACTGCAGTAGTGGCCAACGAAGAAGAAGTTCAGGCAACTGGAGCAAGCGATGCCGTCGTGGAGCCGGCTACCCCGGCAGAGCCTGCCGCTGCTTCGGCGGAACCGGACGCTGCTTCGGCAGAGCCCGCCGCCCCGGCAGAGCCTGCCGCTGCTTCGGCGGCTGCCGGCGGTTCGGCAAAGCCAGCTTCTCCGGCCCCACGTCCGGGCTCCCAGGCGCCGTCCCCCGCGGCTTTCGCTGCCCGTCCAAAAGCAGCCCCCAGTGTCATTCCAGCCGCTCCGGCCGCCCAGCCGACCGCTGTTTCGCTGGCGGAAGCGGCGAAGTGGGGACGTGCCGAGGGCGACGGCCATGTATTCCTGACCATCGACGGCCAGGAGCAGCCAGTGGGACAGTACCCTGGCGTGAGTACTGAAGAGGCCCTCGCCTACTTCGCCCGGAAGTATGAAGACGTCGTGGCACAGATCGTACTGATGGAGCACCGGGTCGCGTCGAAGGCGCCGGCCACCGACATGCAGAAGACTGTCGACCACCTGCGGGAGCAGCTGGCCGAGCGCAACATGGTAGGCGACATCCGTGCTGCCGAAGCGCGCTTGGACGACCTCTCGGCGCAGATCTCCGAGCTGGAGAAGTCCGAGAAGGCAGCTCACGAAGCCGCCCGCTCCGCAGAGCTCGCGGCGCGCGAAGCGATCGTTGCCGAAGCCGAATCCATCGCTTCCCAGGATCCGTCCCAGGTCCAGTGGAAAACCTCCAGTGCACGCATGAACGAACTCTTCGAAAGTTGGAAGACGGCCCAGAAGAACGGCATTCGGCTTGGACGGACCAACGAGGACGCTCTCTGGAAGCGCTTCCGTTCGGCCCGTACGGTATTCGACCGCCACCGTCGCGCCTACTTCTCCCAGCTGGACAGCACCAATTCCGCCGCTAAGGTCGCCAAGGAACAGCTGATCCAGGAGGCAGAAGCACTCTCGAGTTCTACCGACTGGGGCTTTGCTGCCGGAGAATACCGCCGGCTCATGGACCAGTGGAAGGCGACTCCCCGGGCAAGCCGGAAGGATGACGACGCCCTCTGGCTGAGGTTCCGTGCCGCCCAGGATGTGTTTTTCAGCAACCGGCAGGCCGCCAACGACGAAATCGACCAGCAGTACACGGCCAATCTTGCCGTCAAGGAAGGGCTCATCGCCGAAGCCCAGGCCTTATTGCCGATTACGGACCTGAACGCCGCCAAGAAGGCCCTGCAGTCCATCCGCGACCGCTGGGAGGACGCCGGTAAGGTTCCACGCGCCGACATGGGCAGGGTTGAGGCGGGCCTGCGCAAGGTCGAAGACGCGGTCCGCGAGGCCGAAGAAGACAAGTGGCGCAGGAGCAACCCGGAAACCAAGGCACGCACCAACAGTGCTCTGACCCAGCTTGAAGCAGCCATCGCCGGCTTGAAGGAAGACCTTGCGAAGGCGGAGAAGGCCGGGGACCAGCGCCGGATCAAGGATGCCCGCGAAGCCCTTGAAGCCCGCGAGGCCTGGCTCGACCAGATCCAGCGCTCGGCCAGCGACCTCGCCTAGGTCCACCAAGGCAACGGGCAGGCCCCGTCCCGGTTATCCACATAACCAGGACGGGGCCTGTCTTCGTCGGAGCGGCCACGGGATGATTGCTGAATGGCCTCTGGACTCCCGCCCGATCGACATCCCGCTCCGCATATGACACCGCAAGCATCAGCGCGCGCTTTCGCTGCCGCGGACCTCTATGGCCCAAGCCCGCTCTTCAGCTGGGCCGAGCTTCAATCGATGGCGGCGGACGGAGTCCTGGACCCTCTCTTCGGGAAAACCTTCGCAGCACCGGGCACGGAGGTGACACCGCGGTTGCGTGCCAGGGCGGCAGCTTGTGCGGTGCCGGAGAAGATCCGCAGGAAGGTGGTCGCCGGCCGCATGACCGCGGCGTGGATCTACGGTTGTGCGCCGGCCCCGGAAAAGCTCTCGCTCCTGGTTGATGTCAAGCACCGAATCTCCAGCATGCGCTCCACCCGCGGCTGTATCTTGCACGAGGTAAGGCTGGGACGAATGGACGTGGTCAGTATCGGCGGACTCATGGTGACGACCCCGTTGCGCACGGCTGTGGACGTAGCGCTGCATGTCGAGGCGGAGCGGGCCGTGCCTGCCTTGCGGATGATGCTCGACCGGTCCGAATTGGGCGTCCGCCTGCGGCTCCTGAAGCTCGCCGTCGATGCCTCGCCAAGGGTTCCACACAAGAAGGCTGCGTTGCTCAAGCTTGCCGCGTTGGCTTATCCGTCCGAAGCGGCCGCGTGAGCTCAGCTTCTCCTGCGGTTCCCAGTGGTCCTATAGACGTCGAACACCCCGTCGATGCGGCGGACCGCGCTCAGTACATGGTGGAGGTATTTCGGATCGCCCATTTCAAAGGCGAAGCGCGAAATCGCAACCCGGTCGCTGGAGGTGTGCACCGATGCGGCCAGGATGTTCACGTGGTTATCGGAGAGCACACGCGTGACGTCGGAGAGCAGGGACTTCCGGTCCAAGGCTTCCACCTGGATCTCCACGAGGAAAACGCTCGACTGGGTAGGCGCCCATTCGACCTCGACAATGCGATCAGGCTGGTCGCGAAGGTCGGCGACGTTCGTACAGTCCGTGCGGTGGACCGATACGCCCGAACCACGCGTCACGAAACCGAGGATCGGATCCGGAGGCACGGGCGTACAACACCGGGCCAGCTTGACCCAGACATCCCCGACGCCCCGGACAATCACGCCGGAATCCGAGTACCGCGCCTTTTGGAGCTGCGAGGGGATGCTGACTTCGTCCAGGTCCTCGTCCGGCGTCTCATGGCCGCCGAGGTGCTCCATGAGCCTTTCCATGACGGACTGGGCGGACGTGTGTCCATCGCCGACGCCCGCGTAGAGGCCGGAGATATCGACGTAATGGAGTTCCTCAGCAACCGTGGAGAGGGCGTCGTGGGTCATGAGGCGCTGCAGGGGCAGGTTTTGCTTGCGCATTGCCCGTGTCAGCTGATCCTTTCCGCGCTCGATGGCCTCTTCGCGGCGTTCCTTGCTGAACCATTGACGGATCTTGTTGCGGGCCCGGGCGCTCTTGACGAAATGCTGCCAGTCCTGGCTCGGTCCGGCGCCCTCGGCCTTCGAAGTGAAGATCTCCACCCAGTCGCCATGGTTGAGCTCGCTATTGAGGGGCACCAACTTGCCATTGACGCGTGCGCCGATGGTCCGGTGGCCAACCTCCGTGTGGACCGCGTAGGCGAAGTCGACAGGAGTCGAGCCCGCGGGCAGGGCCATGACCTCGCCCTTGGGGGTGAACACGAAGACCTCGCGGGCATTGATCTCGAAGCGCAGGGAGTCCAGGAATTCGCCCGGGTCCGACGTTTCCTGTTGCCAGTCCACCAAGGAACGCAACCAGCCCATGTCCCCGTCCTTGGGGCTTCCGGGGCCGACTGCCGTCCTGTTGGGTTGGTCCTTATACTTCCAGTGCGCGGCAACACCGTACTCGGCGCGGCGGTGCATCTCGTGCGTGCGGATCTGGATCTCGACGGGTTTGCCGCCCGGGCCGATCACCGTGGTGTGCAGGGATTGGTACATGTTGAACTTCGGCATTGCGATGTAGTCCTTGAACCTCCCGGGGAGGGGGTTCCACCGCGAATGCAGGGTGCCGAGCGCTGCGTAACAGTCACGGACAGTGTCAACCAGGACACGCACGCCCATGAGGTCGTTGATGTCGTCGAAGTCTTTGTCGCGAACGATCATCTTTTGGTAGATCGAGTAGTAATGCTTTGGGCGGCCAGTAATAGTGGACTTGATGCGCGCCGCCCGAAGGTCCTCCGCAATCTGGTCGCGGATCACGCTCAGGCTCTTCTCGCGCTCCGGAGTGCGGTCCCCCACCATCCGCACGATCTCCTCATAGACCTTTGGATACAGTGCGGCGAAGGACAAGTCCTCGAGTTCCCACTTGATGGTGTTCATCCCGAGCCGGTGTGCCAGCGGGGCGAAGATCTCAAGCGTTTCGCGGGCCTTACGGGCGGACGACTCAGCCGAAACGAAGCGCCACGTACGGGCATTGTGCAAGCGGTCCGCCAGCTTGATCATCAGCACCCGGATGTCCTTGGCCATGGCCACGACCATCTTACGGACTGTTTCGGATTGGGCCGCCTCGCCAAACTGCACCTTGTCCAGCTTGGTGACGCCGTCCACCAGCATGGCGACTTCGGGACCGAAATCGCGCGTCAGGTCTGCGAGCGTGTAGGGCGTGTCCTCGACAGTGTCATGCAGAAGGGCCGCGGCCAAGGTAGTACCGGTCAGTCCCAATTCCGCGAGGATCGTGGCCACGGCGACCGGATGCGTGATGTACGGGTCCCCGCTCTTGCGCTTCTGGCCCTGGTGGCTGCGTTCGGCTACCGTGAAGGCGCGCTGGATGAGTTCGAGGTCTTCCTTGGGATTGTTGGCCCTGACAGTGCGCAGCAGGGGTTCAAGGATAGGCGAATACGTTCCCACGCCGCGTCCGGTCAGTTTCGCCAGCCGGGACCGCGTCCGTTCGCGCCGGCCAGGGAAGGTCGGACGCGCGCCCGGACTATCCACCGGAACACCACCCACAGTGCTGCCAGTAGACGCAGGTGTGCCGGGCACGCGGCCCAAGCCGCCCTCGCCACCAGTGCGCGGCGCCGACGTCGTACGTTCCTCCACAGAAGCACCCCTCACAAGCGATTTAATTATTCCAGTCTATTCCCGCGGAGGGGGTGACTAAGAACCGGACCACAGATGACGCGAGGCAAGTCAAAGGGCCGGCCTCCGCCCCACGGCGGTGACCGGCCCCGGCAGCAAAACCCGCGCTAAACCGTAGCTGTTTCGGAAGCCGTGCCGGCCGCGGACGCGCGCCGGTCCGCGACCTTCTTGGCCTGCTTCTGGAGCGGCGCCTCGCCTTCCCGGAGCCAGGCGTAGAGCGGAGCGGCTATGAAGATTGTCGCAGCCGTACCGATCAGGATGCCGACGAACAAGGCCAGGGAGAGGTCGCGGAGAGTGCCGGCGCCCAGCAGCCCTGCGCCGATGAAGAGAATCGCCGCAACGGGGAGCACGGCGACCATCATGGTATTGATGGAGCGGACCAACGTTTGGTTGACCGCGAGGTTGACCTCCTCGGCGAAGGTGCGCCGGCTCGAGGTCGCGATGTCCGAGGTGTTCTCACGGATCTTGTCGAAGACCACCACGGTGTCGTACAGGGAGTAGCTGAGCACTGTCAGGAACCCGATGATCGCCGACGGGGTCACCTCGAAATCGCTCAGGGAGTACACACCGGCAGTGGTGAACATGGTGACGAGCATGCCTGCTAGGGCCGAAACCGACATCTTCCAGGTACGGAAGTACAAAGCCATCAGAATGGCGGCCAATCCAACAAACACGCCAAGGCCGATGAGCGCCTGCTTGGTAACGTCCTGGCCCCAGGTTGGCCCGATGAACGTGGACGTTACCTCGTTGTCCGTCACTCCGTAGGCCTTTGCCAGGCCCGCTTTGATCTTGATGGTCTCGTCATCGCTGAGCTTGTCAGTCTGGATCCGCATCGTCTTCCCGGCAACGTTCGCTACACGCGGCACGGCGGTCGAAACGACGCTGTGCACGGCCTTTTCGCCGACGCCGGGATCGGTGGTCTTGACGTTGGACACCGTGAACTCGGAACCTCCGCGGAAGTCGATCCCGAGGTTGTAACCACCTTTCACCACCGGCAGGATGATCGAAATGGCCACGGCAAGGGCCGCGATGAAGAACCAGATCTTCCTGGCACCCACGAAGTTGTACGAGCGCTTGCCCGTGTAGAGTTCGTTTCCGAATTTAGCGAAGCTCGTAGTCATTACTTCTCCTCCTTGGTGCTCTTGGAAGAACCGGCAAGCTGCGCTTGCTTCTCGGCAAGCCGGCGTTCGGCGATCGTCATTCGACGCTCGGCTTCCGCGGCGGCACCGGCGTTGCGGGCGCGTACGACGACGGGCTTCTCACCCGGTGCACGAAGCCGGCCGGCACCGCGGTACAGCGGCACGGCGCCCAGTCGCTCCGGATCCAGGCCCGAGAAGCGGTGCCCTTCACCGAAGAACCTCGTCCGCGCGAGCAGTTGGAGCGTCGGGTGCGTGAACATGAATACCACCAGGAGGTCCGCCAAGGCGGTGAGGCCGAGGGTGAAGGCAAAACCCCGGACTTTGCCGACGGCCACGAAATAGAGAACCAGTGCCGCGAGCAGGTTGACGGCCTTGGAGGCGAGGACGGTCCGCTTGGCGCGCTTCCAGCCGTTCTCGACGGCGGAAACCAACCCCTTGCCTTCGCGGAGTTCGTCACGGATACGTTCGAAGTACACGATGAAGGAGTCCGCGGTCTGGCCGATGGCCACGATCAGGCCCGCGACGCCGGCGAGGGAGAGCCGGTAGTTTTCGGTCCAGCCAAGGATCGCGATTGCGAGGTAGGTAAGCCCGCCCGCGACGACGAGGGAAAGGATGGTGACAAATCCCAGGGCGCGGTACTGGAAGAGCGAGTAAACCACCACAAGCAGAAGGCCAATTACGCCGGCGAGGAGTCCGAGGCGCAACTGGTCGCCACCGAGGGTCGCGGAGATCTGTTCTTCCGATTGGATCTCGAAGCTGATGGGCAGCGCGCCGTAGCGGAGCTGGTCGGCCAACGCCTTTGCGGAAGCTTCCGTGAAGTTGCCGGTGATCTGGGGCTTGCCGTCGGTGATGACCGCGAGGGCACGCGGAGCGGAGATGACTTGGTCATCCAGGACGATGGCGAACTGCGCCTTGGGGTCGTTACCGCCCTGCGACTGGGAGGCAACGTAGAACTGGTTGAGCCGCTGCGTGACGTCCTTGAACGTCTTCGTGGCTGCCGCGTCGAACGTAATGGTCACGCCCCAGGCGTTGGTGACGGATCCCTGGGCTCCCTGGACGGGATCGTAGGACGAGGAAACGATGTCCTGGCCCTTTACTTCCACCGGGCCGAGGATGTACTTGGCGGCAGGCGAGGTGGCAGTGGCGGGTTCACATGTCACCAAAGGCTTCGCAGGATCGGACCGGGGCTGCTTCTGCTGCGAGGGGTTGGCGCAATCCAAGGCCTCGAAGGCCTTGTAGACGTCCGGAGTCACCCAGTTCGTGTCGCTTGCGTTCGTCGGTGCGGCGGTCGGCTTGGGAAGATTCGCCTCGGGGGTGCGCGACGCCTCGGGTACGGGTGCGGGATCCCCAACAGTGATCACCGGACGGAAGTTCATGTCCGCGGACGCCTGGATCAGGGCACGGGTTTCCGAACTGGGCGTACCAGGAAGGCTGACGACGACGTTGCGGCCGGACTGCGTGGTGATTTCCGCTTCGGCGACACCGGAGCTGTCCACACGCTGTCGGATGATCGCTACGGCCTGGTTCAGCTGGTCTTCGTTGATGCCGGTTGATCCCTCGACCTTCGGGGCGAGGATCATCTGGGTGCCGCCCTCGAGGTCAAGCGCGAGCTTAGGCGCCCAGCTGGCGTGGCCGGTGAGGACCCCGCCGCCCAGGACTGCTGCCAGTACAGCGAATATTGCGACAAGCCAGACCAGGACCTTGCGGCCTGCTACTTTGTGGCCTTTTCGTGCCATGTTCGATCTTCCTGTTGATGACGGAACAGCCGCCGACGTGCACGTTTGGGCGCAAGCCGGCGGCGGTTCATTGCCGTAGAAATATTCCCGCTGATTTAGCGGTTACGGACTAGCTTTCCTTCTTGCCCTCGTCATTGAGGCGCTTGATGGTTTCTTCGGGAGTCTCAACGGGCGCGGGGGCCTCAGCGTCGGCGACTGTCAGCGAGGAGGCATCGTCCGGAACAGCGACAGCGGCTTCGTTGGCAGGTTCCACGATCTTTGTCACGGCTTGGCGGTGCACTGTGGCAAGGTTGCCGGGAGAAAGTTCCAAGACTACCTTGTTCTCAGCTTCGTCCATCGAGACAATTTTTCCGAACAAGCCGAAGCTGGTCATGACGTCAACGCCAGGAGCGAACTGGGACTGCAGCTGGGCCTGCTGCTGTTGCGTCTTCTTGTTGCGGCGGAACATCATGAAAATGAAGACGGCGAGCATGGCAAACAGCAGGATTGTCATTGGATCCACAGGGAAGTTCCGTTCTTTACTTGCGTTCTTGGGTTCACACCAGTCTAGAGGCTTAAGCTGAATAGATCGTGCTAGAGCCCCGTATCAATGGTTTCCGCCTCATTTTCCATGCTTTGGAACAGCTCGAGGGGGTCTTGACCAAACACTCCCGGCGGCACTGCGTAACCGAGGTGCGTCCAGGCGGATGCCATCGCGATCCTGCCACGTGGTGTCCTTCCCAAGAGCCCCTCGCGTACCAGGTAGGGCTCGGCCACGGTTTCCACGGTCTCGGGCTCTTCACCGACCGCGATCGCCAGCGTCGAAAGGCCAACCGGGCCACCGTTGAACTTGGTGATGAGCGCTTCGAGCACCGAGCGGTCCAACCGGTCCAGCCCGCGTTGATCCACTTCGTACATGTCAAGGGCCGCTGAGGCGGCGCGGGCATCAATCTGTTCGATACCGTGCACCAGGGCCCAGTCGCGCACGCGCCGCAGCAAGCGGTTCGCAATGCGGGGTGTTCCGCGGGAGCGGCCCGCGATTTCGCTGAAGCCTGCTGAGTTGACTTTGAGGTCCAATAAACCAGCTGAACGCCGCAAGACCAGTTCGAGCTCTTCTACCGAGTAGAACTCAAGGTGGCCGGTGAAGCCGAACCGGTCGCGCAGGGGGCCCGGCAGGAGGCCCGCCCGCGTGGTGGCACCCACCAGGGTGAACGGCGGCAGTTCGAGCGGAATGGCAGTTGCTCCCGCGCCCTTGCCAACGACGATGTCCACCCGGAAGTCTTCCATGGCCATGTACAGCATTTCCTCGGCGGGGCGGGACATCCGGTGGATTTCGTCGAGGAAGAGGACCTCGCCCTCTGAAAGGGATGAGAGGATCGCCGCGAGGTCCCCTGCGTGCTGGATCGCGGGGCCGCTGCTGATCCGCAGGGGCGCGTTCATCTCGGCCGCGATGATCATGGAGAGCGTCGTCTTACCGAGCCCCGGCGGACCGGACAGCAGGACGTGGTCCGCGCTCCGGCCGCGCATCCGCGAGGCCTCCAAAACGAGCGCGAGTTGTTTCCTGACCCGGTGCTGTCCCACGAAGTCGTGGAGGTTTTTCGGACGGAGGGCGGCCTCGATGATTCGTTCCTCCGGCTCCTCTCCCCCCGCGACGAGGGACTGCTCAGCCACGGCTGCCTACCCTGTTGCCGGCGCGTGCGCCGTCCTGGCCCAGCCAACGAAGGGTGGCACGGAGGATCTGGGCAACGTTGCCGGCGTCGGCGAGCTCGGGAGAATCAGCCATGGCCTTGTCGATGCTGCCTGTGGCGTCCTTCTCGGACCAGCCGAGGCTGGTCATGGCCGCGACAACCTGCGGCTTCCAGTTGGTTTCGCGTGCGACGGCGGGCGCCGCCCCAGGCGCGGTGCCGTGCGGCACGAGCTTGCCTGCCAGTTCGAGGACGATCCTGCCTGCGACTTTCGGGCCGATGCCCGGAACCTTGGTGAAGGACTTGGCGTCACCGGAATGTGCCGCGACCCGTACGGTTTCCGGGTCATGGACCGCCAGGACTGCCAGCGCCAGCCGGGGACCCACGCCGCTCACACTGAGCAGGACATCGAAAACTTCACGCTCGTCGTCGTTCGAGAAACCGAAAAGCGTTAGCGAATCTTCCCGCACGATCAGCGAGGTAAACAGCTTTGCTTCCTCGCCGACGTGCAAGTGGCTAAGGGTCCGGGGCGTGGCGTAGACACTCATGCCGGCACCGTTGAGGTCGATGACGGCGGTGGACAAGCCGACGTGCGCCACGGTTCCGCGGAGAAAACTGATCAAGACCCGGCTCCTGAAGTACTGCCGTGGCACATCCTTTACCAACAGGTGCCAACGAACTATCCGAACATATCTACGAATACCCTAGCAAGTGATGTGGTTTTTACCGGGCACGGCGCGCTTTGGCTTCCGCCTCTGCCCAGGCGCGCTGGGCGGGCGTCAGCGCGTTGCTCCCCGGGCCCGTCGTTGCGACGGCCGCTCCACTGCCTGCCCGCCACGCATGTGTCACCGCCAGCGCAAGCGCGTCGGCGGCGTCGGCAGGCCGCGGCGGGGCGTCGAGGCGGAGGATCTTGGTGATGAGCTTCGTGACGGCTTCTTTGTTGGAGGTTCCACTGCCGGTGACGGCTGCCTTGACTTCCGATGGCGTATGCAGCGCCACCGGTATACCCCGCCGGGCCGCGGCGGCGATGACTACGCCGGAAGCCTGTGCCACGCCCATCACCGTGCTCACGTTCAGCTGGGAGAAGACCCTCTCGACGGCGAGGACATCCGGTTCGTACCTGTCGAGCCATTCGTCGATCGCCTGGGCGATGACGAGCAAGCGCTGGTCCAACGCTTGCTCGGGCGAGGTTCCCACGACGCCGACGGCGACCATGGTGGCGCGCCGGTTCCTTTCGACGTCGACCACTCCGATTCCGCAACGAGTGAGGCCCGGATCGACTCCCAATACGCGAAGAGTCAAGTCCGGGCCTCCCTGTTTGCTGTCAAATCTCCCTGGAACCGGTACCGCTACTCGGCTTCGAGTGCCGCTTGGACTTCCTCACTCATGTCCGCATTGGTGTAGACGTTCTGGACGTCGTCGAGGTCTTCCAAGGCGTCGACGAGCTTCATGAACTTCTTCGCTCCGTCCAAGTCCAGTTCCACCTGCATCGAGGGCACGAACTCGGCCTCGTCGGTTTCGTATTCGATGCCGGCTTCGTTGAGGGCGTCGCGGATGGCTTGGAGGTCCGTTGGCTCCGAGTGGACCTCCCAGTTGTCGCCGCTGTCCTTCACTTCTTCGGCGCCGGCGTCGAGGACCGCCATCAGGACGTCGTCTTCGCTGAGGCCGTTCTTGGGCAGGTTGACGACGCCCTTGCGGGTGAAGAGGTAGCTAACCGAGCCGGGATCTGCGATGGTGCCGCCATTACGGGAAATGGCTAGTCGGACTTCGGATGCCGCGCGGTTCTTGTTGTCCGTCAAGCACTCGATCAGGAGGGCGGACCCCTGGGGTCCGCGGGCTTCGTACATGATTTCCGTGTAGTCGACGACCTCGCCGGTGAGGCCGGCGCCCCGCTTGATGGCGCGGTCGATGTTGTCGTTCGGCACCGACGTCTTCTTGGCTTTGGTGACGGCCAGTTCAAGGCCCGGGTTCCCGGCAAGGTCCGGTCCGCCCATCCGCGCCGCTACTTCGATGTTCTTGATCAGCTTGGCGAACGACTTTGCACGCTTGGCGTCAATGACGGCTTTCTTGTGCTTGGTGGTCGCCCATTTGGAGTGGCCTGACATGCTTTACGCTTCTCCTCTGATCATTCGGATGAATAATTCGTGCACGCGCTTCTCCCCCGTCACTTCCGGGTGGAAGGAGGTGGCCAGCAACTGGCCCGAACGCACTGCGACAATTCTAGCCAAACCGTGCAAAGTGTCGGTGTGGGCGGCGCTGCCCGGCTCCACCTGGGCGAGGATCTCGACGCCCGATCCCACGCGTTCCACCCAGGGTCCGCGGATGAAGACGGCATGGACCGGATCGACTCCAGAGTCCCCGGCGCTGAAGTCCAGTCCCTTGAAATCAAGGTCCGTTTCAAAGGACTCGCGCTGCCGGCCAAAGGCGTTGCGGCGGACCGTGATGTCGAGACCGCCAAATGTCTGCTGCGGATTCCCCGCAAGGTCCGTAGCGGGGTCGGCGATGTCTTCGGCAAGCAGGATCATGCCAGCGCACGAGCCGTAGACAGGCAATCCGGACGCGATCTGCTTGCGGATGGGATCGGCCAGTTCGAAAATGCGTGCGAGCTTGTCAATCGTGGTGGATTCGCCGCCGGGGATGATGAGTCCGTCAATGTCATCGAGCTCTGCCGGCCGCCGGATCCCGACGCCGGTGGCCCCGGTCGCTTCGACGGCACGCAAGTGCTCGCGGAAGTCTCCTTGCAACGCGAGGACGCCGATCCGGAGGCCGGAACCCACGGCGGACTGCGCCTCGAAAGGGGGATTGGTCATTCGACCATCATAATGCGCCGGGACCGGCCGTCCCGCCACGGCCCGGGCCATCCGTGCCCGAACGGATGCATGAACCAACTGGGATATATTACAGAGCATGTTTTCGTTCAGTGTTCCGCTCGGCAAGCTGGTCCGTGCTGCGTCCCGGTTAAGGGGCGGAGGTTCGGCTTTGCCAGGCCTTGTGGTCGAGAAGATCGACCCCGGCTTCATGCCGCGGACGCTGTCCTCGCTCCCCCATGGAGTTGCGGTGGTGAGCGGAACCAACGGCAAGACCACCACCACGAAGATGGTGGTGGAACTCCTCGAGAGCCAAGGCCTGAAGGTCTTCACCAACCGCACTGGCAGCAACTTCACGCGCGGCGTAGCAGCGGCCCTCCTCGGAGAGGTTGACTTGCGCGGCAGGCTCGACGCCGACGTCGCCGTCCTGGAACTGGACGAGGCGCATGCTGTGCACTTCGTGAACAAGGTGCCCCCGCGATACTGCCTGCTCCTCAACGTGCTCCGCGACCAGCTCGATCGCTTCGGCGAAATCGACAAGACGGCGCTGCTGCTCCAACGCATCGCCGAAAAGACCACGGGCACTGTGGTCCTCAACCGCGAGGATCCCCGGGTCGCCCGGATCGCGGATTCCATCCATGGGCCGGAGGTTCGCTATTTTGGCCTCGACCCCTCTCTCCGCAGCACCTTTCCGAACGACGATGACATGCGTGCCGCTCCGGAACCCGACGCTTTCGAGACCACAAGCGAAGGGGACCTTGGGGAGGGCGAACCAGCCGACGTCGTGCTCCGCCGGGTAGGCGCGGATGACGCAGATTTTGAGTTCGACGGCGAACTGGTCACCACGCGCATGAAGCTGCGGGGCGTCTATAACATCTTCAACGCCGCGGCTGCGCTGGTACTGGCGCGAAGCATCACCGGTGCCAGCGGTAAAGCCCACGATGCCGGCAAGCTCGTGCGGGCGCTCTCGGAAGTCGCCCCGGCGTTCGGACGCGGTGAGAGCCTCGTGGTCGACGGCCAACCGCTCGAACTGGTGCTCGTGAAGAACCCGAGCGGCTTCCGCCTGGGATTGAAATCGTTCGCTGCGAAGGGCTACGCGACGATGATCGCCATCAATGACAACTACGCGGACGGCCGGGACATGTCCTGGTTATGGGATGTTGAATTCGATTCCCTGCGCGAGGATGGCGTGGAAGTCGTTACTGGCGTTCGAGCATACGACATGGCGTTGCGGTTGCAGTACGACGAGGTGCCTTTCCGTTCGGTAGACACGGACATCACGGCTGCCCTCGGTGCTTTCATCCGCGGTTCCGAGGGAATGCCCAAGCGGGTTTTTTGCACCTATACCGCTATGCTGGCCATTCGCCGTGAACTTTCGAAAATCACCACAGTAGAGGTGGTCTCATGACTCCGCACGGAGATTCCGCGGCCCACGCGGGCAAGGGCACCGTCCGCGTCCTTCAGTTGTACCCCCGCGACATGAACATCTACGGCGACTGGGGCAACGCCCTGGTCCTGCGGCAACGCCTCCTCTGGCACGGCTACACGCCCGAGCTTTTGGAGTACAACGTCGGTGACGATTTCCCGCAGGGCGTGGAAATCATTGTCGGCGGTGGCGGGCAGGACAGCGGCCAGCTCATCATCCAGGACGACCTCCAGGCACGTGCCGGCCATCTCCGGGACATGGCGGAGGAGGGCACGCCGATGCTGGTCATCTGCGGGCTTTACCAGCTTTTTGGCAACTTCTTTAGGACCAGTGCCGGGCCCGTCATTCCAGGGATCGGCATCCTCGACGTGGAAACTGTCGGTACGAACGAGCGCCTCATCGGCAACGTCACGCTGACGTCTCCCGAGTTCGGCGAGATCCTTGGCTACGAGAACCACAGCGGGCAGACCACCCTCGGTCCCGGCGTCCAGCCCCTCGGGACGGTGACGAAGGGTGCCGGCAACAACAGCAAGGACGGACATGAAGGTGCGCGTCACCGCAACGTCGTCGCCAGCTACCTGCACGGGTCCCTCTTGCCGAAGAACCCGGCAATCGCCGATTTCTTGATCCGGACCGCCGTCGAGCGCAAATACGGCACTTTTGTTCCAGGTGCTCCCAACGACGACTACGCGCGCCTCGCGCGCGAACACGCCGGCCGCCGGCCGCGCTGAGAGGCTTTTGCCCGGGGGTAATTCGTTGTGCAGCCGGCCCAGGAATGAAAGGGTTGTTGCATGACGAATCCCCTCCTGGAGCCCAGTACCCTGCCGTTCGGACTTCCGCCCTTCGCGTTAATCCGGGACAAGCACTATTCCGAGGCCGTCGAAGCCGGACTGGCGGAGCACTCGGCCGAGATCCAGGCAATCGTCGACAACCCGGAGCCAGCCAATTTTGACAACACTGCGCTGGCGATGGAACGGGCGGGACGGCTGCTGGAAAGAGCATCGGCGGCCTTCTTCACGATGGTGTCCTCACATGCGTCCGAGGCGATCCGGGAGCTGGAGACGGAACTCTCGCCCCGATTTGCGGCCCACCAAGATGAGATCTACTTGAACAGCGGCCTGTACGAACGCTTCGCGGCGATAGACATTTCCGGGCTCGACCCCGAGTCCCGCCGCCTTGTTGAGGAGTACCTCCGGGAGTTCCGCCAGTCCGGCATCCAACTCAACCCCGACGCCCAGGTGAAGCTGAAGGACATCAACGCGGAGCTGTCCCGGCTGGGCACGGAATATGGCCAGCGGGTCAAGGAAGCCATGAAGGAATCCGCGATCCTTATCGACACTCCATCGGAATTGGCCGGCTTGCCAGCGGACGAACTAGCAAGCGCGGCTGAGGCCGCCCGGGTCGCCGGGCACGAGGGTAAATATCTGCTGACCCTGATCCAGCCCAGCAACCAGCCGGCCCTGGCGTCCTTGGAGAACCGGGAACTCCGGCGTCGCCTGCACGAGGCGTCCCTTGCGCGCGGAAGCGAAGGCGGCAAACTGGACGTGCTGGAGCTGGTCACTGCCATGACCCGGCTGCGGGCGGAAAAGGCCGCGATCCTCCGCTTTCCGAATTTTGCGGAGTTGGTGGTGGAACGGCAGACGGCGCCCGATTTTGCCGCCGTCGAGGCGATGCTGAAGAGGCTCGCGCCAGCTGCCCTCCGGAATGCCGACGCCGAAGCCGAGGCCCTTTCGGACATCGCGGGGCATCCCCTGGAGGCTTGGGATTGGGCCTTCTATTCCGCGAAGGTGCGGCGGGAGCGCTTCGATGTGGACGAGCAACTCCTGCGACAGTATTTCGAACTCGACCGCGTCCTGGTGGACGGAGTGTTTTACGCAGCGACCAAGCTGTTCGGCATCACCTTCCACGAACGGCCGGACCTTGTGGGCTACCACCCGGACGTCCGCGTCTGGGAGGTCCACAACGAGGACGGCACTGAGCTGGGACTGTTCCTGGGCGACTACTATTCACGGGACACCAAACGCGGTGGCGCCTGGATGAACGCGCTCGTAGAACAATCGATGCTCCTCGGCAGCAAACCGGTTGTGGTCAACAACCTGAACATCTCCAAGCCTCCGGCGGGCGAACCCACGCTGCTGACCTTGGACGAGGTCAGGACTGCGTTCCACGAATGCGGACATGCCCTGCACGGACTCTTCTCGGCGGTCACATACCCGAGGTTTTCCGGGACCTCGGTTCCCCGCGATTTCGTGGAGTATCCATCACAGGTCAACGAAATGTGGCTCATGTGGCCCGAAGTCCTCCAGCATTACGCCCGGCACCACACCAGTAATGAGCCCCTGCCCCAGGACGTCGTCGACCGCCTCGAGGAATCCCGGCTATGGGGCGAGGGGTTTACCACCACGGAATACCTCGGAGCCGCACTGTTGGACCTGGCCTGGCACGTCCTGGGAACCACTGACATTCCCGAGGGCGCGCTCGACTTCGAGTCGAAGGCGCTGGCCGCGGCCGGCGTCGCACATCCCCTCATTCCGCCGCGGTACCGCACCGGGTATTTCCAACACATCTTCGCAGGCGACTGGTACGCCGCTGGCTACTACTCGTATATCTGGAGCGAAGTGCTCGACGCCGAGACTGTGGACTGGTTCAAGGAGCAAGGCGGACTCACGCGCGGGAATGGGGAGCGCTTCCGCGCCGAGCTCCTCTCGCGCGGCAACAGCCGGGATCCTTTGGAATCGTTCCGCATCCTCCGCGGCCGGGAAGCCAGCCTGGAGCCGCTGCTTAAGCGCCGCGGCCTGGAGTAGACGCTCGCCTTTTTAAAACAACGACTTAAGAGAACGACGCCGGGCGGTTACCCGAGAACGGGACCGTCCGGCGTCGTGCTCAAAAGAGCGAAAGCGATGGGCGGTGTGATCCGGCAGCGTGCGTAAAAGGGACCCCGCTCGCCGCGCAACGGCCTTAGCGGGGAATAGCACGCAGAGGATCAGCGCCGTCCAGCACCTACCGGCGCCCTACCAGCCGCGTTCGGCCAAGCGGTGGGGTTCGGGGATTTCCTCGACGTTGATGCCAACCATCGCTTCACCCAGGCCGCGGGAGACCTTGGCGATGACATCGGGGTCGTCGTAGAAGGTGGTGGCCTTCACGACGGCGGCCGCACGCTGTGCCGGGTTGCCGGACTTGAAGATACCGGAACCAACGAACACGCCGTCGGCGCCGAGCTGCATCATCATCGCGGCATCTGCCGGGGTGGCGATGCCGCCGGCGGTGAACAGCACCACGGGGAGCTTGCCGGTGGCGGCGACTTCCTTGACCAGTTCGTACGGGGCCTGCAGTTCCTTGGCCGCGACATAGAGTTCGTCCTCGGGCAGGGAGGTCAGGTTCTTGATCTGGGCGCGGATCTGGCGCATGTGCGTGGTGGCGTTGGAGACGTCGCCGGTGCCGGCCTCGCCCTTGGAACGGATCATCGCCGC
The DNA here is from genome assembly GCA_041360635.1 of bacterium RCC_150. Taxonomy (GTDB): domain Bacteria; phylum Actinomycetota; class Actinomycetes; order Actinomycetales; family Micrococcaceae; genus Arthrobacter. The sequence continues at coordinate 23,678 of JBFUPP010000007.1, read as the reverse complement.
GCCCTCGTTGATGCGGCGGAGGGCCTCACCGAGGTTGGTGGCACCGCAGACGAAGGGAACGGTGAAGTTCCACTTGTCGATGTGGTGGGTGTAGTCGGCCGGGGTCAGTACCTCGGACTCGTCGATGTAGTCAACACCCAGGGACTGCAGCACCTGGGCCTCGACGAAGTGGCCGATCCGGGCCTTGGCCATGACGGGAATGGATACCGCGGCGATGATCTGGTCGATCATATCCGGGTCCGACATGCGGGACACGCCGCCCTGGGCGCGGATGTCCGCGGGAACGCGCTCAAGAGCCATCACGGCAACAGCACCGGCATCTTCGGCGATGCGGGCCTGCTCGACGTTGACGACGTCCATGATGACGCCGCCCTTGAGCATCTCGGCCATACCGCGCTTGACGCGGCTGCTGCCCGTAACGCTGGCTGCGGACGAACCGGCTCCGTTGCTTACATCAGGTGTAGACACAAAAACCCCTATGGGTAGATAGACGACCTTGGCCGGCGCGCAGGTGGACAGGGGGCCACACGCAGCGCACACGGAATTCCAGGTCACATTGACCAAGTAATTCCAATACTAGTCCCCCACGCTGGGCTCGCCGTACTCGATGACCGCTTATGCGGGAGAGCCCCCGTCGACGTCGGCCATGGCCTGTTGACGGACGGCGGACATTCTTTGAATGACCGTCACGGCAGTGGCTGCCGCAAGGACGACGAGGGTCACCAGCAGCACCACGGGAAGCAGTCCGACGCCGGTTAGGCCGGTGACGAGCAGGACCGATATGAGGCGCTCCGCACGCTCTGCGATGCCCACGTTCGCATAGAAACCGAGGGACTCGGCCTTAGCCCGCGCATACGAAACCAACATCCCAAGGACCAGGCACGCCACGGCGGCTACGGCGATGGCGCTGTTCGCGCCACCGGTGAAGAACCAGATGGCCACCCCGGAAAAGATGGCGCCGTCGGCCAGTCGATCCAAGGTGGAGTCCAGGAAGCTTCCCCAGCGGCCACTGCGGCCTTGTTCCCGGGCCATGATGCCGTCCACGACGTCGGACAATGCGAAGACGGCAATGACCAATGAGCCCCACCAGAGCTGGCCCATGGGATATAGGACCAAGGCCCCGAGGACGACACCGACGGTTCCTACTACGGTTACCGCATCGGGTGAAACCCCCATTTTGAGCAGGAACCGGGCCAAAGGCGAAAACAGCGCGGTGAAAAAACCGCGGGCGTGCCGGTTAAGCATCCGTCTCCCCGGGCCAGGCGTCGGCCACCTGCTGCCGCACCTCGCCGAGGGTCTGCGTGACGGCTTTGGTCTGGGCGATGATGGGGAAGAAATTGCCGTCGCCGCCCCAGCGGGGGACAACATGCTGATGCAGGTGCGCGGCAATTCCCGCGCCGCCGGCAACTCCTTGGTTCATCCCCAGGTTGAAGCCGCTGGGATTGGCGACCTTGCGGAGGACGCGCATCGCCGTCTGCGTAAGGTCGGCCATTTCTGCCGTTTCCTCGACGGTGATGTCGGTGTAGTCCGGAACGTGCCGGTATGGGCACACCAGCAGATGGCCAGGGTTGTACGGGAACAGATTAAGGACCACGTAGCAGGTCTTGCCGCGGTGCACGATGAGCGATTCTTCGTCTGTGCGATCGGGGGCGACGCAGAATGGGCAGTCGTCGTCGCTGAACTGGTTTTGCCCGCCCTTGATGTAGGCCATACGGTGCGGGGTCCACAGGCGCTGGAACGCGTCCGGGACACCTGCCAGGCCGAAGTCGTCGGTCACGCGGGCATCCCCCGGATATTCACCTGTCACGCCTGTTTTCTCCTGCACTGTTTCCGCCCCCGGCGTGTTCGCCCTAGTCAGCTCTCGCGGTTCTTGACGGCGTCCACGATCCTTCGGACGGCCTCGGCGACGGGTACACCATTATCCTGGCTGCCGTCACGGAAGCGGAAGGAGACCGCACCTGCCTCCGCGTCCTCGCCGCCCGCTATCAGGACAAAAGGAATCTTGTCCTTGCTCGCGGTGCGGATCTTCTTGGGGAAGCGATCCGAGGAAATATCCACTTCGGCACGGATACCGGCAGACTTGAGCTGGTCGACGACGTCGAACATGTAGTCATTGAATGCTTCCGCCACAGGAATGCCGACCACCTGCACCGGCGCGAGCCACGCCGGAAAGGCGCCTGCGTAATGCTCGGTCAGTACGCCCATGAAGCGCTCTACCGAGCCGAACAGCGCGCGGTGAATCATGACGGGCCGTTGGCGGGTGCCGTCGGCGGCTTGGAACTCGAGCTCGAAACGCTCGGGCAGGTTGAAGTCCAACTGGATGGTGGACATCTGCCACGTGCGGCCGAGCGCGTCCTTCGCCTGGACGGAGATCTTCGGTCCGTAGAAAGCTGCCCCACCCGGATCCGGGACAAGTTCCAGGCCCGAGGCCTCAGCCACTTCCGCGAGGGTACGGGTGGCTTCCTCCCAAGCCGCATCCTCGCCAACGAACTTGTCTTCGTTCTTGGTGGACAACTCAAGATAAAAATCGTCCAGGCCGTAGTCCTTCAGCAAGCCAAGAACGAAGTTCAGGGTTGTGGTGAGCTCATCCTTCATCTGCTCGCGGGTGCAGTAGATGTGGGCGTCGTCCTGTGTCATGCCGCGGACACGGGTCAGGCCGTGCACCACGCCGGACTTCTCGTAACGGTAAACCGACCCGAACTCGAAGAGGCGCAGCGGAAGCTCGCGGTAGGAGCGTCCCCGCGAACGGAAGATCAGGTTGTGCATGGGACAGTTCATAGGCTTGAGGTAGTAGTCCTGGCCGGGCTTGCGGACTGTGCCGTCCTCGTTCAGTTCCGCATCGACGTGCATCGCGGGAAACATGCCGTCCCTGTACCAGTCGAGATGGCCTGAGACCTCGTACAGGTGGCCCTTTGTGATGTGCGGGGTGTAAACGAACTCGTAGCCGGCGTCGACGTGCCGCTGTCGGGAGTAGTCCTCCATCGCCTTGCGGATGATGCCGCCCTTCGGATGGAACACCGGCAAGCCGGACCCAAGCTCGTCCGGGAAGGAGAACAAATCCAGTTCTGCACCGAGCTTGCGGTGGTCGCGGCGCTCAGCCTCAGCGATGCGCTCCTGGTAGGCCTTCAGTGCGTCCTTGGTGGGCCACGCGGTTCCGTAGATGCGCTGCAGTTGCTGGTTGTTCTGGTTGCCCAGCCAGTAGGCGGCCGAGGAACGGGTGAGGGCGAACGCGTTCGAAATGAGCTTGGTGTTGGGCAGGTGCGGCCCGCGGCATAGATCGCACCAGACACTCTCGCCGCTCTTACGATCGACGTTGTCGTAGATCGTGATGTCTCCAGCGCCGACTTCGACGTTCACGCCTTCACCGGCGTCGGCGGCGTCGTTCTTCTTGCCGAGGAGTTCCAGCTTGTATGGCTCATTGGCCATGGCAGCGCGCGCTTCGTCCTCGGTGACGACGCGGCGCACGAACTTTTGGTTCTGGTTGATGATCTTTTGCATCATCTTTTCGAGCTGTCGCAGGTCTTCGGGAGTGAAGGGCTCGGCGACATCGAAGTCGAAGTAGAAACCATCCGTGATGTAAGGACCGATTCCCAGCTTGGCATCCGGTCGCAGCTGTTGCACGGCCTGGGCCATCACGTGGGCGGTGGAATGCCGCAGCACGTTGAGGCCATCGGGCGAATCGATAGTGACACTTTCAATCCGGGAGCCCTCGGGCAGCGCCTGGTCGAGGTCCTTGAGCACGCCGTCGACCCTTGCTACTACGACGTCGCGACGCTCGAAGAACAGTTCCGCGCCGGTGGTCCCTTCCGTCACCTTGGTCTCTTCGCCATCGACGATGAGGGTGATCTGCTGGGCATCTGACACGGGTGTCTCCTATTCATTGTTATGGCTTCATAGCTTGTGGCGTACGGGGACCACAGCCAGCCATCGTCCATCGTATCTGTTCGGGCTGGGGCGGCCAAAGCACGCGGGACGCGTCACAACCCGGGTCGATGGGACGGTGCAATGTGCCGATCGGCGATGCAACGCAGGCAACCAGTGCAGTGCGGGAAACGTGAAGCGCAGGAGGCGCGCGGATGGCGTGCGGACGTCGGGAGGGGCAGGATCGGAATCCTGCCCCTCCATGTCCCCGTCAGTGCTCGGCGGGTTCCCTCCATGCCGGGGTTTGATGCCCCGGCCGGTGGAACAGGTGCAGGCGGTGCATTTGCCGCTCGAGCGAAGGAGTCCACCGTCCGTGGCTCCTATCCCTGATGAGCGCGGTTCCGGCGATTTCCCGCACCACGGAGATACCGCGTACCGCGGACTGTTTGGTGGGAAATACGGTGCTCATCGCGATCAAGTTGCCTTCACCGCTTCGCAATGCGACCTTGTACCCGCCATCGGGCGCATCGACCAGCTCGAAATACCCAGCCATCGCCGTGCCTCCTTTAACCTGCGGTTGAAAAGGACACCCTTAGTTTACCGGCGAGGACCGGCCCTGGAGTAGCTTTTTCGCGGATTGGTCCCGCCTCCCGCTCACGCTCGGCCTCCTGCCCATGCTCCGATCCTGATCATTGAAGCGAGTGCTTGATCAATGCAAGGAGTGCCGTACCGTCCGGGCTGCCCAGGCCGGTACAGGGATCCCATCCCGTTGCCGCGTTGTAGCTTCCGTTGGAGCCTGAGGTGATGTCCCGAAACCCCGACGGCGGGTGGGCGCCGTTCTGGTAGAGCAGTGGCTGGATCAGGCCGAAACGCCTGTTCGTGGCTTGTGCGAGCCTCGCAATAAGGGCCGCCCAAAGGGGTGCCACTGCGCTCGTTCCCCCAATGACGATGTCCTTTCCGTCTACGCGTACCCGATATCCGGTCCGCGGGTCCGCGACGCCGCTGACGTCAGGCACTCCCCGTCCGGATTTCCGCGGAGCGGGTTTGTGCTTTGCGTGCCCGGCGGTTCCCGACTGCCAGGACGGCACGGGAAAGACGTCGCTATACCCTCCCCCGGTGGCCGAGTTCGGGCCGTCGTTCCATACCGTTTCGGCGCTGATGGTCCCGGTCACCGGGTCGGCTTGGAGCCGTGTTCCTCCGCAGGCAAGCACATGCGGGCTGGATGCCGGAAAATCCGCGTGGTCCCGGGAGTCCGATACGCCGTCGGCGCTTCCGTTGTCCCCCGCCGCGGCCGTCACGGTGACCCCGAGGACCGCGGCGTCGGCTATGGCCTGGTCAAAGGCGATCCGGGCTTGGGCGGTCCAGGCGTCCTCGTTCTGGCCCCAGCTGATACTGATGGCCGCGGGCGCGGGACCGGCATGGGAAGCCGCGATGATCGCGTCGAGGAAGCCCGCATCGGTGTTGGGCGCGAAATAGACGACGATGTCCGCCTTTGGCGCCAAGGCTCCGACAACTTCGATATCGAGCAGTACCTCGCCGTCCGCCCCTCCCGGGTCCTGCCCCGGCTGGTTCGCGCCGCCGTCGACCCCTACCGCCGAGACCGCGGGCGTCGCAAGCCCAAGGCCTTGGAAGTAGTCGTCCAGGTCCTGCTGGCCAAAGCCACCGCCGAGTTCCAGGATGGCCACCGTTTGTCCGGTACCGTCCGTGCCCTCCGGAAAGCTGTAGATCCTGCCCAATTCCGGTGGGGTGTAGCTGGTGATTGCGGCGGCCATGGGGATGGCCCTGAACTGGGGACGGGCTTGCGGCCTGTCGTCCAGGCCGAGCACCGCCACAACTATTCCATCCAAGGCCTCGGGCACCGACAACCCACCCGTGCGATGCCTGTGGGACACTGATGTTGCCCCGGGTCCGTTGCTCGTGAGCTCATCCAGCGCGGTAGCGAAAACTCGGCTGAACTGTTCCACCCTTCCGGCCAACCGGATCCTGCGGGCTGCTGCGTCGGAGTCGATAATCTCCAGCCCCAGGCCCGTGAATGTTTCCACGGCCAATTCGAGGTCCGACGTCGAAGCGCCGTATAGCGAAGCAAGCTCATCCCGTGAGAGGGCCGTAGACGGAATCCCGGCCAGATCCGCCTGCCGCCGAAGGATCACTGTGACCTCAATACGACGGGATGGATCTACGGGACCAATAACGTCCCTCGCGCCGGGAGCGGGCATCCTCTCCGAGCCCGGTAGCGGGACCGTCCTCAGCTCTGCCAGCTTGCGTTCTTCCGGGGTTGGGTCTTCCGGCATGGGTGCCTCCTAGGGTTCACGGGGACCGGCTCCATCTCCAGCGATTATTCCCCTGCAGTCACTTTGGCACCATGCCCGGACAATTGCGCATGCAGCGTGTTCCGCCCGGCCCGCGGCAAGGCAGGCCATAAGATCGATCCATGACGGCAGACGTGGAATCGGAACAGGCCCTTGTACCGGCCGTGCAACTGGAAGGACAGATGAGCATCAATGACGTCCTGCTTGAATTAGGTTGCGAACCGGTGCTGTACCCGTCCCCGAACGCCGATGCCGGCGACTTCCATTTCTTCTAGGATCGACTCTTCGGGCACAAGGCCTTTCCGGTGAGCCAAGCAAGAAGCCGAGGTTCCGCGGGCACTTGATAAGCATGCTTAGTAGTGCCATTAATAGTCATGTAGCTGCGGTGTGGGATCCGGCCCCGTGGTTTGAGCCGTACCTTACGGATCACAAGTGGAGCCGCAGGCGCATGCCAAGGTTCCGCACATGGAAGGAAAGGCCTAAAAATGAACACGCTTCTTATCGTTGCCGGCATCATTGCCATTGTCCTGTTGCTCGTGGGCGGTTTCGCTCCGGCACTGAACTTCCTGTTGTGGGTTGGCCTGGTCCTCTTGGTCGTGGCCGCCATCGGCTGGCTCCTCAGCTACACGTCCGGCCGGAGGTCGCACGGCGTATAGCACGCCAATGACGTGAACGACGCGTCCAGGAGCAGCTGGTTCGAGTGCTGCAGCCCCCGCTTTGGCAGGGGCTGCAGGCATTTTTTCGATGCCTACGACGGCGTTCGTCACCGTGGGCGATCGTCCTCGTCCCTCCGCGATTCCGTGCCGGGAGTCCGGTCTTCACGGCCTCGCGGTTCGGCGTTCCGGCCGTCGCGGTCGACTGCCTCGCCCTTCCTTGCGTCGGGATCGAGGGCTTCGGCCTGCCGCAACCGTTCCTGGGAAATCTCATTGGCGCGCTCGGCAGCCTTTTGCTTGTCCATTGCCTCGTTGCGCAACCGTTCAGCTTCGTTTTCTGCTTTCTTGGCGTCGGCCTCGGCCCGGGCCGCCGCCGCGCTATGTTCGTAGGCGCCGAGGGCGTCGGTCCTGGCTTTTTCGCGAAGGCCCGCCGCACGCTTGCGGTCAGCTGCGGCTTTCGCCCTTCGCCCAAACAGGACGACAGCGATGATAACGATGATGATGACCACCGCCACGACAATCCAGATCCACATCTGTCCGTCCATGCTGGCCTCCTCAAGGCTTCGGCTCGTGCCATGAGTCAATAACGTCGTTCCGTAAAGTGCACGAGTAACGCCTACTTGTTTTGCCGATGCGATCCCTCCGGGGCCGAGGCTACTCCACGGCCGTTCGGGACTCGCCTGTTCCGAAATCGAGTGCCGGCTCATCGGGAGTCGCGAGCGTCAACACTGCTTCCTCCACGGTTTCGTGGTCCTCAAGCTCGCGCTCGACGCGCCGCAACGCCACGGATACCTCCTGCTCGCGAAGGTTCCCCTTCATGTCGACAGCCGCAACGAGGTACAGCTTGCGGGGTCCGACGAATTCCAGATGCAAGTAGGTCAACCGCTCTATTTCCGCATGTTCCAACATCCGGAGGGCCATGGTTCTCCGGAGTTCAGGAGTGACGCCTTGGCCCACGAGGAACCGGCGATTGCGGTCAATGAGCACGACGGCGATGATCCCGAGGAGGATGCCCACAAGGATTGAACCCAACGCATCCGGAACGGGTGAGCCAGTGACCTGGTGCATGAAGACGCCGCCGAAGGCTATGGCAAGGCCAATCAACGCCGCTCCGTCCTCGGCGAAAACGGCCCGCATGGTCGGGTCTGAACTCTTCAGGACCTGTTCCAAAGTCCGCCGTTCAAGGCGTTTCGCGGCATCCCGGGCCTGGCGGAATGCCTGAATGAACGATGCCCCTTCCAATGCAAAGGAGACAGCGAGGACAACATAGGCGATCGCGAAGTCACCGGCGGGTTCCGGCGCGAACAACTGCTGGATGCCATGCATGATGGACACCACGGCACCTGCGGTGAACAAGCCGAAAGCGGCGAACATGGACCATACGTACGCTTCCCTGCCGTATCCCATGGGGTGGGCGTCGTCCCGCCGCTTGGACGACCGCCTTTCTGCGACCAGGAGGAAAATCTGGTTCCCCGTGTCAGCCCAGGAATGAGCGGATTCCGCGATCATGGACGCTGAGCCAGTGATCAGTGCGGCCACGGTTTTCGCCAACGCGACAAGGAGGTTCGCCAAGAAAGCGAACACAACTGTCACCAAGGATGAAGAGGAGATCTTGAACCCCAAGGTTTGGCCCATGGACTTACCGTACCTAACAATCGGGCGCATGAATGCGCATGCGCGGCCTATCCGAGGAATGAGCGTAAGGTGCGGGCATTGCGCACGGCGTTCCCGCCGCCGTCGTTATTGAAATAGACGAAGACGTCTTTACCTGCCGCCTCCCATTCCCTAATCCTGTCGGACCACCAGCGAAGGTCCTGGTCCGAATAGGAGCCCCCATACAGGTGCATATGGTCCGGCCCGTGCATCCTCACATACACGAAAGATGCCGTCGCCCGGAGGATGCATGGCAATTGGGCGCCGCTCATGACGCAATACGCCGCTTGGTAATGTTCGAGCAGGCGATAGACCTCGTCGTGGTGCCAGCTATCGTGGCGGAACTCGACGGCGACCCTCATCCATGGCGGGATCAAACCAAGGAAATACGCCAGGCGGGCATCGTCGCGTTCCATACCCGGAGGCAATTGGACAAGCAGGATGCCGCGCCGGTCCCGCAGTTCGTGCCAGCCGGCCTTGATGCGCTCCACCCATACCTCTGGCGCGAAAAGGCGCTTGCCGTGCGTCAGGCCGCGCGGAGCCTTGACCGAAAACACGAAGCCTTCAGGCAGGCGCCGCCGCCAGCTGGCAAACGAAGTATCGCGTGGCCACCGATAGAAGCTCGCATTGAGCTCCACGGTATCGAATTCCCGAAGGTAGTACTCCAGCCTGTTCCTTGGAGGAGTTCCCGCCGGATAAAGCACATGCTCCCAGTGATCGTAGCTCCACCCCGACGTTCCAACATACGTTCCCACCTTGGCTCCATCCCTCGCGCGGGCTCCCTAGGCCTATGGTCCACGCCAATTCATAAGTAAGCTTAGGTTAATTGCGATGTTGTTAAGTAGGAGGTCGAGGAAGATGCGCCTGGGGTCGGTTGTCGGATTGATCGTCGTCATCTGGCTCGTCATCGGAGCCCTCGCGGCCGGTCAGCGGGGCTACTACAACGCGGCGCCGGCGCAGTGCTCGCAGTTCGCTACCATCGCCTTGAACATCGTTGCCGGACCCCTGAACTACATGGGAGTCAACCCCAAAGGTGGCTGCGAGGTACCCCGTCCGTCATGACTCACCAGGAAGAACCACAACCCGAGCTTGAGCTGGAGGCGGATACGAGGCACGAGTCCAAGGACGAACGCATGGACCGCAACTGGAACGAACTGCTCCAGGAGATGCGGGTGTTGCAGACAGGTGTCCAGATCATCGGCGGTTTCTTGCTGACCCTGCCATTCCAGCAGCGGTTCACCACCTTGTCCGTGGAGCAAAAGTGGTGGTTCCTCGCTTTGGTTGTCTTGGCGACCCTAACGACCGGCCTGATGCTCGTGCCCGTAAGCCTGCATCGACGGCTCTTTCGTCACCATGTCAAGGACCGGCTTGTGGCTGCCGGTGATTTCATCGTCAAAGTGGTGGTCTTCTGCGTCGCCGTGTTGATCGCCGGATGCGCCGGCCTGATATTCAGTGTTGTCCTCGGGCCTGAAGCAGGCCTCTCCGCAGGTGCCGGAATCCTTGTGGCCTTGGCGGCGGGGGTACTACTGTATCCGCTGCTGTCTTTCCTCCCGAGGCGGCTCAGGTTGGCGCGCGACTCCGAACCGGGCATCAAGGCTCACGGTGCGAAGCGCTGATTCCATCGGGTCAGGGTCCGGGTTTTGGGCTGAATCGGGTAAGTCTAGAGCGTTGGGAACGATTTACTAAGTTTACTGATGAATTTTCCGGTAGCCGTTTACAGGAGTCCTCGTACCCGGCTACGTTCGAATTATCAGGGTGCTCACGCGAGCGTCGAAGCAATCCGACGATGAAGGTGATCATGGACCAGCAAGGAACGCAAAATGCTGTAGACCAGGCCGGGAACTCCCGAATCCACCCGCCACAAGACCCGCGATCCGGTTACTACTCGGAACCATTTCCAGAACAGGAACAGAAACAGCCGGGACTCACCGCACCCATGAACCCGGCACCCGACCACGGTGAAAATTCCTACGTAGGCCACGGCCGCCTCACGGGTAAAGCAGCCCTTATCACCGGCGGTGACTCCGGAATCGGAGCGGCCGTGGGAATAGCGTTTGCCCGCGAAGGCGCCGACGTCGCGTTTTCGCATCTCCCTGAAGAGGCGGAAGACGCACGGAGCACCGCGGAGTGGATCAGCAAAGCCGGGACCAAAGCGTTGCCCCTTCCCGGCGACGCGCGATCTGAAGAATTCTGCGAAGACACGATAAGTCGGACGGTGGCTGAATTTGGCCGGCTGGACATCCTTGTCCTCAACGCCGGCTATCAGAAGAACCGTGAAGGACTGGAGACCCTTCCAACGGACGAGATGGACAGGGTGTTTAAGACAAACCTCTACTCGCTCGTGTGGACCGCCCGCGCAGCAATTCCCCATCTAAAGCCGGGGGCCTCGATCATCGTTACGAGTTCGATCCAGGCGTTCAACCCTTCGCCGCCGTTGATCGACTATGCCATGACCAAAGCGGCCCAGGTCGCCTTCACCAAGGCCTTGGCGGAGGAATTGGGTCCCAGGGGCATTCGGGTGAACGCGGTTGCACCCGGGCCCATCTGGACACCCTTGATTCCCGCCACCGAATGGCCCGACGCATTACCGAAGTTTGGCCAGAACACGCCTTTGGGAAGGGCGGGACAACCGGCGGAGTTGGCTCCTGCCTACGTCCTGCTTGCCTCGGACGAGGCGTCCTACATATCGGGCGCCGTGCTGCCCGTCACTGGCGGGAAGCCACTCTAGGGCCGCCCTTCCGATCTTCCATCAACAGGTTCAACCACACGGAAAGGACGCCATGGGTATGGATAAGCAGGAATCAGCCGAATATGAAGCAGGAGGATACGGGACTCCGACGCCCGAGCAGGAAACAGCAGGAGCAGCCACGGCCGGGCAGAAAGCAGCCGGGTCATCGGCATCTCCGGAGGGTCAATCGCCACAGGACCAGAGCTCGCAGGGCCAGTCGACGAAGGAGCAGGAGTCGACGGCGATGCCCTCGGCGGACGCCGAACTGGATGAGTCGAATAGCGACGACGAGGGAAAGGGCGAGACCTTCTCCTCCGAGCCGACAGGCGATGCCACAGGGCTGCCACAGGACAAATCCCCCAAGGACGACGACGACGAGCGTTTCGACGCCGGCTAGGCCGGCGGCATGTAACAAGCGGCAAGCAACTTCCAGCAAGGACAATCCCAAAGTAAGGAGCACGAACATGGCTACCGTGAACCAAACCGTTGAGGTGGACGTCCCCGTATCTGCGGCGTATAACCAGTGGACGCAGTTCGAGTCTTTCCCGAAATTCATGAAAGGCGTCGAATCGGTCGATCAAATCGACGAAACCGCCCTGCATTTCTCCACGAAGGTCGGCGGCGTCAGGCGCGATTACAACGCGCAAATCCTTGAGCAGGTTCCGGATTCCCTGATCAGCTGGGCCAGCATCGACGGTCCGCGAAACGCCGGCACCGTGCGTTTCGAAGCGCTTGGCGCTGCCCGTACGCGCGTCAGCGTAGAGATTGAATGGGAGCCCGAGGGCTTCACGGAGAAAGCCGGCTCGCTGGTCGGGGCGGACGATTTGCGGGTCTCCGCCGACTTGGAGAAGTTCAAGGACTTCATCGAGGACCGCGGCCGGGAAACCGGTGCCTGGCGTGGCACAGTGGCGGGAGGCGACGTCGAGGACACAGGCGCGGCAGCCGGCGTGGGGACCACCGCCGAAATCCCGCCTGTCGATCCTGACTTGATCGCGCCCTCAGTTGCCGAGGAGAACTACACGGCAGAAGACACGGTCGACGACGCGACCGCCGCCCAGCGCGACGCGGAATGGCGGGCACGCACCGAAACCAGGCCCGACTCTCCCGGCATTTGAGCGCCTGCTAATCGCCCCTCCAGAGCTGCCAATGCCGCCGGAAGCCGCCAGGGCCAGCCAGCGAACGGGCTGGCCCTGGCGCTGCGGAAGCTGCTCGATGGAAGGAACCACGCAGTGGAAGAAACAGCGTAAAGGAGCACACAATGAGCGATTTTCCTCCCGAACCTGAGCGGAATCCCGATCCGACCAAAGAGCCCGGCCCAACACCGACGCCGGAACCCATGCCCCTGCCCGAGCCCGGGCCGTCGCCCGTCCCTGGACCCGGTCCGGAACCGCAACCAGGGCCGCATCCAGGAACACCGGAGCCGGTCCCGCTTCCGGAGCCGGGACCTCCTCCCGTGCCCGACCCCGGGCCCGTTCCCCTCCCTCCGAAACCCCCGATCGTGGAGCCTCCGATCACCGGACTCCCGGGCGCCGAGCCGTAGGCATTCCGCCTAACCAGGTTCCGGGACGATTCGGCGGCCCAGCCGCCAGGAAAGCGAAAAAATAATGGGATTCCTTGGGTTCCTCCTCCTTGGCCTTATTGCCGGGGCAATTGCAAAAATGCTCATTCCGGGAAGGCAAGGTGGCGGTTTGCTGGTCACCCTGCTTCTGGGAGTCCTCGGCGCCATCCTTGGTGGATGGATAGGTGGCCTCCTTTTTGGGGGCGGCCTGCAGGAGTTCTTCTCCCTGCGAACGTGGCTCCTGGCTATCCTCGGCTCAGTAATCGTGTTGCTCATCTTCGGCGCGATTACGGGCAGGAGGAGCCGGGTATAGGAATCGAATGACTTAGCTAAACTAGCGGACGGAGGCCTATCCCATGACAATAAAGCTGAACAAGCAGGCATTCGAGCAGGCAAAACGGCTCATCCGGGATAGCAAAATTGTCACGGACAGCCGTGACGATTGGTCGGAGCACGCGCCTTCAACCCAGGACGAAAATAGCTTCCTGGAGAAGAACGGAAGCACGGAGTACTCACACTGGTTCCTCGGCGAAGACGATGAGCACCCTGAAGGCCAGAAAGGCCGTTACAAATTCCCTTACGGGGATTTCAAGAAAATCCACCGTTGCGCAGTGATTTCCGGGGAGAGCAGGGCAAGCCAATACGACCACGAGGACATTCGCGATGCCTTGGGTGAGTTACTAGAAAGACTGAACAACCACATGGATCAGTGAGACCTTTAAGGACCGACGGCGCACTGGGGGACTCGCTTGGGTCTCAGCAAGCGAGATGCGCCGTCGGCCGCCTTTGTCCGCTTCAATTGTTCCACCAATGTTGTCCTGTGGACAGAGCGGGCGGTGCACAGAGTGGGAGCGTTGAGCGCAGTCTGCGACACCGAAACAGCACGATGACAAGGAAATGGGCTGGCGCCACCGGAATTCCGGTGTCGCCAGCCCATTTGCGCGTCGAGGACGTTTTTGAGAGTCGCGCTTAGATGTCGGTGTCGCGGCTATCCCGGGTGACGATGCGCTCTCCCGTGGCCGGGTCAACCGAGGAGCGGCTTTCCGAAACACGGCGTGCCCGGCGCGGGCCGAAGATCACGAGCGACACGATCAATCCGATCACGCCGACCACCATGAGGATGTATCCGACCATATGGAGGTCGAAATAGGGCACGACGTCACCGGCCACTGCAAAGGCCAAAATGGCACCAAGGGCGATAAGGAAGATAGATGCACCAATTCCCACTGCTGTACCTCCTGCTAAACCGCGGACCGCGCGGTGGCGGATTAATACTAAGCTTACTTCGCATCGCCCAAGTTACACGCCGGTAACCCTTCCGGCAAGCACCAAGCAATGCATATGCAAGCATCCGCCTCCGCAAATTCCGGCTTTTGTCCATCAGTGGACTCATTCGTTCGATAGCCCGGCCCCCTCGTTCAGCAGGTCGGCATGCTGTGCGGCGACGACGTTCGGATGCGCCCGCAGGCGATAGCGAAGGGCATTGTCTCCGTAGGTCTCAAGGATGGGACTGTTCGTCGGGTCGACGGACAAACCGCGGGCCTTCGACTGGAATTCCGGGCTCACGGCAAGCCGCGGCATGGTTGCGTCCAAAGCAGGGTTGTAGAAGAACGGCACGGATATCCTGTCCGTGCCCCGCAGTGGGGAAATGACGCGGTGCAGGGTTGCCTTCAGGTAGCCGTTCGTGGCCAACTCAAGCATCTCGCCAATGTTGACCACAAACGTGCCCGGGACTTGGGGGGCGTCAATCCATTTCCCCTGGTATTCCACCTGCAAGCCGCCCTTGCCGGGCTCCACCAAGAGGAGTGTCAGCACGCCTCCATCGCGGTGGGAGCCTACGCCTTGTTTCGGCTCAGGATTGGACTCTCCCGGGTAGCGCACGATCTTGAGGACAGGAAAGGCCCGTGCCGCGAAAGCCTCATCGAACGTGTCTTCCGGGGCCCCCAGGGAAACGGCCAAGGCCCGCAACAGGCTGAGCGAGATGTCGCTCAGGCGCTCGGTCCACTCCGAAACAATCCCGCGCATTTCCGGCAGCGCGTCGGGCCACAAATTCGGGCCCTCGAGGCGCCAGTAGTCCGCGACGCCGGGGCCCGGCTCGACGGGTTCCCGTTCGACGCCGATATCGATTTGCTCTCGCCAATCGATGGCACCATCCGTGATTTCGCCTCCTACCCTCGTGTAGCCCCGGAATTGCGGACTGTGGACGTTCTCGACGGCGAGCTTTTCTTCCTCGGGCAAGTCGAAGAACCTGCGCGAGACGTCGAGTATTGCGTCCGTCAGTTGCTGCGGGATCCCATGGCCGGCGAGGTAGAGGAACCCGACCTCGTGCATGGCGTCGCGCAACTTGTCTCGAAACAGTTCCGCCTCTTCCGGCCCTGCATTCAGACGAGAGAAATCAAGTACGGGAAGCGTTTCGAGTGACAATGTGTATTCCTTTCAGTCGCATCAGGCCGCCGCCGAGCGATTCTGCCCGCGCGGTGGCGACCACAGGGTTCCCTTCTCAGGCCCAGAAATCGTCGACCTTGGCCGTGTCCTCAAAGAATTCACGGCCTTCTACAACCTTTCCGTCCCGAAGCACGAACGAGATGGCGGTGGCGACATCTAAGGTCTTGCCGTTGTTCTGGGCGTGGCTTTGCTGGAGCCCGATCGTATGCTCGTCGCCGCCGACGACATCCTGGACCATCGCCTTGAATGTTCCTTGTGTACGCGCTCCGAGCTCGCCAAAGTAGGCCAGGATGGCGTCGCGTCCTTCTTTCTTTCCGGATAGCACGCCGCTTCCCGCTACATACCAGACTGCATCTTCCGCGAACAGTTCGTTAAGTGTTGCCAGATCTCCCGAGTTAAAGGCCTCGTAGCCTCGCCGGACCAATTCGGCGTTTTCTGTAGCTCCCATGTTCGGACACCTCTCCGTCGGTCCTTGTAGGTCGAATGGGACGGCTTAAGGCTATTCCTGGCCCGGGTGGGTGTCGATGGGAAAACAATGCGGAATATGCGCCCGGAACAATTTTCATAAGTACACTTACGATATGACGGAGCAGCCCATAAGACTCAAGCAACGAGGCGTCCTGTTTGACGTGGATGGCACTTTGGTGGACACGACTTATCTCCACACCCTTTCGTGGTGGCAGGCCATCCGTCGGCAGGGCATGGACATCCCCATGGCATCAATCCACCGGCACATCGGAATGGGTGGGGACAAGATCCTCAGCCGCCTCCTTCCCCTGAGTATCGGTGACGATGTCCGGGACACGATTAAAAGTGATCACGGAGCAGTCTTTTCCACTTTTTGGCCGGCGATCCGCGCCTTCGACTCGGCACGCGCACTTCTCCGAAGCTGCGCCGACTCGGGACTAAAGGTTGCTCTGGCGACGTCGGCCCAGGAACGTGACCTCAAAGTGCTTCGCACAGTCCTCGACGCCGAAGCCTGGATCGACTGTGCTACGAGTTCGGCCGATGCAAGCGAGAGCAAACCCTCCCCCGATATCCTCAAGGCTGCCCTCAAGCGCTTGGAACTGGATGCGGAGGATGTCGTCTTCGTGGGTGATTCCGTCTGGGATGTCGAGGCTGCTGCGCGCTTGGGCATCGGTACAATCGCGCTCACCTGCGGCGGGGTCAGCGAAGCCGAGCTCCGCTCGGCCGGAGCTATCGAGGTCTATGAAGATCCGCACGCACTGCTCCACGGCCTGGAGGACAGCGCCATTGGAAGGCTCGCAGTCCGCCGTCGGGAGCCCAAGACCGAAGAAGTGCCCTAGGCGAGATGCCTCCCGCCGGTGACGCCGATCACTGATCCGGAGATGTAGCTGCCTTCCGAGGTGGCCAAGAGCACGAAGGTGCCAGCCAGCTCTGCGGGCTGCCCGGGCCGGCCCAGCGGGGTGTCCGCGCCGAAGTGCACAATCTTTTCGCTCGGCTGGGTAGGTGGCTGCAGCGGGGTCCAAATGGGTCCGGGAGCTACCGCGTTCACACGGATTCCGCGCTCCCCCAAGGACTCTGCCAAGGAGAATGTCAGGTTGATGATCGCCGCCTTGGTTGCCGCGTAGTCCATGAGCGAGGCACTGGGGTGATAGCCCTGGATGGAGGAGACGTTAATGATCGACGAGCCAGGTTGAAGATGCGGCAGGGCAGCCTTGGTAAGCCAGAAGAGCGCGTAGACATTGGTCTTGAAGGTGTGGTCGAACTGTTCGCTGGTGAGGTCTTCGATCCCCTTGCTGCTGGTCATCTGATAGCCGGCGTTGTTGACCAGGACGTTAAGTCCGCCAAACTCGGAAATCGTCTGCGCGATAGCGTCCTGGCAGAATTTCTCGTCCTGGAGTTCGCCAGGCAGTGCCAATGCCCTGCATCCGGCGTCTTCGATCAATTGGACGGTATGCGCCGCGTCCTGCTCTTCCTCCGGCAGGTAGGTGAATGCGACGTCGGCACCTTCCCTTGCGTACGCGATGGCGGCCGCCCTTCCAATTCCGGAATCGGCGCCGGTGATCAGGGTTTTGTAACCGGACATCCGATGGTGCCCGACATAGCTCTGTTCGCCATGGTCCGGGCGGGGATGCATGGCATCCGTCCACCCGGGGTAGTCCTGGGCCTGGGGTTCGAAGTCTCCTTTCGGGTAGAGGGTCCGCGGGTCCTTCAGATCCGCAAGCCTGCCGGCGTCGCCAACAACCTGGTTTTCCAGGGCTAGCGCGATGTCGTCGTCCAAATCGGTGGTAGCTGCTTCTTTGTCGTCAAACAATGGGACGTTTTCTTCGTCGTCGTTCTGGCCAAAGTTGCTGTCCGCGTGGAAATTACGGTTGGGCATGACATATCCTCCATTCCGTCTCTAAACGTAGGACCGCGAACGCGGGGCATGCAAGGTCCTCAGTATGCTTATCTTTACTGGCGGATGCCGCGTTTCGCTCTGGCCTTTCCTTTGGCAGGCCGGTAACGTGTGGCGCACCGAGCGTCCGCCTGCCGGTGCAGAACCGCTTGTTGTCGGTGGAGGAGGTCCATGTGAACAATAGTCCCCGTGAATCGTCCGTCAACGGGTCCGTCGAATTGATGCTGGTCCGTCACGGCGAGAGCCAAGGAAATGTAGCAGCGTCGAATGCTGCGCTATCAGGCGCCGAGGTGATCGATGTCCCGGCGCGGGACGCCGACGTCGACCTCTCCAAAATCGGCTATGAGCAGGCGTCCGCGCTGGGCCGATCCCTCGCCGGGCTACCAGCCTCGCGGAGGCCGGATGCCGTATGGTGCTCGCCATATGCGAGGGCCCGCCGCACCGCCGAAATCGCCGTCGCCGCGGCAGGGTGGGACGTCCCTATCCTGATGGACGAGCGGCTAAGGGACCGCGAGCTTGGCATTCTAGACATGCTCACCGCAACAGGCGTGGAGCTCAGGTTTCCCGAGGAAGCCAGACGCCGGCGGTGGCTTGGCAAGTTCTACTACCGGCCGCCGGGCGGAGAATCCTGGGCTGACGTCGTGCTCAGGCTCCGCACCATCTTGCCGGGACTCGACCAGCCCACGGGGCCGAAACGGCTTCTCCTGGTTAGCCACGACGCTGTCATCATGCTGTTTCGGTACCTTCTTGACGGACTCTCCGAGCAGCAGCTTCTTGAGTTGGCGGCGGGCACCACGATCCTCAACGCCTCGCTGACCCGATACGTTCGGCCGGAAGGCGTTGGCCTGTGGGCCCTCGAGAGCTTCAATGTGGCCGAGCACCTGATGGAACAGGGAGTGACGCTCACCGAACACGGAAGCGATGCGGATGTCCGGCCCCGGTGACCTATCCGCGGTGCCGGTCACGCCAACGCTCCTGCGGAGTTGGCCGCTCCCCGCACTAGGTTCCGGAAAGCGCGAACGCGGGACCGTGCTGGTGATTGGCGGAGCCCGCAGGACGCCGGGGGCCGTGCTGCTTGCCGGGATGGCGGCGCTCCGGGCGGGCGCGGGACGCCTCACCCTTGCAGTCGCCGAATCCGCGGCGGTGCCGCTTGCCGTTGCGATGCCCGAGGCGGGAGTTGTCGGCTTACCGGAAAGCCCCTCGGGCTCCGTACGCGCAAGCGCCATGGAAGTCCTTGAGCCTGATTTGGAACAAGCCGATTCAATCTTGCTCGGGCCGGGCCTGGACAACCCGAAGGAAACAGCAGAACTACTTCGAAACCTTCTGGCGCGGGAACAGGAGATCGAAGAACGGACGATCGTCCTCGATGCATTTGCGCTGGGAGTCCTTAGCGGCCTCCAACATGAGCTTCGACCGTGGGCGGGGCGCCTGATCCTCACCCCAAACCCAACCGAGCTGCGCCTGTTACTCGGAAGGGAACCTCGGGACTTCCGCGCCGATACTGTTGAGGTTGCGCAGAAATACCGGGCCGTCGTCAGCTGCCAAGGAGTCATCGCCGAACCGCGGAAGGACGGCGAGGATAATGGCGGCTGCTGGGAACTCACCACTGGTTCGGGAGGACTTGGGACGTCCGGCAGCGGTGACGTTCTATCCGGCACGATCGCTGGCCTGTGCGCCCGCGGCACGAACAATGTCCATGCAGCCTGCTGGGGTTCGCACCTCCACGCTGCCGCCGGCGACCGCCTGGCAAGCCGCAAGGGTAGCCCCGGGTACCTTGCCAGGGAACTCAGTGATGAACTTCCGCCGCTCATGATGGAACTGGGAACCTGAGGCGCTTGCTGATAGAAAAGGACCATGGATCAAAACGAAGCACCCTTAGTAAATGCTTTGGCGGAGTATCACCAATTGGGCCGTTACGGATTCACTCCTCCGGGCCATCGGCAAGGTGTCGGCGCTGATCCAAGGGTCCGCGAGGTGCTCGGCGCGCAGACTTTCCGTTCCGACGTCCTTGCCTCCGCCGGCCTGGATGACCGTTCAGCGTCCGGGGGCTACCTGAAGAAAGCCGAGCAGCTCATGGCAGAAGCCGTGGGCGCGGAGCAGGCCTTCTTTTCCACGTGCGGCAGTTCCCTTTCCGTTAAGGCGGCCGTGCTCGCCGTCGCGGCCGGTAAGGGCGACCTGCTCGTCAGCCGCGATGCGCACAAATCCATTGTGGCCGGCCTCGTCTTCTCCGGAATCCAACCGCGGTGGATCCAGCCCCGCTGGGATCCGAAACTGCACCTCGCACATCCGCCGTCGCCGTCGGACGTGGAGGAAATGTGGCAACGCTATCCGGATGCAGCCGGATGCTTGATCGTTAGTCCGACCCCGTACGGGACGTGCGCAGACATCGCGGCGATCGCGAAGATCTGCCATGACCGCGGCAAGCCATTGATTGTCGACGAGGCCTGGGGTGCACACCTGCCCTTCCACCAGGCGCTGCCCACATGGGCCATGGACGCCGGTGCAGACATCTGCGTGGTGAGCGTCCACAAGATGGGCGCCGGCTTTGAGCAAGGTTCGGTATACCACCTGCAGGGTGACCTCATCGACGCCGCGCACCTTTCCGCTTGCGCCGACCTCCTGATGACGACCAGCCCCAACGCGATCCTCTATTCCGCCATGGACGGCTGGCGCCGCCAGATGGTCCAGCACGGCAAGGAACTCCTCGGCAATGCTTTGGCCCTCGTTACCCGGTTGCGTGCCGAAATCAATGCGCTTCCCGGATTACATGTCCTCGAGGACGAACTCGTGGCAGCGGAGGCTTCCCACGACCTCGACCCCATGCAGATCCTGATCGACCTCTCCGGACTGGGCATCAGTGGATACCAAGCCGCCGACTGGCTGCGCGAAAATCAACGGATCGACATGGGCCTCAGCGACCACCGCCGGATCATGGCCACAATGTCAATGGCCGACGACGACCACACCGCGGCGCGGCTGATGAACGCACTTCGCGCCCTGGTGAACGCCGCACCACATATGCCCCGTCCGCCACAGATCGACTTGCCAGCGCCCGGCGACCTGGAACTGGAAACCGTCGTGCTGCCGCGCGACGCATTCTTCGGGAAGACCGAGGATGTTCCGGTCGGGCAGGCCGTAGGCCGCATCGCCGCCCAGCAGATCACTCCATATCCGCCGGGGATTCCTGCCATCGTTCCCGGGGAGCGGATCAACAGGGCGGTGCTGGACTATTTGACGACAGGACTGAAAGCCGGAATGGTGCTTCCCGACCCGGCGGATCCGAGCCTGGCCACAGTCCGGGTCCTGCGCCAATAGCGCTGCGCCATTAGCGCTGTGCCATTAGCGCCTGCGCTAGTAGTACCCGCCCCCCGGCTAGTCGCTCGGGGACAGTTCCGTTGTGAGGCCCCGATCGTCAGGAGAGTCATTGTCCTGCTCTTCCGCGGGGCCTGTCGGATCGTCCGCCTCGGCATCCGATGCCGCGCTGCCGGCCGTTTCCTGAGGGGCGGGGGCCGATTCCTTGGTCATGGAGCCCGATTGCTGAGGAGCCGGGTCGGAATCCTTCGGAACCGGGTCAGCCTGGTTCCGCACGCCGTCGTGGACGGTCTCCTCAGGTTTCTTCGCCTCAGCGCTCATGGCTGTGCCTCTCCTTCGTTCTGGTCCTTCGTTCTGGCGGAATGGGGTTCCCGCACGGATATCGCGTTCCTGGCGGGATCAGCTTCCCGTCTCTTCGGGGTGCTCCCTCGCCCGTTTCTCGTTCGGGTTCTCGTGGCGATCGTCGGGCACGAAGTCGGGGTCAACCTTGCTGCCGTCAACTTCGGCGGGACCACCCGACGTCGGTTCGTCCCGCAGTCGTGCACTCTTGCTGTTTGGGCGGCCCGCTTCCGCTCGCTCTTCACTCATGACCCCAACGTAGACCGGCCGGCTAGCAGTGTCGAGGCTTTCGAAGGTGGTACTTGTCCCCCGGTTTGGCGCCCAGATCTGTTGGTTCCCACATCAGCAGTGTGGTGGGACGATACATGTATGAGTGAAAATGCCGAGCAGGACCTTGGAATTGTGACTCCCGCCAAAAACCGGGACAAGCCCAGTCCGCTTCTGGAGCACGAGAACCCAACGACCCACCAAATGCGGATCATTGGCCAGCGGCGCTCGGAAGCCGAAGCCAAGCTTGAAGAGCAACTTCGGGGGTCGCGGCAGAAATCTTCCGAACTCTAGCCTGCTTGGCTTCGCCCCGCTTGGCTACGCCCGGGCTCCTCGAAGTGCGTGCTGGCGCCGCCGCCAACGGAATCCACCAAAGCCCGGGCGACGTCCCTCAGTTTCATGTTGCGATTGCTTGAAGCGTCCGTGAGAATGCGGACCGCGGCTTCTTGGCTGCAGCGATTCTGCGCCATCACGATTCCGACGGCGGTGTCAATGATCGTGCGGGACTCAAGCGTGGCGCGGAGGTTCTTGGCGCTATCTGTGTGGAGGGAAAGCCTCACCGCCAGCCGGAGCGCCTGGGATACTTCGCGAGTAAAGCCGCGGGCCCTTGCGATCGATTTCTCATCGAACTTGCGTGGGACGTCGGAGTAAAGGTTGATCGCGGCCCGGGCCTCCCCCTCAAGGTCGAACGGCAATGACAGGACCGACCTCAAACCATATGACGCCACGGCATCGGCATAGTCGGGACCCCAGCGATCCTCCTCGAAAAGGTCCGGAACATGGACTTCCCGTTGCTCGGCAGCGGCGGTCAAGCAGGGACCTTGGGACAGTGAGTACTGGATCTCGTCGACTTTCCGGGCCGAGTCGCTGCTCCAACCAATCGTCGC
Organism: bacterium RCC_150; assembly: GCA_041360635.1. Lineage (GTDB taxonomy): Bacteria > Actinomycetota > Actinomycetes > Actinomycetales > Micrococcaceae > Arthrobacter. The sequence continues at coordinate 1,304 of JBFUPP010000007.1, read as the reverse complement.
TGCCTTCCTGTCTCGCAACAGGGTGATCCCGCAGAGCGCGTCCTCACCCTCGCCGGCCATCTCATGGGCCGAAAGGCGTGCCAACTCATTGAGGAAGTCTTCGAAATCGGCGCTTTCCAGAATCAGGTTCTGGACCCGATCAACGGTGGTCAGGCCAGCATCGGCAGAGGGCATGAAGTGTTCGCCGGAATCAGGCACAGAAGGAGGCATGTACGAATGATAGGCCCATCCGTACATGCCTTCCTAGACAATATGTTTCCGGACGCTATGTTTCCGCACGCTCCTAAATGTCGCCGGTCGAGTAGCCCGAATCCTCGGTTCCCGTTCCTGTTCCAGTGCTGGTGCCGCCGGTCATGCCTGTGGTCCCTGTTGCTTCCCTGGCCCCGGAGGCGTTCGTGGCCCAGCCGCCCGTGCCCGTCGTCCCGGGCGTTCCCATCGTCCCGGCGGTGCCGCTCGTGTCGCTGGTACCGGCAGATCCGGCGGTGCCACTTGTCCCCGGCCGGTTCACCCGGACCTTCCGCCTGGCTTCGGTATCCTGGCCCGAGGATGGGACGCGCACTTCAAGGATGCCGTCGTTATAGTCAGCCTTGATGTCGTCTTCGTTGACACCCGAGGGCAACGAGAAGCTCCTGCTAAAGGCGCCATAGCGGAATTCAGAGCGGTAATTTTCCTTGTCCCGCTGCTCGGTTTTCTCCTCCCGCCGCGCCTCGATGGTAAGGGTGCGGCCGGAAACCGTAATGTCGACGTCGCGGTCGGGATCGATGCCGGGAATCTCGGCCCTGATCACCATGGCCGAGCCGTCATTGAACTCCTCGACCCGCAACCACGATCCAGCGTCTCCCTGCAGGAAGCGACGGACAGATTCAGGTACCTCGAAAGGCATGTGCCGCATGATGTCGCTCATGATTTTCCTCCCTATGATGTGAGCGGTCCGACACCGGTGGGGTCCCGGACGTCAAGGTTTGCAACAGCAATGCGCCCTACGCGATTGCGCGGACGCCACCCACCGGATGCCCGATGGCGTTCGGCGAATACTGATTGGGAAAGGGTCTTACGCTCTCATACTAAGCATGCTTACTATTCTATTGCCAGTATTTCTGGTTCTTGTTCCGTAGCCGATCTTCTTGGAAAGAGAGCGAAGAATGACAGAGAACCAATGGCCGCAGGATGGTAGTTATGCCTCGCCTCCGGCCACCGAGCAATCGCCGGGCACTGAACAGACCACGCGGGTGGGGGGCGTGGAGGCCCCGCTTGGGGCCGGTACGGCGGTTCCGGCGTCGGCGCCGCTGACCCCGCCGGCCACT
>JBFUPP010000006.1:70160-266417 GCA_041360635.1 bacterium RCC_150 | reverse complement strand
CTGGCCAACCGCCTGGACCCAAAGGGAAAGTTCCGCAACGACTTCCTGGACCGGACCCTGTTTAGCACCTGATATCCTCCCGATGATGCCGTCTCCTACCCGACATGCCGCCACCGCCAGCGAGCCGGATCCGTCGCGACGGAACAACCTGGCCCTGCTGACCTCTTTGGTCCATCACAATGGACTGCTGAGCCGCGCCCAGCTGACCAAACGCACGGGGCTGAACAGGTCGACAGTGGGGACGCTGATCAACCAACTCGTTGCCTTGGAACTGGTGTACGAAACTGCGCCGTCGGGTGAAGCGCAAGTGGGCAGGCCGAGCCCGATTGTTCATCCGAGACCGTCCATCGCCGCCCTCGCTGTGAACCCGGAGGTCGACGCCGTGACCATAGGCTTGGTCAGCCTTGGGGGAAAGGTCCAGAAGAAGATCCGCTTCGACACCGAACGGATCCCGACGGCCAAAGAAGCGGTGAACATCGCCGCAGCCGTTATCGCCGGGATGCGGTCCGAACTCGACACTTCGTACCGGATCACGGGCGTGGGCATCGCGGTGCCTGGGCTGGTCGACGCTGCGGACAGCATCGTACGGCATGCGCCACACTTGGGCTGGCGCAACGAGCCGGTAGCAGCGATGCTCAGCGATGCCACCGGCTACGCGTGCCACGCAGCCAACGACGCATCCCTCGGCGCGGAAGGTGAGCTCCTCTTCGGCGCCGGCGCGGGACGGAAAAACCTGATCTACCTCAACGGGGGTGCGAGCGGCATCGGCGGCGGAATCATCGCCGACGGCACATTGCTCAGGGGAACATCGGGCTACGCGGGCGAACTTGGACACACCTTTGTGCAATCGCACGGCAAAACCTGCCACTGCGGCGCGACTGGTTGCCTTGAGACCGAGGTCTCCCAGTCCACGCTTTTTGAACTTGCCGGACTAAACGGCGGGGACGCGAGCCAACTCGAAGAAGCCCTGCGCAGGAACCACAGCGAAGCGGTGGACGCCGAAGTGGCGCGCCAACTCGGATACCTTTCCATTGCCTTGCGGAATGCAGTGAACACGTTCAACCCCGAAGCGATCGTCCTGGATGGCTTCCTCGGCGTCTTGCATTCGCTCGCGCCCGAACGGTTGGACGCCCTGCTCCAATCCCAGGCGATGCACGGTCCCGCCGACCAAGTCAAGATTTCCCGTGCCGCCCTCGGCTCGGACTTGATGATGATCGGCGCCGCCGAGCTCGCCTTTGCACAATTCCTCGCCGACCCCGCCGGCGCCTTCCCTGCTCCTTTTCCGGGTCAGGTCGACTATGTCCACAGCAGCGCCGGCGAGTAACGGGTGTATGGCCCCCAGATTCGAGCTGAGTGGCCGTGGCCGGGCCGAGGACGGCGAAGATTCGAGGGTTGACCGGACCCACGGCGGATGAGGGGTCGAGGAAGAGGACGGCGCCTGGCAAGTTTTCTGCTTTCATTCGACAACAGGTGATTTAGTTCTGAATCGTGGAAATGGATCGGCCGCGCCCGATCTGAACCGACGCGCAGTACTCGCGGGTGCTCGATCACCGCCTACCAGGTGTCGGGTGCCGTCCCAAAGGGCACGACGGCGGGCCTGTCAACGGTGCTGTCGACGTCGATGACCCGATGCTCTTGGCTCGCGCGCGCGATGGCATCCATCACCTCGAGGACGTGGAACGCTATCCGCCCGGAGGCCCGATGCGGGCGGTTTGTCTCGATGGCCCTAGCCATGTCGGCGAGGCCGTAACCGCGGCCGGCATCTTCATAACCTGCGGAGATCGGCGCCTCACGGCGCTCTGGTTGTTCGCGAGTTGTCAGTTCGACGGGGTCGGAGAATCGGTTCGGATCGGGGACAGCAAGGGTGCCATCGGTGCCGTAGATCTCGAAGAGCGGTGTCCGGGTGGCCCAGACCTCAAAGCTGACCGTGATCGTGGTGGTCACCCCGTTCGCATGTTCGAGGAGGGCACTGACGTGCGTGTCGATGTCCACGGGGATCGAGGTACCGGCCAACGGGCCGGTCTCGACGGTTCGCGCCCGGTCGGACCTCGTCGCCACTCCCGATACGCGGACGACAGGCCCGAAGAACATGACGAGACTGGTCAGGTAGTACGGACCCATGTCGAACAGTGGGCCCCCGCCAGGCTGGTAGTAGAAGAGCGGTGACGGGTGCCAACGTTCGTGTCCGGGCGCAGACCAATGCACTTGCGCCGCTACCGGTGTGCCGATCGCACCTGTGTCGAGAAGCTGAAGCGCGGTTTGGACGCCGGTGCCAAGGACGGTGTCTGGCGCGCTTCCTACTCGAAGTCCCAAAGAGTCAGCGAGTTCCAGCATGGGGAGGGCTTCTTCCGGGGACAGTCCTAGGGGCTTCTCGGCGAAGACATGCTTGCCAGCGCGGAGCGCCCGCGTCCCGACTTCGACGTGCGCGGCCGGGATGGTCAGGTTGATGATCGAGTCGATTCGGTGGTCGGCGAGGAGTTCGTCGACACTTAGGGCTTCGACAGCCTGTTCGGCGGCGACCGCGCGCGCACGTTCTTCGTTGATGTCTGCTACAGCAACGAGTTTGAGGCCGGGCAGCTTCGGGAGGCTCTCGAAGTACTGCTCGCTGATCTTTCCGACGCCGATGATTCCGACGGTTAGCGGGACGCCCACAGCAATCCCCTTTCGATGATGGTCTTGACGTTTGGGTTCTCAAGGATGTCGACGCGGTGGCCGGGGGTCGAGACGAAGATGCGTCCGTTGCCCCACTGCCGGGTCCAGATGGCGGGGGAGACGATTTCACGGTTCCACGGATCCCAGGGCCTTACGGCTTGGGTGGTGGTCGCGAGCACGTCGTTGTAGCCATCGTGGAGTACCCAGTACTGCTCGGTGGTGAGTTCGAAGTTGACGATTCCTTCGGTGATGGGGTGCGACGCTGCCGCTTCGGTCATGGTGATGGTGTGCGGGCGGTAGTTGTCGGCTTGGTCGCCGGTGAGCTCATTGGGCGCTTTCCCGGGGTGCGCAGCGAACTGGCCTCCGATCAGCTGCAGATAGTCTGAGTTATTGCGGTAGGAGTCTGCGATGCCGCCGTGCCAGCCGGCAAGACCGGTTCCCGCTTCGACGGCGGATCGAAGGCCTTCGAACTCCTCCTTCTCGATCGAGGCCATAGTGTTCGACTGGACGATGAGGTCGACGGAAGGCATGTAGGAGCTGTCGGCATAGACGGCGGGTGATTCCTCCACACGCACGGTGTAGCCGTGTTCCTCGAGGAACGGGATGAAGAGGTTGGTGGCCTCGACTGGTTGGTGTCCGTCCCAGCCGCCGCGGACAACGAGTGCGGTTTTGGACGTGAATTGTGGATCGGGGGTACTCATGTGTTCCTTGCTGCCGCGGTGCGACATGGTTCTTGGATACGTTCTTTCGGGTCGCTCAGCGGCCGGCGAGCGAGCCACCGATTCCGCCGACCGAGAAGTACTTGTTGAGGAACGCGAACAGGATGATCGGCGGGAGCATCATCACGACGGCGACCGCCATAACGAGGCCCCAGTTGGTGGCGTTCTGCTGGAAGAAGGTCTCCAGGCCGACCGGAAGGGTGTAATTCGGGTCGGACCGGAGGAAGACGACGGCGATGAGGTAGTCATTCCAGGCCAAGAGGAACGAGAAGATCGCCGTTGAGAGGATGCCGGGGAGAGAGTTCCGGAGGACGATGCGGGTGAACGAACCGAAGACTGAAGCTCCGTCTATCCAGGCGGCTTCTTCGAGGGCGATCGGTATGGAGTCGTAGTAGGCGGCCATCATCCAGATGGCGACGGACATCGTGGCACCGACGTAAATGATGACGACGCCAAAGAGGCTGTCGACCAACCCGAGGTTTGCGAACAGGATGAAGAGCGGGATCGCCGAGGTGACGACGGGCAGGGACTGCACGACGAAGAGGACGAGGGAGTATCCCGATACCAGACGATTGCGGGCCCGGGACAGCACGTAGCCTGCAGGAGCGGCGACCGCGACGGCGACGACGACGGTGACAGCAGTGATGACGAGGCTGTTGCCAAGCCAGGTCAGGACGGCAGTCTGCGTGAAGACGTTCCCGAAGTTCTCGAAGGTGAGACCTTCCGCGTTCGAGCCGAGCGACGGCGTCAGGGACAGTCCGAAGACGGCGACTATGGGGACCAGGACGACGGCGGTCATGATCAGGATCAAGACGAAGCGCGGCCACTTGCCTGCCTTGCGTAGATCCTGCGGGGCCTGGCGGTTGGCCGGAGTCGCTACCCTGTCCCGGGATCCTGTCCGGGCTTCTTCGCGGGGAGCACTGATCGTTCTCATTCGATGTTGACCTTTCGGATCTGGCGGTAGAGAACCACCGAGATGAGCACGAGGACGGACGTCATCAGGAAGGCGATGGCGACCCCGGGGCCGGTCTGGAAGTTCTGGAAGACGGTGAGGTAGGCGAGGAGGACTAGCGATGTGGTCGCGTGTGCCGGGCCTCCGCCGGTGAGCAGGAAGATCGTCGGGAAGTCGTTCACACAGAAGATCGTCATCAGAATCCACGACACGAACGTGGTGCGCGCAATCAGCGGGAGCGTGATGAGCCGGAACGATTGCCAGCCGGTCGCACCGTCGACTTTCGCGGCCTCGTAGAGGTTCGTGTCAACGGAGGCGAGAGCCGAGGACATCATCATCATCATGAACGGGAACGAGATCCACACTTTGAAGAGGCAGACGACGACCTTCGCGAGCACCGGGTCGGCCAGGAAGAGCACATTTCCGAAGCCGAGATGCTCTGCGATCACCGGAAGCGGGCTCTGCGGTGTCGCCACCAGCCAGTTCCATGACGTCGCGGAGACGACGGTGGGAACGATCCACGGTAGGAGAAGCAGTACTTTGAACAGTCCGCCAGCCGGGATGTGGGTCCGAAGGAGCAGGCTCATCGCGAGTCCGACGAGCCAAGAACCGAACACACCAACGACTGTGAAGACCACCGTGAAGGATGTCGCTGACCAGAACGAGGGCTGGGTGAGGACATCGCCGAAGTTCTTCAGTCCGACAAAGGGGCCGGTTTCGAGGAGGGTGCCGTCATGGAGCGCTTGAATCAAGGCATAGACAACCGGGTAGACGTTGAGGAGGACAAGGAGGAGGAGGGAGGGGGCCGTGAAGGCGATGAGCGTCCAGGTCCGCGGTGTAAACCGCTTCGGAGCTCGCCGGGCCGGTGCCGGGCCGGTCTGGCGTCCTGTCCCGGCCGGTCCGACGCCGCGACGGGCACGTTTGACGTTCTCGGCGATACTGGTGGATGTCACGGATCAGTCCTTGATGAGCGACGTTAGCGTCGTCTGGAACGCCGTCAGGGCGTCCTTCGGAGACTTGCCCGAGAGCACGTTCTGGCCGAAATCGGAGATGGCGGGCGTGCTGTCGACGTAAGAGATGTTCGAGAAGAGTGCAGTTCCGCCCGGGGCTGCCCATGTTTTGGCGATGGGCTGCCACATCTTGACGATCTTTACCTGGTTTGCGTCCGACTGGAATTCCGGGGTCGCCGCGATCGACTTCAGAACCGGGAGGCCGATGCCCGTATTTTGGGTCCAGAGGGACTTCATGTTCTGGTAGTAATAGGTCATGAACGCCTCTGAGCCCTTCTGGCTAGGGGTGTTCTTGTACATCATGATGTTGTTCGGGAAGTACAGGGCGCCCTTTTTGCCGCTGGCGCTGGTGAGCGGGTCACTGACGACGAGCTGCGATGCAGCCGCTCCACCGACGTTCGCCGCTAGGTTGGGGACGTCGAACCCCATGCCGAACTTCTCGGCCTTCCACTGCGAGTTCGCGTTCGTCGCTGTGTAGCTGATGGCGGCAGGGTCCATATAGCCCTTGCTGATGTTCTCGCGCACAAATTCGAGCGCTTCGATGTCCGCCGCAGTCACGAGGTTTGGCTTGTGCTCCTCGTCGAAGATGCCGCCGCCGTTGTTGATCATGAAGCCCACGATCATCTGGAAGGCGTTACCGCCGCTGGCGTTGCCGTTGGCAGCGAACCCGAACACGCCGATTTTCTTCAGGGCAGCTGCGGCGTCGAGGTAGGACTGCCAGTCGGTGGGAGGAGTCGCGCCCGCCTTTTCGAGGAGCTGTTTGTTGTACCAGTTCACGCGCATGTCGAGGTTGTATGGAACGGCGACATAGCCGGCGTCGGTCTTCATCGTGTCGAGGACTCCGGGGAGGAAGTCGTCGTAGATTCCGTTGGACTTCCAGCTCTCGAGGAGGTCGTCCGCGGGAGCGATGAAGCCTTGCTTGGCGAACTGGAACGCCTGGGTGCCGCCGCCCGAGGATACAGCCGGTCCGGTCTTCGATGCGAGTGCCGATGAGAAGGACTGGTTGAAGTTCGCCCATTGGATTGCCTGGTAGGTCGCCGCTGGAAGGCCCGACTCCGGCTTGTAGGCGAGGGTGATCTTGCTATCGAGCGTGTTGAACGCGGGGGTACCCCATGGCATGTTCCAGAACTTCAGGCTACTGCTTGCGCCACTGCCACCACCCCCCGTCGTGCAAGCCGCAAGTGCGGCGACGGCGGCGCTGGTTCCGACAAGGCCCAAGAAGCCCCGCCTGGATGTGAAACGTGAAGTCTCCATCGACTTTCCTCCTCGACCCGCTACCGGGTCATCGCAATTTGAAAAGTTGCGCAATTTTCAAATATGCTTTTGCGCAGAGTGAGTATACATATCGTCATTCAGAGATCAAAGGGTAATTCTGTTGCGCAAAAAAGGTTACGTCGGTGGCTGACGGCAAGAAACCGACCCTGGCTGATGTAGCGGCCGCGGCCGGCCTCAGCACACCCACGGTGTCAAAGGTTCTCCGGGGAGCTACTGACGTGTCCTCCGCAACCCGTGAGCGCGTGGTCCGGATCGCGCAGGAGCTAGGCTACGCGAAGACCAAGCGACCGCGCCCGAATGGGCAGCCGCTCGCGAATGCGCCTCGCCTGGTTGACCTCGTCGTGAGCCAGGTCGGAGGCTCCTGGGCCAACAGCATCCTCACCGGCGTCGAGGAAGCCGCCGCGGTCGCGGACTGCGACGTGGTCCTCACTATCGCCCGCCCGGGCCGCGACTGGGTGAGTCGACTGCTGCGCCGGCCATCCACCGGGGCCATCGTCGTCTTGGTCGACCCCACATCAACACAGCTGAATGCACTAGATACGGCTGGCATACCAGTGGTCCTCATCGACCCGATGAGTCCTGCTCCGCGTCGAGCCGCAAGCGTGGGCGTGACGAACTGGGAAGGCGGCCGGATTGCGGCGGAGCACCTTTTGGGCCTCGGCCACAAGCGGTTCGCCCTCATCGGAGGTGTGAAGAACCACCTTTACAGCCGGGCGCGCCTCGACGGGTTTCGTTCCGCCTTGTCGGCGAGGGACCTGCAGGTCGACCCCCAGTTGGTGGGGGCCGCCGATTGGGACCGCGACGAGGCGCGGGATTTCGCCGTCGACGTCCTGAGCCGGAAGGATAGGCCTACAGCCATCTTCGCCGCATCGGACATGATGGCCCTGGGCGTCTACGACGCTGCACGCTACCTCGGACTCGACATCCCCACAGACCTCAGTGTTGTCGGATTCGACGACGTTCCCGAAGCAACATGGGCGACACCACAACTGACCACGGTAATGCAGCCAATTCAGGAAATGGGAGCGACTGCCCTTCGCATGCTCCTCGGCCTCACAGGTTTCGAGCGAAATGGGGATGGACCCAGGCTTGAGCTCGCAACGCGGCTTGTCACGCGCGGCTCGACCAGCTGCCCCAAGGGAGCAGGGACAGAGACTTAGGTGACTCGTCTTCACGTCAATTGCGTGGCATCCGCTGGCCCCGGAGTGGGCCAACGGGAGGGGAAGCTTTGCGTCCTGGGCGGCAACAGCACCGAATGGAACTACTTGTTCAACAATCGCACGTGATCGGGGGTCAACTCGGCGATCCTGCTCACACCGAGTAGGGCCATGGTGCGCCGCATATCGGTGGCCAGGATCGCGAGGGCGCGGTCGACTCCGGCCCGGCCGCCCGCCATCAGCCCGTAGAGGTAGGCGCGGCCGATCAAGGTGAAGTCGGCGCCCAACGCGAGGGCGGCGATGATGTCCGCGCCGCTCATGATGCCGGTATCCAGGATGATCTGGGCGTCGCTGTGGTCTGCCGTCAGTGCCGCGCGGACCTCGGGCAGTAGGTGGAACGGGATAGGTGCGCGGTCTAGCTGGCGCCCGCCGTGGTTGGACAGCACCATCCCGTCGGCACCATGATCCGCCACCCTGCGTGCATCTTCGACGGTCTGGATGCCCTTGACCACGAGCTTGCCCTTCCACGTTTCACGCAACCAGTCGAGGTCCGCGAACGTGAGCGTGGGGTCGAACATGGAGTTGATGAGGTCCGCGACGGTTCCCGTGTAGCGCGAGAGCGAAGCGAAGGTGAGCGGCTCGTGCGTGAGGAAGTTGAACCACCATGCCGGTCGATACGACGCGTCGAGGACGGTCTTGAGGGTGAGTGCGGGCGGGATGGTCATACCGTTGCGGACGTCGCGGAGCCGGGCACCGGCGACAGCGGTGTCCACGGTGACCATGAGGGTGTCGTTGCCCGCTGCGGCCGCACGTTGGATCAGTTCCAGTGAACGGTCCCGGTCCGTCCACAGGTACAGCTGAAACCAGTTACGGCCCGAGGGCGCGGCGCCGGCTACGTCCTCGATGGACGCGGTGCCCATGGTCGAGAGGGTGTAAGGGATGCCGGCGGCTTCTGCGGCCTGGGCCCCGGCATACTCCCCTTCGGATTGCATCATTCGGGTGAAGCCCGTGGGCGCGATCCCCACGGGGAGGCGGGAAAGCCCGCCCAGGATGCTGGTGCTGAGGTCGATGTCGGAGACGTTCCGCAGGATCCCGGGCCGGAACTCGATGTCCAGGAACGCCTGGCGGGCGCGCTGGAGCGTAATTTCGGCCTCGGCGGCGCCGTCGGTGTAGTCGAACGGTGCCTGCGGCGTGCGCCGCTTCGCCATGTCCCGCAAGTCCCAAATCGTGCTCGCCCGGCGCAGCCTTGCGTCCCGGCCGAACTCGGGCTTCTTGAATTGCATCAGGGGTGCCAAGTCCTTGTATTTGGGGACGCGGCGCTTGAGCGCTGCGGGGCGACCGGTGACCAGAACCTTTGCCGCTCCACTGGTCGTGGCCCCATGCCCTGATTCGTTGGATTGAGGCTCGAGAATTTGCGTCATGTGCTTCCCCTCCGGATTGGTGTGGTCTAACCATAGACTAGCATGTGGTCGGACCACATCGGATAGCATGTCCGTATGCGTACTCATGAACTGGTCCTGCGCTGGATCGAGAAGCAGTTATCCGACGGCGAACTGGTGATCGGAGCCCGCTTGCCTGCAGAGCGGTCCCTCGCCGGGCAGCTGCAGGTCTCGCGCACCTCTGTCCGCGAAGCCATCCGGATCCTTGAAGCCATGGGGGTGGTTCGAGCTGGAGTGGGTTCGGGCAAAGATGCCGGCACGGTGGTGATCGCGGAACCGGCAGTGGCCCTCGGTTCCGCGCTGCGCCTCCATGTGGCCACACGGCACCTGCCAGTCGCCGACATTGTGGAGACACGCATCCTGCTGGAGTCCTGGGCTGCGGCCCGTGCGAACCCCGGCGCGCCGGCCCTTGAAGTCGCGGCAGGAATTCTTGACCGGATGGACGCTGCCCATGACGCGGAGGACTTTCTGGCCCTTGATGTCCGCTTCCACCTCGAATTGGCGAAGGCAGCCGGGAACGCCGTCATCAGCGCGATGATGGGTTCCCTGCGGGAGGCGATCGAAGGATATGCCAGCGAACTCACGGCCAATTTGCCGGACTGGAGCGCCACTTCCAGCCGCCTCCGCGCCGAGCATCGCGCCATTCTCGAGGCAGTGAATCGCAACGACGGCGCCCATGCGGCAGCGCTTGTTACCGCCCATATCCTGGACTTCTATGTGGAAGCCGGGTTGGGCCAAGAGGTTCCGGCTCCTGGCGGATTCTAAGCCAGGATAGTAGGAATGGGGCCGCGTCCGGTCGGTTGAGCCCGGCTCGATACTGCCTGGCGTGGGGGCGTGCATAGGTGGGAGAGCGTCGGGGACTGTGGACGCACTCTCACCTTTGGTGCAAAAATCGCCAACCGTCTTTCAGATCTATTGCCCAATGTTCGACGGCGGTCGGACCGTTTGGTGCGCCAGACCGCCGTCGGGCATTTAGGTGAGCGCTATCCATGCCGCCCCCGGGTCCCTGAAGCCTGGGAATCACTTGCCAGGGACCCGTTTGCGATTGAGGAACCAGCGAACCCGGCCGTCGAATTCTTCGGGATCCGACGCCGGACCTTGCGTTGTTGTGCGCGCGTGCTGGGTGACCGGGCGAAGCCCGTGATCGACGGCAGCCTTGGAAGCCCGCAGCGATGCGGCGGACAAGCCGTTCCACGCTGCCAGTACCTCGGACAGGGCTGGCTCGGCGGCGTCGTCGGACACCACGGTGCTGACCAGGCCAATGCCATATGCCTCTTCCGCGGTGAGTAGCCGTCCGCCGTAAAGGAGGTCCTTGGACCGTGAGGGGCCGATCCGCAACGACATGCGGTTGGCGAAAGTTGCAGGGACCAGCAGGCCGAGGCGGGCGATCGGCATCCCAATCCGGGCGGAACTGGTCATCAGTTGAAGGTCGCAGGCCAACGCCAACTGGCAGCCCCCGCCGGTGGCGAATCCTTCAACAACTGCCACAGTAGGGACGGGCAGATCCTCGATGGCCTGCAAGGCGCTCTCCATCACCTCGAAGCTCCGGCTTACATCCGTGCCTGACGCTCCGTCCCACTCCCTCAGGTCGAATCCGGAGCAGAACGTCCCGCCCCTGCCGCGCAGCACCAGGGCCCGCAGCGACAGGAGGCCCGCCAGCGCTGACGTGACGCGTTCCAGCTCCGTCCAATCCGCAAGCCCTAAAGCGTTGGACCGCCGCCCGGTGCCGAATGAAATGGTCGCCACGGATCCCGACATTTCAACGGCCACCGTTTCAACATCCTCCCTGCTATCGACAGTCACTGGACGACACCCGCACTACGGAGCGCGTCGATGTCCGTGCTGCTGAAGCCGAGATGCGAGAGGACCTCGTCGGTGTGTTGCCCAAGGACAGGCGGTGCCGTCCTCACTGAGGGAGGGGTCCGGGTCAGCCTGACCGGACAGCCGACGACCTTGAGGGCACCCACTGTTGGGTGCTGGAGGTCGGCCACCATGCCGCGCGCCAGGACCTGCGGATCGTTGAGCGCCTGGTCTACCGTCTGGATCGGACCTACCGGCACGCCGGCCGCGTCCAAGGCCTCCACCCACTCTGTGGTGGTGCGGGTGAGCATGATGTCCTCGATCAGCGGTATGAGGACGGCGCGATGTGCCACGCGGGACGGGTTCTTGGCGAAGCGTTCGTCCGCCGCAAGGTCTTCCCGGTCCAACGCGCGGGCGAAACTGCGCCATAGGCTGTCATTTCCGACGGCGACCATGACGAAGCCGTCGGCAGTGGCGAATGCTTGGTAAGGAGCGATCGTGGGATGGGCCGAGCCATAGCGGCGGGGCGTTTCGCCGCTGGCAAAGAATCCACTCGACACATAGGTAAGCCAGGAAACGGAGCCATCCAGGAGGCTAATGTCCACCCACTGCCCGAGGCCGGTGCGTTGCTTCTCGTGCAAGGCGGCGAGGATGCCGACCGTGGCCCACATGCCGGCGACCAGATCGGCGCTGCTCACCCCTACCCGGACCGGAGGCCCGTCGCTTTCCCCGGTGACGCTCATGATCCCGCTCCGTGCCTGGGCGATGGCATCGTAGCCCGGGCGCTGGGCATCGGGGCCGGTTTGGCCATAGCCACTGATGGATGCATAGACGAGCCCCGGATTGTCGCGGGACAGTTCCTCGTACCCCAACCCAAGGCGCTCGGCTGTTCCTGGCCGGAAGTTTTCCACGAGGACGTCGGCTTTCAGTGCCAGGCGACGGACGGCGTCGAGCCCTTCGGGGGATTTCAGGTCTACTGCCAGGCTCCTCTTGTTTCGGTTGACGGCCAGGAAATATGCCGCCTCTTCGCCTTGGAAGGGCGGCCCCCACTGGCGGGTATCGTCACCCTGGCCGGGCTGCTCGATCTTGATCACGTCCGCTCCGAAGTCTGCAAGCGTCATCGTGGCGAATGGGCCGGAAAGGATCCTGGTGAGGTCCAGGACCAGCAAGCCCGCCAGCGCCGAGCCAGGCTCCGCCGTCCCGTCTGACTCGGAGCCGGAAACAGGGTTCGACGCCGGGAGGAAGCCGTATCCGGCGTCTGTCATCTCAAGCGGTGCTGCTTCATGGGTTGCGGTCTTGTGAACTTTCATGCTTCCTGTCCTTGGGTTACGGGAGCCTTCGCGGCGAACGCCTGGGCGGCTTTAGGTAGCAGCAAAAGGGCGACCAGGCTGATTGCGCAGCAGATGATGATGTAGAACGAGATGGACGTTGAGTCGCCGTAAGCCCCCAATAGTGCGGCGGCAATCAGAGGGGCAGGCCCGCCGGCGACCACGCTCGCGAGTTGATAGCCGAGTCCCGCGCCCGTATACCGGATATCGGCGTCGAACCCTTCAGCGATCAGTGCGGCCTGGGGTCCGTACTGGATGTCGTGGAGCATGAGGCTGATGATCACGGCGATCGCCACCAGGACCGAGTTCCCTGTGTTGATCAGCCCGAAATAGGGGAACGCGAACAGGGCCGTGAGCACAATGCCCACTCCGTAGACCTTTCGCCTGCCGAATCGGTCGGATAGCCGTCCGAACAACGGGATGCTGATGAGGCCGAGCGCCGCCGCAATGAGGGTGTCGTCCAGGATGGAATTGCTGTCGAGCTTGAGGTGTTTGGTGGCGTAGGTGATGACGAAAGTGATGAAGAGATAGAACGGAGCCTGTTCCGAGGTGCGGACTAAGGCCGAGAGCAGGACTTGCTTGGGCTGGCGCTTGATGACTTCCAGGATGGGGTTCTTGATGACCTGCTTCGATTTCCGAATCGACTCGAACTCGGGACTCTCGACAACGCGGTTCCGGACGAAGACGCCGACGCCGATCAGCAGGATGCTCAGGATGAACGGAATGCGCCAACCATACTCGGCGAAGCCACGGGAACCAGTGATCCCGGTCGTCAGGCGAACGACGCCGGTGGACAGGACCAGTCCGAGCGGAACCCCAAGTTGTGGCCAGCTCGCGGACAGGCCGCGGCGGTTCTGATTGCCCCATTCCATGCTCAGCAGCACCGAGCCGCCCCATTCGCCGCCCACGCCGATGCCTTGGATGATGCGGAGGAGCACCAGCAGGATCGGGGCAGCGACACCGATGGTTTGGTACGTGGGCAACAGGCCGATGAGCACAGTCCCGAAGGCCATGAGGAACAGGGTCGCCATGAGGGTGATCTTGCGACCGATTCGGTCGCCAAAGTGCCCGAACAGCGCGGCTCCGACCGGCCGGGCGACGAAGCCTACGAACTGGGTGCCAAAGGCGGCCAGTATGCCTGCGAACGTGGACTCTCCAGGAAAGAACAGCTGGGGGAATACCAGGGCAGCTGCCGTGCCGTAGAGGAAAAAGTCGTACCACTCGATGGTCGTTCCTACGACACTGGCAACGGTGGCACGCCGGGCGGCCTGCTCCCTGGTCACTTCTTGAATTCTCATCAACACTCCATTGGTTTGATAAGTGGCACGATGCCCTTCCGGGTTGCTATGCGGCCCGCTTCGCTTGTCGCGGGAACCACTGGCTCACTGGACTAGCCTCTTAGACACTGAGTCTATCTGTCAATACGCCTTCGGTGTATTCTTTTGACGTACCGGATGGACAGATTGGGATTCACGTGGACAAAGCGGCACAGCAAGGGTTGGCCAGGGTCGCCCGGCCCCGCCTCTACGAGCAACTCGTCGAACAACTGCTCACTTACATCGAATCCGCGCAGTTGGGGCCCGGGGATCTGCTCCCTGCCGAGCGCGACCTCGCCGAGCGGATGGGTGTTTCGCGCGCTACCTTGGCGCAGGCCCTGGTTGCGTTGGAGGTGCTTGGGGTCGTGGATGTCCAGCATGGAACTGGCGCGGTCCTTGCCCGCCGCCCCAGCGTCGCTGCCGTCATTAAAGGCCTCAGGGAACACCAAAGCAGGCTCCCCGAAATCGTCGAAGCCCGAAGCACCCTTGAGGTGAAACTTGCGTCCCTGGCGGCTAGCCGGCGCACCGATGCGGACTTGGAGGCTATCGACGCCGCTCTTGACGTCATGGCGGAGGAACTCCAGGGAGGCGATCGGGGAGTGCGGGGAGACGAGCTATTTCACCAGGCGGTGACGGCAGCAGCCCATTCCTCGGTGCTGGCCCAAATGATGGCCTTCATTGCGGAAATGGTCCTGGAGACGCGCATGGAATCCCTCGGGCAGCCTGGACGGCCGGAGCAGTCCCTGCTCTCGCACCGGAAAATCGCCGCCGCTATCCGCGAACAGGACCCGGAGGCTGCAGCAGCGGCCATGCTCGCGCATATCGAACTCGTCTCGGATGTCGCGCTGCTGAAGTAGCCAGCGTCCGACGGCGGTCGGACGGTTTGGTGCGGCAGCCCGCCGTCGTACGTTTAACGGCGGGCGGCCTGGACCGATTCAAAGGCCTGGACCCATTCGAAAGTGAGTGGGCGTCCGGGTGTGGTGCCTGATAGGTGAGTGGGCGTCGGGGTGTGGTGCCTGATAGGTGAGTGGGCGTCGGGGTGTGGTGCCTGATAGGTGAGTGGGCGTCGGGGTGTGGTGCGGGCTAGGTGGTGACGGGGTGCCGCTCGCGCTTTCGCGGAAACGAGCTGCGAAGGTGCTGCCGCAGGGTCAACGGGCTGCGGCGGGCGACGATGATCAGCGCGAGCAACGCCGCAAAAAGCACGACGCCCCCGCCGGAGGCCACCGACCAGCGCGGCCCAAAGGTGCTGCCGATCCACCCCATCAGCGGAGCGCCCAACGCAGTTCCGCCTTGCAGCGTGGCCAAATACAGAGCAAGCACGCGCCCGCGGAATTCCGGTTCGACGGAGAGCTGGATGCTCGTATTGCAGCTGTTCAGGAACGTTATCGATGCGAGTCCGACCGGCACCAGAAGGGTGGCGTACAGCCAGAACGACGGCGAGACGCTGCCGATGAGCGTGAAAAGGCCCAAACCCAGGGCCCCGCCGAGGAGAAACCGAAGCCGGGGGGCCGACCTGCGTGCTGCAAGGAGCGCGCCGGCAAGGGTTCCGACGGCCATGACGGAGCCAAGGAGGCCGAATTCGCCCGGTCCCATGCCAAATACGGACGTGGACATGAGCGCGTTGGTGACCGGGAAATTCATGCCGAAGGCCCCGAGGATCCCCACGAGGACAAGGATCAGGACGAGGTCCGGGCGCCGGCGCACATAGCCAAGGCCCTCTGCGACCGGATGCTTGCTGCGCGCTGGCCGGCCGCTCGATGCCTGCTCTGACGGGCGGATCCTAAGCAGCGAGACGATGACGGCAGCGAAGCTGGCCGCGTTGAGCAAGAAGACCGGCCCGGTGCCGGACCATGCGATAAGTACCCCTGCGATGGCAGGGCCGGTGAGCCTGGCGGTATTGAAGGAAGCGGAGTTGAGGGACACTGCGTTGGTCACGTCTTCCTGATCCACGAGCTCCGAGACAAACGCCTGGCGCGCCGGACCGTCGATCGCGCTGGCCAGTCCGAGGCACAGGGCCGCGGCATAGAGCTGCCAGAGTTGTGCCGCGCCTGTGACCACAAGCAGTCCCACCAGGAGCGCGCACAGGCCCATCGCCGATTGTGTCCAGAGGAGGATCACGCGTTTTCGGTGCCGGTCCGCGAGTACGCCGGCGTACGGGCCAAGCAGCAGCATAGGCAGGAACTGCAGGGCTGTGGTGATTCCGACGGCGGTGCCGGAATGGTCCGTCAGCACAGTCAGGACGAGCCAGTCCTGCGCCACCCTTTGCATCCATGTTCCGATGTTGGACACCAGCGCCCCGCTGGCCCACAGGCGGTAGTTGGGGTTCTGCAAGGCTCGGAACATGGCGGTCATCGGGCGCTCATCTCCTGCATGATGTGTGCGGCCCGGCTCAGCGTTAGCCGGTCCTCCGAACTCAGCCCCGCCAGCCGTTGGGCCAGCCATGCGGTCCGTTGGCCGCGGGCCTCCTCCAGTACGGACTTACCTGCGGGAGTAATACCGACCTTGATTTGCCGCCCGTCGTCGGGATCGGCTGATCGGGAGGCGAGCCCTTGCTCGGCGAGGGCGTTCACAATCCGGGTCATTGACGGCGCCTGTACGTGCTCGAGCTGGGCCAATTCCCGGGGTGTGCGCGGACCGCCGCTGTCAAGATGGGCCAGGACGGTGTATTGCCCCGGCGTGATGACTTCGCCTGTGGCCTCGACGCGGAGGCGCCGGGAAGTGCGCATCACGGCCGTCCGAAGGTCGATTGCGAGAATGTCGGGCCTGATAGCCTCCGGTGCTTCCCTGTTTGTCGATTCCCTCGTGGACACCACTGCGGTTATGCCTCCGGTACTGTTTGCTTAGCCGATCTAATTAGCCATGCTAACAATTATTTGCGGCGATCGCCAGTTGTTGGCCTTGCGGGGTGGGTGCAGGACACGGAAAGGGTCGCGGGATCCCATCTTTTAAGCCGAAGGGGATTCAGGTAAGTACGACGGCGGCGCTAGCCTTCGCCCTGTAAGGGCGCTTCGGGCTCATCGGCGACAGACGATTTGAGCCACGTCGCAACGACGCTGACACCGCCGTCGTCATCCACGTCCGTGACGATGTCAATCTCCGAAGCGAGCGCTCCCATCCCCACTAGCCTGTCCCGGTAGGAAGCCACGAGGTCCTCAAGGCTGGCTTCAGTCCATTCGCCGGGACGCATCCTCGTTGAAATTTCGACCGGCTCCGGCTGGTAAAGAGTCATGCTGTGCTCCTTTGGCGCTGGGTTACTGCGCTGACTGCTCGACAGCCCCGACGCTTTTGCGTCGATTTCGGCTGCTGCGAGGGAGCCTACCCGGCTTCCGGTCCATGCGGATAGTCAAGAATCTCGAAATTCCGGACGCTGGGAAGGTCCGGAGTCATTTCCTGGCCGAATTTGGCGCTGCGTACGCTGACCAGGCCAAGGCCGGCGATTTCCCTGAGCATCTCGATGCCTTCCACTGCTCCGCGCAGCGACTCGAAACTTACCGAGCGGCCAATCAATGAGCCATCGCCGTCGAGCATGAGAACTTGATATCCACCATCGGCAGCATCGACTAGTTCCAAATGTCCCGGCATCGCGCTTACCCCCTCGCCGTCGACTCCAAGAGCAATGCTAAGTACTAAGTATACTTAGCATTGCTCTTCCTAGGAACCACCCGGCGGCTAATCGGCGAGGATGTGGTAGAGGGCGCGCCGCGTTTCGTCGATCTTCTCCATCGCGGCCGCACGCTGCTCCTCGGTTGCGGCGAATCGGAACTGGTGGATGACCCCCATGAGCTTCGCAACGCTCTGGTGGAACGCAGGTCCGGATCCTTGGGGGTCTGCGTTCCATGCATTTTCCAGTTCCTCGGCGTGCTCGGCCACATAGGCCTTACCGGCGTCGGTGAGCGTGAATTCGGTCCGGCGGCCTTCGCCGACGGGAGCGATCAACTCTTCGTCAACCAATTGCTGGAGCGTCGGATAAACAGAGCCGGGGCTGGGCCGCCATGATCCTGACGTCTTCTCTGCGATTGTCTTGATGAGCCCATAGCCATTGGAGGGCGACTCGGCGAGCAGGGAGAGGATCGCGAAGCGCACGTCCCCCCTGTTTGCGCGCCGGGGACCCCCGGGTCCAAATCCAGGGCCGAACCCGGGCCCAAAGCCGGGTCCAAATCCTCGGCCTGGCCCGAAACCGCCGTGTCCGTGTGGTCCGCGATGACTCCGGCCTCGGGCGAAGCGGCCTGGTCCTGGATCCGTGAACCTGTTGTCGTGAATGCCTTTCATGATGGCATCGTCCTTTCGATATTGTTCTGATGCGATACTTAACGATATATCGGAGAATGTCGGTATGCAAGAGTTGATGGCCGAACTTCGGGATCCGTGGAGTTGCCGGTAGCGTTGCGCCAGGATCGCCGATGCACAGGCATCGATGCACAGACATGGAGGGCAAAGAATGGAAGAGCAACTCACCGCTATCGAGGTCGAAGAGTCCTTGCCACAAGCGCCGTCCTTGGTGTGGCGAGCGTTGACCGAGCCCGGCCTCCTGGCCCGGTGGCTGATGGAAAACGACTTCCAAGCGGTCGTGGGACATCGCTTCCAAATGCGTGGAATTCCCGTTCCCGCAGTCGGGTTCAGCGGTTTGGTCGCCAGTGAAGTCCTGGAGCTCGACGCCGGTGAGCGCCTCCGGATCTCGTGGCGTGACGCGAAGTCGGGAAACACCCTGGCGAGTACTGTGACGTGGACGATCTCACCGGATAATCCGGGGACCCGCTTGTCACTGGTTCACGAGGGGTTCAATCCGGAGGATCCGACGCACGTGGCTTCGCATCGCATCATGAGCGGGGGATGGCGAAATCATGTAATCCCGAGGCTCAAGGAAACACTTGCGGAACTCGAGGCGCAAAGCAACTGAGGCTTGAGGAGCTTGTCGATTCCCTGCGGGAATTTAGCCACGTGCAGAAATGCACAAAACATGCACTTTTGCTGTTAAGGTACGCAATTTACTGAAGGCTTCTGGCGCCTTCCATCCCTTTCTAAGCTCGTCTTAGTTTCCGTGATCCGCATCACGCAGTGAGCGGTCATTGAACTCAAGACAGAGAGGTCTTAGCAAATGGATGTTAACCATTACCATCGGGCGGCCTCAGGCCCGGACAAGGCCGAGGACGCGGCACGAATCGAAATCGCCGGTCTGGCCAAGCGCTACCTGACGCCCAAAGGCGAGACGTTTACCGCGATCAGCGACGTCACCCTCGCCGTCGAGCCCGGCCAGTTCTGCTCCATCGTCGGGCCTACCGGCTGTGGCAAATCGACCACGCTGGCCCAGGTTTCCGGCCTTGAGAAGCCGAGCGCCGGCTCAGTCAAGGTGGGTGGCCAAACAGTAGAAGGCATCACGAACGGCGTGAGCTACATGTTCCAGGCGGACGCACTGTTCCCCTGGAAGAGCGTGCTCAACAACGTGATGATGGGTCCGGTCCTCCTCGGCACGCCGAAGCGGGAGGCTACGGAGCTCGCGATGGACTGGCTGCGCCGGGTCGGCTTGGCCGGCTTTGAAGATCGCTATCCGCACCAGCTGTCCGGCGGCATGCGCAAGCGCGTCGCCATGGCCGCCGCCTTGATCAACAATCCGCGGATCCTCTTGATGGATGAGCCATTTGGCGCACTCGACGTGCAGACCAAGGCCATCATGCAGAACGAGCTTTTGAAGCTCTGGGAGGAATTGCGTCCCTCTGTCCTGTTCATCACGCATGACCTGGACGAGGCAGTGGCACTCTCGGATCGCGTGGTCATCATGACCAGCAGCCCGGGGTCGGTCAAGGACGTCTTCGACATCGACCTGCCAAGGCCGCGCGGAAATGTCCAGGAGATCCGACACGAAGACCGCTTCCTGGAGCTCCAAGGGCAGATTTGGGAGTCCTTGAAGGACGAAGTTACCCGCGCCTACGCGCGCACAGCAGGAGCAGCAGCATGACAACCCTCACACATAGCGAAACCCGCAAGAGCGAGCAGGCAGTGGAAACCGAGACAGCAGCCAGGAATGCGGGTCGGAGCAAAGCCCGGCGCCGCACAACGTCAATCTGGATCGGCCGCGTGGCGCTTGCGATCGCCGTGGTTGGCGGGTGGCAGTGGTTCACCGCGGAAGGCTGGGTCGACAAGTTCTTCTTCGGCCAGCCCTCGCAGATCTGGGACAGCCTCGTCAAGCTCTTCACGGAAGGAACCGCATTCGGCACCATCTGGGAAAACCTTTGGGTCACCGCCCAGGAGGCGTTCCTCGGATTCTTCCTGGGCACGTTCGTAGGGGTTGTCCTCGGGATCCTCCTGGGCTCGAATAAGTACCTTTCATCCGTGGTCGGTCCGTACATCCGGATCGTCAACTCGATCCCCCGTATTGTGCTCGGCTCGATCTTCATCGTGGCGTTCGGCCTCGGCATGTTCCCGAAGATCCTCCTCGCAGCCGTCCTCGTGTTCTTCGTCGTCTTCTTCAACGCGTTCCAAGGCGTCCGCGAAGTGGACCAGAACCTGGTCGCGAACGTCCGGGTGCTCGGCGCTTCCCCATTCCAGGTGGCGATGAACGTGACCATCCCGTCCGCAATGACATGGATCATCGCTAGCCTTCACACGGCGTTCGGCTTCGCGATCATCGGTGCGCTCGTCGCAGAGGTGCTCGGTGCCCAGAAGGGTATCGGCCTCATCATCAGCCAAGCCCAAGGCACCTTCGATCCGGACACGGTCTTCGCCTGCATGGTGATCATCGCCGTCATCACGCTCGCGGCCGAATTCCTCATCGGGCTCCTCGAGCACAGGCTCCTCAAGTGGCGGCCACCGAACCGTTCGGAAGCCCAGACCATCTAAGTTCCACCCCATTCACACCCACCCCATTCACGCCCACCCCATTCACGCCCACCCCAAAAGCTCCAGAATCCTCTGGGCTGACAGAAGGAAACACCAATGATGAAGCGCAGTATTTTTGCTGTTGCCGCTGCCGGAGCAGTCGCGCTCAGCCTTTCGGCTTGCGGTGGCAACGCCCCTGCTGCCAACGGAGGCTCGGCCAGCGGCAACGCCGACGCCGGTTCGATGCCCACCGTGAAAATGATGATCGGAGGCATCGACAAGCAGATCTACCTCCCGTACAAACTCGCCGACCAGCTTGGCTTCTACAAGAAGTACGGCGTCAACATGGAGCTCTCGACCGAAACCGACGGCGGCGTCGGTGCCGAGGACGCGATGGCCTCCGGCCAAGTAGACATGTCCGGTGCGTGGTACATCCACACCTTCGACTTCCAGTCCAAGGGCAAGAACATCATCAACCTCATCCAGCTCTCCGGCGCCCCGGGCGAAAGGATCATGTGCAGCCCCAATGCCAACGTCCATTCGCCCGCCGACATCAAGGGCAAGAAAATGGGAGTCACCGACCTCGGATCCGGCACTGACTCCCTGACGCAATTCATCGCTTCCAAGGCCGGCCTCACCAAGAAGGACTACACCACCGTCAAAGCCGGAGCAGGTGCGACCGCGATCGCGGCCGTCAAGACCGGTGCCGCCGACTGTGTCATGACCACCCAACCCACGGTCGCCGCGATGGAGAGCCAGGGCGTCGCGCAGTCCGCGATCGACCTCGCGACGACCGACGGCGCGACGAAGGCCATCGGCGGCACTTGGCCGGCGGCTGGTGTTATCGCCAACGCCGACTGGGTCAAGACCCACGAGGACGCCGTACAGCGTGTCGTCAATGCGCTCGTGGACACGATGCACTGGATCAGCACGCACTCTGCCCAGGAGATCGCGGACAAGCTGCCCGCCGACTACGTCCAGAACAAGAACGTGAAGAAGGAGGACTACGTCAAGGCGCTTGACCAGGACAAGGGCCAGTTCCTCCCTGACGGCATCATGCCGGCGGGCGGGCCGAAGACGATTGCGTCGATGGAGCAGACCCTCGGAATGGACACGTCCAAGATCCAGCTCGGGGGCACCTTCACCAACAAGTACGCCCAGGCCGCGCTCAAGCTTGAGGGCTACAGCGCGGTGACAACGCCGGCCGGCGACAACGGCTAATCCAATCCGGGTATCCAACCCGGACAGAGTTTCGAAGAAGTGACTTTCGATCGGCCCGCGGATTCCCCGGGCCGATCGAAAGTCTTTAGCCGGTCGAAAGTGTTTCCGGTGAAGATGGACGGGTCTTTTCCAGGAGCCGCGGGCATGAGCGGCCAGATCCCGATCCATGAGCTTTAGTGGCCGTGAACTTTGTCACATAAGCTACATAGAGAGTAGGAAGAGGTTTCAGTGCCAGCGTTGCGTGGCGGAGCCCAAGGCGGGTCGTCGGGGCCGGTGAAAGCTTTGCGTGCGCGCTGGAAAGCGCGGCCCCTTGCATCCCAGATCCTGGCTTGGCTGCTCTGCATCCTGTTCGTCACAGTCACCCTGGGGGCGCTGACCTACACCCAGATCAGCAACCAGAGCCTCGAGGACCAATACCGGCTCCGGGCACTAGGGATCGCCACGACAGTGGCACAAATGCCGGAAATCGTCACATCCCTCGGCAACGGCGACCCCGCGCATTCCATCCAGGCGATCGCAACCAAGGTTCAGGAAGAAGCACAGCCAGCGTACGTCGTCGTAAGCGACAGCAAGGGAAAACGGTTCTCGCACCCGAACCCCGACCTCATTGGCCAAACCCTTGAAGAACCGGTTGCCGTCCTTGACGGACAGACGCATGTGGGCATCGACCACGGCAGCCTGGGCGACTCGGTGAATGCCAAGGCGCCGGTCCGCGCCGCGGACGGGACCGTCGTCGGGCAGGTCTCCGTGGGCATCCTGGAAACGAAGGAAAGTAGCGAGCTCGCCCGGCAAGTGTGGCTCATAGTCGGCTATTCCGCGGTGGTCCTGGTGATCAGTGCGGCTGGTTCGGCCCTGCTTGCGCGCAGGATCAAGCGCGTCACTTTCGATCTCGAACCGGTGGAGATTGCGTCCCTCCTGCAAGAACGCGAGGCACTGCTGCACGGCATCAAGGAAGCGATGATAGGGCTCGACGACGACGGCCGGGTCACCGTTATCAACTCCGAGGCGCGCTCCTTGCTTCATCTGGAAGCAAATGTCCTTGGGCAGCCGATCGAGGACCTCCTGCCGCCCGGACGGCTCCGGTCCCTGCTCACGGGGCAGATCAGCGGCACCGACCAGATTGTGATCACCGAAGACGCATTACTTGTGGTGAACCGGATGTCCGTGACGTTGAGCGGCAGGAGCATCGGCTCGGTGGTCACTTTGCGCGACCGCACGGAGGTGGAGGAACTGGTCCGCGACCTGCGCTCGGTGGAGGGATTGATGGAAGCCCTGCGTGCCCAGGAACACGAATACGCCAATCGTCTCCACGTCGTGGACGGACTCCTCGAAATGGGAGACCTGGAACAAGCCCGCAGCTTCGTGTCGAGGATTTCGGACACCTCGCGGTCCCTCGGAGAAGGATTGCGGGCGCGGATCGAGCCCCCGGAACTCGCCGCCCTGCTTCTCGCGAAAATCACCGTGGCCGGCGAGCAGGACGTGCAGATCTCCGTGACCGACGATTCCCAGTTGCGCCAACCGTTCCTAGATACCCAGTCGCTGTTGACGATCGTCGGAAACCTGCTGGACAACGCCATCGAAATCCTGGCCGAGCAGCCCACGCCGCGCGAGGTGACCATCCAGTTGGACGACTCCTCCGGTATCTTCATTTGCGTGACGGACAACGGACCCGGTATTCCCGTGGAATTGCTGGGCAAGATCTCGGCCGACGGCTTCACTACCAAGGAACCCCGGCCAGGAATGCGGCGAGGAATAGGCCTTGCCCTCGTGAGCAGGATAGTCCACCGCGCGGGCGGGACCATGGACGTTTTCCCGGGACCAGGCGGACGCTTCGAAATCTGGTTGCCGGAACCGCAAGCGGAACCGGGGAACCGCGTGATGACAGGAATATCAAGCGAATGATCCGCACATTGGTAGTCGACGACGACTTCCGCGTGGCGCGCATCCACGCAAGCCGCGTAGCCAAGATCGAGGGCTACGAATGCGTCGGCGAAGCGCACACCGCTGCCGAAGCCAGGGAGGCCGTGCAACGCCTCAAACCCGACCTGCTCCTCCTGGACGTCTACCTGCCGGACGAAGACGGCATCAGCCTCCTGCGCTCCCTGCAGAGCGCGGGGGAAAAGCTCGACGCCGTCATGATCACCGCGGCGCGGGACCTTGAGACAGTGCGTGCCGCCATGCGCGGCGGCGCCGTGTACTACCTCGTCAAACCTTTTGGATTCGAGCAACTTCAAACGCAGCTGGAAGCGTACCGGCGCTGGCGGCGGGAAGCGGACTCTCGCACCGTCGCCGACCAGGAAACAGTGGACCAGCTCTTCAGCCTCCGCAGGACGACGGGACCGGCCCAAGGCTCTCGGCGCCTACCGCCGACCATGCAGAAAGTCCTCGACATGGTAGTCAACGGCAAGGAACCTGTGGCGGCCGCGGATATCGCCGCTGGAGTGGGCATCAGCCGGCCGACCGCGCAACGCTACTTGAGCGAACTGGAGCGCAAAGGGCTCGTGGAGCTTCATTTGGAATACGGGGCCACAGGCAGGCCGGTGAACACCTACCTGCCGCGGAAAAGCTGACACTAGGTGGATCGCCGGTTATGCGCTTGGTGCGCCAACTGGATGAAGCCAAAAATGAAGGCGGCCTCAATCAGCACCATGAGCGCCAGCAGGGGCCACTCACCCTTGCTGATGAAGACGATGGCGCCGGTCAGGACGAGGGTGGTACCGAGCGCCAATGCGTAGACCGCAAAGCCGAAGGCCACCCTTGCGCTGCGTACGCCGGTGCGGAACCCAAACCCCATAGGTTCGCCGCCGGGGTAGCCCTCGACGCGGTCCGGCCCGGCCGGCTTGAGTTTGTCGAACTCATCCCAAGGATCCTGATCCTGCTCGGTCATGGCTTAATTATCCCGCGTCGTTTCGGATTTACGTGAGTGAGGGTCCCGTGGAATGGGTGTTTATCTGAGCGAGGGTCGGGGGAATTTCCGGGATTTCACGTGCTCGAATGTTCCTTTGAACACACTATTCGTTGAAGGCGTGTACTATGCCCTAAACTGCTTCACTGAGGTGCCTGAGATGGCACTATGCAGCAACGAAAGTGAACCCATAAATGGCTACCGATTACGACGCTCCACGCAAGACCGAAGAAGAGTCTCCCGCTGATTCGCTCGAGGCCCTTCAGGCGTCGCGCGGGTCCGGTGCCCAGACCGCTGTGATCGATATCGACGAGAACGACACGGCCGAGGGCATCGACCTTCCGGGTGCCGATCTCTCCGGCGAAGAACTGACCGTCATCGTTGTTCCGGAACAGTCCGATGAATTCACTTGTTCATCGTGCTTCCTGGTCCGCCACCGGTCGCAAATCGCACTGGAAAAGAACGGCCTCAAGTACTGCCACGACTGCGAAGGCTAAGTCTCCGCAAACGCAAAAGACGCCCCGCCCGGCTGAAGGATCAGCCCGGCGGGGCTTTTTGTTCTCCACCACCGTTATCAGGAATAACGAACAGATGAGGCCCAGGGCGTTCCAAGCACTCAAAACCGCGGAAACACGCGCCCAAGGCATCTGTTCGTGATCCTTCGAAGGGTCTACTAACGGTTGGGCACCGAAGCGGACACAACCCTGCTGAAGTGGCTCCAAGCCTCCTACGCTTGAAATACCAAATCACTCAAATATGAAAAAGGGGTGGGCCCAAAAGTGAGGAAGCTGCAAGTGTGGTTGGCAACGCTGGTCGTTGCCGCCGGGCTTGGTCTCATTGCTCCAGGAGCGGCTTCGGCGGCTCCGTATTGCGGTATCGCCTGGGGGTCGCTGGCCAAATCGCAGCCGGCTTTGACCCAGGCACAGGTTGTCAACGTCCGGACCGGCCAACAGGCCTGTTACGACCGCTTGGTGGTGGACTTGAACGGCCCCGTGGCCGGATACTCCGTCCGCTATGTTCCGCAGGTAGTGCAGGACGGTTCAGGGAAACCCGTTGACTTGAGGGGCGGTGCATTCTTGCAAATCACCGTCAACGCACCCGCGTACAACTCAAGCGGCAATCCCACATACAACCCGGCCAACAAGGACGAGTTGACCAACGTTGCCGGCTACAAGACCTTCCGGCAGGTCGCGTTCGCGGGCAGCTTCGAGGGCTACACGAGCCTCGGCCTGGGAGTTCGCGCCCGGCTGCCGTTTAGGGTCTTCACCCTGGACGGACCGGGAACAGGCTCGCGCCTGGTAGTCGACGTGGCGCACATGTGGTGACCACGCAAATTTGAAGCCCTGCCCGGGAATCCGGGCAGGGCTTCAGTCTTTTCGGGACGTGTTCACGCCCTGGGTGTGTTCAAGCGCTCCTTCCTATTCAGGAACGACCAGCGCGGGAGTGTCCTTGCGAAGGGTTTCGCCCCGGAAGAAGCCGGGCCGGACCCGGGCCATGATGCCCATGACCACGCCGCCGAGGGCCAGGATGCCAACACCGATGATGAACACCAGTCCGACGCCGAAGATTTCCGATCCGCTGCCAAAGTCGGGGGACCAGCTGTCCACGGCAGTCTGGATGAAGACCAGCGTGAGCACGACGCCGCCGACCACGGGGAAGAGCAGTCGCATGAAGAAGTTGCGGACGCTAGTGAACACGCTGTGGCGGAAGTACCAGGCGCAAGCGAACGCCGTCATGCCGTAGTAGAAGCAGATCATCAATCCCAGAGCCAGGATGGTGTCGTTGAGGACGTTCTCGCTGACTACCTTCATGACCGCGTAGAAGCCGCCGGAGATGGCGCCGGCCACCACGGTGGCGAAACCGGGGGAGCCGAAGCGCTTGCTCACGGTCGAGAAGCGGGACGGCAGGGCGCCGTAGTGACCCATCGCGAGAAGGCTGCGGGCGGGGGAAGCCATGGTGGACTGCAGGGACGAAGCGGTGCCGGACAGGACGGCCAACGACATCAGGATGGCGAGCGGTCCCATGACGGGCGAGGCGAGCGCGGCAAAGATGTTCGACTGGTTGTCCGGGTTGTTCAGGCCGATCCCGTCGCCGCCGATGCCGGCGACCATCATGGTGGCCACAATCACGGCGATGTAGAGCCCCAAAACCGAGATCGCCGTCGTCGTTCCGGCCCTGCCTGCGGTGCCTTTGCCGCCCTTGGTTTCCTCGTTGACGGTCAGGCAGACATCCCAACCCCAGTAGACGAAGACTGCCAGGGACATGCCCGCCGCGAATTGATCGAAGCTGCTGATCTTGGTGGGGTCGAACCAGTCCCAGCTGAAGGCGATCGCAGTCGGGGTGTCGCCCGACGCCGCGTGGGTGAGGGCCATGACGATGAAGACGCCCAGGACAACCACCTGGAAGCCCACCATTGCGTACTGGACAAGCTTGGTCGCGTGGAGGCCGCGGTAGCTAACCCAGACGGCCAAGGCAACGAACACAAGGCATGTCGCGATGTTCAAGGGCTTGTTGGAAGTCAGGTCCGCGAGGTCGGGATTGCCGAATACCTGCGCCAGGAAGAGGTAGAAGAAGTCGACGGCAACGCCCGCGAGGTTGGAGAGGACGATGATGTTCGCGGCGAGTAGTCCCCAACCGCCCATCCAGCCGATGAAGGGGCCGAAGGCCTTGGTTGCCCAGGTGAATGTGGTGCCGCTGTCAGGGGAGTCTGCGTTGAGCTCGCGGTATGCGAAGGCAACGAGGATCATCGGGATGAATGCGACGATGAAGATCGCGGGCAGCTGCAGGCCTACGGCATTCACTGCCGGGCCGAGCGAGCTGGTGAGGCTATAGGCGGGTGCCACTGAGGAAACGCCGAGGACGACGACGGCGAGGAGCCCCAGCTGCCCCGTCTTCAGTCCTTTGCCGCTAATGCCGTGTTCGGTACCCGCGAGATCGTGGGTTCCGCCGGAATCTTTGGCATGGGGGCGGATAGTTTGAGTCATGTGCTTGGCTCTTTCTGCATGGGCCGGAGGCTTGCTGCTGGGTGGTGCTTCCGGAGCCGCCGCGGTGGGCTTCCTGTGGATCATGATGTCTGCTACTCCGGTGAGACAGGGGTCACTAAATGAATGACGTTCATTTAGTATGGACGCGGAGATGCCCGGGGCGCAAGGGGTTTTTCGAAATCGGCTTAACTTTGCTGGGGTACGTGCGCCGCCTGCCGCGTCACTTGATCTGCTTCAGCCTTCGCCGGGCCTCCTCGGCGGCCCGGCGCTCGCGGCTCTCGGTCCTGCCGGCTTGCCTGCGGTTCCGCTCGGCGAGCGTGATCCGCCATTCCGTAGAGGCGAGCTCCTGCTGCAGTTCGGCCAATCTTTCCTTGGCGGCTTTGACCTCGGCCTCGAGCTCCCGGCGACGGCGCTCGGCCTCCGCCTTTGCGCGTTCGGCGTCGGCCAGTTCCGTCGCTGCTTCTTCCGCATTGCGCTCCGCTTCGTCGACGGCGGCCTGCGCTTTCTCACGCTGGCGGCGCGACTCGTCCCGATCGGGTTCCGCTGCCTCCCGCCTAGCGGCTTGACGTTCGCCCGCGTGCGGGCCGCGGGCCCGAGCCCCACCAGCCCGAGCCCCACCAGCCCGCGTGCCAGCCCCCGTGCCGCCGGCTCGTGTGCCTGTTTCCCGTCCTTTGCCCGGTACCGCTTTGAGCGCCCGTCCCGAATCCTTAACTGGCCGAGGGGCCGCGATTGCCGCCGCACCCTGCACAGCGACGGCGTCTGATAGCTCCACCGGTTCCAAGCCGTTCGTCGAGAGGGAACGCACCAACAGGCCGCTGCGCAGGGCTTCGGCCGCCGCGGGATCGGTCATCGCCGCCCTCAACGTCGATTCGATTTCAAGGGCGGCAGCAGCACTCACCTTGACGCCGAATCCTTCCGCGACCTTGCAGGCTCGTTCTACGGCGGCCGACAGTACGGGTTGCCGTTGCTGGCCCAGGGTTCGCAGCGCTTCGGGGTCGTGCTCCTCCTGTGCCCTCGCGAGCGACGTACCTAGCTCAAGGACACTCCCAAATTCCTCGGCACCGGCCCGGACCAGCATGTTGACAGCCCACGCCGCCGTCGAGGGTTTCGGGAGCTTGCCGATTTGCTTCGCCAGTTCAGCATCCCCGGACGCCTTGACTTCCTTCGCGCGGGCGGTTCGAGCGGCCGTGAACGCCGAGGGAACCAAAGAGTAAAGATCGACGGCGATGCCCGCCAGGTCCATCAGCGCACCACCGTGCCAGCTCGCCGGACTACTCGGCGAGGAAGTCGGCGAGGGCAGCTGCCATGACTGCTGGCTCCCAGCTGTGGTTGGCGCCCGGAATGGTGGTTGTTCGTGCACTCGGGATGTTGGCGACGATCGAATCCGCGGCTTCCACCATGATCGGCAGGGTTTGCTCACCGACAATCGCCAGGGTGGGCTGCGTGATACCGGACCACAATTCCGCACGGGGTGCCGATTGGGTCCAGGCAAGCGATTCCGAGTCGGCCGATAGGCTGGGGCCCAGTTCGAGCATGACCGGCCATCCCGGGCTGGCTTTTGCGCCGGCGAGCCATTCCGGAGGCATGTCCTTCATGAAGTATTCGATCGTGCCGGCCTTGTCGCCGGATTGGATACGTTCCCGAAGCCCGGCCAGGAACTCGGCACCATCTGTCCCGAGTTCTTCCCGAAGCGGTACTTCCCATAGTGCGAGCCTTGTGACAGGCAGTCCTGCTGCGGTTGCCGCCAAGGAGATAGCGCCCCCGGACGAGCTCCCGTAAAGGGTTGCTGTCCCGCCGACAATGCCGATGAGCGTGTCGAGGTCGTCGATCTCGTCCTGCAAGGTGAAAGAACTCGCCTCGGCGCTCTCTCCGCGGCCTCGCCGGTCGTAATTGAGGACGGTGAAACCTTTTCCGGCCAGCTGCCTTGCCATCTCCCCGGTAGTGGGATCGAAGCCCCGGAATTGCATGGCGCCACCCACCAGGATCACCGCAGGGCCGTCTCCGTACAGTTCGTACCCGATCCGGGTACCGTCTTTCGAGGTAGCAAATTCGGACATCCATGATCCTTCGCTCGGGCGGACAGTGCTCATGCGGCCCAGGTGGTCAACCAAAAGCCGATACCTCCCCAACTCTGGTGCTCCTGTCAGCCATGGTCAAGGGGAGCACCTACCGGGGTGCGAGTTCTTAAGAGCTTCTTAAACGCATCGCGGCAAAGTGGACCAGAAGCGGCAGATCGGCCGCCACCTTAGCCGGAAGAAACTGATGCCAAACGAGAACTGGAACGCTCCCGCGGAAGCGGAATCATCCGCCGTCGTTCGCCAAAGCACTGCCGTTCCCAACAACGCTCCCACCAGCCCTGCCGTTGCCACCAATCCTGCCGCTCCCAAGAGCACAGTGCCGTTGCTGCCCCAACCGAAGCAATGGCTCTTCTGGGTGGTTGCCCTGTCGGCGGTTGTGCTCGCGATCGGGTTCACGGTGCAGCTGGCGACGGGCGTGACGAGCAGTGAACTTGGCGTGGACCAGGAGCTGAGCCGCCATCACGTTGCCGCCTTGACGTCCTTGGCGATGGCGCTGAACTTCCTGTTTGGCCCCGCTCCTGGAATGTGCATCATCGGGGTGGTTGCCATGGTCGTTCTTTTTGTCCGCAAGTCCCTCGTTCGTGCGGCGATGTTTGTGCTCGTCGCCGGTTCGGGGTGGGCGGCCAGTGAGGCGTTCAAGATCATCGTCGCCCGGCAGAGACCCAACCCCGCGTTTCTCTACAACCCATTAGCGCCCGAAACGGGGTCGAACAGCTTCCCGAGCGGACACACGAGCTTTGCTGTTGCCTTGGCGTTTGCGCTCTACTTCCTGGTTCGCGGCATGAGGTGGAGCGTCGTCGTTGCCTGGGCTGGTGCAGTGGTGGCCGTGGTGGTGGCGTGGTCCCGGATCTATATCGGCGTCCACTATCCCAGCGACGTCGCGTCGTCCTTCCTGGCGGCCACTGCTGGAGTCGTCTTTATGGCCGGTCTTTGGAACCGCTACGCGGAAGGAGTGCTCGCACGGCTGACTTTCCTTCCCGACTCCCTGATTCGCGGATCTTAGAGGTACTCCTATGCATTCAGTAGCGGCCATGTCCTCCCTGCTCGATCCCTCCAGCCTCCTCCAAGGAATGGGCCCTGCCGCCCTAGGACTGGTGGCGCTCATCGTTTTCATTGAATCGGGGCTGCTTTTCCCCTTCCTTCCCGGCGATTCCCTCCTTTTCACCACAGGCCTGTTGCATGAGCAACTGCACGTCGGACTTCCCCTGTTGATTGGGATCGTGTCCGCCGCGGCGATCGCCGGGGACCAGATTGGCTACATGATCGGGCGCCGGTTCGGAAGGCGATGGTTCAAGGACGATGCCCGGATCATGAAAACCGCCCACTTGCACGCTGCGGAGGATTTCTTCACGCGCCGGGGAGGGCCGGCAATTGTCCTTGCCCGGTTCGTCCCGGTGGTGCGCACGTTCGCGCCGCTCAGCGCTGGCATTGCACGGTACCACTACAAGTCCTTCACCCTCTGGAACGTGGCGGGAGCCCTGGTCTGGGGGACTTCGGTAACGCTCCTCGGGTCGTGGCTTGGCCACTTTGACTTCGTAGCGAAGAACATCGATGTGATCGCCCTGGTCTTGGTCCTGGCGTCAGTCCTGCCTTGGGGTGCTGAGTACTTCAAGCGCCGCCGGGCTGCCAAAACGGACGCCACGAATGGAGCGGCCAGCGAGTAATCCCCCGTTTGACGGAAGAATGGCAACATGACAACAGCTGAGCGGCCGTCCATCCTCCTCGTTGAGGACGACGCTGCCCTGGGACCGCTGATTTGTGAGTTGCTTGACGACGAATTTTCCGTCCATCTGGCCATCAACGGCCGGGAAGGCCTTCACCTGGGCTTGACCGGTAATTGGGACGCGATGGTTATCGACCGGGGCCTGCCCTTCATGGATGGCATCGCGTTGATCTCTGCGCTTCGATCCAAGGGCATCGCAACGCCGATCCTCGTATTGACCGCCCTGGGAGCAACCCGGGATAAGGTGCTCGGCCTGGACGCTGGCGCCAACGATTACATGGGCAAGCCGTTCGATGCCATGGAGCTGGCCGCCCGCCTTCGTGCTCTCACGAGGAGCTACGCTGCGCCGGCCAGGACGCTGGCAATCGGGGATTGGGAGCTCGACGCCGGGGCCCGCTCGGTGCGCTCGCTCTACGGGGTGGTGGTTACCTTGACGGCAAAAGAGGCGGCGCTGCTGGAAACGTTGGCGGCAGAACCGGAACGGGTTTTCACCCGCGAAGACC
Organism: bacterium RCC_150; assembly: GCA_041360635.1. Classification (GTDB taxonomy): domain Bacteria; phylum Actinomycetota; class Actinomycetes; order Actinomycetales; family Micrococcaceae; genus Arthrobacter. The sequence goes on along the minus strand of JBFUPP010000006.1, from coordinate 234,542 downwards.
TCATCAACATCCTGTTCCAGCCCACCGACCAGCCGGGCGTGATCGACACCTATGTGCACCATTTGCGGCGCAAGATCTCCAAATCCGTGATTCGCACCGTTCACGGCGTCGGCTACCAGATCGGCAATCCGAATGACTGAGGGATCCTATGATTGAAAACGCGGACCGGGCGACCCTCCGTAGGGCCTCCTTGAAGATTGCCCTGCGGATCAGCGGTGCTTGCGCGATTTTGGTGGTCTTCCTCCTGACCGCTGCGGCGCTCTTCCTTTTCAACCAGGCGCGCAAGAGCGGCCTCCCCGGTTCCGAAGACTCGGTCTACGCCTACCTCGACACGAAAGACCTGCTGAAGGCGATGATCATCGCTGGGATCGCGGGAATCTTCCTTGCCGGCGTCATTGGTTGGCTCAGCGCCCGCAGCGCTATCAGGCCCTTGGGAGAGGCGCTGGCCTTGCAACGACGGTTCGTGCAGGACGCGAGCCATGAATTGCGCACGCCGTTGGCCATCCTGGATGCCCGGATCCAACTGGCACAACGCGACGTTGGCCCGGATTCGAGGACCGGAGAGGCACTCGCCCGCATTCGCAGCGATACCGCGACCCTCACGGGCATCGTCAACGAATTGCTGGTGGCCGCCACGGGCTCGCCCCCAAATCCTGCTTCCGAACCGTGCGACCTCGCAGAGGCGGCTGCCGCCGTCGTCGAAAGCTTGCGGCAGCTCGCGGCGGAGAAAGACGTCCGCGTCAGCTTGGTAATCACGGAAAGGCCCCACGCCCGCATCGACAGCAACAGATTCCGACGTGCCCTCCTCGCACTGGCAGACAACGCGCTCACCCACACGCCCGCCGGTGGACATGTCCAGATCGCGACGGCGGTGCTGGGCAACCGCGCGGACGTCACCGTCTCCGACTCGGGCACCGGGATTACGGGCGTGGAGCAGGAACGGATCTTTGAACGTTTCGTGAGGAGCAAGAAGCCCGGCGGCGGCGGTCAGCGCAGCTTCGGAATCGGCTTGGCCTTGGTGCGGGAAATCATCACTGGCGCTGGGGGGACTGTCGGTGTGGAGCGCAGCGGCCCGCAAGGAACCGTCATGAAGATCTCGCTTCCGCTGGTATCGAAAGCTGAGGATTCGAACAATCGGAATTCCCTCGGGTGACGCTTTGGCGTCGCGGCTTGGCGGCTTGGCAATGTCGGTGGCGCGGGAGCGCCGGTGGCGTGGCGGAGTGGCGATTCCGGCGGCGCCCCTGGCGTGGCGGCGTGGCGATTCCGGCGGCGCGGCGGCGTGGCGATTCCGGCGCGGCGCGGCGATCCGGCGGCGCGGCGGCGCCGTCGGTCAATACACCCTCGACTAAGGCGGTTTCGAGCACACGGCACTAATTCTCGCGGCGTTTGAAATCGGCGAATGCGCCAGCGCCAGTCCCCACAAGAGCGATACCAGCAAAGAATTGCCCACCAAAGCGGCATGCTTCCGACTGCACTGATAAATATCAGCGTTGCCACTAAGGCAAAGAGGACCAGTGAAATTGACATGTTGCTTGTCGCTTTTAGCGTCATTGAGTTCGGTGCTCAGGACGGGCTCACCTCGCCCAGTGAAAAGACCATCTGGGATGCTCCCGGTCTTGCGAAGGCTTCAGTTGACGGTAGCGTGATGCTCGCAGAACGGCTTCCGGCGCCTGTGACAACGGTGTTCGTTCCCGCGACGGCGACTGTGGTGACTATAGTCTCGCTCGGAGCGGCAATATCTTCAGCTAAGGGGAATGATGTTGCCCGCGCGATCCCTACTCCCGACGTCATCACCCCGCCTGTGACTGGTGCGGCGAGTAGAACACGTCCAATGGAACCTAGCCTCGAAGGCTTTGGCATCAAGCTTTCCTCCTGTGCTTGTAAGCCGGCGCATTGTCTGCTGAAGCAGGTGCGTAACGGCTAAATTATGCAAAAGCGAAGAATTAAACCAGCGCTTTTATTAAAGCTTTACGAAGGCTTAATATGCGCAAGGTAAATAGCGTGATCGATGAGATTTGCGATCTTCAGCATGAACACTCAATCGATTGGATGGCCACCACTCAATTTGAGGATTTCGGGCAGTCAGTTTCAAATATTTATCACTCAATTCCGGTATCCACCACTCAGTCGCTTGATTTCCGACGGGCGGAGAGTCCGTTGAGCCAGCGGCTAACGCTGGGGCCAGCGCAGGATTCGAGAGCGGCCTGGATGTTAGACCATTACTGTGCACGCAGACCTTGGGACGGCGAGGTTCTTCCCGATCGGCCTTGGCGCCCCAAACGACATGGGCTTTGGCCGAAAAAGTCCTCCTAAGACAGGTAGTACTGGAAGGCGCGAAGGTGTGGCTCGTCTGATCTCTGGTTCAAGGAGAGGCCGAAAGCGCTGATTCCCTACGTTTTTCGTTCCTCGGGCTTCCCGGACTAAAAATGTCAGTGCCTCCTGCGAGGATGTGGGTATGGATCGAGGGATGGCGTCGAGACGGACGGCTTGGAGTGCGGAGGGCGTGGCGGCGATGGACGCGGTTGCTGCGTCTGTTGCAGCGCTTTCCGTCTTCACGGGTGCCGGCGGGCATAGTGGTGCGGGTGCCGCCGGGGACGGTGATGATGCGCGGCTCTGCGTCGATTCGGTGGCGGATGCTGATTCTTTGAAGGATTCTGATCCTTTGTCAGATCCTGGTTCTGCTTTTGATGCTGATCCGTTGCGTTGTTTGGTCGATGATTGTTTGGATGGGCTGGCTGAGGTTGCGCGTTTGGAGGCGCGGACTGCTGCGTTGAAGGCGCAACTCGCCGTGGATTTCGCGCGTGCGTCTGCGGCGATGGCTGCCCCGGACGCCTCCCGGGCGGCCGTGTCTGCTGGGTCGCGGGTGGGGTCCGGGGGGTCGGTGGCTGCTGGTTTGTTGGGTGGTTATGTTGAGCGTTCGGTGGTTGCGGAGCTGGCGTGTGTGTTGCGGGTTGGTGAGCGCAGCGCGGAGGCTTTGCTGGGCCAGGCGCGGGTGCTGGCGGAGGGTTTGCCGTTGACCAGGGCTGCGTTGATGGCCGGGGAGATGTCCTGGCAGCATGCCAGGGTCATGGTCGAGGAAACCGTGGGCATGGATGCGGCGGGGGCGGCGGCGTTGGAGGCGCATTTCCTGGACCCGGACGCGCCGAATCCTGCCCGGGGTGCCGGGCCGGGGGAGTTGGTGCCTTCCAGGTTCCGGGCCAGGGCCCGTACATGGCGTGAACGGCATCATCCGGTGGGCATCGAGGAACGCCACGCCAGGAGTGTGAAGGACCGGCGGGTGGAGTATTGTCCGGACAAGGACGGGATGGCGTGGTTTTCGGCTTATCTTCCGGCGCCGGCCGTGGCGGGGATCTGGGACCGGGCCACCGCGGCGGCCCGTGCTTTGCAGGGCCCGGCCGAGGCCCGCACCCTGACCCAGTTGCGCGCGGACGTCACCGCCGCGTGGCTCCTCGCCGGCGAAACACCTCCCGAAACCGCCCAAACACCGGCAGCGGCAGCCTCAGCCGCAGCATCATACGGGCCCGGTGCGCTGAACAGCGGCGCGGCGGGTGTGGCGGGGGTGTTCCTGGGGCGGGTTCCGTCGCCGAGGGCGCAGGTTCTGGTCACTGTTCCGGTTTTGTCGTTGCTGGGGGTGGGTGGGGAGCCGGCGATGCTGGACGGGTACGGGCCGGTCCCGGCTTCGGTGGCCCGGGCCCTGGTCGCCGAGGGTGCCCAGTCTTTCCATCGGGTGTTGACGGATCCGCGCGATGGTGCGCCGTTGGAAATCGGGCGCAGCAGTTACCGTGTGCCGAAGGCGATGCGGCAGTGGTTGCGGCTGCGTGATGGCAGGTGTCCGTTTCCGGTGTGCACGAACCATTCGCTGGACAATGACGCTGACCATCTGCTGGCCTGGGCGGACGGGGGCACCACGGGGGTTGCGAACCTGGGTCAGCCGTGTCCCAAACACCACAGACTCAAGCACAACACCGGATGGGAGCCGACCGGTGCGGGCAAGGACCGTCCGCCGGGCTGGGTATCGCCCACCGGACGGTACTACCGCAGCGAACACCAGGACTGGGAACCACCCCACTGGCCACCCCGCCACCCGGATACCAACGCCGCCGGGCAGGAACCCGAACCACCCCTCCACAAGATCACCCACGCCGCCGGGCAGGAACCCGAACCACCCCTCCACCCAGACTTGCCCGAGGACCCCCTGCTCACCGATCAAGAACAGGAAACGGAGCCGCCGGCGGACCCCTTCCCCGACGAACCCGGCTGGCGCTCCTTCACGCCCGCAGATTCATCCACCGAACCCGGCTGGTTCCCCGACGAACCGGCTGGTTCCCCGAGGATCCCGCCTGGTTCCCCGACGAACCCGGCGATCCGGCTCAACCCGATCCGGACGATTCGGACTACCCTGCTGACCCGGATCTTGACCCGTACTTTTCAGTGTCCATTAGCGACTGTGGATACCCCGCGCCCCTCGAGGAGGACGAGCTAGGATGGGCGATAATCCGAGCTGCCTGACCGGCAGAGCATCCGTCACAAGTCCAGTGGGACATCGCAGGGATGGGAAATAAGGGTCTGTAGTACGTGCCGTATGAAACGAGAATGGTAGAAGCCGTTGGAGAAGGTGGTTTGCCGATGACGGCGCCGAGCTTGGCGTGGACCGAGGAAGGCAGCGGGGAACCCTTGCTACTCGTCGCCGGGAAGGCTCCTGGAATGGCAGGCTGGGACCCGGTTGTCGCCAACCTCGCCCGATCCTTCCGCGTGATTTGGTTCGATCATCGCGGAATCGGTGCAAGCGCGGAAGGGGCGCCCGAACGTTACATCACCCGGGCTTTCGCCGCGGATGCCGTGGCAGGGCATGACGCAGCGGCAAACTGTTCACCTTTGCGGGCATTCGATGGGTGGTCACTGAGTTCCTAGTCCTCCACGGGGAAGGCCACGCCTTCGCCCACTACCCGGAGGCACAGTTCCGTGCCGGGCTTGGTGATGGAAGCATTCCAGTGGCGGATCGTAATGACCTCGCCGCCCCCCGGATAGGCATAGAGGCTGGCCCCGGAACGTGGCGCTAGCTTGATCCGCACAGTGGTTTCAGGCCCGAAGTAGTCCGTGTCGACAACGACGCCGCGGATGGGACCGTCGGGGGCGATGCGGATCTGTTCGGGACGCAGCATCAGCTGGACAAGTCCCTGGGCCGGCGGGCGACGGACCGGAATTCCGCCCAGCGAGCAGGTCGCAAGGGAGCCTTCCATCCAAGCATTCAGAATTACCGCGTCGCCAAGGAATTCTGCCGTAGCGCGGTCGGCTGGGCGCGTGTAGACCACGAACGGGTTGCCGATCTGTGCGAGTTTCCCGCCGCGCATGATGGCCACCTGGTCGGCGAATGAAAGGGCTTCCGCTTGGTCGTGGGTCACCAGGATCGTGGTGACTCCGGCTTCGTTCAGTACCTTCCCCACGGCACGACGCGTGGCTACGCGGAGGCCTGCGTCGAGTGCGGAGAACGGCTCGTCGAGCAGCATCAGTTCCGGTTCGCGGGCCAAAGCCCGGGCAAGGGCGACCCGTTGCTGCTGGCCTCCGGATAGTTGGTGGGGCCGCCTCTTGGCCATGTCCGTGTCCAGCGACACCATTTCGAGCAGCTCCTGAACCCGCGCGTTCACCGCGCGGCGACCGCCGTCGAGCTTTGACTTGTCCAGCCCGAACGCGATGTTCTGCCCCACGGTGAGGTGCGGGAAGAGTGCGCCGTCCTGGGCGACATAGCCGACGTGGCGTTTGTGGGCAGGTACCCAGACCCCGTTGCCGGCAACCGTGGTGTCGTTGAGGCTAATGGAGCCGGTGGCAGGATGCTCGAAGCCGGCGATCAGGCGCAACAGGGTGGTTTTTCCCGAGCCGGAAGGCCCCACGATCGCGGTTGTTCCGCCCTTCGCCACTGAGAGGTTTACGCCCTTCAACACGGCCTGCGAACCGAAGTTCTTGGTGACTTCGGCGATATCCAGGTGCGGGTTCGTGGTGGGTGCCACGGATGCCGCGACGCGGGGCGCCGGAAGCCTGGAAGGGGATTGTTCGGTCACTGTCCGGCTACTTTCTTGGACTGTTGGAAGAGCAAGTACGTCATGGGCGCAGACAACACGATCATGAGCAACGCGTAGGGTGCGGCGCCCGCGTAATCGATCTCGCTGCTCTTGCTCCAGAATTCGGTGGCAAGGGTGCGGGTGCCGTTGGGGGACAGCAGCAGGGTCGCCGTCAGCTCGTTGACGATGGCGAGGAAAACAAGTGCGGCACCGCCGGCGGCGGCGGGTGCGGTGAGCCGCAAGGTGACTTTCAGGAACGAAACAAGGGGTGCTTTGCCGAGCGATTGTGCGGCTTCATCGAGCTCCTTTGGCGCTTGCGCGAGGCCGGAGCGGATATTGACGAGGGCCCGCGGCAGGAACAGCAGGACATAGGCGGCAATCAGGACGCCCGTCGTCTGGTAGATTCCCGGCACGATCCGGATGCTCACGGTCACGAACGCGAGGCCCACCACGATCCCCGGGAGTGAACTGGTGATGTAGTTGGAGAGTTCAAGCATCTTGCTGAACCAGCTCGGGTAGCGCACTGCCAGGTACGCCATCGGGAAGCCGACGACGATAGTCAGCAACGCGCCCACGGCACCATATATGAGGGTCTGAAGCAAGGCCGGGATGAACTCCTCGGCGGACCAGACTCCCGCACCGCCTTGCACGACCCAACGAACCACGAACCAAACAGGCAACCCAAAGGACAAGACGGTCAAGGCGAGGAGTGCGAGCTGCGAAGGCAGCTGGTAGTGGTGCAGGGGCAGGCGGGTGGGTTTCGCTTGCGCGCCCGAACCGATACGTGCGTAGCGCGCCGTCCCTCGGCTCCTGACTTCCACCAAGAGGAGGATGAGGCAAAAGAAGACCAGCACGCTCGCCAGCATGTTGCCTGCAGTGCCATTGAAGGTCGATTGGAACTGGGTCATGATCGCCGTGGTGAACGTATCGAAACGGATCATCGCAAAGGCGCCGTATTCGGCAAGCAGGTGCAGGGACACCAGCAGTCCGCCGCCGGTCATTGCAATGCGTAGCTGCGGCAACACCACCCGGAAGAAGACCGCCCACGGTCCCAGCCCGAGTGCCGCCGCCGACTGTTCGATGGCCGGATCGAGCCGCCCCAAGGTGGCCGCCGAGGGAATGTAGACGAGCGGGAAGTACGACAGCGTGGCAATCAGCACGCCGGACCAGATGCCCTCGAGGGACGGGATCGCCGACACCCACGAATAGCTGTTCACGAACGCCGGGATAGCGAGCGGCGCCGCCAAAGCCACAGCCCACCAACGGTGTCCACGCAGCTTGGTGCGCTCCACGAGCCAGGCTCCGCCGACACCGAGGACCAAGCAGAGCGGCACCGTGAACACGATCAGCATGACCGTGTTCAGGAGCAGTTCGCCGACGCGCGGCCGGAAGATGAGCCCGACGGCGGTGCTCCAGCCGGTCGCGGCCGTCATGTACACGACGTACCCCAGCGGGATGAGCGAAAACAGAGCTATCAGGACCGCCAGGACGGATACTGCGGAGACGCCGAAAGGCGGGCGAGGGCGTTTGCCCTTGCCCGCCGTCGTCGTGCTCTCCGACGTTTTCGATAGGACGGGAGCCGATAGATCAGTGGTCACAGAGTTACAGCAATCCTGCCTTGGTCATGAGGTCGGTGACTTTTGCGGAGTTCAGCTTGGCCGGGTCAACCGTAGGAGCCTGCAGTTCCTTTATAGGTACGAGCTTAGCGTTGGAGTCGACCTTTGAGGCGATCGCGTATTCGAAGGAGGTGCCGTTCTTGAGGACCTCCTGGCCTTCCTTGCCGGTGATGAACTTGATGAAGGCCTGCGCGGCCGCCGCGTTCTTGGCGGACTTCAGCACGCCACCGCCAGAGACGGACAGGAAGGCGCCCGGGTCCTGGTTCTTGAAGAAGTAGGGGGTGACCTTGTTGGAGTTCTCGCCGGTCTTGGCTTGGTCTCCGTAGTAGTAATAGTGGTAGATCAGGGCCGCGTCGACTTCGCCGGCATTGACGGCCTTCATGGCGGTGCTGTTGCCCTTGTAAGCCTTGAAGTTGTCCTTCATGCCTTTCAGCCACTCGGTGGTCGCTGCCTCGCCCTTGAGTTCGAGCAACGCTGCGACGATCGCCTGGAAGTCAGCGCCCGTCGGGGAAGCGGCCCACTTGCCCTTCCACTCCGGCTTGGCGAGGTCCAGCATGGACTTCGGCAGCTGGTCTGCGCTGATTTTGTTCTTGTCGTACACCAGGACGGTTGAGCGGGCGGCGATACCGGTCCACTTATTCGTGGAAGGGCGGTAATCCGCAGGAACCTGGTCCAGGGTGGCTTTGTCGATGTCCGCGAAAAGGCCCGCGTTCTCAACTTGCGCCATTGCCGGGGAGTTCTCGGTGAGGAAGACATCTGCTGGCGAAGCGGCGCCTTCCTGGACGATCTGGTTGGACAACTCGGTGTCCGAACCCTGGCGGATGGTGACCTTGACGCCGGTTTCCTTGGTGAAGGCGTCCACCCATTCCTTGGTCAAGGTGTCGTGCTGGGCGTTGTAAACCGTGATTTCGCCAGTGACCTTACCGGCGGTGGCCGTGGAGCCGGTGGCGGCAGGAGCGGTCGTACCCGAGCCGCACGCGGCAAGGCTGAGGGCGCTGGCGGCGGCGAGTGCGATGCCGGCGAGCGCGTTCTTGCGGTTCTTCATTGAGGCTTCTTTCTGCGAGCAAAGCTTGGAGGAGCCCGGCGGGGAAGGGTGGACTCACAGAGCAAAACTTTAGGTTAGCCATACCTACATTTCCATCCAAAATGGCCGATCGTGACACGAATCACACAAATTACGTAAGGTTTACATGTCCTAATTCCGCAGCCTTCGTGGTGACGTCCCTCGATAGGCTGGCAGCATGCCCGTCCTCGCCGAGTTCCTCCCGACCTTCCTCGGCGTCGGCGTGCTGATGGCGATGACCTTGGCCCTCCTTCTCGCGTTCCGGACGCCACACCCCTTCGCGCCTGCCTCGGCCATTCTTCGCGGAGCCATCCAGCTTGCGGCGATCAGCTTCGTTCTTGGCGGGGTCATCACCAACCCGGCCTGGGTCGCCATAGCACTCCTTGTGATGTTCACCGTCGCCGCTGTCAGCGCCACTCGCCGGATTGGCTGGAGCCTGCCCAACCTCGGCCTGGTGAGTGGTTCCATGGCCGGCGGAATCGCCATCACCCTGGCCGTCATTTTCGCCACCGGAGCCATCGCCCTGACTCCGCGCTATGCGCTCGCCATGGGCGGGATCGTCATCGGGAACGGAATGACCATCGCCGTGCTGGCCGGCCGCCGCTTCAAAGAGTCGGCTTACGATCGATGGGAGGAAGTGGAGGGCTGGCTGGCATTGGGCGCCACACCGCGCCAGGCGACACTCGACCTGGCCCGGCGCGCCGTCTATTCCGCCCTCATTCCGTCCACCGACCAAACGAAGACGACGGGACTCGTTACCTTGCCGGGCGCGTTTGTCGGGGCGATCTTCGGCGGCGTCTCCCCACTGGAGGCCGGACGCTTCCAGATTGTGGTGCTTGCGGCGATCATGGCCGCGGGCGCCATTACGGCCGTCATGATCGTCGGGATCCTCGCGCCCGTACGCGTGCGTCCCGCAACGCCGCGCTAAGCCGGACGCGCTGCGCTAACCGCGACAAATCCTCGCTAACCGCGAGAACGCCGCGCAGAAGTTCCGCAAGGCCGCGCAGAAGTCCCGCACCGCCGCGGTACCCGCGCCGCCGCGCAGAAGGTCCCGCATCGCCGCGCAAAGCCATATAAAGCTCCGATGAAGTCCGGCAGCCCTGCAAAACACGGGCGCACGGAGGTACGCTCGAGGCATGACCCCGGAAGATCTCGAGAAGCTCACGTACTTGCGGCGAGCCCGCGACCTGATCGACCGTGAATACGCGAAACCGCTCGACGTGCCGACCATTGCCGGCCATGCGTTCATGTCGCCGGCTCATTTCTCGCGCCAATTCAAGGATGCGTACGGCGAGACCCCTTACAACTACCTCATGACCCGCCGGATCGAGCGCGCGATGGCCCTTTTGCGCGGCGGCATGAGCGTCACCGACGCTTGCATGGAGGTCGGTTGTACATCTCTTGGCTCGTTCAGTTCGCGGTTTACCGAGTTGGTGGGGGAGACGCCCAGCTCCTACCGGGCGCGCGAACACCGCGCAGTGGCCGCGATGCCCGCCTGCGTGGCGAAAATACGCACCCGGCCGGCCCGAAAAGAACCAGCCCTAAAAGAACCGAGCAGGATTCGAGAAGCGCTCGCGTTGGTCGCTGACTAGCGTTGCGTACATGACCATTTCACTGAAGTACTCGCAAATAACTGTCAACGACGTCGACGAAGCACTTGGCTTCTACAGGGATGCCCTCGGCCTGGAGGTTCTCAATGACGTCGCCCAAGGCGGATTCCGCTGGGTGACGCTCGGCAGCAAGGACCAGCCGGGCGTTGAAATCGTGCTTTCCGAACCTCACGCCGGCCGCTCCAAGGCCGATGGCGACTCCCTCCAGGAGCTCGTGACCAAGGGCGTCCTTGGGCCTATCGTCTTCCGCACGGAAGACGTCGACACGCTCTTCGAGAAGGTCAGGGCATCCGGCGCGGAGGTCATGCAGGAGCCCATTGACCAGCCATGGGGTCCGCGGGACTGCGCTTTCCGCGATCCCTCGGGCAATATGGTCCGGATTGACCAGTCGCCCGCCAGCGCATAGTCGCCCGCTAGCAGCGCTTAGGTCGCCAGCGCTTAGGCCCCCAGCGCTTAGCCGCCGGCCAGCACTAAAGGTACCGGCCAGTGTTTAGCCGCGCCGCCGCCGTCGTACTGCCGCCCCGAGGCCCCAAAGCACCGCAGCCCCGGCGACAAGTCCGACGGCGGTCCGCGCCTTCGTTGACGGGCGGGCTTTGGCTTCGGGCGCAGCGCCGTCCCCGCTGCTGGGGGCAGGCGCGTCATTATGGAGCGTGACAATGCCGGTCTCGCCGTCGACCTTCACGAGCTGACCACTCCTGATGCGGGTGGTGGCGACGCCGGTGCCGAGCACGGCGGGAATGCCGTACTCGCGGGCGACGATCGAACTGTGGCTTAGCGGTCCTCCGACGTCGGTGACCACCGCCGATGCCATGGCGAAAAGCGAAGTCCAGGCCGGCGTCGTCATCCGCGCCACGAGAACGTCGCCCGGCTGCATCCGGCCGAAGTCCTCGGGTCCGCCGAGGACGCGCGCGGTTGCCGTGACAGTCCCGGCGCTGGCGCCGACGCCCTTGATGGTGTCGCCGGTTTGCTCGCTCGAGTTGGCGGGCATCATTCCGTTGAACGCCCGGTTCAGCCAAGTGATTTCGGGCAGTAGTTGCGGTGGATTCGCCTTGCGCTGGCCGCGCCAGATGAACTTCCGCTGCTCGACGGCGTCTGCCAGCCTCGCGTGAACCCGCACCTGTTGCCCGTGCACCTGTTGCTCGGGCGCGGTGGATCCGCCTTCGAGGCCGTCAGGGACAACGCCGGGGGAAGCGATGGCTTCCTTGAGTTCGCTACTGCGTAGCCAGAAGATGTCGTCGGGATCTTCGATCATGCCCGCGACGCTCAGCCGCCGTCCGAGCTCGCGCAGGAACCGGCGCAGCAGCGGCCATGCCAGCCCGATGTCCGCGAGCGCATCCTCCCGCACGGGAGCAGTGCTTTGGGCCCACTTCAGCAAAGGGGTGAATGCGGCGCGGCGTACCGGGTCGAGGCGATCCAGGATGATTCGGGTCTGTTCTTCGCGGCGCTCGGCCGCCTGGCCTTGCCGTTCGTAGGGGTCGTTGCCCTCGCCGCGCAGGTAGAACTTGAGCGTGCTGAGCAACGGCGCCGGATTGTCGGCCGCGACCGGACTGAGGAAGTCAAGGTTGAACACGGCGTGGCCGAAGCGGTCCAGATGGTCCCTGAATCTTTCGGACCATTCCCGCCATTGTTCGGAATCGACACCGGAAGGCGCGGTGCCGGGAGCCTCACTGGCGAGTTCGGCTGCGAGCGTTTCGGCTGGCGCGTTCAAGATCGCTTCAGCAAGCTGTGGCCGCTCACGGGTCCAGGCGGCGAGCTCGTAGAGGGATTTCTCGGCGCGGATCGGTTCACTGTCGAAACCCAGCAGGAAGGTCCGGGCCAGGGGGTCGCCGGGACGCCGCACGAACTTGTCGTAGAACCACGCGAAGACGATCTCGCTGGTGGCCGCCATCGGAATGATCGACTGCACCGCCGTGTAGTAAACGGTGCCGCCGTCGAGCAGTTGCGTGACGCCGTCGAACAGTTCCGCATTGGAGAGGTTGGCAACCGGCTTTGCCGACCACTCTTCGACGAGCTTCGCGTAGAGCGGATGCGAGTAGCCGCGCCACCCCTCGACGCCCATGTTCGCCGAGCCCCGCGCCAACGCGAGCATCGCCCCGGGAGACTTGGCCATCAGCCGCAACATCCCCGAGTTCTTGTAGTAGTAGTACGCGTATCCATTAACCGTGGGGAGCGCGATGTCGCCTTCGCGGACGGCGTCACCGTGGAAGGCGGCCGCAAGCAGCTTGGTGATCGATTTAGTCACCGAACCGTCGATCAGGTCCGCGAACAATGGCGAAAGCGGGTCCGGCAACTGCTCGACGATGCTGGCGCGGAAGTATAATCCGTGCGGATAGGGGAGCGTCCACTCCGTCGGGGCGTCGGCGGACGGTTCGGGCAGCGCCGTAATGGGGCGGGACTGCACCACATGGACCTCGCCTCCTGACATTGCCCATTCGATGTCTTGCGGAGTCCCAAAGTGCTCTTCGATGCGAGCCCCAAGCCGGGCGAGGTCCTTGAGCTGGCCTTCGTTGAGGACCGTCGCTCGACGCCGTGAGTCTGGCACCGGACGCTGGATCGTACCGCTGTCGCCATCTGGTTGGGCTGAGTACACGGTCATGACGGCCTTGTCCGCAACGAACTGCGACTTCGGCGTCCAGCTCGTTTTGTCCACGACATAGTCGTCCGTGCTCACCGCGCCGCTGACGACGGATTCGCCCAGGCCCCATGCGGCGCTCACCATGATCTCGTCGCGCCGTCCCGTGCCCGGATTGGCGGTGAACATGACGCCGGACGCTTCCGATTCGATCATCGTTTCGACGACCACCGCGAGGCTCACTCCAGCCGGGTCGATTCCCCGGCGTGATCGATAGGCCATTGCGCGCGCGGTCCAAAGGGAGGCCCAACAATCCTTGACGGCGGTTTCAAGCCCCTCAGGCCGCACGTTCAAATAAGTTTCTTGCTGGCCGGCGAAACTCGCATCGGCCAGGTCCTCAGCCGTCGCGGAGGACCGTACCGCGAACGTCGCTCCATCCGCGACGTGTAAGTCCCGCAGCGCCTGGTGGATCTCTTGGAACATGTCCGCCGGGATCGTCCCTGAGCGGAACAGTGCATGGATTTCACGTTCGGCGGCATCAAAGGGTGCCAGGCGGTCGACGTCGGCAGTGCTGGTTTGCACGGCACTGCCGGATTGCGCCGCGTCGCCGGATGGCACGGCGTCGCCCGTGTACGCCGGGGAAGGTACGGCCGTTGTGCGCCGGGCGATCTCGACTACCGTGCTCGTCAATTCGTTCGCCTCGAGAAAGGCCTTGTAGGCGTCCGTGAGGATGACGAAGCCGGGCGGGACGGGAAGCCCCGCCCGCGTGAGCTCGCCGAGGTTTGACCCCTTGCCACCCGCCGTCGCGACGTCCCCGCCGCTGATCTCCTCAAACCGTTGCGTATAAACCATCGCCATTGCCCCTTGGTCCGTGGTTGCCGCCTCACACGCTACGCCGGGGTACCGACTCCGCGGAAGGGGCGGCCTCCGTGGAAGGCGCGGCAAGGGCCGCCTGCGTTACTTCGCCTTCGGAACGCGGCGGAGTACGACGGCGGCAAGCACCGCCGAGCCGGCCATCAGTACCAGCCCAATCGCCGCGGTGATGTGGACGCCCGAATCGAAGGCGCTGCGGGCTGCCGCCGTCAGGGACGCGGCGAGGGGTTGGGGCAGCGTCGCGGCCGCGTCGATCGCTCCCGCGAGCGTCTCCCGCGACCGCTCCGCAGCGTGGCCGGAAAGTTCGGCCGGCAGCAGCAGGTGGTGCTGGTAGGAGGCCGTCAGGATCGAGCCGAGGACCGCCGTGCCGAGCAGCGAACCAACCTCGTAGCCAGTCTCGGAGATTGCCGAGGCCGCCCCTGATTTGTCGGCCGGGACCGAGCCCAGGATGAGGTCGTTGGAGATGGTTTCCGCCGAGCCCACGCCGATGGCCAGGAGCAGGAGCGCGGCCAGCAGGTATCCGGGCCCCTGGCTGTGGTTTCCCAATGCTGCCACGAGGTAGCCGACGGCGTTCAACGTGAGGCCGAAAGCCACGACGAAGCCCGGGCGCACGCGCTTGACCAAGGGAACCACCAACAGGCCCGCCGCGATCGTGGCGAGCAGGGCGGGAATCATCGCGATTCCTGCCTGCAGCGGGGACTGTCCTTCCACAAGCTGTAGGTGCTGGGCGAAGAAGTAGATGAATCCGGTCATCGAAAACAGGGACAGGACGTTCGCGGTGATTGCCGTGCTGAAGACCTTGTTCGCGAAGAGGCTAACGTCCAACATTGGCGATTCGACGGCCCGCTGCCGTCGGACGAACACGATCCCCATCACCAGGGCAAAGGCCATGAAGAACGCCGGGACGGGGCCGAAGCCGTGCACCGCTGCTTCCTTGATGCCGTACACCATCGGCGCCATGGCCAGGATGGACAATGCGACGCTCACGACGTCGGGCTTGCCGGGGTTTCGGTCCTTGGACTCCGGAATCAGGAACGGGCCAAAGGCAAACAGGGGAAGCAGCAAGGGTACTGCCACCAGGAACACGGCGCCCCACCAGAAGCGCTCCACGAGCCAGCCGCCAAAGATGGGCCCCAGTGCGGCGCCGCCCGAGAATGCTGCCGCCCAGATGGCCACTGCAAGCCGGCGGCGATTGGGGTCGGCGAAGATGTTGCGGATCAGCGACAGGGTGGACGGCATCAGCATGGCTCCAAAGACGCCGAGTACGGCCCGTCCCGCAATGAGCCATTCCGCGGCCGGCGCGAAGGCGGTGGCTGCGGACACTGCGGCGAACCCGGTGCTGCCAATCAGCAGCAGGCGCCGGCGACCGATCCGGTCACCAAGGTTTCCCATGGAGACCAGCAACGCGGCCAGGACCAGCGCATAGGCATCCACGATCCAGAGCAGTTGCACGCCTCCGACGTCGAGCGTCTTGGCGATTCCCGGCAACGCAAAGGTCAGCGCCGTATTGTCCACGGCCACCAGCATGACCGGGAACATCAGGAGCCCTAGCGCGACCCAATCCCGCCAGGGAGCGGATTGGGTGGCCTGAATGCGTGGGTGCTGGGTGGTGGACGAGGTGAACATGGACGTAACTATACCGTCCAGACGGTATAGTTACAATTCAAGCAATCAAAACAAGGGATGATGGACACCATGCCGCGAAAACCTGTTGCCCGGGACGCCGTCCTGGATGCCTTTGAAGCCCTCCTGATCGAGGTGGGGGAGCGGGCTGCCACGCTCGATGCCGTCGCAAAACGGGCAGGCGTCTCCAAGGGTGGGCTGCTGTACCATTTCCCGAACAAAGAGGCGATGATCGGCTCCTTGCTCGAGCGTTTTGACGCGCTGGCCCAGTTGGAAATCGAGGAGATGAAGACCGCCGCCGAAGGCGCGGCAGCGTACTTCATCAAGTCCTCGCTGTGGGCGGACAGCCCCCTGGACCGCGTTTTCGTTGCCGCGACCCGGCTCGCCGAGGTCGCCCACGAAGAAACCCGGAGGCGTTTTGCCGGGATCCAGCAACAATGGCTGGATGTGCTTGCCGAAGATGTGGGGCCGGACATCGCGAAAGTCGTCCGTTACATGGGTGACGGCCTGTACTTCAATGCCATGCTCGAAGGCGGTTCGGAAAGCGACCAGAGCGGGCGGAATGCCGACGTCGGCGCGCTGCTGGCCGCCGTCGAACGCCTCCGTACCTGATTTATGCCGGGACATTTGCGGACAGGGTCACTCCGTAGGACAATTGATCTCTGTGGCTGTCGTCGCCGGCAACCACGGTCCGATTCATAAAAACTGAATACGCCTTTGACCTGCGGCGGGAGAGTCCTGCGAGCAAGTGATGCAGGCGCCGTAGGAGCAAATCCTCCCCAGGAATCTCTCAGGCCCATGTACCGCCGCGGCAAGGCAACTCTGGAAAGCAGCCAACTGTCCAGTCCATGCCGGGCTCGTCCCGGCGCGGAACCGGAAGCGTTGTGCTCACCGACGGTGCAAGCGAAGCAGTGCCCAAAACACGGTCCTCGCGGAAACTCTCAGGTCCAATACAGAGCGGGGAGGAACCCGAATAGTCGTGGCGTACCCGCGCCGCCTTAGTTATGGAGTTCCTCGTGACGGTCAGTTCAACCTCCACCACGTTCGTCGATCGGCATATCGGCGCCCGCCGCCAAGCCGACATCGACGTCATGCTCAAGTCTGTGGGCTACGACAATGTCGATTCCCTCGTTGACACCGCGGTTCCCAACGACATCCGCCAGGATGTCGCGCTCACTCTCCAAAACGCCCTCAGCGAGGTCGAGGTCCTGGCCGAACTGCGCAAGCTCGCCGCCAAGAACAAGACCGCTGTACAGATGATCGGCCAGGGCTACTTCGACACTGTCACTCCGCCGGTGATCCGCCGCAACATCCTCGAATCGCCGGCCTGGTACACCGCCTACACCCCTTACCAGCCGGAAATTTCCCAAGGCCGCCTCGAAGCCCTGCTGAACTTCCAGACGATGGTCCAGGACCTCGTGGGCCTGCCCATCGCGAACGCCTCCCTCTTGGATGAAGCGACGGCTGTTGCCGAAGCGGTACTGATGATGCGCCGCGCAAACAAGAACAAGTCGGCGCACGACGGCAAGACCGTCCTTGACGCGGATTGCCTGCCCCAGACCATCGCGATCGTGAAGGGCCGCGCCGAGGCGCTCGGCTTTGAAGTCGAGGTCGCCGACCTGTCCAAGGGACTGCCCGACGGCGACATCAACGGCGTCGTGCTGCAGCAGCCTGGTGTTTCCGGCCGGGTGTTCGACCACTCGGCCGTTATTGCCGCAGCGAAGGAACGCGGAGCGCTCGTCACCGTAGCCGCAGACCTGCTGGCGCTGACACTGATCACCCCTCCCGGAGAACAGGGCGCCGATATCGCTGTCGGTTCCACCCAGCGTTTCGGTGTTCCGCTGTTCTTCGGCGGCCCGCACGCCGCATACATGGCGGTCCAGAAGGGCCTGGAGCGTTCGATGCCGGGCCGCCTGGTGGGGGTTTCGAAGGACGACGCCGGCACGCCGGCCTACCGCCTGGCCCTCCAGACCCGCGAACAGCACATTCGCCGCGAGAAGGCCACGTCCAACATCTGCACCGCGCAGGCGCTCCTGGCGATCGTCTCCTCGATGTACGCCGTGTACCACGGCCCGGATGGCCTGAAGGCGATCGCCGAAACCGCCCACAACGGCGCCCGCGCGCTTGCTACGGCCCTCAAGGCCGCCGGCGCTGAGGTCCTGCACGGCAGCTTCTTCGACACCATCACCGTTCGCGTCCCCGGCAAGGCCGCAGGGATCATCGAAGCGGCGGAAGCGAAGGGCATCAACCTGCGCGCCATCGACGCGGACACCGTTGGCGTCTCGGTTGACGAGACGACGACGACGGCGGTCCTAGCCGACGTCGCTGCCGTCTTCGGCGCTTCCTTGAGCGATGCCGAAGGTGCGGACGCCGCCTTCGGGCTGGCGGCCGGCGTCGAACGTTCCTCCGACTACCTGCAGCACCCGGTCTTCAACACGCACCGCTCCGAGACCCAGCTGCTGCGCTACATCCGCAAGCTCTCGGACCGCGACCTGGCGCTGGACCGGACCATGATTCCGCTGGGCTCATGCACCATGAAACTGAACGCCACGGCCGAGATGGAAGCCATCTCCTGGCCGGAATTCGCCTCGATCCACCCCTTCGCGCCGGATTCCCAGACGGCGGGCTGGCGGGAACTGATCGAGGGCCTCGAATCGGACCTTGCCGAGATCACCGGCTACGACCAGGTTTCCATCCAGCCCAACGCAGGCTCGCAGGGGGA
Source organism: bacterium RCC_150 (assembly GCA_041360635.1). Lineage (GTDB taxonomy): Bacteria > Actinomycetota > Actinomycetes > Actinomycetales > Micrococcaceae > Arthrobacter. The sequence continues at coordinate 216,407 of JBFUPP010000006.1, read as the reverse complement.
GCTGGCAGGTCTGCTCGCGATCCGCGGCTACCACCTGTCCCGTGGCGATGACCAGCGCAACGTCTGCCTGATCCCGGCCTCGGCGCACGGCACCAACGCGGCTTCCGCCGTGCTGGCTGGCATGAAGGTTGTGGTGGTGGCCACGGCCGCCGACGGCACGATCGACCACGCCGACCTGCAGGCCAAGATCGAGGCCAACAAGGACGTCCTCTCGGCGATCATGATCACCTACCCGTCCACGCACGGTGTGTACGACGCCGACGTGCGCGAAATTTGCGATTCCGTTCACGCGGCCGGCGGACAGGTGTACGTCGACGGCGCCAACCTCAACGCCCTGGTAGGCCTGGCTCAGCCGGGCAAGTTCGGCGGAGACGTCTCGCACCTCAACCTGCACAAGACGTTCTGCATCCCGCACGGCGGCGGCGGACCCGGCGTCGGCCCGGTAGCGGCCAAGGCGCACCTCGCGCCGTTCATGCCCGGAGACGCGAACAACGCTTCTTCGGACCACACAGGGGACGGCCACGGGGTGGCGATCTCGGCTTCGCGTTTCGGCTCTGCCGGCGTGCTCCCGATTTCCTGGGCCTACGTCAAGCTCATGGGCGGCGAAGGCCTCACCGAAGCCACCAAATCCGCGCTGCTGGCCGCGAACTACGTCGCGTCGAGGCTCAACGAGTACTTCCCGGTCCTCTACACGGGCGAAGGCGGACTCGTAGCTCACGAGTGCATCCTGGACCTGCGCGAACTCACCGCCCGCACCGGCGTCACGGCCGAGGACGTGGCCAAGCGCCTGATCGACTTCGGTTTCCACGCCCCGACCCTCGCGTTCCCGGTGGCGGGCACCCTCATGGTGGAACCGACCGAATCCGAGGACCTTGGCGAGATCGACCGCTTCATCGAAGCAATGATCACCATCCGCAAGGAAATCGAGCAGGTGGCAAACGGCGACTTCACTGTGGAGGAGAGCCCCCTGCGTAACGCACCGCACACGGCAGCCGCCGTCGCCTCCTCGGAGTGGAACCGCCAGTACCCGCGCGAGCAGGCTGTCTTCCCGGTCCACCACCTCAAGCAGGACAAGTACTTCCCGCCCGTGGGCCGCATCGACGGCGCCGCAGGCGACCGTAACCTGATCTGCTCCTGCCCGCCCCTCGAAGCGTTTGAGGACAACACCGCTGCGTTCGAGAAGTAAGGATTCCGCCACGATGACTGAGAACTACACCGCGCTCTACGAAGAGCACAAGAAGCTCGGCGCCTCCTTCACCGATTTCGGTGGCTGGCAGATGCCCCTCAAGTACTCCTCCGAGCTGGCCGAACACCACGCCGTCCGCCAATCCGCGGGCCTCTTTGACCTCTCCCACATGGGCGAAGTCTGGGTCACCGGTCCCGACGCCGCCGCGTTCCTTGACTACGCTCTCGTCGGCAAAATCTCGGCGATGGCAGTCGGCAAGGCCAAGTACTCGCTGATCTGCCAGGAAGACGGCGGCATCATCGACGACCTCATCACGTACCGCCTCCCCTCTCCGGCGGAGGCCGGACAAGACAGTAACGACACGTTCCTCGTGGTGCCGAACGCCGGCAACGCCAAGGTCGTCGCCGACGCCCTGGCGCAGCGCGCGGCCGGCTTCGACGTCGTGGTCCGGGACGCCTCGGCCGAGACCTCCTTGATCGCCGTCCAGGGCCCCAAAGCGGAAAGCATCCTCCTCCGCCTGGTCCCTGCCGCACAGCACAGCCTCGTGACCGAACTGAAGTACTACGCCGCCGTCGAGGTGCCCTTCCTCGTGGCAGGCGCCCCGAGCGGACTGCTGCTCGCACGCACCGGATACACCGGCGAAGACGGTTTCGAAATCTTCGTGGACAACGACGACGCCGTCGCGCTGTGGCAGGCCATCTCCGCCGTCGCCGAAGACGGCGAGCTGACCCCGGCAGGCCTGGCCTCGCGGGATTCGCTGCGCCTGGAAGCGGGCATGCCGCTCTACGGCAACGAACTCTCCCGCGAAGGGAACCCCTTCGCCGCAGGCCTTGGCCCGGTGGTCTCGCTCGCCAAGGAAGGCGACTTCGTAGGACGGGCCGCCTTGGAAACCCTGAAAGTCGAAGGCGCTGGCTCCACGAGCGGCCGCAAACTGGTGGGGCTCAAAGGCTTGGGACGACGTGCGGGCCGCAGCCACTACCCCGTCACCAAGGACGGGGTGGTCGTCGGCGAAGTAACCTCCGGCCAGCCCAGCCCCACGCTTGGCTACCCAGTCGCATTGGCCTATGTCGACGTCGAGCACGCCGGGATTGGCACCGCGCTGGAGGTCGACCTGCGCGGCAAGCCGGAGCCGTTCGAAGTTGTGGCGCTGCCGTTTTACAAGCGGTCCAAGTAGGTTTTGAGCGCCCTAAGTAGGTTTTGGCGGTCGCAGTAGGTTTTGGGCCCGTTGGGCCCGGGTTTTGTCAGACGAAAAGTAAGGAATTGGAATGAGCAAAGTAGTTGCCGAATTGACGTATTCGGCCGAGCATGAATGGGTATCCCGGGAGGACGGGAACCTCGTGTCGATCGGGATCTCCGCCGTGGCCACTGACGCCCTCGGCGACATCGTGTACGTCGACCTTCCCGAGGTGGGCTCCTCCGTCACCGCAGGCCAGACTTGCGGCGAAGTTGAGTCGACGAAGTCGGTATCCGACCTCTACGCGCCGGTCACGGGCGAGGTCACGGAAGTGAACTCCGCCGTCGTCGACGATCCTGCGTTGATCAACAGCGATCCCTACGGCGCCGGCTGGCTGTTCAAGGTGGCCGCGGAGTCCGACGGCCCGCTGATGTCGGCAGAGGAATACGCGGCGCAGAACGGTGGCGTGCTGTGAGCGCGGCAACCGGGGCAGCAGGCACCCAGAACGCCGTCTTCGAGCAAGTCGTGTCTCCGAGCCTGGATGCCGACCTCGCGAAGCTGGATCCGGAGATCGCCGCAAAGATCGACGACGAACTGGGCCGCCAGCGTTCGGGCCTGGAAATGATCGCCTCCGAGAACCACACCGCTGTGGGCGTCATGCAGGCGCAGGGCTCGGTGCTGACCAACAAGTACGCCGAAGGATACCCCGGCAAGCGCTACTACGGCGGCTGCGAGCACGTTGACGTGATCGAGCAACTGGCGATCGACCGGGTCAAGGCCCTGTTCGGCGCCGAGTACGCCAACGTGCAGCCGCACTCGGGTGCGCAGGCGAACGCTTCGGTGATGCATGCGCTGATCAAGCCCGGCGACACCATCATGGGCTTGAACCTTGCCCACGGCGGCCACCTGACGCACGGCATGCGAATCAACTTCTCGGGCAAGCTCTACAACGTGGTGCCGTATGGCGTCCGCGAGGACACCCACACTGTGGACATGGCCGAGGTCGAGGCCCTGGCCCAGGAGCACAAGCCCGCTCTGATCGTGGCCGGCTGGTCCGCGTACGCCCGGCAGCTGGACTTCGCCGAGTTCCGCCGGATCGCCGACTCCGTGGGGGCCTACCTCATGGTGGACATGGCGCACTTCGCCGGCCTGGTTGCCGCAGGGCTGCACCCGTCCCCGGTTCCGTACGCGCATGTCACGACGTCCACCACGCACAAGACCCTCGCCGGTCCGCGTGGCGGCATCATCCTGAGCAACGACGCCGAGATCGCCAAGAAGATCAACTCTGCCGTCTTCCCGGGGCAGCAAGGCGGACCGTTGGAGCACGTCATTGCGGGCAAGGCCGTCGCCTTCAAGATCGCCGCATCGGAAGAGTTCAAGGAACGCCAGGAACGCGTCCTGGCCGGCGCCCGGATACTGGCCGAACGGCTGGTCCAGGACGACGTCAAAGCCAAGGGGATCTCCGTGGTCTCCGGCGGCACCGACGTGCACCTTGTGCTCGTTGACCTGCGCGATTGCGAACTGGACGGCCAGCAGGCCGAAGACCGGCTCGCGGCGATCGACATCACGGTGAACCGCAACGCCGTCCCCTTCGACCCCCGCCCGCCCATGGTCACTTCGGGCCTGCGGATCGGCACTCCGGCACTGGCCACGCGCGGTTTCGGTGAAGCGGCCTTCCGTGAAGTTGCGGACATCATCGCCGAAGCACTAACGGCCGACGCCGACGCGGACCTTTCGGGCCTGCGTCACCGCGTCGAGGTCTTGGCCGCAGCCCACCCGCTCTACCCGGGCGTCGCGAACCTGGGCTGAGCTTCGGTTCTTCCCGCCCAAGCCCCACCGCACGAGTGATTTCGCGCCGAGGTAGCGGGCAGTTGGCGGGTGAGTGGGTTCCGGAAGGAATACGCTCACCCGCCCCAACCCGACAACCCACCCCAACCAACCACTAGTTAGGAACCGACAATGGCTGTTGGCGTTTTCGATCTCTTCTCCATAGGGATTGGCCCGTCGAGTTCGCACACCGTGGGGCCAATGCGGGCTGCCGCCGTCTTCGCGGAGGAGCTCAAGAAGCCCGGGGTCCTGGACCGGGTGGCTTCGCTGCGTGTGGACCTTTATGGCTCACTGGCTGCAACCGGGCGGGGGCACGGGACCATGACGGCCGTGCTGCTGGGCCTTGAGGGTTATCACCCGGAGCTGATCCTGCCGGATGAGGTGGAGCAGCGGCTCGCTTCAATCGCCGATACCGGCATCCTGAACCTTGCCAGTGCCGGTGTTCCGGGGTCCGGAGTGCCATTGCCGTATGGGGAATCCGATATGGTGCTCCATCCGCTGACGGTGTTGCCGCGGCACACGAACGGCATGAAGTTCGCCGTCTCCGATGCTGACGGCGAGGTTCTGCACGAGGCGACGTTCTTCTCTGTCGGTGGCGGGTTCATCGTCCGGGAAGGCGAAGAGGACGCGGCCCAGAAGGAACTGGACGAGTCGAAGAAAGAGTTGCCCCTGCCGTTCCGCACCGCCGCGGAGTTGATGGGGCGCTGCGCTTCCAAGGGCCTCGGCATCAGCGACATCATGCTGATCAACGAGAGGGCCAGCCGGAGCGAGGAGGAAATTCGTGAGGGCCTGCTGCACATCTGGTCCGTCATGGAAGGATGCGTCGAAATCAGCCTGAAGCGCGAAGGCGTGTTACCCGGCGGACTGAAGGTCCGGCGTCGTGCTCCTGACTGGCATGAGCGGCTCCTGAAGGAAGACAAGGACCGGGACCCCAAGTACTGGCAGGAGTGGGTGAACCTGATCGCCCTGGCCGTCAACGAGGAGAATGCTACGGGCGGCAGGGTGGTCACCGCCCCGACGAATGGCGCCGCGGGCATCATCCCGGCGGTCCTCTATTACGCCTTGCACTATGCTCCGGGCATGGACAAGGCCACGCAGCAGGACCGTGACGACGTCGTGGTGAAGTTCCTGCTCGCCGCGGGCGCCGTCGGCGTGCTCTACAAGGAGCAGGCTTCCATCTCAGGGGCGGAAGTGGGCTGCCAGGGCGAGGTGGGGTCGGCCTCGTCGATGGCGGCCGCGGGCCTTGCCGAGGTCATGGGCGGAACACCGGGACAAGTCGAAAACGCCGCGGAAATCGCCATGGAACACAATCTCGGACTGACGTGCGATCCAATCGGCGGCTTGGTCCAGATTCCGTGCATCGAACGCAACGCGATCGCGGCGGCGAAGGCCATCAACGCTGCCAAGATGGCCCTCTGGGGTGACGGCACCCACCGCGTGTCCCTGGACGAAGTCATCGTGACGATGCGCGAAACCGGCAAGGACATGAGCTCCAAATACAAGGAAACGGCCATGGGCGGCCTGGCCGTCAACGTCGTGGAGTGCTGAGCAGGAGCAGGTCCGGGGGCCGATAGACTTAAGGCTGATTGCCTGCGCCGCACACCGGTGCCTGCTGCCTCAAGTACGCAACTGATTGGACACGGCCCCCCTTGCGAGAATTCACAGCACGCTTTGCCACTGCCGAAGAAATCGAACACTGGGACAAACACGTCACTGCCAATCCCAACGGAGGCAACCTCCTCCAATCCGAGGCCTTCGCGGACGTGAAGCAACACTTCGGTTGGAAACCCCTGCACCTCGTCTACGAGACGTCGGACTACAGCAGCTACAACCTGGTCCTGGAGAAGTCCTTTCCGCTCCTTGGCAAGCTCTGGTACCTCATTAAGGGACCGGATGTTGCCGGCGTCGAGGACATCCCCGGGCTTGCCAGGGCCAACAGGGAATTCCTGAAGCGCGAGAAGCTTGGCGTCTTCGCCGTCAAGATCGAGCCTGACATTGTCCTCAGCGACGAAGCCCGCACCGTGATCGAGGCAGCGGGCCTGGTCAAGACTCCGAACCTGCAGCCGAACGACTCCACCGCCCTCTTGGACATCTCTCCGGACGAGAACCAACTCCTGCGGAACCTCCATTCACGGGGCCGGAACGCCGTGCGCCGCGCCATCCGCGAGGGCGTGGAAGTCCGCACCATGGAGCCCACGGAGGAGAACTTCCGCGCCATGTATTCGCTGATGACCAATACGGTTGAGGCGAAATCGCAAGTGCGGGTGCGGGAATTCGACTACTACCGCCAGTTCTGGACGAACTTCATCAACAGGGGCCAGGGCCGCCTGTTGTTCGTCTTCGAAAATGGTGTTCCGTCCGTGGGCGCCTTCGTCATCAACTACGGGCGAAAAGGGACCTACAAGGACGGCGGCTCCCTGCAGAAGCGGTCCCAGTACGGCGACTCCCACCTCGTCCAATGGACCGCGATCAACCAGGTCAAGGAACTGGGCTGTACGGAATACGACTTCTGCGGAACGCCACCGGCGGACAGGCTCAAGGACACCACGCACCCATTCCACGGGCTTGGCCTGTTCAAGACCAGCTTCAGCAAGACGGTCACTGATTTCGTGGGCTGCTACGACCAAGTGGTCAACCCCCTGAAGTACAAACTCTGGACTGTGGCAGGCGAGCGGATTGCGCGCCAGCTCTACACCCGACGCACCGGCCAACAGTTTTACTAGGATTCCGGAGGAACCCCGCGCCTTGGAGGAGCACCCGCGTGACCGACCGCCACGACAATAGGCCCACCACCGACGGCTTGCCGAAGACCCAGCCGCTCAAACCCTCCCAGGTTCGCCAGAACGTCAACGCCAAACGAATGTTGCGCAGGCTCGTTCAAGGCGAGAACCCGCCCACGGCACCCCTGACCATCGTGGACCGCCTGGCGGGAAGTCCCTACGCGAACCCGACCATCCAGGTAAGCGGCGTGGATACCTCGGCGCGCAAGACCATCGACTTCGCCCTGCACATGGCCGAAACGATGTTCCGTTACGGCGCAGGTGCCTTGGAAGTCGAAACAAGCATCATCGCGGTGACCGCCGCCCTCGGCCTGAAGAACATCGAAGTCGACATCACCAACCAGTCGGTCGCGCTCAATTATGCGCCCAAGGACCAGACCCCCATCACGCTCCTCCGCGTCGTCCGGTCCTGGACCAACAACTATGCAGGCCTAGCCCAAGTGCACCAACTGGTCACCGACATTGTCGCCGGCGGTGTGGGCCGAACAGAAGCAGTGCGTCGCCTGGATGACATCATCCGGAGCAGCAAACCCTTCCCGCGGTGGATGGTCACCGTTGCCTTCGGTGTCTTCGCCGCGGTTTTCGTTGGAGTACTCGGCGGGGGACCGGGCGCGTCGGCCCTCGCCTTCGCGTCCAACCTCCTCGTCAACCTGGTAGCCCGGCAGTTGGGCAAATGGCGCACTCCGGACTTCTTCGTCACCGCGGCCTGCGCCTTCCTGGTCACCTTCATCGCCCTCATGCTCCGTTGGATGGGCGCCGACATCGCCCCCTCGATCGTGGTCGCCGGAGGGATCCTGCTTTTGCTGCCGACCGGCCGGCTCGTTTCCTCGGTGCAGGACGCGATCAACGGCTTCCCTGTCACCGCCGCCGGACGTTTCCTCTCGACGATCCTGACCTTCGGCGCGATCGTAGCAGGTATCGCCGTCGCGCTTGTCGTCGGGGACGTGGTGGGCAGCCAAGCGATCGACGTTACGCAAACATTCCCAGAGGCGTATCCATTGTGGGGGCAGACGATCCTGATTGCCGTTGCCGTGATCGCTATCGGCATCACGGAACAGACCCAACTCAAGCTTTTGCTCCCGACGGCGGCGGTCGGCGTTGTGGGCTACTTCGCCTTGTGGGGCGCGGGCGTTGTAGGCATGGGCGACCGGCTCTCGCCCGCTATTTCAGCGGTGGTCATCGGCTTGCTCGGACGGATCGTGGCGCTCAGGCTCGGTGCACCGCAATTGGTTGTTGCCGTTCCTGCCGCCCTGATCCTGCTTCCCGGACTGAAGATATTCCGCTCCATGTATGTGTTGACGGTGCAGGAAGCCGACATCATTCTTGGCTCAGGCGGGATGCTCAATGCTGGCGCCATTGTGCTTGGCGTTGCTGCCGGGATCGTGCTTGGAGACAACCTGGCCCGGCCTCTCACCAAGGGCCTGGCGAGCAACGAGCGCCGCCGGGTGCGCCGCTAACGGGGCGGAACCGCTAGGGGGCGGAACCGCCCTTTGCTTGGGTCGCCGGCGCTGTCTTCGGCTGACGCAGGCCGCCTGGATCCGGCTGGTTAATCTGGCCCGGCTGGTTAATCTGGCCCGGCTGGTTAAACCTGGCCGATCGGGAGCTTCTTCTCGGCCTGGAAGTCGTCCTCGACGCGCCCCTGGGCCCAGTATCCGGAGAGCGACACCTGGGAACGCTCCAGGCCGTGCTGCTTGAAGAAGATATCCCGCAGGCCCTTCATGTAGCCGCGCTCGCCGTGGGCAAAGACATCCACGCGTCCCGGCAGCCAGTCTGCTTCGGCCAAGGCATCCAGGAGGATGGTGCTGGAACCTGCCGGCACCCCGGAGCGGAACAGCCAATGCAACTCGACGCCCGGGGGAGCCGCGATCTCAAGGACGTCAGCGTCGGTGTCGACTTCCAGGAACGCCTTGCCTACGGCTTCGTGCGGCAGGGCTTCGATCGAGGCGGCAATCGCGGGGATCGCAGCGTCGTCGCCGGCGAAAAGATGCCAATCGGCGTCGGGTGCCGGATTGTAGGCGCCGCCCGGGCCGGTGAAGATGAGGGAGTCGCCGGGCTTCGCGGCTATGGCCCAGGGGCCCGCCAAGCCTTCGTCACCGTGGACCACGAAGTCGATCGCCAATTCCCTGGCTACCTCGTCCACCCAGCGGATCGTATAGGTACGCGTGTATGGCCATTGCCCGCGGGGCATCGTCTCGCGGATCGCCCAGAGATCCAGGGGTTGTTCGTAAACCACGCCGGGCTGCGGGAACACGATTTTCACGTACCGATCCACGAACTCGTTGTTCACGAAGCCGGCGAAACCGGGCCCTCCTGCCACAATGCGCACCATGTGGGGCGAAAGCTGCTCAGTGCGGAGCACTGTCAGGTTCACTTGGGGGCGGGTATTGCGGGACGCTGACGACGTAGCGGGCAGGGATGTCATAGAGGCAAGCCTAGGCTAAGGTACGGCGGGAAGTTCCCAGTTTACGGGTTCGGCACCCTGCTCGAGGAGCAGTTCGTTGGCGCGGCTGAAGGGTCGCGAACCGAAGAACCCCCGGGATGCGGACAGGGGACTTGGGTGCGCGGAGGCGATGACCGGTGTGCCTCCCAGCAGCGGTCGCACGACCTCGGCGTCCTTGCCCCACAGGATGGCGACGAGCGGGGTTTGGTTCCCGTCGGCGGTGCGGCGGTTCGCGACCGCGGTGACGGCCGCCGTCGTAATAGCCTCCCAGCCTTTGCCCCGGTGTGATCCGGCGGCCCCCGCCTCGACGCTCAGCACCCTGTTCAGAAGGAGTACTCCTTGGCGCGTCCAGGCGGACAAGTCTCCGTGGATTCGCGGTGGCAGGCCGAGGTCGGATTCCATTTCACGGTAGATATTCGCGAGGCTGCGGGGGATGGGCCGGGTTCGGCCGGAGACGGCGAATGAGAGCCCGACGGCGTGTCCCGGCGTCGGGTACGGGTCTTGGCCAAGGATCAGCACCTTGACGTCGGCGAGCGGCTGGCGGAACGCCCGGAGGATGTTCGACGGCGACGGCAGCACCCGGGTGCCCCCGGCGGCCTCGGCCGCGACGAAATCGAGCACCGAGCGCAGTTCCTCCTCGACCCCTGAAAGCGCCACAGCCCATTCCGGCGTCGTCAATTCGTCGAGCGGCATGCGGGAGAGCTCGCAAAAGGCCTCGGCGGGTTCCCCGGGTTCCAGTTCGAACAAGGCTTCTTCGACTACCACCCAGCCATTCTCGCCGCATCGGCCCATCGGCGAAAGCGGCGAGCCAAATGACACCCGTGTTATTCGCCCGTTACCATGGGTGGGGACAAAGCCCAGCCAAAGCGTCGAAGGAGTGTGTCGTGGCAGAACCTGCACGGGAAACGATGGCCGAGGCGAGCGGGCTGGTCCTGGAAGACTTGTCCGCCGGAATCCGGAGCGATTCCCCGCTGGGTGAGCGTGAGCAGCAGATGCTTGCGCTCGAACGGCAATGGTGGAAATACGCGGGGGCCAAGGAACAAGCCGTCAGGGAGCTTTTCGACCTCTCGGCGACCCATTATTACCAGCTCCTCAATGCCCTCATCGACACCGAGGAAGCCTTGGCGCACGATCCCATGCTGGTAAAGAGACTGCGTAGACTACGTATGTCACGTCAGCGGGCACGCACCGCCCGCCGTCTCGGTTCCGACGCGTAACCACAGCTGATCCTCAGCAAGCAAGAAGCAAGGACAAGGCCTCACCATGACCAAATTTGCCCGGGATGAATTCGACCGTGTCCCGCAAAGCTCATCGCGCCAAGGTGTCCACCGACTTGTCGCATCGGCCTCCAGGCCTGCGCTGTGGCCGGTACTCCTGCTCGGCGGGATCGCACTGGTCGTCGGACTCTTTGCCTTCCTCGTCCTCCCGAAATTGGGCTTCGCGGCCCCTGCTTCCCAAGCCATGGCGGTAGCGGACGCATCCAAGGCGACAAAAGCGCCAAGCGCAGCGGCGTCGCAGCCAGCGACTCCCGCCCCAACGCCTGCGACGGTCGAAAGCTCGCCGGCCGCCGCCCCGCCAAGCGCCAGCGATACACCCTCAAGCACCCCGACAGCCAGCTCGGCCGCCGTCGACAAGACCGCGGCGGTCGCCGTCTACAACGGCACCACCACGGGTGGCCTCGCCGCGCGGGTTGCCGGCCAGGTGCAGAACGGCGGCTGGCCCCTGTCCACCGTCGCAAACTGGGGTGGAATGCCGCAGCGAACCTCCTCGATCTTCTACAAGGGCGCGGCCCAGAAGGCCAACGCGGAAGCGCTCGGGCAGTTGCTGGGAATCTCGAACCTTGTGGACAGTGCGGAATTCCAGCAGCCGGTGGTCGTCGTCCTGGGGCCCGGGTACAGCTAGTCGCGCTCGCGGTAGCTAGTCGCCACCCCCGGTAGATGGCCGCAGTCGCGCGACGCAACTCGGTTACGCGTCAATAACATTGCGCTGGCCGCCAGGCGAACGGTGCGTCAGTGCTAGGTGACAATGGTTACAGTAGGGGGAGCCGTGCCGGAGATCCCGGAATCCGGCAAACGCATAGCTGAAAGTGTGGGGATCATGGCTTTGGGAACCGTCAAATGGTTCAACGCCGAAAAGGGCTACGGTTTCATCACCGTCGATGACACCGGTGACGACGTCTTCGTGCACTGGTCTGCAATCCAGATGGATGGCTTCCGTGCCTTGGAAGAAGGACAACGCGTCGAATTCGAATTGGGCGAGGGGCAGAAAGGACCGCAGGCGGAGAGCGTGCGGCTTATCTAGTGGGTGTTGCGGGGACACGCTTGTCCCAAGTAAACCCCCTTGTGCTTGGCCTCGCGGTAGTGGCCGTCGCCTTGGCGGGTTGTTCGGGGTCCATTGGTAATGCACGGCTCGAGACAGCAACCCCGGGTGGCGACGGCGTCCTCCGTATTGGCCTGATCCTGGATAACAGCGGCAGTTCCGCTTTCCTCAACGAATCCGAGCTTGCCGCGGCGAAGCTCGCCGTCAAGCAAATCAACGACGCCGGGGGATTCAAGGGCCGTCCGGTCGAATTGCTTCCTGCGCCTGCCGCCAACGAAGGCGACGTTAACAAGGCCAGCACGGCGGCGCCTTTCACCGCTGATACGGCTGCACAGGCCAAGGCCCTTCTGGCGGCCCACGCCGATGTCGTCATTGGCCCAAGCGACTCCAGCCATGCGCCGGCAGCCATCGATGTTCTTTCGCCCGCAAGGGTTCCGCTGGTCTCGCCCGCCAACACAGCCTCCGGACTGAGCAGCTACAAGAGCGGCGGCTTCTATTTCCGCACCTCGGCCGTCGACGCCGCGCAAGGCAGCGTCCTCGCCAAGCTCGCGCACGATGCCGGCGCGAAGCGGATTTCAGTCCTCCACGAAGCCGGCGATTACGGTTCCCGGGTTTCCGGATCCGTCATGGCTGCCGCCGGAGGATTAGGCCTGGAGGCCGGGGTCAACGTGGAATTCGCGGCAGGCAAAGCAGCTCCGGCTGTGTCGACCATCAAAGCGGCGACGCCGGACGCCGTCCTCGTGGTGGCCCGTGACGGTGCGCAAGCCGCGCTCGCGGACCTCATCAACGCCGGCGTAGGCGGCAAGAAACTGATACTGGCCGATGGCGCTGTCCACCAGTACGGGACAGGTCTTGGAGCGGGCGGGCTTGATGGTGCCCGTGGCATCCTTCCCGGAGTCTTTCCGAGCGTCGAGTTCCAAGCCGGGCTCACCGCCGTGGACCCCAAGCTCAAGGACACGAGCTACGCGGCCGAAACGTTCGACGCCGCTACCCTCGCGGCTGTCGCTGCGGCCACAGCGGACGACGACGGCGGCGCCTCGATCGCAGCCTGGCTCACCACGGTTTCAGGCGGGGCGCGTCCGGCTTCGGGGGACGCGGCATCGAAAGAGCGGACCGCCTGCACCTCGTACAAGGACTGCGTCGGGGTGCTCAAAGGTAACAAGCTCCCCGATTACGACGGCGAATCCGGGACCATCGGGTTCGACGCCAACGGTGACGTCACCTCGTCGAACTACGTGGTCTATACGTATGGTGCCGACAACACCGCACGGCTCAGCGGCAAGGAAACGGCGTCGAGGAGCCAGTGAGGGCGATCGCCGGTAGCGAATTCTCTTGGCGCGGCGTCCCGTTTTCACTGATTGCTGCTTGCACTCTCCCCGGTCGAGTGCTAATTATTGATTAGCACTCTCAAGCATTGACTGCTAAATCCCAGGTGGGTCCACCGGGGAAGCGGTGGCCATGCGTGGGGGACCAAAGAACACCTTGCTGGGGTGAGGTCCGGAGCATGCGGCATACAGAGGCCGTAGGTGAAGGACCGTCCGTCGCGGGCACCGTAGCAAAGGCACCTTCTTAACGACTGTCCCGGAAGGACTATCGCCGTTATGGCCAAGATCATTGCATTTGATGAAGAGGCACGCCGCGGTCTCGAGCGGGGTCTGAACACCCTCGCCGACGCCGTCAAGGTCACCCTCGGCCCGCGTGGACGCAACGTCGTCCTCGAAAAGAAGTGGGGCGCCCCGACGATCACCAACGATGGTGTTTCCATCGCCAAGGAGATCGAACTGGACGATCCTTACGAGAAGATCGGCGCCGAGCTGGTCAAGGAAGTTGCCAAGAAGACTGACGACGTCGCTGGCGACGGCACCACCACCGCCACCGTCCTCGCCCAGGCACTGGTCAAGGAAGGCCTGCGCAACGTAGCAGCCGGCGCCGACCCGCTGTCGCTCAAGCGCGGCATCGAGAAGGCTACCGAAGCCGTCATCCGCGAGCTCCTCACCTCCGCCAAGGAAATCGAGACCAAGGAAGAGATCGCCGCCACGGCTTCGATCTCCGCCGGCGACACCGAAATCGGTAACCTCATCGCCGAGGCGCTCGACAAGGTCGGCAAGGAAGGCGTCATCACGGTCGAGGAGTCCAACACCTTCGGCCTGGAGCTCGAACTCACCGAAGGCATGCGCTTCGACAAGGGTTACATCTCCGCTTACTTCGTCACCGACGCCGAGCGCCAGGAAACGGTCCTCGAAGACCCGTACATCCTGATCGTCAACTCCAAGATCTCCAACGTGAAGGAACTCGTTGCGGTCCTGGAGAAGGTCATGCAGTCCAACAAGCCGCTGCTGATCATCGCCGAAGACATCGAGGGCGAGGCCCTGGCCACCCTGATCGTCAACAAGATCCGTGGCACCTTCAAGTCCGTTGCCGTCAAGGCTCCGGGCTTCGGTGACCGCCGCAAGGCACAGCTCGCCGACATCGCGATCCTCACCGGTGGCCAGGTCATCGCCGAGGAAGTTGGCCTCAAGCTCGAGAACGCAACCCTCGAACTTCTGGGCAAGGCCCGCAAGGTCGTTGTCACCAAGGACGAGACCACCATCGTCGAAGGTGCCGGCGACGCCGACGCCATCGCCGGTCGCGTGGCCCAGATCCGTGCCGAGATCGAGAACTCCGACTCCGACTACGACCGCGAGAAGCTGCAGGAACGCCTGGCCAAGCTGGCCGGCGGCGTTGCAGTCATCAAGGCCGGTGCCGCAACCGAAGTAGAGCTCAAGGAACGCAAGCACCGCATCGAGGACGCAGTCCGCAACGCGAAGGCTGCCGTTGAAGAAGGCATCGTTGCCGGTGGTGGCGTTGCCCTCATCCAGGCCGGAGCCAAGGCATTCGCCAACCTGCAGCTCGAAGGCGACGAAGCAACGGGTGCGAACATCGTCCGCGTTGCCATCGACGCCCCGCTGAAGCAGATCGCCTTCAACGCCGGCCTCGAGCCCGGTGTTGTCGCCGACAAGGTCCGCGGCCTGCCTTCCGGCCACGGCCTGAACGCTGCAACCAGCGTTTACGAGGACCTGCTCGCTGCTGGCGTCAACGACCCCGTAAAGGTCACCCGCTCGGCCCTCCAGAACGCAGCATCCATCGCTGGCCTGTTCCTGACCACCGAGGCCGTAGTCGCCGACAAGCCGGAGAAGTCCGCTCCGGCCATGCCCGGTGGCGACGACATGGGCGGTATGGGCGGCTTCTAAGCCCCCGGCAGTTGCTGCCTGCACAGCCAGGTCGACGGCGGTCCGCACCGAAAGGTGCGGGCCGCCGTCGCCGTTTAAGGGCTAACGGCTAACGGCTTCGTCGGGTGAGGCTGGACGCTCTCTCACGTATGTGGTGGTTTGGCCGGATGCGCTCTCACGTATGGGAATGTTTGGGTCGACGCCCTCTCACGTATGTGGTGGTTTGGCCGGATGCGCTCTCACGTATAGGAACGTTTGGGTCGACGCCCGCTCACTTTCCCCGGGAAAGTGAGCGCAGGTCGGTCCTAAATGCCGAACATCTGATCGACGGTTTGGGTTTTAAGGCCGATACGTGAGCGAGCGTCGCTGGGGGAGGGGGTGCTTGCTCCCTGGGGCTTTGGCGTTCGTTGTCGGGACGGTCTGGCAGGATGGAAACCATGACGATTATTGCTGCCGCCGACGGTTCTGCCCTCGGCAATCCCGGGCCCGCGGG
This sequence comes from bacterium RCC_150, assembly GCA_041360635.1. Taxonomy (GTDB): domain Bacteria; phylum Actinomycetota; class Actinomycetes; order Actinomycetales; family Micrococcaceae; genus Arthrobacter. Next base: position 200,979 of record JBFUPP010000006.1, on the reverse strand, counting down.
TTGGGCCTGGTACGTGGACGACTCCTGTTGGCGGGCTGGCGGGTGGCCGCATGGAACCAACAACCAGGGTGAACTTATGGCGGTGCTGGACCTCTTTCGGTCGACAGCACACGTGCCACAGGAAGAGCTCAGGATCCTCTGCGACAGCCAGTACGTCATCAACTGCATCACCAAGTGGATGCCGGGCTGGAAGCGCAAAGGATGGCGGAAAGCTGACGGGAAGCCGGTACTAAACGTCGAGCTCCTCAAGGATATCGATCAAGCCATCAATGGCCGCACCTACACCTTCGAATGGGTCAAGGGGCATGCGGGGCACGATCTTAATGAGGCAGCGGATGAACGAGCCAGGGCCGTGGCGCTTGCGTTCCAGCAGGGTGCGGAGGTCCCCAGTGGACCTGGCTATCCGGGCGGCGGCGTCGAGATTGGACCTGGCTTTGACGACCGGAACATTCCTTCCGTTCGAGCAGCCACGGCAGCCACAGCGTTCGCACCCCATTCCGCCCAGGGGATGGCATCCGGTTCGGTGACGGTCGAAACGGCCATGCTCTTTGACGACGATGAACCCCAGGAAGAAGACCTCACGCTGTTCGGAGACCAGGATGTGCTGGGTGAGCCAACGCTGTTCACGGCATTCGGGGAGGACGGTGAGGTTGACGCCGAGCTTGCCCAAGGCAGCACCCGGTCGGACGAAGATACCGTGGTCTTCCTTGAGCGTGAGCTCCTGGACCCCGAGGTCCGGGGAGACATTGGACGAACGGGTGTCTTGCTCCACCCCGACTTCACCGAGATCGGCAGCTCGGGACGTGTTTGGTCACGTGACGAAGTCTTGATGGCCCTGGAGGGCGATCCGGGGGAGCGCACCGAGCTCGAGGTCCTGTCCACGGACAAGATTTCAGCGGATACGGTCCTCCTCAGCTACCGCAGTTATGGGCGTTTGGGCTCGGTGCTGCGCACGTCGATCTGGGTGCTCGACGACGCCCGGTGGCGTTTGCGCTTCCACCAGTCGACGCCGGAGAAGTAGCTGGCCTGGAAGGCCCGGAAATCGATGTCGATCGGGCCGGACCTTCCAGGAGTTCCGTGGATCAGCTACCTGGTAGCGCCGGGGAGCTAGTAGGGACAGGGAACTGGTAGCGCCGGGGACCTAGTAACTGAAGCGCTGGGTATTGCCTTGCTCGGTCTGTAGGTAGCTTGCCGCGGCCGAGGAGAGCGCCACGTTAATCGATGCCAGCGAGGCCTCGACCTTGTTTTGGGTCAGTGTCCATTCGGAGATGAGGGCTTGGAAATTGTTGGCCGCGGAGCCTTTCCAGGTGGCTTGTAGCTCATCGAGGCCGCTTTTCATGGCCAAAACATCGGCGCTGATGCGATCCACCGTTGCCCTGACGTTTGCGGATTTAAGCTCGAGTAGTTCTGTATCGACGGAAATAAGGCTCATGGGCGCTGCCTTTCAGCTAGGGTGTTCGCGGTGCAGTTGGCATGTGGTCCACAAAAATGAGCCTAGGACCCGCCGGGGCGCCCTGTCAGAAGCGAACTTCCGTATGTGGACAATCTCGCTGACACCCGTTCACGAGCAGCGCTGCGGCTAGTCCGAGACCTCGGCGGCGTCCTGGTCCTCAGGTACCTCGGAAGGCTCGTCCTGGTAGGGCAAGCTGACAATGAGGGTCGCCCCGCCGCCGTCGGTCTCTTTGACACTGACCGTACCGCCATGGGAGCCAACGATGGCAGCGACAATGGCGAGGCCAAGTCCGCTCCCGCCGGTCTCGCGCGTGCGGGAGGTGTCGGCCCGGTAGAAACGCTCGAAGATGCGGGGCAGTTCCTCCGCGGGAATGCCGCTGCCGTGGTCCCGTACCTTCAGGACGGAGAACATGCCCGACGGGGTATTCCGGATCCCGACGGCGAGCTCGATCGGACTTCCCTCGGGCGTGTAGCGCAAGGCATTCCCGACAAGGTTGCCAAGGACCTGGCGGAGCTTGGCCTCGTCGCCTTGCACCGGGGCAGGCGCTCCGGTGCCGCCGTCGAGCCCTACCAAGGAGATCTTTCGGTCGCCGGACGTCGCCAGGGAGTCCACGACGGCGTCGTTCGCCAGGAGTTGCAGGTCCACCGGCTTGAGTTGCAGCGGTCTTTGCTCGTCCAGGCGGGCGAGCAAGAGGAGGTCTTCCACCATGGATCCCATCCGCTTCGCTTCGCTCTCGATCCGGCCCATCGCCTTTCCAATATCTTCAGGGGTCGCGAGGGCGCCATGCCGGTACAGCTCGGAGAAGCCGCGAATGGTGACAAGGGGAGTGCGCAATTCGTGGGATGCATCGGCGGCGAACCGACGCATGCGTGCCTCGGAAGCAGCGCGAGCGGCAAACGACGACTCAATGTGAGCGAGCATGGCGTTGAGTGAGGCGCCGAGTCGACCGACCTCCGTTACCGGGTTTTCGATTTCCACACGACGGGAGAGGTCGCCGGCGGCAATGGCCGCGGCTGTCTTTTCAACCCGCGCAAGCGGACGGAAGGACCGCGCAACCGTCCACGTGGCAATAAAGAATGCGAGTACCAACGTCAAGAGCCCGACGCCGACCACCACCAGCGTGGCGTGCTCCATGACCTTGTCCACGGGTGAAAGGGGCAACCCGACGATGACAACCGCGTTGCGTCCGCTGCTGTTATCCACGACGTTGACCGCGACAACCCGCCAACTGCCGCCGGCAGTCCCGTTCACCTGGAAGGGCGCGAGGTTTCGATCCTTGGCCTCGAGCGGCGTGATGTTGGAGATGTTGGGCCGGTCACTCTTGCTTCCACCGAAGGGGTAGGGAGGCAAACCCGGGACATACAGGGTCAGTGAATAGTCGGTAGGCACCGCGGGGTTGGGTTCGGACAGTTTGTCGAACGATTGCTGTTGCTGGGCGAGTTGGACGGCGGCTTTGAGCTTGTCGTCCACCTGCCCTTGCAGGTAGCTCTTGACGAGCGTCAGCGTTCCCGCTCCGGTTGCCGCGAGGGCGAGGAGCAGCAGGCCCATGATGATGGCGACCAGTTGGGACCTGAGGGACGCCGACTTCCAACGGTTCAGCAAGGTTAGCGCTTCTCGGCCGTCCGTAGTACGTACCCGACGCCGCGTTTGGTCTGGATCAGGGCGGCCGCATCTGGATCGATATCGACTTTGCGTCGCAGGTAGGAAATGTACGATTCCACGATCGAGGCGTCACCGTTGAAGTCGTATTCCCATACGTGGTCCAGGATCTGGGCCTTGGAGAGCACCCGGTTGGGGTTCAACATGAGGTAGCGCAGGAGCTTGAACTCGGTGGGGGACAACTCGATGGTGGTGCCACCGCGCCGGACCTCGTGTGCGTCGTCGTCGAGTTCCAGGTCGTCTACCCGGATGACGGCGTCGTCGTCCTCCATGGGCTGCGTGCGGCGCAGCACGGCCCGGATACGTGCCACTACTTCGTCCAGGCTGAAGGGCTTGGTGACGTAGTCGTCACCGCCCACCGTCAGGCCTGTGACCTTGTCTTCGGTATCGTCCTTGGCTGTCAGGAACAGGACGGGGAAGTGCTTTCCAGCCGCCCGGAGACGGCGTGTAACGGTGAATCCGTCCATGTCGGGCAGCATGACATCCAGGACGGCGAGGTCCGGCGCATGGAGATCCGCCGCAGCGAGCGCTTCACGCCCGTTCGACGCCGCAACGACCTCAAAGCCGGCAAAGCGCAGCGATGTGGACAGCAGCTCTCGGATGTTGGGTTCGTCGTCGACGACGAGCAGCTTGGCTTCGGGGCCGTTCTTTTTCATACCATTCATGATGCTCCCAGACTCTGGGAGTTGACTGGATGCTTGTTGGGAGAATTATCCGGGTGGCGCGGGGATTGGCTTGTCAGCTGCCTAGGGCCAATCCGGTGCCCAGGGCCACCATCGTGACAGCAATCGCGCCGTCCATGATCCGCCAGGAGACGGGCCGCGCAAAGAAGCCGCGCAGCAAGCCTGCGCCGAAGCCGAGCGCCGAGAACCACAGGATGCTCCCGGCCATCGCACCTGCGCCGAACCACCACTGGAGTGCGGCTCCTTGAGCGTTCGCCACCGACCCCAGGAGTACTACGGTGTCAAGGTACACGTGCGGATTCAGCCACGTCAGGGCGAGGACGGTCGCTAGTGCGGCGGCAAGGCTCTTAGTGCCGGGGCCGCGGGACGCGGGGCCGGAGTGGGAAACGAGCGCTTGCGGCTTGAGAATCCGCCGGGCCGCCATCAGGCCGTACGTCACCAGGAAGGCCGCGCCGACATAGCGGAGAACGACGACGGCGGCGGGCGCCGCTGCGAACAGCGCACCTGTGCCGAGTACCCCGGCCGCGATCAGGACGGCGTCCGACAATGCGCACACCGTAACGATTGCTGCGACGTGCTCGCCGCGGATTCCTTGCCGAAGGACGAACGCGTTTTGGGCGCCGATGGCCACAATCAATGCCAAGCCGGTACCGAGTCCGAGTCCGACCGCTTCCAAGGTGTCAGGGAGGTTCATTCTTCGAGGCTAGGAGTTGCGCTCGGAATTAGTCCAGCTAATTATTCTTAGCTGACGTAAGATCTTCTTATGGCACGGTTCTCTTCTGAACAACTTCATACTTTCGCCGCCGTCCTTGCGGAGGGCACGCTTGAGGCGGCAGCGCGCCAGCTGAACATCACGCCGTCGGCCGTGTCCCAACGCCTGAAAGCCCTGGAACAGGCTTCCGGGCGCGTGCTGCTTCAGCGGAGCAATCCCGCCCAGGCGACGGAATCGGGGCAAATAGTGCTAAGGCTGGCGCGCCAGATGGCCCAATTGGAGGCGGACGCCGAGCTGGAGCTCGGTTTGCCGGGAGAACGGCCGATGGTCTCGGTCCCGATCGTGGTCAACGCGGACTCCCTGGCCGTATGGTTCCTCAAGGCGCTCACCAGCGTTCCGGCGGAGTTGAACGCCGTCTTCGACTTGCACAGGGACGACGAGCAGCACTCGACGACGATGCTCCGGGCAGGCGCTGTCATGGCGGCTGTGACCGCCACTCCCGAACCGGTGCAGGGGTGCCGTGTGGAACCCCTGGGAAGTATGCGCTACCGGGCAGTCAGTACGCCGGGCTTCCGAAAGCGTTGGCTTCCGGACGGCATCAGCGCCGCAACCCTGAACGCGGCGCCCGCTGTCGATTTTGACCGGAAGGACGAGTATCAACACCGCTTCCTCGAACTCCTTGGCGGGACCGGAACCGCTGACCAGCCGCCCGGTCCCCGCCACTATGTGCCCTCCAGCCAGGAGTTCGCCGAAGCAATCCGTTTGGGGCTCGGTTGGGGCCTGATACCCGAAGTGCAATGTCGGCAGGACCTGGAACGAGGGCGGCTGGTGGAACTTGCGCCGGAGAAGCCACTCGACATCCCCTTGTATTGGCAGCGCTGGCGGACTCCTTCACGCATTCTCGACGCAGTGTCGGACGCAGTCCGCGCCACGGCAGGAGAGATGTTGCGGATCCAGCCAAAAATCAACACGCCGCGGCGACAGCCCTAAATTGTCGTACCCCGGTTTCACACTGGAGTCATGGAAAAGCTAGAAGTTCCCACCCCGCAACAAAATCCCACCCAGCAACTAAATCCCACCCAGCAACAAAATCTCACTGACCACAAAATTCCAGAGCAAACCCTGCAAGCCGACGTCGAGTTCCACGTGAGCTACTTCGAAGCGGAATCCGGACGTGTCAGGCTCGAGGTTTTTTTCGAACAGGCTGCTGCCGAGAGGTTCGCCAACGCGCAGCTCACGGACCAGGACTCCTGGGCCGTCGTCGACGTCGTCACCATTGAAGGCGAGCAGAAGCTGGTCGCTTAGCTAACCGGCCGTCGCGTCCTTGGCGTCCATGATCCGGTACGCGTAGCCCTGCTCGGCGAGGAAGCGCTGCCTCTTGGCGGCGAAGTCCTGGTCAAGGGTGTCCCTGGCCACCAGCGAGTAGAAGCGCGCCGCCCGTCCGTCCTGTTTCGGACGTAGCAAGCGGCCCAGCCGCTGAGCCTCTTCTTGCCGTGATCCGAAGGATCCGGACACCTGGATGGCGACGGAAGCCTCGGGAAGGTCGATCGAGAAGTTGGCCACCTTCGATACGACGAGGGTTTTGATGTCGCCGGCGCGGAAGGCGTCGAACAGTTTCTGCCGTACCTTCACGCTGGTGTCGCCCTTGATGACGGGAGCGTCGAGGCGCTCGCCGATCTCGTCCAGCTGGTCGATGTACTGTCCGATCACCAGCAATTGTTCGCCTTGGTGCAGGGCTACGAGCTGTTCAACAAGGCCGGTCTTGGTTTCGGATGTCGCGCACAGGCGGTACTTGTCGGCGTCCTCGGCCATCGCGTACGCGACCCGCTCGTCGCGGGGAAGGTCCACCCGGACTTCGACACAGTCGGCCGGTGCGATGTAGCCCTGGGACTCGATGTCCTTCCACGGAGCGTCATAGCGCTTGGGGCCGATGAGGCTGAACACTTCGCCTTCACGGCCGTCTTCGCGCACCAGGGTCGCGGTGAGGCCCAGCCGGCGGCGGGCCTGGAGATCGGCGGTCATCCGGAAGATCGGCGCAGGCAGGAGGTGGACTTCGTCGTAGATGATGAGTCCCCAGTCGTGTCCGTCCACGAGCTCCAAATGCGGGTAGAGGCCACCGCGCTTGGTGGTCAGCACTTGGTAGGTCGCGATCGTCACCGGCCTGACCTCTTTGACCGAGCCCGAGTATTCGCCGATTTCCTGCGCGGTCAAGGTGGTCCGTTTGAGCAGTTCGTCCTTCCATTGCCGTGCCGAGACCGTGTTTGTCACGAGGATTAGCGTGGTGGTGGAGCCGGTCGCCATGGCCGCCGCGCCAACCAGCGTCTTCCCCGCACCACACGGCAGGACCACGACGCCGCTGCCACCGGCCCAAAAGTTCTCGTTGGCGAGCTTCTGGTAAGGACGCAGGTGCCAGCCCTCTTCCTTCAGCGCGATGAGGTGTGGTGTGCCGTCGACGTAGCCGGCGAGGTCCTCCGCGGGCCAGCCGAGCTTGAGCAGCAACTGCTTTAGCTGCCCGCGCTGTGAGGAATGGACCACGACGGTTTCGCCATCGATCCTCGGCCCCAGCAAGGGAGCGATCTTCTTTGACCGGATGACCTCCTCGAGCACGGGGTAGTCGTTGGTGCGCATGACCAGGCCGTGCTGCGGATCCTTTTCCAAACGCAACCGGCCATAGCGGGACATTGTCTCTTCGATGTCGATCAGCAATGAGTGCGGCACGGGAAAACGCGAATAGCGGAGCAGGGTATCGAGTACCTTTTCGGCATCAAGTCCCGCGGCGCGCGCGTTCCACAGGCCCAACGGGGTCAGCCGATAACTGTGGACGTGTTCAGGTGCGCGCTCAAGTTCGGCGAACGCCGCAATCGCATGCCGGGCTTCGGTGGCGAGCTCGTGGTCGACTTCCAGCAAGATGGTTTTGTCGCTCTGTACGATCAGTGGACCGTCGCTCACTCTTGCTTCCTCACTTGCATGCTAGCCCGCGGGTTCCACGTCGATAATCCGATGGATGGACAACACCCGCTCCGTGTCCTTGGCGGCGTCGAAGACCCGAACCCGTCCGCCGGACACCGATACAGGAACAACTGTTTCGATATTCGAATTCCCCGAGCCGTCCACGACGTTCATGGTGACGGCCTGTTTGAGCCTGATTGCCCTTTGCAGCGTCTCAAGCCCCAGGAGCGTCGCGGCCTCGCCCGTCACTTTACCTTCCGCGCCGCTATGGTGCCGAAGCACGGCGAGCTGCGCCTCGACGTCGTCGTCCGGGGGAGCGGTGCGGGGCGCCATGTAGACGGGTCGCGCGCTGCCGGCCACCGCCGTCGTCCTTCTGTAGCGCACGACGGCGGGCTCGGCCTCTTGCACGGCAGGTGACAGTCCCAGCTCGCGTAGCACTCTCGCGGTCTCCCGGGGACTCGCTGTGGACGTGAGTACCGTGGGGGCGATCCGGACCAGCCCGAGGCTGGCCGCGCCCGGTTCCGCGACAAGTTCGGCGATCGCTGCTTCGTCATCGCTTTGGATGAAGCTCGCGCTGCTGGCGACCCGTAGCCGGCCGTGACGCGATGCCGTGTCCTTTATCAGGTACTGGAGGGGTTGGGGGACGGCTGTAGCGGAGTGGTCGCGCAGGAACGCGAGGATCGCCTCGGCGTCCTGGCCGGCATCCAGGGCGCGTCGAATCGACTCGCTCGAGAAGCGGTAGATCGTCGCGGGTCCCTGGCCTTCGGCGTCCGCCATGAGAAGCAGCTTTTCGCTCAGTTCGGGAGCCAAGTAGCCTGGCGCCACAGCGGTCAGGTCGGCTTGGAGCAGGACGTGGAAAACGGCTGCGGGCAAGTGTTCGCCGAGGATCCCGAGCGCTTCTTCGGGCCGCTCTCTGGCAATGGCCGAGCCGAGTTGCGTCAAAGCGCCGGACCCCATGAGGCCAAGTAGTTCAGCCTCGTGCAGGATGCCTCGAACGAGGGAGCTGAAACGCCGTGCCATCCGGGGCTGTGCCCATTCGGCACGCTCAAGCACGGCGTCGGCGTTGAGGACGGGGGCCTTGCCGTCCTGCGATCCGGCCTCAAGCGTGAGTTCCTCGAGGATTTCCAGGATCCTCTTGCGCACCAAGGGGGCATCCGGCCGCTGGGCTTCCGCGGACAGCGCGTTGATGGGCGTGCCCGCGGATCCGGTCCGCGAGGCCGCTGTGGCCGGCCCGGTGAGGGTCTGCCCGACGAGCGAGGGAGCGCGCTCGCTGGCAAGCCAGGCATTGACCAGCCAGAGCCACTGTTCCTGGCGGGGGAGCGTGAGCCATTCCAGCATCGGAGGCTGGACCCAGGTGGAACTGTCGACGTCCAGGCGCAAGAGGCCTGCCAGGGCACTTAGTTCCAGGATGAGGGCAGTCTCGGGAAGCCCCAAGCGGAGGCCGTCCGCCAGGCGCTTGAGTTCACGCACACCCACTCCGCCGCTGCGCAGCGTGACCACCGGCTGTTCCCGGACCACGTAGAGAAGCTCGCCGACGAGGCGCAGCACCTCGGCGATGGCGCCCATCGCGGCGTTACGGCGCAAGGCGGCGCTCGTCTGCCCCAAGTGCGGCACGGGAGGCTTCAACGTGAAATGGTCCACAACCGCTCCACCGCGCAACGCGAGGCCCACGCTGTGCGGCAACTCGACGTGGCCGGCATCCAGGGGGACAAGCAAGCCGCGGGCCAAGAGCCAGTCCACCGGCCCGACGTCGCGGCCTTCATGGAGCACCGAGGCCTTCCGCTGTGCTTGGGGCACCGCTCCCATGGCCCAATTGCCGAACTTGTCGAGCAAAGGGCGGGTCCGCGCTGGAGCGGCCGACAAGATCCGCTCAAGGTGCTCAGGCGTTGATGTCCACCGCTGCAATGCGAGCGCCGCTTCCATGGGCGTCGTGGCCGGCTGGATGTCCGCACCGCCTTGGCGCAGTTCCGCGACGAGCTGCACCACCCGCTGTGCGAACGCCGGCTGCAGGCGAACCAGCTCTGTGTAGCTGCGGCCCAGGCCCGCGGGGTAGATGCCAATTACGTCCCTCAGGCTGCCGACTGGCAAATAGAACTGTTGGCGGCCGGGGTTGTGCAGGGTGGGAGGAGGATCCGTGCGGTGGATGAGGGCGAGTTCCTGGAGCTTGTCCAGGATTGGCTCAAGGGCGGCCAGGGAGGAACCGGCAATGCACTTTTTCAGTCCCGCCGCGCAGACGCTGTGGCCGGTGTCGGTATTGGTGCACAGGTGCAATGTTTCCAGCACCTGCATCTCCGGTTTATTGAGCCGTTCGAGGGCGCGTTGCACGCTGACCCTTGCGCAAGCCCGGGCGGCGAGGGCGGGAAAATCCGGGGCAATGGGGGAAATGAGGTCCGGCCGCGCCGAAAACAGGACACGCAGCGAATCGTCGCTGCGCGCCTCCAGTTCCTTGCTGAGCGCGCGAATAAGGGACATCAGTTCAACGTTACCGCCAGCGGCGCCCGGCGTCGGATTTTCATTGACGACGGCGGGCGCGCACGGCATCTACGACCAGCACAGCCATCAGCAGGAAAGCGAGTGGCAGGCCGTACAGGGCCGTGGAAGTGACCCATACGGGCGGCACGCCTTGGGCGAATGCGATCGCCATGACCGCGCCCACTGCCAGCAAGGAAAAAACGGCCAGGACGGCGGCTACGATCATGAGCGGGCGGCGGGAGCCGATGGGAATCATGCAAGCAACCTTAGCGGGAACGCGCTCGGAGTGGACTCAAAGCGCGATTCCCGGCCGGGCAGGATAACCTTGAGGCAATAGACCAACACGGACGAGGCCGTTGCCCCTGTTCCCGCGGTACCCCGCGGATGCGGCAGTGCGCCGGCCGTGTCTCCTCAGCAAGAACGAAGAAGGTTGATTACGTGCCCACCGGCAAGGTCAAGTGGTATGACAAGGACAAAGGCTTCGGATTCCTCGCGGCAGAGGACGGCCAGGAAGTATTCCTGCCCAAATCGGCCCTGCCCGCAGGCGTAGCGGACCTCAAGGCCGGAACCCGGGTTGAATTCGGCGTAGCCGACGGACGCAGGGGTGCCCAGGCCCTGGGCCTGCGCGTCTTGGAGAAACTTCCCTCCATCGCCAAGGCGAAGCGGATGAACGCCCGCGAACTCGCTCCTGTTGTCCAGGACCTCGTGTCTGTGTTGGATAACCTCTCCGGAACGTTGTCCGCCGGCAAGTACCCGGAGGGCGCTAAGAGCAAGGCCATCGCCGCTGCCCTGCGCAAGGTAGCCGACGAGCTGGAAGCCTAGACCTGCCATGACACCGGAATCCGCAGGGTCGAGGCCGCCGAAGCCTCGTGCGGGCATCCCAGTTTGGCGCGTTGGCAAGCCTGACGCTTTCCTCGCATCCGCCGTCGATGTCGCCCGCGCCGCCGTCGAAACCATTGCCAAGCCAAGCGAGATCGGCCCGCATATCGCTGCGCGCTCCGAGGGCGAGCGCGTGGTCACGCACCTGTTCGAATCCCGCCTGCCCGGATACGGCGGATGGCAGTGGTACGCGGTGGTGACACGCAACTCGCGCTCAAAGGTGGTGACGGTCAGCGAACTTGGCCTGCTGCCTTCTGAGGATTCCATCCTCGCTCCCGAATGGGTCCCTTGGGCCAAGCGCGTCCGTCCGGAAGACGAAGCCGCCACCGAAGAGCTTGAGGATGCGGACGGCTCGGAGGAGAACGACGACGACACGGCTTCCGTCAGCGACGGTGCCCCGGTTAGCAACGATGCTGCACTTACTGAAGACGCCGCGCCTAGTGAAGACCCGGAGCTTACTGAAGACGCCGCGCCTAGTGAAGACCCGGAGCTTAGTGAAGACGCCGCGCTTAGCGATGCTGAAGCCGACGATAACTCAAGGGCATAGCCAATAGTCACAGGGCGCCGCCGGGAAAGAACTGCTCCAGTTCAATCCCGACGGCGCCCTCTGGCCTAATGCCTTGCTGTGACATGTTGCCTTGCTGTGACATGTTGCCTTGCTGCGGTTCCGCCGTTACTTCTTCAGCTCCCCGACGACGAAGTCGATGCTTGCGAGCAGCGCCGAGACGTCGTCCGGTTCGATGGCCACGAAGGTGGCGATACGGAGCTGGTTGCGGCCCAGTTTGCGGTAAGGCTCGGTGTCGACGATTCCGTTGGCGCGCAGGACCTTCGCGATGGCCGCGGCGTCGATCGAGTCATCGAAGTCGATGGTGGCGATGACGTTGGAGCGGTCCTCGGCCTTGGCTACGAACGGCGTGGCGTACTCCGAGGCTTCAGCCCAGGAGTAGACACGGCCCGCGGAATCCGCCGTTCGGGCAGCCGCGAAGTCCAGGCCGCCGCTCTTGTTGAGCCACTGGACCTGTGCGTCGAGGGTCACCAGCGTCGACAGGGATGGCGTGTTGTAGGTCTGGTTCAGCTTCGAGTTGTCGATCGCCGTCTGCAGGTCCAGGAAGTCGGGGATCCAGCGGCCGCCCGCCTTGACGCGCGCTGCGCGCTCGAGTGCCGCGGGAGAGAAAAGGCCAAGCCACAGGCCGCCGTCGGAGGCAAAGTTCTTCTGGGGTGCGAAGTAGTAGACGTCGGCCTCGGCAACGTCGACGTCCAGGCCTCCGGCGGCGGAGGTCGCGTCAACCAGGACCAAAGCGTCGTCGTCGGCGCCTTCCACCCGCTTGACCGGAGCAGCAACACCGGTCGAGGTTTCGTTCTGGGGCCACGCATAGACGTCGACGCCGGCCTCGGCCGCTGGAGCTGGGCGCGTACCGGGTTCGGACTTGATGATGGACGACGCTTCCAGGAAGGGTGCCTTGTTGGTGGCGGAAGCGAACTTGGAGCCGAATTCGCCAAAGGAGAGGTGCTGTGCCTTCTTCTCCACCAGGCCGAAGCTTGCGACGTCCCAGAACGCGGTGGAGCCGCCAACGCCGAGGACAACTTCATAACCCTCGGGCGCGCGGAAGAACTGGCCGAGTCCCTCGCGGACCGAGCCTACAAGGTTCTTCACTGGCGCCTGGCGGTGGGAGGTGCCGAGGATCGTCGTCGAGGCAGCGGAGAGCGCCTCGATCTGCTCGGGGCGGACCTTGGAGGGCCCGGCGCCGAAACGCCCGTCCTTGGGCAGTAGATCGGCAGGGATGATGATGCTGTTGTCGCTCACGGGATGCTCCAATGGTGAAGTAGCGGCCAAGATGGTCGTGGCAGGTGGCATCGCTGCCCCTTCGACTCCCCAATTCTGCCTGACACGGCTGGCGCGGAAAGAACCGGAGGTGTCACAGTCCGCCACGTGGAATGAGCTCCTCCGTAAGGCCAGCAAAATTATCCGGAGTAATTCCAAATAAGCTAAGCTGTGAGCATGACGGATCTGATCGATACCACTGAGATGTATCTTCGGACCATTTTGGAGCTTGAAGAAGAAAACATCGTGGCCCTTCGCGCGCGTATCGCCGAACGCCTGCGCCATTCGGGCCCAACTGTTTCCCAAACGATCGGCCGCATGGAACGAGACGGCCTCGTGGTTGTTTCCGATGACCGCCACCTTGAGCTGACCGAAGTCGGCCGCAAGCGCGCAACAGAGGTCATGCGTAAGCATCGGCTCGCCGAGCGGCTCCTGGCCGACGTCATCGGGCTCGACTGGGCATACGTCCATGACGAGGCGTGCCGCTGGGAGCATGTCATGAGCGAGCGCGTCGAACAGCGGCTCTATGAACTTCTGGACCATCCCACCGTGTCGCCCTACGGGAACCCCATTCCCGGCCTTGAGGCCCTCGGCGGGACTGCCGCCCATGCCTTCACCGATGGCGTCGTGACCTTGGTCCAGGCAATGAACGAGTACTCACCTGACATCCGGGTGACCGTCAGCCGCCTGGCGGAGCCCATTCAAGTGGAGCCCGAACTGCTGCTCCAGCTCGACGAGGGCGGAATCCGCCCAGGTGCGCGGGTTTCCCTCGAGCGCGTGGGTGAGTACATCTCCGTTCGCGTACCCAACATTGACGGCGCTCTTGAGCTGCCGCCGGAAGTTGCCATGCACGTCTTCGTGACCGTGGCTTAGCCTCCTCAAAGAGCGGCGGCCGCCGAAGATAACGGAATTATTACTGCAAGTGTTCATCCCCTATAGTTAATAACCGGCGCCGATACCAAAGCGTTACCTGATCTGAAGCCGAGTTCTGCCAGCAGATCAGGTGGATTAGTCCATTCACTGGCAGAAGCGGGGGAACCACTAGCGGTTGTCGAAAGACAGCCTTGGGGTGAAGTCCGTAGCTGGAGTGCAACAGTGCAGGATCCTTCCCGGGATTCCTTGTGCCCGCGTGCTTCGCACAGACCGGTCCATGATCTCTCTGGCCCGAATCCGACAGCTAACTTCGCAGGCTTGCCAGAGAGGATAACGTTGACCACGCAGAACACCAGGGGCCGCAGACGCGCGTCCGGTCCTACTGCTGAACTGCGGAACGCTGAGCCCGTGACGCACGAACGGCCCCGTGACGCCCACCGCGAGGTGCGCCGCCGCAAGGGGCCGCTGCGCCAGATGGCGGATTTTGCAGCCGCAAGCGGTGCCGGCCAGAAGGCAGGCGTGGCCCTCGCGGCTACTGGCCTCATCCTCACGGTCGCGATGCCCGGCACTGGGGCCATAACCGCCGCTGATGCGTCGCAGGGAGCGGCTCTGGCCTCCGAAAGCCAGCCCGAAATTCCGGCGCCTGCGAGCGCTACCATCGACTTCAGCCGGGCGGCGGTTTCCACCCAGGCGGATCCGGACAGCAAGCTCAAGCAACTCCTCAGTGCGCAATCTGTCGGCAGCATCAAGACGTCGTCCTCCAAGGGAACCCTCGGTGGTCCCCTGGACAGCCTTGTACAGTCGTCGCCGTTCGGTTACCGCGTAAACCCGATCACAGGGGCCTTGGGAGAGTTTCACCGAGGCCAGGACTTTGTGGCCCAATGCGGGACGCCTGTCCACGCAGCTGCGGCCGGCAAGGTCACCTTTGCGGGCTGGCATCCCTATGGTGGCGGGAATCGGGTTGTCGTCGACCATGGCAACGGCCTGGAAACCACCTACAACCACTTGTCCTCGTTCAACGTCCAGGTAGGCCAGACGGTCAACCGCGGGGACGTCGTCGCCTTGAGTGGCACCACTGGCGCCTCCACGGGCTGCCACCTGCATTTTGAAGTCATGGTCAACGGCGACGTCGTTGATCCTTTGGGCTGGCTGTAGGCCATCCGATGGTCGTCTATCGCATGCTTGTCACGTCCCGTGATCTGAATGTGACATTCGGTCGAAACTCCTGTACCGTCTAACTCGCATCAACTTTTAGAGAGTTGTTGCTCTCGGGTGGATTGCCTAGCTCTGCCACTGCTCGAGGTTCCGTTCGCAAAACATCGTCTGGCAGAGGCGGGGGACCCACTTTTGGTCATCTTTACGGATGGCCTTGGGGTTAAGTCGCACATGCTTCCGAAGGGGAGTAGTGCGGCCGGATGACTCCCATCCGAATCCGACAGCTTACCTCGCGGGCATAGGGAGAGGCCTTTTTCGTGTCTTCACGCTCTACTCTTGCGCGCCACCGCGCCGCGGTCACCAAGACCAACTCGCTCGCCGTCATTGCCAAGACCGTCGGCAGCAATGCCGGGGGAGTAGGCCGCCAGGCAGCAGTTATCGCAGCTGCGTCCGGGCTGGTCCTCACTAGCGGTATCGCAGCCAACGCTGCCGAGACCAACGTCCCCCGCGAATCCACGTCGACCTCCGCACTGGAAGTCCAGTCCATCGCTCAAGCCAGCATTGCAGCCGATTCCTCGGTTGCCATCAAGTACGAGCGCCCGGCAGTCTCCACCGAAGCCGCTCCGGTTGTAGCACCTCCGGTTGCAGTCCAGGAAGCGGATGCTCCGGCTCCCGCCCCTGCTGCCGGTGCTACCACGGCTTCTGCGACGCTCGCTGTTTCCGCTCCCGCGCCTGCAGCGAAGGTTGCCAGCGGTCAGGGTGCCGCCATTGCAGCCGCAGCCTACGCCCAGCTTGGTGTCGCCCAGGACTGCACCGCCCTGGTGTCGAACTCCTTGGCTGCAGTTGGCATCAACTTCCACGGCTGGCCGGCTGACTACCTGTCCCTCGGCCGCACGGTCAGCGCTGCTGAAGCGCAGCCTGGCGACCTCGTCTACTACCAGAACGGCGGCATGGGCATGGCTCACATCGCTGTTTACGTCGGTAACGGCATGGCTGTCCACGGCGGCTGGAACGGCGGCACCACTGCCCTCTACAGCGTGAACGTCGGCTCCGGCCCCGTCTACATCCGCGTCGGTGGCTAATTAGCTGCTTCAAAACGTCCCCGCAGGCACTTGCCTGTGGGGACATTTTGGTTAAACCGGGTAGTCACAGGCGCGCTTCGCAAGGCTCCTGTGAGGTGTCCTGTACGTGAACTTTGCCCGACACCATCGGTGAATCGACCCCTCGATTCGTTGATATGGCCTTTAAATGTTTACTCTTATGGTGTCGATCCACAGCCCGTACATGCAGAGGGCAGCCGGCCCTCGCGCCCCTGACGGGTGCGGCCGTGAAGAGGTACGTGCATGCGCACACTCGTTCTGAATGCTGGATATGAACCGCTGGCGGTAGTAACCTTCCGCCGGGCGCTAGTCCTTGTGCTCACCGGAAAAGCGAGCGTGGTGGCCGAAGGCGACGAGCCTGTCGTCGGGCCACAAGAGATTCTCGGACGTCCATCCGTGATTCTGCTCAATCGCTACATCCGGCCAAGGTACAACAGGATCACCGCGGTCACGCGTCGTGGCGTTTTACGCCGCGACGGCCACCGCTGCGCCTATTGCGGGAAAGCAGCCCACACTATTGACCACGTCCACCCCAAATCCAGGGGCGGCGCGGATACTTGGGAAAACCTGGTGGCGGCGTGCTTGCGCTGCAACAATGCCAAGAGTGACCATACTCCGGCCGAAATGGGCTGGAAGCTAAGGTTTACTCCTGCTGCGCCCACCGGGACTATCTGGCAGATCAAGGAGCTTGAGAAACCTGCGCCTGCATGGGATCCCTTCCTCCTGCCCGAATCGGCGGCCTAGGGCGAATCGGAGCCTGCCGGCCCGGTAATCTGGGCGGGTGGACTTTGATGCAGTGATCCTGGCGGGGGGCCGGTCCTCCCGTCTCGGTGGCGTGCCCAAAGCCCGCTTGAAGTACGACGGCGACTCACTCCTTGCGCATGCCCTGGCCGTTGCGTATGGGACGGGTAGCGCGCACGCAGCCCGCACCGTCGTCGTTGTCGGTCCGGATCCCGGTACCTTGCCCGAAGGTACCTTGACCGCCCGCGAAGAACCGGCCTTTGCCGGCCCGGCGGCCGCAATCGAGGCCGGCCTCGCCGCACTGGACGCGGAGGCGCGGCTCAAGGACATCCGTCATGGCCGGCCCCTGCCTCGTCCGCAATGGGTACTGGTCCTCGCCTGTGACATGCCCCACGCCGGCGCTGCCGTCCAAGTCCTGTTCGCCGCGTTTGAGGAGGGGGCCGGCAGCACCGGCGGCGTGGCCGACGCGCCCCACGGAATCACAGGCGAGGCCGGTCGGGAGATCGAAGGAGTGATGGCGGTGTCCGCGGACGGACGGAAGCAACCGCTCCTCGGCGTCTACAATTCGGCCGCCCTGCGACGGGAAGTCGCTGCCGCAGCAGAAGCGGGCGGCTTGGCCAATGCGTCGGTGTTCGGCCTGGTTGCTAGGCTTGATCTGCTGGCCGTGCCGGTTCCGCCCGGTTCCACAGATGACGTGGATACGTGGGAGGACGCCGCGGCACTTGGAGTGGACGGCGACCTGCCGTGAAAACAGCTGTACCGGATTTTGGAGGCGGACCGTGAAGAGCCAGGAAGAAACGCTCGAGGAATGGTGCAGGAGCCTGCTACAGGCATACGAGCTTGAGGATGTCGAGGTCGACATCAACGAGGTTCTGTCGCTGGCAGGCGTGGCTGCCCACTCGGTCGTGCGGCCGGCAGCCCCTTTGACCACTTTCATCGCAGGTCTCGCGGCCGGCCTTGCCGCAGGCTCCGGGCAGGCAAGCGACACTGCATCGATGGAAGCTGCGCTCGGCGTTGCGCGCAAGCTGGCCAAGGAATACCCGAATCCCGGAACTGACGCCGAATGACGGAAGCCCCTGACCAGGGCGACGGCGTGCACCCGCATGAACCATCCGGCGATGCGGGCGGACCGGGAGAACCGGGCGACGTCGCTGCCGAGGCGCCGGACGCGGGCCGCGGCGAACATGCCGGGCATGACGAAGGTGCCGGGCATGGCCATGGCGACCATGCGGACCATTTGTGGGCAGAAGCCCGCCAGCTAGCCTTCGATTGCGCCACGCCCATCCCCGCCGCCCCCGTGGCCTTGAAAGACGCGCTCGGCAGGATCCTGGCCTCCGACGTCCACGCCTTGCAGGACGTGCCGCATTACGCGTCTTCGGCAATGGACGGTTGGGCCGTCAATGGAAGCGGCCCATGGATCCTTGCCGAACCCGGACAACGGCTTGCGCCCCACCAAGCAAGCACCATCGTGACCGGCGGCCTGATTCCGCCGGGCGCTAAGGCTGTGCTCCGCGCCGAAAGCGGAGTAATAACAACGGACGACGACGGCCTGCCGGTCCTCGCCCTCGGCGGCACCGCGAAGCCGGGGGAGCCGCGCAACGGGCAGCATATCCGCAAGGCGGGAGAAGAGGCCTCGGCCGGCGAACTCCTCATCAAGGCAGGAGTCGTGCTGAACCCGGCGCACCTCGCCCTCGCAGCGCTGTGCGGCCGTGACGAGCTCGATGTGCTGGGCAAACCGCTGGTCAAGCTCCTCATGACCGGCTCCGAAGTGGTGACCACGGGTGTCCCGGTCCCGGGACAAGTGCGCGACACCTACGGCCCGCAACTTGGCGCCGTCGTCGAACTCCTGGGTGGAATCCGCGGCGGGCAACTCAAGGTGGGCGATTCCTACGAGGACTGGCTGTCGGCACTTGAAGAAGGCGACTCGCCGGGGGACGCGGCGCCCGCCGACGTCGTTATCACCACCGGTGGGACGGGCCGGTCCGCAACGGACCACTTCCGACGCGCCGTCGCAGACCTGGGCGGACGGCTGTTGATCGATGGGATCGCCATGCGGCCCGGGCATCCTGCCGTCCTTGCCGAGCTTCCGGACGGGCGGTTCGTGCTGGGACTCCCGGGCAATCCGCTGGCGGCCATGATGGTCCTCTTCACGGTCGGGGCGCCGCTGCTCGCGGCATTGGGGCACCGGCCCATGCCCGGGATAGCGGAAGTGCCGTGCGGTGCGATTCTTGAGCCCATGTCCGGGCGGACGCGGCTGCTGCCTTTCAAGTTTGTGTACGGACTAGCTTCACCTGCCCAACATTCAGGCTCCGGGATGATGCGGGGCCTCGCCAGTGCAGACGGCGTCATGGTGGTCCCGCCACACGGCGTCCAGCTCGGTGAAGCTGTTCCGGCGATCTCCTTGCCATGGGGAAAGCCGCTTCCCCCGTTGAAGCCGCCTGGCGAAAAGCCGAGAAAGGCGCCGGCCCGGTCCGCCCGAAAGGAGTCCTCAGGGCCAGTGGACTGGAGTGCCCTCACGGGCTGAGGTGACCGTCATTCGTGGGCGGCGCCATCTGATGGACTCAGGTGGATTCCCGGACAGGCGCTTGCGATGATGGGGGGATGAAGAGGCATGCTCCCGAACAGGACATCAACGAAGATGACCTGCAAATCCACCCGCCCAAGCGTTCCGCCGCCGGTGTCAAGGCAGTCACCGTCGCCCTGGAACGGGGCTGGTCACAGGCCGGCGTCAGCAGGACGGTCAAGTCGATGTTGCGCGTCAACCAGCGGGACGGGTTCGACTGCCCCGGGTGCGCGTGGCCGGAATCCATCACCGGAAAGCGCAGCGCCGCCGAGTTCTGCGAAAACGGTGCCAAGGCAATCGCCGAGGAGAGCACCACGCGGGTTGTGGATGCCGGTTTTTGGGCAAAGCATTCCCTGGCGGATCTTGAGGGCAAGACCGAATACTGGCTTGGCAGCCAGGGGCGCATCGCCGAACCAGTCGTCATCCGTCCCGGTGACACGCACTATTCACCGATCAGCTGGGCCGACGCCTTCGCCTTGATCGGGGAGCACGTCAACGCCACCACTCCGGATCGCTGCGTCTTCTACACTTCGGGTCGTACGGCCAACGAGACCGCCTTCATGTACCAGCTCTTCGCCCGAAGCGTTGGCACCAACAACTTGCCTGACTGTTCGAACATGTGCCACGAGTCCTCCGGGAGTGCCCTGAACCCGACCATCGGCATTGGCAAGGGCACGGTCTCCCTCGAGGACCTCCATGAGGCGCAGCTGGTGCTGGTTGTGGGCCAGAACCCGGGAACCAACCACCCGCGCATGCTTTCAGCCTTGCGGGATTGCAAGAACAACGGCGGCAAGGTGGTGGCAGTCAATCCGATGCCCGAGGCCGGACTCCTGAACTTCAAGGATCCGCAGTCCCTCACCGGAGTAGTCGGGGGCGGAACCGACATCGCCGACGAATTCCTGCAAATCAAGGTAGGCGGCGACCTCGCCCTGTTCCAGGCGCTGGGCCACCTCCTGCTCGAGGAGGAGAAGCGCCGGCCGGGCACCGTGGTCGATCACGCCTTTATCGAAGCCCAGACGGACGGGTTCGAGGCCTACGCCCAGGCCCGGTCGAGCCTTGACTGGGAAGAGACCGAACGCGCAACCGGGCTCAGCCGCATCGAAATCACCAAGGTCGCGGGACTGCTGGCCGCATCGAAGGGCACCATCATTTGCTGGGCGCTGGGCCTGACCCAGCAACCGCATTCGGTGGATACCTTGCGGGAAATCATCAACCTGCTGCTCCTCCAAGGAAACTTCGGCAAGCCGGGAGCCGGTGCCTGCCCTGTACGCGGCCACTCCAATGTCCAAGGCGACCGCACCATGGGCATTTGGGAAAAACCCAAGGAGGAATTCCTCGCTGCCCTCGACAAGGAATTCGGCTTCACCATGCCGCGGGAACACGGGTACGATTCCGTGGAAACCCAGCACGCCCTGGAAAAGGGCGAAGTCGATGTGTTCGTCTCCATGGGGGGCAACTTCGCGGCGGCGGGATCAGACACGCTGGCGCTCGAGGAAGGGCTCAAGAAGGCTGACCTCACAGTGCACATCTCCACCAAACCGAACCGGGCCCACGTGGTGCACGGCAAGACGTCCCTGATCCTTCCAACACTCGGGCGGACGGACACGGACGACAAACACCCGGGCGGCCGCCAGTTCCTCTCCGTGGAGGATTCCATGTCCGTGATCCACTCGACGCAAGGACGCCTGACTCCGGTTTCGGAACACCTGCTCAGCGAACCCGTCATAGTGGCGCGGATGGCGCAGGCCGTCCTGGGCGATGACCATTCCGTCAATTGGCGTGCCATGGCCGAGGACTACGACGTCATCCGGGACCATATCTCCCGTGTCATCCCGGGCTTCGAGGACTTCAACACGCGCGTCCGCACCAAGAACGGCTTCGTCCTTCCCAACCCCCCGCGGGACACCCGGACCTTCGCGACCGACAGTGGCAAGGCCAGGTTCACGGTCAGCCCGCTGGAGTACCTCGAAGCTCCTGCCGGCCACCTGATCTTGCAGACGCTCCGCAGCCACGACCAATACAACACCACGTTCTACGGGCTTGACGACCGCTACCGCGGGATCTCCGATGGCCGCCGGGTTGTCCTGGTCCACGATGATGACCTCCGCGAGCTCGGCTTCCCGGACCGGGAGCTCGTGGACGTGATTTCCACCTTCAACGGCACGGAGCGCAGGGCCGACAAGTTCCGGCTGGTCGCCTACCCCACTGCCAAGGGATGCGCGGCCGCGTACTTCCCCGAGGCGAACGCCCTGGTGCACCGCGAACTCGTGGCCCGCGAATCCAACACGCCGGGTTACAAAGCCATGACCGTTCGGTTCGTCCGGCACGGGGAAGCGTAGGAACCCGGAATGGGAAGGGTCACGCAGCGCCGTAAGGTGCACAAGTTCGTCCTGGACGGTTCAACCCAGGCTCTGGAACATCCGATCCGTTTCCGCGAGGATTTCCTCGCGGTCGAAGAACCCCTCGAGGTGCGGCTCGGGCGCATGTCCTTCTCGGTGACCATGCGCACCCCCGGCGACGATTTCGACCTCGTGGCGGGCTTCCTCGTCTCGGAAGGAGTCATCTGGGAACCGGAGCAACTGGTTTCGCTACGTTTTTGCGCGGGCGAGGACGAGAACGGCGTGCAGACGTTCAATGTTGTCGAAGCCCAGTTGCGTCCGGGCGTCGCCATGCCGGAGATCGGCCGCAATGTCTACACCTCCAGTTCCTGCGGGATTTGCGGCACGGACTCGATCGAGGCGGTCCGCAAATCGTCCCATTTCAATCCCGCGGACGACGAGCTGAGCATCAAGGCGGAGGTCCTCGCTTCGCTGCCGGACCGCCTCCGCGAGGCGCAAGCCGTCTTTGACAAGACCGGCGGAGTGCACGCTGCGGGCTTGTTCAGGATCCATGACGACGGCGAGCCCCAGCTTTTGTGCCTCCGCGAGGACGTTGGGCGGCACAACGCGGTGGACAAGGTCGTGGGGTGGGCGTTCCGCGAAGGAATGTTGCCCTTGCGCGGCACAGTGTTGCAGGTATCCGGCCGGGCCTCCTTCGAATTGGTCCAGAAGGCTGCCCTCGCGGGGATTCCGGTCCTCGCCGCAGTCAGCGCCCCGTCGAGCCTCGCCGTGGAGCTTGCCCAGGACACCGGGTTGACCCTGGTTGGTTTCAGCCGGGGGACCAGCCTTAACGTGTACGCCGGAGCGAACCGGGTCGGTGTCCCGGCAGGTTTGTAGGCGCAGGTAAAGATAGTCGTCAATCACTTGGTTATTCCTCTGGAACGACGTAGATTTTTTCCATCGAATGGAAACGTTGATGCCTCCGGATTGTGGCCTGCTTTGTTCTAGGCTGCTGTCAACGGTACGGAAGCCCAACGAGCCCAGCGCTGAAGGGGACCACAAATTGCACGACGACCGCCTGATCACTGAGATGCGGCTCGACCGTTTTGTCCGGGAGCGGATAGCGCCGGCTATCTATGGCCGGATGTTGCCGTTGGACTTGAGCAGCTGGGACGTCCCGGGGGAACCCGTTCCTGTGACGGAAGCACTCCACCAAGTCTTTGTCCCTGAGGAACACGGGGCTGCCTGGGGCAAGGCCTGGAGCACCAAATGGCTCCGCCTCCGGGGCGAGGTTCCCGAAGGGTGGGGGGCCGCCGAGGGTACGGCGGTGGAGATCGTCGTGGACCTGGGATTCAATAACGACGTCCCGGGCTTTCAGTGCGAGGGCATCGCGTGGCGCCCGGATGGCAGTATCATCAAGGCGATTTCCCCACGCAACCAGCACGTGCCGCTCAAGCTCCTGGGGAGCGGTCTTTCGGTGGACTTCTATGTGGAGGCGGCCGCCAACCCCGATGTCAGCCAGGCCTGGAGCTTCGCGGCAACACCGCTGGGTGACAAGGCGACTTCGGGGGATGAGCCCCGTTACCGGCTGGGACGCATTGCGATCGCCGAGCTCAACGAAGTTGTCTGGGAGCTCCACCAGGATGTCTGGACGCTGAGCGGACTCATGCATGAGCTTCCCTTCGAACTCCCGCGGCGCCACGAGATCCTTCGCGCCTTCGAGCGGATGCTGGACGTCATGGACCCTGACGACGTCGCCGGCACTGCGGCCGCGGGCAGGGAGGCTCTCGCCGAAGTCCTGAGCCGGCCCGCGTACGCCTCGGCCCACCGACTGCTTGCAACCGGGCACGCCCACATCGACTCCGCATGGCTCTGGCCGGTCCGGGAAACCGTCCGCAAATGCGCCCGCACGTTCTCGAACGTCGTGGCCCTCATGGACGAGAACCCCGACTTTGTCTTCTCCTGCTCTTCCGCGCAGCAATTGGCCTGGATCAAGGAGTTCTACCCCGAACTGTTCATCCGCATCCGGGAAAAAGTGAAGGCGGGCCAGTTCGTGCCGGTGGGCGGCATGTGGGTGGAATCGGACACCAACATGCCGGGGGGCGAGTCCCTCGCCCGGCAATTCCTGGAGGGTAAGGGCTTCTTCATGGAGGAGTTCGGCATCGACTGCCAGGAAGCGTGGCTGCCTGATTCGTTCGGATATTCCGGAGCGCTGCCGCAGATCGTCAAGTCGGCAGGTTCCCGTTGGTTCCTGACCCAGAAAATTTCCTGGAACCAGGTCAACAAGATGCCGCATCACACCTTCACCTGGGAAGGCATCGACGGCACGCGGCTCTTCACCCATTTCCCGCCTGCAGATACCTACAACGCGGAGCTGCACGGACGCGAGCTCGCCCATGCGCAGCGCAACTACCGCGAACATGGCCGTGGCACGATGTCCCTGATTCCGTTCGGCTATGGCGACGGCGGTGGCGGACCCACCCGCGAGATGATCGCCGCCGCCCGGCGAACGGCCGACCTCGAAGGTTCGCCGAAAGTCCGGATGGGAAGCGCGAAGGATTTCTTCACGGAGGCGGAGGCCGAGTACCCGAATCCTCCAGTGTGGGTGGGGGAGATGTACCTCGAAATGCACCGGGGCACCTACACGAGCCAAGCCAACACCAAGCAAGGAAACCGCCGTTCCGAACATCTGTTGCGCGAGGCCGAGCTTTGGTGCTCGACGGCGGCCGTGCGGTCAGGCGGTTCGTTCGCCTACCCTGCCGCGGACCTCAAGCGCTTGTGGCGGCTTGTGCTCCTGCAGCAGTTCCACGACATCCTCCCGGGCAGCGCGATCGCCTGGGTCCACCAAGACGCGGAACGCAATTACGCGGCCATCGAGCGGGAACTTGAAGGCATCATTGCCCAGGCGTCCCGGGCTTTGCTCGGTGACGGCCGGAGGAGCTTCCTGCTCAACGCGGCACCGCACGAACGCAGCGGCGTCCCACCCCTGGCAGCCGCCGAGGCCGTCCCCGCAGAGACCCCCGTCAGCGTGACGGAGCGGGCCGGCGGCTACATCCTCGACAACGGGATCATCCGTGCCGTCCTGGACGCCAACGGACTCCTGACCTCGCTTTCGGATCACCTATCGGGGCGCGAAGCAATTGCGCCGGGGAAATTCGGAAACCACCTCGAGCTGCACCGCGATACTCCCAATGAGTGGGATGCCTGGGACATCGACGAGTTCTACCGCCACAATGTCGTCTCAGTGCTCGAAGCGCGCTCGGTGACCCTTGAGCGTGCAGGCTGGGACGCCGTCGTCGTTATTGAACGTACGGTGGGTTCCTCGACCATCACCCAGCGCGTCTCCCTCGAAGCCGGAGCGGAATCGCTTGACATCTCCACAACAGTGGACTGGCAGGAACGCGAGAAGTTGCTGAAGATCGGCTTCCCCTTGGACGTCAGGGCGGACCGCTCGGCCTCGGAGACCCAGTTCGGCCACGTCTTCCGCCCCACCCACACGAACACCTCATGGGATGCGGCGAAGTTCGAGATTTGTGCGCACCGTTGGATCCACGTGGCTGAACCGGGCTATGGAGTCGCGATTTCGAATGCGTCAAGCTACGGGCATGACGTCACCCGGGATGTCCGCGACGACGGCGGCACCACCACCAACGTCCGGGTCTCGCTCCTGCGGTCTCCCAAGTTCCCGGACCCCCTGGCCGACCTTGGCGTGCACGTCCTGGAGCTCAGCATTCGTCCCGGGGCCAGTATCGGTGACGCCGTGGAAGAGGGCTACCGGAGGAACCTCAAGCCGCGGTTCGCTGAAGGCGCCCACCCGGTGGAGCCGCTCTTCACCGTCTTCAACCAGGCCTTGGTGATCGAAACCGTGAAGCTTGCGGAGGACGGCTCCGGTGACGTGGTTGTGCGGCTGTACGAATCCCTGGGCGAACGGTCCACGGGGATCATCAAGGCCAACTTCGAGTCCGGCCGCGTACATGCCGTGGATATCCTGGAGCGGCCGGTGGAGGCGCCGGGCGTCGTTCCCGGGATGGGCGCAGCGGAACTGGCGCTCCGTCCGTTCCAGATGGTGACCCTGCGTTTCAGCCCGCCCGCCGGGGGCCTCACACCTCGTGTTGGAGACGCTTGACGAATTGCTTGGTGCGTTCCTGCCGCGGCTGAGTCAAGACATCCGCGGCGGGTCCGCGTTCCACCACGACGCCGCCGTCCATGAAGATCACCTCGTTGGCCACTTGGCGGGCAAACGCAAGTTCGTGGGTGACGATCACCATCGTCCAGCCTTCGTCGGCAAGCTCCTTGATGACGCCAAGCACGTCGCCGACCAACTCAGGGTCAAGCGCGGACGTGGGCTCGTCGAAGAGCAACAATTGCGGTTTGAGCGCCAAAGCCCGGACGATCCCCACCCGCTGTTGTTGGCCGCCTGAAAGCTCGAAAGGATAGGAGTCGCGTTTGTCGGCCAATCCGACACGGGCGAGCAGCCTTTCAGCGTCCGCGACGGCTTCCGCCCGGGGGCGTTTCTGCACCTGGACCGGCCCTTCGATGATGTTCTTGAGGACCGTCATGTGCGGGAAGAGGTTGTAGTGCTGGAACACCATGGCGCTGCGATCCCGCAAGGCCGCGATCTCCCGTTTGCCGACTGTCCGCGCGAAGTCGAGGGA
This sequence comes from bacterium RCC_150, assembly GCA_041360635.1. Taxonomy (GTDB): domain Bacteria; phylum Actinomycetota; class Actinomycetes; order Actinomycetales; family Micrococcaceae; genus Arthrobacter. The sequence continues at coordinate 174,945 of JBFUPP010000006.1, read as the reverse complement.
CATGCCTGCGCCCGAACCGCGTACCGTGCCTGCGTCTGCGTCCCCGAAGGTGACCGTTCCGGCGTCGGGAACTTCGAGGCCGTTAAGGGAGCGCAGCACGGTGGTCTTGCCCGAACCGGAAGGGCCGATCAGGGCAACTACCTGGCCGCGCCGGACGTCCATGTCGATTCCCCTCAGGACCGTGTTGGTGCCGAAGGCCTTTGCGAGGTCGCGCGCGGACAATACGAGTCCGCCATCAGCCAGGGGGACGTTCGCGCTGTGGGGGACAATGGGCTCAGTGGGCGACATAACGGTCCAATCTCCGCTCCAAGGCGGACTGGCCAGTGGAGAGCACGAGGCAGATGACCCAGTAGACCAAGGCAGCCTCAAGATACAGGATCATGAATTCCTGGCTGAAGGCGGCGATCTGCTGGGCATTGCGGAAGAGCTCCGTAACCAGGATGAGCGAGGCGAGCGAGGTGTCCTTCACGAGCGAAATGAACGTGTTGGACAGAGGTGGCACGGAAACCCGGGCGGCTTGCGGCAGGATGATCCGGACCAGCGTTTGCGCGCCGGACATGCCGATGGTGTGCCCGGCCTCCCACTGGCCCTTGGGCACTGACAGGATCGCCGCCCGGATGACCTCGGCGGCATAGCCGCCAACGTTGAGGGAAAACGCGATGATGGCGCTGGGCCAGGGTTCCAGCTTCACGCCTACCGTGGGCAGGCCGTAAAAGATCACGAACAATTGCACCAGCAGCGGAGTCCCGCGGATCACCGAGGTATAGAAGCGTGCGACGCCGGAAAGCACCCGGTTGGGACTCAACCGCAGGAGGGCAACGAGCAAGGCCAAGGCCAGGCCAAGCGCGAAGGAGGCCAGCGTCAACGGAATAGTGCCCGTGATCGCTCCACCAATGATCGGCGCGAAGGAACTCCAGACGAGGTCCCAGTTGAAAGTCATATGCTCGGCTGCCGGCTACTTGGTGACGTCGGCGCCGAAGTACTTCTGCGAGATTTTGGCCAAGGTGCCGTCAGCCCGAAGATCAGCCAGTGCCTTGTCCACCGCCGCCTTGAGTTCGGTGGATCCCTTGCGGAAAACCATGGCGCTCTGGGTCTTGTCCGTGGTTTCGGCTGCGATCTTGAGACCCGAATCCGGCGTGGTCTTGGCATAGTCGAGGTAGGTCAGCTTGTCGTTGACCGTTGCGTCCACGCGACCTTGGCGGACAAGGGTGGCGGCCTGGGCCCAGCCTTCGACGGACTGCACGTTGGCGCCCGCACCCACTGCCAGCTTGTAGAAGTTGCTCGTGAGGGACTGCGCGGTGGTCTTGCCTTTGAGGTCGGCGAAGCTGTGGATCGAGTCATTGTCCGACTTCGTCACGACGACTCCGTTGGAAACGGTGTATGGCTCGGAGAGCTCGTACTTGGCCTTGCGCTCGTCGTTGATGGAGATCTGGTTGGCGATAGTGTCAAAGCGCTTGGCATCCAGGCCGGCGAAAATGCCATCGAACTGGGTCTCCTGGAACGTTGCCTTGACTCCGAGCTTTGCCGCCACGGCCTGTGCGACCTCGACGTCGAACCCAATGAGCGGGCCGGCGCCGTTTTCGTGGAAGCTGAACGGACGGTACGTGCCTTCGGTCGCGATGACGATCTCGCCTTTGGACTTGATCGCGGAGAGCGAGGTGTCTCCGCCGGACGTCGCGGGCGCTGAGGACCCGCCGCCGCAGGCGGACAAGGCGAGGGCGACGGCGGCGAGGGTTGCGGACAGTGCGACGCGACGGGAGAGGAGGCTCTTCATGAAGCCATCATAGCCACGGGGTGGTTGAAAGCCGGGTTAAAAAGGCTGAGTGGGGGCGGTCCCCAACAGCCCGCCACCACTCATCCCCCCAATGTGTTCCGCGCGCGCCACGCACTTCCGAAACCCGTTCATTGATTCGAAAGCCAGGCAGCAGTCGCATTCACACAATCATTATTATGCCACGATATAATGACTAAGTGAAAGAGGTTACGCGGTATGTTTTTCCTCTTGCCTCGACGCTACCCCGCGATTGCCCCGCCGGGCAAGGGTCTTCGACAGCCAAATGCCGGCGAGGCCAAGCGCGGTCGCCAATGCCGAGGAGTAATTGACCAGGGGACGGAACCACTCCGCCGACGCGGGAATGAGTAGAAAGGCTTGGGAAGCGAGCAAGAGTCCAAGTCCCAGCAGCAGGACGCCCGATGCCGCCCGCAGCACTCCCGGACCCGGATTCCGGACCGCGCGCCAGATCCCTGGGGCGAGGCAGGCAGCCACGTACCCCGGGTAGAAGCGGCCCCAAGCCGCATATGCCTCCAGGTTCGGCTCCCAGGGCAGCCCGCTGAGGCCGACCGTAGAGCCCCTCGTATCCACGTGGAGGAAGAAATACGTCGTGAGGATGATGGTGGCCGCGAGGACAATCAAGCCCAGCGGTCCCCTAATGGCCCACTCACCACTCTGGGAGCCGTACGCCCGCGCCACCTTGACCCCCATGAGCAGGAACGTCCCATACAGCAGGAGGCGCAACATCAGGTTCGCGACGTTGACGCCGCCGAGCAGTCCGTCGATGAAAAGATACGGGCCCTCGATGCTCAGCAGGATGTCGAGCGAAATCAGGGCGAACAGGAAGAACATCGGCCGGTTGTCGCCACGCAACGCGCTGGGAATGCGGATAGCCGTCAAAGCGAAGCAAACGATGAGCGTGGCCCATGGGAGGACGGCACTCATGCCAGGTTCTGCCAAATCTTGTTGGCTCGTTCGAACTCATGTTCCTGCCTGCGCTGGCTCTTGCCGAGGGCCTGCAAACGTTCTCCCGCCAGGAGCGAAAGTTCGCCGTCGGTCAGCCGGCCCAGCGCCTCCAGCCTTGCGCCGGCTGCCCAGCCGGCCTCGGCTTCCGTGACGAGGCCGCTCGCCACGAGGCCCCCCGCCGGTCCGACGCCGGCCGTTCGGGACGTTGCAAGCGCAAGTTCCGGGGGCAATCGGTTAGCGGTCAGGTGCGCGGAGAAGTTCTGCGGGGCGATCCCGGCGGCGTCGCTCACGCGGTGCCGCAACTCGCCGTCATCGATCGCGTCAACCCAGTTCCGCACGGACGTCGGATGCGGAGTGTCGCCCAGGACCAAGGGCTCTTCCCGGACCTTGTAGCCGTCCCCGTCGCTGCGGCCCCGTTCGGAGCGCTGCTTTTGGGAATGCTGCTGGCCGGAACGCTGCAGGATCGCCCGCAACAGGTCCATCGTGGAGACCTGGCTGATGAGTTCGGCATCCGTTGGCGGCACCTGCGCTCCGCGAAGGGCAGCGTAGGCCTCGAACTGCGCCAGCGCATCGAAGGGGTTCACATCGAAGGCCCGGCTGATGCTCACAAGCGAGGATTCCGCAACCTTGCCCCGAACCAATTGCTGGGCCAGCGTGGTGCGTTTCACGCCAGAGGACCGGCAAACATCCGCGGTGCTCGCATTCGGGGCAATCCCGTGCAGCCACCGCTGGAACGCCTTGGAAGGGAGGGACATGAACCACTTTCTGCTCGGCCTCGGATGGCATCGATTTTACGACTGGGCCACATTGAATTATGCTTGATTCTCGAACCCGCTGGTCCGCACACCCCCCAAGTCCGGACCAGCGGGTTCTTCCATGCAGTGAGAGGATAGTGCAATGACTGCAACGCTTGTCGCCAAAGAGCTTTCCGGCGGCCATGGTCACCGCACCCTGTTCTCAAAGCTATCCCTGACCGTGGCGCCAGGCGACGTGGTTGGCGTGGTCGGAGCCAACGGTGCCGGGAAATCGACGCTCCTGCGCATCCTGGCCGGCGCCGATCGCCCGCAAGAGGGCGCCATCAGCCTCGCCCCCGCGGACGCTTTTGTCGGTTGGCTGCCCCAAGAGCACGAGCGCACGCCTGGCGAGACGATTTCCGCTTACATTGCCCGCCGGACCGGTTGCTCCCAGGCCACAACCGACATGGAGGCCGGTGCCGAGGGACTCGCTGAGGGGACACCGGGTGCTGACGACGCCTACTCCTTGGCCTTCGACCGGTGGATGGCGTCCGGAGCGGCGGACCTCGAGGACAGGATTCCGGCAGTGCTCGCCGAACTGGGCCTGGAAACCGGGCCCGACTCGCTCATGACCGCCCTCTCAGGCGGCCAGGCTGCCCGTGTTGCCCTTGCTGCCCTCCTGCTGAGCCGCTTCGACGTCGTGCTCCTCGACGAACCCACCAACGACCTCGACCTTGACGGACTGGCGCGCCTGGAAGCTTTCGTGCAGGGCCTGCGGGGCGGCGCGGTCCTGGTCTCGCACGACCGCGAGTTCCTTGCCCGCTGCGTAACCAAGGTGCTCGAGCTGGACCTCGCACAGAACAGCGTGGCCGTTTACGACGGCGGTTACGATTCCTTCCTGGAAGAACGGGCCGTGGCAAAGCGGCACGCCCGCGAACGTTACGAAGAATTCGCGAGCACCAAGGCGGACCTCGTAGCCCGCGCCAGGACACAGCGTGAATGGAGCTCCCAGGGTGTCCGGAACGCCCTGCGCAAGAGCCCGGACAACGACAAGATCCGTCGGGCGGCCAGCGCGGAATCGTCGGAGAAGCAGGCCCAGAAGGTTCGGCAGATGGAATCGCGCATCGCCCGGCTCGACGAAGTGGAAGAGCCGCGGAAGGAATGGCAGCTGCAGTTCAGCATCGGCCAGGCGCCGCGGTCCAGTGCCGTCGTGGCAACCTTGCGGGACGTCGTCGCGCACCAGGGCGATTTCACGCTGGGACCCGTGAACCTCCAGCTCAACGCCGGCGAACGGATTGGGATCACGGGGCCGAACGGCGCGGGAAAGTCCACCCTTTTGCGGCTGCTGCTGGGTATCCAGGAGCCCGACGCCGGTGACGCGTCGATGGGTGCGTCCGTCGCCATTGGCGAGATCGACCAGGCACGCGGCCTGCTGGCCGGGCACCTGAACCTGGCCGATGCGGTCGAAGCCGTCCTCGACGATTGGAACTCCGCCGACGTCCGCACCCTCCTGGCCAAGTTCGGCCTCAAAGCGGACCACACTTCCAGGACCGTCGACTCCTTGTCCCCGGGCGAAAGGACCCGGGCCGCCCTCGCGCTCCTGCAGGCCCGCGGGGTCAACCTCCTGGTCCTCGACGAACCAACCAACCACCTCGACATGCCTGCCATCGAGCAGCTCGAGGAGGCCCTCGAAAGCTACGAAGGCGCGCTCCTACTGGTCACGCATGACCGCCGCCTTCTCGAAAATGTCCGGCTCGACGTCCGTTGGCACCTTGACGCCGGCACCGTGACCGAACTGCACCACACTTCCGGAATGGGGAACAAAAAGCCATGAGCATGGACGGCGTCGCCTGGCGCTCGCTCTACAACATCACCCGTGCCAAGAGCGGTTCCCAGCCGTTCTCCCGGGAAACCATCAAGCGCGTCCTGGCCTTCGCGAAACCACACCGCAACAAGCTGATCGCTTTCGTCCTGGCTTCCATCGTCGGCGCGGTCCTCGCCGTCGCCACTCCGGTGCTGGCAGGCCGGGTTGTTGACGCGATCATCGCGCGCTCGGGCGTCGACGTCGTCGTGGGCCTCGCTGGACTCATCGCCGCCGTCGCCATTGCCGACGCGGGGCTGGGCCTGTTGACCCGCTGGCTGTCCTCGGTGATCGGCGAAGGCGTCATCGTGGACCTTCGCACCCGGGTGTTCGACCACGTGCAGCGGATGCCGATCGCGTTCTTCACCAGGACGCGAACGGGAGCTCTCGTCAGCCGGCTCAACAACGACGTCATCGGCGCCCAGTCGGCCTTCGCGGGCACGCTGTCCGGAGTGGTCAGCAACTTCGTGTCCTTGGTCTTGACGCTCGTCGTCATGCTCAACACCTCCTGGCTCGTCACTGTCCTGGCCATGGTGCTGTTGCCGATCTTCCTCATCCCCGCCCGTCGCATGGGCTCCAAGCTCGCGGACCTCCGGCGGGAAGCCGCGGCCCACAACGCCGCAATGGGAACGCAAATGACCGAGCGCTTCTCCGCACCCGGAGCGACGCTCGTGAAACTGTTCGGCCGCCCCGACGAGGAATCCGCCGAGTTCGCACTGCGCGCCGGACGGGTGCGGGACATCGGCGTCCGTACCGCCATGTTGCAGTTCACGTTCATCACCGCCCTCACGCTGGTTTCGGCACTTGCCCTCGCCCTCGTTTACGGCCTCGGCGGCTGGCTCGCCCTGAGTGGCCAGCTCGCCGCGGGCGACGTCGTGGTGCTGGCGCTGCTCCTCACCCGCCTTTATGCTCCGCTCACGGCGCTGTCCAACGCACGGGTGGAGATCATGAGCGCACTGGTCAGCTTCGAGCGGGTCTTCGAGATCCTGGACCTCGAGCCGCTCATCCAGGAGAAGCCCGGCGCCATCCCGGTGCCGGAGGGACCCGTTGCAGTGGAATTCGAGGACGTCCGCTTTGCCTATCCTTCGGCGGACAAAGTGTCCCTCGCGTCACTGGAGGACGTGGCCACGCTCGACACCCGGGGTGGCGAGGAAGTCCTGCACGGCATCAGTTTCCGCGTGGAACCGGGGCAAACAGTCGCATTGGTCGGATCGTCCGGTGCCGGAAAATCGACGGTCGCCCAGTTGCTCTCCCGCCTGTACGACGTCGACTCCGGCGCGGTGCGCTTGGGCGGCTTCGGACCCGGCACCGGCCTGGACGTCAGGGACGCCACCTTCGACTCCCTGCGCGCGACCTTGGGCATGGTGACCCAGGACGGCCACCTCTTCCACGAAAGCATCGCCTCCAACCTCCGCTTGGCCCGGCCTGATGCGAGCGAAGAAGAAATGTGGGAGGTCCTGCGCAGGGCCCGGCTTGAAGCCATGGTCCGATCCCTGCCCGATGGCCTGGAGACGGTGGTGGGGGAGCGCGGCTACCGGCTTTCCGGAGGCGAACGGCAACGGCTCACCATTGCCCGCCTGCTCATCGCCCAACCGAGGGTCGTCATCCTGGACGAAGCAACCGCCGCCCTTGACTCAACGAGCGAAGCGGCCGTCCAAGCGGCCTTGGCCGAGGCGCTCGAGGGGCGCACCGCCGTCGTGATCGCCCACCGGCTGTCCACGATCCGGGCGGCCGACGTGATCCTGGTGGTGGAGGACGGGTACATCGTGGAGCGCGGTACGCACGCCGAACTCCTCGCAGCAGATGGCCGCTACGCCGAGCTGTACAACACCCAGTTCGCGGAGGCCACAGCCGTGGCCCAGGAAGCAGTTCCGGAGCTGTGACGCTTCAGCTCCGGATGATTTGACGGACTTCCGGGGCGATTTCAACGCGGTCCCGCCCCACGGCTTTTGCCGTGTACAGGGCCATGTCGGCTTCCTTGAGGAGCCGGTCGCTGCTGACCCGGTGCCCGCGCACGAACGCTGACACCCCGGCGCTCACCGTCAGGGCGCCGGAGGGATTTCCGGAATGCTCGATGTTCAACGCCCGTACGGCCTTTAGCGCTCGGGTGAGCCTCGTTTCGGCTCCGGAAATCGCCTGCCCCGGAAGCAGGAGGAGGAATTCTTCCCCGCCGAACCTGTAGATGCCATCGCTCTTCCGTCCGCTGCTAGCAAGGGAAGCCGCCACCGCCTGGAGTGCCGCATCCCCGGCCTGGTGGCCGTAGATGTCGTTGTAGCTCTTGAAATTGTCGACGTCGAAAATGGCCAGGCTGTAATCCGTTCCGTAGCGGGAGCTTCTCTGATGCAACTGGTCGAGGTCCTCGGTCAGCTTCAGCCGGTTATGGAGCTTTGTCAGCGGGTCGGTGCGGGCCTGCTCGGCGAGGGCCGCGCGGTATCGCGCAAGGTCCGCGTGGAGCGAGGTGACCCTTTGCGCGACCAGCAGGCGAGTATGCAGGGTGAACGGGTCAAGCGGTTTGGCGACGTAGTCGTCGGCGCCGGCCTCCACGCCTGCAACGACGTCTTCGCGGGAATCCTTCGAGGTGACCAGGACGAGGTACGTGTAGGAGTTGTCTTCCGCGGACCTAATGGCGCGGCAGAGGTCGAGGCCGTCAATCCCGGGCATCATGAGGTCGGTGACCACGACCTGCGGACGGTAGCGCCCGTACGCCTCCCATGCCGCATTGCCGTCGGCGGCCACGATGCACTCGTGGCCGGACTGTTCCACTGCCGCTTTTGCCACCAGCCGCGAACCGAAATCGTCGTCCGCGACGAGCACCTTCATTGTGGCCTGGACAGGGCGTGGTCCAACGCCTTGTCCACCAGGGAGAGTTCGTCATCAAGTGCGGCGACCACGGCCCGGGCCTCCGCAACGCTTTCGGGCCTTCGTTCCAGCTCTTCACAGAGCCTCGCCACACGGACGGCCCCAATGTTCGCGGCGGAGCCCTTCAGCTTGTGCGCGGCCTGTTTGAGGGGTTCTCCACCGCCGTTGTCCGTTGCCTGCCGCAATGCCTCGAGGCTCGTTTCGGCCTCCTGGCGAAAGGCCCGGGCCGCTGCGGGGAGTAGGCCCAGTCCGTCGTCCGGTCCGAGCCCGCGCAGCGTTTCCAGCCTCGCGGCGTCGAACACCGCTTCGGTGGTTTCCTGGACGGGTTCCGCGCTTTTCGGGATCCACCGTTCCAGGACCCGGCCCAATTGCGCCATGTCGACCGGTTTCGTCAGGTAGTCGTCCATGCCGGCGGCGAGGCATCGTTCGCGGTCCTCATCCATGGCGCCTGCCGTCATGGCGATGACGGGAAGCCGTCCGTGGCCATTCTGCCGTGCACGGATAGCCTTTGTTGCTTCGAAACCGTCCATGATCGGCATGTGGCAATCCATCAAGACGGCAAGGTATTGGGTGGCTGCCGTCGCGGCGACCGCCGCTGTCCCGTCGGCGACGAGATCGACGTCGTATCCCAGCTTCGCCACCATGCTTTGCGCCACCAGCTGGTTTACCTCGTTGTCCTCCACCACTAGGATCAGGCCGCGGGATGGCCGCTTTTCCTTCGGCGCGGCCGCGATAATAGGTACCCGTGCAGCAGGCGGGGTCGCCGAGGGCGTGGCGGCCGGCCGCCCCGCCACCAGGCGCATCAGCCGATCGAAGAATTCCGAGCTGCGCACGGGTTTCGTCAACCACTCCCGGACTCCCGCGGCCGCCAACTCCGCCTTGTTCACGCTCATCGTGGACGTCAGCATGATGATCCGGGTGGAAGCCAGCACGACGTCGGTGCTCAACTCCCGCGCGAGCTCCAGCCCCGTCATATGCGGCATGATCATGTCGAGGACGGCGACGTCGAAGGGGCGGCCCGCAGCGGCCTCCTCGCGGCAGCGCGCCAAGGCCTGCCGGGCATCGCCGATTGCCTCTGTTTCCATGTGCCAACCCCGCAATTGGGATTCCAACACCAACCGGTTGGTCGCATTGTCGTCAACCACCAGGACCCGAAGTCCCGTCAACTGGTCGGGCGAGGCAGGGTTGGGGGCGTCGACGTCGTCTGCCACTCCCAAGGGAAGGGTGACCCGGAAGGTGCTGCCATTGCCGAGGGAACTATCCACCCCTATGGTGCCGTCCATCGCCTCGGTAAGCCGCTGGGAGATCGCAAGGCCAAGGCCCGTCCCCCCGTACCTGCGGGTCGTGGAAGCGTCCGCCTGCGAAAACGACTCGAAAAGCCGAAGATGATCGGCAGGATCGATGCCGATTCCCGTGTCGCGGACCTCGAATCGGGCGAAGACCCGTGTGGCGTCCCGCTTCAGCACCTTGACGCTGATGACCACTTCGCCGGACGGGGTGAACTTCACCGCGTTCGATGCGAGATTCAGCAGGATTTGTCGTATGCGCCCGGCATCGCCCACAAGCATGGCCGGGACCTCCGGCCGGCAGTAGGCGATAAGCTCGAGCCCCTTCGCTTGGGCGGCCTCCGCCAGGAGGCCCGCGAGCTCCTCCACCAAGGAGCGCGGATCGAAAGGCGCAGGATCCAGGTCCACCTTGCCCGCTTCAAGCTTGGAAAAATCGAGAATGTCATTGATCAGCGCGAGCAAAGCTTCGCCGGCCCCCCTGACTCCCTCTGCATATTGGCGTTGCACCTCGTCCAGGGGAGTGTCCAGCAGCAAGCCGGTCAGGCCGATCACACCGTTCATGGGAGTCCGGATCTCATGGCTCATCGTTGCGAGGAACTCGGACTTCAAGCGGCTCGATTCCTCGGCGGCTTCCCGGGCAGCCACCAACTCGGACTGGGCCATGCGGCGTTCGGTGATGTCCCGGGCGATGGTGGCAACTCCATGGATGCCGCCAGTACCGCGGATCGGTGACATCGTCACGGAGACCGGAAAAACCGAACCATCGCTCCGGACCCGTTCCGTCTCGAAACTGCGCGTTTGGCCGTCCGCGGCGACAGCCGCAAGGAGTTGCTTTTCCTCGTCCACAAGGTGGTCCGGCAAGAGGAAGGAGACATGCTTGCCGATGGCTTCGGATGCGGTGTAGCCGTAAATCCGGGCGGCCCCCGGGTTCCAGCTTGTAATGACCCCACCGGGTGTTTTGCCCACGATGGCATCGGCCGAGGAATTAACGATCGCGCCCAGGCCCTCCAATTCCGCGGTGCGCTGCGCGACCTTCGATTCCAGGTCCCGGGTCAGGCTGATGTTTTCAAGGACCATCAGTATTTGGCGTGTAATGGCGAGCACGAGGACGGTGACGCCGATTCCTTGGAGGAATGGATCACCCGGACGGCCGAACCGCACAGGGGCCACCAGGATGGCGCCCAAAACGGGAGCATAGGGGAGCAGTTCCAGGACCAGCGTATAGAGGCGCCGGTCGGTGCCGGGCCGCGCCGAGTGCCGCACCGTCGGGGCGAGAGCGATCAGGAGGAAGGCCACGATCCAGCCGGCGGCCAGGGGCGTCCCGGTGGTTCCCGTAACGCCGTCGAAAGTGATGCGGACGTAGACGCTATCGGTGATCGCGAGGACCAGGAGACCGCCCCCAAGGCACACCCAGCGCCTGCGCTCGCCGTGGGGCCTGCGCATCGTGAGCATGAGGACGATGGAAACCATGACGATGTCGGCGGCCGGGTAGGCGAGGCCAGTGAGGTGGGTGAGGGTGTCCTGCCCTTCGGCCTTGAACATGGGACCGAGCACCGTCGCCCAGCTCATGAAAAGCACTGCAGAGGCGATGACGGCAGAGTCGAGGAGGCCGCGCACGAAGGCAACCCGGGAAACGCTTGGGCGCGGGAACAGGAAGAGTGCGATTGCGGCCGGAAGTGCATAGCAGATGAAAGCGGCGTCGGCGATGGATGGGTACGGATAATCGTGATCCTGCGTGATTCCGTAATACGTCCAGACGGCCTGGCCCACCGACCAGACGAGCGTCGAAAGCGCCATGAACCACCATGCCCTGGCGCTTTCGTCCTTGGCACGTGCCGCCGTCGCGCAACTGGCGCAGGCGAGCAGGGCAGCAGCGAGGATAGCGAGGTCCCCCACGGACTGTGCCAACGAGGATCCTTGATTGGCACTGAGGAAGGCGAGCAGTGCGACGAGCATGACCGCGGCGGCAGCAACCTTCCACGCGACGGCGCGCACGTGCCCGCGGGGCCCATTCATCCTGGACTCGCGGGTCGCGATGGCGGGTATGCCTTCGTCAAGAGATTGCAAGAGATCCCCCAGCTGGATCCGGATATGCAGAGACCTAATTAAGTTAAAGCAAACTTTGCCACCGCGGGCCTAAAAGCTCCACTGTTCTCGGCAGGGATGGGGAAATCGCCTAGGCTTTCGTCAATACGGGCAGAACGTGATCCGTCAGGAGCGGTGCGAGGTCGGCCGGGAGTTCCCCGCCGAAGTCCAGCCAGCGGATCTCCGCGATCTCGGCCGAAGGATGCGCCTCCCACGTCCCCGGCGCAGTGAAAACCGTGGCTTCGATGTCCGTGGCGGCTTCATTGGCGGCCTTTGCCAACCACACCCCCAAAGGCTCCAGCTCCGCCGGAGCGATATGGATCCCTACTTCTTCGGCGAGCTCGCGGGAAGCCGTTTCGGCTGCCGTCTCCCCGGGCTCCGGTTTGCCGCCGGGGTGCATGAACTTGTTAGTGCCGCGCTTCCGCACGGTCAGGAGGCGCCCGGCGTCGTCGAACACGCACACAGCGCTGACGACGATCAGGTCCTTGGCCGCATCCGTGCTGGTCATTGTTCCCTCCTGAGCTGCGATTCGAGCAGCAAGTCCTTCGCCGGTCCGTGGACATCCCAGGCATAGCTGAAGGAGTCCGGACCGCCCCAAGCGTAGTTGACTTTGTAGTCGTCGGGATCGCACCAGTGCCGGTCCTCATTGCCCCGGGCGCTGAAGCTCATGCGATGGAACGGCCGACCATCTGGAAAGAACACATCCATCGCTTCGGGCGAATCCGAGGGCCTCAGGAGATACTCGCGGAATGCGGGGCCGGTGTGGGTGGGCCAGGACATGATGCCGTCCTCGCGAAGGTGGAGGCCGCCGTCGGGCACTTCGGAATAGCGGACGACGCCGGTAAAGGCGCCGTGCGTGCCGGTCGCCCGGTCCCAAAGGGACCGCTCCACGGTCCAGCTGCCTTGCAGGTACGCCCGCAAGTCTTGAATCGGCGACGATCCGTCCGGCTGCTGTTTCAAGTGCCCTCGATTGGAATCGAACCAACGACACCGGCTTTAGGAGAGCCGTGCTCTATCCACTGAGCTACGAGGGCCTGTACCCGTCCTGGGCTCCAAGAGCCGGCCGCCGGGCACGCATACAAGCATACAAGCTGCCGGCGCCGGACCCGAACACCACCCCTGACCCGCGGCGCGCGGGGAGTTACTGGATCGCCCGCGCGGTGGGGGGCGCCGTCATTGTCCCGCGTTACGCTGGCGTGATGAGAGAGCAGACGACGAGCGGAACCCTGCCTGGCGGGCATTTTCCCAACCTCGCCTCTACCCGCGCCGCGATCGGCGCATGGGCCCAACTGAGCGTGGTCCAGTATTTCGTGGCCGAAGCGGCGGTCATTGAGGCTTGGCGCGGGTCCCAGCCGTATGATCGCCGGACGGGATTCATCAGCGACCTCGGCGCCCTCAGTTGCCGCGTCCACGAGAACCGCTACGTCTGTTCGCCACTCCACCTGCTCATGAACGCTTCCTTCGTGGTCCAGGGGCTCGGCATGCTGCTCGGAGCATTGCTGCTGAACTCCGCCCTGTTGCGCATCGCGGCCCGTTCCGGGGTCCGGGTCCAGGAACCGGCAGCGGACAATAAGGGATGGCTCGCCGCCCTGGCGGTCCGCCTGTTGACGGGAGTGTCCGGCACGGGAACGGTGATCGTCGGTTTGGTTCCCGAAGACCTCGGGTCTCCCTGGCACTTGGCCGGCGCGCTCATGTTTTTCATCGGCGGGGCCTTGGCGCTCCTGCTGCTCGGAATTCTTTGGCTTCCGCATACGCCCATGAGCTGGTTCATCCTGGCATGCGGGACGGTGTCTTTTCTGGCGCTTGCCGCGGGCGGCCTGACTCGGATGGAGGTGCCCGAGCCAGGAACCCTCGAGCGCCTGATGGCCTATCCGGTAACCGTCGGATTCTCCGCCGCAGGGCTGGTGGTGGCGCAACGCGTCCGTACTGCGAGGCGGAAGCAAAAACGGCCAGTGAAAGTGGCGGATCTTCGAGCCTGGCCATAGGGAAGCTATTGTCCGCCGTTTGCACTATCCTGAGTGCACTTACCGTCAAGGGCGCCGGGCTGAGGGTTACATGCAGCCCGGCGCTGACCAAATCGAGGGATACGGCAGAACATAGGACTTATGACTCATCAGCTTGTTCTGCGGCTTCCGGGACGCCCAGCCTTGGACTCACCGTTGCGTGTGCAGGCGCCTGCTCCCGCGGAGGGGCGCCCCGCCGCGGCAGGCCCCATCGTCGTCGAAATGGCCGAAGACGGGATCGTTGAAATCACCCTGCCGCCTGGCACCATCGTCCGCGCTCCAGAAGCCAATGCCGCCGCCTCGATGGTGCGGACATTGGCGAACGGCCGGAAGCTGCCTTCGCTCCTCACCGTCACCGGGGTCCTCTCCGTAACCAACGACGCCCGGCTCGTGTACTCGAATTCGGCCACGACCTCGGCATGTGCTTTGCTGGGGGAGAGTCCGGTGGACCGGGTCATCGCGCATTACCTCCTACGGGCGAAGCCGGACTCCGTTCCGGCCCGGTTCTTCACGTCCGGGTCCGATGCCCGCGATTGGTTGAGGAGCTTGCGTGGTGAGTCCTGAAACCCAGCCGCCCCGGCAGCCCCGCGACCAGGAGAAATCCGGGGACCAAGCCGAGCCCCGGGACCAGGAGAAATCCGGGGACCAGCGCCAACCCCAGGATCCCCGGCTTCTTGCCCTCGTCGAAGGCATCATCAAGATCGCGGACGGCGACCTCAGTACGCGTATCCCGGTTTCCGGTCCCCGGGACGAGGTAGCCGCGGTCATCACGGGGATCAACCTCATGGCGGACGACCTCCAAGCCATCTACCAGGAACTCGAGGAACGGGTCGAGAGCCGCACCGCGATGCTTCGGGATGCCCAAATCGAGTTGGAGAGGATGGCGCTCACCGATCCGCTCACGCAGTTGGCAAACCGCACGGCGCTCGACCGGGCGCTGAGCCACGAACTCGCGGAAATGGAGCGCGGCAAACTCCCGCCCGCGTTGCTCGTCATGGATTTGAACTCGTTCAAAGGGATCAATGACACTTTGGGGCACAGCGCGGGGGACACCGTTTTGCAGGTCACTGCCCGCCGCTTGCTCGCCGCGGTGCGCGAGAACGACGTCGTGGCGAGGCTGGGTGGAGACGAATTCGCCGTGCTGCTACCCGCGTCGAATGCGGCATACGCACGTGGAGTAGCCAAGCGGATCCTCAGGACACTCGGCGAAAGCATCGACATCGGGGAAGTCCGGATCGTCTGCGGAACGAGCATCGGACTCAGCGTTGCCGAGCCCGGCCAGACCGTCGATGACCTCGTCATTGAAGCCGATACCGCAATGTACGCGGCCAAGGCGGAGCAGCGCAGCAGCGTGAGGGTCTTCGAGCCCGCGTTACTGCATGCGCGCCGCCTTCAAGGCGTCATGATCACGGAGCTGCGCGAAGCGATACGCACCAATCAGCTGGTTCTGCATTACCAACCAGTCGTGGAACTGAAGTCCGGACGGATCGAGGGCGCGGAGGCGCTGGTGCGTTGGAACCACCCCGAACGCGGATTACTGATGCCCGACGGATTCATTCCCCTCGCGGAGGAAACCGGGATCATCATCGATTTGGGCTATTGGGTACTGCGCCAGGCGATGCGCCAATTGCGCGAGTGGCAGGACGGACCCGGCGTCGACGACGATTTCAGCATGCGGGTCAACATCTCGACAACTGAGCTGCAGAGCCTGGAGCTCATCGAGCACGTACGCGAAGTCCTCGCCGAAACGGAAATCGACGCGTCGAAGTTGGTGATCGAGCTGACGGAGTCCATGGCCGTCAATGGCGGCGATATCGACAAGTACTCGCTCGCCGGCCTCCGGCATTTGGGCATCCACTTGGAGATCGACGATTTCGGAACGGGCTATTCCTCCATTAGCTACCTGCGGAACCTGCCCGTGAACGTGGTCAAGATCGACCGCTCGTTGATCCAGGGGCTCGGCGGGGACGAGAAAGAGCGCGACTTCGTCGCGGCCGTCCTCCAACTCATCCATGCGTGCGGGATGCAGGCGGTGGCGGAGGGTATCGAAACGGCCGAACAGGCAGCCGAGCTCGCACGACTCGGCTGTGCCAGCGGCCAGGGCTACTATTTCGGGCGGCCCATGCCCCCGGAGAAGTTCGCGGAGCTGTTGGCGGCGTCCTCGCCGAGGTAAAGACAACTACGCAGGAGGGCGCCGGGCGTCGACCCGGTGCCCTCCTGCCTGTGTCGCATCAGTCGTCCCAACGCACCGTGAAAGGACTGTGTGCCTATGAGGACAACTACCGCCAGTTACTTCGTGTTCGAGGTGGTGGAGTTCGGCCACCATCCAACGGCTTCAACGGAGGCCGTGTTGGCGTTGGGCCACCAGCCGACTGCTATGGACGAGTCGTGGGACGGATTCTCGCTGCTGGCGGAAACGGCGGCGGTGCCGGAAAGTCCGGCGAGGACGATTGCTGCTGCGGCAAGAAGCGCGGCGACGGTCTTTTTCATGCGGAATCTCCTGGTGGGTTTGTGACTGATGCGCTTGGAGTGAAGAAAGTGAAACATGATCAGTATAAGAGCAACGACACGCCGTGTCATCAGTGTTTTGCCAGCATTAGCTAGGATCGTGCTATTAAGTGGCTGACGTCCCGGTATTCGGATGGAATACGTCTTGGACGGACCACTGATTGGCTCAGAGACATAATGGAGCTATGGGAGAAAACAAGGTCGCGCCGTCGTATGCTGCCGCCGAGCTTCAAGCCAGGGGCCACCGCGCCAGCCACGAGTTCGTCAAGGCTGCGGACGGGGCACGCTCTGCCGCGGATATCGCCTTGGACGAGGGCGATACGGCGGGATGGTGGAATATGACCTTCCTGCAGGCCGAGAACCTGCTCGATGCCGGCAATTTCAGCGAATGCACGCTGGTTGCGCGGTCCCTCGCGGAGGCGTCGTTCGCTGAAGTCTCGCCGCAACGCCGCGCCCGGGCCTTCATCCTGATGGCAAAATCCCTGCAAGGGGAAGGCTTGTTGGAATCGGCCGCCGAGGCGGCAGCTTCTGCTGTCGGATTGGTCGACGACGATGCGGACATGGAAATCGCCGTCCACGCCAGGCAAGCCCTCATCGCCGCCCTGGGGGAATCGGGCAAACTTGATGAGGCATGGGAAGAATGCCTGTCCCTCGCCGCCAGGATTTCCGATGAGATGGACGACGAACTTGCAGGCAAGGCGTACTGGGTGATTGGGAATGTCGCGTTTCTTTGCGACAAAGTCCAAGAAGGCCTCCACCACCACGAACTCGCCGCCGAGACCTTCTCCCCGTCCCGGAACCTGGACCTCTGGGCAAAATTCAACAAGGCATCGGCAGCAATGAGGCTGGCCGCGGAAGTTGCCGACGCGGCGACCCTGCGGTGCATCGAACGGGCAGAACTCGCCACCGACGTTGTCGGCGGCAGCGAAGAGGACATCCTGCTCCTCCGCTTGAACCGTGCCCACTGGAACTACCTCGCCGGCGACGCTCCGGCCGCGATCGCGCTATTGGAGGAAATCAAGGACCGGGCCGACCAATTGCCGCCGCAGACCGCCGGGGAGATCTTCCTCCTCATGGCGCGAGCCCAGGCCGATACCGGTGGCCGGAAGGCAGCGGAGGAAAGCCTCGCGGAAGCGACAGACCGTTTCGAAAAGGCCGGCGCGCACCAACGGGCGGAGCAGGCCCGGGAGTTGCTCGGGTCCTGACGATCCTCACGCGCGTTTCGGACCGCGCCTTCCCAGCATTACGGCGACGACGCCAGCCACCAGGCTCAACAAGAACAGCGCCCATCCCAGGACGGTGAGGGTCGACGCCAAAGCGACCTGTCCGGCGTCGGGCACTGCGGCTCCCAAGGCGGCGTCAACCGCGACGTTGCCCCACAAACGGACCACCGCGAACAGCAGGGGAGCGGACCACAGCGTCCATCGCATTGCCTTCCTTGCCACATTCGTCCCCACCAACAGAAGCCAGGTGAAGCCGAAAATCAGCGGGAACAACGTGCCGGCCGTCTTGTGGATGTAGCTCAACTGGCCACGGGCGTCGTCGTTCATGGCCGTGCGCAGGTGCTGGACGTAGTCCGTGGAAAAGCCGCCGACGAGTGAATCGGGCATCGCCAGGCCGCCGGAGAGCTGGGTCATCTGGTTCAGCGTCAAAAGATGCACGTACCAGAACAGGAACAGGCTGGCCACGACGCCCGCGATCACTACCAGCTTGGCGTTGCCCTGCGCCTTCTCCGGAGACCGTTGCGTGGTGGGATTGACCACCGACGGCAAGTGGTGCTGTGGAACGGCGGCGTTGGCGCCATGCTTCTTGATGCGCTGCGCTGGGGTTTTGGCCATGTCAATCATTATCCCGCCACATAAGCTGGATCAATGACCACCGGCAGGCACTCCGCCACAGAACTTGACCCTTCGCTCGACGATTACGCCTTGGCCGCGGCCCTGGTCCGGGAAGCCGGGCTGCTAGCCTTGCTGATGCGCATGGGCGGATTGCAGGGCGAGCGCAAGACCTCAGTCTCCGACGTCGTCACGGCGGCCGACCACGCAGCCGAAGCCTACGTCCTGGAGCAATTGCGCCGGTGCCGCCCCGACGACGGGATCCTGGGCGAGGAGGGAAGCTCCGTGGCGGGGAGCAGCGGCCGCACGTGGGTCATCGATCCGGTCGACGGCACCTACAACTTCCTCCACGGTTCCACGTACTGGTGCTCCGCGATCGCCCTCAAGCATGACGAACCCGCATCCGACGGCGCGGGCCCGGACCCCGACGTCATCCTGGGCGCCATTTACCAGCCGGAGCTGGACAAGCTCTGGAGCGGCGGGGAGGCCCGTCCCGCAACCCTGAACGGGGAACGCCTTTCAAGCCCCTCGGATGCTTCCCTTGGCCAGATAGGCGCCGCCACGTACATCCACCCGGCTTGGCTCGCGGATCCGCGAGCGGCGATGCCATGGCATGCGGCGGCCGTTTCCGCCGCGACGCTTCGGATGTTCGGCTCGGGCTCGTGTGATCTGGGGCGCGTGGCCGACGGCGAGCTCGGCTGCTGGTTCCAACACAGCTGCCCCGAGTGGGACTGGCTCCCCGGCAAGGCGATCGTCCGCGCGGCCGGCGGGGACACCGCCGTCGTACGCGTCAACGGGCTGGACTGGTTCGTCGCGGGAAGCCCGACGGCGGTTCGCGAGTTGCGTGGCGCGCTTACCTCCGTGCCGCAACTCGACTGAGCATGCGCTCCCCTTGCCGCGACGGATGGACATAAACCGGTGATGTCCGTTGCTCCGGACGAAGGCTGGACATGCTCCTCGGGGGTGCGCGGGGGATTGACCCGAATGGGGAGTGCTCCGGGTCGCGGAACGGGTGGTTGCTAATCTCCGACGGCACATAGGGCTTGAGGAGAAAAATGAATAAACGCACGGTCTTGCTTGTCTATGGAACGCGGCCGGAAGCCATCAAAATGGCACCGCTGGTCCATGCCTTACGGGCGACGCGCCGCTACAACGTACCAGTCGCGGTGACAGGGCAGCACCGGGAGATGCTGGACCAGGTCAACGAGCTCTTCGGAATCGAGCCTGACTGGGACCTTGACATCATCCAACCCCGGCAAACCTTGGCAGGCGTCACGGAGAAGGCGTTGTCCGGACTGACGGAAGTCCTGGGCGAGATCATGCCGGACGCCGTCGTCGTCCAAGGCGACACCACCACCGCCCTGGCTGCCGGCCTGGCCGCCTTCTACCAGCAGATTCCCGTGGTCCACGTCGAGGCAGGGCTCCGCAGCGGAAACCTGCGTTCCCCTTTCCCCGAGGAAGCGAACCGCCGGCTACTGGGACAAATCGCTTCGCTGCACCTTGCACCCACGGCGACGGGCAAGGACAACCTCTTGGCCGAAGGCATCGCGGCCAATGCCATTGCCGTTACCGGCAACACGGTCATCGACGCACTCCTCGCCACGGCCAAGACGGTCGGAACGTCCGGGGACCCCGCGGGAACCGCCCTCCAGCGGATCCTCGACTCCGGGCGCAGGATCCTGCTGGTGACCCTGCACCGCCGCGAAAACCAAGGCCCCGCGATGGCAGGGGTTGGCCGTGCGCTTGCCGTCATTGCGGAACGGCACTCCGACGTCGAAATCGTGCTTCCACTGCACCCCAATCCCGCCGTCAGGGAAGCAGTCGTCCCGGCGATCGAAGGCATTTCCAACATCACCAGCCTCGAACCCCTCGGCTACGCGCAATTCACGAAGGTCCTGGGCAGGTGCCACCTTGTGTTGACGGACTCGGGAGGCGTGCAGGAGGAAGCTCCGGCCTTGGGCAAGCCCGTCCTGGTGATGCGCGGGAACACGGAACGAACGGAAGCGCTCGCCGCTGGAACGGCACGGCTGGTCGGTACCGACGAAGGCGAGATCGTGCACGCCGTGACATCCCTGCTGCGCGACGAAGCCCTGTACTCGGCGATGGCCACGGCCGTGAATCCGTATGGCGACGGCAGGGCGGCCGAACGCGCTGTCGCAGCTATCGATGCCCTGCTGGGCATCGGCTCGCGGTGCCCTGACTTTGTCGCTTAACCCAATCGGGTACCTCCACGGAGCGCCCTACCAAGCGCCTGTTAACTATCCATTTGGGAGGAGTTAGTCCTCCTGGTTTCAGTTGGGGGCGTCTCCTCGGTGCCCCCAACACACATCAAGGGGGCAATACGTGAATGACAAATACAGGACATGGCCGGCCGCGATCGGCGTGAGCACCCTCGCGGCCTTGGCATTCGGCTTGGTAGCGGCGCCCGCAGCAACCGCAGCGCAAACGGATGTTATCTCGTCGGGCAGCGGGCAAATCATTGACGGGACCGTCCTTGCCATCCCGAGCTTCGCCGGCTTGGCGTCAAACGGCGCGGCAACCGCCCAACAGGTCGGCACTCCGCCCTCCGGCCCCGCGGTGATCGAAAACAGCACGCCACTGGACTTCTCCGCCGTTTTCGGAGTCGTGAACGTCGGGGCCGGCAATATTCCGCTGCTGCAGAACAACGGCATCATCCAAGTGGGCGCCGTGAGCCAGTATGCCAAAGCGGTGAACGACGGCTCCTCCGCGGCTTTCTCCGGAACCGTCTCCGGCGCGCCGGGCCTCGTCACCCTGCCGGGAGGCTTGCCGGGCTCGGGTAGCACCGGCGTCCCGGCCGCCGAGGTCAAGCTCGGCACAGCGAACATCCTGGGTGGCGCCGACCTCGTGAACGTGGACCTCAAAATCACCACTTTGGCCTCCGCCGCCGAGAAAGACCAGGGGGCGGCCGCGGTCGGCGAATCAGTCATCGCCGGCGTATCAGCCGACGTCGGGGGAACGGTCATCGCCGGAGTTTCAGGCACAGTCGGAACAGCGATCAATGCTGCGAACCTTGTCCTGACACCCTTGGGTGCCACTGTGGCGAACCCGCTTGCGGGCGGCACTATTTCCATCACCGAGGCGGACCTCCTCGCGGTCGCGGGAGTACCGGACCTCAACTCCTTGCCTCCCGGAATGGACCTCGTCTCGTTCCTCCCGCAGGCCGCTGCCAACAAGATCACCATGTTGGTCAATACGGCGTTGACCAACGCCACGGCCGCGGTCAACGCTCTCGGGCCCCTCGCGCAGATCACCGCGGCTCCCACGCTGGCAGTCCTCACCAACACCTTGAACGGCGTCGTCGCGGGACTGTCGGGGACGCTCTTGGCCCCTATGTCCGATGCCCTCACGGCACTGCTCTCCGCGAAGGTCAACATCAAGGAAAGCAACGGAGGCGTCTTCACCCAGCGCGCCCTGCAACTTGGCATTGCCGGCGGCAGCATCGCCACGGTCAACCTCGCGAACGCCATCGTCGGTCCCAACCTGGATGCAGCCGCCATTCCCGTCCTCAACAAGGACACACTCGCCATCAGCGGGGCGGCAGGCCTCCTCGCGCTCGTCGCCTGGCTGTTCTTCCGCGCACGACGCCGGAACATCGCCGTTGCAGCCTGACCTCACCTGAATCAAGGGTCAACTACGAGGGAAGGAACCCGGATGTACGGCAGCAATTGGACCACGGGCGGAACGGTGGCCGGCGGGGGAACCCTGGCCGCGAGCGGCGCGCCGACCTTGGGCTGGGCGATCCTCGCGGGAGTCGCGTTGCTGGTGGCCGGTTTCGTGCTCCTGCGCAACAGCAGGCTTAAAGCAGCCAAACGCCAGGCCGAACACCCGCGTTCCTAGCCGCAACCGCGGTTAGCCAAAACCTCCGGGGCGGCCCTAGCCGCAACCGGCCCTAGCCGCAACCGCCGGGGCGGCCCTTTGTGGAGGGCCGCCCCGCTCCACCTTCTTGAACGGCACATGGGACCTAGCACTACCGGAAAGCGACATGTCAGTACTCGAGTCCGCGCAAGCTTTGGCATTCTTCCTTTTGGTGGTGTTCCTGGCCTACGTCAGCGTGATCATGGTTCCGTTCCTTCGGCGCAGGCCCGATCCGGAGGGCATGCCGGAGATCTTCGAGTGGCACGTTTTCATTCCCTGCCGGGACGAGGAAACGGTGATCGGCACCACCCTTGCAAGGCTGCGGGAACAATTTCCCGAGGCCCACGTCTGGGTGGTGGACGACGCGAGCGACGACGAGACTGCCGGGATCGTGCAGCATGCCGGCGAAGCCGACCCACTCGTCCATCTTGTGCGCCGGTTCAGGCCTGCCGCCCGCACAGGCAAAGGCGACGCACTTAATGAGGCGTACCGCGCCCTGGATTCCTGGCTGCCATCGGGGACGGATCGCGATTCCGTGATCGTGGTGGTGCTGGACGCGGACGGGCTGCTCGCAGGGAATGCATTCCGGCAAGCGGCGGGTCCCCTGGCTTTCGGAGACCGGGAGGTCGGGGCCGCCCAGGCCGCTGTTTGGATGTCGAATGTGGACGATCCCGTCCTCAAGACGGGCAAGGGATTCGCCCGGGCAAGGCACGCGTGCTCGCGCTACCTGATCCTCATGCAGGACATCGAGTTCCGGACCACCATCGCCGCCATGCAGTCGCTGCGTCGCCATACTTTGACAGTCGGCCTTGGCGGCAATGGCCAGTTCACCCGCCTTTCCGCCCTAGATACGATCGCGGAGACCTCCGGGCAGCCATGGCACGGGGCGCTCCTGGAAGACTATGAGCTGGCAATCCATGTGATGGTGAGCGGTTACAAGACCGTTTATATGCACGATACCCATGTGTCCCAGGAAGCCCTTCCCGGCCTTCGACGCCTCATCACCCAAAGGACGCGCTGGTGCCATGGCGGGATGCAATGCAGCAGCTATCTCGGCCGGATCTTCGATTCGCCCTACTTCAGCAATATCGGAGCGATCGAATCCAGCTACTTCCTGGTCCAGCCATTCATCCAAATGCTCGGCCTTGTGCTGTGGCCCGCATTGTTCATCACCATGGTGGCGCAGGGTTCCTTGACGATGGGTGGTTTCGAAGCCTGGCTGGCGGCATCCTGGTTCATTGTCCCCCTGATCATTGCCACCGGTATCGCGCCCTTCGCCCTTTGGGGGCCGGTCTATCGAAAGCAAGCCGCTTCAGACAAGAGCAGATTGCTTGGAGTGCTGTGGGGTTTGGGTTACTGGGCTTACATGTACCTGAACTACGTGTCGGTGCTCCGTGCGACGTACCGCTTGGTCACGGGGCGCGACGGCTGGGCCAAGACCCGTCGCAACAATGAAAACGATTCCCGCTTGCTAGCTAAGGAAACCTAGTGTCAACGAGAGCAGGCTACTCCGGCCCACTTTCCGAGGGACCCCGTACTTCGCGTCCGGGTCCCCACGCGGGCGGCCTCCTTCCCGGCATGGTTTGCCTGGCTGCCGCAATCGCCGGGATCTTGGAGCAACAGCACATCCGCTACTTTGAGGCATGGGGCATGGCCTGGGTTTTTGATCGGGTGCTCGGCGGCTCCGCCTATAGCGTTCGCGACATCGTCTTCCACCATCTTGGCGCCGGGCAGCCATTCGCCGTGATGGTCACGGGACTTTGTTCGAGTGCAGTGCTGTTCACTCCGATCATGGCCTTGGCAGGTGTCCTGTTCCTCATGGGCCGAATCCGGGTTGTGCGTTTGGCGTTCCTGGGATCCATCGCGTTGCTCATTGTTGTCTCGAGCAACACGCTGAGGTACCTCATGATCGCGGGGGCACAACAGGCCTGGGGACAACAAGGGTTCGACCTCATGCACCATTTCCTTGGCTCATTCGTGGTGATCATTGGTTTCGTTGCAGCAATCATCGTCCTCTTCAGCTCAGCCAGGCCTACCCGGGGACGGCGTGCAAGGTAGCGCGAAGGACGGGAGGCACCGAAGGGAGGGCGCGTGGGGAAAGTACCGGGACCACCGCGGACAAGGCCGGGCCGGCCCGCTTCGCTTGGCACTCGCCTCCGTCGCACGCACCTTTGGGCCAGGGAGGCTGGACGCAATGATGCCGCGCCGAATTGCAGTGCTTTTCGGCGCTACGGCTTCAGTACTGATGTTCCACCGCTTGCTCCTGCTTCCGCCCGTGGGCATGCCCCGGGAAGCCTCTTGGAGAGGGGAGCCTGCCTACTCGTCCCAACTGCTGCTCTCCGGGCTGGGCGAGAGCCCCACCCAGGCATTGGACTGGCTTCCGGCTCTAGCTATCCTCGCGCCGGGTGTCGCCTGTTGCACGATTTTCGGGGCCCTCGTTGCCTGGTTCGTGGCGTTGCTGCCCGGACGGACCTTGTTCCGTGCCATGCTCGCAGGGCTCCTCACCTTGGTGGTTTCGGATCGTATCTTCGTGGGGTTCTTTATGTCGCCTTCCGGCGAATCGGCTGCCCTCCTCGGAATCTTCGCGCTGGGCGTGGCGCTCTTGAATTACTGGAGCGGGCGCAGCCCAATGTGGCTCTCGCTGCCCGTCGTCGTCCTCGTGGCCGGTTTCGCGATCCCGGCCAAACCGCAGATGGTCTCGTGGCTGCCCGCGATTGCCTTCGCGGTGTTCTGGCTGCCGCGTGGCACGCCCTCCCGTAGCATATGCCGGCGCTGGAGCGCCCTCGTCTTGCCCGCCGCCGCGTTGGCGATCATCGCGGCGTTCACAGGGACGATCCTGTCCGAGCGCATTAATCCGGGGAGCAATTTCTTGTTTTACGCGAGCCACCCGGCAAGCCTGATCGGCCTGGGGGAACGGGGAATCAGTGTTTTGCTCAGTCCGGAACCCGGCAGCGGCGCTGGACATGTCCCGGGATTTGGGGCGCCGCTGGTAGAGGGCATCGGAGGGCTGTCCCTCGTCTTTGCCCTCTATACGGCGATGAAGGCCGCGCCTGTGGTCCTGCTTGGCTTCCACCTGCTGACCCTGCTGCTTGGCTTCGCCGTCGCTGCCCGGACGGGATCGGCGGTGGGCCGCCTCGCCGTCGTGCTGGTCCTGGGCTGCTGGGCCCAGTTCTGGGTGGTCATGATGAGCGAGGGAGGCCGCGGGATCCAGCACGAATTGATCGTGGCTGGCTTCACTTCAGCGTTGTGCCTTCCGTTGCTGCTGGCCTCCGTGAGCATCCTCGCATCGAAATCGGTCCGGCACGGTGGAAGGACCTACCGCCGGGCCGGCAACCACGCGGTTAGTCCAACCAGCCGTCCTTTCGGAGCTGGTCCTGCAAGCTGATGACATTGCTGACCTTGAAACCCGCGGCGGCATAGCGTTGCCGCACCCTGTGCAGGTGCGATTTGACCGTCTGCTCGCTGATGCCCAGTTCCTCCGCAACGTCGCGCGTGCTCCGGGGAATCGGCCCAAGGTAAAGCTCAACGAGCCGCTGTTCCCTGCGGGATAGCTCTACACTTCGCGCGCCTGCCGAGGCAAGGAGTGCTTCGACATCGTGATGCAAATATCGGAGACCGGATGCCGCAGCGCGAATCGCGGACGCGGCGTCGGCCGGTTCGGCGGACTTGGGCACGATGCCCAGCGCCCCTGCCTGCAGGGCTGAAGCGAGTTCGACGACGCGGAGGTGCTCAGCGAGCAGGACGACCTGGATGCCGGCACCTCGCATCGGGGCCACTGCCCGAACGTCGCTGACGACGGCGACATCCGCTTCGGCGTCTCCGTCACCTCGCGTGTGGTCGGCCCGGGCGCTGTTGGCCAGGGCACCCTTGGCTCGGGCGCCGTTCCATTCGGCCAGCACAGCGATATCGGGTGCATTTACGGCCAGCCATTGCGACAGCGAATCGACCAAGAGCTGGTGGCGGTCGATGATCAGGACCTTGATCGCCGCGCCGGGGTCCCGTGCGGCGCCTCCTTCCGATGCGTCATTCATCGGGCCCGACTTTTCGTTTCCACTGAGATGGTGCAGCCTTCGCGGTCGCCGCGAACCGTAGCGTCGCCGAGGGACCCGAGTTCCGTCCACAGCAGCGGAGAAAGGCGGCTCCTGCGGACACCGCTTATCCGCCACGCGATTCGAACCGTGTTCGGGCTTGCGGGTTCAGTGACGACGAGGACACGAGGCCCTTGGTGCGCGCCTTTTTGCGTGCTCCGCAGGGCCCGCCCCACCGCCATCAGCATGGTTGCGGACAGGATCGCGGGGCGCGAGGCTTCGACGACTTCTTCCAGCACGACTGTCGGTTCGGCAACCGCTACGATGTGGTCCAGTCCCTCCAGATCGAGGGCCTCGGTGAGCCAATTTCCGGACCAGGCTTCGAGCAGCAAACGTCGGAGGTCTTGGGCTAGTTCCTGTGCCTCCCGGGCCACACGGTGATCCAATGGCAGCGTTGGGTCCCGCCGGACCTTGGCGAGGAGTTCATCGACCTGCGCCTTGGTGTCGGCCAATTCGGCTTCCCGTGCAGCAGTCCCGGCATCGATGGCCCGGGTGAGGAGCTCAAGGCGCGCATTCAGGGCGCTGACTCCCTTCCGCCGGATTGCCTCCCTGCGTAGCGACACGCTTGATGCCGCGACGAGGCCTGGAAAGAGCGAGAGGAAGAGGATATTCAACGCTGCCTGGGACTCGGCGCCAGGGCTGAGGAGGTAGGACCCTGTGCTGACAAGTGCGGCAACGAGTGTGAGGAAGACGCATCCTCGCAGGTTCCAGAGATGGGTGAGAAGTAGCACCGAGACAGCGGTGAGAAGGGCATTTTCCACGACCAGGGCAAGGCCGGCAACCGGGGCAGTTGCCGCCGCCACACAGCAAGCGGAGCCGAGGGTCGCCAGCAGCCATAGGATCCTGAGGGCAGCGGCATGACGGGGGTGCATGCCAGTGGAGGACGCTAGGAAAGCGATAAGGAGTACCAACAGATCCAGGCCGGCAGCAATGAGGTGCAGAGAAGGAATGCTGCCGGTGCCGCGCTCAGAGGAGGGGCCCGCTCCGAGTGCGAGATAGAAAGTCGCCGCCCACAGCACGAGGCAGACCGCTGCCAACGTTCCACGGGACATGAAAAGCGGCCCTTGGATGTTGATCTGGCCAGGGTGGAATACAGCGTTCCGGATAACCGGGTCGCGGAAAACAGGGGTCACGGGGTGGCCGCCTCAAGCAGGACCGTGGTTCCCCGTCCGGGCACGGAAAACACCGAGGCACGGCCGCCGACGTCGCGCATCCGTGCGAGCACGGATTCTTTGACTCCTATGCTGTCGGGCGGAAGCTCCAAAAGGTCGAAGCCCTGTCCTGAATCCGAGATGACCACCGTCACGCAGCTCCCTGATCGGGAGAGAAGTACGTCCACATGTTCCGTACCGGCATGGTGGCGGGAATTCAGGACGCACTCATCGACAGCCGCCAGCAAGGCAGAGCGGGAGGGCTCCGTCAACAATCCGGCAGTGCCATGGACCTCCACGATGAACCGGTCGCGGGATCGCTTCTTCGCGATGTCCCGCATGTCGGCCACCAAATCTCCCGCGTCAGCTTCACAGGCTTCCGGCGGGGTCCGCCTCGTCGCTCCCAAGGAGCTGCCGCCGTCGAGCATTGCCACCAGCTCTTCGGGGGACGCTCCCGCCCCTTGCCGAGCTATCACCGTGAGCGCGCGCAGCGCAGTGTCGTGCAGGTGGCGCGCGTTCCAGGCTGCGGCACTGCGTCGGCGTTGCGCCACGATGTGCGCGGCGACGGACTCCTGGCGGACAGCGAAATCCCCCGTACAGGGCCAGGGCCCGCGGCCTGGAAAGTCGTACTAGGAACATGATCGTCCAGCTCACCACCACAACCAGGGCCGCGATCGGCTTCACCCCGGTGGCCACGGCGGCGGCGGCGGAGTAGGCGAGGACCAGCACAAAGGCGAGGGCGGTGAAGATCACGGAAGCCGGCGTTCTCCGCAACGAGAAGACGAGGCTCGAACTCGCCGAGAGGATCAGGCTGTACGGGATGAACGCGGGATCGAGCTCGTCGGCTTTGCAACCGCTGCCCAATAGTTCGGCGAGCACAACCAGCCCGACGGGAATCGCGAAGAGCGGCAGCCGGGCCCCGGAAGACAGGACCAAGAGATGGCACGTGACAACCAAGGCAAAGACAAGGTACGCAGCCATGAATTCCCCGGGCTCCAGGCTGTTGCCGGCTGCCATGAGCAAACATGCCCCGGTGGTCATGCATAAGCCCAGGACAGTGCCGAAAATGGAAGCACGGCCCGGGCTACCGGCACACTGAAGCTGGCCTAAGTGGCTTAGTACTGTCATTCCGATCCCCCCGGATTCTCTTGAACTTGTAGTGTGCAAGCATAAGTCGACGGAACGACGGCACCCGCGGAAGGCCCCACGGGCCTGGAGAGGTGACGCGGAAGCTGGATGTCAGAGCCACCGCCTAGACTGTAAGAACCATGGATATGTTGTTTGACCCGTACTCTGACGGCCCCTTCAAAGCGCCCGGAAGGGCTGCCACCCAGGAAGTCCCGGCGATGCTTTCGCATGCCGGGGGTGGGTCGCCGGACCCCGAAAGGCGGCTGTCCGACGTCGGGGGAGCAGCAATGCGCGCCGCCGGGGAGCCACTGGGCCGCGGCCCTTCCGGCAGCGGGGAACACGTTGCGGGACGCCCCGGCGCGATGGGACGGAGCCACGCCGGCCTGCCGTCCGCGGAGGCTCTGCTGCAGGGCTTGAACCCCCAACAAGAGGAAGCGGTCAAGCACGCCGGCAGCCCCTTGCTCATTGTTGCGGGCGCAGGCTCGGGCAAGACTCGGGTGCTTTCCAACCGGATCGGTTACCTCATCGCCACCGGGAGGGCGCATCACGGCGAAATCCTGGCCATCACCTTCACCAACAAAGCAGCGGCGGAAATGCGCGAGCGCATCGAGGTGCTGGTGGGCAACCGCGCCAAGTCCATGTGGATTTCCACCTTCCACTCATCGTGCGTGCGAATCCTGCGCCGCGAGGCCGCCAACGTCGGGTTGAAGTCCAACTTCTCCATCTACGATTCGGCCGATTCCCTGCGGCTCATCACCCTCGTGGCCAAGAACCTGGGGCTGGACCCCAAGCGATTCGCGCCCAAAGCCATCCAACACAAAATCTCGGCGCTCAAGAACGAACTGATTGACAACGAGGAATACGCGTCCAGCGCAAACCACAATGATCCGTTCGAGCAGGCGGTTGCCGAGGTATTCAGCGGGTACACCCAGCGCTTGCGCCAAGCAAACGCCATGGACTTCGACGACCTGATCGCGCAGACCGTCTACATGTTCCGTGCCTTCCCGGCGCTCGCGGAGTCGTATCGACGGCGCTTCCGGCACGTGCTCGTCGACGAGTACCAGGACACCAACCACGCGCAGTACGCCCTCGTGCACGAAATCGTCGGCGAAGGGCCGCAGGCGAGCGAGCTCACCGTCGTCGGCGATTCCGACCAATCGATCTATGCTTTCCGCGGCGCGGACATCCGCAACATCGTCGAGTTCGAAAAGGACTACCCGGACGCGCGCACCATCAAATTGGAGCAGAACTACCGCTCCACCCAGAACATCCTGAACGCGGCCAACTCGGTCATTTCCCGCAACCCGAACCGTCCGGAGAAGAGGCTTTGGACAGCCGAGGGCGACGGCGAAAAGATCATCGGCTATGTGGGCGAGAACGAGCACGACGAAGCGCGGTTCATCGCGAAGGAAATCGACCGCCTCCAGGACGAGGACGGGCTGCGTCCCGGCGACGTCGCGATCTTCTACCGCACCAACGCGCAGTCCCGGTCCATTGAAGACGTGCTGGTCCGGGTGGGATTGCCGTACAAGGTTGTGGGCGGTACCCGCTTCTACGAGCGCAAGGAAATCAAGGACGCCCTGGCTTACCTTCGCGTCCTGGTCAACCCGGACGACGACGTCAATCTGCGCCGCGTCCTCAACGAACCCAAGCGCGGGATCGGGGATCGCGCGGAAGGCGCCATTGCGGCCTTGGCCGAGCGTGAGCGGATGTCGTTCATGGCTGCAGCCCGCAAAGCGGATGAGGCTCCGGGCATGGCCACCCGGTCCGTAAACGCCGTGATGGGCTTCGTGAAGCTGCTCGACGACCTCGCCGAGGTCGCCTCCGGTTCGGGGGCGGCGGCCGCGCTTGAAGCCGTGCTGGAACAGACCGGATACCTTGAGGTACTCCGCGGCAGTACCGATCCGCAGGACGAATCCCGGGTCGAGAACCTTGCCGAACTCGTTGCCGTGGTCCGTGAGTATGAGCGGGACAACCCCGAGGGCTCATTGAGTGAGTTCCTCGAACAAGTCTCGCTCGTGGCGGACGCCGACCAGATACCGGACGCTCCGGCGGGCTCCGAGGCAGAGGCCGCGGCCGCCGTCGCCGAAGCAAGGCGCCTGGGTGTGGTCACCCTCATGACCCTCCACACGGCAAAGGGCCTGGAGTTCCCCGTGGTGTTCCTGACCGGCATGGAACACGGCCTGTTTCCGCACCAGCGATCCGCGACCGACCCCAAGGAACTGGCTGAAGAACGTCGCCTGGCGTACGTCGGCCTTACCCGGGCCCGGAAACGGCTCTATGTGACGCGTTCGGAAGTCCGCAACATGTGGGGGCAGAGCCAATACAACCCTGCGAGCCAGTTCCTCGAAGAGATCCCGAAGGACCTGGTCGAGTGGAAACGCGAAGGCACTTCGCGGCAGCTCGGCGGCTGGGGTGGCCCGATCGGCTCAAAGCAGTACGGCGGCTCCTTCTGGGGTGCGGGAACGTCGCGCGGACCGGGCGCGAGCCCAACCGCAGGCTTCGACGCCGACGTGCCGTCCGGCGTCGGGCGCAACAAGCTCAACCAGGGCCGCGTCCAGCCGCAGAAGGAGGTCATCGCGGTCGCCGTCGGGGACAAGGTGAACCACACCAGCTTCGGCAACGGAACCGTGATCGGCGTCGAAGGCGCCGGTGACAAGACCGTGGCGAAGGTCAAGTTCGATGTCGGAGAGAAGCGCCTGCTGCTGCGGTACGCGCCGCTCACGAAGCTGGACGCGTAGGCGGTCAATTCCCGCGGCAAGGGCCTTAACAATGCGGGCATTCGACTGGACGGGCCACCGCGCCATAGGTAGAAAAACCGCGTGAAACCGCGGTTTTTCTACCGCCGATAGAACTGTGTGGTTACTCACTTAACCGGTACTGTAGAACCGGCTGGCCTCCTCGGGGGGCTAAAGTTCGAGAGGAACTTGCGCAATGTGACTGGCCGTTCGGCCGCCTCGCGATGTGCACCTATCCGCAGCCGGTTTTCGCGGTCACCGTGGTTTCCGGCTGTACAGAAACTACTTCGACGTAGAAGGACACTAAACCGTGGACCTGTTTGAATATCAGGCGCGCGATATGTTCGAAGCGCACGGTGTACCCGTGCTCGCCGGCATCGTGGCGCACACTCCTGAAGAAGCAAAGGCTGCTGCCGAGAAGATCGGCGGCGTGACCGTCGTCAAGGCGCAGGTAAAGGTCGGTGGCCGTGGCAAGGCTGGCGGTGTAAAGGTCGCAAAGTCCGCCGACGAAGCACTTGAGCACGCCACCAACATCCTTGGCATGGACATCAAGGGCCACATCGTCAACAAGGTCATGATCGCCCAGGGCGCGGACATTGCTGAGGAATACTACTTCTCCGTCCTGCTGGACCGGGCAAACCGCAACTACCTGGCCATGTGCTCGGTTGAAGGCGGCATGGAAATCGAGCAGCTCGCCGTTGAGCGGCCCGAGGCCCTCGCCAAGGTCGCCATCGACCCCGCCGTCGGAATCGACCAGGCAAAGGCAGACGAAATCGTCTCAGCAGCCGGCTTCTCCGAAGAACTGCGCGGAAAAGTCGCGTCCGTCATCCTCAAGCTCTGGGACGTCTTCAAGAAGGAAGACGCAACCCTGGTAGAGGTCAACCCGCTGGTCAAGACCGGCGCCGGCGACATCGTCGCCCTCGACGGCAAGGTCTCCCTCGACGAGAACGCCGACTTCCGCCACGTACACCACAGCGAACTCGAGGACAAGGAAGCAGCCGACCCCCTCGAGGCCAAGGCCAAGGCCCAGGACCTGAACTACGTGAAGCTGGACGGCGAAGTGGGCATCATCGGCAATGGCGCCGGTCTCGTGATGTCCACCCTCGACGTCGTCGCCTACGCCGGCGAAAACCACGGCAACGTCAAGCCTGCCAACTTCCTCGACATCGGTGGTGGAGCTTCGGCCGAGGTCATGGCCAACGGCCTGGACGTCATCCTTGGCGACAGCCAGGTCAAGAGCGTTTTCGTCAACGTGTTCGGTGGCATCACCGCCTGTGACGCAGTGGCAAAGGGCATCGTCGGCGCACTGGCCGAGCTCGGTTCCAGCGCCAACAAGCCCCTGGTTGTCCGCCTCGACGGCAACAATGTCGAAGAAGGCCGCCGCATCCTGACCGAGGCCAACCACCCGCTGGTTACCTTGGCAGCAACCATGGACGAGGGCGCCGACAAGGCCGCCGAGCTCGCCAACTCGAAGTAAGCACCGGGAAAGTAAGGCGACTCAAGGCATGTCTATCTACCTCAACAAGGACTCCAAAGTCATCGTCCAGGGCATCACCGGCGGCGAAGGCACGAAACACACCGCCCTTATGCTCAAGGCCGGCACCAACATCGTCGGCGGGGTCAACGCCCGCAAGGCCGGTACCACCGTGCTTCACGGCGACAAGGAAATCACGGTTTACGGCACCGTCAAGGAAGCCATTGCAGAGACCGGCGCCGACGTCTCGATCGTCTTCGTCCCGCCGGCATTCACCAAGGCTGCCGTCGTCGAAGCCATCGAAGCAGGCATTGGCCTGGTCGTCGTCATCACCGAAGGCGTCCCGGTACAGGACTCCGCCGAGTTCTGGGCCCTCGCGCAGGCTACCGTGGACGCAGACGGCAAGCAGATCACCCGGATCATCGGCCCGAACTGCCCCGGCATCATCACGCCGGGCGAAGCCCTTGTTGGCATCACGCCCGCGAACATCACGGGCAAGGGTCCCATCGGCTTGGTCTCCAAGTCCGGCACCCTGACCTACCAGATGATGTACGAACTGCGTGACCTCGGCTTCTCCACGGCTATCGGCATCGGTGGCGACCCCATCATCGGTACCACCCACATCGACGCCCTGGCTGCGTTCGAAGCCGACCCCGAGACCAAGGCGATCGTCATGATCGGCGAAATCGGTGGCGACGCTGAAGAGCGTGCTGCCGACTTCATCAAGGCCAACGTGACCAAGCCTGTTGTTGGTTACGTGGCAGGCTTCACCGCTCCCGAGGGCAAGACGATGGGCCACGCAGGCGCCATCGTCTCCGGCTCGGCGGGTACCGCGCAGGCCAAGAAGGAAGCCCTCGAAGCTGCAGGCGTGAAGGTCGGCAAGACGCCGTCCGAAACCGCCAAGCTCCTCCGCGAGGTATTCGCAGCCCTGTAGTTCCGGGGAATCCCCACAACACGCCCGACGGCGCCCGCCACCTTCCACGCGAAGGCGGCGGGCGCCGTCGTCGTTTAAGGGCTTTGCGGGTGCGTGCTTTGCCGTGCGTGGTGCGGCGTGGTGCGTGGGCCGTCGGGCGCCCGGGCATTGACGGCCTCAAAACAGCCGTCGAGGAACGACGCTCTCTCATTTATGTCGGCATTTGCGCCGACGTTCTCTCACTTGATCTGCGGGAGGGTCGTCTAAAAGTGGTCTATAGGTGAGTGAACGTCCAGTAGGCGACGCCCACTCAAATGATCTGCGGGAGGGGCAGGCAAATTGGGGTGAAATCTGCAGGGGGATCGTTCGAAAGTGTCCCAAAAGTGAGCGAGCGTCGGGGAAGGAGCGGCGCGCGTCGGGGAACGTGCAGGGGCTGCGAGCGAGAACCTTGTGGGGAATGTGAGCACTTTGTTAGTATGTCATTACAAACTATCAAGGGAGAACAAATGCCCCTCGTTCGGATCGACGTGAACCAAGGCCGCACCCCCAAGCAGCTCGCCGAACTAAGCCGCGCGATCCATGACGCCATTCTCGCGGAGTACGGCATCCCTGAGCGTGACTACTTCCACATCGTCACCGAGCACCCGCAGGGCCAGATTTTCGCCCAGGACGCGGGGTTGGGTTTCCAGCGTTCCTCGGGGGTTGTCATGATCCAGATTTTCACCCAGGGCGGGCGAGGCCGGGAGGCCAAGCGGTCGCTCTTCGCTGCGATTGCCGCGAGCTTGGGCGAGGTTGGTGTCGCAGGCGAGGATGTCTTCCTCGGTTACGTCGAAAACACGGCGGATGACTGGTCCTTTGGCTTCGGTCGCGCGCAGTATGTCACCGGCGAACTCGCGGTCCCAGTGCGCTAATTCCCGCCATTTTGCGCGGGATGCCAAGCGTGCCCGGGCGTGCGGTGACAAGAGTACGTTTCGTTGTAAATATGTCAGTACAAACTTTTGACAGGACATGAATTCTGGTGCAAAGTAGTCCTGTGGCCCCGCTCACGGCGGCCCCGGAAAGCATCCGAGCTCTCACCGTCCCGCAAGAGTTCACTACAGAAAGGTCCGCGATCACCGTGACCCATGAACTGCTCACGATCGGGCGCATCAGCGTTGATATCTACCCGAACGACATCGGCGTGGACCTGGAGGACGTGCAAACCTTCAGCAAGTACCTCGGCGGCTCTCCCTCCAACGTCGCCGTCGCCGCCGCCCGTCATGGCCGCCGCACCGGCGTCATCACGCGGACCGGCGACGATCCATTCGGCAAGTACCTGCACCGCGAGTTGCACAAGTTCAACGTGGACGACTCGTTCGTTTCCGCGGTTCCGGGACTCCAGACACCCGCCACGTTTTGCGCGATCCAACCCCCGCAGGATTTCCCGCTGTACTTCTACGGCCGTTTCCCCACGGCCCCGGACCTGCAGATCAAGGCCGACGAACTGGATCTGGGGGCCATCAAGGATGCCGGCATCTTTTGGTCCACGGTGACCGGCCTGTGCCAGGAGCCAAGCCGCGAAGCCCATATCAAAGCCCATGAAGCCCGCCCGCGTGCCGGACTGAAGGAGGGCCAGTTCACCATCTTGGACCTCGATTACCGCCCGATGTTCTGGGCTTCGGAGGAAGAAGCCCGGACGCAGGTCGCGAAGATCCTGCCGCACGTTACGGTTGCGATCGGCAACGACAAGGAATGCGCCGTCGCCGTAGGTGAGGGGACTCCGGACGAGCAGGCCGACCGGCTGCTCGCCGTCGGCGTCGAGATCGCCGTCGTGAAGCTCGGCCCCGAAGGCGTCATGGCCAAGACTCGCACCGAGCGCGTTGTCTCGGCTCCGGTCCCGGTGGAAACCCTGAACGGCCTCGGTGCCGGGGACTCTTTCGGCGGCGCGTTCTGCCACGGATTGCTATCCGGCTGGCCCCTCGCGCAGGTGTTGGATTACGCGAACGCCGCCGGCGCGATCGTCGCCTCGCGCTTGTCTTGTGCGGACGGGATGCCGACGCCGGAGGAAGTCACCTCGCTGCTGGCCGAACGCGGCCGCCTGATCCCCGCCGATGCCCACGCAGCTGTTTCCGAAGGAGCAACACGTTGAGCCTGAACGATGACCCCCGCCGTTACGAGCACCTCAGTGCCATCCGGCTGGAAGATCCCGACGCCGTCTCCCGCGCTGCCGCCGGCCGTCGCCGCCACCCGGGGCTGAAGTATGGGGTCCAGAACTTCATCGTCGCCGCGGACCACCCGGCCCGCGGCGCCCTCTCAGTCGGCTCGGATCCGATGGCAATGGCAGACCGGCGGGACCTGCTGGACCGACTGCGGATCGCCTTGGCGAACCCGGCCGTCGACGGTGTCCTGGCCTCGCCGGACATCATGGATGACCTGCTGCTCCTTGGGGCGCTGGAGGGCAAACTGGTTTTCGGCTCGATGAACCGCGGCGGCCTTGCCGGGCTGGTCAACGAAATCGACGACCGCTTCACAGGCCACACGGCTGCTGCCCTGGAAGCCCTGGGCGCGGATGGCGGCAAGATGCTGACGCGCATTTGCCTCGGCGACCCTGATACGGCGAACATCCTCGAAGCGACAGCGAAGGCCGTCGACTCCCTGGCCACGCGAAAACTGGTTGCCATGGTGGAGCCGTTCTTGTCCGTCCGCGAAGCCAACGGCAAGGTCCGCAACGACTTGAGCCCGGACGCCGTGATCAAGTCCGTAGCGATCGCCGAGGGCCTGGGCTCCACGAGCGCCTACACCTGGATGAAGCTACCGGTCGTGGCGGAGATGGAACGCGTCATGGCCGCCACAACCTTGCCGACGGTCCTGTTGGGCGGAGATCCGGATGCCGGCCAGGACGAAGTCTTCGCCAGCTGGCAGGCCGCGCTTGCCCTGCCCGGCGTGCAGGGCTTGACCGTGGGACGGACCCTTTTGTACCCGCAGGACGGAGATGTGGCCGGGGCAGTCGCGACGGCCGCCTCGCTCTTGAACACGGTAGAGCCCCTGAAGACCCCGGCGAAAGTATCGGAATAAAACCCATGGGAAACACAACAGCAACGCGCAGAATGACGGTCGCCCAGGCGGTGGTCGAGTTCCTGTCCAAGCAGTACACGGTCGATTCCGTGGCCGGCACCGACTTCCGTGAGCGCCTGATTCCAGGCACTTTCGGGATCTTCGGGCACGGCAACGTGGCCGGCGTCGGGCAGGCTTTGAAGCAGTACCAGGCCGCTGACCCTGCCATGATGCCTTACTACCAGGGCCGCAACGAGCAGGCCCAGGTGCACCAGGCTGTCGGTTACGCTCGGCACACGCGCCGCCGCCAGACGTTCGCGATCAGCACCTCGATCGGTCCGGGTTCCTCGAACCTGCTCACCGGCGCGGCCCTGGCGACGACCAACCGCCTGCCCGTGCTGCTTCTCCCGTCCGACACCTTCGCCACCCGTGCCGCGGACCCGGTGTTGCAGCAACTCGAACTTCCGTACGCGTACGACATCACCGTCAACGACGCCTTCCGTCCACTGTCGAAGTTCTTCGACCGGGTCACGCGCCCTGAGCAGTTGTTCTCTGCCTTCCACAATGGCCTGCGGGTGTTGACAGACCCCGCCGAGACCGGTGCGGTCACGATTTCGCTGCCGCAGGATGTCCAGGCCGAGGCCCTCGACGTGCCCGAGGAATTCCTGGCCGAGCGTGAATGGCGGATCCGCCGTCCCGACGCCGAAGATGCCGACATCGCCCGCGCTGCCGAGGCGATTCGCGCAGCGAAGCGCCCGCTCATCATCGCCGGCGGCGGTGTGCTGTACGCCTACGCCAACGACGAACTCGCCAAGTTCGCCGAACTCACAGGCATCCCGGTCGGCAACACCCAGGCCGGCGTCGGCGTCCTTCCGTGGGACCACAAGCTCTCGCTCGGCGCGATTGGTTCGACGGGTACGACGGCGGCAAACGCCATCGCCGCCGAAGCGGACTTGGTTATCGGCATCGGTACCCGGTACGAGGACTTCACGACGGCGTCGCGCACCGCTTTCCAGAACCCCGACGTGAAGTTCGTGAACATTAACGTCGCGCCGATCGACGCATACAAGCACGGCACCGCGCTCCCGATCGTCGCCGACGCCCGCAAGGCACTGATCAAGCTCAACCAGGCCTTGGGCGGCTACCGTGTCGGAGCGGACCTCGAGGAGAAGGTCGCGGAGGAAAAGAAGCGCTGGGATGCGACCGTAGACGAAGCCTTCGACACCCGGTTCACGCCGCTACCCGCACAAAACGAGATTATCGGTGCGACGAACCGAGCAATGGACGCGGCCGACGTCGTGATCTGCGCGGCCGGTTCGCTGCCCGGTGACCTGCACAAGATGTGGCGAGTGCGGGATCCGTTCGGCTACCACGTCGAATATGCGTACTCCTGCATGGGCTACGAGATCCCTGGTGGCCTGGGCGTCAAGCGTGCGGCGTTGGCCGAAGCCGCTGGCGGCGGCAAGCAGCGCGACGTCGTCGTCATGGTGGGGGACGGCTCCTACCTGATGATGCACACTGAACTGGTCACCGCCGTCGCCGAACGCATCAAACTGATCGTGGTCCTGATCCAGAACCATGGCTACGCGTCCATCGGTTCGCTCTCCGAGTCCCTCGGTTCACAGCGCTTCGGCACCCAGTACCGCGTCCTGGATAAGGAACAGCACTCTTTCGACGCCGGCGAGCACCTTCCCATCGACCTCGCCACCAATGCCGAATCGCTCGGCGCGAAGGTCATCCGGATCGAACCGGGCGAGAAAGTCATCGCCGAACTCGAACAAGCCATCCGCGACGCGAAAGCCGCCCCGGAAGAAACCGGACCGATCGTGATCCACATCGAATCGGACCCCCTGCTTGACGCACCAAGCTCCGAATCATGGTGGGACGTCCCCGTCTCCCAGGTCTCCGAACTCGAATCCACCCAAAAGGCCTTCGAAACCTACACCGACCACAAGTCCCGCCAGCGCAAGCTGCTTGGCTAGACCAGCAACGACCCCTTCAGCAACAGACCAGGAAGCCCCTTATGTCGAACATCATCAAGCATTTCATCAACGGTGTTGAAACTGCCGGCGCAGGCGATCGCAGCCAGCCGGTCTACAACCCGGCCACCGGTGCCGTGTCCGCCCAGTTGCGCCTGGCCAACCGGGAAGACCTGGACACGACGGTCGCCGCGGCGAAGGCCGCTGCCGAAAAGTGGGCGGATTTCTCCCTCGCCAAGCGGACCGCGGTGCTGTTCAAGTTCCGCGAACTCGTCGCCGAGCACGTCGATGAATTGGCTCAGCTGATCACGGCCGAGCATGGCAAGGTCCTCTCCGACGCGAAGGGCGAGATCGGCCGCGGCCTGGAAGTCATCGAGTTCGCTTGCGGGATCCCGCAGTTGCTCAAGGGCGACTACTCGGATCAGGTTTCCACCGGCATCGACGTGTTCTCCTTCCGTGAGCCGCTCGGCGTCGTCGCCGGGATCACTCCGTTCAACTTCCCCGTCATGGTGCCTTTGTGGATGGCCCCCATGGCAATCGCCACGGGCAACGCGTTCATCCTCAAGCCCTCCGAACGCGACCCTTCCGCGTCGCTGCTGCTGGCCAAGTTGTGGAAGGACGCGGGCCTGCCCGACGGCGTGTTCCAGGTCCTGCACGGCGACAAGGAAACCGTCGACGGACTGCTGACGCACCCGGACGTGGACGGCATCTCCTTCGTCGGGTCCACCCCGATCGCCAAGTACGTCCACGAAACCGCGACCGCGCACGGCAAGCGGGTCCAGGCCTTGGGCGGGGCGAAGAACCACGCCATCATCCTGCCCGACGCCGACCTGGACAACGCTGCCGACCACCTGGCCGCTGCCGCCTTCGGTTCCGCCGGCGAACGCTGCATGGCCATCTCAGTCGCGGTCGCCGTCGGCGACGCCGCCGACCTGCTGGTCAAGAAAGTCGAAGAGCGCGCCCTGGCCGTGAAGGTCGACAACGGTACCGTTCCCGGTGCTGACATGGGCCCGGTCATCACCCCGGCCTCCAAGGAACGCATCGTGAAGATCGTCACCGAAGCCGAAGCCGCCGGCGCCGCGATGGTCGTGGACGGCCGCTACCTCGTGGTCCCCGGCCACGAAGAAGGCTTTTGGGTCGGGCCTACCGTGATCGACCACGTCAAAACCGAAATGAGCGCCTACACCGAGGAAATCTTCGGACCAGTCCTCGTCGTCGTCCGCGTCGAAGACCTCGACGAAGGCATCAAGCTGATCAACTCCAACCCCTACGGCAACGGCACCGCGATCTTCACCTCCTCCGGCGCCGCGGCCCGCAAGTTCCAGCGCGCCGTAACGGTGGGCATGGTCGGGATCAACGTGCCCCTGCCCGTCCCGGTCGCCTACCACTCCTTCGGCGGCTGGAAGAACTCGCTCTTCGGCGACAAGCACATCTACGGCCCGGAAGGCGTTTCCTTCTACACCCGCGGCAAGGTGGTCACCTCCCGCTGGCCCGAGCCCACCCACGCCTCCGGAGCCTCCTACAACTTCCCCTCCAACTAACGTCAATTGGGCAACTAGCGGCAATCGGGCCATGTAAGGACAGGTAATGACAGAGAACAAGTTGATCATCGGCACCGCGCCCGATTCTTGGGGAGTGTGGTTCGCTGACGACCCCCAGCAGACGCCGTGGGAGCGCTTCCTCGATGAGGTAGCCGAATCGGGCTACAAATGGATCGAACTGGGACCGTACGGCTACTTGCCCAACCACCCCACCCGCCTCGCCGAAGAACTCAAGCAGCGTGACCTCAAGGTCACCGCCGGAACCGTCTTCACGGCATTCCACCGCGGAGCAGACCAGTATGAGGAAGCCTGGGAGCCGGCACGCAAGGTCGCGGAGCTGACGGCCGCCATGGGCGGCGAACACATCGTGGTTATTCCTGCCATGTGGCGCGACGACGTCACCGGTGAAGCGGTTGAAAGCGGTGAACTGTCCCAGGAACAGTGGAGCGATCTTTTCGCAGGGCACAACCGCATGGGCAAGGTCCTCCTCGAGGACTTCGGCTTGAAGCAGCAGTTCCACTCACACGCTGATTCCCACGTCGGTGCCCAGGCCGATATCGAGCATCTCCTGGCCGAGACCGACCCGGAGTACCTGAACCTCTGCCTGGACACAGGTCACGCCGAATACTGCGGAGCGTCGAGCTTGGAGTTGATCAAGAACTACCCGGAGCGTATCGGCTACCTGCATTTGAAGCAGATCAATCAGGAGGTCCTGAAGACGGTCAACGAGCAGAACATGACGTGGGCGGCCGCCAACCTTGCCGGCGTCATGACCGAACCGCCGAACGGCCTTCCCGACCTTCGCGCGGTCATCGAAGCGGTGGAGGGCCTTAACCGCCCGATCTTTGGCATCGTGGAGCAGGACATGTACCCCGTAGCCTTCGACGTTCCCATGCCGATAGCCAAACGCACCCGCAACTACCTGCTCTCGTGCGGTTCCCGCACGACCGTCCAGTAATTTTCAGCAAAACGACAGGTTTAGTAACGAGTAAGGACACATCAAATGACCGAGATTCTCCGCGTGGCCGTCATCGGCGCCGGCCGCATGGGCGCAGACCACATCAAGCGCCTCAGCACCCGCATCCACGGCGCCGAAGTGGCCGCCGTCGTCGACGTCGACCTCGCCCGCGCGCAAGCCGCCGTTGAAGGCATTCCAGGTGCAGTAGCCCTGGCCGGCGCCGACGAAGCCCTCAACAACGGCGACGTCAACGCGGTCCTGATCGCCACCCCTGGCTTCCTGCACGAGGAAATCCTCTACAAGGCCTTGGAGAAGGACTTCCCGATCCTCTGCGAAAAGCCGCTCACCCCCGACGCGGAAAGCTCATGGAAGGTGGTCCAGGCCGAAACCGCCCTCGGCCACAAGCGCATCCAGGTGGGTTTCATGCGTCGCTTCGACGCCGAATACGTGGCCTTGGGCTCTGTGATCCGCGACCGCGAACTCGGCGAACTGCTCATGCTGCACCACCAGCATCGCAATCCGAGCACCCCAGGGGGCTTCACCAACGAGATGCTGATCAACGACTCTGTCGTCCACGAGTTCGACGCGATCCGGTTCTTCACCGGCGAGGAAATTACTTCGGTGCAGGTCCGCCTGGGCAAGGCAACGCGCAACGCCCCGAACGGCCAGCACGACCCCCAGCACGTCCTGATCGAGACCGAGTCCGGCGTCCTGGCCGACGTCGAAATCTACGTCAACGCGAAGTTCGGCTACCAGGTGGCCACGCAAGCCTCTTTCGAGGACGGCATCGTGAGCATCGGTGGCGACGGCGGTCCTTATGTACGCAGCGCCGGCCACTGGGGCGGCAACGTGACGCCCGGGTTCGAAGAGCGCTTTGGCGCGGCGTACGACGTCGAGGTCCAGGCCTGGGTTGACGCGGCCCGCCGAGGTGAAATCGGCGGCCCAACCGCGTGGGACGGTTACGCCACCGCTGCTTGCTGTGAGGCCGGCGTCGAAGCCCAGAAGTCGGGCGAAAAGGTTGCCGTGCGGCTCAACACGAAGCCGGACCTCTACAACTAACGGGCCCGACGACAGGAATACCGAGATGGCTGGCCGGCTCGAAGCGGCCGGCCATCCGCATTCCACAAAGACCAACAGACCACCGCAAAGGAGTGACCATGAAGATCGCCCTCGACCCCACCCCGTACCACCACAGCCACAGCCTGCTGGAATTTCCGCGCGTGGCAGCCGACCTTGGCTACAAGTACCTTCAAATGACTCCGCACGCGGACTTCATCCCCTTCTTCAACCACCCCAAGGCAGATGACGAGCTGGTGGGCCAGCTCAAGAAAGCCTGCAAGGACGCGGGCGTCGAGATCGCCTCGGTCCTGCCCGTGCTGCGCTGGTCCGGTCCTGACGAAGACGCACGTGAAGCAGCCGTTCGCTACTGGAAGCGCGCAATCCAGATCACGGTCGACCTCGGCGTCCAGACAATGAACACAGAATTCAGCGGTCGCCCGGAAAAGGCCGAAGAGTCCGAATGGGCCTTCTACCGTTCGATGGAAGAGCTCCTGCCGATCATCGAACGCGAGGGCCTTGACGTGCTCATCGACCCGCACCCGGACGACTTCGTGGAAGACGGACTCGCCGCGCTGCGCGTCATCCGTGGCGTCAACTCGCCCAACATCGGCATGGTGTACGTGGCTTCCCACACTTTCCACATGGGCAACAAGCCGCTGGAAATCATGCGGGCCGCGGGCGACAGGCTGCGCCTCGTCCATGTCTCCGACTCCATGGACCACCACGCCTCGCACGGCTTGCGCTACATCACCAACCCGCCGGGCAACCCCGTGCGCGTACACCAGCACCTCAAGATCGGCGACGGCGACGTCAACTGGGACGAGTTCTTCGGCGGCCTGAAGGAAATCGGCTTCCTCGGCAAGGAGAACACCGTCATGGTTTCCAGCGTGTTCGCCGAGGACGACAATGCCGACCAGGTCTCCCGCTACCAGCTGGAGACGATGAACCAGTACATCCGCAAGGTCGGCGAATAGTCCGGAATTCGTAGACAGAAAGGTCCCCTAAGAGCATTCTTAGGGGACCTTGGCCGTACCCGCTCATGTTGTGGCGGAAATGGGGAACGCTCGCTCAGATATGGCGGTAAACAACCCGACGGTCGCTCAGACGTGCGTGTTGTAGGGCGAACGCGCGCTCAGATCTGGACCCCGGTGGGCCGGATGCCCGAGTCAGGGGCCCAGCCTCCGAGACTGGGCTCGAAAGGTAGGTGAGCCGGGCCCGAACCCGGAACAGCGGCCGGACTAATTTGGCCCCCACCCAGGACACACGCCCGCCATGACCACGCCCGCCGGCGTCGGCCCCTTCACAAACAGACGTGAGCGGGCGTCGTTCCGGGAGGAGGTTTATGTGAGCAGGCGTGGTTCCGTGAGCGGGCTTATGTGAGCGGGCGTGGCTCCGGGAGCGGGCTTACGTGAGTTGGGGCGTGGGGAGGGATTAGGCCGTCAGGTTCAGCGAAGCCGTCAGCGCGGCGTCTGCGTCGCGGAGGACTTTGGCTGCCACCTCGAGTCCTTCGATCCGGCCGAGCGCGACGTCCTCGTGTTCGATGTTGACGAGCATGCCGGGATCGACTTCGTGCAGTGCGCGCAGGAACTCGGTCCAGTAGGCGGTGTCGTGGCCGCGGCCGAGGGCGACGAAGTCCCAAGCGGAGTTCTGAGGCCATTCGTTGGCCCACTCGCTGCCGCCAAGGTTGGTGCGGTTCTCGTCGGGGGAGAGGCGGCGGAAACTGTTATCCAGCACGCCGTAGAGGGCAGCGTTCTCGGTGTTGATACGAACGTCT
The DNA here is from genome assembly GCA_041360635.1 of bacterium RCC_150. Classification (GTDB taxonomy): domain Bacteria; phylum Actinomycetota; class Actinomycetes; order Actinomycetales; family Micrococcaceae; genus Arthrobacter. The sequence goes on along the minus strand of JBFUPP010000006.1, from coordinate 131,325 downwards.
TTGGCGGCGGCCTGGAAAACGAGGGGCCCGAGTTCGCGGACCACTGCCACTGGATCCATTTGCTGCCAGAACAGGTGCGATGCGTCCAGTTCGACGCCGACGTGGGTTGCCCCGGTGAGTTCGATGAGCTTGTGGACGTCGGCGGTATTGAACACGATGTTCTGCGGGTGCAGTTCCAAGGCCACCTTGACGCCATGGTCGGCGGCCAGGCGGTCGGTTTCCTTCCAGAATTTCGCCGCGATGCCCCACTGGTAGTCCAGGACGTCCAAGGCCGCTGAGTTCCAGGCGTTCACGATCCAGTTGGTGACCGTCGCGCAGGGTTCGCCGCCGGGCAGGCCGGACATGGTCACCACCCGGTTCTGGCCGAGGCGTTCCGCGAGCCGGATGGAGCGGCGGATGTCCTCGGCATGCTTTTCGCCGATTTCGGGCTTGGGGTGCAGCGGGTTGCCGTTGCAGTTCAGGCCGGCGATGGAAACGCCGGTGCCTTCGAAGATGCCAAGGTAATCGTCCCGGGCGGCGTCGCTTTCCAGGATGTGGTCCATGGTGGGGACGTGCACGGCAGGCAGGAAGCCGCCGGTGTTGATTTCGATGCCGGTCAGTCCCAAGTCGGCGATGACCTTGAGCGCTTCGGGCAGGGGACGGTCGTGCAGGATCGCGTTGTAGACGCCGAGTTTCATAGCGTGATTTTCTTTCCGTTGTTGAGTGCGGATTCGGTGACGGCGCCGAGCAGTTCCATGTTGCGGACGCCTTCGTCGAAGCTGGCGCAGCGCGGGAGCGATTCGGATTCCGGCAGACCGGCAACTTCTTCGAGGAAGGAGCGTGCCTGGTAGCCGAAGGCGTCATTCTGGCCGAAGCCGACCTCAGGGGCGTCCATGGCGAGGCCGCCTGCGATGTAGGGGTGGCCCGGGCCGAGGATGACCTGGCGGTAGCCGTTTTCGTTGCCGGATCCGTCGTTGAGGAACAGTTGGATCTCGTTGGGGCGGCGCTGGTCGAATTTTGCTGCGCCGTTTTCGCAGAACACCTCGAAGTTCAGGCTGTTCGCGTGTCCGGCCGCGACGCGGGAAACCTCGAAGCTCCCGGCCGCGGTTTCGAACTGGGCGTTGAACGCCGCGTAGTCGTCATTCTCAACGGCTTCGAACGTGTCGCTGACCGCCGCGTGGTCGTGGCCCATGACTGCGCCGAGCGGCAGCGGGCGCTTGCCGATGACCGTGCCCAGGTTGCCGCCGGTGATGGACTTGATGTCGCCGCACAGGAACTCGGCAACATAGGCCAGGTGGCTTCCGACGTCGGCAAGCGCGCCGGAGCCGGGGCCGCCCTTGTAGCGCCAGCTCATCGGCGCCGCAGGGCTGAAGCCGTAATCGGTCCAGTAGCGGCCACTAAAGTGCAGCACATTCCCCAGCGTGCCGTTTTGGATCAGCTCGCGGATGTAGGAGATGCCGGGGGTGCGCCGGAAGGTAAAGCCGATCCGGGCGATGGAGCCAGCCTTACGGGCTGCCTCGGCCATCGCGCGGGCGTCCTCCAAGGAATCGCTCAGCGGCTTCTCGCACAGCACATGCTTACCCGCAGCGAGCAGGCCTTCGACAACCTCGCGGTGCAGCGAGTTGGCGATGACGACGCTGACGACGTCGATATCGTCGGCTTCCGCGATGGCCTGCCACGAGGCGTCGTGGCGCTCGTATCCGAAACGCCGGGCAGCGAGCGAACCGAATTCGGCATTTACATCGCCAATTGATACCAGCCGGACAGGGGGCAGGACGGGGCTGTAGAGGGTGGACGCCGTGCGGTATGCCGCTGCGTGTGCCTTACCGGCCATTCCTGCGCCGATGACGGCAACTCCTAGGCTGTCAGCCATTGATTTCTCCTTCGAAATTCAGCCGGGGCGGGCAGGCCTCTGCGGCTTTTTGGAGCGCTACAATTTTGCGCAGGATTCAAGACTAGGCATGTGAGTATGTCCTGTCAATCGTTCGAATGGATATCCTCATAGTAGAGCAGGAAGGTGTCCCGAACCATGAGTGCGACAAGTCCCAGAACCCGCCGTCCCACGATCTATGACGTAGCGAAGCGAGCCGGTGTCTCGCCGTCGTTGGTGTCATTGGTGTTGCAGTCGCCGGCAAGGGTCAGCGAGAAGCGCCGCAAGGCCGTCGAAGAGGCAATGTCCGATCTCGGGTACCGCCCCAGCCGCGCTGCCACGACCTTGGCAAGCAACCGGACGAAGAGCATCGGCCTGGTGATCGACGACTACCGGAACTTGTGGTTCGTCGATCTGCTGCGGAGCATGCAGGCGACGTTTTCAAGGGAGGGTTACCAGGTCACGCTCGCCGACTCGCGGCCGGGGGAAGACCGCATCCAGGAAGCCGTCGATGGCTTGCTGGCGATGCATGTCGACGCCCTGGTGATAGCGGCCGAGCCGAGCGGTGCAATGCTGGCCCGCACCTTTGTGCCGACCGTCGTGGCCGGCTGGCGAGGGGGAGTGCCGGAGGGTGCGGACCTCATTACCAACGACGACGACGGCGGCGGCCGCTTGGCGGCAGGCCACCTTCTCGACTTGGGCCACACGCGCATCGCCCATCTTTCGGGTACTGGCGGAGCGGCCGCCCATCGCCGCGCAGGGTTCCGCGAGCGCGTCCTGGAATCCGGGCTCGAAGTGCGGATCGCCGGCGAGGAGGGCGGGACATCCGAAGAAGACGGCTACGTCTCCGCTTGCTGGATCCTGGAACACTTTCCAGACACTACGGCGATTTTTGCCGCCAACGACACGATGGCGTTGGGAGCTTTGGCAGCACTGAAGGCGCGGGGACTGGCTGCCCCTGCCGGTGTCTCGCTTATCGGCTATGACAATTCGCCACTGGCCAAATCACGCTATTTGGACATCACGACGATCGACAACCGCAGCGACCTGGTGGGTACCGACGCCGCAAAGACCCTCCTCGCCCGCATGCAGGAGCCGTCCATGAAGCCGCGGCGGGCGTTTATTGACCCGGAGCTGGTGATCCGCAGCACCACCGCTCCTGTGACGCCCTAACCATGGACTAGGTAAAAACATCCTAATGTCAGGACAAAGTATTGACAAAGTGTGAGGTGACTCACCATGATCTGTAGTAGAGGGCCTCGAGCTCCTGCAGAGAGGCAGGGCCGCACCCTTATCAAAGGAGATCAATCGTGAAGAAATTTTCCTGGCGGAAGACGGCATTGGTTGCGGCCGTCGTTCCGATGCTTGCCCTGAGTGCTTGTTCCGGCCAGGGCGGCAAGCCGTCTGATAGTGGCGCAGCAGCCGGCGCGGGACAGGCTGCCAGCACTCCCCGCATGAAGGTGGCCCTCATCACCCACGCCGCGGCCGGCGATACCTTCTGGGATATCGTCCGCAAGGGCGCGGAGGAGGCATCCGCGAAGGACAACGTGGAGCTCCTCTACACGAACGACCCCGAAGCTGGACGCCAGGCACAGCTTGTACAGCAGGCCATCGACCAGAAGGTTGACGGAATCGCCGTCACCCTTGCGACGCCGGATGCGCTCAAGGACGTCCTGAAGAAGGCGGAGGACGCGGGTATCCCGGTGGTGAGCCTGAATGCAGGCGAGGGCGTCTCAGCCCAGCTAGGCGCATTTACCCACTTCGGTTCGAACGAGAAGCTCGCAGGCGAGGCCGTAGGTACCAAGCTGGCGGCCGGGGGCTTCAAGCACCCCGTGTGCGTGATCCAGCAGCAAGGGCATGTCGGCCTTGAGGCACGGTGCGCCGGTGTCAAGGAGAAGGTTCCCGGAACTGAGATCCTCTACGTCAACGGCCAGGACATGACCTCGGTCCAGTCCACGGCGACGGCAAAGCTCCAGGCCACGAAGGACGCCGACGTGATCATCGGCCTTGGCGCCCCGATCACCCTCACCCTCCTCAAGTCAGTGACCGACGCCAGTAGCTCCGCGAAGGTGGCAAGCTTCGACCTGAACGCAGACCTCGCCCAGAAGATCGTGGACGGTTCGGTCCTGTTCACCGTGGACCAGCAGCCGTGGCTGCAGGGTTACATGTCCGTCGACGCCCTCTGGCAGAACAAGCGCGGTGGCTTCAAGCTCGGCGGGGGACAGCCCGTCTTGACCGGTCCGACCATCGTCGACAAGACCAACGCCGACGACGTCCTCAAGTTCGCCCAGCAGGGCGTCCGCTAGATCCAGGAATCCGGTTGCGCGGCGGTGTGACCGCCGCGCAACCAGACCAACAAGGAGTCATTCCATGGCAAACACAGCAACCCTGCCGCCGGCGCCAGCTTCCTCTCCCGGCGATGAACGGATCGGCAGGCGCAGCCCGGTCCAAAAGTTTTTGGCGCGACCGGAAGTCGGTGCCCTGGTCGGTGCCGTTGTCCTGTTCATTTTCTTCGCTTCGGTATCCCAGACCTTTACCCAGCCGAACGCCCTCGCAACGGTCCTGTATGGATCCTCGACGATCGGGATCATGGCGGTGGGGGTGTCGTTGCTGATGATTGGCGGTGAGTTCGACCTTTCGACCGGTGTGGCCGTGATTTCCTCGGCGTTGACGGCGTCGTTGTTCAGTTGGAACTTTTCCTTGAACGCCTGGGTCGGGGTTGCGTTGGCGTTGGTGGTTTCGCTGTCCATCGGTTTCATCAATGGGTGGATCCTGGTGAAGACGAAGCTGCCGTCCTTCATCGTGACCCTGGCGACGTTCTTGATGCTGACGGGCTTGAACCTGGCATTGACACGGTTGATTGGCGGGAGCGTGTCTTCGCCGTCGATCGCGAAGCTTGATGGTTTTGACTCGGCGCACGCGGTGTTCGCGTCCTCGATCAGCATCGGCGGGGTGGAGGTAAAGATCACGGTGTTCTTCTGGATCATCCTGGTGCTCATTGCCTCGTGGGTGTTGCTGCGCACGAAGGTGGGGAACTGGATCTTCGCAGTCGGCGGGGACGCGAACGCTGCCCGAGCGGTGGGTGTTCCGGTGACGAAGACGAAGATCGGTTTGTTCATGGCGGTCGGATTCTGCGGCTGGATCCTGGGCATGCACAACTTGTTTGCCTTCGATGCGGTGCAGTCCGGTGAGGGCGTAGGCAACGAGTTCCTCTACATCATCGCGGCCGTGATCGGCGGGTGCCTGCTGACAGGCGGGTACGGTTCGGCGGTCGGTGGGGCGATCGGTGCGTTCATTTTCGGCATGGCGAACAAGGGGATTGTGTACGCGCAGTGGAACCCGGACTGGTTCAAGTTCTTCCTGGGCCTGATGCTGTTGCTGGCCACCATCGTGAACCTGATCGTCAAGCGCCGCGCGGAACTGAAGTAGAGGGGCTAAGAGGATATGAATGCCAAGCAGATTGACCAGCAGACGCTGTTGAAGGATGAGAAGGACCCACTGACGCACACCCCGGTGCACCTGCTCTCCCTGGAGAATGTGGGCAAGCACTACGGGAACATCATCGCCCTGCGCGATGTGACCATGGCCGTGGACAACGGCCGGGTGACGTGCGTGCTGGGGGACAACGGCGCGGGCAAGTCCACACTGATCAAAATCATCGCCGGATTGCACCAGCACGACGAAGGCACCCTGCACGTGATGGGCGATGCCCGGAAGTTCAACTCGCCCCGCGATGCCCTGGATGCCGGGATCGCTACCGTGTACCAGGATTTGGCGGTGGTGCCGCTGATGCCGATTTGGCGGAACTTCTTCCTCGGCTCGGAATTGACCACGGGGTTTGGGCCGTTCAAGTCCATGGATGTCCAGCGCATGAAGGAGATCACGCTCAAGGAACTGGCGGAGATGGGCATCGACCTGCGCGATGTGGAACAGCCCATCGGGCAGCTTTCCGGTGGTGAGCGCCAGTGCGTGGCGATCGCCCGTGCCGTGTACTTCGGCGCGAAAGTGCTGATTTTGGACGAGCCGACGGCCGCGCTGGGAGTCAAGCAGTCCGGCGTCGTACTCCGCTACATCCTGCAGGCCCGCGACCGGGGGCTCGGCGTCATCTTCATCACCCACAACCCGCACCACGCGTTCCCGGTCGGAGACCGGTTCCTGCTGCTCAAGCGCGGCAAGTCGATCGGCTACTACGACAAAAAAGACATCACCCTTGACGAACTGACCGCCCAGATGGCCGGCGGCGCCGAACTGGCAGAACTCGCCCACGAACTCGAACAACTCGGCGGCCACAGCGAAGCCCTCAAAGAAGTCAAAGCCGAAGTCGCCGGCGTCGCCGATACTGCGCGCGAAACCAGCCCCCGGCACGCATAGACGCAAGCGCTTTTGTCACTGACTATCGAAAGGACGGGCCCTTGGCCTACATCGAACAGCATTCCGCCGGAGTCCCTGCCCCCGTGCGCCTGGGCTTGATCGGCTCCGGTTGGATGGGCGCCTTCCACGGCGAGAGCGTAGCCCGGCGCGTCCCGGGCGCAATCCTCGCCGCCGTCGCCGATCCGAATGTGGAGTCCGCCGGCGCGGTCGCGGCCCAATTGGGTACGGCGAAGGTCACCGCGGACGCCGCGGACATTTTTGCGGACCCGGAGATCGACGGCGTCATCATCGCGAGCCCGGCCCGCTTCCATTCCGCGCTTATCACCCAGGCGGCTGCAGCCGGGAAGCACGTGTTCTGTGAAAAGCCGGCGGGACAGAGCCTCGAGGAGCTTGACGCTGCCTTGGCTGCCGTGGACCAGGCCGGGGTCCATTTCCAGATCGGCTTCAACCGGCGATATGCCGCCGACTTCCGGGCCGCCAAGAAGGATATTGCCGCAGGAATAGCCGGCCAGCCGCAGCTGCTGCGCTCGCTTACGAGGGACCCGGGCACTGGCAGCATCGGCCATGCCGCGCGGGTTCCCGCCTGGACCATTTTCCTTGAGACGCTCATCCACGACTTCGACACCTTGAACTGGTTCAACGAGGGCGCCGAACCGGTGGAGGTCTACGCGGTAGCTGACGCACTCGTGGAGCCGGGCTTGCGTGATCAAGGCTTCCTCGACACCGCCGTCGTCACCATCCGTTACAGCAACGGCGCCTTGGCAGTGGCGGAAGCGAACTTCAGCGCGCTCTACGGTTACGACGTCAGGGGCGAAGTGTTCGGCTCCAAGGGCATGGTCCAGGCAGGGCGTGCCACCGAAACCGCGGCTCTGCGCTACACCGCGGACGGCCTTTCGGCCGAGACTCCGCGACTCAATGTGGAGCTGTTCCGTGAGGCCTACACTGACGAGCTCGTCGACTTCGCGGCGGCAGTGCGGGCGCGCCGGGAAGGCGGGCAGCCGCCGTCGTACGCTTTCACCCTTACCCCGGGAGCAGCCGATGCCCGCCGTGCCCTCGCGATGGCCCTGGCGTGTATCGAATCGGTGCAGCGCGGTGCGCCCGTAGCAGTGCGCTCCACCGCGGACGCCATCGCCGAGCGCGGCAAGGCAGGTGCCTGATGCGCTTGGCTGTTTGCGCGGAAATGGTCTTTACCGGGCTGCCATTCGTTGAGCGGGTGCGCCGGATCCACGATGCCGGTTTCGACGTCGAACTCTGGGACTCGAGGAGTAAGGACATTGCGGCGCTCAAGGCGAGCGGCGCCACCTTTTCCTCGATGACCGGGTACACCTCGGGCAGCCTCGTCGACGCCGACACGGCCGACGACGTCGTGCGGACCGCCGAAACGCTGATCCCGACCGCCTTGGAACTCGGCGTGAGCCGCATGGTGGTGCACCCCGCCGAACTCATCGACGGCCGGGCAGCCCGGCCGGCATACCGTCCCGAGGGGCGGATGTGGATCACGGGCGCCCGCACCCTCGAGCGCTTGGGCGCCCTTGGTGAGAAGCACGGAGTGACCTTTTGCCTCGAGAACCTCAACACGGTGCTGGATCATCCGGGCATTCCGCTGGCGCGGGCTAAGGACACCTTGGCGCTCGTCGAAGCCGCGAACCATCCGAACGTGAAGCTCATGCTGGACCTGTACCACGCTCAGCTGGGGGAGGGGAACCTCATTGAGCTCATCCGTAGGGCGTTGCCGTATATCGGCGAGGTCCAAGTGGCCGACGTTCCGGGACGCTGTGAGCCGGGTACCGGCGAGATCAACTACCCGGCGGTCGCGCGTGCGCTCGTGGCTGCGGGGTACGACGGAACCGTTGGCATGGAAGCATTTGCCAGCGGGGACGACGCGGACGCGCTTGAGGCATTCCGCGGAGCATTCACGTTGCTGCCCACGGCACGCTACCTAGGGAGGTAACAGCATGAAGGACGTTACGCTCGGCCTTGTTGGAGTGGGCCGAATCGGGGTCATGCACGCCAGGAACATCGCTGGCCTCAACGCCGAACCCAACACTCTCCGGGTCTCCGTGGGATTGAAGCTGACGGATGTCGCCGAGGAACATGCGCGCTCGGTGGCCGCGGGTCTCGGCGCCGAATTCCTGCCTTCGGTGGATGCGCTGATCGCTTCGGGGGTGGACGGACTGGTCGTCGCCACCGGAACGGCGACGCACCCCGACCTCATCCGTGCCGGGGTCGACGCCGGCATCCCGGTCTTCTGCGAGAAGCCCGTTGCCACGAGCGTCGAGGATTCCCTGCCCGTTGTGGAACATGTCCAGTCCAAGGGCGGCGTGGTGCAGATCGGCCACCAGCGCCGCTTCGACGCAGGGTACCTCGAAGCGAAGCGCGCTTACCAGGCGGGCGAGCTCGGCTGGATTCACTCGCTGCGCGCCGTGACGTGTGACATGACCCCGCCGCCCGTGGAATTCCTCGCGAGCTCCGGGGGCCTGTTCCGGGATTGCTCGGTCCACGACTTCGACATCCTGCGTTGGCTGACCGGCAGGGAGATCGTGGAGGTCTATTCCAAGGGGTCCAACAACGGAGACCCGGCGATCGGCGAAGTAGGGGATGTGGACACCGCCCTTGCCGTGGTTACGTTCGACGACGGAACGGTGGGAACGGTCTCGGCCAGCCGCTATAACGGGGCTGGCCACGATGTGCGTTTGGAAATCCAGGGTTCGGCCGGATCGTTGACCGTTGGCCTCGATGACAAGATGGCCATGGTTTCGGCCGAGCCCGGGGTCGCTTTTCCGTCCGGGGAATCCCACAAGACCTTCGCCGAGCGTTTCGACCAAGCCTACCGCTCGGAAATGGCGGCCTTCGTTGAACTGGTGCTTGGCCGGAGGGACAACCCCTGCACGCCCGAGGACGCTGTCGCGGCGTCACGCGTGGCCGACGCCGCCCAGGAGTCCCTGGCCAGCGGCGTCCCGGTCAAAGTGGCGCTCGCCCCCACCGCGGCCCTCCTGCACGAATAGGCCAATTTCCCCCGATCCTCTCGCGGATAACGGTCCTTTTCGGGGATCCCCCGATCACAAAAACGCTCTTCCGGGTTCCCGGAAGAGCGTTTTGGAGTCTAGTGCGCGCAGAACGTTAACCACTGAATGGCAACCGCGGGTCGATCTGCTGGGCGTCCCAGCTTTGGCGCACCCAGCCATGGTGGGGATCGTCACTGATAAGCCATTCGCGGACCGGCCCGGGCCCGGCCATGACATTGAGGTAGTACAGGTCGTAACCGGGAGCGGCCATCGCGGGTCCATGCCAGCCATATGGGACCAGCACGACGTCGCCAGTACGGACTTCGGCAGCGACGTCGATTGGACGCTCGTCCGAGGCATAAACGCGCTGGTACCCTATCGCGTCAGCGTCTGCAGGCGCCCCGGAACCTTCGGCCACCCGGGTCTCGAAGTAGTAGATCTCCTCGAGTTGCGTCTCGCCTTCCTTTTCCTCGTCGTGCTTGTGCGGAGGATAGGAGGACCAGTTGCCCGCGGGAGTAAGAACCTCACAGACGATGAAACGGTCTGCCTCGAGGGCGGCGGGCGTACCGAAGTTGTGCACCTGGCGCGAGCAACTGCCGGCGCCCCGCAGTTCCACGGGCGTCTCCGCGGCCGTTACCAGCCTGGTGGGGTACGAAGAAGTCGCCGGGGCTGTCGCGACGGCCACCCGACCGCCGTCGGACGAGCTGATGGTGACCGCCTTATCCGTCCCCGAGTAGAGGACGTCGCTGGGTCCGTGGAAAACGGACGGCCGCCCCGCCAGGTGGTGCTCGACGTCGTCGACCGTTACCGTGAAGGAGCCGCCAAGCGGCACGATGATCCGCTCTTCGGCGGCGGCGGGGAGTTCGACGGCGGAGCCCGCGGCGAGCGTCGCGACCTTCAGTCCCGTGTGGGCCCAGCCTTCCACAACCAAGCTGGAATCCGAGGTGCCGAGGGAGATGTCCCATGTCTCGTCGTTAGCGGTTCCCAATGGATAGACCCAGTTGGCCATAAAGATAAGTCCTTGCGTTAGCGCTGTACGAGTGTCATTTCAAAGCTGTAGGAGTCTGCCCGGTAGACGTGGTGGCCGGTTTCCACCATGCGACCGGTGTCGTCGACGGCGGTGCGCTCCATGGTGACCAGGGCCGATCCAACCTCGGTCTCCAAGAGGGGTGCCTGGTAGTCGTTGGCGATCATCGCGCCTATCCGCTGCGAGGCGAGGCGGAAGTTGACGCCCCCGCGGCGCAGGATGGCGTACAGGCCTTCCGAAGCAAGCATGGATTCATCCATGGCTGCGATGTCGTCCCGGACCCAGTTCTCCATGAGTGCCAGGGGCTTGCCGCCTACCTTGCGAAGGCGCGTGAAGTGGTAGACCTTCGAGCCGGCAGGGAGCTGCAATGCTGTGAGCGTGGCCGGATCGGCTTCCATGTGCGAGAAGCTGAGGACTTGCGTTGTGGGCTTCTTGCCGTTGTTGCTGAGGTCGTCGAAAAGGCTCGAGAGCTCAAGGGGCCGGCGGACCTGGCTTGAGACAACCTGCGTGCCCACACCCCGCTTGCGCACCAGCAGCCCCGAGCGGACGAGTTCATCCATGGCCTTACGCATGGTTGGCCGGGACAAATTGAGTTGCGCCGCGAGGTCGATCTCATTATCCAAGCGGCTGCCGGGTTCCAGCACTCCGCTGTGGATAGCGGCCTCGATGCCTTGGACCACCTGATGGTACAACGGCACAGGGGAAGAGCGGTCGATAGTGAGGCCAAGTTGATTCGCCATTGCATGCTCCCTCGTGGTCCGGGACTGTCCCGGATTGGGCCGCATGTCCGCCCATGTCTGCTTGATAGGACATACTGCCTTTCTAGATAATAGCAGTCACTTTGCCCGGGTCAAGGATGCGCCCTCCCTCCAGGAGCGAGCAGGGCTACGCTGATGCAATGAGTCCGTCCGGCGCCCTGAACCCCAGCCCGCGAACGCTCGATATCCAGAGTGTCGCCCATTTCGACCGGCTGCTCGCCGCCGGCGCCACGACAATGAACGGGTGGCATGCCCAGTCCTTGGACTTGCGCGGGCGCAGCCCGGACCTGCAAAGGCTGGATCCGCAAGGTGCCATCTTCCTTGGCTGCACGTTCGACGACGGCGACGAAGAGTCGCTACGAAGCCGCGGCGCCCTAATCTTTCCCAAGCTGCGCGGACTGCCCTTCAACCCCTACCGAGGCACCCTCTACACTGCCACCGAACTCTACGGCGGAATCGAGTCCACCGAGTACGAATCCACGCTCGACGCCCAGGTGTACCAATGGAGCCTCATGCCTGGGAAGCGCAGCAGCCTGGACGCCACCTTGGCCGCCGCGCTGCACGACCACGCGATCGGAGACGCCCTCGACGAACTCCTAGGCAACGGCGCGCTCGCCGGAAACAAGTTGGTGGGCGTCATGGGCGGCCACGCCGGACGGCGGGGAACACAGGACTTCAACGATGCGGCCCGGCTTGGGAGGCTCCTGGCGAGGTCCGGTTTCACCGTGGCAACAGGTGGAGGCCCGGGCGCCATGGAGGCCGCCAACCTCGGCGCCTACTTGAGTGAACGGCCCGACGACGACTTCATCCTCGCGCTCCAGTCCCTCACCGCCGTGCCCGGTTTCCGCCCCTCGGTGACGGCATGGGCACGGGCCGCGGCCGCCGTCGTCGAACGCTTTCCCCAAGGGACCATGTCCCTTGGTATCCCCACGTGGTTCTACGGGCACGAACCGCCAAACCTCTTTGCGACCCACATCGCCAAATACTTCGCCAATTCCATACGCGAAGCAATCCTCTTGGAACTGTGCAACGGCGGCATCGTGTTCCTGCCGGGCTCGGCCGGCACTGTGCAGGAGATCTTCCAGGATGCTTGCGAGAACTACTACGGCGCTCCGGAAACAGTGACGCCCATGGTCCTCGTGGGGCGCGAGCATTGGCAACACACCTACCCAGCATGGCCCATGTTGCAGAGCCTCGCTGCGGGGCGGACTATGGAGGCCCGGATTTTCCTGGTGGACACTGTGGAGGAGGCGCTGGCCGTCGTCGCCTCGCCCGGGTAGGTTCGGAACGCCCGAGTAGGTTCGGAACGCCCGGGTAGGTTCGGAACGCCCGGGTAGGTTCGGAACGCTGGGCCCTCCCCCACGGAGCGACCCCTCAAATTGACATGCCCCGTGGTGGCTCTGACCAGTGGACATGTTCCTCGGCTCCCAGGGGACATGCCCTACCCTTGCTCTGAGCAATGGACATAGTGGGTCTATGTCCATCGCTGGTGCCGAAGGCTGGGCATGCTCCTTGGGGGTTGGTTTAAACGGTCGCCGTTGACTTAGGTGCGAGGCTCCGCCGCCATTTGGTAAAGAGCTTCGGCTGGTTCATGCCAAGAACGGCTACGGGGGCGTCGCCGCGGTAATAGACGGCGAGGAAACTGTGCTCTTCGGGGTCGCCGGCCTGGATCTCAAGTCGGTCATGGCCGTCAGTGTGCCCCGCGAACTGGATCTTGACGCCGTGCTGGTCCGACCAGAAGTAGGGTGCTTTCAAAGGTTGCTGCGGTGCGTCCGCGTGTAGGAGCGCCTGCACCGCAAGGGCTGCGCGCTCCAGGGCGCCCGTCCAGTGCTCAATGCGATGGTGGCGTCCCACGGCGTCGTCGAACCAGGCCGCACAGTCGCCGACCGCCACAATGCCCGGGAAGTTGGTACGTCCCATGGCGTCACAAACCACCCCTCCGTCGAGCCGCAGTCCCGAACCTTCGAGCCATTCGACGTTGGCGTCTGCTCCAATGCCGACAACGACGACGTCGGTCGCGAGTTCGCGGCCGTCCGCCAGTCCCAGCCCGGTGACTTTGGCCCCGCTGTGGTGGAATTCTTTGATGACGGCGTCGGAGATCAGTTCCACTCCGTTCGCGGCATGGAGCTTGGCTATGACGGATCCCATGTCCTCGCCCAATTGGACGGTGAAGGGGACTGGAGTGTTGTTGACCATGGTTACTTCGAGTCCCCGCGAGGCCGCGGAGGAAGCGACTTCCGCTCCGATGAAGCCGGCCCCGATGACCGTTAGGCGCGCGCCGGGAACCAAATGACCGGCAAGCCCCTGGGCGTCCGTCAGGGTCCGCAGGGTGAAGACGTTGTCGAATCCAACCAGGGCAGGGAGTTGACGGGCGCGGGCCCCGGTGGCAATAACGATTCCGTCTGCGGCGATGGATTGGCCATCCGCAAGCCTGATGGTACGGGAAGCTGCGTCGAGTCCGGCGGCGCCCCCTCCAAGGAACCATTCGGCATGGAGCCCGTCGTCGTCGGTTTCCAGGAAGAGGTCTTCGGCCGTAATAGTGCCTAGGAGGAAGTCCTTTGACAGCGGTGGCCGGTCGTATGGGCGGTGGTGCTCATCGCCGATGATGATCAGCCGTCCGGAGAAGCCTTGTGCGCGAGCGGCCCGGGCTGCCGAAAGTCCGGCAAGCGAGGCCCCCACGATCGCAAGCGTCTGCATAGAACCACTCATTCCTAAATCGCTTGATACGCAACAAGAATCGCAATAGGCAACAGCGTGACGCACCGCACACCCACTGTCAACATTGCGGGCGATTCCTGAACAACCTTGACATAAGCTTGTGAGCTAAGCCACTCTGTTGCATATCGCGAACTCTGTTGATCCATGCGAAACACCCAGTTTTCCACCGGATCCGCTTCCGCCCGGTCATTCCGAATGAAACAAAGAGGTGCCAGATGCGTAAGGCCTGCCCGCTCAGTGAACTCGCTCCCGGGGAGGCGCTGCGGCTTGACACTGCCCCGCCAATTGCCATCTTCCACACGGAAGAAGGCGAGCTCTTCGCCATCGATGACACCTGCACCCACCAAGATGCCTCCCTTGCCGACGGCTATGTAGAGGACTGCTGGGTGGAATGCCCGCTCCACGCGTCCAGGTTCGACCTCCGGACCGGTTCCGTGGATGCGCCGCCGGCCAAACTGCCGGTCCGCATCCATGAAGTCAAGGTCGTCGACGGCGACATCATGATCGTCGAGTCGGACGATGCCCCGAACCTCCCGCCGGGCCTGACTCCGCAAGGCCATGTCTGAGCTATCCGCTATATTCAACAAAGGACCACTTATGACAATCAACAGCGATTTACCTGTCAGCGAAAGCAGCGAAAATCAACGATATCTGGAGGTGGAGCCGGTGAAGCGACACCGTGGTTCGGCGGAAGAACCCGCCAGCGCCAAGTCGAAGCGCCCCGGACTCCACCGCCTCAAGGTTTCCGACGTAAACGTGGTGAACCAGTCGATGCTCAAGAGGGCCCTTGGCGGCATGATCGTCGGTAACACAATGGAGTGGTACGACGTCGGCGTGTTCGGCTACCTCATCACGACGATGGGACCCGTCTTCCTGCCCGAGGCCGACAGGTCCGTGCAAACCCTGTTCCTCCTTGGGACGTTCGCCGCCACCTTCATTGCCCGCCCCATTGGCGGCGTGGTCTTCGGTTGGCTTGGCGATAAAGTCGGCCGCCAGAAGGTGCTCGCAGCGACCCTGATGCTGATGGCGGGTAGTACCTTCGCCGTCGGACTCTTGCCGGGTTACGCCCAGATCGGTGTCTGGGCCGCGGCCTTGTTGGTGATCCTCAAGGTTGTCCAGGGCTTTTCCACTGGCGGCGAGTACGCCGGTGCCACAACCTTCGTCTGCGAATACGCCCCGGACAAGCGCCGCGGTTTCTTCGTCAGCTTCCTGGACATGGGTTCATACATTGGCTTCGCGCTCGGCGCCACCCTGGTGTCCATACTGCAACTGACGCTTGGCGAAGGCGCCATGGAGCAATGGGGCTGGCGCCTGCCGTTCCTGATCGCCGGGCCGCTGGGCATCATTGCCGTGTACTTCCGGAACAAGATCGAAGAATCCCCCCAGTTCAAGGCCACCCTGGCGGCCGAGGCCGCCGCCATGGCGAACGCCGTCGCTTCCGACGAAACCGTGGTCAAGGGCCCGGTGGCCATCCTGAAGGCATACTGGCGCAAGATCGTGCTGGCCATGATCCTGGCCGCCGCGGCCAACACCGTGGGCTACATGCTGACCTCCTACATGCCTACGTACCTGACCGACTCCAAGGGCTACGATCCCGTGCACGGTACGTTGCTCACCATCCCGGTCCTGGTGATCATGTCGCTCTGCATTCCGCTGACGGGCAAGCTGTCCGACCGGATCGGCCGCCGTCCGGTGCTGTGGATCGGTGCCGGGAGCACCATCCTGTTCGCCATCCCGGCATTCCTCCTGATATCTATTGGCGACATCTGGTCAACGTTGGCCGGGCTCGCGCTGGTGGCTTTCCCTGTCACGTTCTACGTAGCAAACCTCGCCTCGGCCTTGCCCGCGCAATTCCCGACGGCGAGCCGCTACAGCAGCATGGGAATCGCCTATAACTTCTCGGTGGCGATCTTTGGCGGCACCACCCCGTTCATCGTCCAGAGCCTGATCCAGGCCAGTGGCAATGACATGGCTCCCGCCTACTACCTCATCGGCACCTCCATTGTTGGCGGGATCGCCGTTTACTTCCTGCGCGAATCCGCCCAACGCCCGCTGCCCGGTTCCATGCCGAGCGTGGACACCAAGGAGGAAGCACTGAAGCTCGTCGAAACGCAGGACGACAATCCGCTGATCGACTTGGACGACATGCCTTTCGAGATGATGGCCAAGCGCTCACAAGGGTGATTCGCCACCATCGGTGACCACCACAATAGCTCGGGGTCCTGAACTTCAGAATCCGGAGCTATTGGCGCGGGTAGCCCATCTTTTCGCTGATGAGGAGCCCGGCGTCGCACAAGCCCTTGACTAGCTCGTTGTCGTCTTCGGGCTTGAAGCGGAAGGCTGGACCGGAGATGCTGACGGCCCCGATGACGGTTCCCGTGTGGTTGTAGATGGGCGCAGCGACGGCCGTGAGCCCAATTTCCAGTTCGTCCTGGACGATGGCGTAGCCGTTGTGGGCGATCTCGAGCAGTTGGTTCTCCAGAACCCCGCGATCAGCGACCGTGCGGGGTGTCCGGGGCCGTAGTCCTGTTTCTTTGAAGATCCGGTCCCTTTCCTCCACGGTCAGGGCCGCCAGGAGGACTTTTCCACTCGATGTGGCGTGCAGCGGCGTCAATCCACCAACCCAGTCGTAGGTCGCCAGGGTGGATGGTCCCATGGCCTGGTCCACATTGACCGCGTAGTTGGAGCGGAGCACGGCCAGGTTTACGGTTTCCTTGTATTTCTGGGCCAGGCTCTCAAGCACCGTCCTGGCTTCATGAACCAGGCTCAGCCTGCCCGGAACAGAGCTCGCCAGCCGAAGGATCCCAAAGCCGAGCTGGTATTTCCCGCGTTCACTGTTTTGGCGCACGATGTCCCTGCCGAGCAGCGAACCCATGAGCCTGAACACGGTGGACTTGTGGACGCCCATCTCCTCGGCGATTTCGCTGACGCCTGCGTCACCCTTCCGCGCCAGGATTTCCAGGATCTGTAGGGCGCGGTCCACCGACTGAACGCCCCCGCCGGGCCCCTCAGCGTCTTTTTCAATTTCCAGTTCATTGCGTCCGGCAACCATAAATGCCCTCACGTCTTTTCTGTGGCAGGCGTCGAATTCCCAAGGCTCAAAGCACTCTGCTTAGGTTACCCTTATTCCGATCCTCGACCGGAGGGCATTCGCCAACGGTAGCAGACGACAAGAGGCACCCCATCGGGGTGCCTCTTGTCCAAGACGTGGTGCCGGGTCCTTCTTCCCTCGGCGTTCGCCTAAGCCTTGACGTATCCGTTGGGGTTGAGGACGAACTTGGTAGCCGCGCCGGCGTCGAACTCGGCGTAGCCGCGGGGTGCGTCTTCGAGGGGGATTGCCCGGGCGTTGACGGCCTTGGCGATCTGGACTTTGTCATGCAGGATCGCCATCATCAGTTGGCGGTTGTATTTCATGACAGGGCACTGGCCCGTGGTGAAGGACAGGGATTTTGCCCAGCCGGTGCCCAGGGACAGGGACAGGGAGCCGTGCTTGGCGGCTTCATCGATTCCGCCCGGGTCGCCGGTGACGTAGAGGCCGGGAATGCCCAGGGCACCGCCGGCGGCGGTGAGGTCCATGAGGGAGTTCAGAACAGTGGCGGGTGCCTCGTGGGAAGCGTCCTTTCCGTGGCCACGGGCTTCGAAGCCGACGGCGTCCACACCGCAGTCCACTTCCGGAACGCCCAGGATCTGTTCGATCTGGTCCTTGGGGTCTCCCTTGGAGATGTTCACGGTTTCGCAGCCGAAGGACCGTGCCTGGGCGAGGCGGTCTTCGTTCATGTCAGCGACGATGACGACGGCGGCGCCCAGCAGTTGCGCACCGACGGCGGCAGCCAGGCCCACGGGGCCGGCACCGGCGATGTAGACGGTGGAACCGACGCCGACGCCGGCCGTCACGGCGCCGTGGAAGCCGGTGGGGAAGATGTCCGAGAGCATGGTCAGGTCCATGATCTTCTCGAGGGCCTGGTCCCGGTCCGGGAAGCGCAGCAGGTTCCAATCGGCGTAGGGGACCAGGACGTATTCGGCTTGTCCGCCCACCCAGCCGCCCATGTCCACGTAGCCGTAGGCGCTTCCGGGGCGGTCCGGGTTGACGTTCAGACAGATGCCGGTCTTGCGTTCCTTGCAGTTGCGGCAGCGGCCACAGGAGATGTTGAAGGGCACGGAGACGATGTCGCCGACCTTGATGAATTCCACGTCCGGGCCGACTTCCACCACTTCACCGGTGATTTCGTGGCCCAGGACGAGGTCCTGTGGGGCGGTAGTGCGGCCGCGTACCATGTGCTGGTCCGAACCGCAGATGTTGGTGGTCACGGTGCGAAGGATCGCGCCGTGGGGTACCTTCCGGCCGACGTTGGCCGGATTGACCCCGGGCCCGTCCTTGAGTTCGAACGTCGGGTAGTCGGTATCGATGATCTCGACGACGCCTGGTTCCTTGTAGGCGACTGCTCTGTTTCCTGACATGGACAACTCCTTTTGGGCAATGCGATGGTGCATGGAATTTTCGGACTGTTCCGTTGCCCGAAAGCGATGCTCCGGTGAATACCTCCCCAGGTTTCAGGCACCGAAGCATCGTTCACGGACGACGGAACACAGGAAGCAAGCCTTAGAACTTGACTGCGGCTCCTGCTGAAGCGACGGCATGGTCGTTTTCGACCGTGCTGCCGCTGACGCCGATGGCGCCGATGACGGTTCCCTCTTCCGAGTGGAGGGGGAGCCCGCCGGGGAACGTGATCAGACCGCCATTGGAGACTTCGATGTTGAACAGCGGGCCGCCCGGCTGGGACAGTTCGCCGATCGAACCGGTCGGCATGTCGAAGAAGCGGGCCGTGCGGGCCTTCTTGATGGAAATGTCGATACTGCCGAGCCAGGCTCCATCCATGCGGGTGAAGGCCTTCAGGTTGCCTCCGGCATCCACTACGGCGATGTTCATGGCAGTCTCAGTGTCCCGGGCGGCTTCCCGCGCTGCGGCCAGGACGGCGTCTGCTTGGGCTTGGGTGATGTCAGACATGGTTCTCCTCGTTGAGTGGTTGTTGCGATTTTTCTGTTGGTTCACACGGCCGGCTCCAGCCTGATGATGACGGATTTGGACGTCGGGGTTCCGCTGGAGTCGGCTACGGAATCCAAGGGCACCAGCACGTTGGTTTCCGGGTAGTAGGCCGCGGCGCAGCCCTTGGGAGTCGAATAGGAAACGATGCGGAAATCCTCGGCCCGCCGCTCGGTGCCGCGGAACTCGGAAATGAGGTGCACCATGTCTCCGTCCGCGAAGCCGAGCTGGGCGATATCTTCCGCGTTGACCAGGACTACGCGGCGGCCGCCGTGGATGCCCCGGTAGCGGTCATCCTTTCCGTAGATGGTGGTGTTGTACTGATCGTGGGAGCGCAGGGTCTGCAGGATCAGCCGGCCCGGAGGAACCCTAAGGTATTCCAGTTCGTTGCCCGTGAAGTGCGCCTTGCCGGATACGGTATCGAACTTCCTGGCATCACGGGGAGGGTGCGGGAGGATAAAACCGCCCGGGTTTTGGATCCGCTCTTCAAAATTCTCGAAACCGTCGATCACGGACTCGATGTGCTTTCGGATGAGGGAGTAGTCGTCCCGCAGGGACAGCCACTCCGCACGAGGCGTATTGCCCGCTTGCTGGTCCTTGTCCGCGAAGAGCCGGTGGGCGAGGTTGCAGACGATGGCCACTTCGGACATCAGGTGTTCGCTCGCCGGTTTCAGGCGTCCCCGCGAAGCGTGCACCGCGCTCATGGAGTCTTCCACCGTGACTCTCTGGTCTCCGGTGGCTTGGCTATCCTTTTCGGTGCGTCCCAGCGTTGGAAGGATCAGGGCGCGTCGGCCGGTCGACAGGTGGGAGTGGTTCAGTTTCGTTGAGATTTGCACCGTGAGCCGGGTGTTGGCCAACGCTTGCTCCGTGATGTCGGAGTCCGGGGCCGCGCGCACGAAATTGCCGCCCATTCCGACGAATACCCTGACCTTGCCATCCCGCATCGCCCGGATGGCCGCGACGGTGTCGTAGCCATGTTCCCGTGGCGAGAGGAAGTCGAATTCCTGGTCGAGCCGGTCGTGGAACGCCGGCGGCATCTTCTCGAAGATGCCCATGGTCCGGTCGCCCTGGACGTTGGAGTGGCCGCGTACGGGGCAAACTCCGGCGCCCGGCTTGCCGATGTTGCCCTGGAGGAGCAGCACATTGACGACGTCGCGGAGGGTGGGGACTGAATGTTTGTGCTGGGTCAATCCCATGGCCCAGCAGACAATGGTTGCATTGGAGGCCAGCAGCCGCTCGCCGGTGGCTTCGATTTGTTCCAGCGTCAGCCCCGTCGCTTCCAGGATGTCGTCCCATTCGACGGCTTCCAGCTGCTTCAAATAGGCGTCGACGCCGACGGTGTGGTTGTTGATGAAGTCATGGTCGAAGACGGTGGTGAGGCCAGGAGTGTTCTTCCCCTGTGCTTCGGCCTCGAGGAGGTATTTGCCAAGCCCTTGGAAGAGCGCTTGGTCGCCTCCGGCCCGGATCTGCAGGAAATCGTCGCTCAGCTGGCTGCCCACCAGCATGCCGGAGATGGTCTGGGGGTTTTCGAACCTCAGGAGTCCGGCTTCGGGCAGCGGATTCACGGACACGATGAAGGCGCCGTTCTTCTTGGCCTTTTCCAGCGCGCTGAGCATGCGCGGGTGGTTGGTTCCCGGGTTTTGCCCTGCGACGAAAATCAGTGACGCCGTCTCAAGGTCTTCAAGGCTGACGGAGCCCTTGCCGATGCCGATGGTCTCCACGAGGGCTGAGCCGGAGGATTCGTGGCACATGTTGGAGCAGTCCGGAAGGTTGTTGGTCCCGATGCCCCGGACGAGGAGTTGGTAGACGAATGCGGCTTCGTTGGATGTGCGCCCGGAGGTGTAGAAGACCGCTTGGTTGGGATCGTCCATATCCTTGATCTCCTGGGAGATCAGCTCAAACGCTTCGTCCCATTCGATGGGCCGGTAATGGGTGGCGCCCTCGTCCAGGAACATCGGGTGCGTCAGCCGGCCTTGCTGCCCCAGCCAGTAATCGTCGCGGGTTTTCAGCTCCGCGACCGAGTACTTCGAGAAGAATTCAGGCGTGACCCGGCGCCGCGTAGCTTCCTCCGCCACGGCTTTGGCGCCGTTTTCGCAGAATTCGGCCGCATGGCGTTTGTCGTGTTCGGGCCAGGCGCAGCCCATGCAGTCGAAGCCGTCAATTTGGTTGACTGCAAGCAGTGTCTGCACTGACCGCACCGGACCCATTTGCTCCAGGGAGATCTTGAGGGCGTTCGCGACGGCGGGGATGCCCACGGCTTTGGTCTTCGGTTTGGTGAGAGTCAGCTTTGACTCATCGATGTTCTCGCGGGGGGCTTTGGAAGCCATGCGATTGTCCCTTCAGATCTTGGGAATCATAGGATCGGGAGACTCGGCCCGTCATTGACATTCTTATCTTGACGTATTGATATATCAGCTCTAGGAATACTATGTTCACGGAACGTGCGAGTCAAGACTCCGCCACGGAGCGGGAGGAACGAAAATGAACAGCAGCCAGTTGCCGGACGACACTGGTGCAGAGGTACCTGCGAGGCAAGAAGACGAGTCATTCGCCGACTATGCCTATCGCGTGCTTTGCGACGAGTTGATCGTCCTTGACATCAAACCAGGCGAACCCCTCAACGACGAGCAAATCTCCCGGCGCCTCGGCGTAGGCAGGACGCCCATCAGGGAGGCCATGAAACGCCTTGAGGGTGACCACCTGGTGGTCGCCTATGCTCGGCGTGGAACCTTCGCCGCGGGCGTGGACATTACCGATCTCGCCGAAATCTCCGAGATCCGGCAACTCCTGGAACCCGCGGCCTCCGCCCGCGCCGCCCGCATGGCCTCTCCGCGGACGAGGCAGGAGCTGCGGGACTTCGCCCGCGAGGTCGAGCGGCTTTTGGCCACCCGCCAGGCCCAGCGGGACCTCATGCGGCTCGACATGCGCGTGCACCGGCTGATCTACCGGACCACCGGAAGCCGGCATCTTGAGGATGTGCTGATTCGCTACGACAACCTCGCGACCCGGATTTGGAGCCTCGTGCTGCAAAAGCTCCCTCCCGTATCCGAACACATCGCACAGCATATTGAGCTGCTCGAAACGATCGCCGACGGCGATGCCGAAGCCGCTGCGCGACTGACCGCCAAGCATGTCAGTGAATTTGAGAACTTGATTCGAGGGGTTCTCTAAGGAGCCCTTCCCCGAACGGCGAACGCGATTGCTCCTGCGCCGCCTCGACTGTGTGGAGGAGCAGCAGCGCGGTGGTGACGGAACCGACCCCGCCCGGAACCGGTGTGAGGGCGGCCGCGACGCCGCGGACGCCGGCTTCGTCCACGTCCCCCACCAGCGAGCCGTCGGGCAGGACGTTCGTGCCGACGTCGACCACTACCGCAGCCGACGAGACATGGTTGGCGGTCAGCAAACCGGTTCGACCGGCGGCAACCACGACGACGTCGGCAGCTTTCGTGTATTTCTCCAGGGGACCGGACCTTGAGTGGCAGACGGTCACCGCGGCGTCGCGTTCCAGGAGCAGGAGCGACAGCGGCTTGCCCACCACCGCGGAACGGCCGACGACGACGACGTTCCGGCCCGCTACCGGGATCTCATAGTGATCCAAAAGTTCGACGACGGCACGCGCAGTTGCGGGGGCGAAGGCCCTTTGCCCCACGGCCAGGCGGCCCAAGCTGAGCGGATTGGCGCCGTCGATGTCCTTCTCCGGGGCAATGAGCCCCACCAATTCGTCGGTCCTGACACCGGGTGGTAGGGGAGTCTGCAGGATGATGCCGTTCACCGACGGTTCCGAACTCAGGTCCTTGAGGACGGTGGCGATGACCTGCTCGGTGGCATCGTGTCCGAGGTCCAGGATCCTGCAAACGATCCCTGCGCTTTCTGCCGCCCTTTCGATTGAGCGGACATACCAGTGCGTGGAACCGTCATCCGTAGCCACGACCACCGCCAGGGTGGGGCGGGCGTCGTCGTGCTCAAGCTCGCGGGCGGCGTTGTGGGCGCGTTGCTGGATGGTTTTGGCCAGGGCTTTTCCGGAAAGCAGGGTGGCGCTCAATTGAGGATCCTTTCGCGTACGCGCCGGGAGAGGGAGTCCGCGTTCGTGACAACCTTGTCCTCGAGTCCGTCGGTCTGCTGTGCCAGGAGCGTGCGGGCCTCGCTGTCTTTGATGGCCACGACGTTGATGTCGATGTTCACCCGGGCCGTGGTGGCGGCGGCACGGGCGGCGTCGGCAGCCGCCGCGACGTCGCTGATCACATTGGCATTGGCGATATCGAAAAGTTCGGTGGCGAGGTCCACGACGGCGCCTGCCACCTTGATGAGCTGCGCGGGGGTCTGCGCCGCGGCGGTGAGTGCCGCCTGGATGGCTGTTGCCCGTACGGCCTTGAGTTCGTCAGTGCCGCTCGCGAGCTTGTAGGAATCGATGACTCCCTGGAACGCTTCCTCGTCCGCGTCGGCAAGGCGTAGTGCCTCGGCGATGAGTTCATCCGCGGCCTGCGTGATCCTTTCCACTGTCGCGGCGTGCTGTTCGTATTTGCCGCCCGTCGTGTAGCGCGCAACCATGGCGACGAGGGCAGCGGCTTGGGCCGCATGCAGGGCGGCCGCGGCGCCGCCGCCGGGTGTGGGTTGCCGCGAGGCAAGCCTGGCGAGGTAATCGCTGATTGTCTCTGAACTGATCATGGGTCTTCCTGGGCTGTTGCTGAACAAGAGACTGGGCAAGACCACGGCCCGGACCCCGTTGCGAGGGGATGGGTCCGGGCCGTGTGTCTTGGTTGTGGACCGGCCGGGCTGCTAGCCGCGAAGCCGCGTCATGGTGGGGTCGTACAGCGGATCCTCGGTAACTGTTGCCGGGATTCGGCGTCCGAAGTACTCGATCTCCACCGAGTCACCGATGGACACGGCGCTGGGGAGGTACGAGTAAGCGATCGGCTTGGAAACGGTGTAGCCGTAGGCGGCGCTGGTGACGTAACCGACCGCCTGGTCCTTGTAGAACACTGGTTCCTTGCCCAACACGACGCTGCGGCCGTCGTCGACCGTCAAGCAGCGCAACCTGCGCGCGGAGCTTTCCTCGGTGCGGCCTTCCAACGCGGCCTTTCCGACGAAATTGTCCTTGGCCATCTTCACCGCGAAGCCCAAGCCTGCCTCAAAGGGATCGTGTTCCGTGGTCATGTCGGTGCCCCATGAACGGTAGCCCTTTTCGAGGCGCAGCGAGCTGAAGGCAGCACGGCCTGCCGCGATGACTCCGAACGGCTGCCCGGCCTTCCACAGGGCATCCCAGAGGCGCTGGCCATTATCGGCGCTGGTGTACAGCTCCCATCCCAGTTCGCCGACGTACGACAAGCGCATTGCCGTCACGGGAACGCCGCCGATCACGACCTTCTTGGCGCGGAAGTAGCGAAGGCCGTCGTTGCTGAAGTCGTCGCTGCTGACGGTGCTGACAAGGTCGCGGGCAAGCGGGCCCCACAGGCCGATGCAGCAGGTGCCGCCGGTGGTGTCGCGGACCTGGACCCAGTCGCTGGCCGATCCGCTTTCGGTCTGGTGGCGCGCAGCCCGCTCAAAGTAGGCGGTATCGATGTTTCCGTTGGCCCCGAGCTGGAAGGTGTCTTCGCTCAGGCGTGCCACCGTGATGTCGCTTCGGATGCCGCCCGCGTGGTCCAGCAAGAGGGTGTAGGTCACGGCGCCGGGCTTCTTGTTGAGGTCGGCGGTAGTCAGTTCCTGCAGCAGCTTGAGGGCGCCGGGGCCGGAGATCTCGAGGCGCTTGAGGGGCGTCATGTCGTACATGGCGACGGCGGTGCGGGTCTTCCATGCTTCGGCTGCGGCGATCGGGGAGCTGAACATTGCGGACCAGGCGTCCCGGGCCGGCGGCTGCCAATCAGCGGGCATGTCCTTCAGCAACTCCGCGTTCGCTTCGAACCAGTACGGACGCTCCCATCCGCCGGCTTCCAGGAAGTACCCGCCCAGCTGCTTGTGGCGGGCATGGAACGGGCTGACGCGCAGGCCGCGCGGGGAAAGCTTGGGCTGAAGCGGGTGGAGGACATCGTAGATTTCCACGAAGTTCTGCTGGGACGTTTCGCTGACGTATTCGGGCGTCAGCTGGACTTCCTCGAAGCGGTGGATATCGCATTCACCGAGGTCGATGCTGGACTTTCCTTCGGTCAGCAGTTCGGCGACTGCGCGTGCCACGCCGGCAGAGTGGGTCACCCATACCGCTTCCGCGACGAAGAAGCCGTCAAGTTCCTTGGACTCGCCGACCAGCGGGCCGCCGTCGGGAGTGAAGGAGAAGATGCCGTTGAAGCCGTCCTCGATGTCGCTTTCCTGCAAGGCGGGAAGCAACTTCTTTGATTCTTCCCAAGCGGGGAGGAAGTCCTCCAGCGTGAAGTCCAGGCGCGAAGGCATGTTGTGTTCGCTGATGCTGTTCGGCTCGTATGTGCCGAGTTCGTCGAGGTCG
This sequence comes from bacterium RCC_150, assembly GCA_041360635.1. Classification (GTDB taxonomy): domain Bacteria; phylum Actinomycetota; class Actinomycetes; order Actinomycetales; family Micrococcaceae; genus Arthrobacter. The sequence goes on along the minus strand of JBFUPP010000006.1, from coordinate 106,123 downwards.
ACGGGCATGGGACGGTGCGCGTAGGAGCCGATGCCGTAGCGGTCGCCGTGCTCGCGGTAGTAGAGGTCCTGGTCCTGGTGGCGCAGGATCGGCAGGGAGGCGCCTTCGGGCAGTTCATTGCGGCCCTTCTGCGCCGGCACTGCAGTCGTTTTGACGTACTGGTGCGCCAAGGGGAGGAGGGGAACAGCCATGCCGATCATCGCACCGATCTTGGCACCCCAGAAGCCTGCGCAGGACACGACGATGTCGGCCGGGATGACACCTTCCGAGGTCTGGACGCCGGTCACGCGCCGTCCGGACTGTTCGATTCCGGTGACCGTGGTGTTGCCCAGGTACTTTACGCCGGCAGCCTCCGTGCGCTTGATCAGCAACTGCACCGCGCGGGCAGCCCTCGCGAGGCCGTCACTGGGGACGTGGAGTCCACCCAGGACCTCGTCCTCATTCAGTGGCGGATAGAGTTCCTTGCACTCGGCAGGGGAAATGATCTTGCCTTCGATACCCCAGGATGCGGCGTATCCGAGCTTCCGCTTCAGGTCGGTCAGGCGGGTTTCCGTGGTGGCCACTTCCAAGCCGCCAACCTGGTTGAAGCAGTTGACGCCGTCCTCGCTCAGGGACAAGAGTTTTTCGACCGTGTACTTGGCGAAGGTTGCCATTGTCTTTGAAGGGTTGGTCTGGAAGACCAGCCCGGGGGCGTGGGACGTGGAGCCGCCGGGCATGTTCAGCGGTCCCTGGTCCAGGACCGTGATGTTGTTCCAACCCCGGGCAACAAGCTCGTCGGCCAGGTTGGTGCCGACGATTCCAGCTCCGATGATGACAATGCGTGGCGTCGATGCCATGTTGGTTCTCCTACTGATGTTCGTGTGTGGACTCTGCTCGATGGGGTGGTGGTTAGCGGAACACGATGGTGCTGGATTCATCCAACAGGACGCGGTGTTCGCAGTGCCACCGCACTGCACGGGACAACGCCAGGGCTTCCGCGTCCTGGCCGACAGTGGAAAGGGCCGAGGGGCCGTAGCTGTGGTCGACCCGGATGACTTCCTGTTCGATGATCGGGCCTTCGTCCAGGTCCGCGGTCACGTAGTGGGCGGTGGCTCCTACGAGCTTGACCCCGCGGTCGTAGGCCTGGTGGTAGGGGCGGGCGCCCTTGAAGCCGGGCAGGAACGAGTGGTGGATGTTGATGGCCCGGCCCTCCAAGGCCCGGCAAAGATCGTTGGAGAGCACCTGCATGTAGCGTGCCAGCACCACGAGGTCGATGTCGTATTCGTCCACGAGTTCGAGCAGTCGCTTCTCTGCGTCTGCCTTCGTTTCGGGGGTTACGGGGATGTAGATGAAGGGCAGGCCGGCTGCCTCGGCCATTGCGCGGTGCGTCTCGTGGTTTGAGGCGACCAGGACGAGGTCGGCGCCCAGTGTGCCGCCACGCCACCGGAAAATGAGGTCGTTCAAGCAGTGCCCGAACTTCGAGACCATTACCAGGACGCGCTGCTTGGTCTGGTCGTGGAAGCTGAACTTCATCTCGAATCGTTCGCCGATGGCCCGGAACTCTTCTTCGAGCCTGGCCGGGGAGAATTCCGAAGAACCCGAGAAAGCGGTGCGCAGGTGCAACGTCTGGCGGAGGCCGTCGTCGAACTGCTGATGTTCCTCGATGTTGAAGCCGCGATCGAAAAGGAACGTCGTGACCGCCTGCATGATGCCTGCACGCTCGGTGCAGGACAGGGTGAGCACAAACTTCTGGGTTTGGGCTTCACTCGACGTATCCGGTTGGGGCAGGGTGGTTGTTGATGGCTTTGCTTCCAGCAAGGTCATGTCTTCTCCTCCTCAAGCTGTTTGCCGAGATATATTCCTCGGAACTGAACTGATATATTAGAATTGTGATCCAGCGTATACTGGACGTCAGGTGAGGTCAACAGTTTTTTATTCGCGGAGGGGAAAGGTACGTGGCCATGGCAATTGAAGTGATGTCAATCGCGGCTGACGCCGGCAGGAAGTCTTTGGCGGACGTAGCCTATGAACGAATCCGCGACCGGCTTTTGACCCTGGATATCAAGCCGGGAGACCTGCTCAACGACGATCAGCTCGCCAAGGAACTCGGCGTGGGCCGCACTCCCGTTCGGGAAGCGTTGAAGCGCCTCGAACTCGACCGACTCGTTGTCACTTACCCCCGGCGTGGCACGTTCGCGACCCGTGTTGAAGTCACCGATCTTGCGTTCATCTCGGAGATCCGAACCCAGCTCGAGCCACTCGCCGCCGCGCGTGCTGCACGGGTTGCTTCGGCCTCGGCGCGGGACGAACTGCGGGCAGTGATGCGGGAAGTGGAAGACTTCGACGTCAGCACCGCCTCGGTGGTCGAAACCTTGCGGCTGGACGCCAGCGTCCACCAGGGCATCTATGCGGCCGCGGCCAACCCGCACCTCGAAGACGTCCTCATCCGGTATGACAACCTGGCCACCCGGATTTGGTGCATGGTCCTTGACCGGTTGCCCGACCTCTCGCGGCATGTCCATGAGCACCTGGACCTCCTGCGCGCCATCACCGAGGGTGACGAGGAAAAGTCGGCGGAGTTGGCCCGAACGCACGTTGCGGACTTCGAGCACGCGGTCCGGCAGGCGCTCTTCAGCGCGTAGCGCCTACCCGCCTTATTGGGGCGCCCTGCCGCCCAGGCGGGAGGTCACTTTGTTGGCTGCATCCCTGCAGGCTTCGCCGAGGCTTTTCAGGGTTTCCTCCGAGACCCGGAATTTGGGTGCCGGGATGAGGACGGCGGCCACGAGGTCTCCGCGGTGATCGTAAACGGGGGAGGCCAGACCCACTTCTTCAACGGACGTTTCGCCGAAATTGACGGCCCAGCCGCGCTCTACGGACTCTTTGAGCCGGAGCAGGTAAGCTTCCAGCGACTCGTCGTCCAGTCCGGGGAGCACGATCACGCCACTGCGCAGTAGTTTGCGCACGCGGTCCTGGTCTTCGGCCGCCAGGAAGACCTGTACGGAGGAGCTGAGGGCCTCGCTGTACCGGGCCCCCAGCGGGGCAAGGTGCTTGACCTGGTGTCGGCTCGCGATTTGTTCGACGCACATCGACTCGCTGCCGTTCCACACCATGAGTGCACTGGTTTCGCCCGTCCGCTCGCTCAATTCGCGCAGTACGGGGTACGCGACCCGGCGTTCCTCAAGTTCGGCGAGGAGGGGCCCGGCGAGGGCAATCATTCCGAGGCCGAGACGAAAACGGCGCGAATCGGCGTCGCGCTCTACTAGGTATTCCTGTTCAAATGTCGCAAGGATCCGGGACACGGTGCTCTTGTGCAGGCCGATCCGTCCCGCGATCTCGGTTACGCCCAGCGTGGGTTCCTCTGCCGTGAAGCTGCGGAGCACCGCGATCGCGTTCACAATGACCGAGGTGCCTCGACTGTCACCGTTGCCGCTTGCCTCGCGGGTATCGCTTCTTCCGAGGCTTTCATTCGGATCTTTGGAATCGCCGAGTTCGCTGGTTTCCGGAGAAGTCATAGTGCTCACTATATTTCTTCGCGCCCACCCGAATGAGCATGCCTCCCCTTGCCCGAACCAATGGACATATCCGCATTATGCTCATTGGTCGCGGCGAAGGGAGGGCATGCTCAGCGGGTTAGGCGCCGATGATGTTGTATTCCGGGCCGAACGGGAACTTCGTGATGTTCTCCGCGCCCTCTTCGCCGACCACGAGGATGTCGTGCTCTCGGTAGCCGCCGGCACCAGGGGCGCCGTCCAATACCGTGATCATGGGTTCCATCGACACGACCATTCCCGGTTCCAGCACGGTCTCTATGTCTTCGCGCAGCTCCAGCCCTGCTTCGCGGCCATAGTAGTGGCTCAAGACCCCGAACGAGTGGCCGTAGCCGAACGTCCGGTTGGCCAGTAGCCCGTAGCCCACGTAAATCTCGTTCAGCTCCGCGGCGATGTCCTTGCACACGGCACCGGGCTTGATGAGCTCCAGCCCGCGCTTGTGCACCTCGACGTTGATGTTCCACAGCTCCAGGGAGCGGGCGTCGGGTTCACCGTAGAACAGGGTGCGCTCCAACGCGGTGTAGTAGCCGGAGGTCATGGGGAAGCAGTTGAGGGACAGGATGTCGTGTTCCTGGATCTTGCGGGTGGTGGCCCAGTTGTGGGCGCCGTCGGTGTTGATGCCGGACTGGAACCAGACCCACGTGTCGCGGATTTCGGAGTCGGGGAAGGTGCGGGCGATTTCGTGGACCATGGCTTCGGTGCCGATCAGGGCCACTTCGTATTCCGTGATTCCGGCGGTGATGGCACTGCGGATGGCTTCGCCGCCGAGATCCCCGATGCGCGCGCCGTGCTTGATGACCTCGATCTCCTCGGCGGACTTGATCATGCGTTGGCGCATGGCGGCCTGTGCAACGTCCACGAGCGCCGCGCCGGGGAAAGCGGCCTGGATCTTGTTGCGGTTGTCCAGCGGGAGGGAATCGTCCTCCACGCCCAGGCGCCGGACGCTGATGCCGCGGCTCCGCAGGACTTCCTGGATCCCGTAGATGTAGTTGTCGCGGCGCCAGTCCGTATAGACGAGGTTCTCGCCGTAGCTGCGGCGCCACGGCATTCCGGCGTCGATATTTGCGGTGACTGTGACAGTATCCTCGGGGGTGACCACCATGGCATAGGAGCGGCCAAAGTAGGTGAAGAGGAAGTCGGAGTAGTACTTGATGGAGTGGTAGCTCGTCAGGACGACGGCGTCCAGTTCCTTCTCTGCCATGATCCGGCGCAGGCCGGCGAGGCGGCGTTCGAACTCTGCGTCGGAGAAGGTGAGGGAGACCTTTTCTCCGTTGTTGAGGACCTTGAGTCGTTCGAGCTTGGCGACGTCGTTGATCGCGTTCTCGGGACGGGTGATGGTCATGGTGGAGTTTCCTTTCGGTGGGTTCGGTTCTCAGCCGTGCTGCAGGGGCTTCTTGGAAGTCTCCGCGGCAAACAGGACTGCGATGAGTGAAACTATGGAGGCCGCCACGAGGTACCAGCCGGGGGCCAGCTTGTTGTGGGATAGGCCGATGAGGAGTGTTGCCATGAACGGTGCCGTGCCGCCGAACAGGGCGTTGGAGAGGTTGAAGCTGACCGCGAAGCCGCTATAGCGGACCTTCGTGGGGAAGAGCTCCGCGAGGAAGCTGGGGAGCGTGCCGTCGTTGAGGGTGAGCATCCCGCCCAGCAGTACCTGGATGAGGACGATGACCAGGAAACTGCCGGTGTCGAGGAGCATGAACGCTGGGACGGTCAGCAGCACGAACAACACCGACGCCGTGATGAGCATGCGCTTGCGCCCGAATTTGTCCGAGGCAATGCCCGTGAGGAAGATGAATCCGATGTAGCTCACCAGGGCGATCGTGGTGGCGAGGAATGATTCGGCCGCGCCGAAGTTCAGCTCCGAGGAGAGGTACGTGGGCATGTAGCTGAGGATCACGTAGAAGCCGACGGCGTTCAGCAGCACTGCGCCCGTGGCGATGACGAGCTGCTTGCGGTAGGTCTTGAACATTGCCAGCGCCGGGGCCTTGACGGCGTTTTCCTCCGCCGCTGCGAGTTCGCGGAACGCCGGGGTGTCCTCGAGCTTCGTGCGAATGTAGCGGCCGATGAGGCCCATGGGTGCGGCCAGGAGGAACGGCAGGCGCCAGCCCCACTCGTTGAGCTGATCCGCGCTCAGGACTGAGCTGAGCAGTGCCGCGAGCAGGGAACCGAGGAGAAGACCTGCCGCCGTGCTCGCAGGTACGACGGCGGCATAGAGTCCGCGCCGACCGGCCGGTGCGTATTCGACGAGGAACGCGGACGCGCCTGCGTATTCACCAGCGGCTGAGAAGCCTTGGACGACCCGGACGAGCAAAAGCAGGACCGGTGCCATGACTCCGATGGTGTTATAGCCGGGGATCAGGGCGATGCAGAACGTGGCCACGGACATCAGGACGATCGAGAGGGACAGTGCCTGCTTGCGTCCGAGCCGGTCGCCGATGTGGCCCCAAATGAAACCGCCGAGTGGACGGACGAAGAAAGAGACGGCGAAGACGCCGAACGTCGCCAGGAGGGCGGTCTGCCGGTCCGAGGCCGGGAAGAACACAGTAGAGATGATGCTGGCGAGGTAGCCGTAGACCGCGTAGTCGAACCATTCGACGAAGTTGCCAATGAAGCTGGCCGTGATGACGCGGCGTCGGGTGTCCTGGCCGATCGCGTGGTTGTTGGCGGGTTGTGATTCCCCGCCGGGCGTGGCACCCACACCGGGAACGGTACCTGATGCGCCTTTGGATTCGATAGCCGGGTTGCCCGAAATGTTTGCCACCGAGGATGTTTCGTTGTTCATGATTCCACCAAGGAGTAGAAGTTGCAGCTAAAGCAACGCTGTTGCATCAGATTAGATTGTGCGGTGCGTCACCGTCAATAGCTCGCTCTAAAACTCATGAACTAAGGCGGCATTTGATGCGTCTAAGGAAACAGTGTTGCGTCGGGGTCGGTTTCGCCCTAAAGGGGTCGGCCGTTAAACGGACAGTTCCCCGGATCCGTATGGATCCGGGGAACTGTCCGTTGCGGGTGCGGTGCGGGTTTAGCGCGTAGGTCCTACTTCAACCACGCCGCGACTTGGTCCGGGTGTGCGTCGACCCACTTCTTGGCGGCGGCTTCGGGCTTCATGCCGCCCTGGATGTCGGTTGCCACGGAGTCTTGGTCGGCGTTTGTCCAGGTGAAGGCCTTTGCCAGCTTGGCGGCAGGGGAGCCGCTATCGGCGAACTTCTTGGAAATGACCTTGTTCAGTTTGTAGTCGGGGTAGTCGCAGGCCACCTTTTCAGGGTCGGAGTCGCAGCCCGGGGTGTACGGGGGCAGGCTGACCTTCTTCAGAGGGACTTCGGAGAGGAACCACTGGGGTTCGTAGAAGTATCCCAGGAGCGGGGTCTTGTTCTTTTCGGCGGTTCGGAAGGACTGGATGAGGGCAGCCTCGGAGCCCGAGAAGACGACCTTGTAGTTCAGGCCGAGGTTCTTGACGAGCGCTTCGTCGTTGGTCACGAAGGCGGGGTCCCCGTCAAGGACCTGGCCCTTGCCGCCGGATTCGGAGGTTGCGAAGAGCGAGGCGTACTTGTCCAGGTTCTTGTAGTCCAGGATGTCCGGGTACTTCTGGACCATCCATGGTGGTACGTACCAGCCGATGTGTCCTTGGTTTCCGGTGGGCCCGGCGTCGACAGCCACCTTCTGGTCGGTGATGTATTGCTTGGCCAGATCCGCGTGGCCCCAGTTTTCCATGATGACGTCCACTTCGCCTGAACCGAAGCCTTGCCAGGAAATCTGTTCGGAGAGGTCTTTCTGGGTCACGGTGCAACCGAGCTTGTTTTGCGCGACGTACGTGTAGACGGCAGCGTTGGCCGTGTATCCGACCCAGGCGTTCAGCGCCACGTTCACGGCCCCGCAGGGCGTGTTGGTGGTGGCGCCGGCTGCTGCCCCGGCTTGGTTCACTGAGGCGCCGCCGCAGCCGGCCAGCATGAGGGCGGCCGCGGCTGTTCCCGCCAAGACGGGGATGGTTCGTTTCAACAATTGTTTGGCTCTACTCATGATGAGTCTCCTTGTTGGGGTGGTGCATAGGGGGTGCGGGGAGGTGTTTAGTGCCGTACGGGTTTGCCCGACGGCATTTTCCGGGCCGGGTGGGCGGCTGCGGCTTGGGTCATGCGGTCCAGGAGGATTCCGAGGAAGACGATGGCCAGGCCGGCGGCCAGGCCCTTCCCGAAGAGGGAGCTTTGGACGAAGCCGGCGACGACGTCGTATCCAAGGCCTCCTGCGCCGACGAGCGCTCCAACGACCACCATGGCAAGGACGTAGATCAAGCCTTGGTTCGCGGCCAGGGCGAGGGACTTGCGGGCCATGGGGAGCTGGACCTTGGTAATGACCTGCCATGGCGTGGAGCCGGCCGATACGGCCGCTTCCATGACAGTGGGGGAGATTGCTGCGATTCCGTCGGCCGTGATCTTGATCGCCACCGGGGCGGCGTAGATGATGCCGGCGACGATCGCGGTGAAGCGGGTGGCGCCAAAGAGGCCCAGGAACGGGACGAGGTAGACGAACGCGGGCATGGTCTGCCCGGCGTCGAGCATCGGCCGCATGATCTGGTCCACCTTGTTCGACCGTCCCATGGCCACGCCGAAGATGACGCCCAAGACCATGACGACGGCCGTTGCGACCAACGTCCCGGCCAGGGTCACCATGGCATCGCTCCACAGGCCAAGGTACATGATCACGGCCAGGCAGGATGCCACGATCGCTGAGAGCTTCCATCCCCCGAGGGCATAAGCCGCGGCGATAATGACGAAGGCCAGCACGTAGAACGGCGTCTCCGTCAGCAAGGACTGGAACGGGTTGAGAATGCCGTTCGTTACCCCTTCTCGCAAGGAGACCGTGATGAAGAACAGGTTCGTTTGCAGCCAGCCGCTGGCCGCGGTGACGCCATCGACAATTGATGGTCCGATGGACAGGCTCTTGGGAAATGCCGCAGCCCAAAGCATGGTGCGGGAGAGTTGGATGGCGGCCACCACTACCACGAGGCCGGCACCGAGAACGATGTACCTGGTCCTGCGTGTAACCCGGCGCTTGCGGGCCGCGCCCGGTTCAGCGCGGCGGCTCGCCGCCGTGGTGACGCGGTCGAGGGCGATGGCCAGCAGGACGATCGAGAGTCCGGCGTTCACCGCGGTGCCCACGTCGAGGGACTGCAAAGCCCGGACCACGACCTGTCCGAGGCCGGGGGCCGCGATCAGGGCTGCGATGGTGACCATGGACAGGGCGGCCATGGTGGTTTGGTTGATGCCCATGACGATGGTGCGGCGGGCCATGGGAAGCTGCAAGGTGAGCAGCCGCTGCATGCCCGTGGTGCCCAGGGAATCTGAGGCTTCCCGCGTATTTTCCGGGATGCCCCTGATTCCATGCGCGGTCAGGCGGATGACCGGGGGTGCGGCGTAGATCACCGTGGCGATCACGGCCGAGGCAGGGCCGATGAGGAACACCAGTGCCAGCGGGGCCAGGTAGACGAACGTGGGAAGGATTTGCATGAAATCCAGCACCGGGGTGATCACGTTGGACACCTTGCCGGAAACGCCGGCCAGGATCCCGAGCGGGATGCCGATCAGCAGCGTGAACAGCACGGCGGTCAGGACCAGGGCGAAGGTGTAGGCGGCCTCGACGAACAATCCTTGGAAGCCGAAGAAGACGAACACTGCAACGGTTAGCAGAGCGACCCGGATGTTGCCTACGGCCCACGCGATCCAGCCGAGCAGTGCCACCATTCCGAGCCAGCCGACCTCGGGCAGCCGCAGGCCGGTGGAGCTGGCCGCGAAGGTGCTCGTAAATACGTTCGCAACGGCATCCACGGCGGCGCGCAGCGGCGTGAACAGGTACTGGAAGATCGGATTATCTGCTCGGTTCGCCGCAACCCATGCGTTGAACTGGTTCAGGCTGCGGTGCAGATCGGTCAGCTCGGAGGCGGGCAGGTTAAGCGTTGCGGTGCCGTGCAGCAGCAGGAAACCCAGAAGCCATACGACGGCGGCCCCGCCCAGGAGGACGGTACGCCGGCCGATGCGACGACGGGGCGGCGCCTGCACACGAGGGTTGTTTTTTTGGACCGGGACGCGGTCTCGCACGAGCGTGGACATCACGCCGCTACTTCCACGCCGCGGATGACCGAGAGGATGCTGTCCCGGTCGATCTGCCCTGTGATCTTGCCCGCGTCTTCCACCAGTACCGGCGACGAGGAGTTCATCACCGTGGGGATCGCGTCCCGGATAACCGTGCCGGCGCCCAGGACCGGGGCGTCCCCGGGAGTGGAAAGGGCCACCGGCGAGGTAATCCATTTCAGCGTCAGGACATCGGCCCGGGGTACCTCGGAGACGAAGTCGGCAATGTACTGATCCGCGGGGGAACCGACGAGGTCATCGCCGGTGCCGCACTGGACCATCTCGCCGTTGCGCATGATCAGGATCCGGTCCCCGAGCTTGAGCGCCTCGGAAAGGTCGTGCGTCACGAACACCATCGTCTTGCCCATTTCCTTGTGCAGGCGGATTACTTCTGCCTGCATGTCGCGCCGGATCAGGGGATCCAGGGCCGAGAAGGGTTCGTCGAACAGGATGGTGTCCGGATCCCCGGCAAGGGCCCGCCCCAGTCCGACGCGCTGCTGCATACCGCCGGAAAGCTGGTCCGGGAAGTGCTGCTCGTAGCCCTTGAGTCCCACCAGTTCGATGATCTCGCGGGACTTCGCGTAACGCTGGGCCTTCCCCGCGCCGCGGATCTGCAGGCCGTAGGAAACGTTGTCCAGCACCGTGCGGTGCGGCAGGAGGCCGAAATGCTGGAAGACCATGGACATCTTGCGACGCCGCAGCTCGCGGAGCTCCCCGGTTCCGGCCTCCAGGACGTCCTTGCCGTCCACCAGGACGCGGCCCGAGGTCGGCTCGATCAGCCGTGTCAGGCACCGGATGAGCGTGGACTTCCCCGAGCCGGAAAGGCCCATGACCACGAAGACCTCGCCCTTGGCGACGTCGAAATTCATATCCCGCACAGCAGCGTTGCAACCGGTCTGCTCAAGCAGTTCGGCGGCGCTGAGCCCAGAGAGGCGGGCGTCCTTGGGAATTTTTTCTCCGCCGGGTCCGAAGACCTTCCAGAGATTACGAACGGATATATCAGGATTGCTCATTGCTGTACTCCTGCCTGAGGCGGCTCGAACCATTGGCTAGGTCCGGGGCTGATGTTTTGCCAGATGTGTTTTGTTTCCTGGTATTCGGCCAAGCCTGCGAGTCCAAGCTCGCGGCCGTTGCCGGATTGCCCGAAGCCGCCCCACTCGGCCTGCGGTACGTAAGGGTGGTAGTCGTTGATCCAGACCGTCCCGTGGCGCAGCGCTTCGGCGACGCGTTGCGCTTTCGAAGCGTCCGAAGTCCACACAGCACCCGCCAACCCGTAGACGGTGTCGTTGGCCAAACGGATGGCTTCCGCTTCCGTCGAGAAAGTTTCCACGGTCATGACAGGCCCGAAGGATTCTTCCTGGACCACGCGCATCGACGTCTCGCAACCGTCGAGCACAGTGGGCGGGTAGAAGCTTCCGTCTGCCAGTTCCGGGGCGTCGGGGATGAACCCGCCGCACAATAGCCGGGCGCCTTCGGCCACGCCGGCTTGGACGTGGGCATGGACCTTGTCCCGATGCGCCCTGGAAATGAGCGGCCCGGTCTGTGCTTCCGGATCGAAGGGGCCGCCCAAGCGGATTTGCCGTGCCTGCCGCACTACGTCGACGACGAACTCGTCATGGATGGATTCTTCGACAATGAGGCGAGCCCCTGCGGAGCAGACTTGGCCGGAGTTCAGGAAGACGGCGGTCAAGGCGTTGTCGACGGCGGCAGCCCGGTCGGCGTCGGCGAAGACGATGTTCGGGTTCTTGCCGCCCAGTTCAAGGGCCACCCGCTTGACCGTATCCGCACCAGCGATGGTGATCCGCTTGCCCGTTTCGAGGCCGCCCGTGAAGGAGACCATGTCCACCTGCGGATCGGAGCTCAGTACTGCCCCAACCTCGGGTCCCGTTCCCGTCACGAGGTTCGCGACGCCGTCGGGCAGTCCTGCCTCGCGCAGGGTCTCCATCAGGAGGATGGAGGTCGAGGGAGTCAGTTCGCTGGGTTTGAGGACGAAGGTGTTGCCTGCCAGGAGAGCCGGGGCAACCTTCCACGAGGCCTGCAGGAGCGGGTAGTTCCACGGAGTGATGAGGCTGCACACGCCGATCGGGGCGTGCACGACGCGGCTGATGGCTCCGGGCCGGCCGGTATCGATGACGCGGCCTGCGTCATTGCCCGCCACACTGGCGTAGTAGCGGAAGCAGCCTACGACGTCGTCGATGTCGTATTCTGCCTCGACCAGCCGTTTCCCGGTGTCCAAGGCCTCCGCGGCGGCGTAGTTGGCCTTGTCCCGCTCCAGGAGTTCGGCGACGCGCAGCAACAGGCGCCCGCGGTCCCGTTCGGGAGTGCCGGGCCACGCGCCGTCGTCGAACGCCTTGCGGGCGCTTGTGACGGCGGCTTTGGCGTCGGCCGCTGTGCATTCGGCGACGTCGGCAACGTGGGCGCCGTCCGCGGGGCAGTGGATGCTGCGGCTGCTTCCTCCTGTGGACCTCTGCCAGCTCCCGCCGACGTAAAGGCCCAGGAGGGTTTCCGCCCTGCCCCTTTCAATGTTCTCGCTAAGTTGTATGGCGTTCATACCGCGCCTCAGCCCTGTGCCAGTGATTCGCTCGGCAGGGACTCAACCTGAGCCTGGTTCGGCACATGCCGGTAGTACTCGGCCGCGAGCGGTGCGAGGGGCTTCCTGCCCATGATCAGGTCTGCCGCCTTTTCGGCGAGCATCATGACCGGGGCGTAGATGTTGCCGTTGGTCACGTAGGGCATGGCCGAGGCATCGGCTACGCGCAGGCCGGAGGTCCCGTGCACCCTCATGTTGAGCGGATCCACGACGGCCATCGGATCGGTGGCTGGACCCATCTTGGCCGTGCAGGACGGGTGCAACGCGGTTTCCGCGTCGCGGGCGACCCAGTCAAGGATTTCCTCGTCGGTCTGGACACTCGGGCCGGGTGAGAGTTCGCCGCCGTCGTAGGCCGCCATGGCCGACTGTTCGAGGATGTGCCGGGAGATCCGGATGGCCTCGACCCACTCGCGCCGGTCCTGGTCGGTGGAGAGGTAGTTGAACTTCATCGAGGGGTGGACCTTGGGGTCCGTGGAGGTGATTTTCAGGCTTCCGCGGGCATCGGAATACATGGGTCCGATGTGCACCTGGTAGCCGTGCTTGGCATCGGCCTTCTGTCCGTCGTAGCGTACGGCCACCGGGAGGAAGTGGAACATCAGGTTGGGGTAGGCCACGTCCTCGTTGGAGCGGACGAAGCCGCCGCCCTCGAAGTGGTTGGTGGCTGCCGGTCCCTTGCGGCCGAAGAGCCACTGGAGCCCGATCCACGGGTAGCGCCACAGGCTCAGGCTCGGCTGCTGCGAGACCGGCTGCGTGCAGGCGTGCTGGATGTAGACCTCCAGGTGGTCCTGCAGGTTTTCGCCCACGCCCGGCAGGTCGACCACGGGCTGGATGCCCAGTGATTTCAGGTGCTCGGGGTTTCCGACGCCGGACAGCTGCAGCAATTGCGGGGTGTTGATGGCGCCACCGCACAAAACGACTTCCTGCGCGTCCACGTTGTGAATCTTGCCGTTGCGGCGGTAGCTGACGCCGGTGGCTGTGGTTCCGTCGAAGTTGATCTTCGCCACGTGTGAACGTGTCCGGATGGTGAGGTTGGGCCGGTTGCGGTGGGGGCGAAGGTAGGCGCGGGAAGCTGAGAGCCGCTGGCCCTTGTGCACGTTCCGGTCGAAGGGTCCGAAGCCCTCCTGCCGGTATCCGTTGACGTCGTCGGTCCGGGCGAAGCCGGCTTGCTGGGCTGCGCGGAAGAAGGCCTGGAAGAGCGGGTTCCGGGCTGGGCCGCGCTCGAGGACCAAGGGACCATCGTGGCCGCGGAGCACATCGTCGGGCTCCGCCGCGAGTGCGGTCTCCATGCGGTTGAAGTATGGCAGGCAGTGTGCGAAATCCCAGGTTTCCATGCCGGCGTCGGCTCCCCAACGTTCGTAGTCGAGGGGATTGCCGCGCTGGAAGATCATCCCGTTGATGGAGCTCGACCCGCCGAGCACCTTGCCGCGGGTGTGGGCGATCCGGCGCCCGTGCATGTACGGTTCCGGATCCGATTGGTAGCGCCAGTCGTAGAACCTGTTGCCGCTGGGAAACGTGAGGGCCGCGGGCATCTGGATGAACAAGTCCCAGGGGTAGTCGCTGCGGCCGGCTTCGAGCACCAGGACTGTCTTGCTGCCGTCAGCGCTGAGGCGGTCCGCCAGGACGGATCCGGCACTGCCGCCTCCCACAATGACGTAGTCGAACTTTTCGTTGGCCATGATGTAGAACTCCTTTTACGTGGTCCCCATGGTCTGCTGCCTGGGTGGGTCTGGTGCCTAAACGGTCTGTTGGATCACCGGGCTCGCGTGAGTTCCGCGGGTATCTACCCGGCCTGGACGTGTCCGTCGACTGTGAGTCCCGGCGGCAGGTTCGGGGCTTCTTCGGATTCCTTGACCATGATCTGGCCATCGACGACAACAACTTCGTGGACCCTTACGGGAAGCTTGGCGGGCGGGGCGTCGGCCGCGCCGGTCCGCAGGTTGAACTTGGAAGCGTGGAGCGGGCATTCCACCCAGCAGTCCTCGACCCACCCATCGGTAAGGGACGCGTCCTGGTGCGTGCAGGTGTCGTCGAGGGCAAACAGCTCGCCTTCCTCAGTGTGAAAGACAGCAATGGGCGGGGACGTCTCGAGCCGAATTGCCTCCCCCGGGGCCAGTGCGCTGAGCGGGCAAGCACTGTGCATATTCAAGAACCTCTTTCAGCCAAGTGGTCGAAATCTGAAGTTGTGGATAGATCAACGACGACCACAATACGCAACAGAGTGATTGACCTCACACCTCTTTGTCAAGGGGTGGGGGCTATTCGGCACCTTCTTGACACTTAGTATGAAGCAGGTCACACTGTTGCGCATAGCGATTTTTGTTGCGTTTTACGCAAACGGACGTGCGAACAGCTCAATGAGGAGGAAGCCATGAAAACACTGGCTATCGTGGGGGCGTCCTTAGCCGGGCTCTCTGCCGCACGCGCAGCCCGGGCCCAAGGCTTCAACGGCCGCTTGCTCATCATTGGCGATGAGCAGGAGCGGCCCTACGACCGGCCCCCGCTGTCCAAGGAATTCCTCGCGGGAAAAATAGGCATCCAGCACCTGATGCTGGAAGAAGGAGCAGGGTCGGATCCCCTCCAGGCCGAATGGATCCTCGGCACCCGCGCATGCAGTTTTGACGCCGCTACCAAAGCCATCACCCTCAGTGACCGACGCACGGTGGAGGCGGACGGCGTCGTCATCGCCACCGGCGCTTCGGCGCGGAAACTGCCCGAACTGGCGGGCCTGTCCAATGTCTTTACCTTGCGGACCCTGCAGGACGCCCAGGACCTGGCGCCGGAGCTCGTGCCGGGCAGCCGCCTGCTCGTGATCGGAGCAGGCTTCATCGGTGCGGAGGTCGCCTCAACAGCCAAGGGACTGGGCATGGAGGTCACGGTCGTCTGCGTCGATAAAGTTCCCCTGAGCGCTCCGCTCGGTACCGAGATGGGTGCCGTGATGGGGGCGTTACACAAAATTAACGGAGTCGAGCTGATTTGTGACGCCGGAATCGATTCTTATTACAGCTGCGAAGGAAATGTGACCGGCGTTCGGCTCAGCAACGGCCAGTACCGTCCTGCCGACGTCGTACTCGTCGGAATCGGCGCAACCCCCAATGTCGGGTGGCTGGCCGGTTCGGGACTGGACGTCGGGGACGGCGTCATCTGCGACTCGATGGGCCGGACCAACGTTCCCGGTGTAGTGGCGGTTGGAGATTGTGCCGCGTGGTTCGACGAACGCAGCGGCCGGCACTATCGGGTGGAGCATTGGAGCGGCGCCCAGGAACGGGCCGCGCTGGCCGTCGCCGGACTCCTGGACCACGGTGCCGAAGCGCGGCCTGTGAACCTGCCGTACTTCTGGTCCGACCAATACGGGGTGACGCTCCAGTTCGTCGGCCACGCCCGTGATGCGGAGCGGGTGGAGATCGAGGCCGGAGAGCTCGCTACCCACAGTTTCCTCGCCGTCTATTACCGCGGCGAGGAGCCGGTGGGCGTGCTGGGCGCAAACCAGCCCCGCTTGTTCACCCGTTGGCGCCGCCAACTCAACAGCAGCCATTCGCAGTCCGTCCCGGCGACCCCGCCGGTACCGGCAGCCTCCTAAGTTTCCCAAAACAGTCAACGCGTTCATCACTGAATAGGAGCCAGAATGACCACTGAGGTAGTTACGACCCTGAGTTTGATTCCGACGTTGCCGGGGTCAACGTATGTTGACGAGGCCGTGTTCCGGGCCGAGCAGGAACGCATTTTCGAGCAGATGTGGTTCTGCGCGATCCGTTCGTCCGACCTGGACAAGGCCGGGGCGTGGCGGACCGTGCAGGTAGGCCGGGAATCGGTGCTGATTTCCCGGACCCGCAAGGGCCAGATCCGGGCGTTCTACAACATCTGCCGCCACCGCGGGGTGAAGCTGTGCATGGAAGAACAAGGCGAAGCTGCCCGCAACTTCCAGTGCCCGTACCACGCCTGGACCTATGACTTCGAAGGCAAGCTCATCGCGGCCCCGAACCTGACCAAAATGCCCGATATCGACCGGGACGAGTACGGCCTGGTCAAGGTCCACGTCCGCGAATACCTCGGCTATGTCTGGGTCTGCCTGGCCGAAGAGCCCCCGTCCTTCGAAGAAGACGTGATGGGCGCGATCGAAGAACGCCTCGGCGACGTGCACAAGATCGATGGCTACGATGTCGCGAACCTGGCCGTGGGCCGGCGGATCCGCTATGACGTGAAGGCCAACTGGAAGCTCATCATCGAGAACTTCATGGAGTGCTACCACTGCGCCACCATCCACCCGGAACTGACCGAAGTGCTGCCCGAGTTTGCTGACGGGCTCGCCGCGCAGTACTTCGTGGGCCACGGCGCCGAGTTCGGCGAGGACATCAAGGGCTTCACCGTGGACGGCTCCGAAGGCCTGGATGTGATCCCGGGCGTGAGTGAGGACCAGGACCGGCGCTACTACGCCATCACGATCAAACCCACCGTGTTCGTGAACCTCGTCCCGGACCACGTCATCATCCACCGCATGTTCCCGCTCGCCGCGGACCACACCATCGTTGAATGCGACTGGCTCTACCTGCCCTCCGTCGTCGAGTCCGGCAAGGACGTCACCGCCTCGGTGGAACTGTTCCACCGCGTCAACCAACAGGACTTCGACGCCTGCGAGCGCTGTCAACCGGCCATGGGCTCGCGCGTCTACGCCAAGGGCGGCGTCCTGGTCCCCAGCGAACACCACATCGGCGCCTTCCATGACTGGATCACCGAAAAAATCGGTGACGTCGTCACCCACTAGGTCAACGGCGACGCTTCAACAACGACGGCGACACCTCCTTTTCTGGAGGTGTCGCCGTCGTTCGCGTCCCTGGCGGCTTCCGGACACCACCATCGTTCCGCTGCTGAACCTGAGCCGGACCCCCTCCACCAACGGACATGCCCAGCGTTGGGCACCAGCGCTGGACATAAACCCACTATGCCCACTCCCGCCAAGCACGGCTGGACATGTCCCTCGCTCCGGGAAAGGCTGCGCCGGGCATGTCCATTCCTTCCCGCAAGGCTGGGCATGTCCATTGGGATAGAGGGGCCCCTCACTTCGACGGCGCGACGATGTACCCCATCTTGTGACTGATCGAATGCCCGGCCTGTTTGAGCGCATCCAGGAGGCCGGGTATTTTTTCGGGATCGAAACGGAACGCCGGGCCGGAGATGCTGATGGCTCCGATCACAGTGCCGCTGTGATTGCGGATCGGAACGGCGACGGCGTTGAGCCCGCGTTCCAGTTCTTCGTGTGTCACCGCATATCCGAGCTCGGAGATCGCCGCCATTTGCTCCTCGAGTTCGTCGCGGTCGGTAATGGTGCGGGGTGTGAGCTTTTCCTGGCCGGCTTCCCGGAGGACGCGATCGCGGGTCGCGCGGGGCAGGGCAGCGAGCATTACCTTTCCGCTGGAGGTGGCATGTAGGGGAGTGAGGCCGCCGATCCAGTCCTGGGTACCGAGCGTGTTGGGACCGATCGCTTGGTCCACGTTGACAGCGAAGTTGGATCGCATGACTGCAAGATTGGTTGTCTCGGCGAACTTCTCGGCAAGGGCTTCGAGGTCTTCCCGCGACTCCCTGACCAAGCTCAGCCGGGCGGGGATGGCGCTTGCAAGGCGAAGGATGTTGAAGCCGAGCTGGTACTTTCCGCGTTCGTGGTTCTGCTGCACCATGCCGCGGGCGTCCAGCACGCTCAGCAGGCGCGATGCCGTGGACTTGTGCACGCCCATTTCTTCCGCGATCTCGCTTACGCCCGCGTCGCCGTTGCGCGCCAGGATTTCGAGTACGGTAATGGCGCGGTCCACGGACTGGATGCTGGGCTGCTGCGTCTCGCCGGAATCGTCGGCGACATCAGTTTCTGCGGGGTCCACCTCGTTGCTGAGGGGAGTGTCAGGGTCCATGTGTCCCATCGTCTCAAACGTGGTCAAGTGGTGTTTCTTCCAAGGCGCGGTCGTGCCACACTTGATGGACTATCGAGTGACTGGGGGGATCCGGGTCAGGAGATTGGTATGTGTGCGCTGATGCAGACCCGCACGTCGGGCCGCCAACTGGCGGTGATCGAGCCATGATGGCAGGTTGGGCCTACTTTATGGCGGGAATAATGACTCTCGATTCGCTTCTGCTGGGATTGTTGCTTTTCAACGTGAGGTGGCCCAAGGGCTGGAAGCGGAACGACTAACAGCTACAGCACCTTCCGAATGGCTTCCTCGAAGCTCACAACGTGGTGCAGGGCGAGTTTGGCGGCCCGTTCCTCGTCGCCGTCGGCGATCGCGTTGAGCAGTTCGACGTGCTCCGCAACGTGGCCGGTCACGGAGGGCATCTTGTCCAGCATGTAGCACCAGATGCGGGTGGCGAGGTTGTCGTATCGGATCAGAACGTCCTCGAGGTGCGCGTTGGCCGACGCGTTGTAGATAAGGCGGTGGACCTGGATGTCGTAACGCATGAGTTCCCGCTGGGCGGAGGCGCCGTCCGTTTCAAGGGCGCCGATGTCCGCGGCCACTTTGCGGAGCTCTGCGCGCAGTTGGGGACTGGCCATGCGTGCGGCCCGCCGGGAAGCCAGGGGCTCAAGCAGCTCCCTGATTTCGGAGACTTCCGCGAGTTGTGTGATGTCGACGCCGGTGGCAAAGGTCCCGCGCCGCGGATAGGAGACCACAAGATGGTCGCTTTCCAGCCGCTTGATGGCTTCGCGGACGGGGGTTCGTCCAATGCCAAGCTCGGCGGCCACCTGGCCGTCGTTGATTGGGTCGCCTGGTTTTATGTCCAGCATGATCAGGCGGTCGCGCAGCAGCAGGTAGGCGCTCTCCGCCAAGGAGTTTCCTTGCGTTGATGCGTCCAGTGTTTCCAGTACGGTGCTCATTTTGACCTCTCCCGCGAGCCGCTTTTCCAGTTTCGGCGGATCTGTTGCTGCCGGGCTGTTGACGGTCCTGTGATCCTCAACATAGTATGGCAACAGATCTAGTATATCAGTTGCTTATCAGTCGGTAAGTAAAAGTATTTCAAAGGAGAACACCATGGTTGCACCGCTGATCCGCCCACTCGCACAGGCGGACCCGGAGGTTGATCAGGCGATCGCCCAGGAGCTCGTACGCCAGCAGTCGACGCTGGAAATGATTGCTTCCGAAAACTTCGCACCCACGGCCGTCATGGAGGCCCAAGGTTCGGTACTGACCAACAAGTACGCCGAGGGCTACCCGGGGAAGCGCTACTACGGCGGCTGCGAGCACGTCGACGTGATTGAGCAGCTGGCGATCGACCGAGTGAAGGCTTTGTTCGGCGCCGAGTTCGCCAACGTCCAGCCGCACTCCGGAGCCCAGGCCAACGCCGCCGCGATGTTCGCGCTCCTCCAGCCGGGCGACACCATCATGGGCCTGGACCTCGCCCACGGAGGGCACCTGACCCACGGCATGCGCATCAACTTCTCCGGAAAGCTGTACAACGTGGTTCCGTACCACGTCCGCGAATCCGACCTTCGCATCGACATGGCAGAGGTCGAGGCCCTGGCACTGGAGCACCGCCCCAAGTTGATCGTCGCAGGCTGGTCCGCGTACTCCCGCCAACTCGACTTCGCTGAGTTCCGTCGCATCGCCGACCTCGTCGGCGCCTACCTCATGGTGGACATGGCACACTTCGCAGGCCTTGTCGCAGCCGGCCTGCACCCCAACCCCGTGCCGTACGCCGACGTCGTCACCACTACCACCCACAAGACCCTTGGCGGCCCGCGCGGTGGAGTCATCCTCGCGAAGGAGCAGTACGCCAAGAAGATCAACAGCGCCGTCTTCCCGGGACAGCAGGGCGGTCCGCTGGAACACGTCGTGGCAGCCAAGGCGGTTGCCTTCAAGTTCGCGGCGGAACCGGAGTTCAAGGAACGCCAGGAGCGCGTTCTTGAAGGTGCCAAGCTCCTCGCCGCACGCCTCCTGCAGGAAGACGTCGCCGCAGCAGGAATCTCCGTGGTCAATGGCGGCACGGACGTACACCTGGTGCTCGTGGACCTGCGCCACTCCGAACTTGACGGACAGCAGGCCGAGGACACGCTCCACCGCATCGGCATCACCGTGAACCGTAACGCAGTCCCCTTCGACCCCCGCCCGCCGATGGTTTCCTCGGGCCTGCGGATCGGTACCCCGGCCCTCGCCGCCCGCGGCTTCGGCGCCAAGGAATTCACCGAGGTTGCGGACATTATCGCTACGGCCCTCATCGCGGCGGCCGGCACCGGCACCCTTGGCGAGGACACCGCCGTCGAACTCCGCGCAAGGGTCACGGCGCTTGCCGAACAGTTCCCGCTGTACCCCCAGCTTTCCCAGAACCAGCTTGAGGCCGAAATGATTGGAGCAGCCCAGTGAGCGCCGACCACCTCCCCGAACACCCGGACTTCCTTTGGCGGAACCCGGAACCCAAGTCCTCCTACGACGCGGTCATCGTTGGCGGCGGCGGACACGGACTCGCCACGGCTTACTTCCTGGCCAAGAACCACGGCATGACCAACATTGCGGTGCTGGAAAAGGGCTGGCTGGCTGGCGGCAACATGGCCCGCAACACCACGATCATCCGTTCCAACTACCTCTGGGACGAAAGCGCGGCCATCTACGAGCACGCCCTCAAGCTCTGGGAGATCCTGCCCGAGGAACTCGAATACGACTTCCTGTTCAGCCAGCGCGGCGTCATGAACCTCGCCCACACACTGGGCGACGTCCGTGAAAGCGTCCGCCGGGTAGGCGCGAACAAGCTCAACGGCGTCGACGCCGAATGGCTGGACCCGCAGCAGGTCAAGGAACTCTGCCCCATCCTAAACATCAGCGACAACATCCGCTACCCGGTCATGGGCGCCACCTACCAGCCCCGTGCCGGCATCGCGAAGCACGACCACGTCGCATGGGCTTTCGCCCGCAAGTGTGACGAAATGGGCGTGGACATCATCCAGAACTGCGAAGTCACCGGATTCCTCAAGGACGGCAACCGCGTGGTCGGCGTCAAGACGAACCGCGGCACCATCAACACGGAAAAGGTAGGCCTCGCGGCCGCGGGCCACAGCTCGGTCCTCGCCGAAATGGCGGGCTTCCGGCTGCCGATCCAGTCCCATCCACTCCAGGCACTGGTTTCCGAACTCCACGAGCCCGTCCACCCGACAGTGGTCATGTCCAACCACGTCCACGTCTACGTCTCCCAGGCACACAAGGGCGAACTGGTCATGGGCGCCGGCGTTGACTCCTACAACGGCTACGGCCAGCGCGGTTCCTTCCACGTGATCGAGCACCAGATGGCTGCCGCCGTCGAGCTCTTCCCGATCTTCGCCCGGGCACACGTGCTCCGGACCTGGGGCGGAATCGTGGACACCACCATGGACGCCTCGCCGATCATCGGCACCACCCCGGTAGAGAACATGTTCGTCAACTGCGGCTGGGGCACCGGCGGCTTCAAGGGCACTCCGGCTGCCGGGCTCACGTTCGCGCACACGATCGCCACGGGTGCGCCGCACGAGCTCAACAAGCCTTTTGCCTTGGAGCGCTTCGAGACCGGCGCCCTGATCGACGAACACGGCGCCGCCGCCGTCGCCCACTAACCGCAGCCATTTAGGAGACCCGACCATGCTGCTCATCAGCTGCCCCAACTGCGGGCCACGAGACGAAACCGAATTCCACTACGGCGGCCAGGCACACGTTGCCTACCCGGAAAACCCGAACGACCTGACGGACCGCGAGTGGGCCGAGTACCTGTTCTACCGCGACAACACCAAGGGCACCTTCGCCGAACGCTGGGTCCACAGCACCGGTTGCCGCAAATGGTTCAACATGTTGCGCGACACCGTGAGCTACGACATCAAGGCCATCTACAAAATGGGCGAACCGCGCCCCGACCTGACAAACGAAGCGACGTCTTCGGAAGGAGCAAGCAAGTGACCGCGCAGAACGCCCGCCTTGCCACCGGCGGCCGCATCGACCGCAGCATCTCCTGGCAGTTCACCGTGGACGGCCAGGAGTACACCGGCCACCCGGGCGACACCGTCGCCTCGGCGCTGCTTGCCAACGGACGCGTCAGCGTGGGTAACTCGCTCTACGAGGACCGGCCGCGCGGCATCATGGCCGCCGGCGTCGAAGAACCCAACGCCCTGGTCAAGGTCGCGCCGCGTTTCGAGGGCCACGTAGCCGAGTCGATGTTGCCCGCAACAACCGTGTCCCTCGTGGATGGGCTCAGCCTCGAGTTCCTTAGCGGCCTCGGACGGCTCGACCCCGCGGAAGACCGCGCCGAATACGACAAGAAGTATGTCCACACCGACATCCTCGTGGTTGGCGGCGGCGTGTCCGGCCTCGCAGCGGCACGCGAAGCCGTGCGCACCGGCGCCCGCGTCATCCTGATCGACGACCAGCCCGAGCTCGGCGGCTCGCTCCTGTCCGGTTCCACCGCGCCCGGACTCGCCGAGGAAATCGAAGGCAAGCCTGCCCTCGAGTGGATCGCCGACGTTGAGGCAGAACTCGTTTCCGCCGCCGAATGCACCGTGCTCAACCGCACCACGGCCTTCGGCTCGTACGACTCCAACTACGTGATCGCGGCCCAGAACCGCACGGACCACCTCAGCGGCCCGGCCGCGGAAGGCGTCTCGCGCCAGCGTATTTGGCACATCCGTGCCAAGCAGGTCGTCCTCGCGCCGGGCGCCCACGAGCGTCCGCTCGTCTTCGAGAACAATGACCGCCCCGGCATCATGCTCGCTTCCGCGGTCCGCAGCTACCTCAACCGCTACGCCGTCGCCGCCGGCCGCCGCGTGCTGATCAGCACGACCAACGACTCCGCCTACCTCCTCGCCGCGGACCTGCTCGCAGCGGGCATCAAGGTCGCAGCCGTGGTCGACGCCCGGTCCAAGCTCAGCGACAAGGCCGCGGCCGCCGTCGAAAGCGGCATCAGGGTCCTGGTCGGCAGCGTCGTTGCCGATACCTCCGGTGCCGGCGAAGAGGGCAGGATCGACGGCGTCACCGTCCGCAGCATCAACGACGACGGCGAAGTCACCTCGGGCGTCGAACGGATCGCCTGCGATCTGCTCGCCGTGTCAGGTGGCTGGAGCCCGGTGGTCCACCTCCACAGCCAGCGCCAGGGCAAGCTGCGCTGGGACGACGAGCTCGTTGCCTTCGTGCCCAGCTCGGTGGTCAAAGACCAGCAGGTCGTGGGCTCCGGCCGCGGCAGCTACGAGCTGGCCGACTGCTTGGGCGAAGGTGTTTCCGCGGGCGCCGCGGCCGCCATTGCCGCAGGCTTTAGCACCTCGGTGGTTCCGTCCGAACTCAAGGCGCCTGTCGCTTCCGCCCCGAGCCGCCAGCTGTGGCTCGTGCCGGGCCAGAGTGGAAACCCGGGGGAGTGGCGCCACCACTTCGTTGACTTCCAGCGCGACCAGACCGTGGCGGATGTCCTCCGTTCAACCGGTGCCGGCATGCGTTCGGTGGAGCACGTCAAGCGGTACACCTCCATCAGCACGGCCAACGACCAGGGCAAGACCTCGGGCGTCAACGCGATCGGCGTGATTGCCGCAGCCCTCAAGCAGGCAGGCGAAGCCGCCCGGGGCATCGGCGAGATCGGCACCACGACCTACCGCGCACCCTTCACCCCGGTGGCTTTCGCGGCCCTGGCCGGACGCCAGCGCGGGGAGCTCTTCGACCCTGCACGCGTCACGTCCATCCACCCGTGGCACGTCGCCCAGGGCGCCTTGTTCGAGGACGTCGGACAGTGGAAGCGCCCCTGGTACTACCCGCAGGCGGGCGAGGACATGGACACGGCGGTACTACGCGAATGCGCCGCCGTCCGCGAATCCGTGGGCTTCATGGACGCCACCACCCTCGGCAAGATCGAGATCCGCGGCAAGGACGCGGGCGAGTTCCTGAACAGGATCTACACCAACGCGTTCAAGAAGCTCGCCCCCGGCTCCGCGCGCTACGGCGTCATGTGCACCCCGGACGGCATGATCTTCGACGACGGCGTGACCCTGCGCCTCGACGAGGACCGCTTCTTCATGACCACCACCACCGGTGGTGCCGCGAAGGTGCTCGACTGGCTTGAAGAATGGCACCAGACCGAATGGCCGGAACTCGACGTCGTTTGCACGTCGGTGACCGAACAGTGGACCACGATCGCCGTCGTCGGGCCCAAGTCCCGCGCTGTCATTGCCAAGGTTGCCCCGCAGCTGGCCGCCGATGGCGGACTGGACACTGAAGCGTTCCCGTTCATGACCTTCCGCGAGACCACGCTGACCTCCGGTGTGCAAGCCCGTGTGTGCCGGATTTCCTTCTCGGGTGAGCTGGCGTACGAAATCAACGTGCCGTCCTGGTACGGACTCAACACCTGGGAAGCAGTCGCTGCTGCCGGTGCCGAGTTCAACATCACCCCCTATGGCACGGAAACCATGCACGTGCTCCGCGCCGAGAAGGGTTACCCGATCGTCGGGCAGGACACCGACGGCACGGTCACCCCGCAGGACGCCGGAATGGAATGGATCGTTTCCAAGGCCAAGGACTTCATCGGCAAGCGTTCCTACAGCAGGGAAGACGCGGTCCGGACGGACCGCAAGCACCTTGTCAGTGTCCTACCTGCCGACGGCTCGTTCCGGCTGCCGGAAGGCACCCAGCTCGTGGAAAAGGGAATCCCCGTCAACCCGGCCTATGGTCCGGTTCCGATGCAGGGCTTCGTGACTTCGAGCTACCACAGTGCAGCCCTGGGCCGGTCCTTCGGCCTGGCACTCATCACCAACGGCCGGAACCGCATCGGCGAGACCTTGGTGGCTGCAGTCGGCGACCAACTCTTGGACGTCGTCGTCGGCGAAACCGTACTTTTCGACGCTGAAGGGACCCGTAAAGATGGCTGAAACAGCTTTCCCCGCAGAAACAACGAACGTTGACCGCCTCCGCGCAGCACGCCGCAGCCCGGCCTCGCACCTGGCCGAGCACTTCGAGGCCGGTTCCGTAGCCGGAACCGTGAGCCTCAAGGAGATCCCCTTCCAGACCATGGTGGGGCTTCGGGTGGATCCCGCGTCCGACGCCGGAAAGCGCCTTGCGTCCGTCACCGGCGGCCTGCCGGCTGCCTGTGGCGAAATCACCGGGGACGAACGCGCCACGACCTTGTGGCTCGGACCGGACGAGTTCCTCGTGGTTGCACCCGAAACGGCCCACGATTCGCTCGGCGGGGACCTCGTCCGGGCGCTCCTCGAGGCCCTCGGCGAAGACTCGGGGCAGGTAGTGGACTTGTCCGCCAACCGGACCACCTTCGAGTTGTCGGGCATCCGCGCCAGGGACGTCCTTGAAAAGAGCTGCTCGCTGGACCTGCACCCGCGCGTCTTCAAGGCCGGCACTGCCTTCGCTACCGAAATCGGAAACATCCCGGTCATGCTGTGGAAGAGCGGGGAAGAATCTTTCCGGATCTTCCCCCGGGCCTCGTTCGCCGATTTCCTGGGCCGCTGGCTGATCGATGGCATGAAAGAGTTCGCTTCTCCCGAGGTCCCCTAATGGCGCTAAGCGTTCTTGACCTGTTTTCCATTGGCATTGGGCCGTCGTCTTCGCACACGGTCGGCCCGATGCGCGCGGCGAAGCAATTCACCGACGGCTTGGAATCATCCGGTCAACTCGCGGCAACGGTGCGCGTCCAGGCAGAGCTTTTTGGCTCACTGGGCGCCACCGGCCGCGGCCACGGCTCCGACAAGGCAGTTGTCCTGGGCCTCCAAGGCCAGGAACCGGAGACGGTGGACACCAAGACGGCGGACGACCAAGTGGCGGCTGCCGCCCTGGACGCCGAGCTCCGCATCGCCGGCCATCACCGGGTGGACTTCAACTGGGAAGAAGACGTGCTCCTGCATCGTCGCAAATCCCTGCCCGCCCACCCCAACGGCATGACCTTCCGCGCCCTCGACCACACCGGGCAGGTACTGCGGGAACGCAGCTACTACTCGATCGGCGGCGGATTCGTGGTGGACGGGGATGCCTCCGGGACGGACAAGATCGTGGCCGATTCCACGGAATTGCCCTATCCCTTCAGCACGGCCGATGAACTCCTAGCGATCTGTGTCCGGGAGGACATGTCCATCTCCGAGGTCATGCTGGCCAACGAGATGGTGTGGCGCACCGAAGCAGAGCTTCGCGAGCGCCTGCTGGAAATCTGGGCCGTCATGCGTGAGTGCGTCGAGAATGGGTGCTCCGCCGAGGGCATCCTTCCAGGCGGGCTCAAGGTGCCCCGGCGCGCGCCGTCGCTGTTCAAGACCCTCACAGCGACCGATGCCGATGCGCGGCTCGCGGGTGCCGGGGCGAAGGCCCCGGATCCGCTCCTCGCGATGGAATGGGTGAACCTGTTCGCCCTGGCCGTCAACGAGGAAAACGCCGCGGGTGGCCGCATCGTCACGGCGCCCACCAACGGAGCGGCCGGCATTGTGCCGGCGGTGCTTCATTACTACACGAAGTTCGTCCAGGGAGCCGACGACGACGGTGTCGTGCGCTTCCTGCTCGCGGCAGCCGCCGTCGGGATCCTGTTCAAGATCAACGCCTCGATCTCCGGCGCCGAAGTCGGCTGCCAGGGTGAGGTGGGCTCGGCCTGTTCCATGGCCGCGGCCGGACTGTGCGAGGTCCTGGGCGGTACGCCGAAACAGGTGGAGAACGCCGCGGAAGTGGGGATCGAGCACAACCTCGGCCTCACCTGCGACCCGGTCGGCGGCTTGGTGCAGATCCCGTGCATCGAGCGCAACGCCATCGCCAGCGTCAAAGCCATCAATGCCGCCCGCCTGGCCCTCCACGGCGACGGCAGCCACAAAGTGTCCTTGGACAAGGCCATCAAAACAATGCGGGAGACAGGAGCTGACATGAAGAGCAAGTACAAGGAGACCTCTCGCGGGGGCCTGGCAGTGAACGTGGTGGAGTGCTAGCCATGACTGCGACACAAAGCGAAGCTGCGGCTTCGGCAAACCCATCGACCACCGTGGAACATGTCCTGACGCTCGATTGCCCGGAAACCCGGGGAATCGTGCACGCAGTCTCCGGCTTCCTGCTGGAACACGGCTGCGACATCATCGACAGCAAGCAGTTCGATTCCCAACTGGATCGGCACTTCTTCATGCGGGTCCACTTCGCGTCCGAGGGTGACGAGTCAACCATCGACTCGCTGCGGGAAGCCTTCGTTCCTGTTGCCGAGAAGTTCGGGATGCGTTGGCAGTTGAACCGCCACGGCGCCAAGCGGCGCGTGCTCATCATGGTCTCCAAGTTCGAGCACTGCCTCAACGACCTCTTGTTCCGGGCACGCGTCGGGGAACTGCCCATCGAGATTGTCGGGGTTGTCTCCAACCACCCGGACCACCGGCGGACCGTGGAATGGCACGGAATCCCGTTCTTCCATGTGCCCGTCACCGGGGCGACGAAGCCGGCCGCGGAGGCCCAGCTGCTTGACCTCATCGACCGCCTTGACGTGGAACTGGTGGTCCTTGCGCGCTACATGCAGGTGCTCAGCGACGACCTCGCCCGAAAGCTCGATGGCCGTGCCATCAACATCCACCATTCGTTCCTGCCGAGCTTCAAGGGTGCCAAGCCCTACCATCAGGCGCACGCCCGCGGCGTGAAAACGGTAGGCGCCACTGCGCACTACGTGAACGGTGAATTGGATGAGGGACCCATCATCGCCCAGCAGGTGGTGGAGGTGGACCACACTTTCGGTCCGGACGAGTTGGTCGCGGCCGGGCGCGACACCGAATGCAAAGCCCTCAGCAACGCCGTGCGTTGGCACTGCGAAGGGCGTGTAATCCTGCAGGGAAACAGGACGGTGGTTCTCAAGTAGCCGGCCCACGAAGCCGCGCTCAAGAAGCGCCACCCCTTCGCGGGTCCCCCGCCGTGTCCGACGTTGCGCATCGTTGAGCACGGACGGGGGACCCGCGTTCGGGTTTACGGGGTTAACCGGTTGGTTACCCGCAGCCTTGCTGACGCTGATCAGTTTCCACGCAGGCGCCCGCAGGGCCTTGTAGTTCAGCGTCATGTTTGCGCATAAGAGCCCGACGGCCGACTGGCGGCGCTAGTGCCCCGTCTGGGCGCTCTCTCACCTTTAGCGTCGAAACCATCGACCCTCGATCACGTCTGGTGAGTGAGGGGTGGGTGGTTGGTTCAAAGGAACGAAGCGCTTCGAGCAGGCCCATCCGCGTAGCCGTCGCGGAGGAAGCAGGCAACTCTGCAAGCGCAATCAGCTCCGCATTGTCCGCATAGCTTGCGCCATGCGGTACGGAATCGCCCAAAAGCCGGTCCAAGGTTGTCCGGAGTTGTCCGGCGGCGGAAGAGCGTACGACGACGGCCGCGACAGGACGGCTCGCGGAAAACCCTGCGGCGGGGCCCGTTTCGATGCCGCCCGCGTCCGGGAAGCGGCCCTCACCTAGCCCACCCCGGGGGAGCATGCCCAGCGTGAGCTTTGACGGATGGACATAGTGCGAATATGCCCATTCCTTGAGCCCACCGCTGGGCATGCTCATTGGGGCCGAGGGAGCATGTCCAGTGGTGGAGTCCGCGGATGGGCATGCTCGGCACGAGCAGGGCTACAAATCCCCTCGGCATGGCGACGTCGAGAGCTTGTAGAGCCCATCGAGATCGCCCGCGGCCAAGCCGTCCGGTGCTCCGATCTCCGGATACATGAGCTGGACGGGATCCTGGACGTGGTCGAGGCCCACCACGTGCCCCAATTCATGCTGGATCACCGCCGAAACATAGTTCGCACCACCCGGGTGGGCCAGGAGTTCGGTGATTTGCGGGGCGTCCAGGTCCAAGCTTCCCGTAACGTACGTTTTCGGGCCCGAACCGAACCCGTAACCCGCGCTCCCGCCCGTACCGATGACGTCGCCGCGCAATTCAGGGGCCGCTTCGGGCGTGGTCCAGGAAATGAGGAGGGGCGCCCAACGGTCCCCATAGAGCGCTGGTTGGTAGGGTTTGCGTTTTTCGGAGGGCAGTTCCTTGGTGGTGCCGTCGTCGACGAACTCCAGGCCCGTTGCCGCCGAGATCTTGGCTATGGCATCCGAGATGAGCCCCTCCGAACGGGCGGGAGCCGTGTCGGCATTGACCACGTAGTGCAGGGGCCTGCAGGGCGAGTAGCCCACGGGAGTACCGTCCGGATTGGTGGCGAGGAACTTATAGGAGTCGCTGGCGACCGCCGGCTTGACCGGGGTGCCGAGCGGGTGGGCCGCTTCTTCCAATCCGGGCGGCGGAGTATCCGGGGAGCGCACCGGGTTCTTGGAGGTCTGCCCGCGGTCCGCGTTTTGCCCGGAGGGGGAGGCGGAGGCGTGGGCCGAAGGCGTCGGACCGGAAAGCAGCGCCCTGATGTGGGGATCGCCGCGGAGGAAGCCACTGACAAGCACGGCGATTGCCGCGGTGATCGCTACGATCACCAGGTTCCTCAGTAGCGCCAAAGCCGTGCTGCGCCGCCGGGGTGGCGGCGCGCCGTCGTCGAAGCCGTCGTCGAACTCGTCGTTCGAATGCAAGTCGTCCCCCAAATCCTGATGCGCGCCCCAAAGCGCCAGCGCCGCTAACCGATGACAGCGCCGAAGACCAGCCCCAACCCGTACGTGGCAGCGGCAGCGCCGAGTCCGATGGCGAGCTGCCGAATGCCGCGGGTCAGCGGTGACGTTCCGGAGAGCAGGCCTACGACGGCGCCCGTCGAGAGAAGCGCAATGCCCACCAGCGTACCCGCTACAGCAAGCGCGGCGAAGCCGGTCATTCCGAAGATAAAGGGCAGGATGGGCACGATGGCGCCCGAGCCGAAGAAACAGAAGCTGGACAAGGCCGCTCCCCAGGCCGAGCCGATGGCCTCGTGCTCGTTCACGGTCTCTTCCGCTTCAGGGTGCAGGGAGAGGCTGGGATCGCAATCGCAGCTGTAGAGGCCCATGCGTTCGGCGGCCCGGTGTTCGGCGGCTTCGCGGGACATTCCACGCGCCAAGTAGACGAGCACCAGTTCGTTGTGCTCGATGTCCAGGGCCGGAGCCGCACTTAGCGTTGCTTGCGTGGGGCGCGTCGCCTTGAGGAGCTCGAGCTGCGAGCGGACCGAAACATATTCGCCTGCACCCATGGACAGGGCGCCTGCGAGGAGTCCGGCGATGCCGCTGAACAGGACCACGGTGGCCGGGACCCCGGTGGCGGCCATGCCCACGACGAGCGACAGGTTGCTGACGAGGCCGTCGTTGGCGCCGAACACCGCTGCACGGAATGAGCCGGATAAACGGTTCCGGCCGCGCGTGGCGAGGCCTCGAACTACCTCTTCGTGGATTTGCTCGTCGGCGGCCATGGCGCGGGTGGCAGCGGGGTCCTTCGCGTAGGGGGATCGTCCTTCGGCCCGTTGTGCCAGGGCAAGGACGAAGACGGAACCGAAATTGCGGGCCAGGAATCCGAGCATCCGGCTTCGGACCGACGCCGCTTTCGGCATTCCGGCGTGCTCGCCCAGGAGCTTGAGCCAGTGCGCCTCGTGGCGACCTTCGGCGTCGGCAAGCGCGAGAAGGATCGCCCGTTCCTCGCCGTCGCGCCGCTGGGCCAGCTCCCGGTACACAGCCGCTTCGGCGCGTTCATCGGCCAGGTATTGCCGCCACCGCTTGATGTCCGAGGACGACGGCGATGCCTTGGCGGCTGCTTCGTCTCCCGACGGCGAGGGGGCGCCGTTCCGGGCTGCCGATTGTTCCTGTGGCTTGTGTGGATGGGGGGAACTTGTGCGCGGGGACACCGGGACTCCTGGGTTGCTGGGGCGGGCTTCGTCGCCTCATTGCATGTCCACTTTAGCCCTAATTCCTGCGGTTTTTCGGCTGGCGGTCCTCACTGCAGCTTTTCGGTGCGCCTCAAGGACGGGTGGCTGTTCGGGAGTCTTGACCGCCGCATGGGGCGGTGCTCAGATGGAGGAAGAGGGTCCACGCGTTGACTGGGAACCGTGGTTGACGGAAGCGCGGCTGCCGGTTGACGGTGCTGGACTCCGAGGTACGTCGAACGGAGGATGCACCATGGACAGCACCGAGTTTAACGCCCCGCACATCGATCCGCCGAGGGTTGAGGCTGATCCTGCCTACGACTACAGCGAGGACCTCGAGGTCGACGAAGGCTGGGTGGACGAGCCGGAGGTCATCGACGACGACGAACGGGTTGTTCCGCTTGACCCCGAAGAACACCGGGAGGACGAAGAACACGAATAGTTCCGGGCTCACGGGGCTTAGGTCCGATTCCAGCAATAGGAACGTTTCGAGTAACGAGGAAGCGGCGCCGTCCCTTGCGAAGACTCCCTGAAGGGAATCGCGCTAGGGGCGGCGCCGCCGTCGTTCTAGAGCTGTTATGCCTTAGCTGCCCGCGTGGCTGGCCACAGGGTGGGCGTCCAGGGGGAGTTCTTCCGTGACCGCTCCGGCAACGCGGCGGTCCCAGGCCTCGCGGACCTCCGGTTCGGTGGGCCGCGTGAGGAGGGAGAGCACCAGGTACGCCACAGCTGAAGCGCCCAGTCCGTAGTAAATGGGTTCGTTGGCGTAGACGCCGTCTTCGCTCGGGATGATTCCGGTGGCGTAGGCGATCAGCAGGGCCAGGGTCAGCACCGAACCCACAGCCATGGACCAGGCGGCGGCGATCCCGGTGCCGCGTTTCCATACGAGGCCGCCGAGGATGGCAACCAGCAGGCCACCCACCAGGATGTCGTATGCGATGGTCAGGGCCACCACCACGTCCTGCGCCGCCATGGAAATCAACACAGCCAGGACACCCAGGCCAAGGACCCAGTAGCGGTTGGCCTTGACGTCGTGCTCGGGGTTTTCGCTGTCGTCGGTGGTGATCGTCTTGCCGAACCAGCTGGCCACGAAGGGTACGACGTCGGCGCGGGCCACCGTAGCCGCGGCGATGAGGGCGCCGGATGCGGTGGACATCATGGCGGCGACCGCCGCAGCCATCACGAGGCCGCCGATGCCGATGGGCAGGATGTGGGTCGCAACCTCCGCGTACACGACGTCCTTGCCGAGCGCCTTGACGTCGATGTTGGGCAGGGCCACCCGCGCGGCGAGGCCGATCACGGCACCCGCGATACCGTACAGGATGCAGTAGACGCCGGCGGTGGTGCCACCCCAGCGCGCGACCTTCGGCGTCTTCGCGGTGAAGACGCGCTGCCAGATGTCCTGGCCGATCAGTAGGCCAAGCGTGTAGACCACGAAGTACGTGATGATGGTTTGGGCGCCGATGCCGTCCAGTTGGAAGAAACTTGCGTCGACGCGGGCACGGATGCCGTCCAGTCCGCCTGCGGCGTTGAGGGCGAACGGGAGCATCAGCAGGAAGATGCCGACCGTCTTGATGATGAACTGAACTTGGTCGGCGAGGGTGATGGACCACATGCCGCCAATCGTGGAGTAGACCAGGACGATCGCGCCGCCGACGGCGATGGCGAGCCAGCGCTCCCAGCCGAAGAGGACAACGAAGATCGTCGCGTAGGCGCCGGTGGAGGTGGCGCACAGCATGAGCGTGTAGGCCAGCATGACGATGCCCGAGGTCTGGGTGGCGCGCTGGCCGTAGCGCAGGCTCAGCATCTGCGAAACGGTGTAGATCTTGAGGCGCTGGATGGTGCCGGCGAACAGGAGGCTCAGGAGGAGGACGCCTGAACCGATGGCG
This sequence comes from bacterium RCC_150, assembly GCA_041360635.1. Classification (GTDB taxonomy): domain Bacteria; phylum Actinomycetota; class Actinomycetes; order Actinomycetales; family Micrococcaceae; genus Arthrobacter. Next base: position 73,299 of record JBFUPP010000006.1, on the reverse strand, counting down.
ACCACGAGCCACATCCCGGAGAGGCCGAACTTGTAGCCGAGGCCGACGCCGCCAACAGTCGAGGCACCTCCAAGGACGACCGCGGCCATGGTCCCGGTGTAGAGCATGGGACCGAGGCGGCGCCCCGCCACGAGGAAGTCGCTGTTGTTCTTGGTGCGCGATTTGCCCCACCAGCCGAAGGCCAGCATGGCGAGCAAATACACCACCACGATCGCAATGTTGATGAACGAAGAGTCCACGGTTGGCTCCTGAAGCTGAGGTGCAGTGGGTTGGGGGAGTACGACGCCGGTCCCGCCCTTGCGGGCGACGCCTGTTTCTGCACTGGTTTTGGTGGTTTGGGGGGAGTAGCCTGTGACGTGTGCCTCACAAACAACACTTGTTGCATATGAGGATACGTAGTGATCCGAGTAACAGTCAACATCCCGCTACTATTGCTGCAATGACAGGGCCGGTGTGACGGCCTGAAAGGTTCGTGAATGAAGGCTCTCCCCGTTGAACCGAGCAATGTTCCTGTTGCCATCGGTTCCAGAATCCGTGCCGCCCGGCAGTCCCAGCGGCTCACCATTGAGCAGGTCGCCGACGCCACCGGCCTGACCAAGGGGTTCCTGAGCCGCGTCGAACGGGACCTAACATCGCCGTCGGTCGCTTCACTGGTGACGCTCTGCCAAGTCTTGTCCGTGTCCATCGGTGAGCTTTTCGCCGCCCCGGAAACACACTTGACCCGCCGCGACGACGCGCCCCGCATTTCCCTCGGCGGCCAAGGAATCGTGGAACGCCTCCTGACCGCCCGCTCCGAGCGCCGCCTGCAGATCCTCCAAGCCTCCATCGAACCCCGGGGCCGGGGTGAATCCGAGCTCTACGCGGTCGATTGCGACGTCGATGTGCTGCACGTGGTGAAAGGCCGGATCAAACTGATCCTCACGAATGCCGAATACGAGCTCGAAGAAGGGGACACTTTGTCTTTCCCGGGCCGGGAGCCGCACACCTGGGTCAATCCCACGGACCAGCCCGTCGAGGTTCTCTGGATCCTGGTCCCGGCGGCGAGCCGCTAAGCCCTAAGGTGCCAAACCCTGGGGCACGAAGGCGCGGGCCCGCTGAGCGCAGGCCCGTTCAGGCGCGAATCAAGGCGACACGCCGTGTAACACAACGGAAACGTAGCCGACCCGCAGAGTTTACGCAGGGAGCGTCCGCGTTACATGCCGGAAATGCAACACGTCACGTCTTGAAACAGGCCGGCGATACCTTCATCCGCAGGGGTACTCGTCAAGGTCTTTGAACCTGTTCGTTTTGTGTATGGTCTCGCCGTGCGGGCGCCACGGAGCGCCGTGACTGCAGGAAGGCTCCTGAAAATGAACATTGCATCGTTTAGCGTAGCTCTGGATGTGAATCCCCAGACCCTGGATCCCGGTGCTACCGCCTGGATGCTTGCCGCTTCAGCCCTCGTACTCCTGATGACGCCTGGATTGGCGTTCTTCTACGGCGGCTTGGTCAGAATGAAATCCGTCCTGAACATCATGATGATGAGCTTCGGCGCCATGGGCGTCGTCGCCGTCGTGTGGGCCTTGTGGGGTTATGGGCTCGCCTTTGGCCCGGACACCCTGGGCGGTTTCATCGGCGATCCGTTCGCTAACTTCGGCTTGACAGGCCTGGCTAGCGTGATCGGCGGAAAGGCTCCGGGGCTGCCGGACATGGTCTTTATTGGATTCCAGGCGACTTTCGCCATCATTACCGTCGCCCTGATTAGCGGGGCGGTCGCGGAACGCGTCAGGTTCGGACCTTGGCTCCTCTTCGCCGGGCTTTGGGTGACGGTCGTCTATGCGCCGATCGCTCACTGGGTCTGGGGCGGCGGCCTCTTCGGTCCCACCGGCGTGATCGGCAGCAAGATCTCGGCCCTCGACTTCGCCGGCGGCACCGTTGTCCACATGAATGCCGGGATGGCGGGCCTCATGTTGGCCGTGGTTCTCGGCAAGCGCCTCGGCTTCATGAAAGACCCCAACATCCGTCCGCACAACCTGCCGTTCGTGATGCTCGGCGCAGGCTTGCTGTGGTTCGGCTGGTTCGGTTTCAATGCAGGGTCCGAGCTTGCGGCTGACGGGATCGCCGCGCTCGCATGGACGAACACGCTCCTGGCCACGAGCGCCGCGCTCCTTGGCTGGCTTGTCGTGGAGCGGCTTCGGGACGGCCACGCCACCTCGCTTGGTGCCGCGTCGGGCGCCGTCGCGGGCTTGGTCGCCGTGACCCCTGCGTGCGGTTTTGTCGATCCTGTGGGCGCAATCGTTATCGGTATTGTTGCTGGGGCCGTCTGCGCCCTTGCGATCGGCCTGAAGTTCAAGATCGGCTTGGATGACTCCTTGGACGTCGTCGCGGTCCACTTCGTCGGAGGCCTCTGGGGGACGCTGTCCCTGGGATTCTTCGCGGTGCCCTCGGCGAAGACCGAAGGCGGCCTTCTGTATGGCGGCGGGCTGTCCCAATTCTGGCCACAAATCCTGACCGCCTTGCTCGTGACGGCGTGGACGGCGGTCATGACCACCCTCATTGGATTCGGCATCCACAAGACCATGGGAATGCGCGTCAAGGAACACGAAGAACTGACCGGCATCGATCTCACCCAACATGCCGAAACTGCCTACGAACTCGCTATGGTAGGTGGAGCATTCCACCCCGGCGAACAGAACGGCAGGACTCCGATGACGGCAGGCGCGGATGAAGGAACAGTCGAAGAATCGGAGCTGGCTCCTAGTCCGGCCTCAACGTGAAGCTGATTACGGCGATCGTGCGGCCGGAACGCATCGACGATGTCCGCGAAGCCTTGGAGCGGTGCGGCGTCAACGGGTTGACCGTGAGCCAAGCGAACGGCTACGGCCGGCAGCGAGGCTACGTGGAGGTGTACCGCGGCGCGGAATACAGTTCGGACCTCCTGCCGAAAATCCGGGTCGAGGTTCTCGCGACGGATGACTTGGTCGATGCGGTGGTGGAAGCCATTATTTCGGGAGCCAGTACCGGCCAGCCGGGAGACGGCAAGATCTGGACCGTGGACGTAGCGGAAGCCGTTCGGGTCCGGACCGGCGAGCGCGGGGCGAACGCGATCAATTAGCACCATGGCAGTGGTGGGGGGGCGACGCCCCGGCCCCCCCCCACC
>JBFUPP010000006.1:0-70150 GCA_041360635.1 bacterium RCC_150 | reverse complement strand
ATTGCCCCCACGGCCGGGGGGGGCGCCCCCCCGCGCGCCCCCACCACTGCCATGTTCATTTCATTTCCGAAGGCAACTCAGCCCACGTGCACCCATGGCCGGCGCGTGATGTCGGGTTCGGCCTCGCGCAGCACCTCACGGGTGACTGGAGCAATCTCGCCCTCTCCGAAGAAAAGGAACCTGCTCAGGTTCGAGATGGGATTGCCTTCCGTCCAGCGGAAGTAGATGTGGGGCATGAGCCCGGTGACGTCGCGGATGTGGAGGAGCACGGCCGCCAAGGTATTGGGCACGTTGTTGCTGTGGATCTCCAGGATCTTGAAGCCGTGCCGGAGCTTCCCCACGACGAGGAGTTCCTGCTCGAAGTCGGAGCTGTCGTCAACGATGATTTCGATGAAGATGGCGTCGCTGTCTACCGGCAGGTGGTTGGCCTGTTGGGCATGCTCCAGCTTCAGCTTGTACCGGTCGGCGCTCAGGCGCTTCGGCTCGTGGGCAATGATCCGGATGGGGCCTTCTTCGTTGGCGGCCGTGAATTCGAGGGCCGCCTGGTCCATCTTGATATGCGTTGCCCGCAGTTCGAACGAGCGCCGGACCCGCGAAGCGAAGCTGACCATTATGATCCCGAGGATGAAGAGCGCCGCGATCCGGATGCCGTCCGGACGCTCCACCACGTTGGCCACGGTTGTGTAGGCGAAGACGACGGCGACCACGCCAAAGGCGATTGTCTTCGCCTTCTCCTTCTTCCGGCGGGCGGACAGCGTGACGGCGATGGACGCCGAGGTCATGAGGACCAGGACGCCGGTGGCATATGCGCCACCCTGCGCCTCGACGTTCGCTTCGAAGACCAGGGTGATGATGAACCCGACGGCGGTGAACACGAGGACGAGGGGCCTGACGGCCTTGGTCCAGGCGGGAGCCATGCCGAAGCGCGGCAGATAGCGCGGCACAAGGTTCAAGAGTCCGGCCATTGCCGAGGCGCCGGCGAACCACAGGATGGCGATGGTGCTGATGTCGTAAACCGTCCCGAAACCATCGCCGAGGTATTCGTGTGCCAGGAACGCGAGCGCGCGGCCGTTGGCTTTGCCGTCGGGCTGGAATTCCGCGGCGGGGATCAGGAACGTGGTGATGAAGCTCGAAGCCACCAGGAAGGCGCTCATGATGAGCGCCGCCGTCGTCAGTAGTTTGTGGGTGCCGCGAATGCGGCCAAGGGGCCGCTCGTCGGTGTCTGTAGGGCTGCCTTTGATCTGCGGCATGACCGCGACGCCGGTCTCGAACCCGGAGAGCCCCAGGGCAAGTTTCGGGAAGACCAGGAGCGCGATCCCCACCATGACCAGCGGGTTGCCGTGTTGCTGGTTCAGTGCCGCCCACCAGTCGGTCACCACGTGCGCTTCGGTCACCACGTGCATCAGCCCAACGACGACTACGACGGCGTTCAGCGCCAGGTAGGCCCCGACGAGCACGACGGCGACGTTGATCGCTTCCTTGAATCCACGAAGGAACACGATGCCCAAGCCTGCAATGAGTGCCAGGGTGATGGCGATTTCCTGGCCGTGGAGCCAGGCCGGGGCAAAGGGGTTTTCGATGGCGTGCGCGCTCGCGTCGGCGGCGGAAAGCGTCATGGTGATCATGAAGTCGGTCGCGGCGAAGCCAAGCAGGGCGAGGACAAAGAGCTTGCCGCCCCAACGCGGAAGCAGCCGCTCGAGCATTGAGATCGAGCCTTCGCCGCGCGGGCTTTCGGAGGCGACGCGACGGTAGACGGGCAATGCGCCGAGGAGGGTGACGGCGACGAGCACGATCGTTGCCAGTGGCGAGACGATGCCTGCGGCGAGGGCTGCGATAGCGGGCTGGTAACCGAGGGTGGAGAAGTAGTCGACGCCGGTGAGGCACATGACCTTCCACCAGGACTGGGGAGTGTGGTCCTCGTCCGGCTTGCCGTGCGGGCCTTGCCGTTTGCCGGCCATCTCGGGCATGCCATCGAGGAGCCAGCGTTTGAATTGGCCGGTTGGCTTGCGCTGGTCGTAAGGGTCGGCGGGCGGCCTGGTCAGCGTTGTCACGTGGTCCTTTCGCGCAGCGGGTTGCTGCTCCAGAGGGAGCGTACGGCGCGGTTTCGCTACGGATGAGGCCTTTTTATGGAATCTTTACGCTTCTTGTGATGGGGGTCACCGGAGTGTTTCGGCACCAGAAATGGGCCTGAACGTAAACATGTGATGCATATAAGGCAACTTCAAGTGTATGATGGCTATCACAGCCATTAGTTAGATCTCTGCTATTCACTAAAGGAGTGGCGCATTTTGGAAGAGCTCCGTATTGAGGCCAACGGGAACCTTGGTCCCATCGATTCGTCCCGCATCCCTCGCTACGCCGGCGCCGCCACCTATGCGCGCCTGCCCCGGCTGGACCAGGTGTCCAAGGCGGACGTTACCGTGGTCGGCGTGCCCTTCGACTCCGGCGTTTCCTATCGCCCGGGCGCCCGCTTTGGCGCCAACCACGTGCGTGAAGCCAGCCGCCTGCTCCGCCCATACAACCCGGCATGGGACGTCAGCCCCTTCGAAAACATCCAGGTTGCCGACGCCGGCGACATGGCCGTGAACCCGTTCAACATCAACGAAGCCATTGAGGCCATCCAGCAGAACGCACTGGACCTGACGGCAAACGGTAGCAAGCTGGTCACGCTCGGCGGCGACCACACCATCGCCCTGCCGCTGTTGCGTGCCACCGCCGAGCGTGCAGGCGAGCCCGTGGCCATGCTGCACTTCGACGCCCACCTCGACACCTGGGACACGTACTTCGGGGCCGAGTACACGCACGGCACGCCCTTCCGCCGAGCGGTGGAGGAAGGCATCCTGGACACCGAGGCCATCAGCCACGTCGGTACCCGCGGTCCGCTTTACGGCAAGAAGGACCTCGACGACGACCACCGCTTTGGGTTCGGAATCGTCACCTCCGCGGACGTCTATTACCAGGGCGTCCTGGAGACCGTGGCCAAGATCCGCGATCGCATCGGTAACCGGCCGCTGTACATCTCTGTGGACATCGACGTCCTGGACCCGGCACATGCCCCCGGCACGGGCACCCCGGAAGCAGGCGGCATCACCAGCCGTGAGCTCCTCGAAATCATTCGCGGCTTCCGCGGGATGAACCTCGTCGGCGCGGACATCGTCGAGGTCGCTCCGGCCTACGATCATGCCGAAATCACGGGCGTCGCGGGCAGCCACGTGGCCTACGAGCTCGTCACGCTCATGGCCGACAATGCCGTCGAAGGCAACCGCCACGGCGCCCCGAGCGGTTACGCGGCACAGGCCCTTGGCCAGGAATCCCGGCGCCCGGCCGGTTTCGCGGCGGCGGTCACGAAGTGACGGACCAGCGCAACGGCGGGGACCTCGTCGTCGAAACCCTTGAAGCGCTGGGCGCGAAGACCGTCTTCGGAATCCCCGGCCAGCACGCCCTCGGTTTGTTCGACGCAATGGGCCGCGGGAATCTGCATTTCGTGTCATCCCGCGTGGAAAATAACTCAGCCTTCGCCGCTGACGGTTATGCCCGGGCGACGGGTGAGGTTGGCGTGCTGTTCCTCTCGACCGGGCCCGGAGCGCTGACGTCCCTGGCCGGCCTGCAGGAGGCTTACGCCACGGGCGTGCCCATGGTCGTTGTAGCCAGCCAGATACCCCTCGAGGGCCTGGGCGCGCGCCGCAAGGGCATGCTGCACCAGCTCGACGACCAGAAGGCCTCGGCCGCGAACGTCACCAAGAGCCAGCGTCTGATCCAGCACGCCTCGGGGATTCCTTCGGCCATCCAGGACGCCTGGACCGAGGCCATTTCCTCACCCCAAGGGCCGGTGTGGATCGAAATCCCACAAAACGTGCTCCTCGATCCGATTATGGTGCCTCCGGTGGAGGATGCGCTCGCGGAAGCCGCCGATAACCCGCCGCGCGTGGAGTTGATCCGCGAAGCGGTGAAATGGCTCTCGACGGCGGAGCGGCCCGCGATCATCGCCGGCGGCGGCACGCGCCGCGGCCGGGCCGAGAAAGCACTGCTCTCCATCGCCGAGAAACTTCGCGCCCCCGTGATCTGCACTCCGGGCGGGAACGGAGCGTTTCCTTGGAACCACGAGTTGTCACTGCAGTCCTGGATCGAGGACCGCTACATGACGGAGGTGCTGGAGGACGCCGACGTCTTGATCGTCATTGGGTCCTCCCTGGGCGAAGTCACTTCCAACTACTTCACCTTCGAACCGCGCGGCCGGATCATCCAGATCGACGCCGAACCCCGGGTCCTGGAATCCAACCGGCCGGGCCTGGGCATCCGCGCCGATGCAGGGCAGGCCCTGTCCGCGCTGGATGACGCGTTGTCCGCGCACGACGCCACTACCGTCCCACCGAACTGGCATGGCCTCCCGCCCGAGGCCGTGGTCAAGGAATCCCTGGCCAAGGTCAAGGCACGACTTGAATCGCAGGATCTGGGCGAGGAACTGAAGTTCATGGCCGATATCCGAGAGGCTGTTCCGTCAGGCATGCAGACGTTCTGGGATATGACCATCGCCGCCTACTGGGGATGGAGCTGCTGGGACTCCCGCGAGGGGCAGTTCCATTCGGCCCAGGGCGCTGGCGGTTTGGGCTACGGATTCCCCGCGGCTATTGGCGCCGCAGTGGGCCTCGAGACAGTGGGCAAGCCCGGCCGCGTGCTCGCGGTCTCCGGTGACGGTTCCTCCATGTACTCCATCTCCGAACTCGCCACGGCCAAGCAACACAATGTTCCAGTCACTTGGTTGATCGTGGACGACGGCGGTTACGGCATCCTGCGCGAATACATGGTGGACGCGTTCGGCAAGGCCACCGCCACCGAACTGGCACGGCCCGACTTCGTCAAACTCGCCGAAGCGTTTGGCGTGCCGGCTCGCAGGGTTGCCTCCGAGGATGTCGGGGACGCGCTCAGGGAGGGCTTCGCCGCGGACGGCCCGAACGTCGTCGTCGTCGAAACCCTGCTCAAGATGTTCGGCCCCACCCACCTAGCTACCTGACCGTTCGCCTCCCGCGATCCGTCCGCAACCCCCCTGCGCGAGCTGGCAGCAGATGCCCCCAAATTTCGATTTTGAGGGCATCTGCTGCCAGCTCGCGCTAGTTGTTTAATCCAGATCACACATCATTAGTTTCCCAAAGCAATCATTTAGGCGTATAGTTGCTCTAGGCAAACAAAAGTGAGGGGTTTTCCATGGCGGTCGCGTCGAGCACAGCAACCGAGCTCGTCCACCAAATTTTCGATCTCCAACGGGTCCTGAGGTGCATCGTGGCCACGAGCCTGGCGAAGGACGGCGACGTCGGGTTCGCGCTCCAGGGCGTGCTGCGCTTCATCGGCGAGGGGGAGTCCCGGGCCACGAAGCTCGCTTCGCGCCTCGGCGTCAGCGCCCCGGTCCTGAGCCGGCACATCGCGGAGCTCGAAGACCTCGGCCTGGTCATACGGCGTCCGGATCCTGCGGATGGGAGGGCCCAACTGGTGGCCCTGTCCGAGGCAGGAATGCAAAAGGTCCACGACTTCGAGGAACAACGCAGCCTCAACCTGCGCGCCTACCTCGCGGAATGGAGCGAGGAAGACGCCTTGGAAGCAGGCCAGGTCCTCGAGAAATTGACCGCCACACTCAACCACTCAGTCCGGGCAACGACGGCCGGTTCCCACCACTCGCACCACAAAGCTTAGGAGCCGCAGAATGCCAACCCGCACACACCAACAAGGTTCGACGGCGGTGCACGCGCCAAACGCGCCGATGACGCACCGCCAGATCATGGAAGCATTGACCGGCCTGCTCGCCGCATTCTTCACGGCCATCCTCAGCAGCACCATCGTCGCCAACGCCCTTCCGACCATCATGTCGGACCTGCACGGCACCCAAACCGACTTCGCATGGGTCATCACGGCCGCATTGCTCGCCAACGCAGCCACCACTCCCATCTGGGGCAAGCTCGCGGACCTCTTCGACAAGAAGCTGCTGGTCCAGCTGAGCATCGTGGTCTTCGTGGCCGGCTCGGTCATGGCCGGCTTCTCCCAAAACATCCCGTTCCTGCTCACCGCCCGAGTGATCCAAGGCATCGCCCTCGGCGGCCTCACCGCCCTTGCCCAGGCGATCATCGGCACCATGATCCCGCCGCGCGACCGCGGCAAGTACTCGGGCTACATGGGCGCCGTGATGGCAGTCGGCACCGCCGGCGGCCCTCTCCTCGGCGGCTTCATCGTCGATAGCCCGCTCGGCTGGCGCTGGACGTTCTTCGTGTGCGTGCCGCTCGCCGTCGTCGCACTCATCCTGCTCCAGGTGACCCTAAAGATTCAGCACGTCAAGCGTCCCGCCAAGATCGACTGGATCGGTTCCATCCTCCTGACCTCCGGCGTGAGCCTGCTCCTCATCTGGGTCTCCTTCGCGGGCAACCCGGAGTACTACGACTGGATCTCCTGGCAGTCCGCCCTCATGGTGGGCGGCGGCGTCCTGTTGCTGGCCCTGCTGGTCCTCGTGGAATCCAAGGTTGCGCAGCCGATCATCCCGCTCAAGATCATCTCCGAACGCACCACCGCGTTGGCCATCCTTGCCTCGGTGGTTGTCGGCATCGCAATGTTCAGTTCGTCCACCTTCCTTGGCCAGTACTTCCAGGTTGCACGTGGCGCCACGCCCACCGAAGCCGGCCTGCTGACGCTGCCGATGATCGCCGGAAACCTCATAGGCTCCGTGGTTTCGGGCCAGCTCATCAGCCGATTTGGCAAATGGAAGCGCTACCTCCTCGCCGGTACGGTATTGCTGGCTGGCGGCCTCGCCCTCACGGGCACTATCGACCACACGACCGAACTCTGGATCACCTGCTGCTACACCGCCGTCTTCGGCCTGGGCCTTGGCCTGTTGATGCAGAACCTGGTCCTCTCCGTCCAGAACACCGTCCGGGCCCAGGACATCGGAACGGCCAGTGCCTCGGTCGCGTTCTTCCGCTCCTTTGGCGGCGCTATCGGGGTGTCCGTGCTCGGCGCGATCATGGCGAACCACGTGACGGATCTGGCCACGAAGGGTCTTGCAGCGGCGCACATTCCGGTCACGGGCGGGTCCAGCAGCGGAAACATGGACCTTACGGACCTGCCGGCACCCATCCGCGACATCATGCGCGCCGCCTACGGCGACGCAACCGCCCAGATCTTCATGATCGCCGGGGCGATCGCCGTTGTCGCCTTCCTCGCGGTTCTCTTCATCAAGGAAGTTCCGCTGCGGAAGACTGTGGACGCTTCGCCGGAGAAGGAGCTGCTGGCAACTGCCTCGGGCGATGCCTCGATGACCTTCGACACCGCCGCGCTGCCGATCGTGCAGGACGACGCCGGGCTCCCAACGTCCGACGACGGCGCCACCACCTTGGGTGCTAGCCGCGCCCGGGCGGCAGCCCAGAAAGAACACGATGAACTCGACCTCGAATTTGCCCGGATCTTGACCCAGGAACGGCCTGATGCCGCGGCAAGCTTACGCGAAATACAGGATCAGCTCGCCGGGACACAGCAACTGCTGGCCGAGCAACAGCTTCAGCTAAGCCGCGCACAGCGCGAACTGCAAGAATTGCTGCGCGAGCAGCAAGCGACCGCCACACAGCAAGCACGCACGGCGGAAGAACTGTTGGCGCTGCGCAAGGAGCTCAGGCGGGAACGTCGCCGACAGGAAAGGGCGGCCATGCTGCTCATCGCGGGAAGTGACGCGAAGACAGGAGAAGCCGGGCGGCACGCGGGTTAGGGTAGGCGGGGCGCCGGGTATGCGGCGCCGGCGGAATGCGCCTTGGGTTGGAGTGGTGTGCCGCCCGCGGCACGCCTCCGGGGCGCGTATTTCGCGCAGCCCACGGATTTCGTAGAGTTGGGGGACTAATAGTGTCAGCGCCTGCTGCTATCAGTTAAGGCAATTGCTTAACTCATGGGCGCCGAGACCATTTCGCGCACTCTAACTAAGGATCCGTGGGCATGCTCGTCACTCTGATACGGCGCTACTCCAAGCCGTATTTGCCGCACATTCTGGCCGTCATCATCTTCCAACTGGCTTCCACTATCGCGACCCTCTACTTGCCTACCCTCAACGCCGAAATCATCGACCAAGGAGTTTCCAAGGGCGACACCAACTTCATCTGGCAAACCGGCGAGCTGATGCTCGCCGTCGCGTTCGGCCAGGTCATCTCGGCCATCGTGGGCGTATATTTCGGGTCCCGGGTCGCCATGGCCATGGGCCGCGATCTCCGAAGGGACGTCTTTCGCAAGGTCAGCAGTTTCTCGGCGAAGGACGTCAACAGCTTCGGAGCGCCAACGTTGATCACCCGCGGCACCAACGATGTCCAGCAAGTCCAGATGCTCATGCTGATGGGCCTGAACTTCATGGTCTCCACGCCCATCATGTGCATTGGCGGCATCATCATGGCCTTGCGCGAGGACTTGAGCCTCTCGTGGCTCGTCTGGGTTTCCGTGCCGGTGCTCGTGGCGGTGGTGGGTTACCTCGTTGTCAGGCTCATGCCGCTTTTCCGCTCGATGCAGAAGAAGATCGACGCCATCAACGGAGTGCTGCGCGAACAAATCATCGGTATCCGCGTGGTCCGGGCGTTCGTCCGCGAGCCGTATGAAGCCAAGCGCTTCGGCGACGCCAACCGGGACCTCACCGAGGTATCGGTCAAGATCGGCAACCTGTTCGTCCTGATGTTCCCCGCCATCGGCATGATCCTGCACCTTTCCACGGCAGCCGTCCTGTGGTTTGGCGGCCAACGGGTTGACAGCGGAGCCATGCAGGTGGGCTCCTTGACGGCGTTCCTGCAGTACCTGCTGCAGATCCTCATGGCCGTCATGATGGGAACGTTCATGGCCATGATGATTCCGCGGGCCTCCGTGTGCGCCGACCGCATCGGCGAGGTCCTCGACGTCGAACCTTCCATCCACAACCCGAAAGCGCCCGTTGCTCCGGCCGAGAAGAAGGGCCGCGTGGAATTCCGCGACGTGACGTTCAAGTACCCCGGAGCCGAAGCTCCCGTCCTGAGCAACATCTCGTTCACCGCCGAGCCCGGCCAGACCCTCGCCATCATCGGCTCCACCGGCGCCGGGAAGACCACGCTGGTATCGCTGCTGCCGCGGCTGTACGACGTCGCCTCGGGGGAAGTGCTGCTCGACGGCGTTCCCGTCACCAACCTGGACCGGGACGAAATCACCAGCCGGGTCGCTACCGTCCCGCAGAAGCCGTACTTGTTCTCGGGAACCATCGAGCACAACCTGCGCTTCGGGAAAACCGACGCAACCGACCAGGAACTTTGGGACGCGCTCGAAACCGCCCAGGCCAAGGACTTCGTCCAGGAAAAGTCGGCTGGCCTGGACCGCCGCGTTGCCCAGGGCGGCACCAACGTTTCCGGGGGCCAGCGGCAGCGCCTCTGCATCGCCCGGGCCTTGGTGACGAAGCCCAAGGTCTACCTGTTTGACGATTCCTTCTCCGCGCTCGACGTCGCCACAGATGCGCGGCTTCGCCGGGCCCTGCGGGAAAAGACCCAGGATGCCACGGTCATCATCGTGGCCCAGCGTGTCTCCACCATCGCGGACGCGGACCAGATCCTCGTGCTGGACAACGGCCGGATCGTGGACCGCGGCACTCATCAAGAACTCCTGGAAACTTCACCGACCTACCAGGAAATCGTCGAATCCCAGCTGACTGCGGAGGAAGTGGCATGAGCGAACAGAACCAGCAGAACGCCGTCGCCGCCGTCGACGATGACGATCTCGAAGAAACCGAATACACCCCCGGTGAAGCCGATGGCGGCATGTTCGGCAACATGCCGGCGAAGAAGGCGAAGGCCTTTGGTCCCTCGGCGAAGCGGCTCCTGGGCCTGCTAAAACCCGAGGCCGCGGGAGTGATCCTCGTGATCGGCCTTGTGGTGGTGTCCGTCGTGCTCAACGTCATCGCGCCAAAGGTCCTCGGCAGTGCCATGGATGTTATTTTCGGCGGTGTCATGGGTAAGCAACTGCCGCCGGGGGTCTCTCCGGAAGCGTTCGCGGAAGGCCTCCGCCAAGCCGGGCAGAACAACTTCGCCGACATGGTGTCCAAGATGCACCTCACCAACGGGATCGACTTCGCCAAGCTGACGTTCCTGATCTCGATCGTGCTGCTCATGTACTTCGTGGCCAACATCTTCCTCTGGGCACAGGGCTACATCCTGAACAGAATCGTCATGAAGGTCATCAACCGCCTCCGGAACGACGTCCAGGCCAAGCTCAACCGTTTGCCGCTGAACTACTTCGATACCCGCCAGCGCGGAGACATCCTTTCCCGGGTCACCAACGACGTCGACAATGTACAGCAAGGACTCCAGCAAGCATTCGCGCAACTCGTCAGCTCCGTGCTGACGGTGCTCGGCATCACCGTGATGATGTTCATCGTGTCCTGGCAGCTCGCCCTGATCGCACTGGTCGCCCTGCCGCTGTCCGGCGTCCTGGCGGGCGTCATCGGCGCACGCAGCCAAAAACTGTTCGCAGCACAGTGGAAGAACACGGGATCACTCAACGGACAGATTGAGGAGTCATTCTCCGGCCACGAACTGGTCAAGGTCTTCGGCCGCGACGCCGATATGCTGGAACGCTTCGATGAACGCAACGAAGCCCTGTACAAGGCATCGTTTGGGGCCCAATTCGTCTCCGGCATCATTTTCCCGGCCATGAACTTCGTCTCCTACCTCAGCTATGTGGGCATCGCCGTCGTCGGTGGTTTGCGGGTGGCGTCCGGCTCCATGAGCCTCGGCGACGCCACGGCGTTCATCCAGTACTCGCGGGAATTCACCCAGCCCCTCGGGCAGATTGCGGGCATGGCGAATATGCTGCAGTCCGGCGTCGCCTCGGCCGAGCGCGTGTTCGAGTTCCTGGACGCGGAGGAGCAAGAGCCCGAGAATGCCCTGCGCCACTTGCCCTCGCGCACGGACGGCCACGTCGAGTTCGAGAATGTGTCGTTCAGCTATGTGCCCGACAAGCCGCTCATCGAGAACCTGTCCCTCAGCGCCGAGCCGGGACACACTGTGGCAATCGTCGGTCCAACCGGTGCGGGCAAGACCACCCTGGTGAACCTCGTGATGCGCTTCTACGAGCTCAACTCGGGGCGCATCACGCTGGATGGCGTGGACATCAAGGAGCTCAGCCGCTCCGAGCTGCGCTCCAAAGTGGGCATGGTGCTCCAGGACGCCTGGCTGTTCGGGGGGAGCATCTACGACAACATCAAATACGGCAACCTCGACGCCACCGAAGAGCAGATCATGGAGGCGGCCAAGGCAACGTATGTGGACCGCTTCGTGCGCGCCCTGCCGGACGGCTACCAGACCATCATCGACGAGGAGGGCAACAACGTCAGTGCGGGCGAGAAACAGCTCATCACCATTGCGCGCGCCTTCGTTTCGGACCCCTCGCTCCTGATCCTCGATGAAGCCACGAGCTCAGTGGACACCCGTACGGAGCTGTTGCTGCAGAAGGCCATGGCAGCCCTCCGCACGGACCGCACCAGCTTCGTCATCGCACACCGCTTGTCCACCATTCGCGACGCCGACACCATCCTGGTCATGGAAAACGGCAGTATCGTCGAACAGGGCAACCACAACGAACTGCTCGCACTGCAGGGCGCGTACTACCGCCTTTACATGTCGCAGTTTGCCGGTGAGGACGCCGAGGAAGCTCCGGTGGACGATTCGACGGCGGTGCACAGCTGAGCGCGCATCACGCCCGACCCATCTCGGTCCGGGTACAGATGCGGTGGGGCGACATGGACGCGTATGGGCATATCAACAACGTGCAGATCGTCCGCATGCTTGAGGAAGCCCGCATCGCGGCGTTCGGCCCCCCGGCCGGCGCGGGACTGCCCGGCGTCGAACCACCTGTCTCCATCTTCAACAACGTGGAGGACGGAGTGATGACCCTTGTGGTCGAGCACAAGGTCCGATACGTTCGCACCCTGGAGTACCGGAACATTCCGGCGACTGTCGATATTTGGGTTGGTGCTGTGAAAGGGGCAAGCTTTGACCTCCATTACGTCATCAAGGATCCCGTCACCGGCGAGGACTGCGTCAAGGCCAGCACACACTTGGCCTTCGTGGACGAGTCCACGGGCAGGGTCCGCAGGCTTACCCCGGAGCAGAAGGAACAGCTCCGTTCGCTCGAGTTCGTGGCTCCGGGCCATGCACTGCGTTCCGGAACGTAGCCCTCGGCCCACATCCACGAAGTCGGCTGGACGATGAACCTGAGCCTCTCAACCATCACCCTGGCCATGGCAGAGCTTGGCCCCGACAACCCGTTGCCCGTGGTCGCGGCCGAACTGGACCAGCCGTACCGGATCGGCGAGGGCGTGCCCAAGGAATTGCAGGCTGCGGCCCGCTACGGGCAAGTGCCCAATGTGTTCCCGTACTTGATGCAGGATGGCTACACCCGCGAACGGAGCCCGCACGAAGTGCCCGCGGTCGTGCTGGAAAACAACAGGCTGCGGGCCGTGGTCCTTCCAACCCTGGGCGGGAGGATCTGGGAGCTCTTCGACAAAGCCTCGGGCAAGCACCTTCTCCACACTCACGGCACCTTGCAGTTCGCCAACATCGCGCTGCGGAAGGCTTGGTTTGCCGGCGGCCTCGAGTGGAACATCGGCACCCGCGGACACTCACCCACCACCTGCGATCCCCTCCACACCGCGATCGTCCGCACTCCCGAAGGGCAGGAAGTCCTGCGCATGTGGGAATTCGAGCGTCTCCGCGACGTGGTCTTCCAAGTGGACCTGTGGCTTCCCGCGGAGTCTGACGTGCTGCTCGCCGCAGTGCGCATCCGGAACCCCAACGACCACGATGTCCCCATGTATTGGTGGAGCAACGCGGCGGTCCCGGAAACCCCTCAAACGCGGGTGGTCGCTCCGGCTTCGGAGGCCTTCGGCAGCGACTATGCGAACGACATCGCGCGTGTCCGTCCCACGCGGCAGGAAGGCATGGATGCAACCTGGCTGGTGAACAGCAACCATGCAGCCGACTTCTTCTTCGATATCGAGCCGGGCCACCGGCACTGGATTACGGCGGTGGATCACGACGGCGACGGCCTGGCCATGCTGTCGACGAGCCGGCTGCGCGGGAAGAAACTTTTCGTCTGGGGCCAAGGCGACGGCGGCAAACGCTGGCAGGAATGGCTAAGTCCGGGAGCCGGTCCCTATGCAGAGATCCAAGCGGGCCTGGCCCAAACCCAGTTCGAGCACCTGGCAATGCCCGCCGGAGCGGAATGGAGCTGGGTGGAAGCCTACGGGAACGCCAGGCTGGATCCCGATACCTCGCACAGCACGGACTGGGACGCAGCGATTGCCCACGCAAAGACCCGCCTGGAAGAGCTCGTCCCGGACTCGAAATTGGAGGAAGCCCTCGCCGAGGCCACCCGGAACTTTGCCGTGCCGCCTGCCGAAATGTTGGTGAACGGTAGCGGATGGGGTGCCTTGGAGCGTGCCCGGCGAGAGCACTCCCGAAGCCGTTGGGTGGAGGAAAACGGAACGCCCTTCTCTGCCGACGCCGTCCGCGGACCCGTAAAGGCTTCCGTTCCCGCCGCTGCCGTTCGCGCCGCTATGGAGGAAACCGCCCCTTGGCATGAGCTCCTGGCTAATGGGCAATTTCCCGGCGCCGAGACGTTCGTGGCAGGCGCGGACTGGGAAGAGCTCTTGGCACGGGATGGGGGAGCGGAAGCCTGGTTCCATCTCGCCACCATGAAGCACGCCCGCCAGGACCTTTCCGGTGCCCTGGACGGGTACGCCGAGGCTTTGTCGTCCGGGGAACTGTCTCCACGGTCCCGGGCGCTTGCGTTTCGCGGGCGGGCCCTCGCGCTCTTCGCCACGGGGGAAGTCGCCGAGGGCTTGAGCGAACTGGCGGCCGCAAGCCGCCTGAACCCCACCAGCATTCCCTTGCTCTGCGAAGCCATGAACCTCAGCATCCGGCACGGGGATCCGGTGCAAGCACTCACCTTGGGCGCCGACGCGCCTGCCGAAGTGTCCGACGTCGGACGCGTCCGCTTCCTGACGGCCCTCGCCCTCGCGGCGGCGGGCCGCCAGCCGGAAGCAGCCCATATCTTGCGGGAAGGCGTGGAGATACCGGACATCCGCGAAGGCGAGGACGCCATCGCCGAGCTGTGGCAGGAGGTGTGCCCCAACGAGCCGGTGCCACCGCAATACCGCTTCGGCATGCATTGAGAGCCTTGGCGGGCACTCTTTCCTGATACCGGCACCCAGCCAGACCATGTAAGTTGGCATGGTGACTCCCTCCACCAAAACCCCGCTGACCCGTGCCCCCGGTATCTCCAAGGAGATCGAAGATGCGGCGTGGTTCGTGCTTGGGCCCGGTTTGCAGGGCAAGGCCTCGGCGCTTGACGGCGCAACGCGTATGTGGACGGTCGACGCCGCCGCCGAGCTGCTTGAGCGCTTGGAACGGGGAGTAGGGGACCCCAAGGCGCCCATGATGACAAATCTTCGCCAGAACCTCGAGGGGGCGTCGCGCGAGGCGAAACTGCTCGCCGTCGAACTCTTGTTCCTGCAGTCCTTGCCGCTCGCGCACGAGGTGAAGTCCCTGAAAGTGAAGCGCGCCCGTGTCGCGGAGGCCGCATCCTGGTTGGAACCAGCGCTCGAACTGCCGCCGGAGCTGTACCAGGGCATGACCGACCACGGCGTCATCCGCGACCGCACCGCCGAGTTCAACTGGACCATCTGGGACCATCTCACATGGCTCTGCCGCTTTGTGGTACACGTTGATGGCCAGTCCAACGCCAGCATCAATCGGGCGCTCAAGGATCCGCTAAAATTCCACGAACTCGCCGCGGCAACTCCCGGGGACCAGCCGGCGATCCGTCGAAGCATCGAATATCTGGCCTGGCCCAGCTACTTCGAACCGGTGGTCGCTGACGTCGAGCGGCGTGAGATCCGTGACGCTTTCGCCTCACTCGTTGGCGGTGCCAAGGGCGACAGCGAGGAAGACATCACAGCGGACGTCCACCGGATCCGCCTGCACCTGGACGAGCAAGCCGGCCAACGGATCGATTGGTACCATCGGCAGCTCGTCAGCCAGTGGCGGAAGGTGGGGGATCCGGGTCGTCGCGCCTGGCTCCTGCGCACCCACCAGGACTCCGCCGAACTCCTCGCCGCCTGGCAAGAGGAGGAGAAAGCGACGCTCGACGTCGAGCACCTCCGCGAGCTTGGCCCGGGCGTGACGGCGGGCGTGGTCCAGCATGCCGTGGACGAGGACTATAAGCATCTTGGCTACGTGGAGCGTGAAGATACCAAGACTGCTGTCTTCGCCTTCCTGACTGTCATGAAGCCTGGGGACCTCGCCTTGTTCCAGCACGCGGGTGCCGTGAGGATCGGGGTGGTCCTCGGCGAACCGGAGCACAACGAGGACAACCGCCGCCTCCGCCGCAAGGTGCGCTGGTTCGACGAAACCCATCCGATTGCCGAGGCGCCGCGACACATCCAGCGTCAGCTTTCCACCGCCGGTATCGTCGTGGACGTCACCAAGGTCATCCAGTCGCTGCAATCCCTGCTGCCCGCTGAAGCCGAATCCGACGGCGAGGACGCCGCGGCCGTGGCCACCGCCGTCGAACCCGTCCAGGAAGGGTTCCGCCCGCTGACGGAAGAGTTCGCGGCCTCGCTGCACATGGAGCTGGAACCGCTCAAGGAGATCGCCGGGCTCCTGGAGGAGAACCGCCAGTTGGTACTCTACGGTCCGCCGGGTACCGGCAAGACCTACCTTGCGAAGCACCTGGCCGCCGAGCTCGCGGGGGACAGCACTGACGAGCGGGTGAAGTTGGTGCAGTTCCACCCCTCCTACGCTTACGAGGATTTCTTCGAGGGCTACCGGCCGGACAAGACCGACGACGGCCAGGTGTCCTTCAAGCTCGTTGCCGGGCCCCTGCGGCGCCTCGCGGAAGAAGCGGCGAAGCCGGGAAATTCCAACAAGCCCTATTTCCTGATCATCGACGAAATGAACCGCGCAAACCTGGCCAAGGTCTTCGGGGAACTGTACTTTTTGCTGGAGTACCGCGACGACCGGATCTACCTCCAGTACAGCCCCAATGAGCCGTTCAGCCTGCCCGACAACCTTTACATCATCGGGACAATGAACACGGCCGACCGTTCCATCGCCATGATGGATCCGGCGATCCGCCGCCGTTTTGCATTTGTCGAACTGCACCCCAAAGTCGAGCCGATCCGTGGTTCACTCCGGCGATTCCTTGCCGCCCGCGGCTTGGACAGCCTCAACGCCGATCTGCTCGATGCCCTGAACGACGCCATCGACGACTGGGACCGGGACTTGATGATCGGCCCGTCCTACTTCATGAAGCCGGCCGCCCAGAACCCCTCGGGCTTGCGCCGGATCTGGAAATACGAACTCATGCCACTGCTGGAAGAGCACTACCACGGCCAATTGAACCGGGCCCAGCTTGAGGAACGATTCGGTTTGGACCAGTTGTTGGGTCGACTTGCGGTCCGCTAAGGCCACGCCGCCGAAGCCGGCCAGGGCGCCTGGAGTTCGGAAGACCGGGCACATCGTCATGGACGAACTGTCCGGCGGAATTGTCGAAAAGCTCGACCCCTCGACCGCTGCCCTGCTCAACTCCAGCGGACTCGCGAAGGCCTCGCCCATGGGGATGGGACTCTACAGGATCGAGCCCGTGGGCAAGGTCGGTTCCGTGCGGACGCCCACGATCCAATTCGAGGTACGTCCCAAGGACCGCCTAGGCTTGAGCCGCTTGCTGTTCCTCCTCAGCTACGCCGGCGAGCAGGGCTTCCGCGAAGATTCCGTTGATGCCGTGGAACACCAGGACTTGTGGAGCGCCCTCGCGGAATCGCTCGCGCAACTGGCCGAACGCGCCCTCAATCGCGGCGTCCTGCAGGGGTATCTGACCGTGGACGAGTCGCTCCGGACAGCCAAGGGCCGTATCCGCATTTCCGAGCAAATTTCGCGACGCCCCGGACTGCTGGTTCCCTTGGAAGTTTCTTACGACGAATTCACCGAGGATATCGCCGAAAACCGGATTCTGCGTGCCGCCCTTGAGCGGATGGCCAAGGTGCCAGGCGTCCGGCCGAACGTCCTTAGCCGTTTGAGGCAACTTACGGGAAAGTTCGACGGCGTGACGCGGCTTCAGCCCGGCGCGCCCCTTCCGCGGTGGCAGGCGAACCGAATGAACCTCCGCTATCACGCCGTGCTGCGCCTCGCGGAAGTCATCTTGCGGAACGCGTCGGCAGAAGCCGGGGAGGGAAAGCAACAGGCAGCCTCGTTCGTCGTGGACATGTCCCGCGTATTCGAGGAATTCGTGGGCGTGGCATTGCGGCAGGCCATGCATGCACATCCGGGCGAGATGCGCCTTCGGTACGGCGCTACCCTCAACGAAGCCGTGCGGGACTCCGATCGGCTCACGGTACGGCCCGGCGCGGTGCATTTCCTGGGTGGCAGGCCTGTTGTGGTGTACGACTCCAAGTACAAGGCGGCCACCGATTCAGGGGGATCCTTGAACGCGGACCATTACCAGATGCTGGCGTACTGCACGGCTTTGCAGGTCCCTACCGCCTGGTTGGTGTACGCGGGACCAGGCGAGATGAAGCTCCGGCGGATCCTCAATACGGACATTGACATCGTCGAGTACCCGTTGGATTTGTCGCGGCCCCCGGCGGAAATCCTTGCCGCCGTCGCCGACTTGGCGCAACAGTCCTGGGGCGAAGTTGTACGGCAGGCCCGACTCTAAGGCGGTTCCCGCATGCCTGTTCCGTACGGGCGCCCACCCGGCTAGCCTGAAAGGGCAGTCACAACGGATGGAGGTGCCATGGGCGGCAAAGGGATCATGCGTGGCAAGAAGAAGAAGTCCTGGAAGGACATGACCCCGGGGCAGAGGGCCGGCGTCGTCGTCATGGGTGCTGGACAAATGGCGCTGCTGGTCGCGGCGCAACGCAGCATTTCGAAGACGCCCGCCTCGCAGATCAGGGGAAGCAAAGCGATGTGGCGTGCCGCGAGCTTTATCAACTTTTTTGGACCGCTGAGCTACTTCCTGTTTGGTCGGCGTCGAGGAACTGCGTGAGCTGACTCTCCAAGGCCGAGCGGTCCCGCAGTTCGCACTCCCAGACTGTGAGGACCTGCCAGCCTGACTGCAGGAGTTGCTCGCGTTGGGCTGCATCGCGTTCTTTGGTTCGCGTGCGTTTCAGTTCCCAGAACTCCGCGTTTCCCGTGGGGGCATGCTGTCCTGCCTTGCAGTCGTGGAAGTGCCAAAAGCAGCCGTTGACGAAGATTACTTTCCGGCGCCCGGCGAAGACGAGGTCAGGATTGCCCGGGAGCTTTCCGCTCGCCGCCCGGCCGTGGAGTCGATAGCGGTACCCCTTGGCATGCAACAGTCGCCGAACCAAGAGCTCCGGCTTCGTGTTCTTGCCCCGGATCTTGGACATGTTACGGCTGCGCTGCTCAGGCGTCAGCAGGTCGCGGCTCTCGCCCATGCCCCAAGTTTACGCGGCGCCTCCTTTCCCGACGCGCGCTCACGTGTGTGGTGGTTTTTCCCGACGCGCGCTCACGTGTGTGCTGGTTTTTCCCGACGCGCGCTCACGTGTGCACAGGGCTGCCGCGTTTGTGAGCGCGGGTTGCGTAGGGAGCCCGGGTTGGTGAGCGACGGTCAGACGGGGAGGCGGAACGTGAACCTTGTTCCTTTGCCCGGGACGCTATGCAGCTCGATGCTTCCGCCATGGGCCTCGACGATCGCCTTGCAGATGGACAGCCCCAGCCCGACGCCGGGAATGGTTGAGTTGCGTACGTTTCCGGCCCGGAAGTACCGGACGAACGCGTCAGGCTGGTCGGCGGGATCAATGCCCATCCCGGTGTCGTGGACGTGGCACACCACCCCATCATCCGCGGACGATAGCGTCACATGGACGTCGCCGCCGTCGGGCGAGTACTTGATCGCATTGGAGACGAGGTTGTCCAGGACCTGGGAGACCCGGCTCGCGTCCACGTAGGCCTCGAGGCGTTCGGGGACGTCGGCGTGAAGCCGCACACCGGCGTCGTTCGCTTTTGGTTCCGCGGAGGAGAGGCTGGTCCGCACCAGTTCTGAGAGGTCGACGGCGTGCGGCTGCACCACAAGATTTCCCGAACGGGCAGCCAACAAGTCCGAGACCAGGGTGAGGAGTCGTTCGGCGTTTCGTTGGATGATGTCCAGTTGATGTACGACGTCGGGCGGCAAGGTCTCCGGTTCGTCCAGGAGCAGGTCGACGTACCCGGAGATGGAGGTGAGCGGCGTGCGGAACTCATGCGAGATGTTCGAGACGAAGTCGTCCCGGGCAGCGAGCGCGTTCACCAGTTCGGTGACATCGCTGAAGGCGACCACGGAGCCGGAGTAGTTGCCGTCGTTGTCCTTCATGGACCGGGCGCTGGTTGTAAGGGCACGCTGGCGACTGCCGGTACCGATCCACACAAGGTAATCGGTGAACTCCTGCCCGGACGCGGCACGGTGCACCGGTCGGCGATCGACGGGTGTCGGTGTCGTCCGGTCAGCGTCAAAGATCAGGAGTTGCGATTCGACCGGCTCCTCGAGGCCCGGCGGACTGGCGATCACGTGGTTCTCGCGCTGCTTCCGGTTCATGATCACCTTGCGGCCGCACGGGTCGACGGCGACAACACCGAGGTGCGCGGTCTCGAGGACCGTGTTGAGCAACCGTTCCTTCTGCTGGCTATCTGCGAGGGCGCGGTGCAGCGCGGCGTCTTTCTCCTCGAGTACCTTTCGCTGGAGGGTGAGGCTTCGCGTCATGACGCTCACCGATGCGCCGATCCCGAACATGATGATGGGAAGCAGGGATGAACGGGTCAGGTTTTGCGGTGCGTAGTTGCCATGGAGGAATTGAGGTGTCCAGATCATGGCCAGCGGACCGACGAAGGAAAACACGATGGCGGAGCGACGGTAAAGCCCTGATGCGCAGACCCAAATCACGGGAAAAACAGCAAGTATCCCAATGCCGACAGGGCTGTCCTGCCCGCCTTCACGACCCAATCCGATGGAGAGCAGATCCAGCAATGGGATCGCAAGCGAACTGGCGCGGGGCATTCGATCCCACGGCAGGGTAAGGCAGAGGATCCACGCGAGGGCCTGGGCCGCCAAAAAAGCGATAAAGAACGGATGGCTCACTGTTGCCGGAAAAAACAGGGCAACGAGCGCGGCAGTGATACACGTGGTGACGGTCAGCGGCAGGTGGCCGACCACCACGCGGTCTTTAGGCGAGTACTCGTGGAAGGCGCGCTGGAACAACATCACCCGGCCGGATGTGGGGTCCCGCTCAAACAGGCGTTTCATGCCAGGAAGGGTCCCATCCGTCCGGATCCGATTCGTGTTTGCCGGAAGCTTCGTCGCATCCCTGAAGGATACCGGCCATATGGTTACACACCCATGTGGGTACCAGCCGGGGAGCCTGCCAACAGCCCGGATATACTTCCATCCGATGGGCTGAGAGGGCAAGCATGACTGAGCGAAGGGTTGGTCTCGTCATTGAGGACGAGCACGACATCCGGGAACTGGTCCGCGCCGTCTTGAGCAAGGCAGGTTTCGAGGTGCATTTGGCTTCGAACGGGGCAGCAGGCGTAAGGCAAGCGCGCGAACTCCAACCTGATGTAATCACATTGGACCTTGGGTTGCCGGATATCGATGGCTTTGAAGTGGTGCGGCAGGTTCGGTCGTTTTCGGACGCCTATATCGTCATGCTGACGGCGAGGACGGAAGAACTCGATACGCTCGTCGCCTTGGAATCCGGCGCTGACGACTACCTGACCAAGCCTTTCCGGCCGCGCGAACTCCGCGCCCGGGTTGCAGCCATGATGCGCCGGCCGCGTTCGGGAAGCCCAACACGTGCGCTCGCCGGTTCGTATCGACACAACGGTCTGGAGTTCAATTACGAGACGCGCTTTGTTTCCGTCGACGGCCAGGAACGCCAGTTGACGCCCAGGGAGTTCGACATCCTGCGTCTCCTCCTTGAGGCTGGCCGGACTGTCTTGAGTAAAGCGGACCTTGTCCGCCTCCTCCGGAACGAGCCGTACGACGTCGGGACCTTCACGAGCGAGGCCGACGAGCGTTCCGTCGAGGTACATATCGGCAATTTGCGCCGAAAATTGGGCGATGATCCGCAGAATCCGCGCTGGCTGCAGACCGTTCGCGGGGTTGGGTATCGATTGGCCCCCGCCGAGTCGTGATGCTCGTTACCTTATCAATGCCGACTTCACGGCCCGACGACGACCCTCCGCGGCGCTTGAAAGGACAAAAGGCGGAGCCACTCGGGCTCTGGGTCCAGCAAGCGGACGCCGTCGAGCGCGGCGGCGGTTTCCTGTACGACGACGGCGGCCTCAAGTTCCGCGAGCTTCGCACCGAGGCAGCGGTGGATGCCTGAGCCGAACGCGAGTCCGTAGGGGCTCGGTCCTTGGGCGGATGGGTCGTGGTTTCCAGTGAGCTCGAGCAGGATTTCGGCGCCCGCTGGAACATGTTCGCCGTCCAAAACAGTGTCGCGGGCAGCAATCCGGCGCCAAGTCGGAACGGATGATTCCGTAGCCAGGATGTGCCGAACCAGGTCCCGGGCGCCAAGGGCGGAGGCGGCGGAATTCCAGGCAACACCGGCCGAACCCTCTGCGAGCCGAAACAACGCTGTACTGATCAACTGGGTAGTGGTTTCCTGCCCGGCGATCAACAGGAAGTAGCCAAGGGAACAGATCTCGGGAGTGGACAATCCGTGCTCGGCCAAGGAACGAAACAGGTTTCGATCGGACGACGCCACGGCCTCCAGTACAAGTTCCCGCAGCCATCCGTAAAATTCGGCCGCGCTGTGGGCCAGCTCCAATTGCCGGCCAGGCTCCGGCCAACCCCAGAAGAGTTCCAACGAATCCAGGCTCCAGGCTTTCAACTCAGGCAGGTCCCGGATTGGAAGGCCGAGCAGCTCGAACATCACGATTGCCGGTGGATACGCCGCCACCGCCTGCACAAGATCCACCTCACCGGATGCGGCCAACAGCTTTGCCGCGCTGGAAGCGGCGTCCCGTGCGATTCCGCCAATTCGCGGCTCGAAGGCGCTTACGGTCGCCGGTGTGAAGAACCCGGCCACCACCTTCCTAATGCCGCCGTGGGAGTCGGTGCAGTTGCTGGCGAGGACGGGCGGCAAAGCGAAACGGGCACGCTGCAGCACCCGCAATGACGGTCCGCTCAGCGGCGTGGCCGCGATGAGCGCATTCGCCGGGCTGAATTCGTCCGGCCTGTGGAGGACATCACGCACCGTCTGGGGGTCGCGCACCATCAGATAGGGGCACGTTGCGGTGCTGGAACCGGCGTTCATGAGCAGGCTCCGTTCAACCAATGTGCGCTGGCGGTCCTGAAGCTCAGAGGGGGGAGTTCGGAGGCGCGCTCGGGCAACACGCCGAGGAGCGGGCGCATCGCACCAAGCGTCGCAATATTGCCGTGTTCCAACACGCCGGGCTCATCCGGCCATGTTCCCAGGACCACGCCATGCGTGGACAGCTCCCTTCCGTCCAGGGCTTCGAGCGTCAGGGCGGTGTGGTTGAGGGTGCCCAACGCGGGACGCGCGACCACCACGAAGGTTGCGTCCGGACCAAGGCGACTGCCCAGATCAGCCAGGGTGGCGCCGTCGTGATCCAACTCCACGAGAAGGCCACCCGAGCCTTCCACCAAAAACGTGGTCGTGCGTGGCGGCGAGTTCGCGGACCCGATGGACATGTTCCGCAAGCGACGGCAGCTGCACCCTGTCCAGCACGGCGGCGGGCACAGGAGCCAGCGGCTCTTGAAGGACGACGCCGGCCTCCGCCGTGAGCGGCCCGGCGAGCCGGATGATCTCGCGACAGTCCGAGTCCCCGGCCGCTGCTCCACTCTGGCACGGCTTATACACAGCCACCGACCGGCCCTTCGCCTGCAGGGCGGAGGCAAGCGCCGCCGTCGTTATTGTCTTGCCGACACCGGTATCGGTTCCGGTTACCAGCACGATGGGTGGCAGTTTCACAGCGTCTCCTCAAGGATGCGGCGCAACGTTGCGACCGCGTGGTCAATGTCGTGGGGCGTTAGGGTTGCCCGCGCGGTCAGGCGGAGGCGGGAGATGCCGTCAGGGACCGACGGCGGACGGAAGCACCCGACGCGGACCCCCGCCTCCAGTGCTGCTTGGCTTGCTGCGAGGGCAGCAGCGGGGGATGGCATGGGTATGGATTGGACGGCCCCCGCCGGTTGAAATCGTTCGACGGCGCCCGCCCCGAGTAACACCGGTGGCAGTCCCGCGGTGAGGCTTGCCGCATTGTGGTGGACCGCCGCGCTGCGCCACGGTTCGGATTGCACGATTCCGACGGCGGCCAGCGCGGCAGCAGCCGAGGCCGGGGCCAGTCCCGTATCGAAGATGAAGCTGCGTGATCGGTTGATGAGGTGCTCCCGTAGCAGGGCGCTGCCTAAGACGGCTCCGCCTTGGCTGCCCAGCGCCTTCGACAGCGTGGCCGTCAACACAACGTTCGGGTGGCCCGCGAGCGACTTGTCCTCCACAACCCCCACGCTGTGGGCCGAATCTACAAGGAGGATGGCGTCGTGTTCCTCCGCAAGCGCCAGGAGTCCGGGGAGCGGCGCCGCATCGCCGAAAACGCTGTAAATGGACTCAACGGCGATCAAGGCCCGAGGCTCTGCCCGGACAGCGCGGCCGCTGCCGTTGCACAGATGGCGCTCGACGGCGGCGAGATCGTTGTGCGGGACGGTTTCCACCCTCGAACGGCTCAGCCGGAAACCGTCAATCAGCGACGCATGGCAGTGTTCGTCCGCGACGATGAGCGTTCCGGGACCTCCCAGTGCCGTAACGACGCCAAGGTTGGCCAGGTACCCGGACGAGAAGACGAGCGCGGCCTCCATGCCGCACAGCGCGGCGAGCTCGGATTCGAGTTCCACGTGCAGTTCCGTGGTCCCGGCGACCAACCGGGATGACGTCGCGCCGGTTCCCCAGCGACTGGTCGCGTCGCGGGCAGCTTCGGCAAGTCGCGGGTCAGTGGCGAGGCCGAGGTAGTCGTTGCTCGCCAGATCCACAGAAGTGTCGGCCAGGCTTCGGGCGAGGGGAGTGCGGATGAGGCCCCGGCGCTCGCGGACCTGGGCCTGCTGCTCCAACCACGCCGTCATGGACATGCTCATTTTTCATGCACCTCCGCGACGGCGGCGACCATTCCTTCGGCCATCGTCCGGACTTGCGCGCTCGTGCTGATATAGGGCGGCATGGCGTAGACGAGGTTCCGGAAGGGCCGCACCCAGACTCCGTGCCCGACGGCGGCCCGCGTCACTGCGGCGACGTCGACGGCGTCGCGCAGTTCGATCACGCCTACCGCGCCGATCGTGCGGACCTGCTTGACGGCGTCGAGCGCTAACGCTGGTTCAAGACCGGGACCAAGTTCGGCACCGACCCGCGCGACATCGTCCCGCCAGGCACCGCCGTCGAGAATGCCCAGGCTCGCGTTGGCGACCGCGCATGCGAGCGGATTGCCGATGAATGTGGGCCCGTGCAACAGGGCGCCCGCGCCACCGCTGGAGACACGGGCCGCGACCTCGCCGGTGCAGAGTGTTGCCGCGAGGGTGAGGTAACCGCCGGTGAGGGCTTTACCGACGCACATGATGTCCGGAACGACACCGGCGTGTTCGGCCGCGAACAGTTCGCCGGTGCGGCCAAAGCCGGTGGCGATTTCGTCGAGGATCAGGAGGATCCCGTGCCTGTCGGCGACGTCGCGGAGCATGCTCAAGCATTCGGCGGCATAAATGAACATGCCCCCGGCGCCCTGGAGGATGGGTTCCACAATGATCGCCGCCAATTCGTTCGCGTGCTTCCCGGCCAGCTCTTCGATGTGTGCCTGCCACTCGGCGATCTCGCCGGGTTTCGCGCCCGCCGCCGGAGGCCTCGGTGCGAACACGTTGGAGGCGAGCAGGCCGGGGAAGGCCGAGTGCATGCCATCGACGGGGTCGCAGACGCCCATCGCCGCGAAAGTGTCGCCGTGGTAGCCGCCGCGGACGCTGAGGAAACGTTGGCGTTTCGGGAACCCGGACGCCGTCTGGAATTGCACAGCGAGTTTGAGTGCGACCTCCACGGACACCGAGCCCGAATCGGCAAGGAAAACCCGTTCCAGCTTCGGACGGCTCCCCGACGAAGGAGCCATCGCGACAAGCCGCTCGGCCAATTGCACCGCCGGCTCGTGGGTGAGCCCGCCGAACATGACATGGCTGAACATGCCCAGTTGTCGCTTGGCGGCCGCGTCGAGGAGCGGGTTGCGGTACCCGTGAATGACCGACCACCACGACGACATCGCATCGAGAACCTCATGCCGGAACCCTGCCTCGTCGCGGAGCCGCAGCGCCACGCCGTCGGCCTCTTCGACTTCCCACAACGGGAGGGTGTCAGAAGCCGGGGCGTACGGGTGCCAGAGGCTCGCGCGGTCGCGGACGATAATGCTCATTGCCCCACCAACCCGTGTCGGGAGCATTCCGCAGTCCAGCCGAGGGGCGTGACCTGCACCTTCATGCGGCGCCGACATGCCGCGCAATAGCGCGGAGGCTCCATTGCGAGGCGTTGTTGGCACTCGAGGTGAGCGTCCGACGCCGGACCGCCGCCTTGGGCGACCGCGGCGCCTTGCCGCGTTCCGTCGTCGGGGGCTGTTTTGCCAAGCCGAGTCGCCCCGCCCAGGGCCTCGCCGCAGTGTCCGCAGTAGGGCTCCGAAACTTCCGTTGTCATAGCGTCTTCTGGAGTTCCTTGATGGGCATGTTCAATTCGACGAGGAGGTTGAGGTCGGCGTCGGCCGGGCGGCCGAGGGTTGTCAGGTAGTTGCCGACGATCACCGCGTTGATCCCTCCCATGAGGCCTTCGCGGGTGCCGAGGTCGCCGAGTGTGAGCTCGCGGCCGCCGGCGTAGCGCAGGACGGTGCGCGGCATGGCGAGCCGGAACGCGGCGATGGCGCGGAGGGCGTCCTTGCCGTCCATGATCCCTTGGTTTTCGAGCGGCGTTCCGGGGCGCGGGTTGAGGAAGTTCAGCGGCACTTCGTGGGGTTCGAGGGCTGCGAGTTGGCTGGCGAGTTCCGCGCGCTGTGCATTCGTTTCGCCCATGCCGATCAGGGCGCCGCAGCACAGTTCCATGCCGGCGGCCTTCACCATGTTGCAGGTTTCGAGGCGTTCTTCGTACGTGTGGGTGGTGACGACCTCGGGGAAGAAGCTGCGCGCGGTTTCGAGGTTGTGGTTGTAGCGGTGCACGCCCCATTCGGCGAGTTGGTCCACTTGCCGCTGCGTGAGCATGCCCAATGAGCACGCGATATTAATGTCGACCTCCTGGTTGATGCGGTCGATCGCGAACTTGATCTGGTTCATGAGCTTGATGTCGGGGCCGCGGACTGCTGCGACGATGCAGAACTCCGTGGCGCCCGTGGCCGCCGTTTCCTTGGCTGCCTTCACCAGCTCGGGGATGTCGAGCCAGACGCCTCGGACGGGGGAGTCGAAGAGCCCCGACTGGCTGCAGAAATGACAGTCTTCGGGGCAGCCGCCGGTTTTGATCGAGATGATTCCCTCGACTTCGACGTCCTCGCCGCAGTGCGCAAGGCGGACTTCGTGGGCGAGCTGCAGGGCTTCGGGGATGGCTTCGTCCGGGAGTTCGAGGATTTCGAGCAGTTGCGCTTCGTTGAGTCCCACGCCGTTGTGGAGGACTTGCTCCCGGGCCGTCTCGAGGATCGGGTACGTTGACGTGCGGGGCGGGTCTTGCTGGATGGTCATGGGTGCTCCTCAGCGGTGGATGGCAGGGTTCGTGCGCTTCCTTCATGACGGTAGTGGCGTCCATCGGGCCCAATTTTGTTGGACGTCCACAAATCCAGCGCGAGGATGTTGGCTGTCGTCGCGGTGGTCTTCGGGGGAGTGGGGCACCCGTGGGGTGGGCGGCGCTGCGGGCCCGTGCGAAGGCAGTCCTGTGGATAACCTCTGCGCCTCTACGACAACTGCGTTACGCTTTGTAACAAGTTCGGTCTTGAAACTATTTTGGGGGAATAGCAGACATGACTTTTAAGTCGTCGTTTCTTTTTTGCGCACGCAGTGCCGTCATCATCTTTTTTGCGGTCGCATTGACGCTGACCGCTTGCGGCACCGTTGTCCAGCCAGAAGGTGGGCCATCTTCTTCACCTTTACCTTCGCCTTCGTCGGCCAGCGCTACGCCGACTCCATCTCCGACCCCTTCGGGCGCCTATAGACCGGCCGACTCCACGGGGAAAGCGGAAAACGTGCCACTACCAGTGTTGCCCGAAGCGGCGAAAGCAAACACGAAGGAGGGTTTGGAAGCCTTTGCGCGGTATTGGTTCCAAGCGCTTTCGTATGGGTATGAGACTGGCGACATGACAGCACTCAAACAGGTCACGGGTCCAAACTGCGTTTTTTGCAATGGACTTCAAGAGGCTGTCGGTCTTGCCTGGGCGGACGGTAAGTGGATTGTTGGCGGACAGATTGAGACGCCTGTAATCGAGGGAAAGTTCACGTCTGGGGCCGAGTCCCAACAGGCCACAATTCAAGTGATCCACCGTTCCGTCGCTATACATCAGCCCGGGGGAAGTCTCTACCAAGAACCCACAAAGGGTTCAAATAGAGCTAGCCAAATGGTTGCGAAGTTCGGTGCAAATGGTTGGACTGTCATCGACCTTGGCTTGATCCGCTAGCCATGCGAAGGCTGAGCATCCTATTGACGGGACTTTTAGTACTCTTGGGCTCGCTTAGTTGCCCTAGCTTCGCGACAGCCAATGTCAGCAGGTCTAAAATCATTACCGACTTCGAGGAAAATGGCGTGAACGTGGGTTCGGAAAACTGGGTCCGCGACCCCGAATCTGGCGAGATCGTGCCCGCTCCTCCTGGCTTCGTCAACGATGACCCGAACCAGTACAAGGCAGACCTCCAATGCCAGGTTGATGGGGACGCGATCGCCAAGAAGTGCCTGCCCGGACAGTTGCAGTGCCCGCCGCGTGAACCTGGTGGGAAATCGGGTACCGCGGTGATCTGGAAGAGTGCTCCGAAGGCGATTCAGAATCCAACGTGGACTGATTGGAAGTCGGGCAACAATGGTCCCTCGTGCCTTTACGACCAGAAGCCCGAGGATCTGCTGCCGAGGATCGCCGGGAGAATACTCTCGGACTTTCGCAACCTTCCCATCCGGGCCGCCGATCTGATGGCCCAGCCAAGTCCGCATACCTTGAAGGGCGCCGAAACCAACGTCTTTGCCGAGGCGGATGAGCAGCAGTTCGACGTGACGATTCTCGGCCAGCACGTGCATATTGTGGCAATTCCCGCCGAATATACATACGACTACGGGGACGGGAACAGCTTTGGGCCCACGCAGTTTGCTGGGGGCTTCGTCCGCGAAGAGGAATGGGGAAAGAAGACCAGGACAAGCCATGTTTATCATCAGACCGGCGACTTCCAGATTTCCGTGACCACCCACTTCCGTGGAACCTACTCGGTAAACGGCGGCCCTGCCCTGCCGATTCCGGGCACCGGCCAATTTGCCTCGCCGCCGAAGATGATCAGCGTCTGGCGGTCGATCACACGCAACTACGCCGACAACTGCATCGTGAATCCGAAAGGAGAAGGCTGTCCCGCCGTCCCGTGATTCACAGTGCCCGTGATTCACTGTGCCCCGTAATTCATCCGGCGTTTCTCGCTCTTCCGGATCGGGTACTCCCGCGATTTTGGCTCCGAATGCGTGCCTATGCTGGCTACGAGTTTGAACTATTCGCGCCGATGAATTTGGGGGAGAAAGATGAACGGGCAAGACGCCGCGGGCCGACGTCGTTTCGGGGGAGACCTGGAGAGCGTGTCCACAGCCATCAGAACTGTCCGGGAGGGTTTTCCGGAGTCCCTGAGGACGGTTGGAGGAGAGTGCCGTTCACCCAGGCGGCTGGGTCGCAGTTGGCAATTTGATTTGGTCTCGCTCAATGGCAGGAAGCTCGACGTCCTTGCTTGTCGCGTTATTGGCCCTGAATTTGCCCGCATCGGCCGTTACCTCCAGCGCCAAGGCACCTCATTGTCTGACTGCATGCGCGAAGGCATGGTGCTGGAAGTCCAAGGCAAAATCGAGTTGGGCGAGCACGGCACAATCTTCCTGAATGTGACAAAAATCGCTGAGAATTTCACTTTGTCGGGAGCGCTGCATGACCAGGACAGGCACACGCTTGACGCGCTTCGCCTGTGGGGAGTGCCGGCATCCAGAATCAGCGCGCCAGACATCCACTGCAGCTCCGAGCGCAGGCCAGAATTTCCGTCACAACTCAAGCGTCTGCTGGTCATCACTCCGGAAGAAAGCCACGGATTGGCAGATTTCAAGAGCCGGGTGCGGCGAGCCGAGCAGACTGGCGCCCTGACCATCGACTACATGGCCTTTCGATGGTCCAGCGGGGCCGCTCCCGAGATGTTCCAAGCGAAGCTGGCGGAGACGGCGGCAAAAGGCTACGACCTCATCCTCGTCATCAGGGGAGGCGGCCATTGGAGCAAATTGAGAGTTTTCGAACATCCGGAAGTAGCGTTGGCCATTCATCGCTGTCCGATCCCCATTGCCACAGCGATCGGACACGAGCCCGATACATCGATGGCCGACCGCGCCGCGAGCTTTTCTTTCGTTACACCGACAGCGGCAGGGGAAGCCGTCAAGCGCGAACTCGACCGTCGCCGCTTCAGCGACCCGAAGCACAACAATCAGAGAACATGGGCGCCAAAGTCTTCCCCGGCGCAGGCAACAGCCAAAGCTTCCCGAATGCCTACTGCGAGCTTGGCCGAGCTGAATCGCATCAAAGCCCAGTCTGCGGCATTCCGGATGGAGGCACAGGCATCCCAGAACGCACACATCCGCGATCTTCTGGAACTGGCCCAACGCCGGGTTCGGCTGATTTCCCGGCTCCGGTACTTTGCGTTCCTTGCCGCTGGAATAATGGCACTACTCGTTCAACAAGGGGCGCTAGAAGCGATGGGACTGGGTTCCTCTCTTTTGGCTCACATCCTTTACCCCATTGCGGCGATTGGAATTCCACTCTCCGCCGCCTGGTTGGAGAAGCGCCGCCGCAAGTCCGTTTCCACTCCTGCGACCAAAACGATGAAAAACGCGCCACGGGACCCTGAGGAGTGGCGAGGAATGGCCAAAGGAGTAAGGACTATCCGGGGCAGTCGGCAGTTGCTTGCCAACATGCCTTACGCCCGCTGATCAGCCTGCAGCCATACCAGAATTGTGATCTGCATCTCCTTCGGAATAGTTGCACACGCGTTGCAGTTGCCGCCAATGGACCCCGTTCCCGTTTGAAAGGCACTGCCCATGTTGTTTACTCCGTTGACGCTCGGCGAACTTGAACTTCCCAACCGTTTGGTGATGGCGCCGCTAACGCGTGTTCGCGCGGGCGCCAAAGGCATCCCCGGTCCCTTGGTTGTTGAGCACTATCGGCAGCGCGCATCGCTTGGCCTGATCGTGAGCGAGGGGACCTACCCCACTCCGGCGGGCCAGTCCTATACCGGGCAGCCGGGCCTTGTCACCGAGGAGCAGATCGCCGGCTGGAAAAAGGTGACGGATGCCGTCCATGCCGAGGGCGGCCGCATCTTCGCGCAGGTCATGCACGGCGGACGCGTTTCCCACTCGGACATCACCGGCGGCGCAGAGGTCGTCGCGCCCAGC
This sequence comes from bacterium RCC_150, assembly GCA_041360635.1. Classification (GTDB taxonomy): domain Bacteria; phylum Actinomycetota; class Actinomycetes; order Actinomycetales; family Micrococcaceae; genus Arthrobacter. Next base: position 39,459 of record JBFUPP010000006.1, on the reverse strand, counting down.
GCGGTGGCGATCGACGGCGAGGTTCGCACTCCGAATGGCAAGCAGCCCTACCCGGTTCCGCGTGAACTGAGCACTGATGAGCTTCCGGTGGTGATCCAGCAAATCGTTGCGGCATCACGGAATGCGATCGAGGCGGGGTTCGACGGAGTCGAGCTTCACTCCGCCAACGGCTACCTCCTGCACGAGTTCCTGGCGCCGAACACCAACGTCCGTACCGACAGCTACGGCGGGTCCCCGGAAAATCGTGCACGGTTCGTGATCGAGACGGTCAACGCGGTGGTCGAGGCCTTGGGCGCAAATCGCGTGGGCATCCGAATTTCGCCGGAGCACCAAGTGCAGCAGATCGAGGAAACGGATCCCGCCGACGTCCGCGCCACCTACGAGGTCCTGGTGGATACCATTGCCCCGCTCAGCCTCGCGTACCTGAGCATCCTGCACCACGACCCGAAGGGTGAGCTCGTCCAGGATCTGCGCGAGCGCTTCAAGGGCACGTTCCTCGTAAACACCGGCTTCGGAACGATCACCGACCGGGACGAAGCTGTGGCGCTGGTCGCAGACGGTCATGCTGACGCCGTTGTCGTGGGTCGGCCGGCGATAGCCAACCCCGACCTTGCCCGCAGGTGGCGCGAAAGCCTGCCCCTCAACGAGCCGGATCCGTCGACGTTCTACGGAGAGGGCGCCAAGGGGTACACCGACTACCCGTTCTACGCCAACTAGAACCCCGAAACTGCGACCGGCGGCACCTGCCAAGGTGCCGCCGTCGCGGTTTTAACGCCCTGGGGATGGGTCCTTATGCCATGGCGGCCGGATTCTGCTGAATCATTCGAGGTGGCCCGCCCCGGGGTGCTCGGAAACACATGGGGAACGTACCTCGAGCGGTGGAATGATCCAGCAGAATGTAACGCTCCCGCTGCGTATGAGGGCTCCGAGCCGGCCCAGGACGGGCCCAAGACCCTCAAAGCAACCGCGAACGCGCCATTCCTATAGGATTTGTCTATGAAACTCGCTTCCTCGCGGGACCGCGCACCCGGCCGACCCGTCAGCCGTCAGGTTCTCGCCGACCATGTCTACGAGGAGTTGCTTGCCTGGCTCATGGACGGCCGCTTGGAACCCGGGGCCGCAGTCAGCATCGACGGGACGGCCCGGGAACTGGACGTTTCACCCACTCCCGTGCGCGAGGCGTTGGCGAGGCTCGAACACACTGGCATGGTCCGCCGGGTGGCCTTGAAGGGCTACCGCGTGGCCCCGGTATTCACGCGTGAGGACTTCGCCGAACTCATGGAGGCCCGGCTTGCGATTGAGCCGGTCAATGCTCGATTGGCGTGCAGTCGGATGACGTCCGAGGGCTTGGCAGACCTGCGCGGAGCCGTAGAGGATCTGGCAACCGCTCCCCGGGGCCCGTCTTTCGTGGAGTTCCGGGATTATCTCGAGGCCGATGAGCGCTTCCACAAGCTGATCGCGGAGCAGTCTGGCAACCAATTCATGCTGTCCGCCTACAATGCCCTGGGGGGACAGGTCCAGCGTTTCCGGCTTTTCGGGGGAGTGGGCATCACCGACGCCGAGCAGGCCATCGCCGAACACCAAGCGGTGTTGGAAGCGCTGGCGAGCGGGGACCCCGAACAAGCTGCGGCTGCCATGGAGGATCACGTGCAGAAAGTCCGCGCCCGGGCCATCGCTGACGCGCCAGCCGACTGAACCGCCGCTGACGCGCCAGCCGACTGAACGGCCGCTGACGCGCCAGCCGACTGAACGGCCGCTGACGCGTCGGCCGACTGAACCGTCGCCGTCAGGCCACGCCCCCGACGGCGATCCAAGACCGGGCCTCGACCCAACCAGAGCCCTAAAGCTAGCCCGCCAGCGGGCTTTCTTACGTGCCCCCACGCACCTCGCCGACGGTGACCCACTTCACAAATATATGTAAGACATATAGGATCTTCGATGACGCGGCGGAATCGGGCTGGTCAGCAGAAACCCCAAGAAATACGTTGACAGCTTCACCCGAATAGTAAATCCTATAGGAAACAGGATTCCACGAAGGAGTGACAATTATGGCGTACACCGCCGAAAACTGGCCAATCACGGCGGCCCTGCTGCAGTTCCCCGGTACCGACGCCACAGGACAGCACATTAACGACGCTGATGCTTCCGCTTGGGCCGACGTCCTGCAGGAAGTCAAGGACGCAGGATTTGGCAACGCCGACCTCACAGACAGCTGGGTACGCCCGGGAGACCTGAGCAAGGCCCGCCTCGCCGAGTTCAAGCAGACCGCGGACAACGTGGGAATCAGCCTTCCGGCGATCTCCGCAATCCGCCGCAGCGTCATCGAGGAAAAGAACTGGGCGGACAACCTGGCCTACAGCCATCGCACCATCGACGCCGCCGCTGAACTCGGCTGTGAGGTTGTCTCCTTTGGACTCCACCAGGCCATCACCCCCGAGCAGCAAAAGCAGCTGTGGTTCTGGACCGTGGAGGGCTACAAGGACCCGGTGGGGGACAAGGAAGCCTGGGGCAAGGCGGTCGCACGCCTGCGGGAACTAGGCGAGCATGCCGCAGAAGTCGGCGTCCTGATTTCCCTCGAAATGTACGAGGACACCTTCCTTGGAACTGCCGACTCCTCCGTCCAACTTGTTCAGGACATCGGGCTGGACAACGTCGGGCTCAACCCGGACCTCGGAAACCTCATCCGCCTCCACCGGCCCATCGAAGACTGGCGCGAAATGGTGGCCAAGACCCTGCCCTACTCCAACTACTGGCACATGAAGAACTACATCCGCGACGAAGACGTTGCCCGCGACAGCTACATCACCATGCCGGCTCCGATGGAGAGCGGCCTCATCAACTACCGAGAAGCCTTCAAACTCGCCTTGTCGGTGGGTTTCCAGGGCATCCTGTGCACCGAGCATTACGGTGGCGACGGCCTCAGCGTCACGGCGCGCAACCAGGAATACTTGCGTCGCCAGGTCCTCCCGAAGACCGAGAACTACGCCCTGGGCCAGAGCCAGGTAGCCCAGGGGCGGCAGCAGCCCACCACCCAGCAGCCCACCACCGAGCCCGCGCCCTCCCAACTCGCCGGAGTCTAGCCAACAATGACAAGGATTTTCGATAACCCCGCATACTTTGCGGACGATGCGCTGGACGGCTTCGTCGCCGCCAACCGCGGGTATGTTGCCCGGGTGGACGGCGGAGTGGTTCGCTCAACCGAGGTCCCCGCCGGGCAGGTTGCCCTGGTGGTGGGCGGCGGCTCGGGACACTATCCCGCGTTCGCCGGACTGGTCGGACCCGGACTGGCAACGGCCTCGGCTTGCGGCAACATGTTCGCTTCGCCGGCTGCCAGCCAGGTCTACCGCGTGGCCAAAGCCGCTAACTCCGGGGGTGGCATCCTGCTCAGCTACGGCAACTATGCGGGCGACGTGCTGCACTTCGGCCAAGCCCAGCTGCGGCTCAACGCGGAAGGCATCGAAACCCGCACCGTCCTCGTGACTGACGACATCGCCAGCGCACCCCTGGACGAACTCGAGAAGCGGCGTGGAATCGCGGGAGACCTGACGGTCTTCAAGATTGCCGGCGCCGCAGCCGAAGCGGGACTGGACCTCGACGCCGTCGAGCGCTTGGCCATCAAGACCAACTACCGCACGCGTTCGCTGGGCGTTGCCTTCGACGGCTGCACCCTCCCGGGTGCCAAGGATCCTTTGTTCCATGTTCCGGCAGGCCAGATGTCCCTTGGCCTGGGCATCCACGGTGAGCCTGGTATCTCCGAGCACGCCATGCCGAGCGCCTCCGAACTGGCCGAGCTGCTGGTTTCGAAGCTCCTCGCGGACAAGCCCGACGACGCCGGGACCCGCGTGGTGGCGATCGTCAACGGGCTCGGCACCGTCAAGTACGATGAACTCTTCCTGCTCTTCGGCAAAATCGAGAAACTCCTCGGCAATGCAGGGCTCACGGTGGTCGAACCCGAGTGTGGCGAGCTCGTGACAAGCCTGGACATGTCCGGTCTTTCGCTGACTCTGCTCTGGCTGGACGACGAGCTCGAGCAGTTCTGGGCAGCGCCAGCGGACACCCCGGCGTTCCGCAAAGGCAACGTCGCGCCCCGCCAGCCACGAAACCAGGCGAGCTTCGCCGACGTCGAAACTGCCGACGTCGAGCAGCCCACCGAAGCTGCCGCCGAACTTGGCCGGCAGGCTGTGGCGCTCCTCGCACAGGTGCGGGACGTCGTCGTCGAGCATGAAGGGGAACTCGGCAAGCTGGACGCGATCGCGGGCGACGGCGACCACGGCATCGGCATGCGACGCGGCGTTGACGCGGCCGCAGCCGCCGCAGAGTCAGCAAACGGAGCCTCAGTGGGGCGTATCCTGACCGCCGCTGGCGAGGCTTGGAGCGAACGCGCCGGCGGAACATCGGGCGCGCTTTGGGGTTCGGCAATCATCGCTACGGGTCAGGCGCTCGGCAACAAAGCCGACTATTCGGCAGATGACGCGGCCGCAGCGGTGAACGCTTTCGCGAATGCGATCACGGAACTCGGCAAGGCCGAGCCGGGGGACAAGACGATGGTTGACGCGCTCCTGCCGTTCCGGGATGCGTTCGTAGAAGCGTACGACGGCGGCGCTCCCGTCGGCCGCGCACTGGCAGTTGCCGCTGCGGCAGCCCAGTCCGCGGCAGTGGCGACTGCAACCTTGCGTCCGCTCAAGGGCCGTGCGCGGCCACTCGCGGAGAAGAGCTTAGGACACCCCGATCCCGGCGCGGTCTCCTTCGGCCTGATCGCGGCAAGAATTTCGCAACACATCGATTCGGAGCTGGGCGCTACAAAGACCCCGGCAGGAAACGGAGCTAAGGCATGACCAGTTCAGGCGGCTGGCGGATCGTCGTTGGCAATGACGAAGCCGGCGTGGAGTACAAGCAGGCGCTCAAAGAGTTTCTGGAGGCGGACCCACGCGTGGCGTCCGTGACTGACGTCGGCGTCGGGGCAAACGACTCCACGGCCTACCCGCATGTGGCCGTCGAAGCCGCGCGAAAGGTGGCAGACGGGCAGGCGGACCGCGCCCTGTTGATCTGCGGTACGGGCCTTGGCGTGGCCATTGCAGCCAACAAAGTCCCCGGAATCCGCGCCGTCACCGCGCACGACAGCTACTCGGTGGAACGGTCGGTCCTGAGCAACAACGCCCAGGTCCTGACGATGGGCCAACGGGTGATTGGCTTGGAGCTGGCCAAGAAACTGGTGGGCGAATGGCTGGGCCACCGCTTCGACGAAACTTCCGCTTCCGCCGCCAAGGTGGACGCCATCTGCTCCTACGAGCCCGACTACACAAAGGCAGTGTGACATGACCGAAACAGCAAGCACCCCCGCCGGCGAGCCGACCACCGCCCGGAAGATCGCCGTCGTCGGCTCCGGCTACATGGGCGGCGGGATCGCGCAGGTTCTTGCCCTCGGCGGAGCCCGCGTGGCGTTGGCGGATGTGTCCGCCGAGATCGCCCGGAAGAACTACGATCGCCTGCTGGGCGAGTCGGACCAATTCGTGGCGGACGGTCTTTTCCCGGCAGGCTCCACCGAAATCCTGAAGGCCAACCTGTGGGCCGCGAAGGATATCGAGGAAGCCGTGGCCGACGCCGATTTCATTGAAGAGGCCGTCCCCGAAATCCTCGACGTCAAGCACCAGACCCTCGCCCGGATCAGCGCCGCCGCCCGCCCGGGCGCCCTGATAGGTTCCAACACCTCCACGATTTCCATCGGCGCACTCGCCGAAGCAGTCGAAAGGCCGGAAAGGTTCCTCGGCGTGCACTTCTCCAACCCCTCGCCGTTCATCCCGGGCGTCGAGATCATCCCGCACGCCGGCACCACAGCCGAAACCGTGGCCGCCTCCCGCGAGTTGGTCCATGCGGCCGGCAAGCAAACCGCCGTCGTCAAGGACGTCACGGGCTTCGTGCTCAACCGGCTGCAGTACGCGCTCTTCCACGAAGCCGCACAGCTGGTGGAGCAGGGGATCGCAACAGCGGACGACGTCGACACACTGGTCCGTACGACGTTCGGCTTCCGCTTGCCGTTCTTTGGTCCATTCGCCATTGCGGATATGGCGGGCCTGGACGTCTACAACTTCTGTTACCAGTCGTTGCAGACCGGCTTCCCGGAACGCTTCGCGACGCCGAAGATCCTGAGCGACCTTGTGGAAGCAGGGAAGCTCGGCACCAAGACCGGTGCCGGATTCCTCAATGTCCCGGCGGAACGTACACCCGAACTCATCGCTTACCGGAACAAGGCCTACGTGGCCATGCAGAAGCTCATCGAAGAGCTCGGCCCGGCACCCATCAACTAAGGAGAACCCTCATGGCTACCTTCCCCGCTCCGACTTTCCCTGCAGAACGCACCGCAATTGTCACCGGCGCCGTCTCCGAGCGCGGCATCGGCCGGGCCACCGTGAACTACCTTGCCGCGCAGGGTTGGAACATCGGGGTCATCGATCTCGACGATGCCCTGTGCAAGTCCACGGCCAAGGAAATCGCGTCTGAGTATGGTGTGAAGGCTTCTGGTGTGGGCGCCAACGTCGCCGATGAAGCATCCGTCCGTTCCGCGATCGACACCCTTGAAGCCGAGCTGCCGCAGATCGTTGCTTTGGCCAACGTGGCCGGCGTGAGCTCACCCATCGGGTACCTGGAACTCGAGCCCGCCGAATGGGACCGGGTGCTGAGCATCAACCTCAACGGCGTCCACTACGCTACCCGCCGCGTAGCCGAGTCCATGGTCAAGAACCGGATCGGCCGCATCGTGAACATTTCCTCCGTATCGGCGCAGCGCGGTGGCGGCACCTTTTCGAAGACGCCGTATTCGGTGGCCAAGGCAGGGGTCATCGGGCTCACGCGAGCCACGGCCCGCGAACTGGGTGAATACGACATTACCGTCAACGCCATCTCGCCCGGGCCCATCGATACCGACATCATGGGCGGCACGCTCAGCCAGGAACGCAAGGACGAACTGACCAAGGACCTCGTGGTGAACCGGGTCGGTTCCACCCGGGACATCGCGGCGGCCATCGCCTTCCTGATCAGCGAGGACGCAGGCTACATCTCGGGCCAAACGCTCAACGTCGACGGCGGACTGTACATGCACTAAAGCCCGGCGTCATCAACCGCTCAACATTCATTGCTCACCTATCCATTGCTCAATGAGGAGTTTTCGATGTCCCTTGCCCCAACATCCACCAAGGAGATGCTGGATTCGCCGGTTCTGAAATCGGCGATCCGGAAGGCTGCCACGCGGCTCATGCCGATGCTGGTCATCCTGTATGTCGTCTCCTTCCTCGACCGGACGAATGTCGGTTTCGCCGAAGCCGCCCTCGGCACCGACAAAGGCGTCTCAGCAGCAGCATTCGCGCTGGGCGCCGGAATCTTCTTCATCGGCTACGCCATCTTCGAAATTCCCAGCAACTTGTTGCTCAAGAAGGTCGGGGCCAAGGTCTGGCTTGCGCGCATCGCCATTACGTGGGGCATCGTTTCTGCCTGTTTCGCCTTCGTGCAGGGCGAGACGTCTTTCGTGATCCTGCGCTTCTTGCTCGGCGTGACCGAGGCCGGCCTGTTCCCGGGCGTCATCATGTACCTCGCAGAGTGGTTCCCGAACAAGGTACGCGTGCAGATGTTCGCGATCTTCTACCTGGCCCAGCCGTTTTCGCAGATGATCGGCAACCCGATGTCCGGTTGGCTTATTAATATCGGCGACCAAATGCCCGGAGTCCGGGGTTGGCAGGTCATGTTCTTCACCGAGGGCGCCTTGGCTGTTCTCGCTGGCGTTGCAGCCTTCTTCTTCCTGATCAACGGCCCGGAGAAGGCCAAATTCCTGGATGCGGACGAGAAGTTCGCGCTCAAGCAGGTCATGTCCCAGGAGGACACGGTCAAGGACGAAACCGGTCCGCGTGGAGTGTTCGCGGCGATGCGGAACGGCCGGGTCTGGTACTTCACCATCATCTACTTCTGCCTCCAGATCGCCGTGTATGGTGTCACGTTCTTCCTGCCCCAGCAGGTTTCCTCGCTGACCGGCCAGAAGGTCGGCTTGGCTGTTGGCCTGTTGATCGCGGTGCCCTGGTTCTTCGGCATCTTTTCTTGCTATTTGATCGGCCGGGCGGCCAATACCGTGGCCAAGCGCCGCATCTTCGGCACTGCGCTCTTCGTGTCCACGGGTTTGTGCATCCTCGGCTCGGCCTGGGCCGGGACCAACCACCAGCCGGTCCTTGGCCTGATTTTCATCACGCTCGCGGTGTGCAGCTTCCTTGCTGTAGGGCCCGTGGTCTGGGCCTATCCGACCGCGTTCCTCGCCGGATCCGCAGCCGCTGCCGGCATCGGGCTGATCAATTCGCTGGGCAACCTGGGCGGGTTTGTTGCCCCGATCCTGCGCACCGCGGTCAACTCGGCGACAGCCGACCCAACGGGATCCGCCGGCGTCTACGCCTTGGGAATCCTGCCGTTCCTGGCCGCGGCGATGATGTTCGGCACGAAGATGTTCAAGAACAAGGCCGACGAATTGCTGGGCAAATAGCGCCATGTACATAGGCGTCAGCACCAAGATGTACATGGGTTACCGGCAAACCCTTTCTTGGCTGGAGCATCTGCTGCATGAAGTGGACACCCGCCCGGCCCTCGCGGCCGGGCGGGTGGTCCCGTTTGTCATCCCGTCGTTCCCCGTGCTGCCTTCGGCTGCCTCGATGCTCGAAGGTTCTCCGGTGCTATTGGGCGCGCAGGATTGTGGCTGGGCTGACGGGCCGTGGACGGGGGAGGTTTCACCGTCCTTGCTGGCCGAACTTGGTGTGCGGCTCGTGGAGATCGGACATGCTGAACGGCGCCGGCATTTCGCCGAGGACGATTCCATGATCGCGCTCAAGGTCCAAGCAGCGCTCGACGCCGGGCTGACGCCACTATTGTGCGTCGGCGAGGTGACGTCGGGCGATCCTGAAGTGTCGGCGTCGTACGTGTTCCAGCAGATTTCCGCGGGGGTCCGGGGCGAGTGGGCCTTGGCGCGACAAATCGTTGTCGCGTACGAACCGGTGTGGGCCATCGGCGCCGCGGATCCCGCCGCGCCGGGTTACGTGTCCGACGTCGTCGCTTTCTTGCGAAAGATGCTCGCCGGACACGGCCTGGCCGATTTGCCGATCATTTACGGTGGCTCGGCCAAGCCCGGCCTGCTGCCGGATCTCCGCGGCGTCTCCGGTCTCTTCCTGGGCCGCTTCGCGCACGAGTCCGCGAACTTCGGCGCGGTGTTGGATGAAGCGTTGAGCCTGACCCCATACCCGGCCTTACCCAACTGATATGCGCTGGGCGTCCCGGCAAAGCGCCACAAAACCGCCCAGGTTTTCGAGGCCTTCCGGATGCGTGGGCAGGTAATTCGTGAGTTCCGGAGAGCGCACGACGACGGCGCGCCACTGGCCACGCGAGATCGCCACGTTGATCCGGTTCCGGGAGAGCAGGAAGTCCATTCCGCGGGGGACCTCGGCTGCAGCGGAAGCGGCCATGGAGACGATGACGAGTGGAGCTTCCTGGCCCTGGAACTTGTCCACTGTCCCGACGCGCACGCCACTGAGTCCGGCCCGCCGCAGTTCTTTCTGGATGAGCTGCACCTGCGCGTTGTAGGCCGCCACTACGAGGATGTCGGATTCCTCCAGCGGCCGTTCCTCGGGTGATTCGCGTGGGTCCAGCCAGGCGAGGCCCAGGTGCTCCCTCACTTGCCGGACCACCTCATATGCCTCTTCCACGGAGTGGGTTGAGTTCCCGGAATGTTCCACGTACACGCATTCGAGGCCGGGAGGGGCCCCGCTCAGCTGCCTTGTCGCTGCGACGGGCGCTGAGTAAAGGCGGCCATCGTAGGCGAGCTCGGACACTGCTGCGGATAGCTCGGGGTGCATTCGCCATGACATAGCGAGGAAGTAGCCGAGTTCTTCGGGCAAGGTGTGGTGGCCGTCGGCCAACCAGCCGAGGGCTGATTCGTCGACGGGTTCGGGATGCTTGCCCTGGGTGACCTGGGGCAATTGCTGGGGGTCGCCGAGGAGCAGCAGCCTTTTGGTTGCCCTGCTCACGGCGAGGGTGTTTGCCAGCGAGAACTGCCCGGCTTCGTCGATCACCAGCAGGTCCAAGGATCGCCGCGGAACGGAGCTTCCCGTCATGACCCACGCGGTGCCGCCGATGAGGCAGCCACCGGAAGATCCGAGTAGCCGCTCAACGTCCTGCTTGCTCTGCTGGTCCCACGGGACAGGGCCGTCGTGTTTGACGTCCTTGGCCACCAACCCTGGATCGAGCCCGGCTTTCTCGACCGCGGCACAAAGCATGTTCTCCACCACGGCGTGGGACTGCGCTACGACGCCCACCTTCCAGCCTTCGCGGACCAGCCGGGCGACGACGTGAGAACCAACGTAGGTCTTGCCCGTCCCGGGAGGGCCTTGTACTGCGAGATACGAGTGGTCCAGGTTCGCCACAGCCTCGGCGATGGCGTCCACATAGCCATGGGGTCCAGGCTCGACGGCGGGCAGGGCGCCAAGCGTGCGAAGCCTCGGCGGGACTCGGCGCAGGAGGTCCAAGGCTGGATCCTTGGGCCACACCGGAAGGCTGGAGCGCACGTCTACGGCAAGCTCGGAGAGCGCTGCCCGCTGGCCGTTGGTGTTGACTGGAGCGTCCGGTGTCAAGGCCATGGGCAGCTGCTGGAACGCGGTGGATTTGCTGGGCAGGATTTCCCGGATCAGGACGGTGTCGCCGCCATCTTCGCCGGCTGCCGGATTATCGGCCCCGTACCCGGCAACGTCGAGGATCTCGGTCCCGCCCGCCCCGCTCCTACCCTGGGCACTGACAGCTTTATGGTCGAAAGCTTCCGGCACCGGCGGTGCATACATCCTGAAGTACGTCTTGCCGGATTCGAAGCCTGATCCTTCCGCGGCACGTCCGAAGAGCAGCACGTCGCGGGATGGGTTCCGCTTTCCCGGGAGCAAGCCCCAGTCCCGCATTACCTCCCCGCGCTCCACAATGAAGCAGTCCCTCGTGTCTTCCCATTCGGAAACGGGCCGGTCCAGCCTGTCGAAGTGGCTCCACCAGTATTGTTTGTCTTCGCGCCGGTGGTAGCCGACGGCGGCCGCCACCAAAGCCACTGCACGGGCGTCGGACAGCGCCAACTCACCTGAAGATTCCGCAAGGTAGTCGAGGAGTGCTGTTTCCTCGGGCGCGGCCTCGTACTTGCCGGGCTCGGTCTCCGTGTGCAACGACGGTCCCGCCGCCGTCACCAGGCCGGGTTCGATCGAGCGCTCTTCGGCGAGGCCCAGCAGCCAGTTCCGCAGGTAGAGCGTCGAGAGGCAGTCGTATTCGTTGTAATCGGAAATTCCGGCGAGGATTTCGGCGGCCTCTTCGGTGCGGCCCTCGTCCCGCGCTGTGCAGTAGTTGGCGTAGGCAACCACGGAGGCTCCGGCGTCGGTCACTTCTCCGGAGCGCAAGTGTTCGCCCATATAGAGGGGTTCGAGCTTCTTGATGCTGTACGAATTTTCCGAGATGCGGATGCTGTGGCGCACGGTGTCGTAGAGGTCTACGAGAACGCCTTCGCGCAGGAGGTTGTCCACGGCCGCCTCACCCACGGTATGGATGACGGACAGGTTCCGCAGTGCCGTTTTCTCGTAGGCGGCGTAGTGGTAGATCCGCATGTCCGGGTACTTCCGCCGGCGGGCTGCCACATAGTCGAGGAAGTCAATGAACGCTTGGCGTTCCTCGGCGCGGGAGTGTGCCCAGAACGGCCTAAAAACAGGGTCCGCACCGGGCTCCCCGGGATTTTCGATGACTCCAAACAGGTACTCCAGGCCCCATCGACCGGTTGCGGGATCCTGCCACAGCGGGTCGCCCTCAAAGTCGAAGAAGATGTCTCCCGCATCGGGCCGGGGGAGGCGTGCCAGGGAGTTCGATTCGAGGACCGAGTAGCTGATGCTCTTGGCTTCGCCCGATTTGTCGGTGTAGTTGACGGTGCCGTCCGGCGTCGCGGTGCCGATCTGCAACCGGGCCTGTTCCTGCAGGCGCCGGGTCGCCGAATCCTGGGCGTCCGGCATCCCTGCAAGGGCGTCGATGGTAAGGATGCCGTTTTCTATCAGCTTCTTGCGCCGGGTGATCCTCATCCCGGCAACCATCAGAAGGTCCCGGTGAAGCAGGACTTGCTCCTTGCAGTAGTCGCAGCGGCCGCAAGCCGTGATCCCGGGCGCACCCCACTGGATGGGCTCCGGCCGGGCAAGGTGCGCGCCTGTCAACGCGAGGAAGCGCTCCCGGCGTTCGCGGAACACGGGCAGGACCTCTGCGAGCTTGTGGTTGCTGTGCACATAGTCATAGCCCTCAATCCCGTCAGCCTGAGTCGTGGCCCCGAGCACGAGGGTCAGTTCCGGCGCCGGATCAATACCCGCATTGAGTAGCTGTTCGGCGTAGGCTGCCAGCTGCAGGAGGGCCGTAACCTTCGCGTGGCGCGCAAGCTTGGTGTCGAAAACGGCGTATGAGCCATCGTCCTGCTTGACGAGGAAGTCGGACCGCCCATGGAACTGCCCGTCAAAGAACGCCGCTTGGAAGATCACGTCCGCGCCCGACCGCAAGGCATCGATGGATTCCGCATGCTTGGCTCGCAGGGTGGTGCGGTCCATCGCGTCGGCGGGAACGACGTCGTACACGCCTTTGCCGGTGAGGGGATCCCAGGTGCCGAACCGGGCGATAAAACGGTCCAGAACTCTGTGTTCGTGGATGTCGCCGAGCCTGGCGGTGCGCTCGAGCATTTCGTCGACGCCGAAGTCCGGCTTGGGGGAGCGGCCCAACTTCTCGTCCAGCCGCCGGAGCAACTGGTACTCGCACGTGGAAGCGGTGACGAGGTCGCTGGCCGAAAAGACCAGATCCTGCCCTTGCCCCGCATCTTCCGAATCGAGAAAAAACACCTTGCCCCCTTTGAGGCCCAGACTATTGTGCTGATGAAGCCAAGCTATCAGTGGGGCCTGACAAAATAGCCGCGTGCGAAAATGACCGCATGAACCACGAGAAGCCCGAAGCCGGCCACCTCCCCCAAACCCGCCGCCAACCCCATGCAACCCCGGACCCCGCGTTCGAGGCCGCGTACCAAGCCGCCCTCAAGAGCCTCAGCGAAGGCGGCGTCCCTATTGGGGCCGCGCTAGCCCGGGATGGGGCGGTGATCGCCAGCGGACACAACGAGCGGGTCCAAAAAGGTGATCCGATCGCGCATGGCGAGATGTCCGCGCTGCGCGCCGCTGGCCGGCAGAAAAGCTACCGGGACACCACCTTGTACACCACCCTCGCGCCGTGCGCGATGTGCACCGGAACCATCATCCAGTTCAAAATCCCCCGCGTGGTGGTGGGCGAAGCACGCACATTCGACGGCGAATTCGAGCTCCTGCGGTCCCGTGGAGTCGAAGTCGTCGTCTTGGATGACCAGCGTTGCGTGGACATGATGCGCACCTTCCAGGACACCAAGCCGGAGCTGTGGGCCGAGGATATCGCCGAGGATCTGGCCGAATAGTTTCCACGTAGCCAGACCCCTTCCTCCGGCGTAGGCTGGCATCATCGGCGTCGGTGCCGAGGCTCCGCGTCGAAATCCAAAACGATGAGGGAGGAATCATGAGTGTTGTCCGTGAGTTCATGACAACCAATGCCCAGTGCGTCAAGGAGGACCAGTCGTTGCGCGACGCTGCTGTGATGATGCGGGATCTGGACGTCGGTTCGTTGCCCATCTGTGGTGCCGATGGCAGGCTCAAGGGCTTCATCACCGACCGCGACATTGTGGTCAAGTGCGTTGCGGAAGGTTGGGACCTTAGCGAGAAGAGGGCGGCAGACCTCGCGCAAGGCAAGCCAATCTGGATTGATGCCGATGCCAGTGTGGACGCCGCCATCGACCTGATGGAAAAGCATCAGGTCCGGCGCCTTCCGGTTATCACCGACCACAAGTTGGTTGGCATCATCAGCCAAGGCGACATCGCCCGCAACTACTCTGAGGACCGCGTCGGCGAATTGGTCGAGCACATTTCGGCCAAGACCCCCATGACGCAGCAAGGCTGACACAACATCCGATCCATCAAGCGTCACGGCTTTTCGCCGTGGCGCTTCCGTTTTGGGGCAAAATATCATGGTGACCCAACTTCCCCAGCGCCAGCCAGTCGCACAGCCCCAGCCAGGTGTTCAGCGCCAGCCCCTTCCACAGCAGCAGCCAGCGGATGCGACCATCCATGCCCTGATTGCGACGGAATTGGGCGTGAAGCCTTGGCAGGTCAAGGCCGCGGTCGAACTGCTCGACGGCGGATCCACGGTTCCGTTCATCGCGCGCTACCGCAAGGAGGTTACCGGCACGCTGGATGACACGCAGTTGCGTGAGCTTGAGGAACGGCTCCGGTACTTGCGGGACTTGGAGGACCGGCGTCGTACCGTTCTGGAGGCGATTGCGGCGCAAGGGAAGCTCACACCGGAACTGGAAGCCGCCGTCGTCGCTGCCGACACGAAGTCCCGTCTCGAAGACATTTACCTGCCCTTCAAATCGAAGCGGCGCACCAAGGCGCAGATCGCACGGGAGGCAGGCCTCGAACCGCTCGCGGACGCCCTGCTCGCCAACCCGCAACTCGACCCCGAACGTGAGGCGGCGAAGTACCTCAACGCCGAACACGCAATCGACGACGCTGCCGCCGCCCTCGCGGGTGCGCGTTCAATCCTGGTGGAACGGGTTTCCCAGGATCCCGACCTCGCCGAGACGCTGCGGGAGCGTTTGTGGACGCAGGGGCGCATGGTTTCGCGCGTGAAGAAGGGCCAGGAGGCCGAGGGGCAGAAGTTCAAGGACTACTTCGAGTTCTCGCAGGTGCCGTCCGGGATGCCCGGGCACCGCGTGCTTGCGCTGTTGCGCGGCGAGAAAGACGGAGTGCTGGAGCTGGATCTTGCCGAGGCAGAACCAGCGGACGACGACGCCCTGGCCGCCGCGCGCACTCGCTTCGAGAACGCCGTGGCCAAGTGCCTTGGGGCCGCCGAGCGTGGCCGCCCCGCCGATTCATGGCTTGTGCAGACCGCGCAAATCGCCTGGCGCTCGCGGATCCTGGACCGCCTGGGCAATGACTTGCGTGGCCGGATGTTCGCCCAGGCCGAGGACGAGGCAGTCCGGGTTTTCGCGGCGAACCTGCGCGACGTGCTGCTGGCGGCGCCCGCCGGAAACCGGGCCACGCTGGGCCTCGACCCTGGCTTGCGGACAGGCGTGAAGGTGGCTGTGGTGGACGGCACCGGCAAGGTCGTGGCTACGGATACCGTTTACCCCCATGCCCCGGCGAAAAGGTGGGACGAAGCGTTGGCGACCCTCGAGCGCTTGGCGCGGCAGCACGGCGTCGAACTCGTGGCGATCGGTAACGGCACGGCGTCGCGCGAGACAGACAAACTGGCCGGCCAGCTCATCAAGAACATGGCGGCATCGGGCGGTCCGACGCTGCAAAAGCTCGTCGTGTCCGAGGCAGGCGCTTCGGTGTATTCGGCGTCGGCGCTCGCTGCCGCCGAGCTGCCGGGCATGGATGTTTCATTGCGTGGAGCCGTGTCCATTGCGCGGCGCCTGCAGGATCCGCTCGCGGAGTTGGTGAAGATCGAGCCGAAATCGATCGGCGTCGGGCAGTACCAGCACGACGTCACGGCATCCAAGCTGGACCGTTCGCTCGACGCCGTGGTGGAGGACTGCGTCAACGCTGTTGGCGTGGACGTCAACACGGCCTCGCCGGCGCTGCTGAGCCGGGTGGCCGGCGTCGGGCCGCTCCTGAGCGAAAACATCGTGGCCTACCGGAACGAGAATGGCCCGTTCGCGAAGCGTTCGGACCTCAAGAAGGTCCCGCGGCTCGGTGCGAAGGCGTTCGAGCAATGTGCCGGCTTCCTGCGGATTACCGGGGGAGCGGAACCCCTGGACGCGTCGAGCGTCCACCCGGAGGCGTATGCCGTGGCGCGGAAGATCGTCGCTGCTGCCCGTGGTGGCGCGGTGGCGTCGTTGGATCCGCAGGCATTCGTCGACGGAACGTTCGGCCTCCCAACGGTGCGCGACATCATGACTGAGCTGGAAAAGCCCGGCCGCGATCCCCGTCCCGCCTTTGCCGCGGCAACGTACTCGGAGGGCGTCGAGAAGATCTCCGACCTCAAACCCGGCATGATCCTTGAGGGAACTGTCACCAATGTTGCGGCGTTCGGCGCTTTCGTGGACGTTGGCGTGCACCAGGACGGCCTGGTCCATGTGTCTGCGCTGTCCAACAAGTTCGTGTCCGACCCGCGGGAGATCGTGAAATCGGGCCAAGTGGTCCGCGTGAAAGTACTGGAAGCGGATCCGGAGCGGAAACGGATTTCGCTCACGCTAAGGCTCGACGACGAACCCGGCGCCGGGGGTACGCCAGGTTCCCGCGGTGGTTCCGGTTCGCGGGGCGAGCGCGGTGGATCCGGTTCGCGGGGTGAGCACGGTGAGCGCCGTGAGCGAGTGGCGTCGGGGACCCGTAGCGGAGGCGCTCCCAAGGGAACGAAGGCGGCGCCCAATCCGCCGGTCAACACGGCCATGGCGGAAGCGCTGCGGAGGGCTGGCCTCGGGAAGTAGCCCTGGTGGATACTCAAGGGACGAATGCAGGCTGATCGTTCCATTTAGTTGTCGTGGACTCTTCGCGGCAAGCTGGCATGATGGGGAAGATTAGTAGGCTTAGTTTCTCGCTTTGGGGGGCGATGTCCATGGGTTTGCAGAGCACGAGCGGCGTGCCGGATACCCGCCGTCGCGAATCCGTTCCCCGATGGTGGCTGCTGGTCAGTGTCGTGCTGCAAGCCGGTGTGGCGTTAACCTTGGGACTTCCGCTGCTTGTCGGCCAGAACCATTGGGAGGTCCTGGGCTGGCCGGCTTGGATCCCGGATGTCTTGGCCGTACTCGTCGTCCCCGTCGTGGTCTACGCGTCAACGTCCCTGGTAAGGCAGCAGCTCCGGGAACGGGCTCAATCGTCTGAGACCACGCGCCTGATGGATACCGTGCTGACCACCAGCAAAGAGTGGCTGTGGGCCATCGGAATGGATGGACGCTTCACCTTTTGCAGCCCGGCATGCACGGAATTGACCGGCTATGAGCCATCCGAGCTGTTGGGCAGGCATTTCAGCGCGATTATCGATCCTGACGAACTTGCCGAAGCATTGAGTGCGGTGACGGCGAGGCAGGGCGCGTCTTCCTCCTGGTCTGGGGTCTCCGCTGTGTGCCGCCACAAGGATGGCCACAAGGTGCTTGTTGAGGTGTCGGGGAGGTCGCTGCGCGACCGTTCGGGTAAGCCCAGCGGATTCGAAGGAACGAGCCGACTGCTTGATCCCGGACTCGCCGGCACTCTTGCTTTGGGCGAGATTGCGGTCCGTATCGAGGCGATGTTGACCGAACGATCCTTTCTGACAGCGTTCCAGGCGATCCGTTCCCTCGAAACCAATGCGATCGTGGGCGTCGAAGGCTTGACCCGGTTTCTCAGCTCTCCGGGAAGATCCACCGAGGTGTGGTTCCTGGAAGCTGCCCAAGTAGGCCTGGACGTGGAGCTCGATCTCGCTGTGCTTCAAAGCGCCCTGGCAGCCGCGGTCGCACTGCCCGCGGGGTTGTCTGTTTCGTTGAATCTATCGCCCCGATCGTGCCTCGATGCCCGGCTCCCCGGCATTCTTGCGAACTCCGGCCTCCCGCTGGAACGGATCGTGCTCGAGGTGACGGAGCGCCAGCAGGTGGCCGAGTACGGGCCGCTTGCAGAGGCGCTTGCGCCATTGCGGCGCCGCGGTTTGAAGATCGCGGTTGACGACGCCGGTGCGGGCTTCGCCTCTATGCGCCACATTCTTCTGCTCAAGCCGGACCGGATCAAACTCGACCGCGGAATCATCGCCGGGATCGATACAGATCCCGCCCAGGCTGCCCTGGGCGCTGCCATGGTCGGCTTCGCCAAGGAGATCGGAGCAGACCTCGTTGCCGAAGGGGTTGAAACCGAAGCGGAACTTGCTGAGGTAAGAAGGCTCGGGATGACCGCGGCACAGGGCTATCTGCTGGGACGGCCCTCGGTCAAACCAGAGGACTGGGCGAGGTGGAGCGATGCGGCGCCGCCGCTGCAGGGGGAACAGGCGGCCTTCTGAACCCGCGTCCAGCGGAGAAATACTCGTCGAAACACTCATTGATCTCCAATGGGCAACACTCAATTGGGCGCTAATCAGCACCTAATTTGGCCATTTAAGCACTCACTCTTTCGCTGGGGAGCTTACATTGATCACTCATTGCTACAACTCAAGGGGGAGGAATGGGCATTTGGGAAGAAGCTTCAAAGGGTCAGCGCGGTATTGGTTACAATTTTTGCTCTGTTGATTGGTGGGATGAATGGGGCAATGGCGGCAACGATTCCAGCGCCGCCGCCGGCCCCAGCAATTTCAGAAATACAAATGCAGGAGGGATGGAACGGCAAGGAGATCCTTGCATGCCATGGTTGGCTTGACACCTATATTTCGGGTCGCCACGTGGCACACTACAACCCAGATCTGATTCCCAGAGGTGGGCCGGTGTCAATAGGATGCGCATATGCGGGATGCGGCGTAATTGTGTCCTTTATGGGTCCGGTAGGAGCAATCGGTTGGCTGCCTATGGTTTGGGCGTCCTCTTTGCGGCGGGAGGAGTGGTCATTTCTTGTGGATAAGGTGAAAGACAGCCCGTGGTCGGCCATCATCATGACTCAGCTCCTTGCCGCGCTTGGGCTGCTGGCGCTCTTGGTCCGATTCGACGCCCCTTGGTATGACTACTTTTGGGTCCTAGCTTTGGTTGTTTACGAAGTTTTGGTTATCCGGGCGCTCGTCCGTCGAGTTGGCAAGTCCCCGGAAACTTAACGACGACGGCGTACCCCGGCTCCCTTCGTCCGGAACCGGAGTGCCGCCGTCGTTCGCTTGTAAAGCGAGCCGCTATGGTGCCGGGATCGGGAAAAAGACCCGCGGATCCTGAAGCAAGGCCGGATAGTCGAAATCCGAGCGCTCCACGATCTTATTGACCTCGAAGTTTCGCCCGAAACGGCCGTCCTCCAGCGTGATGGGTCGCCCGTGGATCCTGCCCAGGGCAAACTTCGCGCCACCCTCAAGCGGGATGACGACCGTGGTGTTGCCCGGAAGGGTCCTGAAAGCCTCGTCTTGGCGCTGGCGGTTCCGGCTTGGCTTCTTCACCTTCTGCTGTGGCACCTTCTTGGCCGTCTTTCCCGGGCGGCGGGACTTTTCTTCGGCGTAGACGAACTGGTACTCGTCGCCGTCGTCCGTTGTTGCCTTTGCCTTGCCGACAGGCGGCATGCCAACTTTGTCGAGCCGTTCGGAACTGACGTCGTTATCCGGTGCGCGGAGCACCCAGATGAAATCGTCGTCGGGATCTTCGGGCAGGAATTCGTGGCGGGGCTCCGGCCAGACGTATTCCAGGTCGTCAGGTGTATCCGGGAAGAGTTGGGCGTAGAAGCGGGGTTCTTTCTGGAGGAGCTTGGAGCGGTGGCTCAGGTGGAGATCGGCGTCGCCCAGCCAGTGCGGCATGGGAATCTTGGCCGCGTAGTCCGGGTGTGCCGCTTGGGGCGCAAACTCGGTGATGCTCGCGCGGCTGTTGTCCGGATTGCCGCGCGCCTCCCATTCGTCCACCATGGCCAGCGCGTAGAGAGTAAGGGCCGGGACGTAGCCCATCCACATGCGCACTGCCGGGTGGGATGGTCGTCCGAAGCCTGGAATGACGAGTGAGCGGAGGATTTGCAGGGCTTCGACACGCTGCTTGCCAAGCCTGGCGGTGTCCAAAACGGCAGCGCTTTGCTTGAAATCGGGGAACGGGAGGAAGGTCTGCATCTTTTCAGTTTGGGGGCCGGAGGGCGCAGAACCAAGTCGGGGAGGTGTGGCCTTCCCCTCGCCGGGCGCGGAAGAGCGGGTTATGGCCGCTTATGGACGCCGGGATGCTGAGGCCGCCCGCCCAGAAGCCAGGCAATTCCGCCGACGACGCTTCCCAGAACCAGGATCAAAAGCCAAACTTCCTTGGGAAAGGTGCGCATGTCCTTCTCATCTGTCTGGCTAAAGTCGACCAAGCCGACGACCCACAGGCCGAGGCATGCGCCAAGAACCAGCATCGGGACCCAGAGGGTGACAAAGGAGCCGTTCATACGTTCAAGTATGCGCCGTGAGCCTAACTGGTGATACTGGCCCCGAGGATGCACGGAGTCACCGCCGGGTTGGCCGCTCCGGCGGAGGGTCAAGCGGTATTTGCCGTGAGCGCGCCCGCCGAATGGGGCTTGGCCTAGTCTTGTCGGGTGGAAACTTTTGGCGATACTACGACGACGGTGGCACCCCCGGTTGCCGAACTGCACCTGCACATCGAGGGGACGCTCCAGCCCGAGCTGATTTTCGCCCTCGCCGAGCGGAACGCGATTGACCTTCCCTACGCCGACTTGGACGAGTTGCGCGCCCGGTACGAGTTCAGCGATCTGCAATCGTTCCTGGATCTCTATTACGCCAACATGGCTGTTCTGCGGACGGAAGAGGATTTCGCGGACATGACCAGGGCCTACTTGGCGCGGGCCGCCGCTGGTGGCGTGCGGCACGTCGAAGTCATGATGGATCCCCAGGCGCACCTCTCGCGTGGTGTGGCATTGGAGACCTGCGTGAACGGGGTTGCATCGGCGCTCGCGACGTCGGAGGTGGACTTCGGCGTCTCGGCGCTCCTGATTGCCGCTTTCCTGCGGGACATGTCCGAGGAGTCGGCACTTGAGGTTTTGGAGCAGCTTCTTGAAATGAAGGCGCCGATCGCCGGGATCGGACTCGACTCGGCTGAGGTGGGCAATCCGCCGTCGAAATTTGCGCGACTGTACCGCCGGGCCGCGGAGGCAGGCCTGCGAAGGATTGCCCACGCTGGCGAGGAAGGACCGGCGTCGTACATTGCCGAGGCACTGGACCTGCTCGGCGCGGAACGCATCGACCACGGCATCCGCTGCATGGAGGACCCGGTCCTCGTGGATCGGCTCGTGGCCGAGCAGGTGCCCCTGACCGTATGCCCGCTGTCGAATGTGCGCTTGCGAGCGGTCGACACCTTGGCCCATCATCCGTTGCCTGCGATGCTGGCCGCCGGGCTCAACGTCTGCGTCAATTCGGATGATCCTGCGTACTTCGGCGGGTACGTGGACGAAAACTTCGAGCAACTCGTGGCCGTCCATGAGCTCTCCCTCGCGGATCGGGCACGGCTCGCGGCGAACTCGGTGCGCTCGTCGTTCGCGGACGAGGAGCGGAAGAACGAGTTGTTGGCCGAGGTTTCGGCCTGGGAGGAAGCTGCGACCAAGCAGCGCCTGTAGCGGGAGCGCCTTCGCGGTGGGGCGCGGTTTCCGGGCGCCTCCCCGCTGGGCGCCTCCCCGCTGGGGGCAGGGTTTCCCTGGGGCCGTGTTTGCGGCGGGTGGTGCCGGCTTTAGCCGGGTTGCTGTCCTCGCCGGGCGATGGCGTCCATGATTTGTTGCTCGCTCAGCCCGCGCTGCTGTTTGCCGTGTTCGACGGCGAACCGGAGCGCGTCGCTTTGTTGCCCCTTCCGAATTTCCGCCTTTACCGTGGTCCAGCCGAGCTGTTGCGCCGCCGCGATTCGGTGGTGCCCATCAGCGAGAAGCAGGACGCCGTCGACATCGAACACAACAAGCGGCGTTATTTCATCGGCGTGCTCCCGGTAGTAGGACACCCGATCGGGATTGAGATGTGGCTGGCTGCGTTCGATGGATTCCCGGGAAAGGGCCGAAATCCGAAGTTCGACGATGCTCATGGGTCTAGTCTGTCTGAACCTCGGCCAGGTATTGGCCGATTCACGTTTTTATCTGTTCAGCGGACAGCCTTCACCATTGGGGTTGACGATGCAGTTGACGGCATAACGTTTGACTTGAGAGCGCCAGACTTTGACGATCTGGCTCGGACTTGCCACCTGGGCTTGGCCGGAAATTGGCGTCCAGGCGCCGTTCCCTATTCGATACTCGCCGTCGTAGAAGGTGGTGACCGACACCGGAAAGTCGCCGGTAGCTTGGTAAACGTGGCTGGTTCTTGTCTTCTCGCCCCAGCGTTCTTCCGGGACAAAGCCGCCCGCGAACATCTGCGGACCGAACACCGAGCCGTCGCCGTAATTGAAGGCGTAGTCCTTCGGGATAGCGCGGACTGTGAGCGCTGTCCCGAGAACCATCGCCGGGATCTCTTGGACGGAGGCTTCGGCGTAGACGTTCGTTTCGGCGCCAACGAGAGTGTGCGGACTCGGCTGAACGCCGAGCTTTGCTGCTGCGATGGGTAGTTTCTGGAAGTCCTCCAGTGAGACCCCGGGGAACGGCTGGTTGTCGGCCGCCTGGGGATTTTGGGCGCAGTGGGGTGAATCGAGAGGAATTACCAGGCCCTTGCTGCGGACGATGGTGTAGGTCTGGACCAGCGTTTGGCCCTCTGGGCAGATCTCCGGAGTGCTGCAGCGCGTATCCGGACCCAAGGATCGGTTGTTGAGGCACGCTGCCCGAACTTCCTCGTAGCTGTCGGGAAGATTCTCGCCAGGCACGACCGGAATCATGGTGTCGGGAGAGCCTTGGCCGGGATTGTCCGTTTTAGATCCTGCAGCGGCGGCGCAAGCAGCGGCAAGTTCAGCTCTGGATGCATCCCACCCCACGGCGACGTGGACTTGTGTACCCGGACATTGGGCTGCCAGGGCCGAAGGGCCGCGAAACCCAAACGTCCACAGCACCGTTGCCGCCGTCGCTATGAGCAAGGCAAGGAATATTCGCAAACATGAGCAAACGAAGGAGGAGGCGCCGTTCATTTCGTGCTCTCCGGCTTACCGATGTCTCCAAGTTCCCACCCTTTGTCTCGAGGAACGACCAAGAATAGGTTCGGTTTTGCCGATTCTCCACCACTTGTCGATCGAACGGAACCATCAGCATTCAGGAAATTTGCTACGTCCTGCTGCATTATTACGACGCCCGAGATCTGTCCATATTGATTGGTGACCATAGCCGAATCCGCGGAGATGAATTTCATCTGTGCCCCCACGATCCATTTGCCATCCGCATAAGCGTCCGAAACGACGTTTTGCATATTTTTACAGCTCGTGCACCCACCACCCGTCACCTCAAACAGCGGGTCGGTATTCCCGGTCTCGTACGCATACGAGAGCAGGCCGACCCAGTGCTTCATGAATGCTTGTAGGCCTTCCCTCGTATGGGCTTTGGCTTCGGCTGGCATCACAGGACGTGGAACATTCTCGGCCTTGCCTTTGCTGTCAGCCGGTTTGTAGCTAGGTGCGGGGGAGGATGTCGGTCGGGAAGCGGCGCCCGTCGACGGCGACGGACCGGAATTCCCGCTACAGCCGGCCAGCGACAGGGTGAGCAAGATAAGAGCAGTGACGGTCGCGAATATTCTTCGAGGCCCGCCTCCTCGCGGACAGCCGCCGATTCCGCGCAAGTGTGTTGCTGCCCTCCCTAAAGCGTCTGCACCCGTTAAAACTGGAAAACGAAATGTCATGGACTCTAACCCCCAATTAGATTGCCTGAGCTGTCTAGGCTAGCGAAGCATCGTGCCCAGGTCTTGTCGCGTCGAACCGTATGTGGATAAGTCCGGCCGCGATCACTGCAATTCCCTAAATACTTCCTGGAATGCCGAGTGGTTTGGAAAGCCCGTGTTGCCCATGGAATACACCATTGCTTTGGTGATCCAATCGGCTGGCAACCAGGTCCGGCCGGTCATTTGCGGGTGGGTTGGGTTCAGCACTGATGCCCAGAGCATGAAGATAAGCTCGGCCCAATCAGACTGGAGGATCCATTTGACGAGCCCGTTTTCCGATATTCCGTCGATGTTGAGTTGGCCAGGGCCGACGAGCTGGGCCATGTGGATGCCGTTCCAGTTCCATGCGTGGATTCCGCTTGCCGAGTGTAGATAGAAGCCGAAGTTGCTAACAGCGACCGTGCCGTGGTCGATGGGGAGCCATCGCGGCTCCGTGAGCCTGGCGGCCTGCCGGCGTCGGGAGGCGTTGCCGATAGCTTGAGCCGCGGCGAAGCCCGCCATCATTGCCAGTCCGCCTCGTCCTGTGGCGACCATCATTCCATGGCTCTGGGTATAGGAACCGTCTCCGGGAGCATGAAATGCGAGGAGCTGGAAGGCGCCATGGGCCACGACTTTCTCCTGGGTCCCGCCCAGCCGCATCGCGAAGGGCACCGCGAGGGGCTGGCGTTGCGCAAGTTGGCCGCGCATTGTGAGGACGGCTAGTTCTGCAGTGGCCCAGAGGGCATCGTCCCGGGCGGTCCACTGCTCGTCATGATTCTGCACAGGCTTTTTCCCCATGAAGCCACGCTAGCCCATGGCCCTGACAGCAAACCCAAAAGCTCCCCAAGCGCAAGCTACTGGCAAGTAACCGAGACGGAGGGCTCATTTCGGCTCGTTCCGGCGTAATAGACGGTCACGACACACGGTGTTTACCCGGAACAGTCGCCAGAGTTTACGGAAGCTTGGCAGACTGCTCATGGAATATTAGCCGTTGAAGGAGATCCATTGGCCAAGTCCACCGTCGAAAAAAGTAGCGCTCGCCTCAAGTCCGTCCTGGACATCCTGGCAGAGGGTACGTGGTCGGAGAAGTCGTTGAACGCCGGAGAGGTTCTGGCTGAGGCGATTTCCCGTGTTCCCTTTGACACTCATGAAGGTGAACTGCTGAGTGGGGGGATTCCACGCGGACACAAGAACCTGACCAGCGCCACGGCAAAGTTGGTCAAAGCCGGCTGGTTGACCAAGGGTCGCTCCGGCTGGACGATCACGGACGACGGCCTCCGCGCCACCGTCGCGTTCGAGGACCCTGACACCTTTGCCACGGCTCTCGCCGAAGGCACCCCGGTGCCGGCCGATACCCCGTTGCCGACCGCGCCGGCCAAGAAGGCACCGGCTCGGAAGCCTGCCGCGAAGAAGGCCACCGCGGAAAAGGCAACTGCGGAGAAGGCAACTGCCGAGAAGGCTCCCGCAAAGGCCGCAAGCAAGACGGCTACCAAGGCTGCCGCACCCAAAGCGACAGACGCCGCCGAGAAGCTCGAGCAGCCGTCCGCCGTCGCAATTGCTGGCGATTTCAACACCATCCTCGGCGCGCCGGAGGACTGGGCGCCGCAGCATGACGAAGCGCAGATGAAGTTCAACGCGCGTCGTAAGGTCTGGACGCTCACTGCGACGCTGCCGGCTGGTTTCTACACGTATAAGATCGCGCTGAACCGCTCGTGGGACGAGAACTACGGCGCGTTCGGCGTGCGTGACGGGGCCAACCACGAGCTGAAGCACGACGGCGGCAAGGTCACCTTCACGTACGACCACGCCACCCGGGACATCGTCACCGACTAAGCAGCGTACGACGAAGGCGGGCCGGGCGTTGTGCCCGGCCCGCCTTTGGCGTGCCTGAAGTGCACTGCGTAATGGGCGCCAGCGACTTAGATAGAGAAACGGCGCTAGCTGTACATCAGTGAGCCGGGCGTCGTCAGTACTTCGCCGGTTTCCAGCCAAGTCTTCAAGCCGGAGAGGATCATTGGCCAACCGCCGTAGATCTGGTCGTTTCCGCCTTCGCGCAGTTCGCTGTGGGTGACGGTGAGGTGGCAGGAGTCGCCAACGGGTTCGATCTCCCAGGTGATCCGGGACGTTCCTTCGGCTTTGACGTCCTCGCCCCACAGTGCGCGCATGGTTTGGACTAGCCGGCGCGGGGGGTCGACCTCCACGTTTTCGCCTTCTCCGAGGAGGGAGTCGGCTTTCGGGTTGCCCATTTCGAACCGGCCTCCTGGCGTCCAGTCCGAGGTGATCGTGCTGCCGAACTGGTACTTGCTGCGGATGTCGCTGTCCGTGATGGCTTCCCAGAGCCGTTCCGGGGTGGTCTTGATGTAGATTTCGAAGATCTTTTCCACGGGACTTTCCAATCTGGTTTTGAGGTCGCTCAATGCAGCGGCCCACGGTTCTGCATATTTGCTCACCCAGCGGTCGTGGATAAGCCTGATGGGTACCGGATTCAGGAAGTGGAGCTTTTCGCGACCGCGACGGCGGGTGACCACCAGTCCGGCCTCCTCGAGGATCTTGAGGTGCTTCATGATCCCAAAGCGGGTCATTTCGAACCGTGCTTCAAGTGCGCTCAGTGTCTGGCCGTCCTCGCGGAAAAGCTCGTCGAGCAGGTCCCTGCGGGTGGGGTCGGAGAGTGCCTTGAAAACGGCGTCCATGGATTAAAGATAGGTGACTATTTGGTCACATGTCAACGGTTTCAGGAGCCCGTCACACGGCCTTCCGCGCCCGGCCGACAAGCCCCACTACGGCCGCAAGTGCCACGGCGGAGAGGATGGTCGCCGACCAGAACCCTGCGCGACCGCCGGTCAGGAAGTCGCCGGGAACAGCGAATGCCGCGTAGGTCGAAGCCACGATGGCCAGCCCCACTGCCCCGCCAAGCTGCTGCATGGTTTGGAACAGCCCCGAGGCGGACCCTGCGTGTTCGGGTTCAACGTTGCGGAGCGCGAGCGTCGTCAGCGGCATGAACGTCATGCCTGCCGAAATTCCGGTCAGCAGCAGTGCCACGACGACGATCGAAAAGTTGGTGCTCCGGGTTAGCTGCGTGAGCGGCAGGAAGGCGATGACGCGAAGCGCGGCCCCGACGATCACGAGGCGCACGGCCCCGAAACGTTCGACCATGCGCGGGACGATCCGCGACATCGCGAAGATGCTCAGCGGCATCGGCAGGAACGCCAGCCCGGTTACCATGGGCGTGAGGTGCAGGTCGTCTTCGAGGTACTGGACCATGAGGAAGAACATCGCCAGCATCCCGCCGTAGGTGGCCGCCATCGCAGCGAGCGCGGCTACCCGGCTTGGGCTGCGGAGCAGCTGCGGCCGTAGCAGTGGGTGCGCGACGCGACGCTCTGTGACCGCCAATGCTGCGATGAGCGCCGCGCCGACCAGGAAGCCGCCGATGGTGCGCGGGCTGGACCAGCCGGCGTCGCCCGCTTGAATGAGGGCCCAAACGATGGCGACGGCACCGCCCGTTGCGGTCACCGCTCCGAGGATGTCGAACCGTCCGGGGCGCCGCGGCGTTTCCGCGACGAGCCGGGGCGCGGCAACGAGGACGACGACGCCGATGGGCACGTTGATGAAGAGGGTCCACCGCCAGCTGGTGGTGTCGGTGAGCAGTCCGCCGAGGATGAGTCCGAGCGCTCCGCCCATCGAGGCTATGGCGGAGAATAGCGCGAGCGCGCGGTTCCGTGCGCCGTCGTCGCGTGCGTTGGTGGTGATCAGGGCCAGGACGCTCGGGGCTGCGAATGCGGCACCAAGGCCTTGGAGTGCGCGTGCGATGACCAGGAGGAGGGGCGAGGTTGCCAGGCCGCCGAGCAGCGAGAAGATCGTGAAGGCTGCGACGCCCAGCAAGAAGGTGCGACGACGGCCGAAGACGTCTCCGATTCGGCCTCCAAGCAGCAGGAGGCCGCCGAAGGCCACAGCATAGCCGTTCAAGACCCAGCTCAGTTCGGCGCGCGTGAAGTGGAGGTCGGAGGCGATGTGGGGGAGTGCGACGTTCACTACTGTGGCGTCGAGCACGAGCATGAGTTGGGCGAGCATGACCAGCCAGAGGCCAATGCTGGCGGTGCGCCGGCCGGATGAAGCGATCCGGGCGGAGGCGCGAGGGGCCGTTGTGAGTGTCATTGGAGTGGTGTCCTGTTCTAGCCGAGGGGGCTGACGTACACTAAGAGGAGAGATGCTCCGCTTATGACTATACGGAGAGTCTCTCCGGATAGCAATATGTTTTTGTGGAAGGACTGGTTTTCGTGCGCGCTGATGCCCAACGCAACCGCGATCGGATCGTGGAGGTTGCGCGCGGGCTGTTCCGCGCCAAGGGCTACGACGTTGTGTCGATGGATGAAGTCGCCAAGGCGGCGGAGGTTGGCGCAGGCACGCTCTACCGGCACTTTCCCACCAAAGAATCCCTCTACGACGCCGTCCTCGAGGCCTGGGCGGAGAAGGTGAAGACTTCCGTCGCGCGGGCGCTCGCCATGGAGGCTCCCGCCAGGGAAAAGCTGTTGGCCTGGTTGACCGACTATGCGGGGATGCTGACAGAGCACAAGGGTGCGGCCGCGCGGATCACCGCCGCGCTTGGTGACCCCGGATCCCCGTTCGCCGCGAAGTGCGCCACCTACCTCAGCGCGAACCAACTCGTGATCGATACCTTGGACTCGGCACTGCGACCGGGGGTAGAGGCGATGCAGATCAGTCGACTCGTTGGTGGCGTGGCTGTGGTCGCAGACGGTAGCCAACTCCCTGCCGACTCAACAGCGTCAATGTTGGCGGTCGTCGCTGACGGGCTCCTCGCCTGAACGGGCCCGCCGATACGGACATCCGCACAAGGACGGCCACTGCCAAAAGGTCCGCTTGAGCGCCGCCCGACCCGGTGGGACGATGAATCGGTGGACTTGTTCGATTTTGTGGGCCACAACTGGTGGATCATCTTCCCGCTGAGCGGCATGGCTGGCGGCTGGGCCCGTTCGTGGTCGAGGGCTAGCGAGCGTCGCTATCGCCGTCGGGTAGAGCTGTACAAGCTGAAGAACCAGGCGGCCGAGGCGGAGAAGGCCAGCCAGGACGAGGTCATCGCGTTGCGTTCGGCCCACGACGCCGTTAACCAGCGCTGGCTGGACTACGAGCTCGACGTCGGAAAACTCATCGATTATCCGCTGATGAC
Organism: bacterium RCC_150; assembly: GCA_041360635.1. Lineage (GTDB taxonomy): Bacteria > Actinomycetota > Actinomycetes > Actinomycetales > Micrococcaceae > Arthrobacter. The sequence continues at coordinate 10,772 of JBFUPP010000006.1, read as the reverse complement.
GGATGTGCGCGAGCCCCTCACGGTTCAATTCCTCAGGGCCAAGCGCGAAGCGGACGGCTTGCGTCCATCTTCTCAGGGAGAGATTACGACGGCGGCCCGGCTGGCTGAGTACCGGGCTGCGGTTCGCGGCTTCGAGCTTGCGTTCGACGTCGCCGAGCGGGAAGCGAAGCGGATCAAGGACACGAACTTCAGCGGGCCCGAACGGCAACGGCTCGCGACCGCAAGGAAGCTGCTCAGGATCGCCGCCGACAGTGCTGCCACCCCGGCAGAGCGGCAAACGGCGTATCGGCGGGCCCAGCGCGAGCTTGAGGGATTGATCGTCCTTCCCGATGCCGCGGTGGCCGCGCTCGAGGCGAAGATCGCCGGGATGCTCGATGGCCGGAAGGCTGCCCAAGGGTAGTACTCGCCCGCCACTCGCATGCTCGTTAACTAAAGACGGGTAGGCATCACTCAAGGCTGCCCCCAATCGCGTCCCTAGCATTCTAAGTGGGCCGGTACACCGGCCCGCGGCTGTTCGTTCTTTATGCACTGTACGGCTGCGTCACTCCGCCTGGTCTCGATATGCCTAGGACGCAAATCATGAAAACTAGACTCGTGGCCGTCGTGTGCCTTTTTATAGCTAGCTTCCTTTCGCTTCCTTCCGCGAACGCCGCCGTTCCGGCCGAAGCCCTCCTGTCGCCCGACGCCTTGGGGTACGACGTTTCCTGGCCACAATGTGGTGGCGGTCTTCCCGGGGGCCAAGCGTTCGCGATCATCGGCGTGAACGGGGGACGGCCTGAAAACTCGAACCCATGTTTCGCAGAGCAGCTCGCCTGGGCCAATACGACGGCGGGAATAGCCGGCCAGCCCAAGGTGGCCTTGTACGTGAATACGGCCAATCCGGGCCCGTGGGGTTCGGGTTGGTGGCCCGGATCCAACGTCATTCTTGGTGCGGAAGTCCCGAACCCTTATGGGGCGTGCGACGGCGGTCCAACACCGGCGTGCTCTTACATTTACGGCTATGCCATGGCCAGCGACGACGCCAATCAACGCGGCGTCACCAACCCCAAGCAGTATCTGTGGTGGCTCGATGTCGAATTCGGTAACGCGTGGTTCCTCGACACGGTCTCCAACGCGGCCAGCGTCGAGGGCATGGCCGCGTACTTCCAAAACATCGGAGCGCCCGTGGGGATCTATTCCACGAGCTACCAATTTGGTTCGATCGCGGGACAACTCCATCCGGACAGCAACCTGAACGGACTCAAGAACTGGATCCCCGGCGCGAGCTCGGAGGATTCCGCGAAGGAGTACTGCGGGGTTGCACCGCTAACACCGGGCAGCAAAGTCACGATGACCCAGTTCACGGACGGCGTCTTCGACTACAACTACTCCTGCACACCCCCGGTGGCACCGGCACCGCCTGCCCCGCCTAAGGTTGTGGCTCCCGTCCAGCATGGTTCGCTCACCACCACGGATACGGGCCGGCCGAAGCCGGCCGACCAAGCCCCGCAGAGCTGAGGCGCCAGGTAGCGTCCCGCGTAGCAGCAACCGATTTGGTGACCACAGGCAACTATGCACCAGACTTAGGGGCGTGACCAACAAACCCCGCGCCGGCGTCGTCGTTACCGCCCTTAGTCTTGGGACGGCGCTGAACCCGCTGAATTCATCAATGATTGCCGTCGCGTTGGTGGTGTTGCGGGAGAATTTTCAGCTCGACGTCGCGACCGTCACCTGGGTGATCACCTCGTTCTATCTCGCCTCGGCGGCGGGGCAGCCACTGATGGGGAGGCTTGCGGATCGTTTTGGTCCCCGGCGGCTGTTCATGTTCGGCATGGCGGTGGTCGCGATAACTTGCGCGATCGCGCCGTTCCTGCCCAACTTCGCGCTAGTGTGCGTGGCGCGGGCGTTGATGGCGGTGGGGACCGCGACGGCGTACCCGTCCGCCGTCGTCATGGTCTCGACGCTCAGCCGGGAAATGGGAATCGGCTCGACGCGGCCGCTCGGGCGGATCCAGATGGCGAACACCTCTGCGGCGGCTGTGGGGCCGGTGATCGGTGGCTTGCTGGTGAGCCTGGTCGGCTGGCAGGCGCTGTTCGCGATCAACGTTCCGCTGTCCCTCGCGGCGCTGATTGTGGTTCAGCGGGCGGCGCCGCACGACGTCGGACGTGAAACCGGAAGGCTCTCGGCCCTCCTTCGGGATTCGGATATTCCCGGCATCCTTGCCTTCCTGGGCTCCCTCCTGCTGGCGATGATGGCGTTGCTCAACGTCGCACCCGCGTACCGGTGGTGGTTACTTGCTATTGCGGTGGTCCTGGCAGCGTTGTTTGCCTGGCGCGAGCTGCGGTTCAGTCCGCCATTCCTGGACCTGCGGCTGCTCGGCCGGAACCGCCCGCTGCTGCTGTTGTACTTGGCGTTTGCGGTGTTTAGTGCGGTGTACTACTTTGCGTTCTTCGGCTTGCCTCAGCTGCTGCAACAGGCGGGCGGGTACGACGCCGGCCTGGTAGGTGCGCTCATGCTGCCACTTGCTGCGATGTCGGTTTTCATGACGCCTGTCACGGTGCGGTTCATTGAGCGGTTCGGCGTGCGGTCGGTGATGGTGGTCGGCGTCGTGGTTCTCGCTGCTGCATCGGGCGCGCTGGGGCTGCTGACGCTGTCCTTCTGGCCGCCGCTGGTGCTGGTGCTGACGGCTCTGATGGGTGTTCCCTATGGCGTAGTGAGTACGGCGTCGAACCAGGGTTTGTATGTCTCGGCACGACCCGAGGACAGGGGGGTGGCCGCCGGGATCTTCCAGACCTGCCGGTACCTCGGGGCGATTACGGCGACCGTGCTGATTGGTGTGCTGTACGGCTCGGGCGTGAACCAGCCGAACTGGGGGCTGATGGTGCTGGTGATGTTGGGGCTTAGTGGGCTCGTGTTTGTGCTCGCGCTGGCGTGGGGGAAGCCGGGGGATTAGTTGGGGATGGTTTCGGGCCGAACTACGTTCGCACGCGGCAAAGTCCCTCGCAAACGACGTCCATCACGACTACAGGGAATCCCACTAAGCCGCGCGCTCACGGGCCGCCTATCGCGCAGAACGTCGAACACTCCCCAAATCATGGCACCCACGACGAAGGCTGCGGATATACCGCCGAGTACCACGAAGATCCATTGCCAAGCTTCCATGTCGTCCCCTCGAACGAACCGCTTTTCAGTTAGCCTAGTGTCCAGCCGGCGGTGCGAGAGCGTTCTGGGAGACCGTGTTTGCGCTGCCGCCTAGCTGTCGATAGTGGACATGTTCGGGTAGCGAGCCCCTGCGGTCGAACCGGCGGGCGCGAGTTCATCGAGCCGCTCAAGGTCCTCGGGGGAAAGTTCGACGTCGATCGCGCCCAGGTTCTCCGCCAGCCGCTCCTGCTTCTTAGTGCCCGGAATAGGGACGATGTGCTCTCCCTGCGCGAGCAGCCACGCAAGGGCAAGCTGCCCGGGTGTGCACTGCTTCTGGTCCGCGAGTTCTTTCACCCGGTCCACGAGTTGCAGGTTGCGGGTGAAGTTCTCGCCCTGGAAGCGTGGGGAGTGCCTCCGGAAGTCGTTCTCCGGGAAATCCTCGGGACTCCGCAGTTGGCCAGTGAGGAAGCCTCGCCCCAGCGGGCTGTATGGCACGAATCCGATGCCCAGCTCGTCCAGGACGGGGAAGACCTTCGTCTCGGGCTCACGTTCCCAGAGCGAGTACTCGGTCTGCAGGGCCGTGATCGGATGCACGCCATGGGCGCGGCGGATAGTATCCGGTGCAGCCTCGGAAAGACCCAGGTACCGAACCTTGCCCGCCTGGACCAGCTCTGCCATCGCGCCCACGGTTTCTTCGATCGGGACGGTCTTGTCCACCCGGTGCTGGTAGTACAGGTCGATGTGGTCGACGCCGAGGCGTTGCAGGCTCGCCTCGCACGCCGCCCGCACATACTCAGGCTTGCCGTTGATCCCAACCCAAGAGCCGTCGTCGCGCCTTTCGTTTCCAAACTTCGTGGCCAGTACGACGTCGGAGCGACGGTCGGCGATCGCCTTACCGACGAGCTTCTCATTAGTGAACGGTCCGTACATGTCGGCAGTGTCCAGGAGGCTGCCGCCCGCGTCGAGGAAGGCGTGAATGGTGGCAGTGGATTCGCGGTCGTCCCCTTCGCCGTAGAACTCACTCATGCCCATGCAGCCGAGGCCCAGGGCGGAAACGGTCAATGAACCAAGCGTGCGATATTCCATGAGGTTCTCTCCTATGGGTGGCAGAACGTGCTGGACGGCAGGACGGTGCTCAGGGAGGGGTGCGTTTGCTGGCCACTATAGGCACGATGATCGCAGGGCCACAACGGTGTAGCCACAACCAACGGAACTCGCTTCGACTCGACAGGGGAAGCGGTAGTTTCCGCTGGTGCTATCCGTCGGACCGTCATTGACTAGCCGAGCGGTGTTTTCCGAACGGGACCGCGCTTGGCAACTACCGTGGCTTCCCAACGTGCGCGGTCCTCGGGGCCTTCGTCGATTAGTTCAACTCCGAGGACGATGAACGTCGTCTGGGGATTTTTGCCGCGAAATTCCTAAGGGAAACGGGTACGAAGCTGCCGTCCGGTAGCTCCATGTCGAAGGTGTACCCGCCATGATGTTCGAGTGCGAACGCCAGGCTGATTATTCCCGTGTTGCTCGGATCGGGAGATTCTCCGGATGGATAGTCCCCTACTTACTCAAGAATTACTCTGTTTTTCATGCCAAACTCCCCAAATTTGGAATAGATGTGCGCATGAATTCTTTCCAAGGAATTCCAAACGTCTTTGTGAGTTTCCCGACGGTAACAGAAAGCAGAAGTTGGTTCAACGATAGTGTGGTCAGGCACGTCCGCTCCCGTGGTGTTGCAGGCTCTCCTCGCATACGGCGCGCACCTACTCGAGCCGGCCGTCGACCCGCACCCGGGCTCCGCCGTCGTACTTTTCGTTTGCAGACTCTTGCGGCGCCGGAGGGGCGGTCGAGGATTGGTGGGTTTTCCGGCCCTGACCTGCGGCTTTGTTGGCCTGTCCGACGCAGTGAAACGCCCCCTTCGGAAACCCGTTTTGGGTTTGCGGAGCATATTGACACCCAAATCGGCCCGGAATAATCTCGGCGTTAACGAGGCCTTCCATCATGTCGTTCGGTGTTTAGGCGCTGCGCCTGGGGGCGCTCCGCTAGGTGTTAGTGCTAGCGAAGAGAGTTCAAAATGTCGTGGGAAATGTCCGGAAAATATGTAGCGAATTGCAGTTGCGCCCTAATCTGTCCGTGTCCGATCGACAGCAGACCTAACAGCGAGAACGGCGAATGCCGCGGAGTTGCTGTGTTCCACGTTGCGTCAGGGAAGCTCGACGATACCGATCTTTCGGGTGTCGACTTCGCCTTCGTCAACTTCTTCCCGTCGAACCTCACAGCGGGTGGATGGAAGATTGGCGTCGTCCTGGACGAAGGGGCGTCGGACGGCCAGGCCACGGCTCTCGAGAGCATCCTGCACGGCGAAGTCGGCGGCCCGTTCGGTGACCTATCGGCTTTGTATGGGGAGTGGTTGGGCGTTGAGCGGGGCAATGTTTCGTTCTCCGACGGCGATTCCCCGTCCGGCTCGGTAGGCGATCGCGTGAACTTCAAGCTCGAGCCCTTCCCGGGGCCGGGCGGCGGCGTTACCAAGGTCAACAATGCGATGTATGCCTTCGCGGCCGAGTACATGATCGGAAAGGCCCCGGGACACTCGGACCTCTTCGGCCTGGACTTCGACGGGATCTATGGCGAGTCCGGTGAATTCGCCTACGCGAGCGAGATGGCCGAAGGCACCCCCAAGGGGCGGGCGTGACGGCCGGCCAGGCGTCCCATCGGAAGTTGAACCCGGGAGCTGCGGTGCGCGCGATGGCGCGCTCCGCAGCTCTTAGGTTGGATCCACGTGAGGCCGGATTGGTCGCGGTCCTACTGGTCCTCGCCGCGATTAGTTGGGTGTTCACCGCCGTCCGGATGGACGGGATGGACATGGGCCGGTGGACCGACCCGGGACCGCTGGGCTTCTTCATCACCACGTGGGTTGTGATGCTGGCTGCGATGATGTTTCCCTCGGTGGCGCCCATGGTGGTGGCGTACTCCAAGATCCAACGGCATCGCCGTGAAACCGGACGCGATGCTCCCGCGGGTTCCACCGCTCTGTTCGTGGCCGGTTACCTGATTTCGTGGACTGTCTTCGGCTTGGCGGCATACGTAGTCTTCGCTTTGTTGGCGTCGTTGGTTCCTGCTTTTCTTGCTTCGGATCAAGGCCGATACCTTGCCGCCGGGGTGGTCCTGGTGGCCGCCGTTTACCAGCTCACGCCAGCCAAGAACGTTGCCTTGATGAAATGCCGGACGCCCTTGGACTTCATCCTGCACCGCATGCGGAACGGATACTTCGGTGCGCTGCGCATGGGAGTGGAGCACGGCACATGGTGCGTCGCGTGCTGCTGGGCGCTGATGGTGGCGCTCTTCGCGCTGGGCGTGATGAGCGTCGGTTGGATGGCGTTGGTCGGCGTGTTCATTGCCTTGGAGAAGATGCTCCCGTGGAAACGGATCGCCAACCGCTCGGTGGCCGTTGCTCTGGCGGTAATTGCGTTGGGTATTGCTTTGGCGCCGAATGTGGCTGCTGGGACGGGGATGTAGAGTACGACGGCGTTCGGGTGCGGGATGGTGGTCGGCGTGCGGAGGCTTCATTGGAGATTGCTGGCCGTGGCCAGTGTCCTTCTACTCTCCGCGTGCACGGCCCTGCCTTGGGTTGGCGTTCCTTCGGGACAAGTCACCGGTACTGTTTTGACGGGGCCGACGTGTCCGGTGGAGCGGGTCGGTTTTGAGTGTCCTCCGCGCCCGGTTTCCGGAGCCGCAGTGGTTGCTTTCGATGGCGACACGATGCGGGGCTCAACGCTTACTGACGCGGACGGGGCGTTCAGGGTTACGCTGCCCTTTGGCCGCTATGTCATCAAGGCGACAAACGCTGGTGGCTACGCATCGACGGCTACACAGGAGGTGGTGGTTTCGGAGAGTCCGGTTCACATCAGGCTGATTGTTGACAGCGGGATTCGGTGAGCTGATTGGAGTTCCGTGCGGCTCGGGGGTGAGAAAGCGAGCTGACGCGTACTGAAACGGTCACAACGGGTGGTGTACATGTTCTGTTTTCGAACGTGCTGCATCACTAGACGTCCTACTCAACCCGGCGCGATAGGTGTCAGCTATCCTGGGGGAATGGTCGAAATTGGGGGAGCCGAAATAGAAAGCTTTGACTCCAGGCTTCGCCGCGAGGCGATGGCGTGGTTGACCGCACGCACGAACGACGGCGAGGAATGCCTCACCCGAGAGGACATCCAAGACTTCACTCTCGACGGGGAGCCGAGAAGACTTCAGGCAACGCAGACAGGGATTTGGAAACCACGGGATCTCTCGGCGGCTCTTTCCATACAGACTGTGTACAGAGCACCTGGCCAGGAACGCCCGTACAACGACGAAATAAGCCCTGACGGTCTTTATCGTTATGCATGGAGAGGGGACGACCCGGAACATCCGGACAACCGCGCCTTGCGCTCTGCAATGGAGCAACAGTTACCTATCATCTGGTTTTGGGGCGTAGGGATGGGTCCCGCGGTTTTTCAACCGATCTTTCCCGTCTATCTTCTTTGGGAGGAGCGCGACCGCAAGCAATTCGTTATTGATCCAAATGTTGGCAGAGGCCTCATCACTAAGGAGAGCCCGATCGAGGAGCATCTCCGTCGTTATCTCATCGTGGAGACCAAGCGACGATTGCACCAACCTGTCTTCCGCTCGACAGTATTGCGCGCCTATGAGACGAAGTGTGCGGTGTGTGCCCTGGCGCACCGGGAGTTGCTTGACGCTGCGCATATCGTTCCGGATTCGGCGGAACTTGGCATCGCTTCGGTCGTGAACGGGATTGCCCTATGCAAAATTCATCATGCTGCTTTTGATTCACACATTCTCGGGATTCGTCCTGACTTTGTCGTGGAAGTTCGGGACGATATCTTGGCTGAAGTCGATGGTCCGATGTTGACCTACGGGATTCAGGCAAGGCATGGTAAGCGTCTTATGGAACTACCGCGCAACCGACGGGAATACCCGGATCGAGACTTGCTTGAGCACGCTTATGAGGCCTTCAAGAGCGCTTGATAAATCGTCCGGAGCTCCCATTGCCCCTTATCTTGCTCCCGGGACGCTTCCTTCGGGATGTCACATTGAGTCTTCTTGCTATATGTCAATTTATGCCACTGTCAGGGTCTTAAACTTGATTTTGCCTGAACATCCGAAGCCCTTCGGCTGCACGACCTCGGCGTCGACGCGCCTACCCCGGCAAGGAACTGCACCTGATGATGGACAACTACGCCACGCACAAGACCCCCGAGATTAAAGCCTGGCTTGCCGCCCATCCTCGCTTCACCGTCCACTTCAGCTCGACCTCCGGATCCCGACTGAACCTCGTCGAGGTCTGGTTTGGCATCTCGACCGCCAAGCCATCCGGCGCCGTGTTTTCACCAGCGTCAAAGACCTCAACCAAAAAATCCGCCAATTCATCATCGGCTGTAACGACCGCGCCCAACCCTTCATCTGGACCAAAACCGCTGACCAGATCCTCACCAAAGCCAATCGCTTAACTACTTCAGAAGCGCGACACTACTTCAGAAACGCGACATTAGTTAGTTTCTTGATGGAAACCCAAGAGCCCACGCGGTGGCAACAATGAAAACGTGATGCCAGCCATAAGAGGGCTCAGGATCATGGGGTTGGGTGTCGAATCGGCCGGTAGGGACGTTCGTCAGTTGATATTTAAATCAACACGTCTCACTCTGCGCTTGAAAACTGCAGTATTCTGAGTGCTCACAGAGATGGAGTAAATGTTGAACAGATCAATTAGCAGAGGTTTATTCTTCGGTGCCACATTTGGACTGCTCTATGTTGAGGCCGTCTTAGCTCTGAGTGGATCCAGCGGAGTGGGTTTATCTGTACTGGGCGGCCTTGGCGGCGCACTGGTAGGTGGCATCTTCGGTTGCCTGATCGTCGTATTGACCCTTGGTATTATTCGGCTGACCGGAATTGGATGTGATCTTGAAAACGTCCTGGCAGCCGGGATAACCGGCGTTTCCACTTGGCTGATCCTATGGACGTCCACTTGGGTATCAGATTCGAAATGGCCGTGGTGGACGCATCTCATTTCGGCAGGTGTGGCTACCGTTATTGGTGCAGTGGCGTGGCCCCGGCCCAAGAGGGCGGTTGGGAAGCCTTGTTAGACCCCCAACCAACCGTCTCGTTTAGTAGGGCGGGTAGAGCGCGGTCCAGTTGCATGCGGAAGCATTCGTCCGCCAAAGCCCAAGGCACAAGTTGCTGGCAAATTGGTACCACTGCCCATGTGCGGCGTACTGATTCGCCACATTCAGTACCCCGCGGTCCATGACAATGGCCGCATTGACGTTCAAGGCTCTGTCGCCGTTGGGCTTCGGGATCGACGCGAAGTTGATTACGGAGCCTTCTCCGTCGAAGTGTCCTGCAAGTGCAGTGAACTGGAAATAGAAGTTTCCCGCATATCCAACGCGTACCGGTGCCGGGACCTGTATTGCGCCAGCAACCAGGATTTTCAGATTCAAGACTTGCCCCATGTATGGGTAGGTTGACGTTGCGCCGTTGATCGGGAAGTAGCAATTAAAACACGATCGGAGTAAATTGAATGGTTCCACATTGTTCCCATAACCCAGCGGGAACTCAAAATTATAAGTCCAAGAAGGGGCAGACATAACCACTGGATAAACAGTTGCACTCGTCGGCTGAACCGTCTGTGTCATCGTGGCAGCGCTAATATCCAATGTGGTCAGCACCTCGTTGCCTGCAGAATCCCTCGCGCTGGCCTGCTTGACGGAACCCAGATAGTCGCCTTGGGCCGAGTAAAAGTTCTTGAAACCGGGGATGCCGTCGGAAACGGTATGTCCGGGTGGAAGGTCGTAGTCAAAAACCGCTACTCGCTCTGCTTTGGGACCACCGAGGGCAATAAAGACGTCCGCCCCGCTGGGGGTTGACCGCACATACAGCTTTCTGTCATTTCCCGACGTTGAAATTACCGCAGTGTCTCCGGACACCTTGGGTTTCCCATAAGCGAACGCGGCGGTAATCTTCCTGTCTGGTCTTGTCTGCTCATTCCCAGAGGAAATGAAGACCTGAACCGCTCCTGATGATGAGAGCGCTACTTTGCTCGGGATCGGGCGGTCCTTGTCAGAACCGCCTTTCTGCATATTTCTTGGTGCAATAAGGCTGCTATCGGTCGGCCCCACTAGGTGGGATGTGACTTGCACCTTCGTCGATGTCTTGGACAGGATCTGATTGGCGTCGTCCAGTGTCGGTGCGCTTGCAAATGCCACGGAGGGCTGCACGAGGCACAACCCAAGTGCAACAATCACGGCCGTGATTGCGCGGCTAGCTCTTGTCTTTTCTTGCATTCAATCCCCCTATGAGTGATTTACGTATGGCCCAAGACACGCAGATGCAAGAAACGCCTCGCACCCTGTCCTTCCTTTTGCATATCGCACGGCGACTGCCTGGAAGCGACGAGCTCCAGCGAGACTGCAGTTTCCGTGGGCAAAGGCTATAGCCAAAATCAACGACTAGGTGGTGAATATAATCAAAATGAGTGCCGAAAGGGTGAAAATGAGTGGTGAAATGGAGAAATTAGGTGTCAGCTAACCCTGATTTTTCATGACGGTGGGGTTGGCCGTTTTTTCGGGTGGGCGGGGTTGATCGGCGGTTGGGTTCTGTTTCCG
>JBFUPP010000005.1:0-272898 GCA_041360635.1 bacterium RCC_150 | reverse complement strand
CCGGAAACTGACCGCCCGAGACAGCTAAATCCTTAACCGGCCAATCCCCGGCATCCCGGGCCATTAGCCGGATAATGCTACGACAACGCCGTCATGGAAAACTTCTTCGGACACCTGAAGGAAGAGCTCTTCCACCGCGTCCGGTTCCTCAACACCGATGCACTCGCATCAGCGCTGCGTGACTACATCCACTGGTACAACACCGAAAGAATCTCCACAAAGCTGAAGGGTCTGAGCCCGACACAGTACCGTGCTCAGGCCCTCGCGGCTTAGGCAAACTTCGGTTTCAGCGGTGGTTACTCCGGCGGCGACTGCATCCCATCGTTGCGCATCCTGCGCTTATTTAGCCACTGCTCGCGGTAGATGTCTATCTCCCGCTTCTGCTTCTGGCCTTGTTTTGCAGCCCAGCCAACACAGAAATAGATCAAGACGAAAGCCGGCGCGATTTGCCATCCCAGGACCAACCCGGCTACGACGCCGATCAGGATGCCAACTGTGATCCACAGTATTCGCCTAGGTACGCTTCGAGTTCGATCGTCGCCAGCCATGACTCAGGCTAACTCTGATTGGGTTCAAGTCACAGGCTCCGCTTCTCAATAGATCTTGGATCAAATCGCAATGTTCCATTCACGCCTGTAGGAGCAGCTTCAGCCAGCTTTTATACAGAAGGCTCCGTCCCAAGTGGGACGGAGCCTTCTTCGAAGAGCCGAGCCGATCGCTGGTCGGCTAAAGTGGAAACCTAGTTACGAGTCCAACTTTCGGGGACCAGTTCAATCAGGACCCCGGCCTTCCTTACTTCTTCTTCAAGCGTGCCACAGGATCAACGGTCGAGTCGGATTCGTGCTTGGCACGCTTCACCGCCCGTTTCTCCTTGATGGACTTCATACTCTTTTTCGCTTCGTGCTGATGAGGCGCTTTGTCAGGCATGTCATGCTCCCTAACCCTGGGTCCTTGGCTTGAGACCCTGCAATGAGGGGGTCATAACGGCCCCCACTTGTAAGCTACGCCTGTTTTGGACGAAAGCAACCGGCGCCCGTGCAAGCGGCGCCCGTGCGCCTGGATCGCGCTACGCCCGGCCCAGGTATGCAGGAAGCGAGAGACCGAAGGCTAGACGCCAGCCGTCGGGACGTCGACGACGCCCACGAAGCGCGTTCCGATTCCTTCGTACTCACTGCGTACTTCGCCGGGGAGGATTGCGGGGACTTCGTTACTGCGATGGTGGGCACAAAATACATAGGTAAATTCGGGCCACCACTTCTTGGGCCGCGCCGCTTCGGTGTAACCACAGACGACGCACCTCAAATGCACCCACACCGGGCGCTTCCCGGTTCGGTTCGCCCGGGATTGGACCAGCCATGCCGGCGGGTTGTCCTGCAACTCATTCAACTCGGCCTCTGAAAGCCTCGATGGGATGCCGTGGCGCTGGGCCATCTCCATGGAAATATCGAGGGCCAATGCGGCATCACGTCTGCTAATCACCATTCAACGATACGGGACGGGAGCCAAGCCAGAATCTCCCGGGAAGCCCGGAGCCGCGCGAGCCCGGACACTGTGGGGAACCCAGAGGACGAAAGCAGGCGTAGGCTGTGCTCATGACCGACGCGGCAGAACTGCTGCCAAGCACGCCGCTGCAAAAGCGGGTCCTTGTTGTAGCGATCGTGGCTTCTTTCATTGCCATTCTTGACGGCTTCGTTGTGAACCTCGCGTTGCCGGCGATTGGCCGCGAACTGGGCGGCGGGCTGATCATCCAGCAATGGGTCGTGGACGCATACCTTCTGACCCTGGGCGCGCTGATCTTGGTGGCCGGCTCCTTGTCCGACCATTTCGGCCGGGCGCGGATCCTCGAATGGGGCCTCGCCGGTTTCACCCTCACGTCCGTTATGTGCGGTCTCGCTTGGAATGGCGAAGTCCTGGTCGTCTCACGGGCGCTACAGGGAATTGCCGGAGCGTTGTTGGTGCCCAGTTCGCTCGCGATGATTGTCACCTTCTTCTCGGGGCCGGCGCAATCGAAGGCGATCGGCCAGTGGTCCGGCTGGACCAGCGCGGCTGCGATCGTGGCGCCGCTCATCGGCGGCGCATCGGTGGACCTCCTTTCCTGGCGGGTGATCTTCTTTATCAATGTTGTTCCTGCGGTGGCTGTCTGGCCGATCCTGGCGGGCCTGCGGAAATCCGATGCGGCTAGGGATCGCACGAAGAAGATCGACCTCGTTGGTGCGTTCCTTGCCATGGTTGGCCTAGGCGGACCGGTTTATGCATTCATTGAGCAAGGCCGCATGGGTTGGGAAAACATGTTCGTCTGGGTGCCGCTCGGTATCGGGGTGGCGGCGATGATCCTGTTCGTCCTCCACGAATCCAGGACGGTTGAGCCGATGCTTCCGCTGCGGCTGTTCGCCATCCGTAATTTCGGTTGGGGCAACCTTGCCACCCTCGCGATCTACGGGGCCCTGTCCTTCGGCTTTTTTTCAGTCGGCATTTACCTCCAGCAGGTTGGTGGAATGAAGGCGATGACCGCGGGAATAGCGTTGCTGCCCGCGACCGTCATCCTGATGCTCACGGCCTCCTTCTTCGGGGGATTGGCGGGAAAGTATGGTCCGCGCTGGTTTATGGCGGCGGGTCCGTTCATTTGCGGAATCGGCTTCCTCATGACCATGACCGTCGAGGAACCATTGAACTATTGGACCCAGGTCCTTCCCGGCCAGATTGTCTTCGGCATCGGCCTCAGCACGTTGGTTGCGCCACTCACGGCGGCAATCCTGGGCGCCGTCCCCACAGAGGAGGCCGGCATCGGTTCGGCGGTAAATAATGCCGTCGCCCGAATCGCCGGGCTGATCGTCATCTCGTTCGCGGGGCTGATTATCGGGCCTGTCTTCAGCCGGCAAGGGCTTATCAACGCGGTGGTGGTTACCGCGGCACTGTTCTTCGTCGGGGCGGTGACCTCCGCCGTCGGGATCAGGAATCCGGTGTTGAGCGCGGTGCCGGGACGTGATGGGCAAGCGCCCGACGACGGCGGGCCGGCCGCCCAGCGCGCCTGACCTGTGCGCGCCCAGCCTCCACCGCGCCTAGCCTCCACCGCGCCTGACTGGCGGGCGTTGACTCAACCCTCCGCGAGGACGCAGCCTTCGTGCACCGTGTCGCTGGACACCCAGAGGGCCGAGGTGACTTCGTCGCCGAGATCGTAGTCGCGGCTATCGCGTCCCTTGCCGACGCGGACCACCAGCGCACCCCCGAAGGGCTTGCGCCCGATCACCTGAATGTTGGCGTCGAGGTCGATTTCTTCGGCTGAGAGGTAACGGAGCAGTTCCGGATTTTCGTCGCTGATCCTGGTGATCTTTCCGGAATGGCCCTCGTCCAGCTCGATCATGCGATGCGCATGCGGTAGCGTGACTGTCCCGTCCGCGGCGGGGATGGGATCGCCGTGTGGATCGCGGCCCGGGTTCCCCAGCTTGGCAGCCATGCGTTCGATAAACGTATCGGAGACTGCGTGTTCCAGCAGTTCGGCCTCGTCATGGACTTCATCCCAGCTGTAGCCCATCTCCCTGACGAGGTACGTTTCGATCAGGCGGTGGCGGCGGACCATCCCAAGTGCAAGGCGCATTCCCCGGGCCGTCAGGGTAATGGCGCTGTAAGGCTGGTGGTCCACCAGGCCTTGGTCCTTGAGCTTCCGAACCATTTCAGAGACCGAAGAATTCGCAACCCCCAGCCGCTGGGCCAGTTGCGAAGACGTGATCGGCTTGTCTTGCCACTCCGTAAACGAATAGATGACCTTGACGTAGTCCTCGATAGAGGAGGAGGGCGCGCTGGTCTTCACGGTTCCAAGCCTATCGTGAACCGGCACCGTCAGGCCTTCCTGGCCCGCCAGGTCTGGGTGAGGTAGGGCAAGGGAAGGACTTCGTCCTCGGCATGCCCCAAGTGTTCGAAGAGGTACCAGCGGAGGTTGCCGATCACCTTCGCCCGCGTGGCCTCGGTGGCCCTCAGATAGTAGCTTCGCGACTTCACGAGTTCCAGGATGTCCGCCGGGAGGACGGCATCCTCCCACCGCGTCAGATGGCTTTCGAGCCCCGCGAACTCGGGACCGATCACGGGCCGGAAGTCCGGTTTGTGGACGTCGCCGGCATGCATGATGCGGGACAGCCGGTGAACCCAGGGGATGGAGGTGTCCAACTGGTTCCAGATCAGGCCGAGCACCCCGGACGGGCGCAGGATCCTGGCGAGCTCGCTGCTGGCGATGTAGGGATCGCACCAGTGCCAGGCCTGGGCAACGCTGGCGACGTCGAATGCTGAGTCCGCCAGTCCTGTTGCCTCCGCTGTTCCCAGGAGCGCATTGACCCGTGGAAGGTCCTTGCGCAGTTGTTCGAGCATGTCCCCGGACGGGTCTACGGCGGACACCGCCAATCCCCGCTCGACAAGGAGCCCGGTGAACTTACCGGTGCCGGCACCGACGTCGGCCGCATCCTGTGCGCCGTGTGGAAGAAGCCAATCGACCGAATCCGCGGGATATCCCGGCCGGACACGGTGGTAATGCTCGCCGCCGTCCTGGAAACTCTGACCGAGCTCAAGGCGCCGTTCCTCATAGAGCTTCGGCCCGGCTGACGGACCTTTGGGGCGCGGGGACACGCACGGACTCCTTCGTAGTGCTTGAAGTACCCTACGAATCTACCTCAGTCAGTCGGTGCTGCACGGGGCTGCGCCCGCGGTCCCCGGAGTGTTCGGAGCCCACTCAGGGTAGCTTCGGTGATCGTTCGCCGGCACCCAACGGCCCGCGTCCACCACGTAGTCCCAGCCCAGACCGTCTGTTTTGAGGGCCTTGATACCCGCGATGAGCCGAGTGGCGTCCTCCAAGCGGGAGCCGACGCCGAAACTGGCACGCAGGGAGCCGGAAGGAAGGCCGAGGCGCTTGAGCAGGGGATGCGCGCAGAACCGTCCATCTCGCAGCCCAATGCCATGTTCGGCGGCGAGATACGCGGCAACAAGGCCTGCGTCGTAGCCCTGCAGCGAGAAGTTCACAACGCCGATGGTGTCCTGGGGGTCGGTGTCGCTGAAGATCTGGTGCACGGTCACGCCATCGATCTGCTTGAGGCCCTCGACCAGATGAGTGCGGATGGCGGCCTCGTGCGCGTGCCAGTCTTCCTGGTCAAGGCTCGCGATGACTTGCGTGGCACGGGCGAGCGTAGCCGCGCCGAGCACGTTCGGGGAGCCGCCCTCATGCCGGGCCGGTCCCGTTGCCCAGCTGACAGAGTCGAGGCGTGCCTCCCGAACCGCGCCGCCTCCGGCGAGGTGCGGGGTGCCGGCATCGAGCCAGTCGGGACGGCCCACGAGGACGCCGGCGCCGAACGGGGCATACAGCTTGTGTCCGGAGAAGACCAGGTAGTCGACATCCGTCGCGGACACGTCGATCCGGCGGTGGGGAGCAAGCTGCGCGGCATCCACCACGATTCGCGCGCCAAACTCATGTGCCAACGCAGCGAGTGCCTTGATGGGCAGGATTTCGCCCGTGACATTCGAGGCGCCGGTGACGGCGAGGAGGCTTACACCACCAAGGGCAAGTGCCTCGCGTACGTTCGCGATAGTCTCGGCCAAAGTCCCTGCCGCAACAATGCTGCGATGCGGAGCGCCCTGCCAAGGCAGGAGGTTGGCGTGGTGCTCGATGTCCAGGTAGAGGACTTCGCCGGTGTGTCGACCGTCCTCGGCAGGCAGGCAACCGGCCAGAAGGTTGAGCGAATCGGTGGTGTTGCGGGTGAAGATCACGGAATCGTCGGCACGGCCTCCGACGAATTCGCGGACAATGTCGCGGGCGTTCTCATAGACCGACGTGCTGATCTGGGAAGCGTAGCCGGCACCCCGGTGGACGCTCGCGTAGTACGGCAGGATCTCGTTGAGATAGGCCGAGACCACGGTCAGGGCAGGCGCTGACGCACCGTAGTCAAGGTTGGCGTAGCGGACATGGCCACCTTGGATTAGGGGGGCCTGCAGTTCCGCACCCGTGACCGCGGCCAGCGGGCGCGATGCCGGGGAGCCACTCGTGGTTGCAGGCGTTGCGGCGACGGCGGGAGAAGTAATCGTGGCTGTGCTCATGGGACCTCACTCAAGAGGGACCCCTGCAGTCAGGGGGTCCGCGCTTGCCGCATCCGTTCCGGACCGGCCAGGTCGTCACCCGGGGCACCCCGCCGCGATGGAGGGTTGCCGGCCAGCAAACCGGGGTTTCGCGCTGGCACTCGTGACCTGTAAAGAGAGTAGGGCACTTGCGGGACGGGCTCCAATGTGACGCCAAATGTTAAGCCGAATATTACGAGAGCGGGGAAAATGTGCCTTCAGCCGAAGAAAAGTCGGCGGACGCCCCGCAAAGAGGGCATCCGCCGTCAAAAATTCTGCTCTCCCAGCGGTGGCCGGTCGAGGCTTGGAGGAGCCTGCGGCGCAGCTACAGAAGGTCGTCGAGATCCGGATTGAGCCTCTTAAGGACCTCCGAATGCAGGATGGAATTCGTGGCTACCGCGTTTCCTCCGAAGGGCCCGTCGCCGCCTTCCAGGGAAGTGAAGCGGCCGCCCGCCTCCGTGACGATCGGCACGAGCGCGGCCATGTCGTAGATCTGGAGTTCCGGCTCGGCCGCGATATCAACGGCGCCCTCGGCAACAAGGCAGTAGGACCAAAAGTCCCCGTAGGCACGGCTGCGCCAAACATCGTTCTCAAGCCCCAGGAAGTTGTCGATCAATCCGTGCTCTTTCCATTCCGAAAGTTCGGAGTAGGAGAGCGACGCATCCTCAAGGCGCGAAACATTCGAGACCCTCAGGCGGGTTGCCGCGGCGAGCGAACGGCCCATGTACGCGCCGGAACCTTTGGCAGCCCACCAGCGCTTGCCCAACGCCGGCGCGCTGACCAGGCCCACCACTACTTCTCCTTCATCCACGAGGGCGATTAGCGTTGCCCAGACGGGCACGCCCCGGACAAAGTTCTTCGTGCCGTCGATGGGATCGATGATCCAACGCCGCGAGCCGTGCCCCGAGCTGCCGAATTCCTCTCCGAGAACGGCGTCACGGGGCCGGGAACGGGAGAGCTGGCCGCGGATGGCTTCCTCGGCTGCCTTATCGGCATCCGTAACGGGGGACAGGTCCGGTTTGGTCTCGACCTGGAGGTCCAGCGCCTTGAAACGCTCCATGGTCAGTGAATCGACGGAGTCGGCCAGGACGTGCGCCAGCCGCAGGTCGTCGTTGTAACTCGAATCGGGTTGGGTCATGATTCCAAACTACCGCCTCTGCGACCGGGAACCCGGGAGGTGGCACGACAGGAGACCCACGGTCGGCCGGTGCTAGTTGATGCTGCCAAGTTCCTTGGCCTCTTGGGCCTCCTGCCGGGGATCGGCGCCGAGGAGCCGGCGAAGGGAAGCGAGGCGCGCGGGCCCGGCTTCTCCGGCATGGCCTTCCGCGACCCAAGGGTCCAGGCCGCAGCGGACCGCGGTGGCATCGTGCTTGCAGCCCCGCTCGCACATTTCGGTGCCGGGTTCCAGGTCCGGGAATGCGTGCAGGATGCGGTCCGGGTCCACGTGCGCCAGGCCGAAAGACCGGATGCCGGGTGTATCGATGATCCAGCTTCCGTGCGGCGCATTGTCGAGCTTCAGCGCAAGCGCGGAGGATGAGGTGTGCCGGCCGCGGCCCGTGACCGCGTTGACCCCGCCCGTTGCGCGCTCGGCGCCGGTGAGGGCGTTCACCATGGTGGACTTTCCGACGCCGGAGTGACCAAGCAGGACAGTCACTTTTCCGTCCAAATGCTCCCGCAAGTCCGCGACGGCTGCGCCGTCGAGCCGGGCGGAAAGGCCGTCGTCGGAGCGGGCGTCGATCCCTGAGGCACCGGCATCGGCGGTCCGGCTGATGATGATGGGGAAGCCGAGGCTCACATAGTTGGCGAGCAGTTCTGTCGGATCCTTGACGTCCGCCTTGGTGACGAGCAGCAGCGGCTCGATGCCGGCGTCGTACGCCGCCACCAAAGCGCGATCGATGAAGCCGGTACGCGGCTCCGGATTGGCGGCGGCCACCACCACGACCAACTGGTCGGCGTTGGCGACGACAGCACGCTCGATCGGATCTGTGTCATCGGCGCTCCTCCGCAGGAGCGTCTTGCGCTTCTCGACCCGAACGAGCCGCGCGAGCGTGTCCGGGGAGCCGGAGACATCGCCTACGAGCGCGACGAAATCCCCGGGCACCACCGGGGAGCGCCTAAGTTCCCGGGCCCGCGCTGCGATGACGACCCGCTCATTGTCCGAACCCTCGCCCACCACTGCCGTGTAGCGGCCGCGGTCGACCGTAATGATGCGACCGATGACGGCGTCGTCGTGGCTCGGGCGGTCCTTGGTTCGGGGACGGGTGCCCTTCTTGTTGGGACGGATTCGGACGTCGGATTCGTCCCATGAACGTGCGTCTCGGGCCATTATCAGTTGTTTGTGTCCGTTGGTGCGCTGTCCGGATCGGAGCTACCAAGCATGGAGGCCCAGATTTGCGGAAATTCCGGCATGGTCTTGGACGTCGTCGCGATATCTTCAACCTGGACACCTTCGACGGCGAGTCCAAGGATTGCTCCGGCCGTGGCCATGCGGTGGTCCGCATAGCTGCGTACGACGCCGGAGTGCAGCTTTGCGGGGCGAATGACCAAGCCGTCGCTGGTTTCCTCGGCGTCGCCGCCCAGACGGTTGATTTCGGCGACGAGGGCGGCCAGCCGGTCGGTCTCATGTCCGCGCAGATGCGCGATGCCCGTCAGCCGGGACGGGCCGGAGGCAAGGGCACAAAGCGCCGCGACAGTAGGGGCGAGTTCACTCGTTTCGTCGAAGTCGCCGCCCCGGATCTCGGAACCGCCCTTCACGGTCAAGGTGCCGTTCTCCAAGGTGACCTCGGCGCCCATGGCCGCCAGGATGTCCCGCCACAAGTCTCCCACTTGGGTTGTGCTCGCTGGCCAGTTCGGGATGCGGATGGTTCCCTTGGTCGCCAGCGCGGCAGCGAGGAAAGGGCCCGCGTTGGACAGATCCTGCTCGATTCGCTCATCGAAGGCCCGGATGCTGCCGGGAGCGACACGCCAGTGGTTCGAAACGGAATCGTCCACCTGCACGCCGACGCCGCGCAGGACCGACACTGTCATGTTGATGTGGTCCAGGCTCGGAACCGGCTTGCCGACATGCTCAAGGTGCAGGCCCTCGCTGAATCGGGCGCCCACCAACAGGAGCGCCGAGACGAATTGCGATGACGCGCTTGCATCGATCACGATGTGCCCGCCGCGCACCGAACCCGTTCCCGAGACGACGAAGGGGAGCGAGTTTGCCGCTTGGCCGTCCTGGCCGCCGACTGCAACGCCAAGCGCACGGAGGGCTTCGATGATGGTGCCCATGGGACGCTTCCGCGCATGCGGATCGCCGTCGAACACCGTCTCGCCGTTGCGCAAGGCCGCGAGCGGGGGCACAAACCGCATGACGGTTCCCGCCAGGCCGCAATCAATCGACGTTGTGGAGGCCGCCGCTCCTTGGCCTATCGGAGTGATCTCAAGGTCCGGGCCATATTGCCCGTCCCCGGGGACTTCAGTGATCGTGGCGCCGAGCTGCCGAAGGGCCTCGATCATCAACACGGAGTCACGCGAATGCAGTGGCGCCCGCAACCGGGAAGGACCATCGGCGAGTGCGGCCAAGACCAGGTAACGGTTGGTCAGCGATTTGGAGCCGGGAACGCTGACCGTTGCGTCGATCGGGCGACTCGCGAAGGGCGCGTGCCACAGCGGGAGCGTGGAGGGGATGACGTTTCCCGGGCCGTCGGTCTGGGTTGCGGGAGTACCCGGCATTTTTCCTTATGCTCCAACTACATTGTCTACGGCCTTGCGAACGGCCTTGTCTGTCTTCTTCAATTTCTTGCCGGTGTGCTTGAGTTGCTTTCCGGTTGCCCTCTTCGCGTCGGCGGCGAGGTGCTCAGCGCGCCAGGCGAGGCTTGGCCGTCCGGCAGTGTCGACGGCAGCAAGAAGCACGCCGCCTGTCAGGGAAATGTTCTTGAGCAGCTGCGCGCGTCTGGCTTGGCGACCGTCTTTGGTGCTGATGTCCGCCGAGCGCCATTCGACATAGGTGTTGAGCGCTGAAATACCAGCAAGGAGGGTCGCCGACAGGCGGGAAAACTTGCCCAATGCCAGCAAGGCGCCGGCACCTACCTGCGTGCCCCCAATAACGCGTGCCAAGAGCTTTTCATCGGCGGCGAAGGGCAGCGAGTCCGAGGCTGCGCGCAACAGCGGAGAGAGCTGC
This sequence comes from bacterium RCC_150, assembly GCA_041360635.1. Classification (GTDB taxonomy): domain Bacteria; phylum Actinomycetota; class Actinomycetes; order Actinomycetales; family Micrococcaceae; genus Arthrobacter. The sequence continues at coordinate 262,643 of JBFUPP010000005.1, read as the reverse complement.
TTGGCCGTGTCATCCGCGTTCTTGAGCTTGTCCAGTCCTGCTACGACGAAGCTGGAACCCAACATTGGCCTGGCGAGAAAACGGATGAGGGACATGTCTTGCCTCCTGGATGGCTTGCCACAGTATTCACGGGTGCGGTCGGATCTAGTCTTGCATCTTTGCGGAATATTTGCCCGGAGCCTGCCGTTATGAAAAGAAGGTGCAGGACCTCCTGGACCTCATGTCAGGGCGTGTGCCGGAGGCTTCGCCCTCAAATGGGTGAGCGGGAATGTCGTTGAGCGGAGATGGTTTCTTGGCCTTGGTAAAGGACCGCGAGGATCAACTGGTGCCCGGGCACGGGCTGCCGGTTGAGCGGCGGAGCGTGACAGTAGACTTGGATGCGATGAGCACCATGGATCCGGCCGCAGCGGCCATGTACGAAGCAGCGGCGGAGGTCCCGGACGCAACGTCCGACGACGACGCCGCGGCACGGGCCGACGTCGAAAGTGCCGTGGATACGGCAGCTGAGACGCCAGAGCAACGAAGGGCGCGTTTCGAACGCGACGCGATGCAGTATGTCGATCAGCTCTATTCGGCTGCCATGCGCATGGCCAGGAATCCCTCCGACGCCGAGGACCTCGTCCAAGAGGCCTACACCAAGGCCTTCTCGGCTTTTCACCAATACAAGCCTGGAACAAACCTCAAGGCCTGGCTATACCGCATCCTCACCAACACGTACATCAACCTTTACCGGAAGAGACAGCGGGAACCGTTGCAGTCGAATTCGGACAGCATCGAGGATTGGCAGCTGGCACGGGCGGAATCGCACACGTCCAATGGATTGCGTTCGGCAGAGGCTGAGGCCTTGGACCATTTGCCGGATTCGGACGTGAAAAGCGCGTTGCAGTCCATTCCGGAGGAATTCCGGCTCGCGGTGTACTTCGCCGACGTAGAAGGCTTCGCGTACAAAGAAATATCAGACATCATGAACACCCCGATCGGGACAGTCATGTCCCGGCTTCACCGTGGCAGGAAAATGTTGCGCGACCTGCTCGCGGATTACGCCTCGGAACGCGGAATCGCCGCCGAAGCGGAAGAAAAGGGCATGGCCGCGGGCGCGGCCGCAAGCAAAAAACAGGAGAAAAGGAAATGAGCTGCCAAGGATTGGGCGACTGCGACGATACTCGCATGCAGCGCATCTACGAGTACCTCGACGGTGCGTTGACCCGCGAAGACATCGTGGAAATCAAGACGCATCTGGAGAATTGCCCGGAATGCACTGAGCAATACGATCTCGAATGCGTCATCCGCACCGTGGTCAAGCGTTCCTGCACCGAGGCTGCGCCGGAAAACCTCAAGAACGCGATCCTGGACAGGATCCACTCGATGAATTCGGTGGACGCCTGACCAGCCCGGAGCGCTGACAGCCGGGGAGGATCGCCTGCCCAGCAGCGCCTGTCATCCTGAAACGGCAAGGGCCCCGGAAACCTGAACGGTTTCCGGGGCCCTCCGCATTAAGTCTTGACGCTAAGCCGGAGGCTTAGGTGTTGGGACGCTTGCCGTGGTTTGCGCCGCCGCGCTTACGGTCACGACGCTTACGTGCACGCTTGCTCATAGCTGGCCTCCTTAGATTCTTGATACTCAATAAAGCTGCCCTCCAGTCTCCCACATCCCGGGGGTGCCCCGCGAACCGGGAGCGCCTCCACTGGACGGTGACCATCAGGGCCATATGCGCCCGGCGCTGGAACCTTTGCTGCCACTACTCCGGCTGGGCGATCCGGAGCCACTGGAACCACCCGCGATGCAACACAAGCCAGGCCATGAGCCCGTACCCGGCCTGGCCTGGCGTACCGCCATTGGAGGCCAGGTCCGTACGCCATTGCTCGTGGTTGAGCAACGGCGAGAATGTGTCCACGTAGTGGTGGTTCCGGCGGGTCGTGACATCAGCGAAGGCGGCATTGAGTTCCGCGATCCGGCGGTTCTGGGCGGGGTCCAGCGTGGGTGGGGGACCGACGACGAAGACCTCGATGTTACCTTGCGAGGCCGAATCGAGGATATTGGCCAGATTAAGGCGACTCCGGGCGGTGGTGACACCGAACTCGATGTCCCGGCTGGACAGTCCGATCACGAGGCGGTTCTCATGGACATCGCTGAAGCGCCGCCCGGCTTCTTCGGACCATCGGCCGGCCAGGCCTTCAGTACCCTCCATGGGACAGGGGAGGGAGTAACTTTCCACGAGGACGCCGTCCTGGGGAGTGCGCGCCAGAACCCTGCCGAGCCAGCCCAAAGCCCTCGGGTCGCCGAGCCCGGCGAGCAGTTCATCACCAACAGCTGCGATGCGCAGCTTCCTGTCTTCCACAGTTACCTCTTCACCAAACGTTGCGGTCCTTGCACGATGCCCGAGCCGGCGGCGATCAAGCCGGGCACTTGTTCCATTAAACAGAACTGCCCGGCTGGAAGCGGGTATTGAACCTCCAGCCGGGCAGTCGTTTGTCCTACTTGCGTTCGAATGCCTGCTTAAGCAAGGTGGCTTGCTCGGCGCTGTGGCGCTTCATGGAACCTGCGGCAGTCGACGCCGATGCCGGCCGCGAAACGAGCTGGATCTTCCGATCCAGTGCCTGCGGCAGGTTCAGGCCGATGAACGGCCAAGGGCCCTGGTTAGCGGGCTCGTCCTGGGCCCAGACAATTTCGGCGTTCGGGTACTTGGCCAGTTCGGCATCGATTTCCGCCTGGGGCAAGGGGTAGAGCTGTTCTACGCGAATGATCGCCGTCGAGGTGTCGCCGGTCTTCTGGCGGCTGGATAGCAGATCGTAGTAGAGCCGGCCCGAAACCAGGATCACGCGGTCGACGCGCTGCGCATCCAGGGCCTCGTGCTCACCGATGACCGGCTTGAAGCCGCCCGTCGTGAAGTCCTCCACCGCGGAAGCGGCACCCTTGAGGCGCAACAGTTGCTTCGGCGTGAAGATGATGAGCGGCTTGCGGGGGCGGCTGTAGGCCTGGCGGCGGAGCAGGTGGAAGTGCGAAGCGGCCGTGGTGGGGTTCGCGACCACCATGTTGTCCTCCGCGCACAGCTGCAGGAAGCGTTCGATCCGGGCGGACGAGTGGTCCGGGCCTTGGCCTTCGTAGCCATGCGGAAGCATGAGCACGAGCGAGGAACGCTGGCCCCACTTTTGCTCTGCCGAAGAGATGAACTCGTCGATGATGGTCTGCGCACCGTTGACGAAGTCGCCGAACTGGGCTTCCCACAGCACGAGTGCGTCAGGACGCTCCACCGAGTAGCCGTATTCGAAGCCCATCGCTGCGTATTCGGACAGCAAGGAGTCGTAGATCCACAGCTTGGCCTGCTTGTCGCTGAGGTTGCCCAGCGGCATCCACTCGTTCCCATTGGCACGGTCGTGGAACACGGCGTGCCGCTGGACGAACGTACCACGACGCGAGTCCTGGCCGGCGAGGCGGACGGGGACGCCCTCCATGATGAGCGAACCAAACGCCGCGATTTCGCCGAAACCCCAGTCGATGCCGCCTTCGCGCGACATCTGCTCGCGCTTCTCCAGCAGCTGCTTGAGCTTGGAGTGGACCGTGAAGCCTTCCGGAATATCCAGGTGGGCCTGGCCGATCCGGTGGAGCGTCTCGGGGGAGATGGCAGTGGACGTCGGCGAGTTGGTACCGAAATCGGCCTGCTGGGCGATTGGACGCTCGATGTCGGAAACCGCCGCGGAATCGGCAGTGATGATCGGGATCGGCGATGTCTGTGCCGCGTGGGTCTCGGCGAAGACGCGCTCCAGGCGCTCCTGGTAGTCGCGCAGCAATTGCTCGGCTTCGTCCTCGGTGATGTCGCCGCGGCCGATGAGGGATTCCGTGTAGAGCTTGCGGACGGAGCGCTTCGCTTCGATCAGGTTGTACATCAGTGGCTGGGTCATCGAAGGATCGTCGCCCTCGTTGTGGCCACGGCGGCGGTAGCACACCATGTCGACGATGACGTCCTTGTGGAACCGCTGGCGGAACTCATACGCCAGTTGGGCGATGCGGACAACGGCCTCGGGGTCGTCACCGTTCACGTGGAAGACCGGGGCCTGGATCATCTTGGCGACGTCGGTGGAGTACGTGGAGGAACGCGAGGACGACGGGGCAGTGGTGAAGCCGACCTGGTTGTTCACGATGATGTGGATGGTTCCACCGGTGCGGTAGCCGCGCAGCTGCGAGAGGTTGAGCGTCTCGGCGACGACACCCTGTCCGGCGAAAGCGGCGTCGCCATGAACCATGATGGGGAGCACGGGGAACGCCTCGCCCTGGTCCAGGCGGTCCTGCTTGGCGCGGACGATGCCTTCGAGGACGGAGTCAACTGCTTCAAGGTGGGACGGGTTGGCAGCCAGGTAGACCTTGGTCTCGTTGCCATTGTCCGAGGTGAAAGTGCCCTCCGTACCGAGGTGGTACTTGACGTCGCCCGAACCCTGCACCGAGCGTGGGTCCTGGGTGCCTTCGAACTCACGGAAGACCTGGGCATAGGTCTTGCCGGCGATGTTCGTGAGCACGTTGAGCCGGCCGCGGTGGGCCATGCCGATTGCGACCTCGTCCAGGCCGTCGTCGGCGGCGTCGGAGATGATGGTGTCCAGCAGCGGAATCAGCGATTCGCCGCCTTCGAGGGAGAAGCGCTTCTGGCCCACGAACTTGGTCTGCAGGAAGGTTTCGAAAGCCTCGGCCGCATTGAGCTTCGAGACGATGCGCAGCTGCTCTTCCCGGCTTGGCTTGGAGTAGGGGTGCTCCAGCTGGTCCTGGAACCACTTGCGCTCGGCAGGATCCTGGATGTGCATGTACTCGATGCCTGTGGTGCGGCAATACGCATCGCGGAGCACGCCGAGGATGTCGCGGAACTTGAGCATCGGCTTGCCGCCGAAGCCGCCCGTTGGCCACTCGCGGTCCAGGTCCCACAAAGTGAGGCCGTAGGTCAGGACGTCGAGGTCCGCGTGCTTGCGCTGCACGTACTCCAGCGGGTTGGTGTCCGCCATGAGGTGGCCACGGACGCGGTAGGAGTGGATCAGCTGCTGGATGCGGGCGACCTTGTTGATCTCATCGGCCGGGTCGACCTGGAGATCGGGGCTCCAGCGGACGGGCTCGTAGGGAATCCGCAGTGCTTCGAAGATTTCGTCGTAGAAATTCTGCGCGCCAAGGAGCAACTGGTGCACAAGCTTGAGGAACTCACCGCTGCCTGCGCCCTGGATGACCCGGTGGTCGTAGGTGGAGGTCAGCGTCAGGATCTTGCTGATGGCGTTCTGGGCGATGATCTTCTCGCTCGCGCCTTGCCATTCAGCCGGGTAGTCAAGGGCGCCGACACCGATGATCGCCGCTTGGCCCTTCGACAGGCGAGGCACCGAGTGGACTGTGCCAATGCCGCCCGGGTTGGTCAGGGAGACCGTGGTGCCGGCGTGGTCGTCGGCCGTGAGCTTGCCATTGCGGGCCCGCTTGATGAGGTCTTCGTAGGTGTGCCAGAACTCCGCGAAGTTCATGGTCTCGGCCTTCTTGATGTTGGGAACCATCAGGAGGCGGGTGCCGTCGGGCTTGGGCATGTCGATGGCGATGCCGAAGTTCACGTGTGCGGGCTGGACGGCAACGGGCTTGCCGTCGACTTCGTCGTAGTAGACGTTCATCGACGGGAACTGGGAGAGGGCCCGCACCACTGCGTAGCCGATGAGGTGGGTGAAGGAGACCTTGCCGCCGCGGGCGCGGGCAAGGTTGGAGTTGATGACGACGCGGTTGTCAATCAGCAGCTTTGCCGGTATGGCGCGCACACTCGTTGCCGTGGGCACTTCCAGGCTCGTGACCATGTTGGACGCGATGGCCTTTGCCGGGCCGCGGAGGACCGAGACCACGTCTTCTTCCGGCGGTGTCTGGGCTTTCGTGCTCTTGGGGAGCTGGGCGGGGATGGGCTGGGCCTGGCTGCCATCGCTCGGCTTCTGCGCGCCGTCCTTGGCGACGGTAGCGGGAGCTTTCTTTGCCGGGGCGGCGGCAGCCTGGGGCGTGGCAGGGGCGGCGGGAGCCTGGGGCGTGGCAGGGGTGGTGCGGGCGGCCGGTGCAGCCTGCGGCGCAATCGGCGTCTTTGCCGTTGCTGCGGCCTGGGCCACGATTGGAAGTTCACGAGTAGGGGGGTTCACGGCGGCGGATGTCCCGTTGGAAGAAGTGCCCTCAGCGGTGTCAAAGGACTCAAAAAGCGGCCACCACTTGGCGTCGACCGAATTCTTGTCCTGCTGATACCGCTCGTACAGTTCGTCAACGAGCCACTCGTTTCCGCCAAATTCCTCGGGTAGACGGTGGCTTGGCTGCTCTGGCACTTGAAATACGCCTCTTCCATGAGTGTTGATGTCCAGCTGGCCCGGGAGATTGTGGGGGTGCATTGGCGAGCCAGGGTCCGGGTCCCGCGAACTCAGACCCTTGCCAGTCTAGTGAGGAGCGACAGCTATCTGCCAATAGTGGTGACCTAAATCATGCAGATCCGGGAGCAGCTCTCGGACTGTAGACTTGAATCCTTATGGACAGTAATTCTAGGTGCCGGCCTGGGAGCTGCAGGTGGAGCCGTTTGGCAATCTCCGTGCGGCGCACCCATCGAGCCGGCAATGCCCGTACACATGCCCATCACACAACAGACGTCCGGGCCGGCGGCAAGGCCGACCACTCGGCGCCTGCGTCCGACCAGCCCCCGCCGGAGCCGGCAGCGCCCTCCGAATCAAGCCGGGCCGCCCATCTTTGCGGTGGTCGCTGATGGAGTGGATTCTCCTCGTTGCGGGACTGCTCCTGATCCTTGGCACGGGCTTCTTCGTCGCCGTCGAGTTTTCCCTGGTGGCGCTGGACCAGGCAGCGGTCCAACGGGCGGTGGACAACGGCGACGCCGGCGCCGTTCCGTTGCTCAAGTGCCTGAAATCCCTTTCAACGCAGCTTTCGAGCTGCCAATTGGGAATTACCCTCACTACCTTGCTGACCGGGTTCGTCATTGAACCATCCGTCGGGTTCCTCCTGCACGGTCCACTGCTCTGGGGCGGCCTGCCCGAAGCCGCGGCACAGTCCTTGTCGCTGGTTCTCGCCATGGCGTTTGCCACGCTCTTGTCGATGCTGATTGGTGAACTCGTTCCCAAGAACATGGCTATTGCCCTTGCCTTCCCCCTGGGTAGGTCACTGGCCCGGCCACAACTGGTATTCACCGCCGTCTTCAAGCCCGCGATCGTGCTGCTCAACGGTTTTTCCAACAAGGTCCTCAACCTCATGGGGCTCGAGGCCAAGGAAGAGATCTCGGGCGCCCGCTCGCCTTCAGAGCTTGCCTCGTTGGTGCGCCGGTCGGCTGAGCTCGGGACGCTCGACGCGGGGACGGCCAATTTCGTGGCGCGGACCTTGAACTTTTCGGCCCGCTCGGCGGCGGACGTCATGACACCCCGGATCCGGATGGAAACGATCGACGCCGACCAGCCCATTACGGACATCATCGCGGCCGCGCGGCGTACCGGCTATTCGCGTTTTCCGGTGATCGGCGATTCCGCCGACGACATTCGCGGCGTGGTGCACATTAAGAAAGCCGTTTCCGTGCCTTCGGAACGCCGAAGCCGGCTTGAGGCCGGGGCCATTATGTCCGACGTCCTGCGCGTGCCCGAAACCATCCATCTTGACGCACTGCTTTTGGAACTGCGTGAGGGCAACCTGCAACTCGCCGTCGTGCTTGACGAATACGGCGGGACAGCGGGCATCGCGACCCTTGAGGACCTTGTGGAGGAAATCGTCGGAGAAGTGTCGGACGAACACGACAAAGTGAGGCCCGGACTGCTGCAGAGCGCGTCGGGTGACTGGTATTTCCCAGGGCTTCTGCGGCCAGACGAAGTCAGTGAACAGATTCCGGGCCTGACTGTCCCCGACGACGCCGCGTATGAAACCGTCGGGGGCTATGTCATGAGCCAATTGGGACGGATAGCCGTAGTCGGCGACGTGGTCGAGGTGGGTGGCGGCACGTTGTCAGTCACCCGCATGGATGGCCGGCGGGTGGACAGGATATGTTTCCATCCGGCTCCGGTCCGGCCCACCAATGAGGACGTGGCAGCATGAGCGACTGGGTGGGAATTCTCTGGTTGGTTGTGCTGTTGATCGGCAACGCATTCTTCGTCGGTGCAGAATTCGCGGTGATGTCCGCCCGCCGGAGCCAGATCGAACCGTTGGCGCACATGGGTTCCAAACGCGCGCAGACCACCCTCTACGCGATGGAGAACGTGTCACTGATGCTTGCCTGTGCGCAGCTTGGCATCACTGTCTGCTCGCTCCTGATACTCCAAGTGGCCGAACCCGCTATCCACCACCTGCTCGGGGCGCCGCTGGAGTCGGCGGGGCTGCCGGTCGAGTTGGCCGACCTCCTCGCATTCGTCGTTGCCTTGATGGTTGTCACGTTCCTCCACGTGACGTTCGGCGAGATGGTCCCCAAGAACATTTCGGTTTCAGTGGCAGACAAGGCGGCTTTGCTCATGGCGCCGCCTCTGGTACACATCGCCAGGTTCGTGAAGCCGGTGATTTGGACCCTGAACTGGCTGGCCAACCACGTCCTGCGCCTGATGCGGATCGAACCCAAGGATGAGGTTTCCTCCTCCTTTACCCTCGAAGAGGTGCAGTCGATCGTCCAGGAATCCACTCGCCACGGCCTCGTGGACGACGATGCCGGACTGTTGAGCGGTGCACTGGAATTCTCCGAACACACGGCCGCCCACATCATGGTGCCGCTGGAGAAACTGGTGATGCTCAAACCTGGCTCCACTCCGCGCGAGTTGGAGAAAGCAGTGAGCCGCACGGGATTCTCCCGTTTCCCTGTCCTTGACGACGACGGCGAACTCACCGGTTATCTACACATCAAGGATGTGTTGTCTATTCCTGAGGAAGGACGGCGTTATCCGATCGCGGAAAGCAGGATCCGGTCACTCGTGAACCTTGCTCCTGAGGACGAGATCGAGGATGCGATGTCGGTGATGCAACGGACCGGCTCGCACCTCGGGCGCGTGGTGGGTGCAGGTGGCGCAACGCTGGGAGTGCTGTTCCTGGAAGACGTGATCGAACAACTTGTGGGAGAGATACGCGACGCCACCCAGGCCACCGGGATCCGGCGGCTCGGCGGTGTGGAGCACCTCTAAGCCAAGGCTAAATAGGAATCATTCCTAATTAGAGTTAGACTCGTTGGGCCAGCTATTGTGCTTGATTCTCATTTGAGTAGATCCGAGGTCTTCCGTGCGTCATCCTGCCGCCGCCCGACTGTCCCTTGCCGCTTTGTCCGGCCTTGCTGTCCTGCTGTCCGCCTGCGGGGCACCTGCCGCGACGGCGCCGTCGTCGTCATCCGGTTCGGGAACCATAGACGTGGTTGCTTCCACGAGCGTCTATGGCGATATCGCCAAGAGCATCGGCGGCGACAAGGTGGCTGTCACCTCGATCATCAAGAACACCAACCAGGATCCACACTCTTATGAAGTGAGTACGCAGGACAAGCTCGCGGTGTCGAAGGCGCGGGTGGTGATCGACAATGGTGCCGGGTACGACGACTTCTTTGCCAAGCTGGCCGAGGACGCGAAGGTTCCCGCAGGCTCAGTCATCACTGCCGTCGACGCGTCCGGGCTGCTCCCCGGAGCAACCACGGGCGCTACCCCGGCCAAGGTGCCCGAGGGCTTCAACGAGCACGTTTGGTACAACTTCGGCGCCATGGGCAAGGTAGCGGACGCTATCGCCGCCAAGCTCGGCAGCCTCGACCCGGCGGATAACGCAACCTTCAAGGCCAACGCGGATAAGTTCAAGGCCTCATTGTCGGGACTTGACATGAAGCTTGCGCAGATCAAGTCCTCCAAGGGTGCCCAGCCGGTGGCCATCACCGAACCCGTCCCCGGGTATTTGCTGGAAGCTGCAGGTTTGGAAAACAAGACGCCCGACGAGTTCAGCCACGCAATCGAGGAAGGCACGGACGTTCCGCCCGCCGCCGTCAAGGAAACGAGTGACCTCATCACTTCGAAGTCCGTTCGCTTCCTCGCATACAACGAACAGACCGCTGGCACGGAGACCGAAAAGCTGAAGGCCGCCGCCACCTCTGCCGGAATTCCCGTGGTTGGTTTCACCGAAACCCTTCCCGAAGGCAAGGATTACATCAGCTGGATGAGGGAGAACGTGGACAACGTGGCGTCGGCGCTGAATCACCAAGGACTCTGGATCACCAAGGACACTGACCAGCAGGGACACTGACCAGCAACGAAAGCACAACTACTATGGAGTGGGCGGGTTTTGTGATCCCGTGGATCGAGGAAACTTTTTGACACCAGTAGTGAGCCTTCGCGGAGCGGGCCTTCAATTCGGCAAGCGTGTCCTCTGGAAGGACCTCAATGTCGACCTTCGGGCCGGAGAGTTCTTCGCGGTGCTTGGCCCAAATGGAAGCGGCAAGACGAGTTTCCTCAAGGTGCTCCTGGGGCTGCAGCGACTCCACACGGGAACAGTCACCATGGGTGGCCGCCCCGTCGAACGAGGTAGCCGGAAGATCGGCTACATCCCCCAGCAGAAGTCCTTCGCGCCGGACACACCCTTGCGAGCGAGGGATTTGGTGGCGCTCGGCGTCGATGGCCATCGCTGGGGGCTGCGGATGAATGCCAAAGCCGTCAACCGGCGTGTGGACGACCTCCTGGAAGTGGTCGGAGCAAGCGACTACGCCCAGGTGCCGCTGGGACAACTGTCCGGTGGCGAACAGCAGCGCCTCCGGGTCGCGCAGGCACTGGCTACCGAGCCTGAACTCCTGCTTTGCGACGAGCCGCTGTTGTCGCTGGACCTGCACCACCAGTTGGGCGTGAGTGCACTGATCAACCAGCAATGCCGCGAGCGGAACAGCGCGGTGGTGTTCGTGACCCACGAAATCAACCCCATCCTCGACTACGTGGACCGCGTCCTGTACCTCGCCGGTGGCCGGTTCCGTGTGGGCACGCCGCAGGAAGTCATGACCACAGAGGTGCTCTCGGAGTTGTACAACAGCCGCGTGGAGGTGGTCCACGCGAACGGCCGAATCGTCGTCGTCGGCCTGCCGGACGCCACCACGCACTTCCATGACGAGGCCCATGCGGCGGCAGGAGAGGGATACTAGATGGATCTCGGCAGCATCCTGCACACGATCTTCAACTTCGAGGATTATGGCGAGCTGTTCGTGCTCGTGCAGAACTCGATCTGGGCAGGCGCGGTGCTCGGCGTGCTCGGCGGGCTCGTGGGCACATTCGTGATGAAACGGGACCTCGCATTTGCGGTGCATGGAATCTCGGAGTTGTCCTTCGCGGGCGCGGCCTTCGCATTGCTCATTGGGGCGGACATCATCTTCGGCTCACTGGCCGGGTCCGTAGCGGCCGCGCTGCTGCTGGGGGTCATGGGCGTGAAGGCACGGGACAAGAACTCCATCATCGGCGTGATCATGCCGTTCGGCCTTGGCCTCGGCATTTTGTTCCTTGCGCTCTACCAAGGGCGCGCCGCTAACAAATTCGGCCTCTTGACCGGACAAATCGTTTCAGTCGATACCGTGCAACTGCAGGTCCTGGCGGGAACCGCGGTGGTTGTCATGGCCGCCTTGGCCGCGATGTGGCGGCCGCTCAACTTCGCCAGCGTCGACCCCGAAATGGCGGAGGCCAGGGGAGTGCCCGTCCGGCGCCTGGGCATCGCCTTCATGGTGCTCTTGGGCGTCAGCGTGGCGTTGTCCATCCAGATCGTTGGCGCGCTGTTGGTACTGGCCTTGCTCATCACTCCGGCTGCGGCCGCCCTTCGTGTGACCACCTCGCCGAAACTGGTGGTCCTGCTGAGCGTGGTCTTCGCTGTCTCGGCAACCGTAGGCGGAATCCTCCTCGCCCTCGGGAGCCGTATTCCCATCAGCCCGTACGTCACCACATTGTCGTTCCTGATCTACATTGCGTGCCGGGTCATTGGTTCCATGCGGGCAAAGCGCGGCATCAACGGCAGGGTGGTGCGCCCGGCGACCACGGATGCGGAGCAGGCAGCCGAAAGCCAGACAGTAGCGATCTAACGTTAGTGGTCCAACGGTAGCCCGGACCTAGAGTTCTCCGCGCGCTTTCTTGGCGGTGCATTCCGGGCAAAGCCCAAAGATCTCGACGGTGTGTGCCACTTCGGTGTAGCCGTGCTCGGCCGCGACCCGTGCAGCCCAGGTCTCCACGGCCGGTGCTTCGACCTCGACGGCCTTCCCGCAATTGCGGCACAGCAAGTGGTGGTGGTGGCCGGTGACTGCGCAACGGCGGTAGACCGCTTCGCCGTCGGCATTGCGAAGGACGTCAATCAGGCCGTCGTCCGAAAGCGATTGCAAGATGCGGTAGGCGGTGGCCAGGGAAACCGAGACGCCCTTGTTCTGAAGCAGCCGGTAGAGTTCCTGGGTACTCACGAAGTCGTCCAGCTCATCCAATGCGGCACTAACAGCAAGGCGCTGTTTTGTGACGCGCTGTTCCTTGGCGGGCGCTTCCCTGACAGCCGGTTCCTTGCCGCCCTGGCGGGACTGGGACGCGGGTCCGGACGTGGCGGCGTGGGCGCCGTGTGACATTCGTGGACTCATTTCGCAGTGGACGATCGCAAACACCAAGATTACCAGCCAGCCGCGCCGGAGTCCGGTTCGTGGACACTTCCACAACGCCGACCCTAGGCTGGCTGCATGAAGCTCACCAAGTTCACCCATGCATGCATTCGGCTCGAAAAGGACAAGCAGGTGCTGGTGATCGATCCCGGCAGCTTCTCCGAAGCCGCGGAAGCACTCACAGGAGCGCACGCCGTACTGATCACCCACGAACACGGAGACCACGTTGACGCCAGCGCCGTCGTTGAGGCGCTCAAGGGAATCGCGGACCTGCAAGTGCACGCGCCTTCCGGGGTCGCCCGGGATTTGGCGGAAAAAGCGGGCGACGCCGGAAGCCGGGTACACGCCGTCGAGCCCGGAACGTCGTTTGACGCGGCAGGTTTCGCCATCAGGGCCTTCGGCGGACAGCACGCGCTAATTCATCCGCAGATTCCGCTCGTGGCAAATATCGGCTACCTCGTCGACGGGAATGTATTCCACCCCGGGGATTCCTTCGTGGTCCCCGACGGCATTGACGTGAAGACCTTGCTGGTGCCCATCCACGCTCCGTGGTCGAAAGTGGGGGAGGTGGTGGACTTCGTCATAGCGGTCCGGGCACCCAAGGCCTATCCGGTGCACGACGCCCTGCTCAATGAGCTCGGCCGCGGGCTCATCGAAGGCCACGTGGCGCGTATCGGCGCGAAATACGGCACCAGTTACTCCCATTTGTCGCCGCGGGAGTCAGTGGAGGTCTGACCGGCCGCAGGGGCACCGTTCAAGGGTTCCCCGGCCAACGCCCCGTTTCGAAGAAATCGGCCAGGACGGCCTCGAACGGTGCAGGATCAAGGCCACGTTCTGCGATCCACTCCGGGTTGTAGTAGCTGCCCGCATAACGGTCGCCGGCGTCGCACATGAGGGACACGACGCTGCCCCGGGTGCCTTCTGCGATCATTCCCGCGACCAATTGGCAGACGCCCCAGAGATTCGTTCCTGTGGAGGGGCCGGCCTTGAGACCGGCAAGCCGTTGCAAGTGCCGCATCCCGGCGACGGAGGCAGCGTCCGGGACCTGGATCATGGTATCGATGACGGCCGGGACGAAGCTTGGCTCCATCCGCGGCCGCCCGATTCCTTCAATCCTGGAAGGCATGCCGGTCGAGAATTCGGAAACGCCGTCCCGCCAACCGGGAAAGAACGCCGAATTTTCGGGATCGACGACGGCCAGCCGGGTCCGGTGGCAGTGGTACCGCAAATACCTGCCGATCGTTGCGCTCGTACCACCTGTGCCGGCTCCCACCACGATCCACTCCGGGACCGGGTGTTCCTCAAGCGCCAATTGTTGGAAGATCGATTCGGCGATGTTGTTATTGCCCCGCCAATCGGTTGCCCGCTCAGCGAACGTGAACTGGTCCATATAGTAGCCGTTGGCGGTACGCGCAACGTCCTCCGCAGCTTGGTAGACCTCGGATGCGTGATCGACGAAGAGGCAGGCGCCCCCGAACTCCTCAATGAGAGCAATCTTCTCCGGGCTGGTGGTCCGCGTCATCACAGCGATGAAAGGAAGCCCGATCAGCCGTGCGAAATACGCCTCCGAGACAGCTGTGCTTCCGCTGGAAGCCTCCACGATCGTGGTTCCTTCCGTGATCCAGCCGTTGACAAGTCCGTAAAGGAAGAGCGATCGCGCCAAGCGGTGCTTGAGGCTGCCTGAGCGGTGCGTGGACTCATCCTTGAGGTAGAGGCGGACGCCCCAATGTTCCGGCAGCGGCACCGCATACAGATGCGTATCCGCCGAACGGTTGTTTTCGGCTTCGATACGGCGAATAGCTTCGCTGGCCCATGCCCTGTCCTGATTGCGTGGAGTGGTCACCGATCCAGCCTACCGGCGGGGCAGGCCAGGCAAGGTTAGGCTGTATCCGGTTGGAGCCCGAGCGGCTGCAAGCGACCGCCGCTGCACAACGAAGGAGTTTCCATGGCTACCCTCATTGACGTTGACGCGCTCAAGGCCCGCATGGACGCCGGCCTACGGACCGTCCTGCTCGACGTCCGCTGGGTCCTGGGCGATCCCCATGGCCATTCGCATTTCCGGCAGGCGCACATCCCGGGCGCCGTCTACGTCGACCTGCACAACGAGTTGGCCGATCCATCCATCCAAGGCCAAGGCAGGCACCCGTTGCCGCCGACCGCCGCACTGCAGCGGAGCGCCCGGGCCTGGGGAATCAACGACGGCGACACCGTGGTGGCTTACGACGACAACGGCAACACGTCCGCTGCACGCCTCTGGTGGCTGCTTCGGGACGCCGGCCTCCGTTCGGTGCTGCTGCTCGACGGCGGCCTCGGCGCCTGGCGGGCAGCCGGCCTTCCGCTCGCCCAAGACGAGCAGCCCCCGGTTCCCGGCGACGTGGTCCTCGGGCATGGCCACATGGCGACCATTGGCATGGACGAGGCCGCCGGGTGGGCCGACAACGGAATTCTCCTGGACGCCCGCGCGGGGGAGCGCTACCGCGGGGAGATCGAGCCGATTGATCCGCAAGCCGGACACATTCCCGGCGCATTGAGCGCACCCACAACCGCCAACATCGGCGTCGATGGGAAATTCCTCGATCCCGGGGAACTGCGGGAAAGGTTCGACCGCCTGGGGATTGGCGATGGCAGCAAGATCGCCGTCTACTGCGGTTCGGGCGTCACAGCGAGCCACCAGATCGCGGCCCTCGAAATCGCCGGCTTCAAAGCGGCCCTCTTTCCCGGATCTTTCTCGCAGTGGTCCTCGGTCCCGGAAAATCCCGTGGTGGCAGGACCCGCGCCCCGGTAAGTGGCACAAAATCGATCCACAGGGGTAGCGTCGAGTCATGACTCCCGGACGCCCTGTGCCACCGCCCCTTGGTAAGCCGCTCAAGCCAGCTGAAGGCGCTACTTCAGAGGCAAACTTCATGACACAACCCGCGGCCGCCTACGGCGCACCACAACCCGCGGCCGCCTACGGCGCACCACAACTCGCGGCCGCCTACGGCGCACCACAACTCGCGGCCGCCTACGGCGCCACCGCCCCGGACAGCGGGCTGGTGCCCCTCACCGTCGCCCGTCGGCTCCCCAAGGAAGACGACGTCGAAATAGAGATCGACTTCTGCGGGCTGTGCCACTCCGATGTCCATGCCACGCGGGGCGAATGGGGCAGCCAGAACTATCCGCTGGTTCCCGGCCACGAAATCGTCGGCAGGGTCCGCAGCGTGGGCTCAGCGGTGGACGAGTTCGCGCCCGGCGACCTTGTGGGCGTCGGCTGCATGGTGGATTCGTGCCGGGAGTGCGACAGCTGCCTTGAGGGCCTCGAACAGTATTGCGAACGCGGCAACGTGGGCACCTATGGCTCCAAGGACGGACGCAACGGGGATTCCATCACCCAAGGCGGCTACTCGACGTCGATAGTGGTGGACCGCCGCTTCGTGCTGCGGATTCCCGAAGGCCTGGACCCGGCAGCCGTTGCGCCCCTGCTGTGCGCGGGCATCACGACATATTCGCCCTTGCGGTACTTCGATGTCGAAGAGGGAGACGTCGTGGGCGTCGTCGGCCTTGGCGGCCTGGGCCACATGGCCGTCAAGATCGCCAAAGCCATGGGCGCCGAAGTCGTCGTCTTCACCACGTCCGAAGCCAAGACCGAAGCCGCCGTGGAACTCGGGGCAGACGCCGTCATCCTCTCGAAGGATCCTGATGCGATGGAAGCCGCAAACCGAACCATCGACGTCATCATCGACACCGTCGCCGCACCACATGACCTCAACCCCTACTTCCGCACCCTGCGCCTGGATGGTGCCCTCTTCCAATTGGGCCTGCCGCCAACAGACATGCCGCCAGTGAGCCCCGGCGCCCTCATCCGGAGGCGGCTCGCTTATGCAGGCTCCCTCATCGGCGGCATCGCGGAGACCCAGGAGATGCTGGACTTCTGCGCCGAACACGGCGTAGCCAGCGATATCGAAATGGTCACCGCGCGCGAACTCAACGAAGCCTACGACCGCATGGTCGCCGGTGACGTGAAATACCGCTTCGTCCTCGACACAAAAACACTCCAGGCCCCATCGGAAAAGGCAGACGTATGAGCACCCTGTTCACCAAGATCATCAACGGCGACATCCCTGGCCGCTTCGTCTGGAAGGACGACGAGGTCGTGGCTTTCCTGACCATCGCCCCGCTGACCGACGGTCACACGCTCGTCGTGCCGCGCCAAGAGGTGGATCGTTGGACGGACGTCGCGCCCGAACTCCTCAACAAGGTCATGTCCGTCGCGCAGGCGATCGGCAAGGCCCAAGTGAAGGCCTTCGGCGCCCCCCGGGCAGGACTCTCCGTCGTCGGCTTCGAGGTGGAGCATTTCCATGTCCATGTCTTCCCGGCCAGCTCGCTGGCGGATTTCGACTTCGGCGCTGTGGAGCACAACCCGGATCCCGCGCGGCTCGACGCCAATGCCGCAAAGCTCCGCGCCGGCCTCGTCGAGGCGGGCCACGGGGAGTTCGTGCCCGCAGACTGACGCGGGATGAGGCGAGCCCAAGCCCCGGCCGGCCTCCCGGTTAGGCGGGAGTCAGGGCCTGGTTCAGTACGGTCCGGATGCGTTTCTCCGACACCGAGTAGGCCGTGCCGAGCTCCACGGCGAAAAGGCTCACGCGCAGTTCCTCGATCATCCAGCGCACCCGTGTTAATTCAGCACTGAGCCGGCGGCCGGGCAACAGGGCGGAGACGGCGTCGTCGTAATCATCCTCCAAGGCCTGCACCACGGACATATTCAGCGCATCGCGCTGGACGTTGTTTGGAAGCTTCTCCAGGCGTTTCTCTATTCCGGCGAGATAGCGGGGCAACTGGCTCAACTGGGCATAGCCCGTCTGTGCCACAAAACCGGCGAACACGAGCTGCTCCAATTGGCTCTTCATGTCGTTGAGGGCGCTGATCAAGGCGAGGCTCGTAGTGCCCTTGAGCTGCTTCTCGATGCGCCGGGCGCTGGACAGGACGCGTTCGACGACGGCCGTCACCATGAACACCGTGTCGATGAGTTCCGCCCGGACAACCTCGTACAAGGCATCGAACGACTCCTTGTCCCAAGGAAGCTCCGCCGGGACCAACTTATCAATGGCCGCCAGGACACAGTCCGCAATCAAGGCGCTCACCGAACCGTGGGGATTTTGGCTGAAAGTCAGCTTCTCAGTGTTGTTCAGGTGTTCCAGGACGTAGCGGTCCGGGGAAGGTACCCTGAGTGCAAGCAGCCGGATGACGCCGCCGCGCATCGCGTGCTCCTGTTCTGCGCGGGTCTGGTACACCCGCAAACCGACCGACGTGCCTTCGTCGACGAGCGCCGGAAAACCGGTGACTTCGTGGCCTTTGACCATCCGGGTCACTTGCCGCTGGATCGTCTCGAATGTCCACGCCGTGAGGCCGGATTGCTCAGACAGGAATCCTCCAGCCTGTGGTGCCGCTGCACCGTTGCCGTTGGCCGACGCCGCAGGAGATGCAGCGGACTTCGTGCCCTTGGCGCGTGCCGTCGTCGCCGGCGTGGCGCCGAGGGAATCGGCGATGGCTCGCCGCGTGGCCGGCGCGAGCCGCTCCTGGAGTGCTGCCAGGTCCTTGCCCTCGTCCAGCACCTTGCCCCGGCTGTCCACTACCTTGAAGCTGACGCGCAGATGTGCCGGTACGGCGTCCCAGTTCCAGGAGCCCGGCGGGATGATCTGCCCGCGAAGACGCCGCAAAACTAGTTCGAGCGAAGCCTCGAGATCGTCGGTGGCGGGGTCGAAGTCGCTCTCCAGGGCTGCGGCCGCTTGCCTTGCTACGTCCGGGGCCGGAACGAAATTCTTGCGGATCTGCTTCGGCAGGGACTTGATTAAGGCCGTGATGAGTTCCACCCGCTGACCGGGGATCTGCCAGCGGAAAGCGGCGTCGTCGAGCTGGTTAAGGAACAGCACCGGCACTTCCGCAGTGACGCCGTCCGAAGGATTCGGCGGCGAGCCGGGAGCCACCGGATGGAACTCATAACTCAAGGGCAGTTCAAAGCCCTTGTGCACCCAGGTCTTCGGGTAGGCCGAATCGTCCAAGGATTCGGCTTCTTCGCTGATGAGCAGCGACTGGTCGAAATCAAGGAGGGCGGGGTTCTGCTGCCGGGCCTCCTTCCACCATTTGTCGAAATGGCGTTCAGAAACCACGTCCTTGCCGATCCTGGCGTCGTAGAACTCGAACAGCGCATGGTCGTCGACGAGGATGTCGCGCCGGCGCATCCGCGTTTCCAATTCCTCGATCTCATGCAGCAGTGCACGATTGCGGTGGAAGAACTTGTGGTGGGTACGCCAGTCGCCTTCCACCAAGGCGTGGCGGATGAAGAGTTCGCGGGAAAGTTCGGGATCGATCCTGCCGTAATTGACGCGGCGATTCGGAATGATCGGCACCCCATAGAGCGTGACCTTCTCGTGCGCCATGACCGAGCCGGTACGGCTTGACCAGTGTGGCTGGCTGTACGATCTCTTCACCAAATCCGGCGCGACCTGCTCCGCCCAGGCGGGATCGAATTTCGCAGCGACCCGCGCCCACAGCCGGCTCGTCTCCACGAGCTCCGCCGCCATGACGAATGCCGGCGACTTCTTGAACAAGGCCGAGCCCGGGAAAATCGCGAAACGGCTTCCCCGTGCACCCGCATACTCGCGCTTGCGTTCATCCAGCATGCCGATGTGGCTCAACAGTCCGGAAAGCAGGCTGATGTGGATGCCGTCATTGTTGCCCACCGGATCGGCTTCGCGCTTATTGTCGATCGTGATTCCGAGGGGCTTGGCCAGCTGGCGCAACTGCTGGAAGAGGTCCTGCCACTCGCGCACCCGCAGGTAGTTGATGAACTCATTGCGGCATAGCCTGCGGAACTGGGTGGAGGACAGCTCCCGCTGCTTCTCCTGGATGTAGTTCCAGAGGTTCAAGAATCCGGTGAAGTCCGAATTCTCGTCCCGGAAGCGGGCATGCTTTTCCGCCGCGAGCTGCTGCTTGTCCGTAGGGCGCTCGCGTGGATCCTGGATGGTGAGTGCGGCTGCCAGGATCATGACTTCCTTGACGCAGCCACGCTTTCCGGCTTCCACGATCATCCGTCCGAGCCGGGGGTCGACCGGCAGTTGCGCCAATTTCTGCCCGACGGCGGTCAGCCCGCCGCTGGCTTGGTTGTCGCGACTGGCCGTGCCGCCGAGGCGAACCGTGCCGCCCGGGCGCCCCTTGCCGCCGTCGTCGTTTCCTTGCTTGCCTTGTGGAGCACTCAGGGCGCCGAGCTCGCGCAAGAGCGTGACGCCGTCGTTGATGGCACGCGAGTCCGGGGGTTCGACGAACGGGAAGTTCTCCACATCCTTTGGCCCGCGGGCCACGCCCATGGCCGTCATCTGCAGGATGACCGCAGCGAGGTTCGTCCTGAGGATCTCCGGATCGGTGAATTGCGGGCGCGACTCGAAGTCTTCCTCTGAGTAGAGGCGGATCGCGATGCCCTCGGAAACGCGGCCGCAACGGCCCGAACGCTGGCTGGCCGAGGCCTGCGAAACACGCTCTATTGGCAGCCGCTGGACCTTAGTTCGGTGTGAATAGCGCGAAATTCGTGCCGTGCCGGTGTCGATGACGTACTTGATGCCGGGCACTGTGAGGGAGGTTTCAGCCACGTTCGTGGCGAGCACGATCCGTCGCTTCCCTCCCGGATTGAAGACGCGATGTTGCTCCTGGAGGCTCAGCCGTGCGAACAGCGGCAGCACTTCCGTGTCGGCAAGCCGTCGGTTGGACTGGATCCGGCCTTTGAGGGCCTCGGCGGCATCTCGGATCTCGCGCTCGCCGGAGAAAAACACCAGGATGTCGCCGGGAGCTTCCTGCGCAAGTTCGTCCACAGCGTCGCATACGGCATCGAGGGGGTCGCGATCCTCCTCGAGTTCGTCGTCGGATGCTTCCTCATCGCTGTCGGGACCCGCCGAGGGCTGGGAAAGCGGACGGTAGCGGATTTCCACCGGGTACGTTCGGCCGGAAACCTCGATAATCGGGGCTGGCCCGTCGTCGTTTCCGAAGTGTTTGGCAAAGCGTTCGGGGTCGATCGTCGCGGACGTGATGATGACCTTGAGGTCCGGGCGCTGGGGGAGGATCCGCTTGAGATATCCGAGGATGAAGTCGATGTTGAGGCTACGCTCGTGCGCTTCGTCGATGATAATCGCGCTGTATTTCCGCAACAGCTTGTCCCGCTGGATTTCCGCCAGCAGGATGCCGTCGGTCATGAGCTTGATCTTGGTGGCCTTGCTGACCTCGCCGGTGAAACGGACCTGGAAGCCCACCTCCTGCCCGATCCCGACGCCCATCTCGAAAGCGATCCGTTCGGCGACCGTGCGCGCTGCAAGCCGGCGGGGCTGGGTGTGGCCGATAAGGCCTTTGTCCCCGAGCCCCAGCTCAAGGCACATCTTGGGGATTTGCGTGGTCTTGCCGGAGCCGGTTTCACCGGCGATGATGGTCACCTGGTGAGCGGCGATTGCCGCCATCAGGTCCTCGCGGCGCTCGGAGACGGGCAGCTCGGCGGGGTAGGAAATATGAAGTGTCATGGCTGCTGCCAGTCTACTGCGGCAGCGCAAGCGAGCTCCGACAGGCTAGAAGATCCGCAACGTCCACACGGAGTTGTCCGGAACCTCCGTTGGTGTCCTGGCGGGTCCCTGCCGGGCCGGCGGGATGTGTTCGCGATCGTCCCGTCGGACTGCGGAGATGGCGGCGACGACCGCCATGAGCAAGATGATGAACACTAAGAATCCGATGATTTCCATGCCTCCATCGTGTCTCCGGGCCCGGCCAAGAAACAGTGGCAGAAATGCCTCTTATGAAACAATTTCTGCCATACTGGGGGTATGTTGAAAACGGTGGCTGTCATTGTTGTCCACGACTTCTCGGTCTTCGAGTTCGGCACCTCCTATGAAGTTTTCGGTATCGATCGCAGCAGTCGCGGAAGCGGTGTACCCGCCTTCGACTTCAGGGTCTGCACCCCCGTACCGGGTGACGTCAGGATGAGGTCGGGCCTGTCGATGCATGTCGGCCTGGGCCTTGAGGCGGCCGAGGATGCCGATTTGGTCATCATGGCCCCGTACAGCAGGGACGAGGAAGTTCCCGAATCCGTGCTGGATGCTCTAAGGGCGGCTCACGCGCGCGGCGCCTGGGTCCTGTCGATTTGTTCCGGAGCTTTCGCGCTTGCGCGGGCTGGCCTCCTCGATGGTCGTCGTTGCACGACCCATTGGCACTATTCCCAGGAGCTAGCGAGCAGGTATCCGCAGGTACGGGTCGACGAGGATGTGCTTTATGTCCAGGACGGAACGATTATCAGCAGCGCCGGCACCGCCGCCGGCATCGATGCTTGCCTGCACCTGGTTCGCGTGGAACTCGGGGCCAATGTCGCAGCGGCAATTGCCCGGGACATGGTGGTACCGCCACATCGGGATGGTGGCCAGGCGCAATTCATCGACCGGCCCATGCCTTCGTGCGGATCCGCGCCCATGGAGGCCCTGCTCCGGTGGATGGTATCGAACCTCGGAGAAGACCACAGCGTCAACGACCTCGCCGCCCGCCTCCACATGTCGCCGCGCACGTTCGCTCGGCGCTTCCGGGCAGAAACCGGGGCAACACCAGCGGCTTGGCTTAACTCCCAGCGTGTCCTTCGCGCCCAGGAACTCCTGGAATCCACAGAGCTGAACATCGACGAGGTGGCACGCGAAGCAGGATTCGGACACTCCGTACTGTTGCGGCACCACTTTTCCAAGGTCCTGGATACGAGCCCGCAGTCGTATCGGCGGGCATTCCGCGGTCAGCTGGCCGAAGCAGGCTAGCGGCGCAGGCTTTCGCGGCCCTCGGCCTTGGCATTCTCGATGAGCGCGTGCCACGGACCGGTGACTGCGGTCTCCGGAAGTGTTGCCCGATGCTGGCCCGCGCGAATCGAATACATGAAACGGTCTGCCTGCCCGTTCGGAGCGCCCTGTGATTTAACTGTGTCCCAAGGGCACGCCTCCACGAGGGGCAGCCACCGTTGCTTCGCCTCGGATGTGGCGGCATCCACGGTCCAGGTACGCGTTAATGCGGCAATTCCGCCGCTGCGCTGGACTGTGATCTTCATCTGCCACCGAATTTCGTGTGTCCCGGATTGTTCACGGCTGGGCGCTTCCAAGGCGCGCTAGAGCTTTACCTTCACAGTCTCCCACGCCTTCAGGACAGCGTCATGCTCGGCTGACGTTGCGCCGAACAATTCCTCGGCCGACGCCGCGGTGGCCCTGGCGAAACGGCTGAACGTGCATGTGGGAGGCAGCGAACCATTCGTCAAGGTGTTGTACCAGATCTCGCCGGGCGCTTCCCACGCATTGCCTCCCAGCTCAAGGGCCACGATGGAGAATGCGCGGTTGGGAATGCCGGAGTTGATGTGCACTCCGCCGTTGTCCGTCCGCGTCCGGACGTAAGCGTCCATGGAATCCGGTTGCGGGTCCTTGCCCAGGACATCGTCATCGTAGGCAGTACCCGGGGCCTTCATCGACCGGAGGGCCGCTCCCTGGACGTCGTCGGTAAACAGGCCTTCGCCAATAAGCCAGCTGGCATCGGCGGCTGACTGCTTCTTGGCGTACTGCTCCACTAGCACGCCGAAGACGTCCGACATCGACTCGTTGAGGGCTCCGGCCTGGTTCCTGTAGGAAAGCCCTGCCGTGAACTGCGTGACTCCATGGGCCAGCTCGTGCCCGATAACGCTGAGCGACTTGGTGAATCGCTGGAAGATCTGGCCGTCGCCGTCGCCGAATACCATTTGGTTACCATTCCAAAACGCGTTGTCATACAGCTGCCCGTAGTGGACGGTGGCATCCAGTTTCAATCCGGCACCGTCAATGGAATTGCGGTCGAAGACCTCGGCGTAAAGACGATGTGTTTCGCCCAAACCGTCATATGCCTCGTCGGCTGAGGGGTCGCCCGTTGCCTCCCCGGCTTCCTTGCGCACGATCCTTCCCGGCAAGACTTCCGTGGAGCCGGCGTCGTAGATCGTCCTTTTCGGCGGGCCGGGCTTGGCCTGCCGGGCAGTGGGAACGGCCGCGGAAACCGACAGGGAACGGACGGCCTGCAGGTTCTTGACGTGGAGCAAGGACTCCTTGGCCGCCCGCGCTATCAGCCGCAGGCGCGGTTCACTCCGTGCTGCCAGCCTGCGCAGCATATAGGGCGGGACGATGGAACAAATCATGGCGATCCCTTTCGCACCTGGTGGTCTTGGCCGGGTACGAATCAGCTTAGGAGCGCCCACCGACTTTTTTGGCCCGCATCGCGGCATGTCCAAGATAGTGGCATATCCAAGATAACTAAGGGGTGGCGGCAGCCAACGGGCAATCCGGGCAGGCTGGCGACTGGTCCCCGGCGTTGTCCGATCCCTTCAGGATCCGTTGCAGCTTTCCGAGGTCCACGATGCCGTTGCCCCATGACAATTCGAGCTCGAAGAGCGCTTGTTTATTGCGGCGGGCGGCTTCGCAGTCAGGCATCGGTTTCCTCGGTCCTAGGTGACAAGATGATCGCGCGTTGCGCAGGGGAAAGCCGCGACAGCTTCTTCGCGAGGACGGGGGTTTTAGCCTCAAGCTCGGGGAATGCTGACATCGGCTCCTCCTCATTGGCGGTCTGCACAAGGATGTTGTGTCCGCAGGAACCAAAACGTGACGGCAATTTGCTAGGAAAATGAAGAACTTTCGAGGCAGCTTCCATGGATGCCACCGGCGCCGCGCCCTCAAAAACCACAAAGAAAAAACCCCGCCGGTTCTGTGAACTGGCGGGGTTCTCTCTGTGGTGCCCTCGATAGGATTCGAACCTACGGCCTTCTGCTCCGGAGGCAGACGCTCTATCCCCTGAGCTACGAGGGCATCCAAGCTCCCATCCGTTGCCGGTGGGACGTCCATGAGCTTAGCAGGTCACCGCGCCCCAATGGAAAACGGGGTTGCCGGGCGCCGCGTCAGTACCCTGCGAAGGAGTCCACATGGACTCGCCGGGCGCCTGCCGTCCGCGCGGCGGCGCGGAGGGAATCCACGCTCGACGGCGACCCGGACACGTAGACGTCGCGGCCTGCGATGTCGGGGACGAGGTCCCGAAGCGAGCTGCTATCGATCCGTTGGCGCCCGGCGTCGTGCATGAACGACGGCGGCGTGGAGCCGTCGGCCAGCCGTGCAATGACGCGGGCTCCCGAAGCCGCCAGGAGGTCCTGTCCGGCGATTTCGTCGGCACTCCGGGCAAGATACAGCACCACGACATCGCGCTTGGCTGAGTGGTCTGGTGTGAGCTGGGACAAGAATGGCGTGATCCCGATTCCCGCCGCAATCAGCAATACTGGCCTGCCGGCGTCGGACGGCAGCACAAAGTCGCCGCCCACGGCGGTTCCGCTGATGCGCTCGCCGGGTTCGAGCGCGAGTAACGCCTGCTTGGCGGACGAAAGCGGTTCGGCGGTGCCGACGCCAAACGTCACCTCGGGCGAGCCAGGCGCGCTGGTGATGCTGAAGACCCGCCTCCTTCCTTTTCCATCGGAACGCGAGTGCGGCAAATTCAGCTCCATGAACTGCCCGGGAAGGAAACGGAGGGGTCGTTGCGGCTCAAAACGGAACTCGGTGCTCGAAGGAGTCAGGGATCGCGAACCGTTGAACCTGAGCATGATGCCGCCGCGTTGGCCGAGGAAAAACGCCAAGACGTTGCCTACCAACAGCGCGAGTTCCGGCGAATTGGCAACAATCGCCAGGTTGTACGGCACCGTAAACAACACAGCGACTACCACCGCTACCGCCAATTGCTGCAGGCGGCGCGGAGGCAATGTCAGCGGCTCCGTCAGCATGAAGCCGACGAAGAACAACAGGGGCCTTTGGGCAAGGGGTTGCCACAGGGCTGGGCCGAGCGCGATGCCTGTACGGAGCAGCTCGGTTGACACAATGGCAATGGCAACCAGCAGGAAGGCGCAGGCCATAGGGAACTTACGCGTCCGATACAGGACGAGAAGGACTCCCGGCACCACTGCCCACAGCATCGCCGGTGTCGCCGCCCACCAGGTGGCGATGTTCAAGCCCGTGAGGCTCGCGATGAAGGCGCCTGCCGCAGCCGGATTGAAGATATGCCGGCCGCGGAAAGCGAGGACGTATTTGGACGTGGACGCCGCAACACAGGCCAAGGCGACTCCCGCAAGGTCCGGGACGCTGACGCTTGGCGCCAGCTCCGTCGGCCAAAACAGGAAGTACAGCAGCAGACCCGTGATGAGGGAGGATTCCGCATGCGGGCGCACCCTGAACAGGAGCGCGACGAGCCGGTTGGACCCGTAACTGAGCCCAAGGCACAACACCAGATGGACGGCCATCGCGGGAAGCCCGAAGGTCAGCCAACCGAGGACGTTCAACACCATGCTGTACGCGGCCAACACGCCCAGGACCCATAGCATCAGCCTGTACATCGTGATGCGGCCGAGCCAGGCGTCGAGTCGGGCTTTCACAGCAATCATGAGAAAAGTGTCCCTTCGAATCCCGCCGAATATGCCGCATGGCCGTTCGAGTACACGGCCAGCCACGAAAAGGCGAACTCCCTCCCAAGCTCCTTCGGATCCACCATGAAGAGGGCGGTGGCGAGGGCATCGGCTTCCATCGCGCTCGACGCCATGGTCCACGTCGCCACAACTTTTTCCACCGGACGCCCGGTAGATCCGTCAAGGACGTGGTGCAAACCATCGCCCCAGGCGCGTCGGTTGGCCGCGGAGGCGCACAACGCCCCGTCACGGAGTTCGACGACGCCGATTGCCTGGGTGGGGTCGTACGGGTGTTCGAGGGCGACCCGCAGCGGAGACTGTGAGCGGTGGAGCATATCGCCACTGGCATCGACGAGGAACGCCCCGATACCCGCCGAGTGCAGGACAGCTGCGACCAGGTCCACCAACTGGCCCTTGCCGGCTGCGCCCACATCCAAAACGACGGGGACGGACGTGCTGAGCGTCGATCCCCGCCATTCCAGTACGTTGTCCCAAGGCGGCGCGGCTACCGGCTGGCCAAGGGGCCGCAATGAGTAGCCCGGCCCATACCCCAATTGTTCAAGGCTTCCTCCGATCAGCGGGGTCATGGCACCTTGGCTGAGCTCGTACAGTTTCCGGAACAGCGTGCCAAGTTCCCCCGACCCGGGCGGAAGCCTGACTGTTCCGGGTTCCTTTGCGAGCCTGGCAGCGAGCGAATCCTTCCGGAACCGTGAATAGCTGCGGTCGTAATCCTCCACGACGGCGAGGACCTGGCGCCGAACCGCGTCGGCGAGCGGCTCCGGCGTCGAAACCTCCCACGCGGTTCCGATCCCTTCGAAGCTGAAATCGCTCCAGCCCGGGTGCGCCATGCCGCTTACTTTGCCTCGGACTTGATGGTATCCACGGCTTGGTTGAAGCCGCCACTGGTCAAGGAAGACCCGGCGACCTTGGAGACGTTGAGGTCATCGATTTTCTTGCCGACTACTTGCGCCGCGATTCCGTCCTTGAACTCCGTCTGGAACTTCTTGGTGTTCGGATTGGAGGGGTGGACCGTAATCCCCACGTTGGTGACGGTGCCGCCGGACAAAGTCAGTTGGACGCCCACGGTTTCCTGGCCGTTGGGGGAGGTGTAGCTGCCGTCGGCACTGTACGTGCCGTCCTTGTAGGAACCGGAAGCGGTCGATCCCGTGGTTGCCAGCTTGCTTGAGCCTGCCTGCGGCGTGGTGCTTCCGGCGGGGCTGTTTTCCGCTGCGCTGCTCTGGACGGAAGGCGCGCAAGCCGCCATCGAACCGGCGAGGGAAAGGCCGGCGGCGCCGACGAGGATGCTCTTGCGGAGTGGCGTAGTCATATTCTGCTCGTTTCAACTGGACAAGTAATGAAGGCGACAAGGTGCCGTGGACCGTTCGCCTTGTCGACGTTCAATTCAGCGTATCGGTTCAATCTGTGAACTTTCCGGGCGGAAACCGTAAGGATTCCACCACTTGGAAGCCCCACCGGTAGGCTAGTTGGGTGACTCCCGAAGAACTCTCCGCCGCCATATCCGCATGCCTGAAAGACGCAGTCGCCGCGGGCGAACTTGCCCTTTCCGAAACCGCCCTCCCCGAGGACGTGCGCGTGGAGCGGCCGAAGAACCGGGAACACGGCGACTGGGCCACGAATATTGCCCTGCAACTGGCCAAGCACGCCGGTACCAACCCCCGCGAATTTGCCACAATCCTCAGCACGCGGCTGAAAGCGATCGACGGCGTCACTGCGGTAGATATTGCGGGCCCCGGCTTCCTCAACATCACCGTGGACGCCGCTACGGCAGGCGCGCTGGCCAAGGTCATTGTTGAGGCGGGACGTTCCTACGGAACCAACGAAGCGCTCGCAGGCCACGTGGTCAACATGGAGTTCGTGTCCGCCAATCCCACCGGTCCGCTGCACATCGGCCATACGCGCTGGGCCGCCTTGGGGGACTCCATTGCGCGCGTCTTGCGTGCTTCGGGCGCGGACGTCACGGCGGAGTATTACATCAACGACGCCGGCTCGCAGATGAACGTGTTCGCCAACTCCGTGCTGTCGCGCTTGCACGGCCGCGGCGTTCCGGAAGGCGGCTACCCGGGCGAGTACATACGGGAACTCGGCGACGAAGTCCTCAAGGCGCATCCGGCCATCCGGGAACTCACGGATGAAGCAGCCCTTCCCGTCATCCGCGCCGCCGCCTATGAGGCCCAGATGAAGGACATCAAGGACACTCTCGCGGAGTTCGGCGTGGAATTCGACGTGTTCTTCTCCGAGCAGGAACTGCACGACGCCGGTGCGATCGAAAGCGCGGTTGCCCGCCTTCGCGAACAAGGTCACGTGTTCGACGACGGTGGCGCGGTATGGCTTCGGACCACGGACTTCGGCGACGACAAGGACCGTGTCATGATCCGGGCCAACGGCGAGCCGACCTACTTCGCCGCTGACGCCGCCTACTACTTGTCCAAGAAGGACCGTGGCTTCACCGAGAAGATCTACCTTCTCGGTGCCGACCACCACGGCTACATCAACAGGCTCAAGGCGATTGCCGCATGCGCGGGGGACGATCCCGAGGTCAACATCGAGGTCCTGATCGGACAGTTGGTTTCGGTCAACGGAGCCAAGCTGTCCAAGCGAGCAGGCAACATCATTGAACTCAAGGACCTGATCGAATGGCTCGGCAAGGACGCGGTGCGCTACTCCCTGGCGCGCTTCCCCGCCGACTCGCCGTTGACCCTTGATCCAGAGCTGCTGAAGAAGAACAGCAACGAAAACCCGGTGTTCTACGTTCAGTACGCGCACGCGCGTTCGCGTGGAACCGCCCGGAACGCGATCGAGGCCGGAGTGGACCACAGCGCGTTCGACGCCTCCTTGCTGGACCACGCCACCGAGAACGAGCTGCTTTCGTACCTTGGCAGCTACCCGTCGATCGTGGCCAAAGCTGCCGAATTCCGTGAGCCCCACCGTGTGGCGCGGCACCTCGAAGTCATTGCCGGCGCCTATCACCGCTGGTACGACGCCTGCCGCGTCTCGCCCCTTGGCGACGAACCAGTGCAGGACGTGAACCGCACGCGCCTCTGGCTCAACGACGCCACCAGCCAGGTGTTGGCGAACGGACTCGAACTGCTTGGTGTCTCTGCCCCGGAACGGATGTGATCGACATGCAGGACAGCACCAACAAAACCGACGCTTCGCCGCTTGCTCCCGAATGGCTCGACCTCCCGGGAGACGTCAATGCCCTCCACGCTCCGGCATGGGCTGCCGGTGTGGAACGGAACGACGCCGGAGAACTCGCCATCAGCGGCGTTCCGGTCAGCGAACTCAAAGCCCGGTTCGGGACGCCATTGTTCGTGATGAGCGAGGACGATTTCCGTGCCCGCGCCCGTTCGTTCAAGGAGGCGTTCGACGCCGCCTTCGACGACATCTGCGGGGGAGTGGATGTCTATTACGCCGGGAAGTCATTCTTGTGTACAGCAGTAGCGGCGTGGGTGGCAGAGGAAGGACTACGCCTCGACACCTGTTCGGGCGGGGAGTTGGCGGTCGCGGCGCGCGCGGGCATTGACGGCGCGAACCTTGGGCTGCACGGCAACAACAAGTCCGATGCCGAGATCAACCGCGCGTTGGACATGAAGCTCGGCAGGATCGTGGTGGACAGCCTCGACGAACTCGAACGCGTGGCGAAGATCGCTTCCGGCCGGGGCGAAACGGCGAAGGTCATGTTGCGGCTCACCCCCGGCGTTCATGCCCACACACACGAGTTCATCGCCACAGCGCACGAAGACCAGAAGTTTGGGCTCTCCATGGCCGAAGACTCCACCGACGAGGCAGGCCTGTCGGCGGCGGAGGAAGCTGTCGCAGCCGCCACCTCCTACCCGGGCGTGGAGCTCCTGGGGCTCCACTGCCACATAGGTTCCCAGATCTTCGAGGCCGACGGTTTTGCCTTGGCCGCGGAGAAGCTCCTGGTATTCCTCGCCGCGATGCAGGACAAGTATTCCATCACGATGCCGGAGCTGGACCTTGGGGGCGGGCATGGAATCGCCTACACCCCCGTGGACACCCCCCGGCCGCCAGCCGAAATCGCGAACGCGCTCGCCGCCGTCGTACGTTCGAAGTGCGCGGAACTGGACATCACGCCGCCGCGTATTTCGATAGAGCCCGGCCGCGCAATCGTCGGCCCGAGCACCTTCACATTGTATGAAGTCGGAACTTTGAAAACCGTTCGCGTGGATTCCGCCGCACTGGGGGAGGGACGCGAAAACGTTACGTTCCCGCGCCGCTATGTGTCGGTGGACGGGGGCATGAGCGACAACCCCCGGCCGGTGCTCTACGACGCGGATTATTCGGCAATTCTCGCTTCACGGACCTCCGATGCGCGGGCGCAGCTGTCCCGAGTGGTGGGCAAACATTGCGAGAGCGGCGACATAGTTGTTAGAGATGTATATCTGCCCGAAGACGTGGCAGCCGGTGATTTGCTCGCTGTACCGGGGACCGGCGCCTATTGCTGGGCCCTCTCAAGCAACTACAACTATCTGGCCAGGCCTGGCGTTGTCGCTGTGCGGAATGGAGCCGCCCGGCTGATCGTCCGCGGGGAAACCGAAGAAGATCTCTTGAACCGCGATATGGGAGTGGCGAATGTCTGAAGTGCGAACCCTGAAGGTGGCCTTGCTCGGCTGTGGCAATGTTGGAGCCCAGGTAGCGAGAATTCTCCTTGAAGACGCCGACGCCCTCGCCGCCCGCAGCGGGGCACGCCTGGAGCTTTCCGGCATCGCCGTGCGCAACGTCGACGCACCACGCGACGTCGAACTGCCACATGAGTTGTTCACCACGGACGCCGACACCCTCGTCAAGGATGCGGACCTCGTCATCGAACTCATGGGCGGCATCGAACCGGCGCGTTCCCTCATCCTGACAGCCATGCAGAATGGCGCTTGCGTCGTGACCGGCAACAAGGCGCTCCTGGCACAGGACGGCCCCACCCTTTACGAAGAGGCCGACAAAGCCGGGGTCCAGCTCTCGTACGAAGCGGCCGTCGCTGGTGCGATCCCGATCCTCCGGCCGATCCGCGACAGCCTCTCCGGCGACCGCATCACCAAGGTCCTGGGAATCGTCAACGGCACCACCAACTTCATCCTCGACCAAATGGACAGCACCGGCGCACAGTTCGCAGACGCCCTGGCCGAAGCCCAGCGGCTGGGCTATGCGGAAGCCGATCCCACCGCCGACGTCGAAGGCCATGACGCCGCCGCGAAGGCCGCCATCCTCGCGTCGTTGTCCTTCCACACGCGGTTCGCCCTCGAAGACGTTTACTGCGAAGGCATCACGAAGGTCAGCGCATCCGACATCGCCGCTGCCAAAGAAGCCGGCTTCGTCATCAAGCTGCTCGCCATTGCCGAGAAGATTGAGGACGCGGCAGATGGCGGCGGGGAAGGCGTGTCCGTTCGCGTGCACCCGACGCTCTTGCCGCGTGAACACCCGCTTGCCGCCGTCCGCGGAGCCTTCAACGCCGTCTTCATCGAGGCCGAGAACGCGGGCGAGTTGATGTTCTACGGCCAGGGCGCGGGCGGGACCCCGACGGCGTCTGCCGTTCTGGGCGATCTCGTCTCGGCAGCCCGGCGCCTGGTCCTGGGTGGACCGGGCCGCACCGAAACCACCACCGGCCACGTGCCGGCGCTGCCGATCGACTCCTCGAACACCAGCTATTACGTCGGCCTGGACGTCGCCGACCAGCCTGGCGTGCTGGCCCGAATCGCCCACATCTTCGCCGAGAAGGGCGTTTCCATCGAAATCATGCGCCAGACGATCCACCGTGATTCCGCCTCCAATGTCGAGTCGGCAGAACTGAAGATCGTCACCCACCGCGCATCCGAAGCCGCACTCGCGGCGACCGTCGAGGCCATCAAGGGCCTGGACGTTATCAATTCTGTGACATCCGTCCTGCGGGTAGAAGGGGTCTAAGTGGCTCACCAATGGCGCGGAGTAATCCGCGAATACGCTGATCGTCTGCCTGTAACGGAAACCACGAAGGTCATTACCCTCGGTGAGGGCGGAACGCCCCTGGTCCACGCGGAGAAGCTCTCCGAGCTCACCGGATCCACTGTGTACTTGAAGGTCGAGGGCATGAACCCGACCGGATCCTTCAAGGACCGCGGCATGACCATGGCCATGACCGCTGCCGTCGAGGCAGGCGCGAAGGCCGTAGTGTGTGCCTCTACTGGCAACACTTCGGCCTCCGCCGCGGCATACGCGACAGCCGCCGGGCTGAAGTGCGCTGTACTCGTGCCCGAAGGCAAGATCTCCATGGGCAAGTTGAGCCAGGCGATCGCGCACGGCGCCACCCTGCTTCAGGTCGATGGCAACTTCGACAACTGCTTGGATATCGCCCGCAAACTCGGTGAATCCTACCCGGTGTTCCTTGTGAATTCTGTCAACCCTGCGCGTATCCAGGGGCAGAAGACGGGTGCATTCGAAATTGTCGATGCCCTCGGCGACGCTCCCGACATCCACGTCCTGCCCGTCGGAAACGCCGGCAACATCAGCGCGTACTGGAAGGGCTACAAGGAGTACTCCGCACCCTTCGAGTCGGACACCGCGGGTACGCTTCCTGCGGTCTCCACCAAGACTCCGGCCATGTGGGGCTTCCAAGCCGCTGGTGCCGCGCCGTTTGTGGCCGGCCACCCGATTACGGAGCCAGACACGATCGCCACGGCCATCCGCATCGGAAACCCGGCGTCCTGGGACACCGCGATCGCCGCGCGGGACGAATCCGGCGGTTTCATCGATGCCGTAACCGATGACGAAATCCTTGACGCCCACCGCTGGCTCTCCTCGAAGGAGGGCGTCTTCGTGGAGCCCGGATCGGCGGCAGGCGTCGCAGGACTCATCAAGAAGCACGCCGCGGGCGAGGTTCCCGAAGGCAAGACCATCGTCATCACGGTCACCGGGCACGGACTCAAGGACCCGCAGTGGGCCCTTCGCACCGAAGACGGCAGCGAAGTGCAGCCGGTCAAGGTATCGAACGACGTCGTGACCGTGGCCGCCGAGCTGGGACTGGAAGAAAACTAAGAGTGGAGACCACGCAGTCCACCGCGACCGGACTTGAGCTTGTCGCGGCAGGCCAGCAGGTGACCGTCAGGGTCCCGGGCACCAGTGCCAACCTGGGCCCGGGGTACGACAGCCTAGGCCTCGCATTGTCGATCTACGACACCCTGACCCTCGAAACGCTCAACACCGGAGAGCTCGAATTCGAGCTCTCCGGTGAAGGTGCCGATACCCTTCCCCGCGATGGCAGCCACTTGGTGGTCCGCGCCGTCAACGCGGCCTTGGAACGCCTCGGCTACCGCCACAACGGGCTGAAGATCACTGCGCTCAACGTGAATCCGCACGGGCGCGGTCTCGGTTCCTCGGCCTCGGCAGTCGTGGCGGCCGTGACGGCGGCAAATGCCATGGTGCCGTCGTCGGCACAGCGGGACCGCAACTGGATCCTGCAGCTCACGAGCGAGATGGAAGGGCATCCGGACAACGTCGCACCTGCGATTTTCGGCGGACTGGCCTTGTCGTGGCAGGACAGCGAGCAGTACAGGAGCACACGGGCGGATGTGGTCCCGAGCGTCATTCCCATCGTTGCCGTGCCGGACTATGAGCTGTCAACGGAGATCGCCCGCGGCCTGTTGCCCGCGTCAATAGGGCACCATGCTGCCGCAATGAATTCAGGCCGGGCGGCGCTATTGATCCACGCACTGACCGCCCAGCCCGATTTCCTCTTGCCGGGAACCGAAGATTTCCTGCACCAGAGCTACCGGGCGGAAGCAATGCGGCCAAGCGCGGCCCTGATCGCAGCGCTGCGGTCCTCCGGCCATGCGGCCGTCGTTTCGGGCGCCGGTCCCACCGTCCTGGCACTGGCCAACGGCGAAGAGGAAGCCGCAGTGGTGACGGAACTCATCGCGGATTTTGCCGCGGACAACACACCGGATGTCTCCTGGCGCGTGATGACGCTGGCAGTAGACGTCGAAGGTGCTACAGTGGACTTGCACCGGCGGTAAAACCGCGGGCAGTTCCCTGACATTGGATCCCGGCTCAAGTGCCGTTCCCGTCTCCTACTGTGTCGAAGTCTGCCGGTGCCGTCTCCTTATCGGCCTGTCGCAGGTGCCACAGAGCAAAATCTGTTTCCCGGACCGTCAGCCCGCGCCCCGCACATCGGAGCATCGAAGACGCATTAGTATCCGGCCCTGCTGAACATAACCGGCAGGTCCGACATCACGGCTGCAGATCTGAACTGCAGTCCAGAACAAATCATCGCGTCCAGCTCCAGGTCTGGACGCCGTCGAGGGGGAAGGATCCTTCGTGACAGAAACCACTGAGCTGGCTTCAGCTGTGGACACAACATCTTCTGCTGCCGAGTCGTCAACGGCCGCAACCGCCAAGAGCAGCGGGCTTGCCGGCCTTAAGCTCGCGCAGCTTCAGGCCCTTGCCAGCCAGCTGGGTATTTCGGGCGGATCCCGGATGCGCAAGGGGGACTTGGTTTCGGCTATTTCGGCCCACCGCGCCGGTGCCACCACCAGCAAAGCTCCTGCGAAGGCAGCTTCAGGTGCGAAGGCAGCCGCAAAGGCTGAAGCACCTGCCGCTCCTGTAGCCGAGGCAGCCGTCGAGGCTGCTGCGACATCGACGGAAGCAACGGCCCAGGAGACCACCCGGGCCCGCGGACGTGGCCGAAGCCGCCGCGCCACCAGTGACGGCCTCGTGTCCACGCCTGCCGCAAGCGAAACCGCTGAGGCCCCGGCCGCCGCCGATGCACCCGCCGCTCCCGTAGCCGAAACCGGCGAAGGAACCGAACGCCGCCAGCCGCGCACCCGGAACCGTCGGCGCACCGAGAATGCTCCTGCCGAAACCGTCGACGGCGCCGAGGCCCGCACGGTCGAGCAACCGCAAACCGAGCAGCCGCAGGCTGAACAGCGCCAGGCAGAACCCCGTCAGGCTGAACAGCGCCAGGCTGAACCTCGCCAGGGCGAACAGCGCCAGGCAGAACCCCGTCAGGCTGAACAGCGCCAGGCAGAACCTCGTCAGGGCGAAGCCGGCGAACAGGGCCAGCGCGAGCGCCGCGAGAACACGCGCACCCGACGTGAAGACAACGACGCCGACGAGACCGGCAACCGCCGCAACCGCCGCAACCGCCGTGACCGCAATGACCGCTCCGGTGGCCAGGACAATCGCGACAACCGCGATAACCGCGATGGAAACAGCCGCAGCGACCGCTTCCGGGACCGCAACGAACGCCGTCGCGGCCGTGCGCAGGGCCCGGACGTCGACGACATCGAAATCACCGAAGACGATGTGCTGCTTCCGGTGGCCGGCATACTCGATGTCCTCGAGAACTACGCGTTCATCCGCACCTCGGGCTACCTGCCAGGCGCGAACGACGTCTACGTCTCCTTGGCCCAGGTCAAGAAGTACAACCTTCGCAAGGGCGACGCCGTCGTCGGCGCCATCCGTGCACCGCGCGATGGCGAGGACCGCGGCCAGCAGTCCGCACGCCAGAAGTTCAACGCCCTTGTCCGCGTTACGTCGGTCAACGGAAAGACCTCTGAAGAACTGCGGGACCGCGTCGAGTTCGCGAAGCTCGTCCCGCTGTACCCGTCCGAGCGACTTCGCCTCGAAACGGACCCCAAGAAGATCGGCCCGCGCGTCATCGACCTCGTGGCTCCGATCGGCAAGGGCCAGCGTGGCTTGATCGTTTCTCCGCCCAAGGCCGGAAAAACCCTCATCCTGCAGTCCATCGCAAATGCGATCACCACCAACAACCCTGAGGTCCACCTCATGATGGTGCTTGTTGACGAACGTCCCGAAGAAGTCACGGACATGCAGCGCACGGTCAAGGGTGAGGTCATCGCCTCGACCTTCGATCGTCCCGCAGACGACCACACCACCGTTGCCGAGCTCTCCATCGAACGCGCCAAGCGCCTCGTGGAAATGGGCATGGACGTCGTGGTCCTCCTCGATTCCATGACCCGCCTGGGTCGCGCCTACAACCTGGCGGCACCGGCCTCCGGCCGCATCCTGTCCGGTGGCGTGGACTCCGCAGCCCTGTACCCACCCAAGCGCTTCTTCGGTGCTGCCCGCAACATCGAAAACGGCGGCTCACTGACCATCCTTGCAACCGCCCTCGTGGAGACCGGTTCCAAGATGGACGAAGTGATCTTCGAAGAGTTCAAGGGCACCGGCAACATGGAACTGCGCTTGTCCCGCCAGCTGGCCGACAAGCGGATCTTCCCGGCCGTGGACGTCAATGCCTCGGGCACCCGGCGCGAAGAGAACCTGCTCTCCTCCGAAGAGGTCAAGATCATGTGGAAGCTGCGTCGTGTCCTCTCCGGGCTTGAGACCCAGCAGAGCCTTGAACTCCTGACCAACAAGATCCGGGAGACCGGGAGCAACGTCGAATTCCTCATGCAGGTACAGAAGACGACTCTTGGGGCTAAGTCGGACAACGACAAATAGCTACCTTAGGGGCGGGCGCTCGTTCGTCCGTGCGGTTGATGCCGCGCGGATGTTCAGCCCCCGCCCCTTTTCGTTGCAACGCGGGGTCACTTAGGGCCCATCCGGACCCTCTACATGGGCCGTAACTGACTCCGCGTCGCAGTTACTAGACTTGTACAAGTCGAAAGAGGTTTTGAAATGTTTGAGTCCGTACAGGGATTGCTTGATGAGCATGCTGCCATCCAGGCGCAGTTGAGCGATCCCGCTGTATATGCCGACCAGTCGCTGGCCCGCAAGCTCGGGCGCCGGTCTGCCCAGCTGCAGGGCATTGTCGAGGCGTACAACCGCTGGCGCGGGCTCATGGACGATCTTGACGCAGCCAAGGAGATGGCCGCCGAAGATCCGGATTTCGCTGCTGAAGTGGCTGATATCGAGGAGCAGCTGCCTGCCGCGCAGGAGAAACTGCGTCGCTTGCTGATTCCCCGCGATCCCGACGATGCGCGCAATGTCATTCTCGAAGTCAAGGGCGGCGAGGGCGGCGACGAAGCCGCGTTGTTCGCCGGCGACCTCCTGCGGATGTACATGCGGTACGCGGAGTCACGCGGGTGGAAGACCGAGCTGATCTCCGCGACGGAATCGGACCTCGGTGGCTACAAGGATGTCCAGATGGCGGTCAAGGGGAATTCGAATGACCCCGCCGAAGGTGTCTACGCAAGACTGAAGTTCGAAGGCGGCGTGCACCGTGTCCAGCGTGTTCCCGTGACCGAATCGCAGGGACGGATCCATACCTCCGCGGCCGGCGTGTTGGTCCTCCCGGAGGTCGACGAGCCGGAAGAACTCGAAATCAACCAGAACGACCTCAAGATCGACGTCTACAGGTCCTCCGGTCCCGGCGGCCAGTCGGTCAACACCACCGACTCGGCGGTACGTATCACCCACCTTCCCACGGGCATCGTGGTGGCCATGCAAAACGAAAAGTCGCAGTTGCAGAACCGTGAAGCGGGCATGAGGGTCCTGCGGGCGCGCATCCTCGCGCACCAGCAGGAGCAAATCGACGCCGCGAACTCCGAGCAGCGCAAGTCGCAGATCCGCACCATGGACCGTTCGGAGCGCATACGCACGTACAACTTCCCCGAAAACCGGATTGCCGACCACCGCACCGGTTACAAGGCATACAACCTCGACCAGGTCATGAACGGCGACCTCGAACCCGTCATCCAGTCGGCTATCGAGATGGACGAACAGTCACGCCTTGACGCCTTGGGCGAATGACCCTCTTTGAAGGACAACGCCTCGCTGACGCCGTCCGCGAGGCGACCGCGGTTTTGGCCGACGCCGGGGTTCCCACCCCGCGTGTCGACGCCGAGCTTCTCGCCGAGCATCTCATGGGAGTCGGACTGGGGCGGTTGCGGGCCATGCTTCTCGGCGACGCCCCCGCGCCCGAAGGCTACGCGGACCTGGTAGCCGAGCGGGCCCGTCGCGTCCCGCTCCAGCACATCACCGGCGTCGCGCATTTCCGTTACCTGACGCTTGCCGTCGGCCCGGGAGTGTTCATCCCGAGACCCGAAACGGAATCGGTCGTGCAACTCGTCATCGACCACCTGCAAGGGTTGCATAATCCTAAAGTGGTCGATCTTGGTACCGGCTCGGGCGCGATAGCCGGATCGATCGCCCACGAAGTGCCGGGAGCGGAGGTCCACGCCGTCGAATTCAGCGCGTTCGCGCATGCCTGGGCTGCGAAGAACCTGCGGCCGCTCGGCGTCATCCTCGTGCAGGGCGACCTCCGCAACGCTTTGCCTGAACACGACGGAACCTTCGACGTCGTCATTTCCAATCCTCCGTATATTCCCGCCGAGGCCATTCCCAACGAGCCCGAGGTAGCGCTCCACGATCCTCCTGAAGCCTTGTACGGCGGAGGAGCGGACGGCATGGAGCTCCCGACGGCGGCGGCCGCCTCAGCTGCCCGGCTCCTGAAGCCGGGCGGGTACTTCGTGATGGAGCACGCGGAAGTGCAGGCGGCTTGGATCGCCGAGCACTTGCGCGCCGCAGGCTGCTGGACACACGTAACGAGCCACCTCGACCTCAATGGCAAGGAACGTGCAACCAGCGCGGTGTTGGCAGCAGCCCCCTCCGCCGAGTGAAAGAATAGCGCTGTGACCACAAGCTACAACTGCAGCTCAGCTGACCAACGCGCCGAAGGCCTCGAGCATGCCCAGCGCGCCATCGACGCGAAAAAGTGCATCGTCATGCCCACGGACACCGTTTACGGCATTGCCGCAGACGCGTTCTCGCCGCAGGCCGTGACCATGCTGCTCGTTTCCAAGGGGCGCGGCCGGCAGATGCCCCCGCCGGTGCTGATTCCGCGACTTAACGCCCTCGACGGGCTGGCGAGCGAAGTATCCGCGGAAGCCCGCAAGCTCGCCGACGCATTCTGGCCCGGCGGCCTGACACTGATCCTCCACGCGCAACCCTCCCTGGAATGGGACTTGGGAGAGACGCGGGGGACCGTGGCGCTGCGGATGCCCAATGACGACGTTGCGCTCGAACTCCTGAACCGCACAGGTCCACTGGCCGTGTCCTCGGCCAATCGCACGGGGCAACCCGCCGCGCGGACCGCGGCGGAGGCGATGGACCAGCTCGCCGAATCGGTCGAGGTATACCTCGAGGGCGGCGTCCGGCCGCTCGAGGGTTCCGAGTCCGTTCCCTCCACCATTGTCGATGCCACCACGTTGCCCCTCCGGGTAGTGCGCGACGGTGCCATTTCGCTCGAGCGGCTTCGCGAGGTGGTTCCGGGAGTGCTGGGGCTCGGAGAAACGGCCGAATGAGCCTGGTCCGGGATCGGGTTCCATTGCTCGACGTCGACGTCACCGCCCTGCGTGCGAACGACCTCATCGAGGCCATGAGCGCTTTTGTCTCGGACGGCACCACCAGGCTGGTCCTCGGACACAACCTGCACAGTGTGACGCTTTGCCATTCGAGTCCCGACTTCCGCGACTTCTATGACCGCAGCGATGTCGTCTTGCTGGACGGCGCTCCCGTTGCCATGCTCTGGGGACTTGCGCATCGTGGTGCTTCAAGCAGCGACGGCCCGCACAACGGCTCCCGCATCATGGAGTACCGCCTGGGATCCACGGACTGGGTACCTGCACTCGGCGGAGTCGAAGGTTTGCGCCGGATCGCCGTGGTCGGGGCCGGTGCCGTCGCAAACAGCAAGACTGTGGAACGGCTGCGGCGGATCGTTCCCGGGGCCGAAGTTTGCGGGCGCCCCGGCGAGAATTGGGACGGAGCGCGGGAAGAAGCGACTGTTGCCTGGTTGGCGGAGTTCCGGCCGCAACTGGTCCTCCTCGGCCTCGGCATGCCATTGCAGGAATCCGTCTTGCAACGCCGCCTGGACGAACTTCCTCCAGCGGTTTACTGCACGGTAGGCGGGGCTATCGAACAACTGGCCGGCCTCCAGAAGCTCGCGCCCCGCTGGCTTGGCCGGCTCGGCCTGGAATGGGCGTGGCGGCTCGCCCTGCATCCCGGGCGTGTCGCCTACCGGGTATTCGGCGAGCCCTGGGTGCTGCTCGGGCTCCTCGTCAGGCGCAGGTTGTCCCGTAGGAACCGCGGGTCCCGCTAGAATTCCTGATCCTCCAAGGGGCCAAAACCCTTGTTCCTCAGGCCCGCGGAGAACGCGCGGAACCATTCCGCGAGTCCACGGAAGTCGCCGCGGGGGAGGAAATAGCCCAAGTAGCCGCCGACGTCGGCCACCATGGACTTGCCGCGGCGATACCGGCGGATCAAATAGCCGCGGTTGCGGTAGTAGAAGTAGCGCTTGAACGCCGAATCAGGCACGATAACGTGCCAGCGCGCGCCAAAAACGTGCTTCGTCTCCGAAAACGCGTGCGGGTGCGTGATTGACGCCGAAGCCACTGTGCCGAAGCGGATCCCCGCCTTCCTCAGGCGGATCATGAAATCGACTTCGTCTCCACGGATGAACAGCCGGATGTCCGGCACGCCCACTTTGAAGAAGACGCTGGAGCGGATCAGCGCACCGTTGAAGAAATGCCCGACGTCGGGAAGGAACCCCGCCTTCTCGACCTCGGCCCGGTCGTGGGTGACTTTGCCGTCAAGCCGGAAGAAGAAGGAAAGTTTGTCCGGGTGCCCCGGGGCCAGGACGAGCGGGACCACGGCGTCCAGTCCACGCGCTTCCGCTTCGCGGACCAGGGTTTCCAGGCATTCAGGGTCGCTTGGCTCGGCGTCATCGTCCATGATCCACACCCATTCGGCTCCGCTGGCGATGGCTTTCAGGATCGCCAGGGCGAAGCCTCCGGCCCCGCCAAGGTTGGCTTCGGAGCGCACGTAGTCCACGTTCGGGTGGCGCAGGGCAACGTCTTTGGCCGGACACGTGCCACTGTCCACCAAACAAACGGCATCGACTGCCATGGACTGCTTATTGACGGCGTCGAGCAGGACCGCAAGCTCACCGGGGCGGTCAAAGGTCACAGCAGCAACAGCAACGGACACAGGCATGAAGGGTTCCTTCCGGGCGGTGCGGGGAGACTTTCCCGGCTCGCCCTAGGGGCGCGTGAAACGGGGCTGGGCCGCCGTTGCGGCTAGTATCTTGACAGAGTCCAACTGTAGTACAGCAATATTCGGCGGTGCGCAGAGGTACTGAGGGTGTTGTGCCCGCAGCTAGTCGCCAGGGCCAACATTCCGTCACTACCGCCAACAGGAGCCGCCACGTGATCATGTATTCGCTCATGATGCTCACGGCTGCCGTCGTGTCGTACCTCGCCACGTGGGGAGCGCGGCAAATGGGGAAGCGGCTACGGCTCTTTGCCCCGATTCGTAGCCGCGACATGCATTCAGTGCCAATCTCCAGGCTCGGTGGCCTGGGACTGTTCCTCGGCTTCGCCGTGGCCCTTTCGGTGGCCAGCAATTCGTTCTTCGTGAAGGACATCTTCCACGGGAACGGCGCACCATGGGGGATCCTCTGGGGCGCACTGGTCATTGTCGCCGTAGGCGTGGCCGATGACGTCATGGACATTCGCTGGTGGGTCAAACTCATTGGCCAGTGCACCGCTGCGACGATCGTGGCGGTCTGGGGCGTTCAGATGTCCGTGATTCCCTTTGTTCCGGAACCCATCCGGATTGATGCGGAACCGCTCCGGATTGTGTTGACCGCCCTCCTCATCGTGACAACCATGAACGCCGTCAACTTCATCGACGGCCTTGATGGGCTTGCCGCCGGCGTCGCGGCCATCGGTGGGGTGGCGTTCTTCCTCACCGCCTACTGGGTCCACCGCAACGCGACCCTCACTGACCGCTCGGACCTCGCCACGCTCCTCATGGCCATCACCGTGGGTTGCTGCATAGGCTTCCTTCCGCACAACTGGTTCCCGGCAAAGATCTTCATGGGGGATTCCGGTGCAATGCTCCTGGGCCTCGTCATGGCCTCGGCCGGCGTCGTGTCCACCGGGCAAATCAGTTCCGGGCTCTACGACCGGGCCAACGGTATCCCCACGATCATTCCGATCCTGTTGCCGTTCGCGATTTTGTCGCTGCCGTTGCTGGACCTCGGTTTGGCGGTGCTGCGGAGGACCGCCAGGGGGCAATCTCCCTGGTCGGCGGACCGTGGCCACTTGCACCACAAGCTCATCGAGCTCGGACACTCACACCGCACAGCCGTCCTCATGATGTACGTCTGGACCTGCATCCTGGCTTTTGGCGGCCTGGCGTTCGCAATTTTCCCGTGGCAGATGGTCCTTACGTTCGATATTGTCGCGGCCCTGATCATGGCGGGCGTGACGGCCTGGCCCTATTTTGTGCGAAAGGGACGCCGCCCCGCGGACGGCGTGTGACGACATAATCGTGCCCCGGCGCCGATCTATGACGGCGCATTAACATCACAGTTCTATCTCATGTAGAATTTTAGGGCGGACAGTCACTCGCCCGCGCACCCACCCTTTTGAGATTTTGGCATTCCTGCCACGACGATTGGCATCCCCATGACTTCCAACGCCGGCGGACAACAGTCCGACTCCAGCGGCGTTGCTGTCTCCCGCTCCACTTCATCTTTGTGGCTGCGGCTTCTGTTCCTCAGTTCGACGGCGGCAGTGCTCGCACTTGTGCTCGCGGCCATCGTCGCAGGAGCCATAAATGGGGCGCAGGGTGCGCTTTCGGCGGCCTTTGGTGGCGTCCTTGTGATGGTTTTCTTCGCCATAAGCCTGCTGATCGGCCATTTCGTTGGCCGGAGCAACCCGTCCGGCGCAGTTGGCCTCTTTGTTGCCACCTACTTCGTCAAAGTTGTCGGCTTCGCCGTAGTGCTCTTTGTTCTGGGGGCACCATCATGGCTGCACGGCCGCTGGTTCGTGATCGGCGCCGTCGTCGCCGTCGTCTCATGGCAAGCTGCCGAAATCTACGGATTTAGCAAGGCACGCCTCCAGGTCTATAACGACCCCGCACCTGGCAACGGTCAGGCAGAGGGCAAAGGCGGCGATGATGTTCAACCGTAAGGACAACGCCCGCCAAGGCTTCCCGCAAGCCTCCAAATCCAAGGATTCCAACGGTTTCGCAAGCGACGGAGGCGACGGCGGATACAACGCCGGCATCGCCGTCTTTAGCTACATTGTTGGCGGAATCATAGTCTGGAGTTTGATAGGCTGGGGTCTGGATTATCTGTGGGGGACCCGCTGGATTGTGCTCCTTGGCGCTCTGCTTGGAGCCACAGGGGGGTTCTATCTTTCCCATATGCACGGCCTCACCAGTCAGCGGACTTCATCTGGTGGGAGCAAAGCAGACAGCGGACCGTCCAAGGACGGGGACAGTAATGCCAAATAATTTCACACGGGAAAAGGCTGCAAGAAACGCGGCTGGATCCTCAACAACGCCCAATGATGGACAC
Organism: bacterium RCC_150; assembly: GCA_041360635.1. Classification (GTDB taxonomy): domain Bacteria; phylum Actinomycetota; class Actinomycetes; order Actinomycetales; family Micrococcaceae; genus Arthrobacter. Next base: position 219,251 of record JBFUPP010000005.1, on the reverse strand, counting down.
TGCAGAGAGGAAACGCGTTGATCGCGCTTGCGCTCCCGGCCCAGGATTCAGGGACCTTCACTCCTCCCGGAATCGACCAAATGCACCTGCCGGCAATCCTGCCTTGGGGTGCTTCCGAAGGTTTCTCCAAGCAGATGCTGCTGGTCATCCTTTCGGTCGTCTTAATCGCCACCTTCTTTGTCCTCGCCGCACGCAAGGGCCAGCTGGTTCCAGGCAAGCTGCAGTTCGCGGGCGAGATGGCCTATGGCTTCGTACGTAACAGCATCGCCAAGGACATCATCGGCGGCCGGGACTTCATGAAGTATGTTCCGCTTTTGTTCAGCCTGTTCTTCTTTATCCTGGTGAACAACATCTACGGCGCCATTCCCGTTCTGCAGCTGCCGAGCTTCTCCCACGTCGGTGGCGCCTATGTCCTTGCCGCAATCGTGTATTTCACGTGGATCGGCATCGGCATCAAGAAGAACGGCTTGAAGTACTTCAAGCTTGCAACGGTTCCTTCCGGCGTCCCGTGGTATATCCTCCCGATCGTCGTACCGATCGAAATCATCTCGAACTTCCTGGTTCGCCCGGTCACGCACAGCCTCCGTCTGTTCGCCACCATGATGGCCGGCCACCTTATCGTGATGATCGCCGGGTCCGGCATTGAGTTCCTTATCATGCAGGAGAACGTCCTCCTCAAGGGCGCTTCCGCGCTGGTGCTCGCAGGTGCTGTCGCCATGTACATGCTGGAAGCGTTGATCATGGTGCTCCAGGCATACGTCTTCACCCTGCTGACTGCGATTTACATCGAAGGCGCACTCCACGCCGACAGCCACTAGGCACATCCCTAATCTTCCCTCTCGGGGGTTGAAGCAAACCAAACAACCTGCCGCAACAGCGGCATCTTGAAAGGAAAACAATGAACGGCGACATCAACGGCTCCCTTAACCTCATTGGCTACGGTCTCTCCGCAATCGGCGGTGGTATCGGTGTGGGTCTCGTATTTGCTGCTTACATCAACGGTGTTGCACGTCAGCCGGAAGCACAGCGCGTGCTTCAGCCGATCGCGTTCCTTGGTCTGGCTCTGACTGAAGCTCTCGCCATCCTCGGCCTCGTCTTCGCCTTCGTTCTCAAGTAAACCGCTGAGAACCAAGCGAACATTCAAAACCGAGTAGATAAGGACGGGTGAAATATGAATCAGCAGATCATCTCAGCCGCCGCTGAAGGCGCCGAGGCGGCTAATCCGCTCGTTCCCAACCCTTGGGAAATGGGCGTCGTCCTCGCCGGCTTTGCTGTCCTCTTGTACATCGTGGTCAAGTTTGTTGTCCCGATGTTCGAGAAGACTTTCGCCGAGCGCGCCGAGGCGATTGAGGGCGGCATCGCCAAAGCCGAAAAGGCCCAGGCGGAAGCTTCTGCAGCGCTTGAAGAGTACAAGCAGCAGCTCCACGATGCCCGCGCCGAAGCCAACCGTATCCGCGAAGAAGCGCGCGCCGAAGGTGCGCAGATCCTCGCGGACCTGAAGGCGAAGGCTGCGGCCGAATCGGCACGCATCACCGAGCAGGCACACGTGCAGATCGAATCCGAGCGCCAGGCGGCTGTTGTCTCCCTGCGCTCCGAGGTCGGCACCTTGGCTACGACTCTGGCAGAGCGCATCGTTGGCGAAGCACTCAGCGATGACGAGCGTGCCGCCCGCGTGGTGGACCGTTTCCTTGCTGAGCTGGAGACCCAGAGCGCAGGTGCAGCTAAGTAATGGCAGGTATATCGAGCGAATCGCTGACCACGGCGCTGGAGCAGTTGGAAGCGAAGCTTCCCACAGCCTCGCTGCAGTTGGCTAAGGACCTCTTCGGAATCCTGGGAACGGTGGACAGCTCGGCTGGCTTGCGCCGCGCCCTGACTGACCCCTCCCGTAGCGGAGAAGAAAAGTCGGCGCTGGTCAAGCAGCTGGTTGGCGGGAAAGTCTCCGCTGATGCTGCGGAAATCGCGGGTGGATTGGCCAGCTCACGCTGGGCATCGGCCCGCGATATCGGCGATGCACTCGAGACTCTTGCCGCCACGGTGGTCATCGCCGTGGCTGAAAACAAGTCGGCCGTTTCTGCCTCCGGACTCACGGGGCTGGAAGAGCTGGAAAACGACCTCTTTGCCTTCAATGAGGCCGTTGCTTCCAGCCACGAAGTACAAGGTGCTCTGGGAGAGTCGCAGGCGAGTGCTTCATCCAAGATCAACCTGGCAGAGAGGCTGGTTCCTGGCGCAAGCGAGGAAGCCAAACTCCTGATCGGCCAGGCTGTATCGCAGCCGCGCGGCGTCAAGCCAGCCAAGCTGATCGACAACTTCGCGAAGCTTGCTGCCAAACGCCAGCAGCGCTGGATCGCAACTGTCCGCGTTACCCGTCCACTGACGGATGCGCAGGCCAGCCGCCTGCAGGCCGGGCTCAACGCCCTCTACGGCCGCGAGTTGAAGGTCAATGTCACCGTTGACCCGACACTGATCGGCGGAATCCGGATCCAAGTGGGAGACGAAGTGCTTGACGCTTCCGTACTGGCCCGCCTGTCCGAGCTTCGCCGGCAACTCGCCAGCTAACCAGGCAAGCACAACTTAACTGATACAAAAACCGGTCATCGTGAACAACGATGATCACGAAACAGGAGAGCAGGGACTGCAGATGGCCGAATTGACCATCAACGCCGACGACGTCCGTAATGCGTTGAACGAGTTCGCGGCGTCCTACGAACCAGGAAACGCAGAACGCGTGGAGGTCGGTCGCGTTACCGCCGCAAGTGACGGCATCGCCCGTGTTGAGGGCCTTCCCTCGGTCATGGCGAACGAGCTGCTTCGCTTCGAAGACGGCACGCTGGGCCTCGCCCAGAACCTCGACGTACGCGAAATCGGCGTCATCATCCTCGGTGACTTCACCGGAATCGAAGAGGGCCAGGAAGTCCACCGCACCGGTGAAATCCTCTCGGTCCCGGTAGGCGACGCCTTCCTCGGTCGCGTTGTCGACCCCCTGGGCCAGCCGATCGACGACCTCGGCGAAATCAGGGCCGAGACCACTCGCGCGCTCGAGCTGCAGGCGCCGGGCGTCACCCAGCGTAAGTCCGTGCACGAGCCGATGCAGACTGGCCTCAAGGCGATCGACGCCATGATTCCGATCGGCCGCGGCCAGCGTCAGCTGATCATTGGCGACCGCCAGACCGGCAAGACGGCCATCGCCGTCGACACCATCATCAACCAGAAGGCCAACTGGGCTTCGGGCGATGTGAGCAAGCAGGTCCGCTGTGTGTACGTCGGTGTCGGCCAGAAGGCCTCCACCATCGCCGCGGTCCGCCAGACCCTGGAAGACCACGGCGCGCTGGAATACACCACCATCGTGGCGTCCCCGGCATCCGACCCCGCAGGCTTCAAGTACCTGGCTCCCTACGCCGGTTCGGCCATCGGCCAGCACTGGATGTACGGCGGCAAGCACGTCCTGGTGATCTTCGATGATCTGTCGAAGCAGGCCGAAGCCTACCGTGCAGTCTCCCTCCTGCTCCGCCGTCCGCCGGGACGCGAAGCCTACCCGGGTGACGTCTTCTACTTGCACTCCCGCCTGCTTGAGCGTTGCGCAAAGCTGTCCGACGACCTCGGTGCGGGCTCGATGACCGGTCTTCCGATCGTCGAAACCAAGGCAAACGACGTTTCGGCCTACATCCCGACCAACGTCATCTCCATCACCGACGGCCAGATCTTCCTGCAGTCGGACCTCTTCAACGCGAACCAGCGCCCCGCTGTGGACGTCGGTGTTTCCGTGTCCCGTGTTGGTGGTGCGGCTCAGGTGAAGTCCATGAAGACGGTCTCCGGTACCTTGAAGCTCGACCTTGCCCAGTACCGCGACATGCAGGCGTTCGCCATGTTCGCATCCGACCTCGACGCTGCCTCACGCCAGCAGTTGACCCGTGGTGCCCGCCTGATGGAACTGCTCAAGCAGGGCCAATACTCGCCGTTCCCGGTCGAGGACCAGGTTGTCTCCATCTGGGCCGGCACCAAGGGCTACTTGGATGACGTCCCGGTTGAGGACATCAACCGTTTCGAGGCCGAGTTCCTGGAGCACCTCAAGCACACGTCCTCGATCCTGACCACCCTGGCTCAGACCAACAAGCTCGAAGACGACACGGTGGAAGCTTTGAAGACGGCGATCGTCGACTTCAAGAAGGGCTTCTTCGGCGAAGGCGACGACCGCTTGGTCCGTGCCGGACACGAAGAGCACGAAGCGATCGCCGGCGGCGAAGTCGACCAGGAAAAGATCGTCAAGCAGAAGCGCTAGAGGTAGCGGTTTCCGGGTCCGCGGCTGTCCGCGGACCCGGAAACCCCGCCCAAGCCTTAGCCGCTGATCCATCGGGATCTTAGGAAAGGAAATGTATGGGAGCCCAGATTCGGGTCTACCGCCAGAAGATCAGCTCGACGACGTCGATGCGCAAGATCTTCAAGGCGATGGAACTGATCGCTACCTCGCGCATCGGTAAGGCCCGCGCCCGCGTTGCAGCTTCACTGCCTTACGCCAACGCGATTACCCGTGCCGTTTCTGCTGTCGCAAGCCAGAGTGAAATCGATCACCCGCTCGTCACCGAGCCGGAGCAGATCCGCCGTGCCGCTGTCCTGGTCATCACCTCGGACCGTGGCCTCGCCGGTTCATACTCCGCGAGCGTGCTCAAGCAGGCCGAAGGACTCAACGAACTTCTCCGCGCACAGGGCAAAGAAGTCAAGACCTACCTGGTCGGCCGCAAGGCGCAGGCATATTTTGATTTCCGGAACCGTTCGTACGCCCGCGTATGGACCGGTGGAACGGATGCGCCCGAATTCGGGACCGCCCGGGAAATCCGCACTGCCCTTCTTGAAGAGTTTGCCAACGACTTCGCTGAGGGTGGCGTGGACGAAATCCACGTCGTTTACACCCGCTTCAAGTCGATGGTGACGCAGGAGCCCACGGTCGTGCGCCTTCTGCCGCTCGAAGTTGAAGAGCAGACGGTCAACGAGTCCGACCTCTTGCCGCTGTACGAGTTTGAGCCGGAATCGGAGCAGGTGCTTGACGCACTTCTCCCGCGCTACATCGAGTCCCGCATCTTCGCGGCAATGTTGCAGGCAGCAGCTTCCGAGCTTGCAGCCCGCCAGCGAGCCATGAAGTCGGCCGGTGACAACGCGACCGAGCTGATCAAGAAGTACACGCGTCTGCGCAATACGGCCCGCCAGGCTGAGATCACGCAGGAGCTGTCCGAAATCGTGGCCGGCGCCGACGCCCTCAGCGCGTAGTCGCCGGTGCATGGTCCGGCGTAAGCCACCCCTGCACAACAGATAAACTTAACCCCACGCCATCTACTGAGTGAAGTGAGAGAGATGACTGCCACCGCTACCGAGTACGTAGCCGCAACGGCCGGCGCCACCGGCCGCATTGCCCGCGTCATCGGCCCGGTTGTCGACGTCGAATTCCCGGCTGACGCAATCCCGTCGATCTACAACGCACTCACCACCGAGGTAACCCTCAACGGTGAGACAAAGACCATCACGTTCGAGACCTCCCAGCACCTGGGCGACAACCTCGTTCGCGCTATCTCCCTGCAGGCCACCGACGGACTCGTCCGCGGCACCACCGTGCGGGACTCCGGCGCTCCGATCTCCGTGCCTGTCGGCGACGGCGTCAAGGGCCACATCTTCAACGTTCTCGGCAAGCCGCTGGACGTCGAAGAGTCCGAGATCAAGGCTGATGCCCACTGGCCGATCCACCGCAAGGCCCCGTCCTTCGCTCAGCTAGAGGGCTCTACGGAGATGCTCGAGACCGGCATCAAGGTCATCGACCTCCTCACCCCGTACATCAAGGGTGGAAAGATCGGACTCTTTGGCGGCGCAGGCGTCGGCAAGACCGTTCTGATCCAGGAAATGATCACCCGTGTTGCCCGCAACTTCGGTGGTACATCCGTTTTCGCCGGCGTCGGCGAGCGTACCCGTGAAGGCAACGACCTCTGGGTCGAAATGGAAGAGGCGGGCGTCCTCAAGGACACCGCACTTGTCTTCGGCCAGATGGACGAGCCGCCAGGAACGCGTCTGCGCGTCGCCCTCTCCGCCCTCACCATGGCAGAGTACTTCCGCGACGTCCAGAAGCAGGACGTGCTGTTGTTCATCGACAACATCTTCCGCTTCACCCAGGCAGGTTCCGAGGTTTCGACGCTGCTCGGCCGCATGCCTTCCGCGGTGGGTTACCAGCCTAACCTTGCTGACGAGATGGGCCTCCTCCAGGAGCGCATCACCTCGACCAAGGGCCACTCGATCACTTCGATGCAGGCTATCTACGTTCCCGCTGACGACTACACCGACCCGGCCCCGGCGACGACCTTCGCACACCTCGACGCGACCACGGAACTCTCCCGTGAAATCGCCTCCCGTGGTCTGTACCCGGCCGTTGACCCGCTGACGTCCACGTCCCGCATCCTGGACCCGCAGTACATCGGCAAGGACCACTACAACACGGCTGTCCGCGTGAAGCAGATCCTGCAGAAGAACAAGGAACTCCAGGACATCATCGCCATCCTCGGCGTCGACGAACTGTCCGAAGAAGACAAGATCGTCGTGTCCCGTGCACGCCGTATCCAGCAGTTCCTCTCCCAGAACACCTACACCGCCAAGCAGTTCACCGGCGTCGAGGGCTCCACCGTCTCCATCAAGGACACGGTTGAAGGCTTCACGGCCATTTGCGACGGCGAGCTGGACCACATCGCGGAGCAGGCGTTCTTCAACGTCGGTGGCCTCGACGACGTCGAGCGCCAGTGGGCCAAGATCCAGGAACAGACCAAGTAGCATGGCTGAGCTCGAGGTTGAGATTGTCGCAGCGGACCACTTTGTGTGGTCCGGTGCGGCCAAGATGGTCAAGGCCCGCACCAGCGATGGTGAAATCGGGATCCTTCCTGGCCACTCGCCGCTCCTCGCCATTTTGGCCGCGGGCGAGCTGGCCATCGAGCCGGTATCCGGAGACCGTTTGGCGGTAGTTGTTGACGCGGGATTCTTCTCCGTCGACAACAACCGTGTGGTCATCGTCGCTGACAACGCCCAGTTGGGCGAAGCAGCTACTGCGGGGATCCGATAGCAAGACCTTGATGGACGATTCTGCTATTCCGTTCATCGCCCTGGCAACAGCGTTTGCGTTGCTGATCTTTACCCTGTGCCTCGTTGGGGTGCGCCGCTTCAATCTGCGGCGCGCCCTGGGCACGGTCGACGCCTCCATTTGCATGGCTGGAAACAGCTGGCGGATGGGGGTTTGTCGTTATCAGGACTCGGAGCTCGAATGGTTCCGCCTGCTATCCCTCAGCTTTCGTCCCCGGCACAGCTTCCGCCGTAGTTCCCTGGAGCTCCTGGGCCGCCGCAAGCCTACGGAGGCCGAACGCACCCGGCTGCAGCCCGACGTCGTGGTGGTGGAGCTCAAGCATGAGGGCCAGTCATTCATGTTGGCGATGAGGTTTGATGCCTATGCCGGGCTGTCCTCCTGGCTTGAAGCCGGCCCCGTGGTGGGCGTCGGCACCTGGCGCTGAGGGCAGTGGACTATCTGGACGAAATGAGCCTCGTCGACGGCCCGTTCTTCTGGACTATCCTTGGCACAGGAATCAGCGGCGCGATCTACCTTCTCTGGCGGCGAAGCCTTCGCTGGGTCCTCGCGATCGCGTCCGCCTTCGTGATCGCGATTGCCGTGGTGGGCGTCGCCCATTGGCTGCTCGTTAACGTCCTCCTTGTCTTCCCCGAAGACCTTCCGGGTGACGTCCTCGTTTGGTCGGTTATCGCTCTTGCGGCTTTGGCCCTCTTCCTGTTCAGGCTCAAGGGCTCGCCCTGGCACGGGAAGTTGCTAGGGACCGCTTCCGTCCTCGCGGTCGTGCTCCTGTGTGCACTACAGGTCAACAGGTATTTCGGACTCAACCACACTGTGGCGGATCTTCTTGGCCACAATGTGGCGCAAATTCCCGAGCTCGAACCCGAACTCAGAAAGCGCGGCCCAGGCGCCCCGACGAGTCCGACTCCACCCGGCGGCGAGGGCTTGGTTCGGAGGGCAGCCATTCCCGGGCCCACTTCCGGTTTCAACGCACGGGAAGCCTTCGTCTACCTCCCTCCTGCCTATTTCAAAGCCGATCGCGGACGGTTTCCCGTGCTGGTGCTGTTTGCCGGGCAACCGGGACGCCCGGCGGATTGGCTTACCGGTGGAATGTTGGAACCAACCATGAATTCCTTCGCCGCGAACAACGGCGGCATGGCACCGGTCGTGGTGGTGGTAGATCCCAATGGATCAGACACCAGGAACACGATGTGCATGGACAGCCGTATCGCGCGCGCTGAAAGCTACTTGGCCGTGGATGTTCCGCAGTGGATCCGCTCGAATCTCCACGTGTCCCCCGATGCGCGCAAATGGGCCGTTGGCGGGTTCTCCTTCGGGGCTACCTGTGCCATGCAGATGGTGACCTTGCACCCGGAGACCTATTCGGCCTTCATCGCCTTCTCGGCTGAACGTGAGCCTTCGCTCGGCCCGGACCGGAATCGGACCGTTGACATGGCGTTCGGCGGGGACATTGCGGCGTTTGATGCCCTGACTCCCCTCAACGTCATGAAACGGCGCGGGTTCTCAGGGCATGCCGGCGTCATCGCCGTCGGAGGAGCCGACGGCGAGTTTACCGCGTTCGCCACCGAACTCGCCGAAGCTGCGCGGGAGGCCGGCTTCGACCTCAAACACGCTGTCGTCGGGGGCGCCGGCCACTCTTGGGCGGTTGCCCTTCAAGAGCTGCCGGGTGCGATGGACTTCCTGGCGGCCCGGTGGGGGCTGGCCCGGTGAGTACGAAAGAGGTGCAATCTTCCACTGCGAAGGCGGCTAAGCAAAAGGGCGTCAAGCCGGCCCGGGAAATGGCGTCGGCGATTCTCCGGACCTTGCTTAGGAAGGCAGCCTTCCATATCGGAGCGGTTCCGTTCACTGTGGCCGTCCTGGCCCTGTACTTGCTGTCACCGGCGATTTTCGATTCCGATATTCCTTCCAATACCGATTTACTGAAGCACCTCACCACGGTGAGCGGGGGCGGACTAAAATCCGGTGACTGGTGGAGCATCTGGACCTCCATGCTGTTCGCCGTCAATCCCTTCGACTACGTGATGAGCTCCTTGGTGCTCGTTGTGCTCCTGGGCTCCGCGGAGCGAAAACTCGGATGGCTTCGCACCGGAATCGCATTCATCGGCGGTCAGTTCGCCACCGTGACGGTGTTCCTGCTTGCAGTCCAGCTTGCCGCTTACGCCGACGACGGCTGGCTCGGACAGATGATGAACTCAAGTACGTCAGGTCCGGTTCCGGCGACGCTCTTGGTATCGACCGCCGCCAGCGGCCTGCTGCCGACCTTGTGGCGGAGGCGCTTGCGGGCGACCGTCCTCTCGCTGGCGCTGCTGCTCGTCCTTTATGTAGGCGATCCCGGCGCTGTCATGGCTCTGACGGGGGCGCTGCTTGGCTTGATCGCCGGAGTGTGGCTGCAGCTCGACCAAGGCATCCAGGCGAGCCACCGCGCCACGAGGCGCGAGACACGGAACCTGCTGTCGCTCATGGTGGCGATTTTCGGCGTCGGGCCCCTCGTCGCCGGTGCCGTACGCAGTCCCACCGGGCCGCTGTCCCTTCTGCGCGAGATGGTCCTGAACCCCGTTCCGACAATCACCCAGCTGCAGGCGAACTGCGGCGGAACCGTGGATATCTCATGCCTGCAACTCGGACGGGAAGGCTATCCGGGTCCTGCGGGCGTGGCCCTGGCCGTGGTTCCGGCGCTCCTGCTGTTGATTTGCGCGGCGGGAATGCGCCAGGGAAGGCGGCTGGCGCTCACCATTGCGATCGGCGTCCAGCTTGGAGTAGTCGCTTTGTCGTTCGCGTACTTGGTGCTTTTCGCCAGCATCCCCCACTTTCCCAGGGGAGGCAGAACGGTCGTCCTCGGCTCGGCCGTGTTCCACATCCTGACCTTGGCCCTGGTGCCGCTTGTCCTGGCGGTGCTGCTCTTCGTCTTCCGCGGTAACTTCGTGGTGGGATCCAGGGCACCCTTGCGGCGAAAGATGGCGTTGCTCGTGGGCGGCACCTGGCTTGTGCTGGCCGCAGCGTATACGGGTGCTTGGCTGGGTTCAGGCGGCATGACGCACGACGGTGGGATCCTCGGACTCCTTGCCGAGCTTGCCCGGCAATACCTCCCCTTGCCGATACCGACGGCCTTTGGAACGGTCTTCGCCGGGCGCACGGCGGCGGAGTCGATCTTGTTTGCCTGGTCCGGCATCATCTTCTGGCTTGTTGCCCTGGCCGCTGTATGGACCTTGCTGCTTAAGCGCCAACACGGCTCCGGGGGCGAGGACCCTGCGCGGCGCCTCGCCAGGGACCTCGTGAAGCGCGGGGGAGAGTCGCTGTCCTGGATGGCGCTGTGGGAACCGAACAGGTTCTGGTTCACTCCGGTCATGGACGCGGGCATCGCATACCAGCAGCACGGAAATGTGGCCCTGACACTCGGTGGTCCGTTCGGCGAGCCAGGCCAGGCGCGTGCGGCGACGGAGGGCTTCCTGGACTATTGCGCCCACCACGCCTTGGTACCTTGCCTCTATTCGTGCACGGGAGAATTGTGGTCCATGCTTCAGGCATCAGGCTTTCGGCGTGTCGCCGTGGCCCAGGAAACCAGGCTCGCCGTCCGGGACCTCGAATTTACAGGCAAGGCTTGGCAGAATGTCCGCACAGCCAGGAACCGCGCGGAAAAGGCCGGCATCAACGTGCGATGGGGCCGCTATTCGGAGTTCTCGCAGCATATTCGTTCCCAGTTGGGTGAAGTTTCGGAGGAATGGGCGGCAAGGAAGAAAGTTCCGGAAATGGGCTTCACTTTGGGGTCCCTCGACGAACTTATGGATGACGACGTCCTCTGCTGCATTGCACTCGACAGCAAAAGCTACGTCTACGCAGTCACGAGTTGGCTGCCCGTATTCCGTGACGGGCATGTGGTTAGCTGGACCTTGGACTTCATGCGGCGCCGCGGTGATTCCTTCCCCGGCATTATGGAATTCATGATTGCCGCGGCGGTCCAGGAACTCCGTCAAGGCGTCGAAGTGATTTCATTGTCCGGATCTCCCTTGGCAGGGGAGACGGATGAATTCCCCAGCGGAGAAGCCGGAATGGCAGGGATTCTCGACCTTGTGGCCAGGACGTTGGAACCGGTATATGGATTCAGGTCCTTGGCCCGTTTCAAATCCAGGTTCCAGCCCGAATACCGCACCTTATATATGTATTACCAGGACAGCCTCGAAATCCCCGCAATCGGTGCCGCCCTGAGCAGGGCCTACTTGCCGGGCCTATCCGTCAGGCACACCGCCCGGCTCCTGCGTACCCTGGTGGTTTGACGAGCAACTAATGCGGGATATAGGGAAAGGGGGCCCGCGTGGGAAAGGGCTCCACGTCGGAAAGGGATCCACGTGGGAAAGGGGCCCCGCGCAAAGCGCGAAGCCCCTTTTCGAACCTGCGAAGTCCCGATGGACAGGCAGAATTCAGGCTGCCAATCTAGAGCGCGGTGACGCCGGTGGCCTGGGGGCCCTTTGCGCCCTGTCCGATCTCGAACTGAACACGCTGGTTCTCGTCGAGGGTGCGGAAACCGCCGGTCTGGATCTCGGAATAGTGGACAAAGACGTCGCCTTCTGCGTCGTCCGGGGTGATGAAGCCAAAGCCCTTTTCAGCGTTGAACCACTTGACGGTGCCCAGTGCCATTTTTGTTTCTCCTCATTGTGGAACTATTTAAGTCCGGCACACCTCGTGCCGGCCTTGGTTACTTCGCGAGAAGACCTGGGTTCCGTCCAAGCCAGGCTTGGTTGGCTTCGCAGGAGCTTCACGCTCGCAACACGTCTTGCGAGCATGAATCACACCTACACAAAGACTGCTACAACACTTTCATGACCGATACTGGAGGTCAACGGTCTTCTCGGGAATTCCGGCAAAATTTAAGTAAAAAGAAGGTAACGGGAGAAACGGAGTTTCTCCCCTACGCCAACCAATCTCCATTGCGCAATACCCCGGCCAGTCGAAGTTCCTTGTCAACCACGAGCAGATCGGCGCGCAGACCCCTGCGAAGGCCGCCCAACTCATCGGAAAGGCCAAGCACGGCAGCCGGAACGGCTGTTGCCGATGCCACGGCGTCCGCGAGTCCGACGCCGGCCGCAACCGTTCGCCGTACGACGTCGAGCAACGTGGAGGTGCCTCCCGCGATGGAACCGGTGGCATCCAAGGTCGCCACGCCGTCGGACACGGTCACCGGAGAGGGGCCGAGCATGTAGTTTCCGTCGGAAAGGCCGGCGGCAGCCATCGAATCGGTTACCAGGACAATGTTGGCGGCTCCGACGAGCTGGAATACGGTCGCCACCGTGCTGGGGTCGAGATGGGTGTCGTCGGCGACCAGTTCCACGACGGCCTTGCCTTGCTGTGCGGTCCGTAGGCTTGCCGCCACGGGCCCGGGAGCACGGTGGTGCATTGGAGGCATGCCGTTGAACAAGTGGGTGACGGTGGGCAGGGAACTGATCCCGTCGAAACCGGCGGACTCAAGGCCCTCCCGGGCGGCGATGAGGGAAGCGGCCGCCGTCGCGTCGTCGCTGTCGGTATGGCCCAACGACGGCGTGACCCCGTGGAACGTCATAAGGTCAACCAGCGCTCCCGCACCCGGGAGTTCCGGGGCATAGGTCATGGTGGCCAGCTTCCCGGCCCCCGCTTCGATGAGTTCGTTCATGAGCCCGAGGTCCGGCTCCAGGAGGTATGCGGGGTTTTGCGCGCCGCACCTGGCTTGCGAGAGGAAAGGCCCTTCCAAATGGATGCCGGCGACGAGGCCTTCATCGGTCAATCGCACAAGCAGTTCGATGCCGCGAAGCAGGTCTTCACGGGGTGCCGTGACCATGCTGGCGAGGAGCGTCGTGGTCCCGGAGCGATGGAGGAAATCTATGGCCTTGCGGGCCGAGGATTCCTCGCCGCGAGGAAAATCGCCGCCGTTCGCGCCGTGGCAGTGCAGGTCCACGAGCCCCGGGATGAGGTAGCGGTCAGTGGGCAGGTCCGTCCGGGGGGTCTCCTCGAAGCCTTCAAAGGCGGCTTCATGGAACTCCGCGGCGGGGCCGGCGAACGCGATGCGGTCATCCTCCACCGCGACCAGGCCGTCGTCGATGATTTCCCCGTCAGTGACAAGTGTTCCCGTAATGAGGTGGCGGACAGGCTCGGACAGTACTGCTGGCTGGTCTTGGGCAGTCATGTTTCGATTCTAGTTGCCCGCGTCACAAATGCTTGCGGACCCAGCAGCGCCGGCTAGAACAGGCGCGACTCGATGTCATCGACGCCGCGCATCGCGTCGTAATCGAGGGTGACGCAATCGATTCCGCGGTCATTCGCGAGGACCTTGGCTTGTGGCTTGATCTGCTGGGCGGCGAAGATGCCTCGAACGGGTGCAAGCAAAGGGTCACGGTTGAGGAGTTCGAGGTACCTTGTGAGCTGCTCCACGCCGTCGATGTCGCCGCGGCGCTTGAGTTCGACGGCGACCGTTCCGCCGTCGCTGTCCCTGGCAAGGATGTCCACCGGCCCAATCGCAGTGAAGTATTCGCGGCGGATGAGCGAATATCCGGGACCGAGGGTTTCGATCTGCTCCGCCAGGAGGCGCTGCAGGTCCGCCTCGACACCGTCCTTGATGAGTCCCGGGTCGATGCCGAGTTCGTGGGATGTGTCGTGGACGTGTTCGAAGATGTTGATGATCAGGCGGTCGTCGGTCTTCGCCGATTGGACCGTCCACTGTTCCACCACGCCTTCCTCCACCTCTGTCTCTTCCGGCGTAGTGACGCGCAGGGTCGCCGGCGGACTCATCCAGTTCAGCGGCTTATAGGAACCGCCGTCCGAATGGACCAGCACGGAGCCATCGGCCTTGACGAGCAAGAGCCTTGTGGCAAGAGGGAGATGGGCCTTGAGGCGGCCGACGTAATCAACGGAACAACGGGCTATTACAAGTCGCACCCGCCCAACTTTACTTCCTCCCACGCCCGGTCCCGGAGTCTGGGGCAGAATGGTGTCATGCCCCGCTCCAACCGGCCCCGACGCACCGAATCAGCCAAAGCAAGCTGGAAACGGACCGGCGAGGCGCCGGAGTTGGACCTGGAACGTGCCCGTTCAGGCATCGCCCGCCGCGAAAGCGCCCCCGACGGCGACTGGATGGTCCGTACGATGACGGCACGAAACGCCGAGAAGACCTATGTCTGCCCCGGTTGTTCGACCACCATTGTGCCCGGCACCGCCCATTTGGTGGTGTGGTCCGAAACGCATCTTTTCGGCGACGCCGCCGGATTGGCAGAGCGGCGTCACTGGCACAACAACTGCTGGACCGGCCGTACCTACAGATACCGCTGAATACGCAGATACCGCTGAATGGGCAGATACCGCTGAACACGGCCCTGCCCAACCCCAGGCCTCCAACCTTTAGGCTTGGAAGCATGAATTTCGATCCTGCCTCCCTCGTCTTCACCCAGCCGGAGTCTGCCTTGGAGATCCGGGCGTCCACGGTGTTGCCCGCCCGCCGGGAAAATGTGGAATTTCTCACCGAGGACGGGAAATTGCTGGTAGGGGAGTTGGCATTGCCTGAATCCGGCGAGATTACGGCGACCCTCATTACCTTGCATCCCTTGCCGACGCACGGCGGCTTCATGGATTCGCATGTCTACCGGAAGGCGTCCTACCGTCTACCGGCTCTGGCCGGCGTCGCGGTTTTGCGGTTCAACACCCGGGGAACCCACTCGCCGCGCGGTACGAGCCAGGGCCACTTCGAGGAAGGCATTGGGGAACGGTACGACGTCGAAGCCGCTGTGCGATTCGCGGTGGAGCGCGGATTGCCAAACCGCTGGCTGGTCGGATGGTCCTTCGGCACGGAGTTGGCCCTGATGTATGGCGCAGTCGAACCTGTCGCTTCCCATATCGAGGGCGCAATCCTGCTCTCGCCGCCATTGCACCGGGCCTCGGACGTGCACCTGAAGGAGTGGGCCGCATCGGGCAAACCGCTAACGGTCCTGGTACCGGAACACGACGACTACCTGCAACCCGCCGAGGCCGCCGAGCGGTTTAGCCTGGTCCCCCAGGCCCGCGTGCTGGGAGTGGACGGAGCGAAGCACCTGTGGGTGGGGGAGAAGTACGCCGCCCGGGTCCTCGACGAGATCGTCGACGATGTTACCGAGTCAGGCGCGGGACCGGGTGGCCTGCCGCGCGAGTGGGCAGGACCCGTCGCGACCGCCTAGCGGTGTCCTGTGCCTGGCCGAATGCCGGCTAGTGGTGGTCCTGGCGAACGATGAAGACTTCCTTGATGAGCAGCATGACCGCCGCCGCAATCGGGATGGCGATCAGCGCACCCAGTACGCCCAACAAAGTGCCCCCTGCGATCACCGAGATCACGGCAACGGCACCAGGCACGGCGACAGCCTTCTGCATAATGCGCGGGGAGATGAAGTATGCCTCGAACTGCAGGTACGCGAAGTAACAGATGGCGTAGATCAAGGCGGTTTGCCAGCCGCTGGTGAGGGCGACCAGGATGACCACGATCGCGGCAATCATCCCGCCTACTAGTGGAATGAACGCAAGCAGGGCAACCACGAAGGCCAGAAGAACGCTGAACGGAATACCCAGGACGCTCATCACAATGAAGGCATATAAGGCGTTCAGCCCGGCAACGCACGCTTGGCCGATGACGTAGTTGCCGACGGAACGGGTGATTTCCTCCGACAAGGCTTCGACCCGGGGCCTGCGGGACCGCGGAGCCAGCCTGTAGCCCCACCTCTTCATTGCCGGCAACGCTCCCAGGAAGTACAGGCTCAGCACCAGGACGATCAACGTCCCGAAGATGCCATTCGCCACCGTCGAACCGAAGCCGACGACTCCTCCAAAGATGCCGCCCATCGCGTCCGGGTTCTTGACGAACTTGTCCAGTTCCTGGCTGATCCGGTCCCGCACGCCGAACTGGCTGTCCAAGGAGCGGAAGAAGTCCGAATCGACGAAGCCCCGGATCCAGTCGGGCGCCTGGCGGACGATCTGCGAGACCTGTTCCACGATGGTGGGAATCAGGGTGCTGAAAAAGCCCGCGACGCCCATGACCAGGACGCCGACGGCGATCACCACGCCTGCCGGACGGGGAACCTTGCGGCTTTCGAGCCAGCGGACTACGGGGTCCAATCCCAAGGCTATGAACAGCGCCGTCACGATCCACAACAACAATTGGGCTGTGTTGGTGCCGATGTAGAAAAGCAACAGGGCGATGCCGACTCCGGCGGTCCCCATGAAGCCGACGTACAGGGGGTGTTTTGAGGACATCCTCGGACCAGGCGGACCGAAACGGGGACCGGCGGACTCGTCTTCCTCGATCTCGGCTTCAAGGTCGTGTTCGAGTTCGGGAGGCATCTCGAAACGCACCCGTGGCTGGGCACCCGGAATAGGTTGGCGCAGCCGACGAATGAAGGACGCCATCAAGCTTTCGTGGTCTTTGCCATCACTGCCCGATCCGCCGCTTTGAACCTCCGGGGCCGCCTCGGACGCTCGTTCGGCGGGAGTCTGGCCCTTGCGCTCTTTCACGTGTTTCAGCTGCCTTTTTTCGTTCCTTGTACGGGATCCTCAGATGCCCAATGTGATGTTGCTCGCCACACTATCAGGAGCCCGGAATCCCCGGATTTCCGGGGGCTGGAGGTCTGGCCTCGAGGCCTCTCCACAGGCACCGAACTGACTCTTTGATAACAAAACGGTTACCCTTGAAATTCAACGACCGCTATTGATTGGTATTCCTGTGCGTTTGAAGACTGCAGTTTCGCTGGTGCTGCTTGGCCTGCTGACACTGTTGGCCGGCATCGGCCAGCTCACCTTTTGGGCACCACCCGAAAGCGTGACCGCGACCGCCCCTGGCGACACCAAGGCCGCCCCGCTGACCGTTATCAACCAAGACGTGCTCACCCGCAAGGGGGGCCCGCAGAAGATCCACATCAAGGGCGACGGGAACTTCCTGCTCGCTGTGGGACGTCCGGACGACGTCGATGCCTGGGTGGGCAAGACCACCCACAACAGCATCAATGGCGTCTCCGAGGACGGCAAGTCGCTTCAGATCGCCAACACCGCAGGTGAGGCAAAGGCACCTTCGCCCGCAGGCTCGGACCTCTGGGTCGAGACCGAAACGGGCAGTGGCGAGATGGACTTCACGTGGACTCCACCGGCGAGCGGCAATTGGTCGCTCCTCCTGGCCAGCGACGGAACCAAGCCGGCGCCGTCGTCGGTCTCCATGACTTTCGCCAACGACGCGAGCATGCCCTGGGCGGTTCCGCTCATCGTCATCGGAGCAATCCTTGTCATTGCCGGTGCGGCGCTCCCGTTCGTGGGCAAGTTTCTCGGTGGTCGCGGCATCGGCCGGGGCAAGGGTCCCGGTAATAACCGGGGCAACGGCCCGGTCAACGGCGAAGTCGCCGCCAAGGATCCGGCCAAGGCCGAGACGACAAACAAGCCAGCCCCCGGCGAACCCGCCAAGGGAGCCAAGGATGCAAAGGAAGGCACGGGTAGCGGTCCCGCGCTGCGTGTTTCCATCGTGGCGACTGCGGTGGCGGCGGCACTCGTTGGCGGTACCGCCGCAGGCGCGCAAGCCAGCGACAGCCCCTCGCCGTCCGCCCCGTCAACGGCAAGCACGCCAACTGGCGGCACCCCCGGTGCTGGTCCCTCTGCAGGCGCTACGACGCAGGGCTCGCCTGTCCTTGTGGACAGCCAGCTCAAGCGGATCCTGGAGCAGGTGGCCAGCGCCGTCACCGCGGGCGATGCCGCGCGGGATGCAGCCAAGCTGAGCCCGAGGGTCGATGGCACGGAACTGCTCGTGCGCACCCAGAACTACAAGATCCGTTCCCAGGTCGCTACGCATGAGGCCCGAATGCCGGTCCGGTCCACCAAGCTGCTGGGGAGCGTTATTACCGACCAGCGCACCTGGCCGCGCACCGTGATCGCGGTAACGCAGGGCGAGGGCAACCAGGTTCCCCAGCTGCTGACGCTCGCGCAGGCTTCGCCGCGCGAGAACTACAAACTCACCAGCACGGCCCCGCTTCAGCCGGGCACGTCCTTCCCGGCAATTCCGTTGGGTGGCACGCGGCAGCCGGCGGCTGGAGACAAATCTGGCCTGCAGTACAGCGGTACCGAAGCCCTGGCCATCCTTGCAGACCGATTGAGCAAGGCGGATTCCGGCTTCAAGGACAAGCTGGTCGAGGGCACCAACTCGCCCTACATCGCAGACACCCTCGACTACCAGGCGAATGCCGTGAAATCCGGCGCGAACGGCACGTTCACGTTCACCCACGCGCCAGTGCCGGAGGACACCGCGGTGTTCCGGACCTCTGATGGCGGCGCCGTGGTGGTGGGAAGGCTCAACTTCGACTTCACGACGAAGCCGAAGGCCGACGGCGACACCCTGACCGTGGACAAGGCTGCCGCGGTGCTGGCCGGGGGAGACTCCACCAAGGTAGGCCTCGTGCAGACCTTTGCTGAATCCGTAGCGGTGTACATCCCGCCGGCTGGCGCGACGGCGCCGATGAAGCTCGTAGCGGCCGTCCGCGGACTCGTTGGGGCTACCTTCAAGTAGGCAAAAGCTGTCGGCGCAGCGGCTAGAGTGGACGGTATGAGTTCGCCAGGATCACGTCCCGTCTCTCCAGCCGCCGCCAGCCAGCTCAACCTTCGCGGCGCCGTCGACCTCTCCGCATTGCGGCGCCCGGCCCCGCCTGCAAACAGCGCACCTCCGGTAAACAGCGCCCCTCCGAGCGGTTCGCAGGCCGGTTCGCCAGGCAACGGCGATGGGCCCGGAGGTAGCGGTGGCGAATACGCTTTGCGGGTAGACGCGAACGAGGCTAATTTCCAGGACCTGGTCCAGCTTTCCACGCAGGTTCCGGTCCTGTTCCTGCTGTGGTCGGGCCGCTCCTTGGAAGCGTCCAGCCTCTTGCAGAGCCTCGAAATGGTCATCGAAAGCTATGCCGGGAGAGTCGTGTTGGCCGCCGCTGACGTGGATGCCTTCCCGCAGCTTGCCCAGGCCTTCCAGGTCCAGGCCATCCCCACCGCCGTCGCGGTCTTGAAAGGCCAACCTGTACCGCTCTTCCAGGGACCTGCGTCCGAGCAGGAGGTTCGCACCCTGATCGATGAACTCCTGAAAGTAGCCGAAGCGAACGGCGTCACGGGGAGTGTCGGGTCCGGCGACGCCGCCGTCGAGGCGCCGCCGTTGCCTCCGCTGCACCAAGCGGCCTTCGACGCGATCGAGGCCGGAGACTATGCCGCGGCTGCGACCGCCTATCGCCAGGCGCTCGCTGAGAGGCCGGCCGACGCTGAGGCGAAAGCCGGGCTCGCGCAGGTCGAATTGATGGGGCGGCTCGAGTCCCTCACCGCGACGGACGCCGAGGAGTTGCGCCAGCGGGCTGCCCAGGAGCCGGACAACATCAGTGTCCAGCTCAGCGTGGCCGACCTTGACGTCTCGGGCGGACACATCGAAGACGCATTCAATCGGATTATCGCGTTCATCGGGCGCAACTTCGGCCCCGAGCGAGAAACGGCGCGGGTCCGCCTGCTGGAATTGTTCGACGTCGTCGGCACAACGGATGAACGGGTGTCCAAAGCGCGGCAACGCCTCGCACGGGTCCTTTTCTGATGGTTCAGCCGGCACTGTTCACCCCGCTGGAGCTGCGCTCCTTGACGTTGCCGCATCGCGGCTGGGTGTCGCCGATGTGCCAGTACAGTTGCTCGCCCGACGGCGGTGGCGGCGTGCCGAACGATTGGCACCTCGTCCATCTGGGAGCCTTCGCCACGGGCGGCGCCGCGTTGATCCTCACCGAGGCGGCCGCTGTCAATCCCGAGGGAAGGATCAGCCCGCGGGACGCCGGAATGTACACCGACGAACAGGCGGCCGCCTGGGAGCGGATCGTCGATTTCATTCATCGGCATAGTCCGATAGGTGCGAAGGTGGGCGCCCAGCTGGCGCATGCGGGGCGCAAGGCTTCAACATACTGGCCCTTCTCAGGAAAGAGCGGCTCGGTGCCGGAGTCCGACGGCGGCTGGACCGCCCGGGGGCCCGGGGACGAAGCCTTCGCTGGGCTTGCCAGCCCCCTTGCGATGACCGAGGCCGACATCCAGTCCGTGATTGCCGATTTCGCGGCGGCGGCCGTGCGGGCTGTGGAGGCGGGGTTCGACACTGTCGAGATCCACGCTGCCCACGGCTATCTCCTCCACGAGTTCCAGAGTCCCCTGATCAACAAGCGCGAGGATTCATGGGGAGGCAACGAGCAAGGTCGGAACCGGCTGATGCTCTCGGTGATCGATTCCGTGCGGACGGTGATCCCGGAGTCGATGCCATTATTGCTCCGGATCTCGGCTAGCGACTGGGCCGAGGGCGGCGTGGATATCGAAGCATCGGTGCGTCTTGCCCATGCGGCGGCCGAGCACGGCGTCGACTTGGTGGACGTTTCGAGCGGTGGCGCGGTTGCACACCAGCAAGTGAAAGCCAGGCCGGGCTATCAGACCGGCTTCGCCGAGCAGATCCGCCGTGAGGCCGGGGTCCGCACCGGGGCTGTTGGCTTGCTCACATCACCCGGGCAGGCCGAACATACAGTGGCGACGGGGCAGGCTGACGGAGTCTTCCTGGCTCGCGCCGCCCTGAGGGATCCGCATTGGTGGCTCCGCGCCGCCTTCGAGCTCGGCTTTCCGTTGGAGTGGGCGCCCCAGTACCAACGCGCCGTGCCCCGCCACAGCTTCTGAGCTGCTTGGGCGTCTGACTCACCACAGCTTCTGACCCGCCCCGGCGTCAGGTAGTCCTTTCGGATGATGCCCGCGAATCTTGCCTGCGCCGAGTTCCGCCCGTCGGACGACCCCCGTACGCGGCGCCGCGACTAGGCTGGCACCATGAGCGCCGAGCTTCCCAATTCCCTTCCAGTCCCTCCGGTGCCTGCCTTGGCGTTGCGTGGCTTGGCGAAACGCTTCGGTGGCAAGGTCGCCGTCGACGGCATCAGCCTGGACGTTCCGGCGGGCTCATTCTATGGAGTGGTGGGACCAAACGGAGCGGGCAAGACCACCACCCTATCCATGGCCACGGGCCTCTTGCGGCCGGACTTCGGAACGGCCTTTATCCACGGCGTTGATGTGTGGGCCCGGCCGCTGGAAGCCAAGAAGCTGATGGGCATCCTGCCCGACGGCGTGCGGCTTTTCGACAGGTTGACCGGCGAGCAGCTCGTCACCTATGCCGGCCTGCTGCGGGGCATGGATAAGGAAGTCGTCCGCCAGCGCGTCGGTGAACTGCTCGTGGCGCTGGACCTCAGCGGCGACGCAGGGACCTTGGTGGTCGACTACTCGGCGGGCATGACGAAGAAGATCGCCCTGGCCTCGGCGCTCATCCACGCGCCACGGCTCTTGGTACTTGACGAGCCCTTCGAATCGGTGGACCCCATCTCCGCGGCGAACATCAGGAGCATCCTCGAGAGCTACGTGGCGTCGGGAGGCACGGTCATCGTGTCCAGCCACGTCATGGACCTCGTTCAGCGCATGTGCGACCATGTGGCCGTCGTGGCGGCAGGCAGGATCCTCGCGGCCGGAACGGTGGACGAGGTTCGCGGCGACGCCACCTTGGAAGAACGCTTTGTGCAACTCGTCGGGGGCGGCACCTGGAAAGAAGGATTGGAATGGTTGCGCACCTTCTGAGCCTGAAATGGCGGCTCTTGCTCAATGGCCTTCGCCGCAGTCCCGGCCAGCTCGTGGGCATTGCGATTGGCGGACTTTACGCCCTGGGCGTCGTGACGAGCCTCGTTGCCGTGCTCGTTGCCCTGCGGTGGGCTGATCAACAGACTGCCCAGACCGCCGTCGTCCTCGGCGGCGCCGCCGCAATGCTCGGCTGGGCGGTCGTACCGTTGCTCGCTTCTGCTGCTGACATGACGCTGGATCCTTCCCGGTTCACTACCTCGGCGATCCCCATGCGCCAATTGCTCACCGGTCTCGCCTTGGCGGGCTTCATCGGCTTGCCGGGGCTATCCACCACGCTGGTGGCGTTGACCACAGCCGCGACGTGGTGGCGGAGCGTCCCGTCCGTGGTGGGGGCCCTCCTGGGGTCGCTCTTGGGGTGCTGAGCTGCGTCGTGCTGTCGAAGGTGGTGACGACGGCGACTGCGAGCCTCGCTTCTTCCCGGCGCTTCAAGGACGCCAGCAGCATCATGTTCCTTGTGCCCATTGTCCTTATGGGCCCGATCACGGCGGGGCTCGTCGGCGGAGTCTCTCGGTCCGCTGAATACCTGCCGGAACTGGCACGCACGGTCTCATGGACGCCATTGGGGGCGCCGTGGTCACTTGGAGGAGACCTTTCACGGGGCGACCTCCTCGCCGCAGGCGCCAAGACGTTGATCTCCGCCGCTACCCTCGCGGCGTTGTTCGCTTGTTGGACTGCCTTGCTAAAGCGGGCGTTAGTCACCCCGGCCTATTCAGGCGGCTCCCGGAAACGCGGTGGAAAGCTTGGCTTGTTTGGCATGCTGCCCGGAACGCCGACCGGCGCAATCGCGGCCCGCGCCCTCACTTATTGGGTCCGTGATCCACGCTATGCCGCCTCGCTGCTGATGGTTCCGCTCCTGCCGGTGCTCCTGCTGTTGCAGGCCGCGCCGCGCGGAGACTATTCCATCCTCACGATCCTCGGCCCGCTCATGGCATTCCTCCTTGTCTGGTCCATTGCGGCCGACGTTTCCTACGACAGCACAGCATTCGCGCTGCATCTGGCCACGGGTGTCTCCGGGATCAGCGACCGGCTCGGCCGGGCGCTCGCATGCCTTGCCTTCGCACTGCCGGTGGTGATGGTCTTCGCCGTCGGGCCCTTGTTCCTCACGGCAGATTGGCAATGGTTGCCCAATATTCTTGGACTCTGCATAGGAATCCTGTTCACAGGCCTGGGCCTGGCTTCCGTCGTATCGGCCAGGTACACGTCAAACGTCCCGCTGCCCGGTGACAGTCCGTTCAAGAAGCCGCCGGGCAATGTGGCCCAAACGCTGGCCGTGCAGCTGGGAGGAATGGTGGCGCTCCTGCTGCTGGTCCTCCCGGAAGTGGCTCTCGCGATCACCCAGGCCATGACGGGCGATGCGCGGTGGGGCTGGGCGAACCTGGTCCTTGGCATTGTGCTCGGCTCTGTCCTTTTCGTTGCGGGCGTGCGGGTGGGCGGTGCTTGGCTCGACCGCCGTGGTCCGGAATTATTCGCGCAGCTGAGCGTACACCGCTGATCCGCCAAGCCCTGTCAGAAGTCGCGGGAGATGGATAACCTCAAACCAGACGGAACCGGAACAACATAGGCACACAGCTAGAGAGGTCGTGGACGATGGAAGTTGTCATCCTGCCGGGCAATAAACAGATTGGCGCGCTCGCCGCGGATGCCATCGAGGCGCTGCTCCGGCGTAAGCCAAATGCTGTCCTTGGCCTGGCAACTGGATCGTCCCCATTGCCGGTCTATGACGAACTCGCCCGCCGCCACAAGGAAAACGGCCTGGACTTCAGCCAGGCACATGCCTTCGCCCTCGACGAATATGTTGGACTGGAGAGCGGGCATCCGGAGTCCTATCGGGAGGTCATCCGGCGGGAATTCACGGACCGCATCAACATCGCACCCGCCAACGTCCACAGCCCTGACGGCACCGCCGCCGACCTCCCCGCCGCGTGCCAGGCGTACGAGGACTCCATTCGAAACCTTGGCGGCGTGGACCTGCAACTCCTCGGGGTGGGTACCGACGGACACATCGGCTTCAACGAGCCGGGCTCGTCGCTCGCTTCCCGGACGAGGATCAAGACCCTGATCGAGCAGACCCGCAAGGATAACGCCCGCTTCTTCAGGAGCATCGACGATGTGCCCCACCACGTGGTAACCCAAGGTCTCGGCACCATCATGGACGCCCGGCACGTGATCTTGATCGCCACGGGAGCCCAGAAAGCCCAGGCGGTCCGGGACTTCGTGGAAGGCCCGGTAGCGGCCATTTGCGCGGCGTCTGTGCTGCAGTTGCATCAGCACACCACGATCCTGATCGACGAAGCGGCGGCATCCTCGCTCAAGCTGGCGGACTACTATCGCCACACCTACGACAACAAACCGGAGTGGCAAGGCATCTGATGACGGGAGCCCTGCGGCTAAGATGGATGCCATGACGACGCTGCCTCCGGACCCATTCGAAAACGACCCCATGCGCGAGCTTTCCGGAGCCGGAACATCCACATCCACCATCGAGCGCGAGGAAGTGCGCCAGGACGTGGAACCCGGTGACCGGGAGCGTTTCTCGCATTACGTCCGCAAAGAGAAGATCATGGAATCCGCCATGACGGGCGAACCTGTCATCGCCTTGTGCGGCAAGGTGTGGACGCCGGGCCGGGATCCGCAGAAGTTCCCGATCTGCCCGGAGTGCAAGGAAATCTATGACGGACTTCGCCCCGGTAACGACGGCGGAGACAAGGGCGACTCCAAGTAGCTGGCGGGGACGCCGTTTGTGCGTCCTTCGCAGCCGGGCCGCCGGTAGCGTGATCGCGATTCGCATCAACGCGGACCGGACGCGGCCCCTGCACGATCCAGTCCAAGCGGACGATCCAGTCCAACCGGACGGTTGTCGATACCGCCCGAGCCAGCCGATGTTTGCTGCCTCCCGCAAGGTACGTGCGCCATCCTGCGCTTTACGAAACAGATGGGTGTTTTTGTGTTTATTTGGGTTTCGCTGGCTATAGCGGCCTCGCCTGGAATGGTCCCGCCCCGGGGGAAGGCGGCAGCATGACGGAGACGCTCTTCGGTGGACCCGCGCTGCCTCCCGCCTACCCCGAACGGGCACCATGGGGAACGGCGCCCAAACTCCGCGCCTGGCAGCAGGAAGCGCTGGATCTGTATCTCACTACTGCGCCGCGGGACTTCCTTGCGGTGGCAACGCCCGGCGCAGGAAAGACCACCTTCGCCCTTCGGATTGCATCGATCTTGATCGATAGCGGCACGGTGAACCGGGTGACAATCGTAGCGCCCACCGATCACTTGAAGCGGCAATGGGCCGATGCCGCTGCCCGCGTTGGAATCGCCATCGATCCGAACTTCAAGAACTCGGACGGCCAGCATGGGCGCGGGTTCATCGGTGTCGCGGTAACGTACGCCCAGGTGGCCAGCAAGCCGATGCTGCACCGCGCCAAGACCGAAGCGGCGCGGACGCTCGTCATCCTGGACGAGATCCACCACGGCGGCGAGGCATTGTCCTGGGGCGACGGCCTGCGCGAGGCTTTCGACCCCGCAGCCCGCCGCCTCGCCCTCACGGGTACTCCCTTCCGTTCAGACACCTCTCCCATCCCTTTCGTGGAATACGCCGAAGACCGTGATGGCATCCGTCGCTCGAAGGCGGACTACACATATGGTTACGGCAACGCCCTCCGGGACCACGTGGTCCGGCCGGTATTGTTCATGGCCTACTCGGGGCAGATGCGCTGGCGGACCAGCGCCGGTGATGAGATGGCCGCCTCCCTGGGCGAAGCCGCGGTGACCAAGGACGTCACTTCCCAGGCGTGGCGGACGGCACTGAACCCCGCGGGTGAATGGATACCCGCCGTCTTGGCAGCAGCGGACAAGCGCTTGAGCGAGGTGCGCCGTACGGTGCCCGACGCCGGCGGGCTGGTCATCGCAACGGACCACGAGGACGCGCGCGCCTACGCCGGCCAGCTCAAGAAGATCACGGGCCAATCGCCCACCGTGATTCTTTCCGACGACTCAAAGGCCTCGCATAAGATCGAGGAGTTCAGCGCCGGCGATAAACGCTGGATGGTCGCCGTGCGCATGGTGTCCGAGGGAGTTGACGTTCCCCGGCTCTCTGTCGGGGTATATGCGACGTCGACTTCGACGCCGCTGTTTTTTGCCCAGGCCGTGGGGCGTTTCGTGCGTGCACGCAAGAGGGGAGAAACGGCGTCGGTCTTCCTCCCTTCGGTTCCGCCCCTCATGGCACTGGCGAACTCGATGGAAGCGGAACGGGACCACGCGCTGGACCGACCGGAGAAGGAGGACCCGGACGGCCTCTTCAACCCGGAGGACAGCCTCATGGAGGAAGCGAACCGGGAGGAAAAGGCCTCCGATTCCTTGGAGAAGGGCAAGTTCGAAGCCCTTGATTCCCAAGCCTCGTTTGACCGTGTCCTGTTCGACGGCGGCGAATTCGGTACAGGCGCAGATATTGGTTCAGAGGACGAACTCGATTTCCTTGGTATTCCCGGCCTTCTCGACGCCGAGCAGGTGGGCACGCTGCTGCGGCAACGCCAGCACGATCAGCAGTCGCGAAAGAAGCGCCAGTCCCCGCTGGCGGCCGCGGCGGCCCCGGCGGTCCCTGACCACCGTATGCTGATGGACCTCCGCAATGAATTGGCCAAGAACGTCGCGGCGTGGGCCGCCCGGACTGGCACACCGCACGGCGTGGTCCACAACAAGTTGCGCGAGGTGTGCGGGGGACCGGCAGTGGCGCAGGCGAACGAGGAGCAACTCCAATCGAGGTTGCGCAAGCTTCAGGATTGGTTCATCGGGCGGAAGTAGGGCGAGCGGCGGAGTAGGGCGGACGCCGTCAGGCCTCCGAGAGTTCGACGCCGTTCTCTTCCAGCTCCGCGTAGGTGTCGCTGAGGTCCTCGGCGATTCCTGCCGTGAGATCGCCGATGACCGTTACGGCGTACCCTGCCTGCACCGCATCCAAGGCCGTTTCCTTCACGCAGTAGTCGGTTGCGATTCCGACGACGACGACCTCTTCCACTCCGTGGCTCTGCAGCCAGTCGTCCAGCCCCAGTGCGTCCTCGTCGGCTTCGGCAGCGTCTACGCCGGCCGCGGGCCCGCCGCCTGGCGCCAGTTCGCCCGTGGGCACTTCGTCTTCAGGGGCCAGTACCCCTTCGAACCCCGAGTATGCCGCTGTGAATTGTCCCTTGCGGAAGTACGCCTGGATGTATTCGGTGTCCAGGTCGGGGTGGAGCTCCGCTCCTTTGCTTCCCGCACGGCAATGCGGTGGCCAGCTGTCCACGAAGTCGGGCTCGTCGGAAAAATGGCTGCCGGGTTCAACGTGCCAATCCTGCGTGGCTACGATGTGGTCGAAGTGCTGGCGGTTCGCGTCGACGTATTCGCTGATGGCGGCGGCCGTTGCGGCGCCTCCTTGAACCGCGAGCGAACCGCCCTCGCAGAAATCGTTCTGCACATCGACGATGATCAGGGCACGGGACATCAGTCCTCCTCGTAGATCGTGGGGATCGCCGGTTCCCCGCGTTGCAGCCGCCGGACCACGGGCGGGAGTTCCGCCATGGTGGCTTCGTGCCGTTCCTGCGCCCGGACCACCGCTTCGTGTCCTGTCCAGCCAGGGAGCAGCTCGCCGTTCTTGATGAACTGCTGGAGCAGGGAGCGGTCGTTGCCGTCGTCCTCCGGCCGGCGGCCGATGCCCACGATTTCCTGGGTTGCGATGCCGTGTTCGTCGAGTTTGCGCAGTGCGTACTTGCGGCCGCCAACGCTGGCCTTGTTCTTGGCGGCCTTCGCCACGGAGACAAATTCTCCGGCGTCGTTGGTCCGGCTGACAAGCTTGTAGACCATGCTGGCGGTGGGGGCGCCTGATCCGGTGACCAAGGAAGTGCCCACGCCATAGACGTCCACAGGAGCCGATTGCAGGGCGGCGATCGCGTACTCATCGAGGTCCGAGGTGACGACAATCCGCGTGTTGACGTTTCCGAGGCTGTCGAGCAGCTCCCGCACCCACTGGGCTTGGGTGACGAGGTCTCCGGAGTCCAGGCGGACGGCTCCCAGCCTGTCGCCGCCCAGTTCGACGGCGGTGCGCACGGCCGCTTCGACGTCGTAAGTGTCCACGAGCAGCGTGGTTTCCGGTCCGAACGCGGCGATTTGCGCCTCGAAGGCTTCGCGTTCGGAGTCGTGCAGGAGCGTGAACGAGTGTGCGGCGGTGCCCACCGTCTTTAGGCCAAAGCGGCGGCCGGCTTCCAAGTTGGAAGTGCTGCCAAAGCCGGCGATGACTGCGGCCCGGGCGGCCGCGGTCGCGGATTCCTCCTGGGTGCGGCGGGAGCCCATCTCAATGCAGGGGCGTCGGCCCGCTGCGCTGGTCATTCGGGAGGCAGCCGAAGCTATGGCGGTGTCGTGGTTCAGCACCGACAGGATGTAGGTTTCGAGGATGCACGCTTCGGCGAAGGTGGATTCGACGATGAGGATAGGGGAGTTGGGGAAGTACGCCTCGCCTTCCGGATATCCCCAGATGTCGCCGGAGAACCTGTAATCGGCCAGGAAGTCCAGGGTTTGCCTGTTGACCACGTTGTGCTGGTCGAGGAAAGCGAGTTCGGAGTCGCCGAAGCGGAAGTCCCTTATTCCCTCCAGCAGGCGTCCCGTG
The DNA here is from genome assembly GCA_041360635.1 of bacterium RCC_150. Lineage (GTDB taxonomy): Bacteria > Actinomycetota > Actinomycetes > Actinomycetales > Micrococcaceae > Arthrobacter. Next base: position 190,860 of record JBFUPP010000005.1, on the reverse strand, counting down.
CCCGCCACAATGCCGTACCGGCGCCCATCGGGCAGTCGGCGGGCGAAGGCCTCAAAGACGGAGCGACGGTGGGCCGCGCCGGAATGGAGGGCGGCCTGCAGCATCGTCAACTCGTAATGATCGGTGTACAACGACGTGCGGGGGTGGTCCCCGGCGGCGGATCTGCTCACGAATTCACTCTAGTGCGCATCGCCATAGAATGGACAGATGACCATTACCGGCGCTGTGATAGACGAGGAACGCACTGACACCGCGGCAGAGTCGTCCACCGACCTCCTCACCTCGGCTGACATTCCGTGGAACCTCGTGGTCTGGAATGATCCCGTGAACCTTATGAGCTACGTGAGCTATGTGTTCCAGAGCTACTTCGGCTACTCGGAAGCGAAGTCGAACAAGCTCATGCTCGAAGTCCACCGAAAGGGCCGCTCCATCGTGGCGTACGGCGGCAAGGAACAGGTGGAGCAGCACGCGGTCGCCATGCACGGATACGGACTGTGGGCAACGGTGGAAAAGGCTAACAGCAGCGGCGACCCCAAGGGACGCAAGGGCGGCGCCCGTGGCTAAGGCGTTCAAATACGGACTCAAGGGCATCACGGGGTACCTCGAACCGGCCGAGCGCGAACTCCTTCGCGGGCTCTTGGACGATGTGATCTCGATGCTCGAACCCGAGGTGTCCAGGGAAGAAGATCCCCTGACCGCGCTGATCGGGCTGGATATGAACGCCCGGGTCCCCACGGATCGCGCCTTGTTGCGGCTGTTGCCGAACGTCGTGAAGGACGACGACGCCGCTTCCCTCGAGTTCCGGCAGCTCACCGAGCGCTCCCTGAGGGAAGGCAAGATCGGCGCGCTGCGCGCCGCGGCGATGGGCTTGGACCGGAAGGACCTGGTCCTTACCGCCGAAGAGGCAAAGCTGTGGTCGATGGCGCTTAACGACGTCCGCCTGGTCTTGGCCGAACGGCTGGACATCCGCGACGAAGCCGACGCCGACCACGTCCACGCCATGCAGGACTGGTCACAGGCGGAGGACGTGGAGAGCTATTTGGCCCTCGTATACAACTTCACCACGTGGCTGCAGGAGTCGCTTGTGCAGGCGATGATGGCATCGAACGACCGTAAGTCCTGAGGCGGGTTTGCCACCGGGCCGCGCTTCCTGTGTGACAAATAAGACACGAGGGCCCCGACACAAGTCATGGCTGCGGCACATGGCTTGCCTTATTCTCTAAGAATCATGCACAACAACGCGGACAGTACTTTGCTGGGATCACGGCCCATCGGCGTCTTCGATTCCGGGGTAGGGGGTCTCACGGTGGCCCGGTCCATCATTGACCAGCTGCCCAACGAATCCATCATCTATGTGGGAGACACCGCCAACGGACCTTATGGACCGCTTCCCATCGCCGAGGTCCGTGCCAATGCCCTTGGGGTCATGGACGAGCTCGTGGATTCCGGAGTCAAGCTGCTGACCATCGCGTGCAACTCCGCCTCGGCCGCGGTCCTGCGCGATGCCCGTGAACGGTACACCGCCCGCTACGGCATTCCCGTGATCGAGGTTATCCAGCCAGCGGTGCGCCGGGCCGTCGCGGCTACGCGCTCGGGCCGGATCGGCGTCATCGGGACCTCGGCCACCATTGGTTCCCGCGCCTACGAGGACACGTTCGCGGCCGCCCCTGACCTGAGCATCACCTCGGCAGCCTGCCCGGAGTTCGTCAGCTTCGTGGAAGCGGGTGTCACGACGGGTCCTGAACTCCTCGCGGCGGCCAACCATTACCTGGAGCCCTTGCGGCAGGCGGACGTGGACACTGTGGTCCTCGGATGCACCCACTATCCCCTCCTGACCGGTGTGATCTCCTTCGTCATGGGGGAGGATGTCACTCTCGTGTCCAGCGCTGAAGAAACGGCCAAGGACGTTTACCGTGCCCTCGCTACGCAGGGGATCCAGCGCCTCGATGCCTCCCACCCCAGCCACGACTTCATGGCGACAGGGGACGCTGCACAGTTCGAAACCCTGGCGCGCCGCTTCCTTGGCCCCGAGGTCCTGTCGGTGCGCCACGTCGACCACGTCGCTGCGCAATACCCGACAGGAAGCCTCGCCCGCATCACTCCAGAAATGCTTGAGGCGGCACGGGCCGGGGGACGCCACACACGCACGTCCAACTTCGTTGAACCAGCAGCTTTCAGCCACCAGGAATTCGGCGCGGCACGCGGGGGCCGCGTCCAGTGAAACTGACAATAGTTGGCTGCACAGGTTCCTTTCCTGGCCCGGGCTCGCCGGCGTCGTGCTATCTCCTCACCGCGCACGACGGCGATCGTCAATGGAAGATCGTCATGGACCTCGGCAGCGGTGCGCTGGGGGCGATCCAGCGTTATACCGACCTCGAAGACATCGACGCGATCTTCCTGACGCACCTGCACCCGGACCACTGCATGGACCTGTGCGGCCTGCACGTGGCCGTACGCTGGAAGCCCGGAGGCTGGGGGCGGGAAAGGATTCCGGTCTGGGGGCCCGCCGCGACGGCCGACCGCATGGCCACCGCTTACGGGCTCGACCTGGATCCCGGAATGCACGAAGAATTCGACTTCACCAACTGGAGTGAACGCCAGCCGGTACGGATGGGGCCGTTTACCGTGACACCGTTCGCCGTCAACCACCCCGTGGAAGAGGCCTACGCCCTGCGCGTGGAAGTGACGGAACCCGACAAAGACGGCAACCACGTTTCAAGGGTCCTGACGTACTCGGGGGACACCGACTCATGCCAAGGACTTGAGGACGCGGCCAGCGGCGCGGACCTCTTCCTTTGCGAGGCCGCGTTCGAAGAAGGACGCGACGACGGCATCAAGGACGTCCATCTGACCGGTAAACGCGCAGGACAGGCGGCTGCCGCGGCAGGAGCCCGCCGCCTCCTGTTGACCCATATCCCGGTCTGGACTTCGCAAACCAAGGTCATGGCCGAGGCGCGCCCCGAATTCGACGGCGATGTCGCCGTCGCCGTCGCCGGAGTGCACTACACCGTCTAGGCCGGGTGCCCGCGGTTGGTTCTGTGGCCCTTAGTGCTCTGGTCCGGGCCTTGCACGGCCTCGATCCAACGATTCCGATGCTTGGCGTCGCGACATTCCGGTCCTGATCGGCTCCGCACGATCGCTAAGCTTGCAGTATGACTTCCGAAGCCACATCTGTTCCCGTCATCCGCGCCGACGGACGCACGCCCGACCAACTCCGTCCCATCAGCATCACCCGCGGATGGTCCAAGCAAGCCGAAGGTTCAGCTCTCATCGAATTCGGCAATACCCGGGTGCTGTGCACGGCTTCACTGACCGAGGGCGTGCCGCGTTGGCTCAAGGGCGAAGGGCGCGGCTGGGTTACCGCGGAATATGCCATGTTGCCCCGCGCCACGAACACCCGTTCGGACCGGGAGTCCGTCAAGGGCAAGATCGGCGGCCGAACGCATGAAATTTCGCGGTTGATCGGCCGCTCCCTGCGCTCGATCATCGACACCAAAGCGCTCGGCGAGAACACGATCGTGCTGGATTGCGATGTCCTGCAGGCCGACGGCGGAACACGCACCGCCGCTATTACGGGGGCTTATGTGGCGCTCGCGGAATCGATCCGCTTCGCACGCGAGAACAAACTGATCGGCAAGAACGCCCAACCGCTGACGGACACTATCGCGGCCGTTTCCGTGGGCATCATTGACGGTATCCCAATGCTTGACCTGCCCTACGTGGAAGACGTGCGCGCGGAAACCGACATGAACGTGGTGGTCACGGGATCCGGGAAGTTCGTTGAGGTCCAGGGGACCGCTGAGGGCGCGCCCTTCGACCGGGACGAACTCAACGCGCTCCTGGACCTCGCCTTGATTGGCACCAGCGAGCTGGCCGCCATCCAACGCGAAACCCTGGCCGAGGCCCCGTGAGCCTGGGGAACACACCGCGCCTGGTGCTCGCCACCCATAACAAGGGAAAATTGCGTGAACTGAGGGAACTCCTGCGCGGCCAGGTGCCCGGGCTCGACGTCGACACGCAAGTCATCGACGCAGCCGAGGCCGGCGCTCCGGATGTCCCCGAAACCGGCGTGACGTTCGCTGAGAACTCCCTGCTCAAGGCGCGGGCCGTGGCCGAGGCTACAGGCCTGGCGGCGATCGCGGACGATTCCGGGCTCGCTGTCGACGTGCTGGGCGGCGCTCCGGGCATTTTCTCGGCTCGCTGGTCCGGCCGCCACGGTGACGACACCGCCAACCTGCAACTTCTGCTGGCTCAGCTGGCGGACGTTCCCGACGAACATCGCGGGGCCGCATTCGTCTGCGCGGCCGCGCTCGCTGTACCGGACGCCGTCGACGGCGGGGGACGCGAAGTGGTCGAATACGGCCAGTTGGAAGGGACCCTCCTGCGGGAACCGCGTGGAGACGGTGGTTTTGGCTACGACCCCATACTGCTGCCGCAAGGCCTGGATCGAAGCTGCGCCGAGTTGAGTTCCGAGGAGAAGAATGCCATCAGCCACAGGGGGAAGGCATTCCGCGCCTTGCTCCCCGCGATCATTGACGCCCTTCGCTAGAAGCGGCCCCTGACGGCAAGAGGCACCCGGCGCTGCACATTTGCCAGCTGCGGGGCGTGCCAGCTGCGGGGTGCCTCCATGCCTTGACCGCCTGGATTACTTGGCTTCGGCCTTTCGTTTGGCCAAAGAACCGCGGAGGACTTCGATCGCGATGGGGACGACGGAAATGAGGACAATCACGATGAAGATGATGTCGATGTTCCGGCCAACCCACTCGTATTGGCCCAGCCAAGCGCCGAGAAGCGTGACGCCTCCTCCCCACAGGGTGGCGCCGATGACGTTGAAGAGGAAGAACTTGCGCTTGTCCATCCGGGCAACGCCCACGATGACGGGCACGAAAGTGCGAATAATTGGTACAAAACGGGCCAGGATCAGGGCCTTGCCGCCGTGCTTCTCGAAGAAAGCGTGTGCGCTCTCCACGTTTTCACGCTTGAAGAACCTGGAATCGGGCTTGTTGAAGATGGCCGGACCTGCCTTGGCTCCGATCAGGTAGCCCACCTGGTTGCCAATGATCGCGGACACGATGATCATGGCGCACAACGCCCAAAGATTGAACTGGATCGCCCCGGTCGCAACAAGCAAACCTGCCGTGAAAAGCATTGAGTCACCCGGCAGGAAGAAGCCCACCAGCAGACCTGTCTCCGCGAAGACGATGCCGCATACGAGCAGCACCACCAAGGAGCCCAGGGGAGAGTTGCGCAGGAATACATCCGGGTTCAACCAGTCGGGGAGGATCGCGGACATGTGCGGCGGCACCGGTCCTGCGCCCCCCAAAGTGGATACGGCAAAGTCGTTTATCGCAGAAAGGGTCACCCTTCAAGGGTACGGGACAACCGCCGTCGAGCCCTTGACACGGGTTCCCGTCACCTCCACCGGCAACCACCGCCTCCACCTGTAACCTTGTTCAGTGGCATTGGACTTTACGGCGATCGACTTCGAAACTGCGAACGGCTTCAGGGGCTCGCCGTGTTCGGTCGGACTCAGCAAAGTCCGGGGCGGCGTGGTCGTCGAAGAAGCCTCCTGGCTCATGCGTCCCCCGGAAAACCATGACCATTTCGACTACCACAACACCCGGATACATGGCATCCGCGCCGAGCACGTGGCCGACGCTCCGCGTTTCGGTGAGCTCTTTCCCGAAATCGGGGCCTTCATCGGCGGTGACATCCTTGCCGCCCACAATGCCGCCTTCGACCTTGGCGTGATCCGTTCCGGCCTGGAGGTCTCCGGCCTGCCAGGTCCCGCCTACGAGTATGTCTGCACCGTGATGCTGTCCCGGCGGTGCTATTCCTTGGTGTCCAATTCCCTGCCCTACGCCGCGGAAGAAGCGGGCGTGCCGCTCGTGCACCACCACGACGCTGCCGAGGACGCCAGGGCGTGCGCCGGGATCCTGGTGGACATAGCCCGTCGCAACAATGCCAACAGCATTGCCGAACTGTATCTGTCCCTCGGCCTTGCCCTGCCCCGGCAGGCAGCGATCCGGCCCGGCGACGTGCTGTCAAAGCAAACCCTCGCCGCGCTCGCAGCCGAGCCCGGAGTGGGTGGGAGCACCGCCGTCGGGAACGGGAACAGGCAACTCGGGCGCGCATGGAGCAGCTGGCCCGAAGAGGGAGCCAATCCCGAACCCAACCCCCAGGCGGAACCCGGCCATCCTCTGTTCGGCCAAACCGTGGTGTTCACCGGAGAGTTGGCCATGGCCCGTCCAGAGGCGAAGCAGCGGGCGGCAGAGATGGGCGCTCGCCCGGAAAGCCGGGTGACCGGCAGGACAACGGTCCTTGTGGTGGGCGACGGATTCGCCGCCCACGATCTACGGAACGGACGGCTCACCGGTAAGGCGAAGCGGGTGTTGGAACTACACAGCCGCGGCCAACAGATTGAGGTGCTGTCCGAAGGGGAATTCCTGCAGATGGTCGGCGGTGCATGATTCCTGGCGACTTAGGCAACCGTCACTTGGATGAGCCGCTCGGCCATTCCGCGAATGACGTCAGGAGCCTCGAGGGCCTGTAGCCATTCTGCGGGAAGTGCCGCTTCACCGTAGAAAGCGCCAAGGATATTGCCGGCAATCGATGCGGTGGAGTCGCTGTCACCGCTATGGTTGAGCGCCACGGCGATGGCATGGTGGAAGTGGCTTTCGGGGCCGGCTTCGGCTGATTTGGCCGTTGACAACACTGCATAGAGCCCGACGGCGAGTGCCTCCTCCGCGACCCAGCCCTCACCTAGTTCCGCTGTGAGTTCCTCGGGGCTGAGTTCGGCTTCGGAGGATGACAGGTCCAGCGCGCGGTTGAGGCGTTCGGGGAGTTCGGGTGCGACGTCGGGCAGGGCCGCCACCACGTCCCGGGAATGTTCGGCAGCGCTCCTGATGTCCGAACCGGCCACGATTCCGTGGACGAGCACGCTGAAGGCGCCCGCGCTCTGGCGGGCCGATGGATGTCCGTGCGTCAAGCATGCAGCGTCCGCGCTCAACTTGTACACGGCGGCCTCAGAAATATGGGGGATCAGGCCAAAAGGCGCCGACCGTATCACCGTTCCACAGCCTTTCGATTCCGGGTTGACTGGACGGGCGACGGTGCCCATGTCGCCGCTCGCGAGCCCGCTGAGGCAGGCCTTGCCGGGATGCCGGGACTGCCTCAGGACGTCATGCCCGTCGATCCATCGCGGCTGGGGGACAGGCGCCGAAGCCGGAACAGCCACGCCCTGGGTCGCGAGCCAGCGGAGGTAGGCCAGCCAAAGGCACGCTGTTTCGTCCGCGGCGACCCCGTCGTTGGCCCACTCAAGGGCTTCGACCAAACCGTCCACGGTGTAGAGCGTCATCTGGGTGTCGTCCGAAAAGTGGATGTCGCGGTCGAGCTGGTCAAAAGAAGTAAGTCCCGCCGGACCGAATCGGGAACGGATGGTGTCGGCGTCGTCGAATTCCACTGCGTAGCCCAGGGAATCGCCCAAGGCGCCGCCAAGAAGGCAGCCGTATACACGGGACTCGAACGACGGCACGGTGGAAAGGGACGCATCAGGGCTCATAGGGGTAATTTACCGTGCACGTTCATGCCCACTGATATGGTGGCTCCTGAACCAGGAGGCATGAATGCGCGAACCGGCGTGGCGGAAAACCGGAAAGACACCCGACTACAGATTCTCCCTCGCGAACGAACGTACCTTCCTCGCGTGGATCCGTACCGCATTGGCACTCCTGGCCGGTGCGGTTGCCATCGATCAACTGGCGCCGAACATCGCACCGCAACCCGTGCGCGTCGTCCTCTGTGTTGTGCTTTCCATTATTGGCGCGGGACTCGCGACCCTCGCCTACCGGCGCTGGGCCCAAATGGAGGCCGCGATGCGCAACGACCAGGCCCTGCCCTTCTCGCGGGTCATGATGCTGATGACGATTGTGGTTGCCGTCGCGGCCTTTACTTTCGCGGTCTTAATTTTGGTGGCGCGTTGAGCCTTGACGCAAGGGATCCCGGACTACAGCCGGAACGCACCACCCTCGCATGGCGCCGGACCCTGATTTCGCTCCTGGTGGTGGACCTCTTCATTTGGCGACGGTGGCTGACGGCCAAAACGGGAGCCGGGCATGCGGCCACGGGGATACCCGGCCTCGACTACCAAGGAATCTGCGCCATGGCCGCCGCGGCGGCCACTGTGGTGCTCGGCTGCGTCGCGTGGGCCAGGTCCCGGCAACTCCATCAAGGAACACAAGAAGCCTCCGCAGTGCTGATGCTTGCGAGCGCCCTTTCCATCATTGCGTTAGGTGGCGCGGCGCTCGCAGCCATCGCTCTGGGCGGATAGGCTCGGATTCAGGAAGCGTACAGACTTGGCTGGCAGGATATTGCAGGCTTTTGGCTACCGATCTTCGAACTAAGGAATCAATCGACATGACCATGACTGTGTCCGTTCCCTCCTCCCGCGGTCCCCGGCTCCTTGCCCGGGCCTCCGCAGAAGCTCTGGGGACGTTGTTCCTTGTGGTCATTGGCTTGGGTGTGGTGATCTTCATCAATCCGCAGGCTGTTCCGATGCCCTCGCCCTTGGCCAGTGGCTTGGCGGTGGCCGTCGCGATGCTGGCGTTCGGATACTTGTCGGGCGGCCATTTCAACCCGGCCATCACGGTCGGCCACGTCGTTGCCGGCCGCTTGAAGCTCGTGGATGGCGCCGCTTACCTCCTCGCCCAACTCGTCGGTGCCGTGCTGGGCGCCCTGGCGATTTTCGCCGTCGTCCGTACCGTGCCCGGAATCACTGACAGCCGCAATGTCTTCGACAGTGCCACGTCGGGATTCGGGGCACACTCGAGCTTCCAGGTTCCCCTGACGGGAGTCCTCCTGGTTGAGGTCCTCGGCGCGGCACTCCTGGTAGGGGTATTCCTGGGCGTCACCGCCCGCCGCAATCCCGCCAGGATCGCGGCGCCGTTCGCCGTCGGCCTGGCCGTCGCGGTGCTGTTGCAACTGGGTCAATCCACCGGCAACCTTGCGTTCAATCCTGCGCGAGCCACCGCATCGGCGATCTTCAGCTCAGGCTGGGCCCTGGAACAGCTGTGGGTCTTTTGGGTGGCACCCCTGCTCGGCGCAGGGATTGCAGGCCTGGTGTACCGGGGCTTCGGTGAAACGGCGCCTTCCGCCGAAGAGACGGAAGCCGCGGGTGCGGCAGGCGCGGATACCGTGGGTCTGGAAGAGCGCGGCGGTGACGTCCAAGACGTCACCGGCGGCATCGAGTCGGATGGCTCAGTCCTTGAAAGCGGTTCGGCCCCTGCTTCGGAACCGGCTCCTTCCTCCGCGGCCGCGCCGGCCGAAGTGAAGCCCGACGTCGACCCGGCGCGCGAGTTCTTCGACGGCAAGCGGGGCTGACCTTCGGAAATTCCGCCATCCGGACACCCTCTGATGAGGGCGTCGCGTGCCTCGCCAATAATGTCAGTGGCACCGGATAGCTTGAAAACATGAGGCTTCTTCACACATCGGACTGGCATCTGGGCCGCTCGTTCCACGGCGTCGGGATGCTGGACGCCCAGCGCGATTTCATCGACCAATTGCTGGACGTCATCCGCGACCAATCCGTGGATGTCGTCCTTGTCGCCGGCGATGTCTATGATCGCGCCTTGCCCGGCTTGGACGTTGTGAGGCTTCTCGACGACGCACTGGTGCGGATCACGGATGCGGGCGCCAAGGTGGTGCTGACCAGCGGGAACCACGATTCCGCAATCCGACTCGGATTCGCCTCACGGCTGCTTGAACGTGGAGGAGTCCACCTGCGCACCAGGGTAGAGGACCTCGCGGACCCGGTGCTCTTCCCCTTGGATGGAGAGCTTCCCCCGGATGGCCGGCAAAGCGATCCCGGGGCGGCGTGCCCGGTCGTTGCCGTATACGGGATTCCGTACCTTGAGCCCAGGCTTGTCGCGGAAAGGCTCGGGGTCGAAAGCGCGAGCCACTTCGACGTCACGAGGGCAGCGGTTGAGAGGATCCGCGCGGATATTGAACGTCGAAGCGACAGTGGCCCGGTTCACTCCGTGGTGCTCGCGCACACCTTCGCGAGCGGCGGCATCACCTCGGACAGCGAACGCGATCTGAGCATCGGCGGCTTGGGCGCCGTTCCCCTGGATCTCTTCGATGGCTTCAGCTACACGGCGTTGGGCCACCTTCACGGACGGCAGGAGTTGTCCGAACGCGTGCGGTACTCGGGCTCACCCTTGGCCTATTCCTTTTCGGAGGCCAAACATCGGAAGGGAGCCTGGCTCATCGACGTCGGCGCCGAAGGCGTGGAAAACGTCACGGAAATCCTATGGAAGGCGCCAAAGGAACTCGCGATCCTCCGTGGAAGGCTCGCTGAGCTTTTGGCCTCTGAAGACCATGCGTGGGCGGAAGCCGCGTTTTGCCAGGTCACCCTGACCGATTCTGTCCGACCTGCCCAGGCGATGGAGCAGTTGCGTTCACGGTTCCCTGGCACCTTGGTGTTGGGTTTTGACCCCGAGGGCGCTGAAAGGCAGGACAAGAGCAGTTACAGCAGCAAGCTGGCCGAGGCGCAGGACGACCTCGGTGTTTGTTGCGGTTTCCTGGACCATGTCCGGGGAAGGCCGGCGAACGGGACCGAAGTTTCCGCACTCCGGGAGGCACTGGAGGCCGTTCGCCTGGCAGGAGCGGAACTGTGAGGATCCACCGCCTTGAAATTGAAGCCTTTGGTCCATTCGCAGGGCTTCAGGACATCGACTTCGATCAGCTGGGGGCGCAGGGACTGTTCCTCCTCAACGGTGCCACCGGTGCAGGCAAGACGAGCGTGCTCGACGCCATCTGTTTTGCACTTTACGGATCCGTTCCGGGCGCGCGCCAAGATGGCAAACGCCTTCGGAGCGATCACGCGGGACCGTCGGCCGAGCCGCGCGTGGTATGCGAATTCTCTGCGCGGGGCAGGCATTTCGAGGTAACCCGGTCCCCGGCCTGGGACAGGCCTAGCGCGCGCGGGCGCAAGGGCTTCACTACCCAGCAGGCTAAAACCCTCCTCCGCGAACGTGTCAATGGTTCCTGGGAGGAAAAGACGTCCCGCAATGATGAGGCCGGCGCGGAGATCGCGGACGTCCTCGGGATGGACCGGGAGCAGTTCACCAGGGTGGTCATGCTCCCGCAGGGTGATTTTGCAGCCTTCCTGCGCTCCAAGGCCTCGGAGCGGTTGGACCTCTTGCAGAAGCTTTTCGGCACGCAGCGGTTCGAAGCCATCGAACAGCAACTTGTTCTTCAGGCCCAAGCGGCCCGGGCGGAAGTGGAGGACAAGCAGAACGGGCTCCAGCTGCTCCTGCACCGGGCCGAAGCGGAGTTTGGGCAGTTGGGCATCCAAGGCGGTGGGACCGGCGGGGGCGGGGACGCTGAGGCCAGTCCCGAAGCAGTCGATGGCGGGTCCGGAGCAGGCAGCGCCGAAGTGCGGCTGGCGGACATGGAATCACGCGCCCGGGCCGAACTCGTGGAACGGGAGGAGGCTGCCACCGTGGCGGAAGCGGCGAGGCTCACGTTGGCTGCCAGCCTGCAGTCCGCCCATGAACGGGAACAACGCCACACCCGGCTCGCCGCCGCCGCGCGTCGGCGGGAGGAACTTTGTGCGCGCTCGGAGGAGATCGAGGAATCGCGCGAGCGACTCCGACACCACCGGAAAGCCGCTGGCCTTCGTGGCCAGCTCGATGCCGCGGACCGCGCCGGCAAGGCGGCGGAACTCGCCAGGATCAATTCCGAAGCTGCGGCAACGAAGCTTCGTGCAGCGTCGTTGGACGCTGAAGACCCAGCGTCTGCGCTGGCAAGGATCCAGGAATTGATCGCCGTGGTGGAGGCGCGGACCGCGGATGAGGACAAGCTTGAAGGGATCGCCGCACGGCTTGACGGACTCTGGGCCGAGGCCGAACAGCGCACGAAGGCGAACGAGGCAAGACTCACTGACCTTGACCGCTTGCGCGCCGATGTCGCAGCCCTGGATGCCAGCCTTGCACCTTTGGAGGCGGTCGCGTTGGAGTTGCCGGGCCGCGAGAACGAAGCTGGGGAAGCGCAAAAGACCTTGCTGCTCGCCGGCCGGCACCATGCTGCCGTCGCTTTTCTTTCGACGGCGGAGAAGCGGCACGCCTTGGCGCGTGCGATGTCCCAGGACCTCCGACAAGCCTGGCTGGATCTCCGCGAAGCCCGGCTGGCCAATGCCGCGACGGAGCTCGCTGCGAAACTAAAGGACGGCGAAGCATGCCCCGTCTGCGGAAGCGCTGAGCATCCTTCCCCCGCAGGAGCCGGACGGACAGCCTTGGCTCTTGCCGAAGAAGAGCAGGCCGCGCACGAACGTTTTGAAGAGAGTGAACGCGAGCTGCTGCAGGCCGCTGCCGAGCTGGCTTCGGCCGAGCAAGAAGTCGCGGTGCTCGCCGGACAGGGCGGAGCCGTCGATCCGAAGGAAGCGGCTTCCGCAGAGGCTTTGGCGAAGGACGCCCTCGCCGCCACGCGGGCCGCGGTCGAAGCACTTAAGCACGGGAAAGACGAGCTCGCACGGATGCGGGACCGGATTGCAACGCTGGAAGCTGAGCAGCTTCGCGAAGATACGGCAGCGGCCAAAGCGGAATCCACCTCTGCCCTGTTGAATGAGCAACGCGATTCCCTGGAGGAGGAGCTCTCCGGCCTGCGGGATGGCTTCGACACCTTGCGTGAAAGGGTCACGGTGCTCAGTGGCCAACGGGAACTCCTGCAGCTTGCCGTAACGTCCGCGATGGAACTGAACAGGGCAAACGAGGCCCTTGCCGATGCTTCCGCCGCCCTCAAACTCGCGCTCTCCCAAACAGGGTTCGAGACCGCCGAGGCTGCGCGTCGTGAGATCCTCGATGAATCGCATGCGGAGCGGCTGGACGAAGCCATCAGGGCAGCTGATTCGGAAAGGGCCCGGTTGGCGGAGCTTTTCGAATCGGAGGACCTGGCTCTCGCGGCGAAGGAAGCGCAGGCTGGTGAAGGCCCCTTGACCGGGCACGAGCTCCGCGTCCTCGAAGAAGAAGCCGGGCGGGCCGATGAACAAGCGCGGCGGGTGGCACTCGCAGCTGGACTCGCGGAGCGCACCGTGGCCAGCCTTGCGACAATCCGAGCTCAATATGAACAAGCTGCGGCGGAGGGGCGTGAACCCCGCGAACGCGCACGTGTACTGGGTGCGCTCGCCGATACCGTCCGGGGAATGGGCGATAACGGTTACAAGATGAGCCTTAACAGCTTCGTGCTGGCCGCCCGGCTCGAGCAGGTTGCAGCGGCGGCATCGGAACGTCTCGTCGCGATGAGCGATGGACGCTACACCCTTCAACACACTGACGCCCGGGCCGCCCGCGGCGCGAAATCAGGCCTGGGCCTGGAAGTCGTCGATGAGTGGACGGGCCAACGGCGGGACACCTCGACTCTCTCCGGTGGCGAATCTTTCATGGCTTCGCTTGCGTTGGCGTTGGGACTCGCGGACGTGGTCCAACAAGAGGCCGGTGGAGTGGATATTGAGACCTTGTTCGTGGATGAGGGCTTCGGGAGCCTCGATGAGCAATCGCTCGAACAGGTCATGGACGCGCTCGAAGGACTGCGCGACGGCGGGAGGGTCGTGGGGCTCGTCAGTCACGTCGCCGAGATGAAGCAGAGGATTGGGAGCCAGCTACAGGTGATTAAAGGCAGGAGCGGTTCTACCGTCCGCATTGTCGACGCCGTCGCTGCGTAGCAGGAAAAAGCACCCTCCGAATGGCTGCCGTCAGCTAGGATAGGAAAGTTACACCGGGTTGTGCGCATCGGGAGGAGGGACGATGCGCGGCTTTCGACGAACCCGGAATCATGAACCCCTCCTCACCACGAGGCAGCACAGCCTCACCACAAAACAGCCCTGTCCCAGTACAAAACAGCCCTGTCTCAGTACAAAACAGCCCTGTCTCAGTACAAGATAGTGCAGTCTCAGCACAGACCAGCACAGCCCAAAGCACTGCGTTCAATGTCGGTGCCGCTGAGCGCTCCGGAGCGCCAAAGCGCTCACGCTTGCCCGGCCGGTTTGCCCGGCTGCCGGAACTCGCGGGACCGCGATTCCTTCCCTTGGGGCTCTTTGCGCGGCTTCCCCTTGCGATGCTGACCGTAGGAACACTGACTCTCATCACGGCAGTTAGCGACTCTTACGCCATCGGTGGACTGGCTGCCGGTGCGGTCGGTATCGGCTCGGCCCTCGGGGCTCCGGTCCTTGGCTCGCTCGCGGACCGTGCAGGTCAGCGTCCCGTCCTCCTCATAGCGGCGGCGGTCAACACGATCACCGTCATTGCACTCGTGATTGCTGCCTACCTGACGCCGAGCTTCGCCATGCCCATGGATCCTTTCGCGATCCTCATGGCCGCCTTCCTCGCGGGGGCGAGCTGTCCACAGGTGGGGCCGATGGCCCGCGTTCGATGGATGGCGCTCACCACAAGGAACCTCTCCGAGGGAAGAGCCGGGAGCGGAGCAAGTGCCAGTGTCGCAGCCAACCGTGCCGACTTGGACACGGCGTTGTCCTACGAGGGGACCGCGGATGAAATCACCTTCGTCCTCGGCCCGGCGCTGGTCGGCATTCTTGCGAGCCTCGTGGCCCCCTGGCTCCCGTTGGCGTTCGCGGTGGTGCTCACTGCCACGCTCGTGCCCGCCTTTGCTGTCCATCCTTCGCACTTGGCCGTGGTGCTGTCAAAGCGCAAGGCCCGGGCCGCCGTCGGGAACGCGGCAGCAGCAGAAGGGAAGGCTGGGACTGCCAGCCGGAAAACGGTTGTCTCCATGACGGACTGGCTGAAACTCGCCGTCCCGGTGTTGGCAATGGTGTGCATGGGGACCTTCTTCGGCGCTACCCAGAATGCGTTGAGCGCATTCTCGGCCCGTTTCGCCACTTCGGAGATCGCCGGACTGATGTATTCGGTCGTGGGCTTGAGCTCTGCCGTCGCCGCGCTCTCGGTCGCCTATTGGCCTCAGCGCTTTGGGCTGGGCCTGCGCTGGATCCTCGCTGCGGGGATGATGGCCGCAGCCTCGCTCTTGTTGTTCCTCCCGGACGGAATCTGGCCGATGGTGCTGGTTCTCTTTGTGTTGGGAATCCCGGTTGGTCCGGTCATGGTGACTATCTTCAGCATCGGGGGAATGGTGGCGCCGGCGAGCCGTATGGCAACCGTCATGACCGGCCTTGCGAGTGGGATCGTCGCGGGCACGGCGCTGGGTGCGTTTGTTGCGGGGCAGCTGGCGCAATCCAGTGGTCCGGCGGCCGCCTTCCTCGTTTCCGTGGCAGCCTCGGGGGCACTCCTGGTCCTAGGGGCCGTTGCAGGGCTTGCCCTTCGCGAGAAGCCAGGAAGGCAACGGCGAATGGATTGATGGCGCCGGCCTGAGCAGGGATCGTGCGCGGTTCGTCAAGCCTTCAGCGCCCGAACCACAGCGGCTGGTCCATCATCCTGGACAAAATTGATGATCACCCGGGCGGAGGAGGATCATGACCGAGGGCTTGGCCGTACGGCCTCGACAAAGTGCCACCCATCTATGTCGGGTGCGTCCGGGACTCCGCCACCCTCGCCTTGCGGCCGGGGTGGCCGGGGTAGGTGCTGCGGCGCATTTTTTCATGTTCGCCCAGCATGGATCGGTCCTGACGGGTGTCCTTGCCTTGATCATGGCCGTTGCCTGCGCCCCCTGCGCGATATCCCTGTGGCGCAATGGAACGGCCGCCTCGGCCCGGATGCTCATGGTGATGTCCTTGGCGATGGTGGCAATTCATGGAGCGATGTTGCTTGGTGGAACGGTCGACGCGGGCGGCATGGCGAGTGGCCATGCCGCCCACGCCGCCGTGCAGCTTGCCGCGGCGCCTGCGGGTGCCGCCTCGTCCGCGGACCACGAAACGTTGGGGACGCTCGCTGTCATGGTGTGCGACGACGTGGCGGCCATGCTGGCCGCGGTATGGCTCTTCCGGCTGAGGGCGTATGCACAGCGCCGGGGCATGGCCATCAGAAGTTCCCAACCTCAGGTCTCATTGCGGTAGCCCGTCGGAGAGTTTCCGAACGCCGCCCGGAAGATGCGACTGAAATGCGCGGCATCCGTGAAGCCCCAGCGGGCGGCAATCGCTGTCACGGGCCGGTCGGCCAGGACGGGGTCCCGAAGGTCGCGGCGGCAGCGTTCGAGCCTGCGCTGCCTGATCGAAGCCGCCACCGTGGTCCCGAGTTCCTGGAAAAGATCGTGAAGGTGCCGGGTTGAAATGTAGTGGGCGGCGGCGATCGAGCCCGGCCCGAGGTCTGGATCCCCGAGGTTGCTTTCGATGTAGTCGTGGATCCTGCCAAGCAATAGCAGGTGGGGGTCGCGGCCGGACTCGATCAACTGGTCAAGCTCGCCATTGAACAAGGTTGTCACAAGGTCCAGCGCGTTATGTGCCAGACGCAGTCCGTTAGCGCCGGACAATGCTTCAAGATTGTCGGCGAGGCGTACAAGGAAAGGACTGATGATCTCGCCGAGGCCTTCGTCTCCCGGAATGCGCAGGGCCGTGACCTGTCCCATCGCCTCCACGGGCAAGTCCAGCAATCCATGGGGAAACATGAGGACGAGGGTTCGGAAGTCGCCGTCGAAGGCGAGTTCATATGGACGGGACGTGTCGTAGATGGCGAGGTCGCCGGGACTGAGTTCGGCCTCGCGGCCATCCTGGACAAGGCGTCCGGTACCGGAGAGCTGGATACTGAGCTTGAAGTAGCGGCCCGTGGACTTTGCGATCAGTGCCGGCGTTCTCACTACGGTGTGACGCCCGGCCCTGACCTCGACTACGGAGATATCGCCGAGCACCCTGGAACGCACCGTTCCGTGGAAGGTGGTCGCGCCGTTGGAGCGGACCATCAACGGAACGAACGACCCCGAGATGGCACGGCTCCAGTCCTGGAAACTGTCGGAAACGACGGTGTGGACAGCAGCAGCGCCGGCACGGGCCACGGTGGTCATCAAACTCCTTCGTAAGTATCATTCGCGCGTCAGGCCAGGCCTCCCGGGGCCGCCGCACACTTGCCTTCGGGGGAATCGGCTGAGCTAGGCCAATTGGCCTTCTATCCGCGCGGCGCTCGCAATCAGCGCCTCCCCGACGGCGGAGTGGTCCTGTTCACGCCGGATGTAGACGACGGCGATCGCGGCCGGACGACCGCCGGGGACCCGGATGGGAGCGGCCAATGAGGACAAGCCCGCGATGACTTCGTCGTGGCTTGCGGCATATCCGAGCTTCCGCGCTTCGATTGCCTCCGGGCGGTAGGGCAGGCCCGGAGCAAGTGCGGTCCATTCTTCCTCGCTCATGGAGGACTGGATGGCGATTCCCGGGGCGCCTGTGTTGACGGGGTGGCGGGTCCCTGGGTGTTGCGCGAGGGTCGCGGCGGAATGGCGCGGCTCCACCGTGACCAGTGTGACGCAGTCTTGGTGGTCCCAGACCGCAACGAACGCCGTCATGTTCAGGGTGTTGGCGAGCTGGGTCAATTCGGGCAGCGCCGCAGTCTGGAGGTCGCGCGATACGCCTCGGGCCAGGACCGCAAGGCCCGCACCGGGCTGGACCCGTCCGGCGTCGTCACGGACCAGCAAGGAGTGATCCTCCAGCGTCCGCAGGATGCGGTAGGCCACGGAGCGGTGCACCCCGAGTGCGCTGGCGAGTTCGGCGATGGTCATGGGCCGCTCGGCGGCGGCAAGGATTTCCAGGGCCTGAATTCCGCGGGAGAGGGTCTGTGAAGGCGAAACTGTCGTGGAGGTTTCCCGCGCATTCTTGGTCGCAGTGGGGGACATCATGCGCTCCATCCTATGTTGGGTCCAAGTTACGCGGCTGGAGTCCCTTGTATCCTGCATCACAAGAGGCTATGGTTCTGTATGAGAATTTACTGTTCAAATATAGAACATCTCAAATATAGAACATCCTGAGGTGTAGGACAATCTCAAGCCAGGAATCAACGATGATTGCCAAGTCGAGCCAGAATGCGGAACCCGGCCCCCGGAGCCGGACTGGGCGCCCGCGTGCCCATCATTTCCGTGGAAGCCTGGGGCGCTTTGCGACGGGCGTGGCGATCGTGACCTTTGATGGCGCCTCCAAGCGGCACGGCATCACCGTCAATTCCTTCACCTCGGTCTCCATGGAGCCTCCACTGGTCCTCGTCAGCATTGCGCGTACGGCCAAAGCGCACGACGAACTCGCCGGCCGGCCGTTCACGGTGAACATCCTTGGTGCGGAACAACAGCAGCTCGCCCTGCATTTTGCCGGGCGCCCCGGGCCCGAACCCCGGTGGGTCGAAGGCGAAACCGCGCCCCGGCTTTCCAACGTCCTCGCCTACTTCGAATGCAAGCCATGGGCGGCGTACGACGGCGGCGACCACACCCTCTATCTCGGCGAGGTAGTGGACTTCAACTACCGCAACGGCGACGCGCTCGCCTACGCCAACAGCTCCTTCACCACCATTCCGGAGAGCCAGCTGGGAATGGAGGATCTCCTGTAGCCCCGCCGCCGGCGAAACCGGCGGCGGTGCCGCATCCATAACGTAATGCCGTTCAGCTCAAGAAGAATTGGAGAGGATCATGGGAATCCGGACCGGACAACAGTACCTGGACAAGCTCAACTCGATGAATCCACACGTACTGATCGACGGCGAAATGGTAACCGAAAAGATTGCCGACCACCCGTCCTTCAGGAACGTGGCCCGCACGTACGCCAAGCTTTTCGACATGCAGCATGACCCGAAGTACTCCGAAGCCCTCACCTACGAATCGCCGACGACGGGCGACCGCGTGGGAGCGTCATTCTTGATACCGAGGACCAAGGAGGACCTTGAACACCGGCATGCGGCAATCCGTACTTGGGCTGAGTACTCCCAGGGTTTCCTCGGGAGGACCGGTGACTACATGAATGGAGCGTTGACGGCGCTCGCAGGGGCGGAGAAGTGGTTCTCCCAAGCCGATCCGATGTTCGGGGAGAACATCCGGAAGTACTACGAGTATTGCCGCGAGAATGACCTGCTGGCCACGCACACCTTGATTCCTCCACAGGCCAATCGCTCGGTTTCGGGTTCCGAGCAGCTCGGCGGACAGCTTGCGGCGAGGGTTGTCGAAGAGCGCGAGGACGGAATTGTCATCCAAGGCGCCCGGATGCTCGCAACGATCGCCCCCATTGCCGACGAGCTCCTGGTCTTCCCTTCGACGCTTCTTCGGGCGACGCCGGAAGACGCACCCTATTCCTACGCGTTCGCAGTTCCGAATGACGCGCCAGGGATGCGTTATCTCTGCCGCACGTCCCTCTATAACGGCGGCAGCCTGCATGACGAACCCCTTGCGGGCCGCTTCGAAGAGATGGACGCGGTGGTGGTCTTTGACCATGTGTTCGTCCCGAACGAGCGAATCTTCATGCTCGGGCACCCTGAGCTATGCAATGCCTTCTACTCTGAGACGGGTGCGGGGGCACTCATGACCCACCAGGTGGTCACCCGGACGATCGCGAAGAGCGAGTTTTTCCTCGGCCTCGCCTCGGAAATCGCGGCGTCCATCGGGATCGACGGATTCCAGCACATCCAGGAGGATCTCGCCGAGCTGATCGAGACGGTTGAGATCGGCAAGGCGCTCATGGTCGCGGCGGAGGCGCAGGCCGCGCCGAGCCCTGACGGCGTGTTCCTGCCGCATTGGCCCACTTTGAACGCGGCACGCAACTGGTATCCGAAAGTGGCGCAGCGATTCCCGGCCATCATTCGCAAATTCTCGGCTTCCGGCCTCATGGCCCTGCCAGGGGAAGCGGACGTGGCGAGCGAAGCACTGCCCGATATTGAACTCTACTTGCAGGCGAAGACTTTGACGGGACCCGAGCGCGTGCGCCTCTTCAAGCTCGCTTTCGACGCAAGCATCTCTTCCTTCGCCGGCCGCCAGGCGCTCTACGAGTACTTCTTCTTCGGCGACCCCGTCAGGATGGCGGGCGCCCTCGTCAATACGTATGACCGTGGCCCTGTCCGCGCCCGTGTCCGTGAATTCCTCGAGCGGAAGGAGTGAAGGCGCGGCACCGCGTGGCACGACGACGGCGACTTCCGCCGTCGTCGTCATATGTGCTGGGCATCACATGCCCGTAGTAAGATATTCCGACTGACCGTTCGGTCAGTAATTTGAACAGGACCTCATCCCCGCACCCCAACACTGGAGTTTCAATGACTGCAACTTCCCCTGTCGACACCCAAACAGGCCCAAGCAGCAAGCGCGAAGAGCGCAGGGTGCTCGCCGGTACCCTCGTGGGAACCACGATCGAGTGGTACGACTTCTTCATCTTTGCCCAGCTCACGGCTACCCTCCTCGGGCCGCTGTTCCTCACCCCGCTCGAGAAATCGAACCCTGGGCTGGCGCAGATCCTTTCTTTCGCCACTATCGGCATCAGCTTCCTCTTCCGGCCGCTCGGCGCCTTTGTCGCCGGGCACTTGGGGGACCGGCTCGGTCGCAAGGCTGTCCTGGTCATGACGCTCGTGATGATGGGTGGCGCTACGGCCTTGATTGGTTTGCTTCCGACGTTTGGAGCCATCGGATTCTGGGCACCGGTCCTGCTCATCGGGCTGCGTGTGCTGCAAGGCTTCTCCGCGGGAGGCGAATGGGGCGGGGCCGCCTTGATGGCCGTGGAGCATGCCCCCAAGGCGAAACGGGGACTGTTCGGCGCATATCCGCAAATCGGCGTTCCCGTCGGCATGATCCTCGCCACCGGCCTGCTGTTCTTCCTGACCTCGGGGATGTCCAAAGCGGATTTCAACACGTGGGGGTGGCGCGTGCCCTTCCTGCTCTCCGTTGTGCTGATCGTCGTGGGGTACCTGATCCGGCGCGCAGTGGGCGAGAGCCCGGTCTTCAAGGAAATTGTCCAGCGCAAGGCCGAGAGCAGGGCGCCCCTTGGCGAACTCTTCCGTAAGAACAGCAAGGAAGTGATCCTCGCCGCGCTGATTTTCATCGCCAATAACGCGGCCGGCTACCTGTTGATCGCTTTCTTTATCTCCTACGCGAACAAAGCACTCAAGATGCCATCCGCCCAGGTTCTCCTGGCCACGACAGTGGCATCCTTCGGCTGGCTCATCTTCACGATGGTCGGCGGATGGCTCTCCGACAAGATCGGCCGGGTCAAGACCTTCCTGATCGGGTATGGCCTCGTCTTCGCCTGGATGATTCCAATGTTCGAGCTCATCGATTCGAAAGATATCATCCTGTACGGAACGGCTCTTTTCGTCCTGACCATCGGATTGGGACTCTCCTACGGGCCCATGTCGGCCATGTACGCGGAAATGTTCCCTGCCCAGGTCCGCTACTCGGGCATCTCCATTGGATATGCGCTGGGTTCGATCCTTGGCGGTGCGTTCGCGCCCCTGATCGCACAGGCGCTCCTGGACGCCACGAAGTGGTCCGGCTCCGTGGGCGTTTACATCATGGTCCTTTGCGTGATCTCGGCCTTCGGAGTCACACTGGCCAAGGAAACACGGGGGCGCCCGCTGGGGTTTAGCTCGCACTAGCCTACTCGCTCGCACTACCCTACTCGGAAGTATCGAGCGTATTTGGAGGTATTGAAAGAGCAGGCCGGATCCATCCGGCCTGCTCTTTCCCATATCGGCAGCAGGGCCCTCGGCGTTTACGCGAGGGATCTATCCGGCTTTCTCCAGCAGCCGTACGGCGTCGTCATCGGTCAATTGTTCAAAATGATCGTAAAATTCGCCCACTGCGCGAAACTTGCCTGGCGTCTGGAGGCAGATCACGGCATCGCAGACCCGACTGATAGATGCTTGCGCCTCCAAGGACGACACCGGGACCGCGGCCACGACTGTCGCTGCGCCGCTGGCCCGGACAGCCTCCACTGCCGCGCGCATCGTCGCGCCCGTGGCGAGTCCGTCATCCACCAGCACCACTGTCTTCCCGGCGAGATCGAAGCTGATTCCCGGGTAGCGCTTCACGCGCCGGAGGAGTTCGTCACGCTCACGTCGCTCGACGGCGTCGAACGAGGCTTGGTTGAGCCCGCGGCGCAGCATCCGTTCTGTCAGCGGACGGTTCATGATCCTGACGATCCTGCCGTTGGACCACGCCAACGCGCCGAAGGCGGTTTCCTCACGGCCGGGAATGCCAAGCTTTCGAACCAGGACCGCGCCATACGGTTGATGGAGCGCGACGGCGGCCGCGGCCGCCACTGGTACGCCTCCGCGGGCCAGCCCGAGCAAGATCGTGTCCGGCTTTTCCAAGAGCTGCGGGAGGCACGTTGCCAGACGGCGACCGGCCTCCGTACGGTCCTTGAAGCGTATGCCCATTCGTCCTACTTCCACGTAATCCGCCGGTGGAACTAGCCTACCTTTCCAGCCCTCCGAGGGTTCTTGCCCGCACAGCCGGGCACTGTCACGATGGGCCGTGTGAATAAGCCGATCGCGTATTGGATCAAACGCCTCGATGCGGCGTTGGAGGCTCATTTGGACAGCACCTTGGCCAAAATGAAGCTCAGCCGGAAGCAGTGGCAGACCATCAACATTTTGGCCGAGAGGCCGCTCCGCCCGGCGGCCCTCAACGAGGCGCTGCTTCCTTTGTGGGGTAGCGATACGAAGCACCGCGAGTCCGAACTGGCATCTTTGGTGGGCCGCGGCATGATCGTGATGGTCGACGAAGTCATCGCCCTCAGTGAACGCGGCCGGGCGGCACGCTCGGAGGCCGAATGGCGCTTGCGGGACTCGCGGGAGGAAATCACTGCCGGAATCGGCATCGACGAATACGCCATCGCCGTCAGCGTGCTGGAACGGATGGCGCTCAATGCTGAGCGGCTGGCGGGCTAGACGCCGAGGAACTCCACCGCCGCGTCCTTGAACATGCGGCTGGTCACAACGTTCGTGTGGTTGCGCCCGGGGATCAGTAATTGTTCCACTATCCCGCCGGCGTTGGTCGCCAACTCGGCGAGTTCCGGCATGGTGGCCGCACGCTCGTCTTTCTCACCGGCGACGAGGAGCATCGGCATGTGCGGAACGGCTTCGGCGGGATCATACGGCTCGCCCTTGATTGCTTCGATGAGCGACAACAGCGCGAACAGGTCGTTGCTGGGCAATAACTGGGCCATTTTGAGGAGCCCGGCGGTGGACTCGTCAGGGATGGGCGTGCCGTCGGCCAGGTAGCGCTGTGCGGCGACGAGGTCGAAGGACGCCAAGGGGTCCTCCTTGTTGGGCCCGCCAAGCACCAGCCGGTGGACCAGGTCGGGCTGGGTCGCCCCGAATTCCCACCCCAAACGCGATCCGAGGGAATAGCCGATCACGTCGAGTCCGCTGGAAGGGTCGCCGTCGCGCTTGGGGCGGGCTCCGGCGTCGGACACTATCTGCAACAGATCCGCGCGGATCCTGCTGGGGGAGTACGAATCCAAGTCCTCCGGCGAGCCGCTCCGGCCATGGCCGGGAAGATCAACGGTGATGACCCGCCTGCCCGCGGCCTGGAGGGCGGAGATCCAACCCGTGTCCGCCCAGTTCAGCTTCGTGGACGAGGAGAAACCATGCAGGAGCAGGATGGGACGCAACCCGGCATCGGTCCCGTCGGCAGGCTCGAAGACTTCAACGTAGAGGTGCGGATCGGTCCCTTCCACAGTGTGGATGTGTTCTCCTGTGTGCCTGCCGCTCATGGTGTCAGTCCTCATCAAGTACGGCGCCCAGGCGGACCCGGCGCTTTGCTGCGTCATCCTTCGGAACGGTGCCCACGATACCTGCCGTATGGTCCGGCACCTCGAACACCACCAGCGGCTCGCCGACGGTGATCGTTCCGCCCGGCCCGCCGTGGATACGGATCACATTAGCGGCATGAGGCGGTCATGCACGATCCGTTGCGAGGGGTTGTTTGGCGAATTTCGCACCGATCCGGCATGCCACGGCGATGCACGCGATGAGGAGGAAGGTACCCATGAGCTGGGCGGCGCTCTCCGCATTCGAGAAGCCCACGGCGAAGATGAGCGCCAGCAGCAACAATCCGATCACGGTCAGCACCGGGAAGCCCTTCATGCGCAACGGCAACTCCGCGCCTTCGCGGTCGGCGCGGCGGCGGAGGATCAGTTGGGATACGAGTGCGGTACCCCACACCACGAGGCAGGTGGATCCGACCAGGTTGAGGAGGGCCGGCATGACATGGTCGGGGAAGAGCAATTCCAGGACCGTGGCGATGAATCCGAAGGCAACGGAAACCCCGACGGCGGCCATCGGCACCTGCGGGCCGCGGAGGCGCGAGAGGAACGCCGGTGCTTCGCCACGCTCGGACAATGAGAAGACCATTCGGGAGGCGCCGTAAAGGTTCGCGTTGAGGGCCGAGAGCAGGGCTACGACGGCGACGAGGGTGATGGCCGTCCCCGCGCCAGGGATGCCCGCCAGGTCCAGGACGCCGGCGAACGGGGACTTTAGTGCTCCCGAGTCGGAGGGAAGGGTTGCCGCGATGACGAAGACCGACCCGATGTAGAAGACGAGGATCCGCCACACGACGGTGCGAATGGCCTTGCCGACGCTGCGAACCGGATCCTGGGTTTCAGCCGCCGCTACGCTCACGATTTCCGTTCCACCGAAGGCGAAAATCACCACAAAGAGGGCAGCCGCAATTCCTGCCCAGCCAGACGGCGCGAAGTTTTCGGTGATGTTTCCCAGGCCCGGGCTTGCAGCCCCCGGCAACCAGCCGAACAGCAGGGCGGCACCGATCAGGAGGAATGCCACGATGGCCGCCACCTTCAAGATCGCGAACCAAAACTCGAATTCGCCGAAGTTGCGGACGCCCGCAAGGTTGATCGCGGTGAAAAGGACCATGAAAGCCAAAGCCAGCGCCCACACCGGGATGATGGGCCATACGGAGAACAGCAGGCCCGCGGCCCCGAGGGCCTCCGCAGCGATGACCACGACGAGCTGCAGCCACCAAAGCCAGCCGACTGTGGACCCCGCAGTCTTGCCCATGGCCTTTTCGGCGTACACAGAGAAGGCGCCGCTATTGGGGTTCGCGGCGGCCATTTCGCCCAACGCCCACATCACCAGGATGATGAGGCTGCCCGCTACGAGATAAGAGACGAGCACTGCGGGCCCGGCCGCATGGATTCCCGCGCCCGAACCGAGGAAGAGGCCCGCGCCGATTGCGCTGCCCAAGCCCATCATGGTGAGTTGGCGGGGTTTCATCGCATGCCCGAGTCCCCGCGAAGGAATGGTTGGTCTAACAGCGGCGGACTTCGTTGTCATTCGTGTCTACCTTCTCCGGGATGGATTCTCTTGCGATCTGCAGGGGACTTATCGAATTTACCGCTTCGGGAGGCGTGTGGCGAAAAACACCTGTGGGCAGGAAAGCAAGGAGAAGGCCGGGTGCAACATTTGGACAGCGCAGGAAAACAGACGTACCATTAGTTTTGGTCAATGTGACTTTAACTAAGTGCAAACAATGAGCGCAAAGAAGCGGGGTGAAAACCGTGTACGCCAACTCCGCCAACGTGGCAGAACGTAGGCTCGCGCCGCCGTCGTTGGCTATCTCAACGGTGATTTTCGCCCTCCGCCCAAGCGAGCGCTCCGGCCGTCCAACGTTATGGCTTCCGCTCGTCCGCCGAATCCGTGAACCCTTCAAAGACATGTGGGCGCTCCCGGGCGGGCCCCTGCAGCACGATGAGTCGCTCCAGGACGCCGCCTCCCGGAACCTGCGTGAAACCACGGGACTGTCTCCTGAATACCTTGAGCAGTTGTACGCGTTCGGCGGCTTGCACCGCTCACCCAACCAGAGGGTCGTGTCAATCGTCTACTGGGCGCTCGTGCAGCCGACCGAAGCCGCCTTGGCCGACGAATCCGAGAATGTCCGCTGGTTCCGCGCAGACAAGCTTGCCGAGCTGGCCTTCGACCATAACGCGATCGTGGATTACGCCCTGTGGCGCCTCCGGAACAAGATGGCCTACGGGTCCATCGCCTACCACTTCCTGGGCGAGTTCTTCACCCTCGCGCAAGTTCGCGAAGTCTATGAAGCAGTCCTGGACCGCCAGCTTGATCCGGCGAATTTCCGCCGGCAGATCAAGGGAACACCGGAAATCGAGGAAACCGGTGAATACCTCCAGGGTGGAAAGCACCGCCCGCCCCGCCTCTACCGCTTCACCGGAACGCCCGGACTCGGGCCAGACAACAGGAGTACACCATGAGCAGCGTCAACACGGCTATCCAGCTGATTACGCGGGAGGAAGCCGAGAACGGCCGGTCCGCCGCCGGCTCGACGTGTAGTCCCGCTCTGGCCCAGGGACCGTGGGAATACGACCTCGCCGAGGCGCTTGCGGGCGTCCCCACCTACGGACCCGGGGCATCGAGCTCCGACGATGCCCCGAAGGCGACGCCCCGCCAAGGCCAGTTGCCGGAAGAGTACAAGCTCGCCAGCGACGCGGAACTCGATCTCCGCATCCGTGCAGCCAAGGAGAAACTCGGAGACCGGGCAGTCATCCTCGGGCACTTCTACCAGCGCGACGAAGTGGTCCAGTACGCCGATTTCGTGGGCGACTCCTTCCAGCTGGCCAACGCCGCCCTGACCAGGCCCGACGCCGAGGCCATCATCTTTTGCGGCGTCCACTTCATGGCCGAGACCGCGGACATCCTGTCCAATCCTGAACAATCAGTGATCCTCCCCAACCTGGCGGCTGGCTGCTCCATGGCTGACATGGCCGACGAGGACTCGGTTGAGGAATGCTGGGAGCAACTCGAGGAACTCTTTGGGACAAGCCCTGATTCCGAAGGGCGGGTCCCGGTCATCCCCGTCACCTACATGAACTCCTCGGCGGCTTTGAAGGCATTCTGTGGGCGCAACGGCGGAATCGTCTGCACCTCTTCGAACGCCAAGACCGTGCTGGAGTGGGCCTTCGAACGCGGCCAGCGGGTGCTCTTCTTTCCCGACCAGCACCTTGGCAGGAACACCGCCAAAGCCCTTGGAGTCCCGCTCGAGCAGATGCCCATGTGGAACCCCCGCAAGGAGCTCGGCGGCAACGAGGAGCAAACGCTTCGGGATTCGCGGGTCATCCTCTGGCACGGCTTCTGCTCTGTCCACAAGCGCTTCAATGTGGGCCAGATCGAGAAAGCCCGGGCTGAGTTCCCGGGAGTGAACGTCATCGTCCACCCGGAGTGCCCCATGGAGGTCGTGGACGCCGCGGACGGTGCCGGCTCCACGGACTTCATCAAGAAGGCCATCGCCGCTGCCGGCGAGCCGACGACGTTCGCCATCGGTACCGAGATCAACATGGTCAACCGGCTTGCCGCCGAGAATCCGCAGCACACCATCTTCTGCCTCGACCCGGTGATCTGCCCGTGCTCCACCATGTACCGCATCCACCCCGGCTACCTCGCCTGGGTTCTCGAGGAACTTGTGGAGGGCCGGGTCGCCAACCAGATCACCGTGGACGATTCCGTCAAGGACAACGCCAAGATCGCCCTCGAACGCATGCTCGCAGCCAAGCCGCTGTAGGACCACACCACCCAATCCAGCCGAATCGAGCCTGACATGATCGCAGAACGCTTTCCCGGTACCGCATCGCGGCGACTCGTCGTCGTCGGCAGCGGCATCGCCGGGCTGTATTCCGCGCTGGTCGCCGTCGAAGGCGGCGCAGACGTCGTGCTGCTCAGCAAGGGAGCCCTCGCGGACAGCAACACCTTCTTCGCCCAAGGCGGGATTTCGGCTGTCCTGGATGAACCGGCCCCGGGAGACACTGTCGCGGCGCACATCGCGGACACCCTCAAAGCAGGAGCGGGCCACTGCAACGAGGATGCGGTGCGGATCCTGTGCACCGAGGCGCGCCGCGACATCAAAGGGCTTCAGCGGTTCGGCGTCCGCTTCGACCTGGACGACGACGGCGATCCCGCCTTGGGGCTCGAAGCCGCCCACTCCGCTCCGCGGATCCTGCACGCAGGCGGAGACGCCACAGGCGCGGGGATCGCGAAGGCCCTCATCCTCAGCGTCCTCGACGCGCAGGCCGCCGGAAAAATCCAGGTCCTGGGACATGCGCAGGTGACATCCTTGGTCCATTCCGGGGGGCACGTGACGGGGGTGGAATTCCTGCGCGAAGGCGAACTGCGGACGATCTTTGGAGATGCGGTGCTCCTCGCCACCGGGGGAGCGGGACAGCTCTTCGCCCAGACCACCAACCCCTCCGTAGCCACGGCTGACGGAATCGCGCTCGCCTGGCGCGCTGGCGCGGAGGTCACGGACTTGGAGTTCTTCCAGTTCCATCCCACGTGCCTCGTGCCGCCGGCAGCTGCGGATAACGAATGGACAAGCGCCGGCTCGGCGGCGAGTGCGGATCCGCTTCTGATCTCCGAAGCCGTGCGCGGCGAAGGTGCCATCCTCGTGGACGCCCGCGGCGAACGATTCATGCCGTCCTTCCACCCGGATGCCGAGCTTGCTCCGCGCGACGTCGTCTCCCGCAGCATCGCACTTCACCTGGCTTCGCTGGGCGATCCTACTGGCCACGTGTTCCTTGACGCCCGTGTGGTGGAAGGAGCCAAAGGGCAGGGCTACCTCGAGAAGCGTTTTCCCACCCTGAGCGCCCGGACCTGCGAAGCGGGAATTGATTGGACCCGCGAAACCGTCCCGGTCGCACCCGCCGCCCACTACTGGATGGGCGGCGTGGCCACTGACCTGCACGGCCGGACCTCAGTCCCCGGGCTCCTTGCCGCCGGCGAGGTCGCGTGCACTGGCGTGCAGGGCGCCAACCGCCTGGCGAGCAACTCGCTGCTTGAAGGGCTCGTGTTCGGGCGGCGTGCGGTCCAGGCGTTCCTTTGCGCGGACGGCCACGTGACTGAGTCGCCGGTTCCCCCGGGCCCTACCGCGGGCTTGCCCGCGGATCCCGGCCCGTTCACCCGCGCGGCGCTTCGATCCTTGATGACTGCCAAAGCCGGGGTCCTTCGCACTGGAACCTTGCTCGAGGAAGCCGCCGAGACGCTCGAGGGCTGGGCCGACGTCGTACGCCCTGAATCGATCCCCACGTCTGCGGAGCCGCGCGAGCATGAGGATGCGAACCTGCTGCTCGCCGCGCAGCTGCTGGTCCAGGCCGCGCGGCGGCGCGGCGGATCCCTTGGCGCGCATTACCGCAGCGACCCGGTGGATGGCCCAGCGCAAGAAGAACCTGAACAGAGATACACCATGAGCCGGAAAGCGAGCCTCGTCAATGACTAGCCTGACCCTCCCAACAGCACCCGTCCGGGAAATCCTGGAACGGGCTTTCGCGGAGGACGCGCCAAGCGGCGACATTACCTCGCAACTGCTCATCCCGGCCGAAGCACGGGCTACCGCGGTGCTCAACGCGCGGGTGCCGGGCGTCTTTAGCGGTGGGACGGTGTTCCGTGACGCGATGCAGTTCGTCGACCCGGACACCGAGGTGGAGTTGCTGCTCGCCGATGGCGAAGCGTTCGACGCCGGCACGCACCTCGCACGGGTCAGCGGCCGTGCGCGCTCGGTGCTGCTCGCCGAACGGATCGGGCTCAACCTTGCCCAGCGTATGAGTGCCATCGCGACCAAAACGGCCGAATTCGTCAAGCTTGTCGAGGGCACGAAGGCCCGGATCACCGACACTCGGAAGACGACACCGGGCCTGCGGGTCCTGGAGCGCTACGCTGTACGCTGCGGTGGCGGAGCCAACCACCGGTACAGCCTCTCCGACGCCGTGCTGGCCAAGGACAACCACCTCGCGGTCATGACCGGCGGCGACTCCGCAAGACTAACGGCACTGCTCGCCGACGCCAAGGCGCAGTTGGGACACACCACGCACTTCGAGGTGGAAGTGGACCGCGCGGAACAAATCGAGCCCGTCCTGGCGGCCGGCGTCGATACCATCATGCTGGACAACTTCTCCCTCGAAGAGCTTCGCGCCGGTGTACTGCAAGTCGCAGGACGCGCCATCGTGGAGGCAAGCGGCAACGTCAACGTGAACACGGTTTCGGCCATCGCGGATGCAGGAGTCGATGTCATCTCCATTGGAGGCCTCACCCACAGCATCGCCGCGCTCGACCTCGGCCTGGACGTGACCCTCGGGCTCGAAACGGCACCTGGGACGGACTGACGCCGTGATCTTCCTCGACGCCGCCGCCACCACCCCCGTTCGTCGCGAGGTCCTGGAAGCGATGTGGCCTTATCTGACGGGCGATTTCGGCAATCCCTCGAGCCACCACAGCCTCGGCGAAGCTGCCGCGAACGCCTTGGCTGCAGCGCGGACCGCGGTGGCAAGGGTGCTCGGATGCCGGCCCGGAGAGGTCACATTCACCTCCGGAGGCACGGAAGCCGACAACCTGGCAGTGAAGGGCATAGCCCTTGCCAGGAGAGCCGCCGATCCATCCCTGAACCGGGTCGCCATCAGCGCGATTGAGCACCCGGCCGTCGAGGAATCGGCGCTCTACCTGCAACGGGTCCACGGCTTCGAGATCGACATCGTTCCGGTTGACCGCCTTGGATCAGTGACGCCGGAGGCCCTTCGCGCGACGCTCCGAGCCGGCACGGCACTGGTCAGCATCATGTATGCGAACAACGAGATCGGGACGGTCCAAGCCGTGCAGGACCTCGCAGGAGTCGCGGCGGAACAGGGAGTCCCGTTCCATACCGACGCCGTACAGGCGGCCGGCTGGCTGCCCCTGAATGTGCGCGAACTCGGCGTTGACGCCCTCAGCATTTCCGGCCATAAACTCGGCGCCCCCAAGGGCAGCGGTGTGCTCTACGCCAAAGGGCGGATGCCGCTGGAGCCCCTCGTCCACGGCGGGGGACAAGAGCGCGGCCGCCGCTCCGGCACCGAAAATGTCGCGGGCGCCGTCGCGCTGGCAACGGCGTTGACGCTTGCGCAATCGGAACAAGATGCTCTCGCCGCTAAGGTCTCGGCCCTGCGCGACACCTTCATTGGCTCGGTGCTCGAAGCCGTGCCCGGTGCCATCCTGACCGGTCATCCCTCGCACCGCCTGCCAAACGTTGCATCCTTTTGTTTCCCGGGCACGAGCGGTGAGTCCGTGCTGTTGGAACTTGAACGCTTGGGCGTTGTCTGCTCAAGCGGATCGGCGTGCGCCGCAGGCTCGGATGCCCCATCCCCGGTGTTGCTGGCCTTGGGAATCGAGCCGGAGGTGGCGCATACCGCAGTCCGGTTCAGCTTCAATTCCACAGTAGACGCGGCGGAACTCGGGCAAGCCGCGGAAGCCGTAGCCACCGCCGTCGGGAGCATCCAGGGGCTGGGTCGCCGCTAACACGGCCCGGATCCGTCAGGCGTTCCTGGCCCGACGGAAAATCCAGTGCCGCAACAAGCTGAAGCGGACCGCCGTAGCGAAGAATCCGGACAACGTAGTGGTCCAAAGCTCCTCGGTCACAGTGGCACCTGGCCGGACCATATGCAACACGCCAAGGCTTCCTCCCGTGATGACCAGGGCAATGATGATCACGATCGCGCCATTGAGGTGGTCCTGGCCCCGCTGCTCGGCGCCGCGGATTTTGAACGTGAGACGCCGGTTCAACGCGGTATTCATGAGCGAGGTAATGATGAGCGCCGTCGCGTTGGCGAGCTGGGGGTCCACCCAGGGCCTGCAGAGTGCGAACAATGCCAGCGAGGTCGCCGTGCAGATGGTCCCGACGCCGGTAAACCGGATGAGTTGGCGGATTACCGGAAAGCGCAAAATACCTTGGTGGTACCTGCTTGCCGCGGACGTGGAACGGGGTCCCCGCCGCGGAGCACTTGCGGTCACGGCACGAGACTCCATGGGCCAAGCCTGTCACACGAAGCTGTGGTTTTGCCTAGGGAAAGATGTGAAGGCGGCTACATGGGCCGATAGAGTTCCCCAACCGGGATGTCTGCGCCGAGGCGGTTCGCCGGTCCGGCCAGAGGGCAGGCCCATGCCTCGTTGTAGGCGCAGGAGGGGTTGTAGGCGAAGTTGAAGTCAAGGACGAATTCCTGCTCGTCCCCGGAACCGCGCAGGCCGTGGAAGGCGCCCTTGATAGTGTCCAGGAGATACCTTCCCGCCCCATAGCTACCTTCCGGCTTGCCCGCGGTCCCGTCGCGGAACGGTACGAAGATGCCTCCCCCGTAGCTCCGCAGGCGCCACACCGCGAGGGAACCGAGATCGCCGAGTTCGAATGTGCCGAGCCGGATGAAAGGGACCACGCCGTCGGTTCCGGTGTGTACGTTCATTTCCTCGCCTGCGCCTTCGGGGGAGATCCGCGCGTATCGGCGGAAACCGTGATCGTAGTCGGCGGTACGGAGGCCCGAGAATGCCTGCTTGCCCGCAGCGGTCAGGGCCGATGCCGGGTGCGTACCGAACATCCGGTCGCGTTCTTGCCGCCAGTACACATGCGCCTGGAAGGGGTCGTCAGCCGCGATCTTTCGCACGGCGTCGTACAGGGCGAAGGTTCGCAAACGCCAGTCCGCAATGTCGACGGCGGAAATTCCCGCCACGCTGTTTTCGTCCTCGTCGCGCTGATCGGGAGCCATGCGACCAGCCTAGTCCCCTAAAGCCGGGCCGCGGCGGTGGCGTGGCGGACGCCGTCGATCGCTTTGCCCGGCGAAACGCCCGTCCGGAGCGGCAGGCGGCCCGGCCACCCCGCTAGGCTGGTGCGCATGAGAGCGAAGCGGATCCCGTTGAGGTTTTCAGCCGTCGTCGTGGGCGCGCTCATAGCGGCGTCGGCGGCCGGGTGCAGTTCCGAAGGCAAGGGCGGTACCGTTTGGACTCCCGGATCCGCTACTGCGGCGCCCGCTAGCCCTGCGCCATCGGGGACGGGTTCGCCGTCAGGAGCAGGTACCGCCTCAGCTGCTGGAAGCAGTGCGACGGCGGGCGCAACAGCAGCGGCGTGGAAGACCTACACTGATCCGGCGAAGAAGGTGAGCTTCGATCTTCCCAGCGATTGGATCGCCCAGTCCGTGGCCCCCGACGCCGGTTCCCTTCCGGGTGCGTTGAAAATCGAGGTCAAGGATGCGAAGGGCAGGTACTTGGCAACGCTCCATACCGGCCTGCCGGCGGCGAACCCTGCCGCGTGCGACCCGGCCGCCAAGCGGCCCTACGTCGTAGTAAGCAGCGTCCCCATCGATTTACCCCATTCCGACAGCGACTCCACGATTCCTCCGCATGTCGTGTTCAGGGTGATCCAGGGCTATAAATTCTTCGGCTCCTACGGCATCACCAACATGGTGGCAGGGACTGACGGACAAGCCTGCGAGCTCCGAAACCTCGTAGTGGGGCCCGCCGGCAAAGGCAACTACTTCTTTGGGGACATGCAGGCTGTGCACGCTTTCGCCACGGACCAAGTGGTAGCCCCGGCAAAGTCCTTTGACACCCTGGACCAGGCGGCCAAGTACGTTAACGAGGGTTCGGAATTTGCGAACGTCCAGCGGATGCTACTGTCTCTGAAGGTCAATCTGCAGAAGTGCGATTGACGCATCGGCCCGCTGGCGACAACCTGTATATTCGACGGGTTGGCCAAGCGCAACACTCCGGAGATCCATGGAACGCAACGTGGCTGCCCAGCTCGTTTTCAAGACCGTCGCCAACACCAAAGTAGCCATGGCAATCGCCGTCGCCGGCAACCCTGGTTACGAGTCATTCACTGAAGACCTTTCGATCACCTCGGAAGCTGGAGAGGTTCCCTTCACGGAACTGACGGATCATCACGGCGGCCGGTTCCAGTACTTCGAATTCGAGGAACCCAGCGAAGTAACAGTGGATTACCGGGCCACCGTCACGGGACATGGCACGCCTGACGGATCATCGCGCATGGAACTGATCCGCTATGTGCGGCCCAGCCGCTATGCCGAATCCGACCGGCTGCTTCCGACGTCGTATGCGGAGTTTGGCGGGTTGCACGGGGAAGAACTCCTGCAAGCTGTCCGGAACTGGGTCCACGGAGAACTTCGGTACGTCAGCGGCTCCTCGCGGGGGACCGATGGCGCAGTCGAAACGCTCCTGCACCGCAAGGGCGTTTGCCGGGACTTCGCCCACTTGGCCATTGCCCTCCTTCGGTCCAAGGACATTCCCGCGCGCCTTACGGCGGTTTACGCGCCGGGCCTGAGCCCAATGGACTTCCACGCCGTGGCCGAGGCCCACCTAGACGGCGGGTGGTACGTCATCGACCCCACGGGACTCGCGCCAAGGGAGGCGATGCTGCGGATCACGTCGGGACGCGATTCCTCGGACACGGCGTTTCTGTCCACGGTGGGCGGCAGTTTGTCGCTCAAGAGCCTCAAGGTAACGGCCACGGTGGCCGACGAGCTGCCGGAGGAGGATCCGGCGAAGCTCGTCATGCTCCGTTAGCTGGCGCGGGCTTCTTTGGAAGCGACGAAGGCCTGCAGCTTTCCGGTTAGTCGGAGGAGCTCACGCTGTTCCTCGACGGTAAGCGCGGGGGACACAAGCTCGTCGATATCGCGCACGTGCTCCCGGCCGATTTCCTTCTGCAGTTCCCGCCCCGCCTCGGTTAGTCCGAGCAGGATGCCGCGTCCGTCGTCGGGGGCGATGCTGCGTTCAAGCAGTCCGCGCTTTTCGAGCCTGTCGACCAGCCGGCTCAGGCTGGATTGGCTGAGCAGCACGTGGTCGTTGATCTCGTTCAGGCGCAGCTTGCCTGTGGGGCAGCGGGAGAGCGTGAAGAGGACGTCATACTCCTTGATGGGCAGCTTCTTGAAGGCGCGCCCTGCCTGAAGCCGGCGCATCACCGCCACCTGGGAGCGGAACAACGACTCCCAGGTTTCGGCGGCGAGGCGGACGGAGGACGACGCCGGAGCCTTGGCGGTCACGCGGGCCTCCCGGCTGCTTCGGCTACTTCGGCGGCCGCGGCCGCCAAGGCCGAGGCGGCAACGCGCGAAGCGTGGGTCGGGGCGTCCGGGACGTGCGCGGGCTTGCGCTCCTCGAATTCCCTGCGGAGGACCGGAAGGACTTCCTCGCCGAAGAGGTCCAACTGCTCCAAGACTGTCTTGAGCGGCAGTCCTGCGTGGTCCACGAGGAACAGCTGGCGCTGGTAGTCGCCAAAGTATTCGCGGAAGGTCAGCGTCTTTTCGATGACTTCCTGCGGGCTTCCTACCGTCAGCGGGGTCTGCGAAGTGAAGTCTTCCAGCGACGGCCCGTGCCCGTAGACCGGAGCGTTATCGAAGTACGGGCGGAACTCCTTGACGGCATCCTGGGAATTCTTTCGCATAAAGAACTGTCCTCCCAGGCCAACAATCGCTTGGTCGGCCTTGCCGTGCCCATAGTGCTCATAGCGTTCCCGGTAGAGGCCGATGAGCTGCTGATAGTGCTCCTTCGGCCAGAAGATGTTGTTGGCGAAGAAGCCGTCACCGTAATATGCGGCCAGTTCGGCGATCTGGGGACTGCGGATTGATCCGTGCCAGACGAAGGGCGCGACGCCGTCGAGCGGCCGGGGCGTCGATGTGAAGTTCTGCAGCGGCGTGCGGTACTTCCCGCTCCAGTTGACGGTGTCCTCGTCCCAGAGTTTGCGGAGCAAGGAGTAGTTCTCGACCGCGAGTTCGATCCCGTCCTGGATGTTCTTGCCGAACCAGGGGTATACGGGAGCGGTGTTGCCACGGCCCATGATGAGGTCCACGCGGCCATCCGCCAGATGTTGGAGCATGGCGAAATCTTCGGCGATCTTCACGGGATCGTTGGTGGTGATGAGCGTCGTCGAGGTGGACAGCGTAATGCGTTCCGTCTGCGCGGCGATGTACGCCAGGGTGGTGGTGGGCGAAGACGAGAAGAAGGGCCGGTTGTGGTGCTCGCCGATGGCATAGACATCCATCCCGATTTCTTCGACCTTCTTGGCGATGGCCACGGATGCCTTGATGCGCTCGTTCTCCGTGGGAGTGCGCCCGGTAGTGGGGTCAGTCGTGATGTCGCTGACGCTGAATACGCCGATCTCCATGATGTGCCTTTCTGCCTGCCCGATCTGTGTTCGGGGCTCTGCTGGGAGTCTACCCTAAAATAGATGCATTTGCATGTATCGATGGGTGCAACAGGGCAGGGCCGTGATTTGTTCCCGCTTGTCGTCCTACTCGACGCGACTGGAAGAAGCGCGGCGCCCCGTCACCTTGGGGACCATCCCGGTGGTCCAGTCAAGGTCCTCGCCCGCCCCGGCCTGTGGAGGCTGTGCAGCGGTGGGTTGCGCGGCGTCCGGGCGCTGCTTGAGTGCCTTGAGGAGCGCCTTTTTCTCGCGCCGCCCCTCGACCAGCTTGTAGAGGACCGGCACCAGGACGAGGGTTAGCGCCGTGGAGGAGACCAGCCCTCCGATGACCACAATCGCCAAAGGGCGGGAAATGAATCCGCCGCCGCCCGTCAGCCCAAGCGCCATGGGCGTCAGGGCGAAGACGGTGGCAAGGGCCGTCATCAGGATAGGCCGTAGCCTCTGCCGGGCACCGTGGGTGATCGCGTCGGCGACGTTCATTCCGGGGCTGGTTCCGTGCGGTTTCCGATATTGGTTGATGAGGTCGATCAGTACGATCGCGTTGGTGACGACGATGCCAACCAACATCAGCATTCCGATCAAGGACGGCAAGCCGAGGGGAACACCGGTAACCACGAGGAGCCCTATGGCCCCTGTGGCAGCGAACGGTACGGATACCAACAGGATGAGGGGCTGGATGAGGGACTTGAACGCGGCAACCATAATGACGTAGACAATGGCGACCGCCGCGAGGAGCGCGAGCCCGAGCTGCTTGAATGAGTCCGCTTGCTGCGTCGTCGCGCCGCCGATCGCGGCGGTAACACCCGCGGGCAGCCGTAGGTTGGCTAGCCTGTCCTTTACGGCAGCACTGACGGCACCGAGGTTGGAGCCCGACGGCGTGACGGTCACCTTGGCGGTGCGCTGTCCGTTGCTGCTCGTGATGGACACTGGCGCGTCCACCTGGTCCACGGAAGCAATACTGGAGAGCGGAACCGACCCGGCAGGCGTCGGAAGTGTTATTGCCCTGACCTCGGCGATGCTGGTGAAGTGCTTGCCTTCGCCGATCTGGACAGGGAAATCCGTCGTGTCGATGCGAACGGTACCCGCGGGGATCGGGCTGACCGTCGAGGCAAGGACACCGGCCACTTGCTCCTCGTTCAGGCCGGCTGCCACAGCCTTGGCGCGGTCAACCCTGACCTGGACCACTGCCTGGCTGGCGTCCAGGTTCGTGGCCACCTCGGCGCTGCCGGGTACTCCCTCCATGGCCTTGACCACGGCGTCGCTGGCAGTCTTGAGGTCCGCCGAGGTGGGGGCGTGGATGGTGATGTCGACGCTGGAGGACGTGCCCAGGCCCCCTTGCTGGGCTGCGACCGTGATCTTGCCCGCCAAGGACGATTGGGCGAGCCGCGACCTCACGGTGTCCTGCAGTTTCTGCTGGTCGGCCTTGTCGTCCGTTACCACCGTGAATGTTGAATTGGAGGCGCCACTGGACGTGAGGGCCGCGAACCCCGTTTGGGCGTTGCCCGAGGTCACCTGGATGTCCCTGATTCCATCAATCCCGCGCACCACCGATTCCACCCGGGCTGCGGCCGCGGCGGTTTGCTCCAGGCTGGTACCGGCAGGTAGGACCTGCTTGACGGTCATGCTGTTCTGGCCCGAGTCACCCAGCAGGTCCGTCGCCAGCAGGGGCGACGTGGCAGCCGTGCCTCCCAGAACCAGGGCGGGCCGCGACGATGGTCAGGACAGGGTGTCTCTGGGTCTTGGAAAGGACGGGCAAATAACCGCGCTGCAAAAGACTGCGCTGTTCCGCTTCATGGGCTGCGGCCACGACATCAGCTGCGACCGGCTTCCCCGCAGGAGTGTTCCCTGCTGCCATGTCCCCTGCGGCCTGCGGTGCGCTCTTTGCCGCCTGCCGTGGGCTGTCCGAAGAACTGAGGAACCAGTATGCCAGCACGGGAACGATCGTCAGGGAAACGAGCAAGGAGGACAGCAGCGCGATGGTCACGGTCAAGGCGAACGGCCGGAACAATTCGCCGGCCAAGTTGCCCACGAATGCGATGGGCAGGAAGACGGCAACCGTGGTGAGGGTGGATGCCGTGATGGCGCCGGCGACCTCCCGGATCGAATTGAGGATCGCGGCGAGCTTGTCCTCGCCGTAGCTGAGATGACGCTTGATGTTCTCGATTACCACGATCGAGTCGTCCACGACGCGGCCAATCGCAATGGTCAAGGCGCCGAGCGTGAGGATATTGAGGGAATAGCCGGTGGCCGATATTCCGATGAAGGTGATGAGCAACGACAGGGGTATGGACACGGCCGTGACCAGCGTCGACCGTACCGACATCAGGAAGACTAGGATGACGGCCACGGCGAAGCCGAGTCCAAGGAGGCCCTCCGTGGTGAGGTCCTTAATGGACTTTTCGATGTACGGTGCCTGGTCGAATACTGGAGTGAAATGGGCGTTGGATCCGAGCTCGGCTTCCATCTGGGCAATGGAATCCTTCACCGCGTGCGAAATAGCGACGGTATCGCCGTCGGGCTTCTTCGTCACCGACACCGCGAGCGTCGGCTTCCCGTTGGTTCGGGTAATGGAGGTTGCGGCGTCGTCCTGGATGCTCACGTCCGCGACGGTACCGATCGTGGTGCCGCCCTTGGCGCCGGTCAGTGGCAGGCCCTTGATAACGTCGATTGAGTCCACGGGACTGCCGATTTGCAGCGACAAGGTCTTACCCTGGTCCTCGATGGTTCCCGCCGGGACCAGCGTCCCGTTGTTCTTGAGCGCATTGGTGAGCGCCTGGACCGAGGCGCCGTTCACCGCCATGGCCTCGGGCTTGGGTTGGATCAGGATGTGCTGCGTCGCCCCGCCCGTCACGTCTGCGCTGCGGACGCCGTCGAGCTTTTGCAGGCGCGGAACGCTCAGCCGCTGCAACGCCGTGTTCAGCTCGCTCAGCGGCTTGTCCGAAGATACGGCAAGGAAGACGATCGGGAAGTCACTGATGCTGCCGGCGAACGAGCGGGGCTCGACGTCGGCCGGAAGCACCCGTTTGGCGTTGGAGATCGCCCGGTCGATCTGGTTCCGGGCACGGTCCAGGTTGGAACCGTAGGTGAAGACCATGGTGATCTGCGAAACGCCGTTCCGCGAGGTCGACGTGGTCGATTCCAGGCCCTCCACACTGTTCAAGGCAGCTTCGAGCGGCCGGCTGAGCTGCTTATCGACCACTTCCGGCGATGCGCCCGGCATCGAGGTGATGACCGAGACCTGCGGAAACTCGATCGAGGGGATGAGCTCCTGCTTGAGCGAGGACATCGTGACCACGCCGAACACCGCGGCAAAGACGGTGATCAGCGCGATCAAAGCCCGGTTGGCCAGTGAAAGCGTTGCCAGACGGAACATTGCATTGTCTCCTGGGATCTGCGGTCTGCTCCGTGGTGCGAACCGACCGCAGCCCGGGCGGTGGTTAGTGCTGGAAGGCGTCGGCGGCCGCAAGCTGCAGCGAGCGGGCGGTGCTCGCCTCCAGGTCGGCGGCGAGCTCCGGATGGTCGTTCAGTTTAATGCCGTAGCCGGGCATCATTTCCTTGAGCTTGGACTGCCAGCCCTTGAAGTTCTTCGGGAACGAGCGCTGCAGCATTTCGATCATGATCGGGACCGCCGTGGAGGCGCCGGGTGAGGCGCCAAGGAGGGCTCCGATGGAACCGTCGCGTGCGGTGATGACCTCGGTGCCGAACTGGAGCACGCCGCCCTTCCGGGAATCCTTCTTGATGATCTGTACGCGCTGGCCCGCGGTGATGAGCTCCCAGTTGCTGCCGTTGACCTCGGGATAGTACTCGCGGAGCGATTCCACCTTGGCATCATGGCGCTTCGCGACTTCCTTGATGAGGTAGGCCGTGAGGTCCATGTTGTCTTTGGCCACGGCCAGCATCGGGATGATGTTGCTCGGGCGGATCGACAGCGGCAGGTCGAGGTAGCTGCTGGTCTTGAGGAAGTTGGTGGAGAATCCGGCATACGGGCCAAAGAGCAAGGAGCGCTTGCCGTTGACGTAGCGGGTGTCCAGGTGCGGCACGGACATGGGAGGGGCGCCTACTGACGCCTGGCCGTAGACCTTCGCGCTGTGCTGGCTGGCTATTGCTTCGTCGGTGCAGCGGAAGAACTGGCCCGAGACCGGGAATCCGCCGTAGCCTTTGCTCTCCGGGATTCCGGATGCCTGCAGCAAGTGCAGCGCGCCGCCGCCCGCTCCGACGAAGACGAACTTCGCGTGGATCTTGCCGTGCTCCCCTGACGCCGGGTGCTTGAGCGACAGGTCCCAGCCGCCGTCGGACGCCCTGCGAACATTGGTGACGTTGTGGCCGTAATTGACCTCGACGCCGTTGTTGGCGAGGTAGCGCGTGAGCTCCCGGGTCAGGGCGCCAAAGTCGACGTCGGTGCCCTCGGCCGCGCGGGTTGCGGCGACGCGCTGCTTTGCATCCCGGCCCTTGACGATCAGCGGTGCCCACGTGGCGATCTTCGCCTGGTCTTCCGTGTACTCCATGCTGCGGAAAAGGGTGTTGGGCTTTAGTGCCTCGTAACGGGTCTTGAGGAAGTCCGCGTGCTTGTCGCCGATGACGAAGCTCATGTGCGGAACGGTGTTGATGAAACCCTTCGGGGAGCCGATCAGGTTGTTGTCCACCAGGTGTGACCAGAACTGGCGGGAAAGTTGGAACTGTTCATTGATGTGGAGTGCTTTGGACGGGTCCACCGAGCCGTCTTTTGCGGCGGGGGAGTAGTTAAGCTCACAGAGTGCGGCGTGTCCGGTTCCGGCGTTGTTCCACGGCCCGGAGCTTTCAAGGCCCGCGTCGTCGAGTCGCTCGTAAAGGGAGATGCTCCAGTTGGGTTCGAGTTGCTTGATGAACGCGCCCAGGGTTGCGCTCATGATCCCGCCCCCGATAAGGACGACGTCAGCGTGGTGTGTCTTGGAAATGAAGGTCACGATCTATCTCCGATAGCGGCGGCACTGGCTGTCACAGAATATCCCCGCGTGGGCACATAACTGAAATTGCGGCAGGCCGTCAAGACTTCAGGCGAACGTTTGTAAAAACTTCGTTTAAGACAGGCGACGCCGGGTACTTCTCCACCCGGTCGGATAGCGCCAACGCCGAGATGGGGAACGCAATGGGGACCGCCGGAGTGGTGGCCGCGATCTGTGCATTGATGGTCTGGTATTGGGAATTCCTGTCGGAACCCTCGGGCAGCCCGCGGGCCCGGTCGATCTTCGAGAAGACCTGTGGATCGCTGTAGCCGAACTCGCCGTTCGTCTCGCCGAAGAGGGTGCCAACAAAGTTGTCCGGGTCCGAGTACGAGCCGTTCAGCCCAAGCAGGTGCAGCGCGTGGTCGCCCGGCGACTGTACTTTCTGGAGGTACCCGTCGTCCCAAGGCACCGGGACCGGTTTGATATTAAGTCCGACGGCGGTCAGTTCCGCACTGATTTCCGCGTAGATTTTTTCTGGGCTGGGCATGTACGCCCGGGTGACGCCGAGGGGGTAGTAGAACTTGAGCTCTTCGCCTTTGTAACCGGCCTTGGCGAGCAATTGCTTGGCTTTGTCGGGGTCGAAGCCCAAGGCTGGCGCGTTGTTGTTGAACCCGCTGAGCTTCGGCGGAACGAACTGGGACGCCTGCGCCGTGTTGTCAATGAAGAACTTGCGGATGAGCGTGTCTTTGTCGATCGCCATCTCTATGGCCTGGCGGACCTCCAGCTTGTCCAGTGGGGCCACTGCCTGGTTCATCCCCAGGTACATCACGGAGAAAGGGTCCCGCTGCACGATCTGCATGCCCTTCTTGACCAATTGGTCGAAGGTGTCGGCAGTGACGAGGTCATATCCGTCGATCCTGCCGGCGAGCAGCGCCTGGAGGCGGCCCTGGGGTTGCTGGTACGGGATGAAGTTCACTGTCGCGATTTGCCCCCGGTCGCCCCAGTACCCCTTGTAGCTGGTGAGGGTGATGCGGTCCTGGTTCCAGGCTGAGAACATGTAGGGGCCCGTCCCCACCGGATGGGACGCATAGGCCGAAGCCGGTTGCCCTTGCAGTTTCTGGTCCAGGACGTCGGCCTTTTCTTCGGCGAGCGCCTTCGGCGAAGACATTGCGAGGGCGGGCAGCGTGAGCGCCTGGAGGAAGCCCGTGAAAGGCTTCGTCAGGTTGATCCGGACCTTGTCGTCGGCCGTGGCGGTGCAGTTCTTGAAGAGAGATAACGATGCGTTGTCCGAAAAGTTCTTGAAGACGCTCTTGAACATGATCCCGGGTGCTTCCTTGCGAACGGTGGCCGGGAAGTTGAACCAACGGTTGAAGTTGCTGCACACCGCTGCGGAGTTGAAGGCAGTGCCGTCATGGAACGTGACCTTCTGGCGCAGGGTGAAGTCGTAGGTGAGGCCGTCATTTGTTTCGATCCATGAGGTGGCCAGCAAGGGGGTCGGCTGGCCGGTCGCGGCATCGACGCCCACGAGGCCTTCCATCACCTGGCGCGTCACCCGGTACGATTCCGAGTCGTTCGTTAGGGCGGGATCGAGTCCGAGCGGCATTGCCGCTGTTCCGAAATTGAAGGTCTTGCTTGGTGGCGGCGGCGGAGTGGTTGCGGTGGATGAGGACGACGCCGGTCCGGGAGCCGCGGTGCACGAGCCCAGGGCTACGGCCAGGAGGCCTGCGCCGAGCTGCAGCCTCATTCGGCGAAGCTTGCTTCTTACCACTCTTGTCCCCTCAAGGCAGTCGGTCGGGCTTTGGGCCCGTGGCGGCCGGACCGCGGCCCAGTCTAATTCAGGGTGCTGGATCCCAGCTGAAAAGGAGAAAGCCCCGGTCGGTAGACCGGGGCACTTCATCCAGTGCGCAAGGGGGGACTTGAACCCCCACGCCCGAAGGCACAGGAACCTAAATCCTGCGTGTCTGCCAATTTCACCACTCGCGCGGGTTGCGGTGTCCGCCAGGACCTCTTGATATCCCTGCAGCTACCGGCCTCTATTGTACCTGCGGTTTCACCGGCGCCGTTCCAGGGTGCCCGCAGGTTCGGAGGGGCTCTTTCCGGTGCCGGTCCTACTTGTCGAGCTGAAGATCCTTGCGGAGCTTTGCGACGTGTCCCGTTGCGCGGACGTTGTACTGGGCGAGGGCTACTTTGCCGTCGGGGTCCACCACGATAGTTGAGCGGATCAGGCCTTCGTAAGTGCGTCCATAGTTTTTCTTCTCGCCCCACGCCCCGTAAGCGTCGGCCACTGCGTGTCCCTCGTCGGAGAGCAAAGGAAACGTCAGGGACTCCTTGGTGGCGAATTTCTCAAGGTCCTTTACGGCGTCCGGGGATATGCCAAGCACCTCGTAGCCCGCAGCCTGGAGGCTTGCGAGGGAATCGCGGAAGTCGCACGCCTGTTTGGTGCAACCGGGGCTGGATGCCGCGGGGTAGAAATAGACGACCGTGCTGCGGCCGCGGTAGGACGCGAGGCTAACATCCCGCCCGGCCTGGTCCTTGAGGGTGAAATCCGGGGCGGTGTCGCCGGGAATGAGTCGTTCAGCCATCGCGTGCTCCTTGTTGCCGTTCGCGGCCCCCTGGCCACGACCCCCTAGCCTAGTAACGGTAAGGCCGCTGCACGAATCGGCCCCTTTGCCCGGCCCGGACGAATGGACCGATATACTGACC
Organism: bacterium RCC_150; assembly: GCA_041360635.1. Lineage (GTDB taxonomy): Bacteria > Actinomycetota > Actinomycetes > Actinomycetales > Micrococcaceae > Arthrobacter. The sequence goes on along the minus strand of JBFUPP010000005.1, from coordinate 147,367 downwards.
CTTATGCCGGATATGGAACGATGGCCGACCGGGCGCCTGCTCTCTACTGCGGCGCGACTCGTGGAGCACGCTTGGAACGAGAAACTGAGCGGCATGGGCCTGACCCATGCCGGGGTCATCGTCATGGAAGTACTGGCTGCCAAAGGACCCACCACACAGACGACGCTTGCCCAGATTGTCCGCGTCCAGGCGCAGACAATGGGCAAGACACTATCGCGCCTTGAGGCCCACGGCCACGTCAGCCGGGCGCGTAGCGTCTCTGACCGCCGCAGCCAGGTCGTGAGCCTTACCGAGGCCGGTGAACGCACTTTGGGAGTCGCCGCGCAGTTGGAACGTGAAGTCCTCGCTCCGGTTCCCGTGGACACGGCGACCTTGCGGCAGGAACTCCAATCCCTGGTGCGTCAACTCGCGAACAGCAAATCCGCCGTCGTGAACAGCATCGTCGAGAACCCGGACCCGGTCACGGTTCCCGACGATGCCTAAGCTCCTGAGGACGCCGAGCTCCCGCTGAAGGCCCGGCGGCAGCACCTGGACGGGTCCGAATATAAAGCGAAAGATCCCTGGACGGCATTGCTGCCATCCAAGGATCTTTCTTTTGGTGCACCCCCCGGGACTTGAACCCGGAACCCATTGATTAAGAGTCAATTGCTCTGCCAATTGAGCTAGAGGTGCGTGCTGTTTCAATCTCCGTTGTTTTCGATCCTTGGAGGCTTTTCTTACCCCGTTGATCTCCGCAACGACATGTAACTCTACACGAGACTCGAGCAAGTGTGAAATCGACTCGCGGGAGTTCTTCAACCCTACTTCGGCACCCTGAGAACCAGCGCAAAATCGGGGTTTTGGCCGTTGCTGAGGACCCAGAGCGTGCCGTCAGGGGCGAGGGAAACGTCCCTAAGCCGCCCGTAGTCATTTGTGAAGTATGCCACAGGCACCTCCGCCCGTTCGCCGTCGAGCGGAACCGCCCAGAGCCGCTGACCGCGCAGGGCAGCGGTGAACGCCGTTCCGTTGACGATTTCCAGTCCGCTGGGTGAGGCGTCCGCAGTCGATGGCCACACCGCCTTCGCATCGATGAAACCGCTCCGCCCCGGTGCGCCGGTGACCTCGGGCCAGCCGTAGTTGCCTCCCGCTTGGATGAGGTTTAGTTCGTCGTCGGCATCAGGACCGAACTCACTCGCCCAGAGCCTGCCCGCGCTGTCCCACGCAAGGCCTTGCACGTTCCGGTGCCCGTAGCTGTACACGGGATTGTTGCCAAAGGGATTTCCCGGTGCGGGTTTGCCGTCAGCGGTTAGGCGCAGGACCTTCCCGCCCAGGGCGTTGCGGTCCTGCGCTTGCCCGGGATGCTGGGCATCGCCGGTTCCGACGTACAGGAACCCGTCCGGTCCGAAACGGATGCGCCCGCCATTATGTGTCGAGGCCTTGGGAATTCCGGTGAAGACCACTTCCGGTGCCCCGAGGTGGAGAGCACCCGCCGGGTCCTGTTCCAGCCTGGTTCGCGCGATTCTATTGTCAGATTCGGCAGTGAAGTAGCTGTAGAGCAGGTGGTCCCGGGCGAACGAGGGCGAGAGCGCCAGGCCCAGGAGTCCGCCTTCACCGCCGGGTACGACGCCGGGAAACTCGCCAATGGTCGTGACGCGGTCGTTTCGGACCGACTTGAGGAGCCTCGTATCGCGCTCGGAAATAATGGCCGTGCCGTCGTTGGTGAACACGATCGACCACGGGGTGTTCAGGCCCAGGTCCAGTTTCCGTAGGAGTTCCGGGGCCGGAGCGGATCGACCGGGGGACGGGGTGCTTGGGGCTGGCGCGTTCGAAGGCTGCGGGCGCGTCGGCTGGGTCCCCGGCCCGGGAGACGGGCCGGCGGAATTCCCGGTGCATGCGGCAAGGAACAGCACGGCAAGGAACAGCGCGGCGAGGAACAACGCGAAACGACAAGCCAAGGCCGCAGGGCAGAAGGTACCGGGGGAGAAGGGCAAAGCGCGGGCCCGGAGCAAGCTACCGGGACCCGCCTTTGCGACCTTCATTGGGGTCGGAACCCATCCTGTCGGCGTTCAACGCCTGGTCCGGCGCGGTGGGCGGAAGCCCGCCGCTTCCGCATGGGCGCTTGAAACGAACCACACTCCGGCCTTGACCTCGTCATAAGCCGGGCTGTCTTCATCGTGGTAGGTCATGGTGTCGGCGTTGCCCTTGACGGTGTAGCCTTCGGGGCCGCTCCCGTCCGTGGCCGCGGCTGCCGAGCCTTCCCCGTAGGGCTGTTCGGCGGCGAGGTGTCCGCCCAGCGGCGATGCACCGGCGTCGGGCGCTTCCGGAACCGCGCCCCCGATGGCTTGTTCGCCCTGATCCATCTCCGCGGCAGCCGACTCCGCGCCCGGAAGCGTGGGGGCGTGGGGATCCGTGTACTCGTGATGGTGGACTGCTTGTCGCTCGGAATGCGGGGGAAGTGGCGTCGCCTCGGTGCCGCCCAGGCCACCTTCGCTCCACGTAGCCTCCCATTCCGCACTGTCAGCCATCTTTTCGTGCGTGCTCAAATCCGGATTGACGGGCTCGGTCAACACCGGTTCGGAAAGAGTGGGCTCTTCGATGACTGGCTCCAGGCGCTCCCAGTCATCGACGTCACCGCCGCCAGGCTCCGGGGCAGGCCCTGCTTCCATCCCGGAAGACGACTCCGCCAAGGACGAGGGCTCCGGCACCGACGCGGGTTCCGGCACGGACGCGGGTTCCGGCACCGACGCGGGTTCCGGCACGGACGCGGGTTCCGGCACGGACGCGGGTTCCGGCACGGACGACGGCTTGAAACCGGGCTCCGCCTGCGGTTCCAGTTCGTCGTCCTGTTCACGTACCGCTTGCTCCGACGTCGACCGTTCCGCCGCTGCCGGCGCTGCGAGCAGCGGCGCGGCCCCGGTCAGCGCGGCAGCTGTCGCATCCATTTGAGGAGAAGATGTGGTCGACGACAATGACGGCCTAACATCGCGAGTCGAAGACTTTGCGTTGTTGCGGCTGAGGAGCCACCAGACAATCGCGACTATCAGCACAATGACGATGACCCAGATCAACCAATCCATGGCAGGAGTCCTTCAGTTCGAGTGACATAGTGGTCGTGCTTTGACGTTACGTCCGCGCCAAAGGGCTGTCTAGGTTCGTCAATCGTTTCGACTCCGGTTCCGGTCCCGGCCGGCTTTGAAGGAATCGGACAAAAAGCGATCTTTTCGGTCGGTCGTGTTCGTTGCCGCAAGGCCGGGAGCCATAGACTCGTGGTCATGAGTGACCACACCCCAATTGCGACAGACGACAAACCGGACATCAAGCCACGCAGCCGGGTCGTAACGGACGGCATCCACGCCGCTCCCGCGCGCGGCATGTTCCGGGCCGTAGGCATGGGCGATGACGACTTCGCCAAGCCCCAGATCGGCGTTGCGAGTTCGTGGAACGAGATCACGCCCTGCAACCTCTCACTGAACCGCCTCGCCCAAGGAGCCAAGGAAGGCGTCCATGCAGGCGGCGGTTTTCCCATGCAGTTCGGCACCATTTCCGTCTCCGACGGGATTTCCATGGGACATGAGGGCATGCACTTCTCCCTCGTTTCCCGGGAAGTCATTGCCGACTCCGTGGAAACCGTCATGCAGGCCGAGCGGATCGACGGCTCCGTGCTGCTGGCCGGCTGCGACAAGTCGCTCCCGGGCATGCTCATGGCGGCCGCCCGCCTGGACCTTGCCAGCGTCTTCCTCTACGCCGGCTCCATCATGCCCGGGTGGGTCAAGCTCGAGGACGGATCCGAAAAGGAAGTCACCCTCATCGACGCCTTCGAAGCCGTGGGTGCCTGCGCGGCCGGGAAGATGAGCCGTGGGGACCTGGAGCGCATCGAGAAGGCTATTTGCCCCGGCGAAGGCGCGTGCGGCGGCATGTACACGGCCAACACCATGGCCTGCATCGGCGAGGCCCTTGGCATGTCCCTCCCGGGCTCGGCCGCCCCGCCTTCGGCAGACCGCCGTCGGGATGATTTCGCGCGCAAGTCCGGCGAGGCGGTAGTCAACCTGCTCCGTCTGGGCATTACCGCCAGGGACATCATGACCAAGAAGGCGTTCGAGAATGCCATTGCGGTCACCATGGCTTTCGGTGGATCCACCAATGCTGTCCTGCACTTGCTCGCCATCGCGCGCGAGGCCGAGGTCGAACTGACCTTGGAAGATTTCAACCGCATCGGCGACAAAATCCCGCACCTCGGCGACCTGAAGCCCTTCGGCCGTTACGTCATGACCGACGTCGACAAGATCGGCGGCGTTCCGGTCATCATGAAGGCACTGCTCGACGCCGGACTGCTGCATGGCGACTGCCTCACCGTCACGGGCAAGACCCTTGCCGAGAACCTGGCCTCGATCAACCCGCCGGACCTCGACGGCAAGATCCTCCGCGCGCTGGACAACCCGATCCACAAGACCGGCGGCATTACCATCCTGCACGGCTCCATGGCACCAGAGGGCGCGGTCGTCAAGAGTGCGGGATTCGATGCAGATGTCTTCGAAGGCACCGCCCGCGTGTTCGAGCGTGAGCAAGGAGCCCTCGATGCCCTCGACAACGGCGAGATCAAGGCCGGAGACGTCGTCGTCATCCGTTACGAAGGACCGAAGGGCGGCCCGGGCATGCGCGAAATGCTCGCCATCACCGGCGCCATCAAGGGTGCCGGCCTCGGCAAGGATGTACTCCTGCTCACAGACGGCCGCTTCTCCGGTGGAACCACCGGCCTATGCATCGGGCACGTCGCGCCGGAAGCGGTCGACGGCGGTCCGATCGCCTTCGTGAAAGACGGCGACCGCATCCGCGTGGACATCGCGGCACGCTCCTTCGACCTCCTGGTCGACGAGGCCGAATTGGAAGTGCGCAAGGAGGGCTGGAAGCCGCTTCAGGCCAAGTTCACGAAGGGCGTGCTGGCAAAGTACGCCAAGCTGGTGCACAGTGCCTCGACAGGCGCCTACTGCGGGTGATTCCTACCCTTGCGATGCGGCGCGACCGCCGCATCGCGAGGGGCCCTCGGAATCCCCTTATTAAGCCCTTCCGCCAAGGTGGGTTTGTCACCAAGAAAAACCGGGCCAGGACAGAAAATGCCCAGGTTGTGGACAATGAGGTCCGTATCGTGAGATGACATGGTTGTCGTTTGACACCTATCTCACAAAGAGGGAACACTGAACGCATGATCGCATTCGTTACTGTCGGCGCCATCGTGGGCACTGTCGTACTTGCCAAGCGCGTGGCCTCCTAGCCCGACTGGTAACGATTCGTCACGCGCAACCCCTCGAAGAGCCGCAAGGCTGAGGGGTTTTTTTATTTCCTCCAGGGGACCAGTGCCCCACGCATGAAACGCAGTACCCAGCAGTACCTTTCACTAATTGAAGATCCCCAAAGGAAGAGTCCGATGAGCAAAGGATCGCCGATCAGCCCCTCGCTGATGGCTGCAAAGTCCGCTGGAGCCCCGAAGGCTCCGGAAAAGTTCGACCGCACGGCTGACGCCGTCGTCGACAATGCTGCAACTCTCTCTCCTGTACTCGGGCCGAACAACGTTGTACCCCCAACGGTGATGACCGGCTCGGAAGCTATTGTCCGTTCGCTCGAAGAACTCGGCGTCGACGATATTTTTGGTTTGCCCGGTGGCGCGATCCTCCCCACCTATGACCCCTTGATGGCCTCCAAGATGAATCACGTCCTGGTCCGTCACGAACAGGGAGCCGGCCACGCAGCCCAAGGCTACGCCATGGTCACCGGCCGGGTAGGCGTGTGCATCGCCACCTCCGGCCCCGGTGCCACCAACCTCGTTACGCCCATCATGGATGCCCACATGGACTCAGTGCCATTGGTAGCCATCACGGGTCAAGTATCTGCCTCTGTTATTGGCACAGATGCTTTCCAGGAAGCGGACATCGTCGGTATCACCATGCCGATCACGAAGCACTCCTTCCTCGTGACGGACCCCAACGATATTCCGCACGTCATGGCCGAAGCGTTCCACCTCGCCAGCACCGGACGTCCCGGACCGGTCCTCGTGGACATCGCAAAGAACGCCCAGCAGGGCACCATGACCTTCTCCTGGCCGCCGAAGATCGACCTGCCCGGCTACCGTCCGGTGGTCCGCGGCCACAACAAGCAGGTACGCGAAGCTGCCCGGCTCATCGCCGCGGCAAGCAAGCCTGTGCTGTACGTGGGTGGAGGCGTCGTCAAGGCCCACGCCGCGGCGGAATTGCTTGAGCTCGCCGAACTAAGCGGTGCTCCCGTCGTGACCACCCTCATGGCCCGTGGCGCATTCCCGGATTCACACCCGCAGCACGTCGGCATGCCCGGAATGCACGGCAGCGTCTCCGCAGTCACTGCCCTGCAGCAGTCTGACTTGCTCATTACCCTGGGCGCACGCTTTGACGACCGCGTGACGGGCGTCCTCAGCACCTTCGCCCCGAACGCGAAGATCATCCACGCCGACATCGATCCGGCCGAGATTTCCAAAAACCGTGTCGCCGACGTTCCGATCGTGGGTTCGGTCAAGGAGATCATCCCCGAACTGACCGAGGCCGTCAGGGCAGCGTTCGAGCAATCCGGCACCCCGGACCTGGAGTCTTGGTGGGCGTTCCTGAACAACCTCCGGGAGACCTACCCGCTGGGCTGGACGGAACCGGAAGACGGATTGAGCGCCCCGCAACGCGTCATAGAGCGCATCGGCGCGCTGACAGGCCCCGAAGGTGTCTACGTTGCCGGCGTCGGCCAGCACCAGATGTGGGCGGCGCAATTCATCAAGTACGAGCGCCCGCATGCTTGGCTGAACTCGGGCGGTGCCGGCACTATGGGCTATGCGGTTCCGGCCGCCATGGGTGCCAAGGTCGGCGCCCCGGATCGCGTGGTCTGGGCGATCGACGGCGACGGTTGTTTCCAGATGACCAACCAGGAGCTGGCCACCTGCGCCATCAACAACATTCCGATCAAGGTTGCCATCATCAATAACTCTTCGCTGGGGATGGTGCGCCAATGGCAGACCCTCTTCTATGAAGGCCGCTATTCGAACACCGACCTCAACACCGGCCATGACACGGTCCGTATCCCGGACTTCGTGAAGCTGGCCGACGCGTACGGCTGTGCCGCATTCCGCTGCGAGCGTGACGAGGACATCGACGCCACCATCCAAAAGGCCCTGGAGATCAATGACCGTCCGGTGGTCATCGACTTCGTGGTCAGCCCGAACTCCATGGTGTGGCCGATGGTCCCCTCCGGAGTCTCGAACGACCAAATCCAGGTTGCCCGCAACATGACCCCGGAATGGGAAGAGGAGGACTAGCCATGAGCCGTCACACACTGTCCGTTCTGGTCGAAGACAAGCCCGGCGTGCTGACCCGCGTGGCCAGCCTTTTTGCCCGCCGCGCCTTCAACATCAATTCACTGGCAGTCGGCCCCACCGAGGTCCCCGGGGTTTCCCGGATGACCGTGGTGGTCGACGCCGATGGCGACCTTATCGAACAGGTCACCAAGCAGCTCAACAAGTTGATCAACGTGATCAAGATCGTTGAGCTAACCCCGGAATCTTCCGTGCAGCGTGACCACATCCTGGTCAAGGTACGTGCGGATGCCGCGACACGCCTGCAGGTCACCCAAGCCGCAGACTTGTTCCGTGCCTCAGTGGTCGACGTGTCTACAGACTCGGTGGTCATTGAGGCAACCGGTACCCCGGAAAAGCTCGCAGCGCTGCTTTCGGTGCTCGAGCCGTTCGGCCTCCGCGAAATTGTGCAGTCGGGCACCTTGGCCGTCGGGCGGGGATCCCGCTCCATGAGTGACAGGGCACTGCGCAGCGCATAGAGCACTGCATGGCGTCCAAACCGCACCACAGACTACATCTCCAAAACACACTCAAAAGGAGTTACGCAAGTGACTGAAATGTTCTACGACGACGACGCAGACCTGTCGATCATCCAGGGTCGGAAGGTCGCCATTGTCGGCTATGGTTCCCAGGGCCACGCCCACGCGCTGAACCTGCGCGACTCCGGCGTCGAGGTTGTTATTGCCCTCAAGGAGGGCTCGAAGTCGATCGCCAAGGCCGCGGACGCGGGCTTCACGGTCAAGAACGTCGCCGACGCCGCCGAATGGGCCGACGTCATCATGATCCTGGCGCCGGACCAGCACCAGCGCGCGATCTACAACGAGTCCATCAAGGACAAGCTGACCCCCGGCAAGGCCCTCGCCTTCGCCCACGGCTTCAACATCCGCTTCGGCTACATCCAGGCCCCGGAGGGCGTTGACGTCATCCTCATCGCCCCGAAGGCTCCGGGCCACACCGTGCGCCGCGAATTCGAAGCCGGCCGTGGCATCCCGGACATTATCGCCGTCGAGCAGGACGCTTCGGGTTCGGCTTGGGAGCTTGCCAAGTCCTACGCAAAGGCAATCGGCGGCACCCGCGCCGGTGTCATCAAGACCACGTTCACCGAAGAAACCGAAACCGACCTCTTCGGCGAGCAGGCTGTCCTGTGCGGCGGCGTGTCCCAGCTGATCCAGTACGGCTTCGAGACCCTGACCGAGGCCGGTTACCAGCCGCAGATCGCCTACTTCGAGGTCCTTCACGAGCTCAAGCTCATCGTTGACCTTATGTGGGAAGGCGGCATCGCCAAGCAGCGCTGGAGCGTTTCGGACACCGCAGAATACGGCGACTACGTCTCCGGTCCCCGCGTCATCGACCCCCGCGTGAAGGAAAACATGGCCGGCGTCCTCGCCGACATCCAGTCCGGCGCCTTCGCCAAGCGCTTCATCGACGACCAGGACAACGGCGCCGTCGAGTTCAAGGAGCTGCGTGCCAAGGCAGAGCAACACCCCATCGAGGCAGTCGGCCGCGAGCTGCGTTCCCTGTTCTCCTGGAAGCAGCAGGACGAGGACTACGTGGACGGCTCTGCAGCCCGCTAAGTCACCACTGGTTGAGCACGCGGCAGGCGCCGTAGCAATTCAACAAAGAACGCCGTTCGGGATAGGCTCGGGATGAAGCCGCCCGGCATGGAGGCCGGACCCGGTATACCGGGTCCGGCCTTCGTCGTCACAGAATCGTTTCACCAAAACCCCACCTGAAAAAAGAGAGCTAAAGAGGTCACCGGTGACTAGCACCAAGCCAGTAGTACTCCTCGCTGAGGAACTTTCGCCCGCCACGATCGAGGCCCTGGGTCCGGACTTCGAGATCCGCCAAACCGACGGCGCGGACCGCTCCCAGCTGCTCTCAGCAATCGCCGACGTCGACGCGATCCTGGTGCGCTCAGCCACCCAGGTGGACGCTGAAGCAATTGCCGCGGCCAAGAACCTCAAGATCATCGCGCGCGCAGGCGTCGGTCTCGACAACGTCGACATCAAGGCCGCGACCCAGGCCGGTGTCATGGTGGTCAACGCCCCGACGTCGAACATCGTCTCGGCGGCCGAACTTACCGTCGGCCACATCCTCAGCCTTGCCCGGCACATTCCGCAGGCAAGCTCGGCCCTCAAGGGCGGGGAATGGAAGCGTTCCAAGTACACCGGCATCGAGCTCTTCGAGAAGAAGATCGGCATCATCGGCCTTGGCCGTATCGGCGCCCTCGTCGCGGCACGCCTCCAGGGCTTCGAAACGGAGATCTTGGCATATGACCCCTACATCACCTCCGCACGTGCCGCGCAACTGGGCGTGAAGCTGGTCACCCTGGACGAGCTCCTGGAGAAATCGGACTTCATCACCATCCACATGCCCAAGACCCCCGAAACCGTGGGCATGCTCGGTGCGGACGCCTTCAAGAAGATGAAGGAAACCGCCTACGTGGTCAACGTCGCCCGGGGCGGCCTCATCGACGAAGAGGCGCTCCACGAGGCGCTCGAAGACGGCCAGATCGCCGGCGCCGGCATCGACGTCTTCGTCAAGGAACCGAGCACCGACCTCCCGTTCTTCGGCCTTGACAACGTCATCGTGACGCCGCACCTGGGCGCATCCACCGACGAAGCGCAGGAAAAGGCCGGCGTCTCCGTAGCCAAGTCCGTGCGCCTCGCCCTCGCCGGCGAATTGGTGCCGGACGCCGTCAACGTCGCCGGTGGCGTCATCGCGAGCGATGTCCGCCCCGGAATCCCGCTGATCGAGAAGCTTGGGCGTATCTTCACCGCGCTGACCCACGCGTCCCTGACGCAGATCGACGTCGAGGTTGCCGGCGAAATCTCCAGCCTCGACGTCAAGGTCCTCGAGCTTGCCGCCCTCAAGGGTGTCTTCGCCGACGTCGTGACCGAGCAGGTTTCCTACGTCAACGCGCCGGTCATTGCTGAACAGCGGGGCATTAACACCCGCCTCATCACGACCTCCGAAGCAGAGGACTACCGCAACGTCCTGACCATCCGTGGCGCCCTGAGCGACGGCTCGCAGATCTCGGTGGCCGGTACCCTGACCGGCCCGAAGCAGGTCCAGAAGCTCGTAGGCGTCAACGGCTACGATGTCGAAATTCCGATCAGCGAGCACTTGGTGGTGGTGTCCTACGCCGACCGCCCGGGCGTGATCGGCACCATCGGCCACATCCTTGGCATGAACAACATCAACATCGGCGGGATGCAGGTAGCCCGGCAAAGCGAAGGCGGCCAGGTCCTCGCCCTGCTGACCATCGACACGTCGGTGCCTCAGCAGGTCCTCGAAGCCATCAAGGCAGGCATCGGTGCCGAGATGGTTCGCGAAGTGGACCTGGAGGACTGAGCCGAAACGTTGAGGTAGTTCCGTGTGCCGGTGTTCACATCGGCCACATATGGTTGGCCGGTCTGCCTACAATAGCTTGGTCCGAAATTCGGATCCGGCGGCAGGCCGGCCAATACCTTTTGCACACAACGCGTGGATTTCTCTTGCCTCGGCAGGGCTCCAGGGGGAGCAGCAGTGTGTACGCCCGCAATCCAGGACTCAGGGAGCCCTATGAACGCCGTACAGAGGTTCATCAGAAGCCGCGTGCTGCTGCTGACCGCGGCCATCTTGATCGTCGCCATGTGCTTGTCCGTATTTATCCAGACCCAGTCGCAGGCCGCCCTTAATCGCACGGTGGATGATAATTCACGCGGCCTTTACGACATCCTCGTGCAGGCCAAGGCTCCCGGAGCCAAAGATGGCGGAGCCCTCCTCCAACCCGAAATCGCCAACGGCCAGGGCGGCATCAGCTTCGACCAACTCGACAAGATCCGCGGATTGACCGGCACGGCCGTCGCCGCGCCCATCAGCCTCGTTTCGAGGGTGACGCAGAACCTCCAGACGCCCCAGCTCAATGCCATGGACTACCTTGGCTATAACGCGGGCCTGGCCGGCGGCGCTACTGCGGGCGATCCCACCGGCACGGACGCGAAGAGCTGGCCGGCACCGGAATCCGTACTTTCCGCGCAGCCCAAAAAATACCGTTTGACGGCAACGGCCGTCAGCTCCGACGGCGTGACAGACAAGACGCTGTTCACCACCAGCGCCGAAGGCACCCTGGGCAAGGGCCGGGTAGTGGAGCAGCAGACCGCTGGAGGCAAGAGCATCCGCATCCAGGGGCCGACAGGGGAGACCGGCATTAAATTCCCGGCGCCGGCCGGAGGCTCCGAGCATAACCTGTTCAACCTTTCTATCGCGCTGCCCATGGCTCCCGAGGTGACCGAGTCCGTCGTCGCCGTCGACCCGACCGCCGAACGCGCCCTCCTCGGTTCGGCAGGAGACTTCCTCGCACCCTTGCAAAAGGCGCCTCCGGCGGATGCGCGCAATGCCGGGGCGATCGGCCGGTATTTCGAGCAGCTGTTCGCCAAGAGCCCCACGGAGCAGGAACTTGAAGAGGGTCCCGATTTCCTCGGTGTGAAGCTCAAGTACTGGGCTCCGCTCATGACCCAATACCAGCAAGCCAAGCTGGCGGGCCAGATGACCGATGACTCCCAGGCTATTCCGTTGATCGTTCGCCAAGGCACTTCCCTTGATTTGAAGTACTCGGTCAAGATCGAGGAAATCGACGATTCCGGCAAGGTGGTCAACGACGTCGGCACCGTCACCCGGTCCTTGGACAAGGATTACCTGCCCTTCGTATCCCGTTCCCCGTTCTCCCTGGAATGGCCCGGATCCACGGACCACAGCCAGCTTCTGGGAAACACCGGCAACTTCGGCCAGGGCCTGTACCAGCCTGCGCAATGGAGCACGGACTTCGCCTCCGTCCCCAAATACACCGACGGCGCCGCCTCGGCGAACGGCTCGGTCGGAAAGTCCGCGACGCCCGGCGGCTGGGTCACGGTGAACCGCCTGCCTGAGAAGTCCGCTTTCGGCGCGATCGTGGACCAGGCGCAGCGAAAGCCGGTCGACGAGCGTTCTTACCGGGACAACCTCGCCACGGGCAAGAAACCCGCCAACCCGTTGCCGATGGTCTACGGAACGTTTGATCCCGCGCAGGTCCAGCGGGCCGCCGGGGACGTGAACAAGCTTCCCTTGGGCGGTTACGACCCCGCGCCCATGACCTTGACCAAGGACGGCGCCGGCAACGACACCGCGGCCAAGAACCTGAAGACCTCGCTCAGTGCTACGGGCCTCGTCAGCCAGTCGGCAGGCGCGATCACCGACTACTACGGTTTGGCCGCGGCCCGTGGTTACGACACCAACGCCAACGTCATTGACGCCGTGCGTGTCCGCGCGGGCGCCGCCGGAAACTGGAAGCAGGCACAGCCGGAGGTCGAAAAGCTCGCGGCCCAGATCCGCGCCATGGGCTTGGAAGCCACTGTGGTGGCAGGCTCCGCGCGAGAGGACGCCAATATCTTTGTGCCCGGATACTCAAAGGACGACGCCGGCAAGGAAGCCCCGCTGGGCACAGTCCAGCAGTCGTGGGTGCGCCAGGATGCCGCGGATGCCGTTTCCGGCTCACTGACCAACACCAACATCACCCTCCTGTTCCTGACTCTTTGCGGTGCCGCCCTTTTGACCGGCGCCTCCACGGTCAGCTACATCCGTCAACGGCGCAGCGAGGCCGGAATCCTCCGGGCCATGGGCTGGACACAGAAGAAGATCCGTAGTTGGGTGCTCGAGGAATTCGCTATCGGCGCGGGGATTCTCGCCGTCGCAGGAATCGCGTTGAGCCTCTTGAGCTGGAACCTTGCCACCGTGATCGTTTCCGCTTCCGTCCTGCTCCTTTACTTCGCGGCGGCGTTCATCTCGGCGCAGCAGTTGCGGCACCGCGACGTCGTTGACCAGGAGCCGCAGCACGACGAACGCCTGATGGCCGTCGATTCGCCCTTGACCTTCGCATATCGGCAGCTTTCAACCAACCGCTTCAACTCCATAGCCCTCGCCGTCGCAATCGGCGTCTTCGGGGCCGCGGTAGGTGCCTTGATTGCCCTGCTCATCGATATACCGCGGGCGGCGGGCGCGAGCGCGCTCAGCGGCCTTGCGGCCGCCGCCGTCGCGGCACCGAGCGTCATCCTGGCAGTCAGCGGCGTGCTGGTCGGTTTGTTGCTGACCTTGGTGACGGGACGGTTTGAGCTGCGCGCCAAGCGGGAACAGCTCGGCACGCTCAGGGCCATGGGCTGGAATCCGGACATGCTGGGGCAGGTCCGGTTCTTCGAAAATGCCCTGGTCGGCGTCGCCGGCCTGGTCCTCGGGGTCATCGGGGCGCTCGGCCTCGGACTGCTCCTCGCTCCTTACGCAGCACTCTGGGCCGCGCTGGCCGGTTTGCTGGCGGTACTTTGCTGGATTCCCATTGCAACGAAAGTGGTCAAATGACTGACAATCCCCACATCGATCCCGCCGCGACCACGGAATCCACGGACGAGTCGCTGCTGACCCGAGCCAACACCATCCTGAAGGCCGCGGACCACGCGACGCCTTTGCAGCTGAGCAACATCACCATCCGCTACGGCGGCGACAAAGGCGGGGCCGAGCCTGTAACGGTCGTCGAGGACTTCAACCTCACGCTGCACGCGGGCGAGATGCACTGCATCGCGGGGCGAAGCGGCTCGGGCAAGACAAGCATCCTGACGGTCGGGGCGGGACTCACGCTTCCGACGTCGGGCCGTGTCCTGTGGGAAGGCGACTCGCTCGAGAAGATGGGCGACGACGAGATCGCCGATCGCCGCCGCGCGCTGATCGGTTACGTGGACCAAGGCGGTGCCTTGATCGACGGCATGAGCGCGTTGGAGAATGTGCTGTTGCCTGCCGTCCCGGATGGTGAGGTCGAGAAGCGAACCGAAATGGCGAAGGACCTGCTGGACCTGGTCGGGCTCGGCCGGCGGATGCGCCACCGTCCGGCACAGTTGTCCGGCGGTGAGCGTCAGCGTGTGGCTATTGCACGCGCACTGATTCTAGGCACGCGTGTCCTGGTCGTGGACGAGCCTACAGCCAGCCTTGACCGTACCTCCGCCAACCGCATTATCAGCATCCTCAAGGACACCACCAAGGACGGCATCGCGGTATTGGTGGCGTCACACGACCACGAGTTGGTCCGGCTCAGCGATACGCTGACCGAACTGAACTAGCAGCTGCTGTCCCCGGCCGGCCGTTTGTGCGGCCGGCCCGGTCTTCCACCTCCAAGAGAAGGTAACTTCGTAGAGTGACGTCTCCAGAAAAACCCCCGTTCTACATCACCACCGCCATCACGTACCCGAATGGCGTGCCCCACATCGGGCACGCCTACGAGTACATCGCCACCGACGCGATGGCCCGCTTCAAGCGCCTGGACGGGCACGAAGTGATGTTCTTGACCGGTACGGACGAACACGGCATGAAGATTGCCCAGGCCGCGGAGAAGGAAGGCGTCACCCCCAAGGCGCTGGTGGACCGGAATGCCGAAATTTACAAAGCCGCGCACGCCGCCTTGGGGATTTCCTATGACCGTTTCATCCGGACGACGGACGCCGACCACTACGCGGCCTCGCAGGCCATCTGGAAGAAGATGGAAGCCAACGGGGACATCTACCTGTCCAAGTACGAAGGCTGGTACTCGGTCCGCGATGAGGCGTACTACACGGAGGACGAGACAGTAGTAAAGGACGACGGCGTCCGGTACTCGCGCGGTACGGACACCGAAGTCACGTGGACGGCTGAGGAAAGCTACTTCTTCCGCCTCTCGGCCTACCAGGACAAGTTGCTGGCCTTGTACGAAGAGCAACCGGAATTCGGTGCGCCGCAGTACCGCTTCAACGAGGTCATCAGCTTCGTCAAGCAGGGACTGCAGGATTTGTCCATCAGCCGGACGACGTTCGATTGGGGCGTTCCGGTTCCGGGGAACGACAAGCATGTCATGTACGTCTGGGTCGACGCCCTGACAAACTATTTGACGGGCGTCGGCTACCCGGACACCGAGTCGGAGAAGTTCCGCAACTTCTGGCCTGCAGACGTGCATGTGATCGGCAAGGACATCTCGCGGTTCCACGCCATCTTCTGGCCCGCGTTCTTGATGAGCGCCGGGCTCGAGCTGCCCAAGCGCGTCATGATCCACGGCTTCCTGACCAACAATGGCGTCAAGATGTCCAAGTCGCTCGGCAATGTGGTGGCTCCCGAGGACTTCGTGAAGCAGTATGGCCTGGACCAGGTGCGCTATTTCTTCCTGCGCGAGGTCCCTTTCGGCGCCGACGGAAGCTACAACCATGAGGCGATCGTGGGGCGCATGAACGCGGACCTCGCGAATAACTTCGGCAACCTGGCACAGCGTTCGTTGTCCATGGTGGCCAAGAACTGTGAGGGCAAGGTCCCGGTTCCCGGCACCTTCACCGATGAGGACTCGGCTCTCCTGGCCCAGGCCAACGGGCTCCTGGAGATTGCCCGCGCCGCGTTCGACAAGCAGGAATTCAGCCGCGCGCTCGAAGCTATCTGGACCGTCCTGGGTGACACCAACGCCTACTTCGCGGAGCAAGCGCCTTGGGTGCTGCGCAAGACCGACGTCGAACGCATGAACACGGTCCTTTACGTCACGCTGGAAGTTGTCCGCATCGTGGCGATCCTCGCCCAACCGGTCATCCCGACGTCGGCGGGCCAATTGCTCAACGTCCTCGGGCAACCGGAGGGAGAAGCCCGCCAGTTCAAGGCCATTGCAACCCGGATCATTCCCGGAACGGAACTGCCCGCGCCTGCCCCTGTCTTCCCCCGGTACGAGGAACCAGCCGAGGCATAGGTTCGGGGGGGGCGCCGGGCGATCAGGTGCGAGGGCGGTTCAGATGCCTGGGCGATCAGATGTTGAGACGATTTTGACCAACATGTGGGCGCCTTGGCACTCTGAAAACATGAGCGCACCGAACCCCGCAGCAACGATCAACCTGGCTGTCATTCCCGGCGACGGCATTGGCCCCGAGGTCATCGCCGAAGCCCTCAAGGTCCTGGAGAAGGTCGTCGCCGAAGAAGGCGTCACCCTGGAGCAAACCGAGTACAAGCTTGGCGCCCAGCACTGGCTCGAAACAGGGGAAACCCTCCCCGACGCGGTACTCGAAGACCTGCGGACCCGGGACGCCATCCTGTTCGGTGCGGTAGGGGCGGCTCCCGGTGATACCCGCATTCCGTCCGGAATCATCGAACGTGAAATGCTGCTCAAATTGCGCTTCAGCCTGGACCACTTCGTGAACCTGCGTCCCTCGCGCCTCTACGGCACGGTCGGCAGCCCCCTCGCCAATCCGGGCGACATCGACTTCATTGTCGTCCGCGAAGGCACCGAAGGACCCTATGTCGGCAACGGCGGGACTCTGCGTGGAGGAACGCCGCACGAAGTGGCCACCGAGGTTTCGCTCAACACCGCCCACGGCGTGGAGCGCGTGGTCCGTGATGCCTTCCGCCGCGCGAACGAACGGGCCCGCAAGCACGTCACCCTGGTGCACAAGCACAACGTGCTGGTCTTCGCCGGCCACTTGTGGAAGCGCACGGTCGAGGCTGTGGCCAAGGAGTTCCCCGAGGTTACCCACGACTACCTGCACATCGACGCAGCCACGATTTTCATGGTCACGGACCCGTCCCGCTTCGACGTCATTGTCACCGACAACCTCTTCGGGGACATCATCACCGACCTCGCTGCAGCCATCACGGGCGGTATCGGCCTGGCGGCCTCGGGCAACATCAACATGGACCGCACGGCACCTTCGATGTTCGAACCCGTGCACGGCTCGGCCCCGGACATCGCCGGCCAACAGAAGGCCGACCCCACTGCTGCAATCCTGTCCGCGGCACTGTTGCTGGACCACCTCGGGTACACCAAAGCCGCCCGCAGGATCGAGGCCGCAGTGGTTGCCGACGTCGAAAGCCGAGCAGGCGAAACCCGAAGCACTGCGGCGATCGGCGATGCGATCGTGGCCGCACTTTAGGGTTCGTACCCAGGCGTAAGCTTTACTTGAATTATTTACCTGCTGCCGTGGTCCGTCGCTGAACCATATCCTCCAAGAGAAGGTTCGCTCTGCCAGGTAGCCGACTGGAGGAACCATGACTCAGACTGCCCACGGCGTCGAATTCAGCCAGCAGCTCTCGGAGAACCCGAAGAGTGCTGAGGAACGTGCAGCCATCCTGGCAAACCCGGGATTTGGCGACTACTTCACCGACAACACCGTCATCGTCGATTACAGCGTCGACGCCGAGGGCAAGGGCGGCTGGCACAATGCCAGGGTTGAAGCGTACGGCCCGATTTCGCTTGATCCGTCCGCGGCAGTCTTCCACTACGGCCAGGAGATCTTCGAAGGTCTCAAGGCGTACCGCCATGCCGACGGTTCCATTTGGGCCTTCCGTCCCGAGGCCAACGCGGCGCGCCTCAATAAGTCGGCCCGGCGCCTGGCCCTCCCGGAACTCCCCGAGGAATACTTCCTCGGCGCCATTCGCGAACTTGTCCAGGCAGACAAGGAATGGGTGCCGTCCGGCGATGGCGAAGCCCTGTACCTGCGGCCGTTCATGATTGCCACCGAGGCCTTCCTGGGCGTGCGAGCTGCCCGTGAAGTCTCGTTCAGGGTCATCGCGTCCCCGGCGGGAAACTACTTCGGCGGCGAGCTCAAGCCCATATCGATCTGGATCTCCCGGGAGTATGCGCGCGCTGGCCGCGGCGGCACCGGTGCAGCCAAGTGCGGCGGCAACTACGCCGCGTCCCTGATTGCCCAAATGGAAGCCGAGGACAACGGCTGCAAGCAGGTGCTCTTCCTGGACCATTTCAACGACGACGCCATCGAGGAATTGGGCGGGATGAACGTCTTCTTCGTCATGAAGGACGGCTCTCTCGCCACCCCCGCCCTGAGCGGCACGATCCTTGAAGGCGTCACCCGTTCCTCCATCATCCAGGTGGCCAAGGACATGGGCCGTGAGGTTTCCGAACGCAAGATCACGCTTTCGGAATGGCGTGAAGGCGTCGCGTCCGGTGAGATTTCCGAGGTCTTCGCTTGCGGAACCGCTGCGGTCATCACCCCCATCGGCGTGCTCAAGGACAAGACAGAGTTCATCGGTTCCGAAGATGCCAAGGCGGGCGAGACCACCATGGCCATCCGCCAACAGCTGCTCGGAATCCAGACCGGAACCGTCGAAGACAAGCACGGCTGGCTGACCCGCCTCGCCTAGTTTTCCTCCCGACGGCGGCCGTCCACATAAGTGGTCAGGCCGCCGTCGGCGTTTCTCCCGCTGGTGATCGGACTTGTGCCAAGATGGAACCGTGAACCCGGTCTACGACCCCAGTTTCCTGAACAGCAGCCCCCTCACAAAATCCAGATTGGCGCCCAATCCCGGCCCCATGAGCCTCGACGGCACGAATTCGTATGTCATCGGTGCGCCGGACTCGGCCTCCGTTGTGGTCGTCGACCCGGGGCCATTGGATGAAGCGCACCTCGCTGCCTTGGCCGCGCAGGGAAAAGTTGAACTCGTCCTGATCACCCACCGCCACAAGGACCACACCGAGGGTTCCGCGCGGTTCCACCAACTCACGGGCGCGCCCGTCCGTGCGGCCGATCCTTTGTATTGCCATGGCGGCGAACCCTTGCATGATGGCGAACGGATTCAGCCCGCGGGCGTGGAGATCCGCGTCATCGGCACCCCCGGGCACACATCGGATTCCGTCTGCTTCCACCTGCCTTGGGACGGCCCCAACGGTTCTGTGCTGACAGGCGATACGATCCTCGGCCGCGGTACCACGGTCCTCGACTACCCCGACGGCCGGCTGGGGGACTACCTCGCGAGCCTGGACCTGCTTGAAGAGCTTGGTGCGGCGAGCCTTCTCCCCGCGCATGGACCGGTCCTGCCGGCCGTGGACGCGGTTTGTCGGGAGTACCGTTCGCACAGGCAGGCGCGGCTGGAACAGATCCGCGAGGCCTTGGCCCGCCTCGGTTCCGGCGCAGAGGTGCAGGCCGTTACCGACGCGGTGTATCCCGACGTCGACCCCGCCGTGCGGTGGGCCGCCGAAACCTCGGTTGCCGCACAGCTGGACTATCTGCGCCGTTGAGTCCGGCGGTGCCGCCGTAACGCGCCGTTGCCCTGAGCCGTGAACGTGGACGGTACGCTTGAAACCATGCGTATCGCCCGGTTTGTTGTTGATTCTGATCCCGTCTATGGCGTTGTCGAAGGTGATTCCGGCAGTGAAGTCGTCACTGTCATTCATGGCGATCCCTTTTTTAATGGAGTTGAACCCACCTCGGTCCGCCACAAACTCGAGGATGTGCGGCTCCTGGCGCCCATCATCCCGCGCAGCAAGGTCATCGGCGTGGGCCGCAACTTCGCGGAGCACGCCCGCGAGTTGGGCAACGAGGTTCCGCAGCACCCGCTTCTTTTCTTGAAGCCGAATACCGCTGTCGTCGGTCCCGGCGACCCCGTCGTGCTGCCGGAGTTCTCGGAAGAAGTGTCCTTCGAAGCGGAACTGTGCGTGGTGATCGGCCGGATCTGCAAGGATGTTCCCGAGGACCGCGTGGACGACGTGATTTTCGGCTACACCTGCGGCAACGACCTCACGGCGCGCGATGTCCAGAAGACCGACCTGCAGTGGGCCCGTGCGAAGGGCTTTGACACGTCCGCGCCCCTCGGCCCATGGATCGAAACCGAGCTGGACCCGGAAGACCTCGCGATCAAGGGATGGCTCAACGGCGAACTCCGCCAGGACGGCAACACCAACCAGATGATCCGCAGCGTGCGTGAACTGGTGTCAATCGTCTCCCAGGCCTTCACCCTGCTCCCGGGGGACGTCATCATGACGGGCACTCCGGCCGGCGTCGGCCTCATCAGCGAGGGCGACCGGTATGAGATCGAAATCGAAGGCATCGGCCGCTTGTCCAACCCTGTGGTGCGCCGCTAGGCGGGCGGCGGTGGAAAGTTCGACGGCGACACCCGCCTTTGGTGGGCGGCCGCCGTCGGGCGCTTCCGCCTCCTCGCGTGTCCAAAGTGCGCCAGCGAAGTGTTGGTAACACGTAAACTTGGAACCACTATGACTACTGTTGCTGCGTCGAACTCCGCCTCTTCGTCTTCGATCCCCGCCGTGAACGCCGAGACCCCGGTGCGCGTCCGTTTTTGCCCGTCGCCCACGGGCACACCGCACGTCGGGCTGATCCGGACCGCGCTGTTCAACTGGGCGTATGCCCGCCACACCGGCGGCAAGTTGATCTTCCGGATCGAGGACACGGACTCCGCGCGCGACAGCGAGGAGAGCTACCACCAGTTGCTCGAGGCCCTCAAATGGTTGGGTATCGACTGGGACGAGGGCGTCGAGGTCGGAGGACCGCACGAACCTTACCGCCAGTCGCAGCGCAGCCACATCTACCAGGACGTCATCGCCAAGCTCAAGGCGGGCGGACACATCTACGAGTCGTACTCGACGCCGGAGGAGATCGAGGCGCGCCATCGTGCCGCCGGCCGCGACCCGAAGCTCGGCTACGACGGATTCGACCGCCACGTCACCGAGGAGCAGCTCGCCCAGTACAAGGCCGAGGGACGCCAGGCCGTTCTTCGCCTGCGGATGCCGGACGAAGACCTGACCTTCAACGACCTCGTTCGCGGGGAGATCACGTTCAAGGCGGGGTCCGTTCCTGACTTCGCCGTGGTGCGCGCCAACGGGGCTCCGCTGTACACGCTGGTGAACCCTGTGGACGATGCGATCATGGGAATCACCCACGTCCTGCGCGGCGAGGACCTCCTCAGCTCCACGCCGCGGCAGATTGCGCTCTACCGCGCCCTGTATGCCATCGGCGTTGCCGAGTACATGCCGGAATTCGGGCACCTGCCATACGTTATGGGCCAGGGAAACAAGAAGCTGTCCAAGCGCGATCCGGAATCGAGCCTGTTCCTGCACCGCGAACGGGGTTTCATCCGTGAGGGACTCTTGAACTACTTGTCGCTTCTCGGCTGGTCTCTAAGCGCGGACGAGGACATTTTCACGGTGGAGCAGCTCGTCGCAAGCTTCGACATCCATGATGTCCTCGGCAATCCTGCGCGCTTCGACCTCAAGAAGGCCGAGGCCATCAATGGCACGCACGTACGGATGCTCGCGCCCGAGGACTTCCGCGAGCGGCTCGTTCCGTACCTTCGTGCCGCGGGTTTCGTCGGGGAGATCCTAACACCGCGCCAGGAAGAGATCCTCGCCGAGGCTGCGCCGCTGGTCCAGGAACGTATCGCTTTGTTGGGCGAAGCTCCCGAGATGCTTGCCTTCCTGTTCAAGAACGACGACGAGATCGACATCGCGGACGACGCCAGGAAGGGTCTCCCCGAGAATGTGGCCGAAGTCGTGGATGCCGCTATTGCGGCGTTGGATTCGGTGGGGGACTGGACAGCCGAGAATATCCAGACGGCCCTCAAGCAGGCGTTGGTGGAAGACCTTGGCATTAAGCCGCGCCTAGCTTTCGGTCCGGTCCGCACCGCGATCTCCGGTCGCCGGATTTCGCCGCCCCTGTTCGAATCGATGGTCATCCTGGGCAAGGAGTCCTCGCTCAATCGCTTGCGCGCGTTCCGCGGCTAGGAGAGGGTCCAAGCCGCCATGCCTGCCCTTAATGAGTCATTTGGTACTGTCCGGGGGGTCCTTTTCGATATTGACGACACCCTGGTGGACCTTGAGTACGCCATGACGACGGCCCTGCGTGACGTCAGCGAACATCTCCTGCCCGGCTTGGACCAAGCCGGGTGGACGAAGTTCGGCCGGATCTTTACCCACGAGACCACGCACTACTATGACCGGTACCTGGCCGGTGAACTAACGTTCAACGAACAGCGCTTGCTCCGTGGCCGGGCTGCCTTGGGGCATTTCGGCGTGGATCTCGGCGATGGCGAGGATTCCCAAACCTGGCTCAGCGACTATGCGAGGCTGCAGCCCAGCTACGTACGTCCCTTCAATGACGTGGTCCCGGTGCTTAATGCCTTGGACGAGGCGGGAATCCCCTACGGCGCCGTGAGCAATAACGTCCACGATTACCAAAGGGTCAAACTCGATAGCGCCGGACTTTCCCGTGTTTCGGTGCTCGTGGGAACGGACACCGTGGGGGTTCCCAAACCGGATCCCGCCATTTACCTGGAAGGCGTCCGCCGGCTTGGGACCACCGCCGCCGAAACGCTTTTTGTCGGGGACAATCGGCTCCTCGACGCAGAAGGCGCCACTGCAGCGGGATTGTTGGGCGTTTGGCTGAACCGTACGGGTGAAGACACCGCGGACTTCGAAGGACAGGAAATAGATTCCCTGATTCGCCTGCTTGCTTGATCCACGCCGTTGGCTCCGCGCCCGCGGCGTTCCTTGGGCCGGGTTGACGCTGGACCAGTGCGGCTCGGCCCTGAGGCAGGGCCTGTGGCGGTAGGCCCTGCCCGTCGCACTAGGCCCCGCCCGTCGCACTAGGCCTGCCCGTCGCACTAGGACGCAGGACGGAACTTCCGAAGCATGACGAATGCACCGACGGAACCGGCGCTGAGGACGCCAACCACACCCAATGCAGCGCCCGTATCCGATTTCTCGGCCATGGTCGTGGGCGAAACGGCTGCCACTCCTTGATGCAGCTCCGCGGTCCCGGCCGCGATTCTGGTGTTTCCGTCTGACAGCTTTCCGGCGCCGGATGCCAGCTGGGCCGAACCTGAAGCCAGTTGGGCATTGCCGTCGGACAGCTTGGATGCGCCATTTGCCAATGTAGTGGACCCGTCAAGGAGGCCCGGGGAGGAGGGGTCGGCCGGGTTGCCCTTGATGCCTGCCATCATCGAATTCGTACCGGAGGCCAAACGGGATGTCCCGTCGGTCATGCTCGCGGTGGCCTTGAGGAGCCCTGGGTGTTCGGGGTCGCCCGGCACGCCATCCATGCCGACCCGGATCTTTGCCGTACCGTCCGCGAGTAGTTGGGTGCCGAGGACCAACCCGGGCGCGGCAGGGTCCTGGCTATTGAGTTTCTGCGCCAGGGTGGCGAATCCGGCTGTCAGCTGCCCTGTTCCCCCAGCAAGCTTGCCCGTGCCGTCGGCAAGCTTTGCGGTGCCTTGGTGCAGCTCGGAGGCGCCTGCCTGCAGTTGGCCTGCTCCGGCCTGCAATTGTGCCGCACCGGCATCGAGGCGATGTGCGCCGTCGTTCAGTGCGTTGATCTGGGCCCTCAAGGCGGCTAACGGCACCACTCCTTGCACCCCGTTGGCAGCGTCAGCGAGTTGTTGCAATCCCTGGGCAAGTGCCGCGGATCCCGATCCCTTAGTGGGGTCGTTTCCCGCGCCCGGGTAGCCTTTCAGCTCAGTTGTGCCTGCGGCCAGTTTTGCTGAGCCTGCATCCAGTTGCGCGGCGCCGGCGTCGAGCCGTAAGGCACCGTTGTTGAGCTGCTGCGCCCCGTTGCTGAGGCGGGCCGCTCCGTCGGCAAGGTTGTTTTCCGCGTTGCCGCTCGCCGTTGGGGTCAGGGCGGTGGACAGTTGAGCGGCACCCGCCGCGAGTTTCCGCGCGCCGTCATCCACTTTGTAGACCCCCGGAGCGAGCTTGGCGTCGACATCGGCCTGGATCTTTACCGCGCCGGAAGCCAATGTGTCCGCTCCGTTCTTTAGCTGTTCGGCTCCGGGCGCGAGTTTGCCCTGGATCCCTTCCTTGACCCTTGATGCCCCGTCGGCGAGCTTTGCCGCGCCTGTCCCGGCTTCGGCTGCACCTCCGGCAAGCTTCGCCGCTCCGTCTTTGAGCTGGCCGGCGCCGGCCGCAGCTTGTCCGGCTCCGTCATTGAGTTGCGCGGATCCAGCGGCGATTTTGCCAATGACCATGGTGTAGAAAGCGAGAAGCGCAATCAGCAGGAGTGCAAGAACCGCAATTGCGATCACCTGCCCGCGGCTTCTCGTTCCGGGCGCAACGGCAAGACTGCGTGTCATGTGCATTTTCCTCTCGATGATTTCCCGACGGCGGCGCTGCTGCCGGGGATCCCCCATGTGGCGCAACCAGCAAGCGACTTTGCCAGCGGTCGTGCCACGAACAATGCGTTTGTGACATGGGTTACCGAGCGGTAACTTACCGAGGGTAAACTTAATGCCCAGGTCATTGCAAGGCCTCGGTTCGTGCGGCTTGCGGCGGGTGCATCGCGGCCATGCTTCCGAACCGGTGTGCGCGCGGGAGTCCGATTTGTGCGCATCCAAAGTCTCGGGTAAAGTAATTACTCGTGCTGAGGGGCACGGAGCGAAGGTTTAGGCCTTCCAGTCCGGCCTAAAAGTGCCAATGGGATATGGTGTAATTGGCAACACTACGGTTTCTGGTACCGTCATTCTAGGTTCGAGTCCTGGTATCCCAGCTCTGAATAACCGCAGTTTTTTGCGGGAATTTGGAAGTTTTGAAGAGGTTCGCCGATTTGAAACACTGCTGAATGTGTGAAATACTCATTCAGCTTGAATATCGGAAATGATGTTCAACTGCTGGAACAAACGACTTGCACTATCGAAGTTCATAACTGCTTAGTGCAAATAGATTTTGTGCAACAAAAGTGCAAGGCCCCATCGTATAGCGGCCTAGTACGCCGCCCTCTCACGGCGGTAACGCGGGTTCGAATCCCGCTGGGGTCACTGAGAAGGCCGGAAACCTAAGGGTTTCCGGCCTTTCGCATTTTCCAGTCATGAATCCCGCCACTTTTGATCTGTCCTTGGCGGCCCTTTGGGAGTGCTTTAGTCCCTTTCCTCAAGGGCAGCCGCCGCATCCCTGACCTTGATGAGCGTCCGCAGATTCCGGGTAGTGATGCTCGATTTGTAGCGGGGCTTCGCGGCGAGCTTGCTGAGGGGATTCTCCAAAGTGCCTCCGACCGGCGCAAGCCAGGCGGTAGCCTCGGGACCCAGGCGGATATGCTCGATGCTCGCTGCTCCGGCTTTCGCAAGATCGTCGGCAGCCTTGAATAGTTCGTCCAGGACGGTGTCGTTCGAGGCAAGAGTGACGTAGCTGTGATTGGCCTTGTCGTCAGCCGGGTAGGGGCAGGCATCCACGAGCTCGCCTACCCTTTTGGCAGTCAGGACAACGACCCAGGCCTCATAGCCGAATGCCGCACGCAGGCATTTCTCGAATTCTTCCTTGACGCCGGCCGCATCCAGCTCGCTTTGAAGGACCACGTTGCCGCTGGCAAGCAGCGTCTTGACCCCGGTGAATGGGTATGCGCTGAGGGCGGACTTGAGATCGGCCATTTTGATGTTGATCCCGCCGACGTTGATGCCGCGCAGGAAGACGGCGAAGCTATTCATGCGCCCAGCCTACTTGGCGGCCGGGACCCAACGTCCACGGAGGCCAGCGGGTCAGTCGTTGTTCTTGCGAAGCGCCTCGGTGAGTATACGTGCTGCATTGCAGACTACCTCGGCGTGGAGCCGTCCCGGCTGGCGGGTGAGCCGTTCGATTGGTCCGGAGATGGATACCGCGGCTATGACGCGGCCGGAGGGGCCTCGAACAGGAGCCGAAACTGAAGCGACCCCCGGTTCGCGTTCGCCGAGGCTCTGCGCCCAGCCCCGGCGTCGTACTCCTGCCAGGACTGTCGGTGTAAACCGGGCATTCTGGAGTCCGTCCAAGAGGCGGTCGTGGTCCTCCCATGCCAAGAGGATTTGGGCGGCGGAGCCGGCCTTCATGGAAAGCTGTGTGCCTACCGGAATCGTGTCGCGCAAACCGATTGGACGCTCGGCGGAAGCGACGCAAACCCGCCAGTCGCCTTGACGGCGGAAGATCTGGGCGCTTTCGCCCGTGGCATCGCGAAGCTGGATGAGGACAGGGCCGGCCGAAGCGATGAGCCGGTCCTCACCCGCTGCCGACGCAAGCTCCACGAGCCGGCTGCCGAGGACGAAGCGTCCCTGGATGTCGCGGCTGACGAGTCGATGGTGGACCAGCGCAAGCGCGAGGCGGTGCACCGTCGGCCGCGCGAGGCCGGTCGCCGCCACAAGTTGGGCAAGAGTGGTGGGTCCGGCCTCAAGCGCGTCGAGCACTTGGGCGGCTTTATCGATGACACCGACTCCACTAGAATTGTCCATGTAATGATATTGCCGTCTCATTATCTGAGATGCAAGTTGTTTCGCTGGCGCAGTTCGAAGCGCTGATGTTCAGTTGAAGTAGTCAACCAACCGCAGTGAAGGGAGTAGGCCGTGGGAAAGACACTGGCCGAGAAAGTTTGGGATGCGCACGTGGTGCGCAAGGGCGACGGCGAAGGAGCCAACGCTCAGCCCGATCTCCTGTTCATCGATCTGCACCTCGTGCATGAAGTGACCTCACCACAGGCGTTCGAGGGCTTGCGCCTGGCGGGGCGCCAGTTGCGCCGGCCTGACCTGACGATCGCCACGGAAGACCACAACACTCCCACACTGGACATCGACAAGCCGATTGCCGATCTAACGAGCCGCACCCAGATCCAGACCCTTCGCAATAACTGTAAAGAGTTCGGCGTTCGGCTGCATTCGCTTGGCGATGCCGAACAGGGGATCGTGCACGTGGTCGGTCCCCAACTCGGCCTCACCCAGCCCGGCATGACAGTTGTCTGTGGCGACTCCCACACCTCCACGCACGGTGCGTTCGGGGCATTGGCCATGGGTATCGGCACGTCCGAGGTGGAACACGTCATGGCCACCCAGACCCTCTCCCTGAAGCCCTTCAAGACCATGGCGATCAACGTTGAAGGAACGCTGCGCCCGGGCGTATCCGCCAAGGACATCATCCTGGCCGTTATCGCCAAGATCGGGACAGGCGGTGGCCAGGGATACGTGCTCGAGTACCGGGGCTCCGCTATCCGGACGCTGTCCATGGACGCCCGCATGACCATCTGCAATATGTCCATCGAAGCCGGAGCCCGTGCAGGCATGGTCGCTCCGGACCAGACCACCTACGACTACATGCAGGGCCGCCCCCACGCGCCGCAAGGCGAGGAATGGGATGCTGCGGTCAAATATTGGAACACGCTGCACACAGATGACGACGCGACGTTCGACGTCGAAGTCGACCTCGACGCCGATACCCTGGAACCGTTCGTGACCTGGGGGACCAACCCCGGCCAGGGCATTTCGCTCAACGAATCGGTCCCGTTCCCTGCTGACTTCGGCGACGAGAACGCCAAGTTGGCCGCGGAGCGAGCACTGCAGTACATGGGCCTCGAAGCCGGGACGCCCATGAAAGACATCCGCGTGGACACGGTCTTCCTGGGTTCCTGCACGAACTCCCGGATTGAGGATCTTCGTGCTGCCGCCGACGTGATCCGCGGCCGGGAGAAGGATCCGAACGTGCGGATGCTGGTGGTCCCGGGTTCGGCCCGGGTCCGCCTTGAGGCTGAAGCTGAGGGCCTGGACAAGGTCTTCAAGGAATTTGGTGCCGAGTGGCGCTTTGCCGGCTGCTCGATGTGCCTTGGGATGAACCCGGACCAGCTCGAGCCGGGGGAACGCTGCGCATCGACTTCCAACCGCAACTTCGAGGGCCGCCAGGGCAAAGGCGGACGCACCCACCTGGTGTCGCCGGTCGTTGCGGCCGCCACGGCAGTGCGGGGAACCCTTAGCTCGCCGTCGGACCTTCAGCCAGCTACCACCGCCACACTGACCGGAACCGCAGTCTAGGAGGACCCCATGGAAAAGTTCACCACCCACACCGGCATTGGTGTCCCGCTGCGCCAGAGCAACGTCGACACGGACCAGATCATCCCGGCCGTGTACCTGAAGCGAATCACCCGTACAGGCTTTGAGGACGCGCTGTTCGCCGCCTGGCGCAAGGACCCGTCCTTCATCCTGAACCAGGAACCCTTCAGCGCCGGCTCGGTGCTTGTTGCGGGCCCGGACTTCGGCACGGGCTCCTCCCGCGAGCACGCCGTTTGGGCACTGAAGGACTACGGATTCAAGGCCGTGTTGTCCTCGAGGTTCGCTGACATCTTCCGCGGCAATTCCGGAAAGCAAGGTCTCCTTGCCGCCGAAGTTGCCCAGGACGATATCGAACTCATTTGGAAGGTCCTGGAAAATGCGCCGGGCACCGAGGTCAAGGTGGATCTCGTTTCCAAGACCGTTGAATGCGGAAACGTCCTGGCACCGTTCAATATCGATGACTACACCCGTTGGCGTTTGCTCGAGGGCCTGGACGACATCGGGCTGACGCTCCAGCACGAAGAAGACATTACCGCCTACGAAGCCACGAGGCCCTCCTTCAAGCCAAAGACGCTACCGGCCCGTACCCAGTAGGCAGGTTCCGGGAAGACCCGGAGGGTCGGGCGGACCCCGACCGCACCTTGAAAAGAACGGCACGTTGAAAGGACCGGAGCGCCCGACCGAAAGAGTGCCCCGGTCCTTTTCGTGTGGACGGGGGTGGGGCGTCGAGCCACGTTCCACCGCCCCAACCAGCCATGCCGCCACACCCCTGCATTTCGAATCGGTAACGCCAGCTTTTATGCTTAGCTGGAGCCTTCGTTAGTGTGGGGCGTCAATTTGTGAGGAAACCGGTATAGATGAGTAGTGTTCTGACAATCCGCGGCGGCGTCCCGTTGACCGGCCGTGTCACAGTCAGAGGTGCCAAGAACCTTGTTCCCAAGGCTATGGTGGCTTCCCTCCTCGGCAATGAGCCTTCGGTGCTGCGGAATGTTCCTGAGATCAAGGATGTCGAGGTCGTCACTAGCCTGCTGCAGCTTCACGGCGTGACTGTCCAGAAGGATCCGGACAACGGAGATCTCACCCTCGATCCCAAGTCCGCCAAAACTGCGTCCAGCACGGCGATCGACGCACACGCAGGCGACTCCCGCATCCCCATCCTTCTGTGCGGGCCGTTGATCCATGCCATTGGCGAAGCGTTCATCCCGGATCTCGGCGGTTGCAAGATCGGCGACCGTCCCATCGATTACCACCTGGACGTGCTGCGACAGTTCGGGGCCGTCGTCGAAAAGCGCCCGGGCGGCATTCACATTTCCGCGCCCAGGGGCCTGCACGGCGCGAAGATCTCGCTTCCATACCCTTCCGTGGGCGCCACCGAGCAGGTCCTTCTGAGCGCTACCCGGGCCGAAGGCATCACGGAGCTCAGCGGGGCTGCAACCGAGCCGGAGGTCATCGACCTCATTGCCGTGCTGCAGAAGATGGGTGCCATCATCAGCGTGCAGACGGACCGCACCATCCGGATTGAAGGCGTCAAGGATCTCGGCGGCTACGATCACCGGGCCCTGGCCGACCGCAACGAGGCGGCCTCGTGGGCCTCGGCGGCCTTGGTAACCCGCGGCGATATCTTCGTGGAGGGCGCGTCGCAACGCGACATGATGACCTTCCTGAACACCTATCGCAAGGTGGGCGGCGGCATGGATATCCGCGAGGACGGCATCCGTTTCTATCACCCGGGCGGCAAGCTAAGCCCCCTCGTCCTTGAAACCGACGTGCATCCCGGATTCATGACGGACTGGCAGCAGCCGCTTGTGGTGGCCCTGACACAGGCCGAAGGCGTCTCCATCGTCCATGAAACGGTCTACGAAAACCGTTTCGGCTTCACCGACGCCCTGACCCGAATGGGCGCAACGATCCAAGTACACCGGGAATGCCTGGGCAGCGTGCCGTGCCGTTTCGGGCAGCGCAACTTCCTGCATTCCGCGGTTGTTTCCGGTCCGACCCCGCTCAAGGGCACCGACATCGATATCCCTGACCTGCGCGGCGGGTTCAGCCACCTCATTGCCGCGCTCGCTGCCACTGGAACGTCGAGGGTCACCGGTATCGACATCATCAACCGAGGCTATGAGCGCTTTACCGAAAAGCTCGCCGGACTAGGCGCGGATTTCGACCTCACCCACTCCAAGTAACGGGGGATACCTTGAACGAATCGGCCCAGAGCCGCGCCATGTTCGCGTTCCTCGCTGGAATTGCGCGTCCGGCCATGAACGTCCTGATGGCGAAAAAATGGGAAGGGACCGAAAAGCTCCCCGCCGGTGGCTTCATCGCCGCACCCAACCACTGCACCGAGATCGATCCCGTCGTGGTCGGGCACATGCTCTACAACATGAAGCGTCCGCCCCATTTTCTTGCCAAGGCCAGCCTTTTCAAGGCTCCGGTCCTCGGCAGCCTCCTGAAGGCAACAAACCAAATTCCTGTTGAGCGCTCGACGGCGGGCGCGAACCGCTCGCTGCAAGCTGCCCAGGAAGTGGTGGATGCCGGAGGAGCAATCATCATCTATCCGGAGGGGACCCTCACCCGGGATCCTGATTTGTGGCCGATGAAGGGACACACGGGAGCTGCGCGCCTTGCTATCCAGACGGGCGCGCCCGTTGTTCCCATCGCCCATTGGGGCGCCCATGAGGTATTTCCCCGTTACGCCAAACGCCTGTACGTCTTTCCGCGCAAGACGTCACGGATTCTGGTGGGCGATCCCGTGGACCTTAGCGCCTTTCAGGGACGGGCCCTCGACCGGACTACCCTGGCGGAAGCGACGGAAGTCATCATGGATGCCATCACGGGCCTCCTCGCGACTTTGCGGGGGGAGGAGCCACCCGCGGAGCGCTGGGATCCCGCGGCCCACAACCAGTCCAAGCATGGTCGTTTCCAGAGCCCGGAAAGTAGCGCCGGCAAAGGTGGCAGCGCAGGCACGGACGGATCGAAGTGACGGTCCCTGAACCCATTGCGGCTGACAGCGCCGTGGTTGCAGTGCTCGGCGCAGGATCCTGGGGCACGACCTTTGCCAAGATCCTGGCGGATGCTGCCATCGCCACCGGGGCGAAGCGCAGCATCCGGATCTGGGGCCGCCGTGATGAGGTCGTTGCAGAAATCAATAAGGAGCATCGCAACGCCCAGTACCTGAAGGACATCGAGCTACCCGCTTGCATTACTGCCTCGACCGAAGTGGCGGAGGTCCTCGGCGGTGCCGGAATCGTCATCCTCGCCGTACCTGCGCAATCGTTGCGGCTCCAGCTGCGCGAATGGAAGAGCTTGGTCGCCCCCGGCGCTATCGTCGTATCCCTCATGAAAGGCCTTGAGCTCGGGACCGATGCGAGAATGAGCGAGGTCATCTCCGAAGAGTTGGACGTTCCGCAGGACCGCGTCGCCGTTGTTTCCGGGCCCAACCTGGCGATGGAAATCGCGCGCCAGGAACCGACGGCGTCCGTGGTGGCCTGCAGCAACGAGGCCACCGCCGCCGCGATCGCGCTCTGCTGTACGGCGCCCTATTTCCGCCCCTACACGAGCAACGACGTCGTTGGCGTTGAAATAGGCGGAATCGTGAAGAACGTTATCGCCCTTGCAGTCGGCATCTGTGAAGGTAAGCAGATGGGCGACAACACGAAAGCCTCGGTCATCACGCGCGGCCTCGCGGAGACCTCACGACTGGCCCTCGCCTTGGGTGGCGAAGCGCACACGATGGCGGGCCTGGCGGGCCTCGGGGACCTCGTGGCGACGTGCTCCTCGCCTTTGTCCCGCAACCACACGGCGGGGCGTTTGTTGGGCGAAGGCCTAAGCCTTGAGCAAGTCGCGGCCCGGATGACACAGACGGCGGAAGGCATCAAGTCCGGGTACGCTGTCTACGAACTCGCCGGAAAGCTCGGTGTGGACATGCCGATCACAGCGGCGGTGGTTGCCGTCCTTGAAGGCAAATTATCTGTTGATGAACTTGGCCCCAAACTGCTGGCCCGCTCCCTGAAGTCCGAAGGCGATTACTGACTGTGACCGAACAATCCCCCTCACCCGCAACTGCCGGACCACGCCGCCCCCGGGTCGCTGTGCTGTTTGGCGGCCGCTCGAGCGAGCACGCTATCAGCTGCGTCACGGCGGCCGGCGTCATGGGCGCCATCGACAAGGACAAGTACGAGGTCGTACCGATCGGAATCGCGAAATCCGGTCAATGGGTCATTCCCTCCGGCGATATCTCGAAGTGGTCGTTGAGTGCTACGGCGCTGCCCGAAGTAGCCGCGTCGGATAAGACGGTTACCCTCACCGAAGTTGGCGGAGCACACCAACTGGTTGTTACCGCCCCCAACGCGGTGCCCGAGGTATTGGGGGCGGTCGACGTCGTGTTCCCGCTCCTTCACGGCCCGTGGGGCGAAGACGGCACGATCCAGGGCCTGCTGGAGCTCTCGGACACCCGTTATGTGGGAGCCGGCGTCCTGGCATCGGCTGTCGGCATGGACAAGCACTTCATGAAGGTCGTCTTCGAAGCCGCCGGGCTTGCGGTAGGCCCCTACGTTGCCGTCACGGATCGTGAGTGGATCAACGACGCAGAGGCAGTGCGGAAGCGGGTCGATCGCCTTGGTTTCCCGGTGTTCGTCAAGCCTGCCCGCGCGGGCTCGTCGATGGGTATCTCCAAGGTGGATTCCATGGACGCCTTGGATGCAGCCGTCGAGGAAGCCCGGCGGCACGACCTGAAATTGGTCATTGAAGCGGGCATTGTGGGCCGCGAAATTGAATGTGCAGTCCTGGAAGGCCGCGGCACCTCGGCGCCCCGCACCTCCATGCCCGGCGAAATCGTCGTAGCCCCGGGCGAGCATCAATTCTACGATTTCAATGCCAAGTACGTGGAGGACGGCGCCGCTGCGCTCAGCTGCCCGGCCGACCTCCCGGACGAAGCCATTGCCCGCGTGCGGGAGCTTGCGGCTGCCGCCTTTGACGCAGTGGGCGCTGAAGGCCTCAGCAGGGTGGACTTCTTCTACACCCCTGAGGGCGAATTGATCATCAACGAGATCAACACCATGCCTGGGTTCACTCCAAAAAGCATGTATCCCCAGATGTGGGCGGCCTCAGGGCTCGGTTACTCAGAACTGATCGACGAACTCATCGGGCTTGCGCTCAATCGGAAGACCGGCCTTCGCTAGGGCTTAGCACCCCGGCCGACACCACAATGAAGCCAAAGCCCGGCGGCCTACTTGCTGCTTGGCAGGTTTTGCGGGAGATCGGCCTGGCCGACGCACTTGCGCACGGCTTTGATCTTCGCTGCTGCCGGCGCAAGGTCCGCGAGCACGGTAGCGGAGCTGATCTTGTTCGGATCCATGAGGATCTCGGTGGCTGGCTCCCGACCATAGGTGGTGAGTGTCCAGACCGGGTTGCCTTCCTTGATGACCCAGTCGACGCCGTTAACCGTCACACAGCGGTCCGTCGTTGGGCCCGGGACGTTGACGCCGCAGCGAAGGATCAGCAGCGAAGGGTCCCCCCACGCCGCGGTCGCCTGGCTATTGGTCTTTCGCAAGGCGGCATCGCCGATCGTGTCCGGCAAGGAAACCATCATGGGGGCGCAGGCGGCATTGGCCGCATCGGCGGCAGGCTGGACGTCCACGGTGGACGAACAGGCCGACAACGCGAAGACCGAAACCGCGGCCGCCGCCAAGGTGCAAAGGGTGCGGACGGGCATGACGGCATTCGTGGGGCGCATTGCTTAAGCCTAACGCGGCACGGAGGGACAAACAGCAGGGACAATGGGCGGCCCACGGGCGGCACCAGGGCCTCCTCCGAGGCAGCTCGGAGCCTTATCGTCGGCGGTTCGCGATAGCGTAGAGCTGTGTCATCAGAACAACAGACGGTCGCAGGTCTCTCCGAAGGCGAACTCCTCGCACGCATTTTTCCGCGGCTGAACCACAGCGGCAGCGTCCTGCTGGGACCCGGGGATGATGCCGCTGTCGTCGCTTCCCCTGACGGACGTGCTCTCATTTCGATCGACACCCAGACCCAGGACCAGGACTTCCGGCTCGTGTGGAACAACGGCTACCGGACCACGGGGTACGACGTCGGCTGGAAGGCGGCGGCGCAGAACCTCAGCGATATCAATGCGATGGGCGGGACGGCGACGTCCGTCGTCGTAAGCCTGACAATGCCGGCGGACACGCCGGTGCGTTGGGTGGAAGATTTCGCGGACGGCCTGACCGCCGGAATCATCGGCCTGGGCGCTGCCGATTGTTCGGTGGCGGGCGGAGACCTCGGCCGCGGCCGAGAGATTGCGGTGACGGTCGCGGTTGTCGGGACAATGCACGGGTTGCCTCCGGTCTTGCGGTCAGGAGCGCGGAGCGGCGACGTCCTCGCCCTTGCCGGAACGGTTGGCCGTGCGGCCGCCGGCCTTGCGCTGCTCGAAAGCGCGGTGCCTGTCCAGGACCTCACCCCGGTCCAGCGTGGACTCCTGGATAGCCAGTGCCGTCCGGAACCGCCCCTCGCAGCGGGACCACGCGGGGCCAAGGCGGGAGCGACAGCCATGATGGATGTTTCGGATGGATTGTTGCGCGACGGCGGTCGACTCGCCAAGGCCAGCGGGGTCGTCCTGGAACTCGATTCCGTAGCCCTCAAGGCACTTGCCGCGCCTTTGGAGCAAGCCTCGGCACTGCTCGATTGTGATCCGATGGATTGGATTCTCGGCGGCGGAGAAGACCACGGACTACTGGCCACTTTTCCAGCAGGTGTTCAGTTACCTTCGGGCTTCACTGCGATAGGCTCGGTTCAGGCCGTTGCCGTAGGGCAGCAAAGCGGCGTCCGGATAGCGGGAATACCTGCTGACACCGTGGGATGGGATCACTTTGCAGACTAAGATTGCCGCCAATGCGCACGCCATGAAGCGGTGGCTGGGCAAGGCAGAGACGACGATCGGTAACCATAGCGACCGCCTCAATGCCATCAACATCTTCCCGGTCGCCGATGGCGATACCGGAACCAACCTGTACTTGACTGTCCGCGCGGCCGCCGCTGCACTGGCCAGTACAGGTGACGAGGAACCCAGCAACGACGTTGGCGGTGTGCTGTCCCTGGCAGGCAGGGCGGCAATGGAAAACGCGCGAGGCAATTCAGGGACCCTTTTCGCGGTCTTCCTCTGCGCCGCGGCTGAACCGCTGGTTGGCCACACCCGGCTCAGTGCGCCTTTGCTCGCAACGGCATTGAATCGTGCACAGATCCGGGCATGGTCGGCATTGAGCGAACCGGTACCTGGCACCATGCTTTCCGTCCTCGAGGCAGCCGCGAGGGCAGCGGGAGACACCGACGCCCTTCATCAGGGGGATGACAGCAACCATGCGCTCGGGCAAGCACTCGATGCCGCGGTCGATGCCGCATTGGATGCCGTGGTACAGACCGAGGACCAGCTCGCGCCATTGCACGCCGCGCGTGTAGTGGATGCCGGCGGAGTGGGCATGCTGTTGATCCTTGACTGCCTGCGTTCGGCGATTTTGGGCGAGGAACTCCAGAACGAACTCCTGGACGGGCTGCACGGTTACCATGTGCAAGATCCGCACATCCACGCCGGAATGCCGGACGATGACGGCGTGGAGGTCATGTGCACCATCAGCCTCGCGCCGCTGGCCGCCGCCACGCTTCGTCAGCGCTTGGACGAACTTGGCGACTCCGTGATCCTGAGCCCTGTGGGCAGTCCGGCGGGGGAGCCGGGAATGGACGCCGATGACGACTCCGACGACGCGAGCGAAACGAGCTATCTTTGGCGCGTGCACGTGCATGTTCCGGAAGCCGAACAGGCGGTAGGGATTATCCGGTCCCTTGGCGAGCCCATCGACATCTCGATCAGCCAGTTGGCGACGCCGCGCGACCCTGGCCTTCCGGCGGGCCAGCACGGGCATGAATCCTGAACTCCAGCTTCCCCTCGAGCGCAGGATCGGCAAGCGTTCGGCATCGGTCATCGAGAAGCATCTGGGCTTAAGTACTGTCGGGGAGCTGCTGAACTATTTCCCCCGCCGTTACCTCAACCGCGGCGAACTCACTCCCATCAGCCAGCTGCCCTTGGACGAGGACGCGACCCTGATTGCCCGGGTGTTGTCCAATTCCACACGGCAGATGAAGGCCCGGCGGGGGTCGCTGACCGAGGTAGTAGTCACGGACGAGACCGGCGGCGGGCAGGCTCCCGGTACCTTGAAGGTCAACTTCTTCAACGGCTTCCGCGCCCGCCAGGAACTCCAGCCGGGCCGTCTCGTCTTGTTCTCCGGCAAGGTCACCCGTTATGCCAAGGCCCTGAATATGACCAATCCGGATTTCACGGTGCTGGACGAAGACCCGGAACTCCCTGGTTCCATGACCCCGGAGAAGCTCGCGGCAATGCCCATTCCGGTGTACCCGGCCACGGCAAAACTCAGCAGCTGGTCCATCCACAAGGTCGTGAAAACCCTCCTGGAGACGATCGACGTCGAGAGCATCGAGGACCCACTGCCCGCCGACATTGCGGTGCGTGAGAGATTCCTTGACGTAGGGCAGGCGTACCGCTTGATCCACTCCCCGGAAAGCACCCACGACTGGCAGCGTGCCCGGGACCGGTTCCGGTACCAGGAAGCACTCGTGTTACAGACGGCGCTTGCCCGTCGCCGTGCCCAATTGGCTGCGGAAGAAGCCACCGCACGCCGGCCGGTGGCGGATGGCCTCCTTGCTTCCTTCGACCGGCAGTTGCCGTTCACGCTGACCGCGGGCCAAGCCGCCGTCGGGAAGACCCTCGCGAACGAGCTGGCGCAGGACTCGCCGATGAACCGCCTGCTCCAAGGCGAAGTGGGCTCGGGAAAGACGGTCGTCGCCCTGCGGGCGATGCTACAAGTGGTCGACGCCGGCGGCCAGGCCGCGCTGCTAGCCCCGACGGAAGTCCTCGCGGCCCAGCATTTCGAGTCGATCCGGCGAACTTTGGGCCCGCTGGCCCGCGATGGCCTCTTCGCCGGGGCGGGAATGCTTGGCCAGGCGTCCGGTGAGGGAGCAGGATCGGTCCAAGTGACCTTGCTGACGGGTTCCATGCCGACGGCTGCACGAAAACAGGCCATGCTGGACGCGGCGTCCGGCGCTGCGGGGATCGTCATCGGCACCCACGCCTTGCTCAGCGATAAGACCAGCTTCCAGGACCTCGGGCTGATCGTCGTCGACGAACAGCACCGCTTCGGCGTGGAGCAGCGCGACGCCTTGCGCGCCAAAGCCAACCGGCCGCACCTCCTTGTGATGACCGCGACGCCGATTCCGCGCACTGTTGCCATGACCGTTTTCGGTGATCTGGAAACGTCGGTTCTGGACGAACTTCCGGCTGGCCGGGCACCGATCTCGACGCATGTGGTGGGACTCGTCGAGAATCCGGCTTGGGCCGACAGGATCTGGAAAAGATCCCGGGAGGAGATCGACGCCGGGCATCAGGTGTATGTGGTCTGTCCGAAGATCGGCGATGACGACGACGGCGACTTCAGCCCCGGTGAGGCGGAGCCCAGTGATGCCGAACTTGCAGGGGAAGGTCCGGCGCGCGAGCTGGCTTCCGTGACGTCAGTCGTCGAAGCGCTCCGTGCGGAGCCAGCCTTGCGAGGTATCCGCCTGGAACCGCTCCACGGACGGCAGGACCCCCTGCTCAAATCCGAAACAATGGCCTCGTTCACGGCTAACACCACCCAATTGCTCGTTTCCACGACGGTCATCGAAGTAGGTGTGGATGTCCATAACGCCACCTTGATGGTGATCCTGGACGCCGACCGCTTCGGTATTTCACAACTGCACCAGTTGCGTGGACGGGTGGGCCGCGGTGGACTTCCCGGCACGTGCTTGCTCGTCACGACGCTCGAACCAGGCCATCCGAGCCGACGCCGCCTCGACGCCGTGGCATCCACCACGGACGGCTTCGAGCTTTCCAGGGAAGACCTTAAATTACGCCGCGAGGGCGACATCCTGGGCGCCTCCCAATCGGGCGGGCGCTCAACGCTCAAGCTGCTTCGTGTCCTGGAACACGAGGAGGTAATCTCGCGTGCCCGGAACGATGCCCAGCGACTTGTGGCAGCCAACCCCGGATTACGCGGCCAGGAAGCCTTGGCCGCCGCCATCGATGACTATCTCAACCCTGAGAAGGAGGCGTTCCTTGAGAGAGGGTAAAGCTGACGCGGCCCGGGCCTCGATGCCGGGAGGCTGCGGATGAGCCGGATTATCGCGGGCGTGGCGGGCGGCAACCCGCTGCTCAGCGTCCCGGGCAACGCGACGAGGCCGACGACGGACCGGGTCAAGGAAGCGCTGTTTTCACGTCTTGAAGCCTTCGACGCCATCGACGACGCACGTGTCCTGGACCTTTACGCCGGTTCGGGTTCGCTTGGCATAGAAAGCGCGAGCCGGGGCGCCCGGACGGCTGAGCTCGTCGAGTTCGATGCCCGGGCATCCGAGGTGTGCCAACGCAACGCAGACATGGCCAACCAGGCCCTGGGCCGGCGGACCGTCCTGGTTCACCGCTCCAAGGTGGAGTCTTTCCTGGATCGTGCTGCCGCCGAAACGCTGTGGGACCTGGTGTTCCTGGATCCGCCCTACCCCTTGGATGAGCCGTCCTTGCAAGCTGTCTTGGAGAAACTGGCTTTCCACCTGGATGAAGGTGCCGTCGTCGTCGTCGAGCGCTCCTCCCGCTCGCCCGAACCGGATTGGCCCGAGACCCTTGAGCGGTTCGCCGACAAAAAATACGGCGAAACCAAGCTCTGGTTCGCCGAGCCGGTCTAAGTAATGACGGTAGGCCCGGACTAATCGGAGAAGGCATCCAATTCGACGCCGTTCACCACCGAAGCCGGGTGCGGACCCCTGGCCAAGAGTTCTGCTGTCCAGCCGGCCGGCCAAGGCCACTGCGTGCCGATAAGGATGATGTTTCCGGGGTACCTGCCGGCGAACATCCCGCTCTCGGCGAATGCGGCAACGTCAGGCATCGCCCTTCGCATCGCGGCGACCTGGCTGCGCACCAGGGTGAGGGCAGCTTCGTCGCCAACGTTGACAAGCAGCACGCCGTCGGGACGGAGCCTCGCGGCAGCCTCTTCGTAGAATTCCCGGCAGGCGATGTGGGCTGGAGCCTCGGGTCCGG
This sequence comes from bacterium RCC_150, assembly GCA_041360635.1. Classification (GTDB taxonomy): domain Bacteria; phylum Actinomycetota; class Actinomycetes; order Actinomycetales; family Micrococcaceae; genus Arthrobacter. The sequence goes on along the minus strand of JBFUPP010000005.1, from coordinate 108,341 downwards.
AGAAGATGTCCAGTATCACGACGTCGAACGCCAGTTCGGCAGGCAGTTCGGCCAGGACTTCGCGCGCGTCGCCGATGTGGGTTTCCAACCGCGTTCCATGCGGCATCGGCAGCTTCTGGAGCACGAAGTCCAGCAACTCGCGTTCGAGCTCTACGGCGTGTTGATCCGAACCGGGTCTTGTGGCTTCGACGTATCGCGCAAGCGTGAGCGCACCCGCGCCAAGATGGAGGACCTGGATCGGCTCCCCTTGGGGGGCGGCGAGGTCCACCACATGGCCTATCCTGCGCAAGTATTCGTAGAAGATTTCCTGCGGCCGGTGGAGATTGACATGGGATTGCTCGGCGTCGCCGATGCGCAGGATGTATGCGCCGTCGATGAGGGTATCGGCCTCGATTGCGGCATGTTGGCCGATGCTCCGGAGGAAGCGGCGGCCCTCGTGGCTTTCCCCGCCGTTCCCGTTCAGAGCTTGTCCTTCAGTGTGGCCAGCCTTGCGGCCGCTTCCTCGAGTACTTCCGACTTTTTGCAGAAGGCGAAACGCAGCAGGCTCCGGGTCCGCTCGGCGCCCGCTGCATGGCAGAACACCGGTACGGGGATGGCTGCCACTCCAAGCAACCCGGGCAGCCTGCGTGCAAGGTCCACGGAGTCATGGATTCCCAGGGGAGCCGTATCCGCATTGACGAAGTAGGTGCCTTGCGGCATGTAGACGCCCAGTCCCGCAGACCGGAGCCCCTCGGCCAGGATGTCCCTTTTTCGCTGGAGCGTGCTGGCAATGCCTGCATAGAACTCGCCCGGCAGGGCCAGGCCTGCGGCGATCGCACTTTGGAATGGAGTGCCTGAGCTGTAGCTGAGGAACTGCTTGACGGTACGAACGGCCGCTACCAATTCCTCCGGCCCGCTGAGCCAGCCGATTTTCCACCCAGTGAAGGAGAATGTCTTGCCTGCGGAAGAAATGGTGAGCGTTCGCTCGGCGGCCCCGGGGATCGTGGCGATCGGCAGGTGCCGCACGCCGAACGTCAGGTGCTCGTAAACCTCATCGCTGAGAATGATGGCATCGTATTTCCGCGCGAGCTCGACGACGCGTGCCAATACCTCGTGCGGGAAAACCGCGCCGCTGGGATTGTGCGGGTTGTTGAGGAGGACTACTTTGGTGCGTTCAGTGAATGCAGCTTCGAGCAAGTCGAGGTCTGGCATGAAATCGGGTGCCAGGAGGGGCGCGGTCACGTGCTTTGCGCCGGCGAGGCCGATGATGGCGCCGTATGAATCATAGAACGGTTCGAAGGTAAGGACTTCGTCCCCGGGTTCGATGAATGCGAGCAAGGATGCTGCAAGGGCTTCCGTGGCGCCGGTAGTCACAATGACCTCGCTCACGGGGTCGGGATGCAACCCGTAGAATCGCGCCTGGTGGGCGGCGACGGCATCGCGCAGCTCCGGCATCCCCTTCCCCGGTGCGTACTGGTTCGCGCCTGCCGAGATGGCTGCCTGGGCAGCCGCTTTGATGTCCGCCGGGCCGTCCTCGTCGGGAAAGCCCTGGCCCAGGTTGATGGCACCCGTGGAGCTTGCGAGGGCGGTCATTTCCTCGAATATGGTGATGCCGAGACTGCCGTCAGCGGCGAGCAGGTTCGCCCCTCGGGCGGCGCGCTGCCAAGGAGCTTCGTCGTTCACCATGGACGGGTCCTTGCCGATGGGTGCCGGGCTGGTCACCGTTGCCTTGCCTTCCTGCATGGTTGGCTTCCGGCTCGTCCGGCCCGCCACTCCAGCCATGGTAACGCCATAGTGTGCCCCGACCGGGATGGGGTAGGTTCGAAGCATGAGACGCGCAGTGTGCCCTGGCTCCTTCGATCCGATCCACAACGGACACCTTGAGGTCATCGCAAGGGCTGCGGGCCTGTTCGATGAGGTCGTAGTGGCCGTTTCGACCAACTATGCGAAAAAGTATTACTTCAGTCTTGAAGACCGCATGGACATGGCACGTGAGACGCTGGCTTCATTGCGGGGAATCATCGTGGAGCCGATGGGCGAGGGCTTGCTTGCCGAATACTGCAGGCATCGCGGGATTTCGGCAATCGTGAAGGGCCTCCGGTCGTCGTCGGACTTTGACTATGAGCTCCCCATGGCCACCATGAACCGACAACTGTCCGGCGTCGAGACCGTCTTCCTGCCGGCGGAGGCGCATTACACGCATTTGTCCTCGACCCTGATCAAGGAGATCTTCACCTTGGGCGGCGACATTTCGGATTTCGTGCCACGGTCAGTGCTCAGGAGGCTGCTCGCTGGCGAGTCGGCCACCGAGAGGCCGCGCAAAGGGTAAGCTGGATCGGTACCTTTGGGGCCGGATGTACTGCAGATGGCCCGGTTTGAGTCCGTTCACGGGTTCAGGCTAAGATGGTACGTCGGTCATATGTTCTACAGGAGTTCTCATTAAGCGAGATGCAAGTTCGCCTTTGACGTTGGACGTCAAGGACCTCGGGCGTAGTCCAGGAAGCATGCGGACACTCACTGAACATGTACCCGCGCCAAGTGACCTTGGTGTGGCGCTCATTGGCGTTCCGGAAGGCTCGGATATCGAGCTCGACCTGAAGCTCGAGGCCGTACACGAAGGAATTCTGGTATCTGGAACTACGTTCGCCGAGGTTAAGGGCGAATGTGGACGATGCCTGGATCCCCTTGCGTATGACCTTGAGGTCAATGTGCAAGAACTTTTCTTCTATGAAGGCATTGAGCTTTCGGACGAAGAAGACGATGAAGAGCAACGTCGAGTCGAGCACGATCTAATCGATCTTGAACCGGTGTTGCGGGACGCAGTTGTCACCATGCTGCCGTTCCAGCCGGTGTGCCGGGAAGACTGCCAGGGTCTCTGCTCAGAATGCGGAGTGCGCCTGGAAGACGAGCCGGGGCACCACCACGAGGTCCTGGATCCTCGCTGGGCTGTCCTAGCTGATCTGGCTAAGTCTGACCGGCAAACTGATTAGTAAGTGTTGACTAAGAGAGAAATGAGATAGCCGTGGCTGTTCCCAAGCGGAAAATGTCTCGCGCGAATACACGCGCCCGCCGTGCCCAGTGGAAGGCAACTGCCCCCAACCTGGTCAAGACCATCGAAAACGGCCAGGTTGTTTACAGCCTGCCGCACCAGGCAAAGGTCGTTACCGACTCTGCCGGCACTGCGCTGTTCCTTGAATACAAGGGCCGCAAGGTCGCAGACGCCTAAATCCGCCATACAGGCTGACAAAGGATGCCTTCAACTGAAGAGCTTCTGAAGCGTCTCGGTGTCTCTATTGACGCCGAGACGCTTCGTCTTGCTCTGACACATCGTTCGTACGCGTACGAAAATGGCGGGATTCCCACCAACGAGCGCCTTGAGTTCCTCGGTGACTCCATATTGGGCTTTTCCGTGACCGACTCCCTCTACCGGGATAATCCGGATCTTCCGGAAGGTGAACTTGCCAAACGGCGCTCAGCCGTCGTCAGCACCCGCGCCCTTGCCGGCATAGGCCGGGAACTCGGCGTCGGCGAGTACATCTACCTCGGGCAGGGCGAGCGGCTCACTGATGGCAAGAACAAGGCCTCGATCCTTGCCGACACCATGGAAGCCCTCATCGGAGCCACCTACCTTTCCAATGACATTGAGACCGCCCGTCAGCTTGTCATGAGGCTCGTTGGTCCACTCCTGAAGGACGCCGCCGCACTTGGGGCTGGCACGGACTGGAAAACCAACATCCAGGAGCTTGCGGCAAGCCGGCAACTCGGTTCGATCTACTACGCCGTCGAAGGCTCGGGACCGGACCATGCACGCACCTTCTCTGCAGTGCTTCAGATCGGTGGCAACCCTTATGGCAAGGGATCCGGGCGATCCAAGAAGGAAGCCGAACAGGAAGCTGCGGCCGATGCTTGGCGCGCGCTTAACAAGAAGCCCTCGGTCAATAGCAAACAGGCGGCCGGCAGGAAGCTTTCCGCCGACAGCAAATCCGACGACAAACGCCAGGCCGGAATCGAACCCAGTCCCGCGACAGGGGTCTAGGTCCTCAGTGCCGGAGCTTCCCGAAGTCGAAGTGGTCCGCCGCGGACTGGCCCGCTGGGTTCGGGGCCGGACCATCACATCGGTGGATGTCCTGGATCCGCGCTCCATCCGGCGCCATGCATTGGGCACGGAAGATTTTGTCGGCAACCTCGTCCATTCCACGGTTCTGGATGTGGTTCGCCGCGGCAAATTCCTTTGGATGCCCTTGCGGACGGAAGAACCCGGCGGTTGCGGCGACTCCACGGAAGCCAGCGCCGGGGTCGCGCTCATGGCACACCTGGGCATGAGCGGGCAGCTGCTCATGCAGGACCCCGAGGTTCCGGACGAGAAGCACCTCAAGGTACGCCTTCGCCTCAGCGCGTCCGCCGGCATGCCGGAGCAATTGCGGTTTGTTGACCAGCGCATCTTCGGTGGCTTGTTCGTGACCACCCTCGTTCCAACGTCCGACGGCGGTCCCGGCGGCCAGGGCGAAACGCCCCTTCCTGAAATCGCCGGGGAAGCCTCGCATATCGCCCGGGATCCTTTGGATCCCCATTTTTCCTTCGAGAGCTTCTATCGCAAGGTGAAGTCCCGCAAGACAGGGCTCAAACGCGCGCTCCTGGACCAGGGCGTGATCTCCGGGATCGGAAACATCTATGCGGACGAAGCCCTATGGCGGGCCAAGCTCCACTATGCCAAGCCGACCGATACCTTGCGACGGGCAGACGCCCTCCGGCTTGTGGAATCGGTACAGGACGTCATGCGCGATGCCCTGGCGGCGGGCGGCACAAGCTTCGATTCCCTTTACGTCAACGTCAATGGCGATTCCGGATACTTCGCCCGTTCGCTGGACGCCTACGGTCGTGCCGGCGAGCTTTGCAGGCGCTGCGCGTCCGCGGGTTTGCCCGGCGTGATCAAGCGCGAACAGTTCATGAACCGCTCCTCCTACACGTGCCCGGTCTGCCAACCGAAGCCGCGAAACGGCCGTTGGTAGCGCCTTAGCCGCGATGATGCCCGCAAATCCGCGGTTTTCCGGCGTCGGGCAGTAGATTGAGAAGGGTAATTCAGCCACTCAGGAGATCCGAAATACCTTGCATCTGAAAAGTCTGACTGTCCGGGGATTCAAGTCGTTCGCGTCGGCCACGACGTTCGACTTCGAACCCGGCGTCACTGCCGTTGTAGGGCCCAACGGTTCGGGCAAGTCGAATGTGGTTGACGCCTTGGCCTGGGTGATGGGTGAACAAGGCGCGAAGACGCTGCGCGGCGGCAAGATGGAGGACGTCATTTTCGCCGGGACGTCCGGGCGTCCGCCTTTGGGACGTGCGCACGTTTCGCTCACGATTGACAACGCCGACGGCGCCCTGCCGATCGAATACAGCGAGGTCACCATTTCGAGGACCCTCTTCCGCACGGGGGGATCCGAATACGCGATAAATGGTTCGGCCTGCAGGCTCCTGGACATCCAGGAGCTCCTTTCGGACTCCGGCCTTGGCCGGGAAATGCATGTGATTGTTGGCCAGGGGCAGCTGGATCGTGTGCTGCACGCGACTCCCGAGGACCGCCGGGGTTTCATCGAAGAAGCGGCTGGCATCCTCAAACACCGGCGCCGCAAGGAAAAAACGGTGCGCAAGCTCGAAGCGATGCAGGCCAACCTCCAGCGGCTTGGCGACCTCACGGCGGAAATCCGCCGGCAACTGACTCCACTCGGCAAGCAGGCCGAGGTTGCCCGGCGTGCCCAGACCGTCCAGTTCGAGGTGCGCGACGCGAAATCCCGCCTGCTCGCGGACGAACTCGTGCAGTTGACCCAGGCGTTGGAGAAAGACGTCGCCGACGAAGCCGCCTTGAAGGCCAGGCGCGAGGCAGTCGAAGCGGAACTGGCCGCGGGCCGCGAGCGGCAAACACAGCTTGAACAGCTAGCCGCCGAAGCCACCCCGCGGCTCAACGCCGCCCGTGACAACTGGTATCAGCTGTCGGCTACCAGGGACCGCCTCCGCGCTTTGGCCTCGCTCGCCACCGAACGACGCCGGCTCCTCGGTTCCGCCGACGATGCTCCGGATTCGGGCCGGGATCCCGAGCACCTCGAGAGGCAGGCCGCACGGGTAAGGGCGGAACAGTCCGCACTTGAGCACGACATCCTCGCCAAGCAAGCAGCCCTCCTTGAGGCCACCGCGGCGAAACAGGAGGCTGAGAACCTGGCCGCCGCCGAGGAAAAACGGCTGACTGCCGTGCTTCGGGCGGCCGCCGACCGGCGTGAAGGACTTGCCAAGCTGCTTGGGCAATTGGGTGCGGCCCGTTCGCGGGTGGAGGCGGCCGAGGCTGAAAGGGGCAGGCTCAGGGAGTCCCTCGCGGCCGGCGAGGAGCGTCGCCGGCACGCCCAGAGCGAATTCGCGTCACTCGAATCCCAGGTGGCCGGGGTCGAGGACGGCGAGGAAAGCCTCGACGCCGAATACGAGGAAGCCACCGCGCTCCTCGACGAGGTCAATGCCGAAATCGAAGCTTTGAAAGTCTCCGAACGTGAACATGTCCGTGAACGCGACGCACTGACGGCACGACGGGACGCCCTGCAGCTTGGCCTGAATCGCAAGGATGGCTCTTCGCACGTCCTGTCCTCGGGCCATCCCGGTGTCCTCGGGTCCCTCGCGACGCTGTTGAGCGTGGAGACAGGCTATGAAGCCGCCATCGCCGCAGCGTTGGGAAGGGCGTCGGACGCCGTCGTGGTTGCCGACACCGCTGGAGCCCTCGGCGCGCTGCAGCTGCTGAAGGAGGCCGACGCCGGCAGGGCCTCGTTGCTCTTGGCGGAGCCGGACGATCCGTCCCGGCATTCCGGCGACATGGCCGGGAATCCGGAACTTCCAGAGGGTGCGCGGTGGGCCGCCGGACTTGTCAGGCCCAACAGTGCCGAGGCGGCAGGTGCGGCTGCCCTCCTGGCACGCACCGTCGTCGTCGACGATCCGGAGGCGGCTGCGAGGCTTATTGCCTCCCATCCCGGGCTCACTGCGGTAACCAGGGATGGAGACATCTTCACGGCCCTGATGGTGGATGGCGGATCGGCGACGGCGCCATCGCTCCTGGAAGTGCAGGCCGCCATTGACGACGCCGAAATGCGCCTCCAGGACCTCACTGCGCGTTTGGAACGCGGCAAGTTTGCGCTCGCCGGTGCGGAAGCCCGGAAGGCGGATGCCCAGGAACGTGCCGATGCTGCCCTGGACAGGCTCCATGACTCGGACGCCCGCTTGGCCGCTGTCGCAGAGCGCCTCGGCCATTTGAATTCCCAGTTGCGCAGCGCCGTCGCGGAAAGGGACAGGCTGGCGGAGTCCCTGGCCAAGGCGGAGCTGAACATTGCTGTCGCGGAGGAATCCCTGGAGCTCGCCGCCGAGCGGCTCGCCGCGGCGGAAGAGGCCCCGGCAGAGGAGGAGCCTTCCACCGAGCACCGCGACGCCCTGGCGCGGGCCGCGAGCGAAGCCCGGGCCCGCGAAATGGACGTCCGGCTGGCGTTGCGCAGCGCCGAGGAGCAGTTGTCAGCAACGAGCAATCGCGCCGCCTCCCTGGAACGCGCTGCGGCGAGCGAGCGGCGCGCACGCGAAGAGGCTGCGCGCCGTGCAGCGATCCGCAAAGCGCAAGCTGCCCGTGCCTCCGCAGTTGCGGCCGCCGCGGAGCAGGCAATCCGGTTCGTCGATGTCTCGGTGGACCTCGCGGTCCGGGCACGGGACCATGCCGAAGAAGTCCGCGAACAGCGCGAGAAGGAACTTGCAGGAGTCAGGAGCCTAAACGAGGCGTTGGCGCAGGAACTGGCGGGCCTGACGGATTCTGTACATCGCGATGAGCTCGCCCGGGCCCAGCAAAGGCTCAGGATCGAAGCCTTGGAAACACGTGTGATCGAGGAACTGGGACTATCCGCCGAACAACTCGTGGCGGACTTCGGCCCCGATCAGCCCGTGCCGGTGGCCAAAGCGTCGGCGGACAAATGGGCTGAGCTCCGTGCCCCCGTGGATGAGGAAGGTCGTCCCATCATCGAGGGCATTCCTTTTGTTCGCGAGGAGCAGGAGAAACGGCTGCGAAAGGCCGAACGCGACCTCGCCGCCCTGGGCAAGGTAAACCCCCTGGCCCTTGAGGAATTTGCGGCCCTGGAAGAGCGGCACCAGTTCCTGAGTACGCAGTTGGAAGACCTCAAGTCGAGCCGCAAGGACCTCCTGGACATCATCAAGGAAGTGGACAACCGCGTCCAGCAAGTATTCACCGAAGCGTTCGCAGACACGTCCAAGCAGTTCGACCACGTCTTCGCGAGACTCTTCCCCGGTGGTGAGGGAAAGTTGGTGTTGACGGATCCCGACGACATGTTGACCACCGGAATCGAGGTCGAGGCGAGACCGGCAGGGAAGAAAATCAAGCGTTTGTCCTTGCTGTCCGGCGGTGAACGTTCCCTGACGGCAGTGGCCCTCCTCGTGGCCATTTTCAAGGCACGGCCTTCTCCGTTCTATGTCATGGACGAGGTCGAAGCCGCGCTCGACGATACAAACCTGGGGAGGCTCCTCACGATTTTCGAAGAACTTCGAGAGTCGAGCCAGCTGATCGTCATCACCCACCAGAAACGGACCATGGAAGTCGCCGACGCACTTTACGGTGTCACGATGCGTGGCGACGGCGTGTCTACCGTGATTAGCCAGAGGCTCGGTGCCGCGGTCTAGCTGCTGCCAAGCTTGAGCCAGGGTTGGGGTCCGGCTGTGAGAAGCTAGGGGAGTGAACGATCTCCTCCCCATCATCCTGTCCATAGCGGCTGTCATTGTGGTGATCGGCGTGCTGGTTCCGGTCCTCCTCAAGGCACGGAAATCTTCCACGACTTACACCGGAACCCGTGACGCCAACGACCCCGCTGATTCGGCGCCGTCGGGCGGCGGAACAATCGTCGAGGATGCGCCCGGGAAAGTTGCGGAGCGTGGAGCGCCGACGGTCGTTCCCTCCGAAGTTCCCACGGCGGAAGTACCCGATGACGCCGCGGGACTCGAACTCATCCCGGTGGAAACCCCCGCGCCGGTTGAGGGCCGCCTGAACAGGCTCCGGGCGAGGCTGGTCAAGTCCAACAACATCCTTGGCAAGGGGCTCCTTGCCCTGCTCTCGAGCGACAACATCGACGAAAATGTCTGGGACGAGGTGGAAGAGACGCTCCTGCTCGCCGACCTCGGCACTGAACCGACGATGCAACTGGTTGATGCCCTCCGCGACCGTGTGAAGGTCCAGGGCACCCGGAGCCCTGAGGACGTCAAGGCGCTCCTGCGCGAGGAACTCGTCAAGCTCGTTGATCCCGGCATGGACCGCAGCCTGAATGTGGAGCGCAAGGGTGGCCACCCGGCCATCATGATCGTGGTCGGCGTCAACGGCGTCGGGAAGACAACGACGGTAGGCAAGCTGGCCCGTGTGCTGGTCGCGGAGGACAAGGACGTGCTTCTCGGTGCCGCCGACACTTTCCGCGCGGCCGCTGCCGAGCAGCTTGCCACGTGGGGGCAGCGGGTCGGCGTCGCCACCGTGAGGTCCCATATCGATGGGGCGGACCCCGCTTCGGTGGCATTCGAGGCCGTCAAAGCAGGAATTGAGCAGGAAGTCGATGTCGTCATGGTCGACACCGCCGGTCGCTTGCAGAACAAGGTGGGCCTCATGGACGAGCTCGGCAAAGTCAAGCGCGTCATCGAGAAGCTCGCCGAAGTCGACGAAGTCCTCCTGGTCCTCGACGCCACCACGGGCCAGAACGGCTTGAACCAGGCGAAGGTCTTCTCCGAGGTGGTCAACATCACGGGCATCGTCCTGACGAAACTGGACGGTACCGCGAAAGGCGGAATCGTCGTCGCGATCCAGAAGGCCCTCGGCGTCCCGGTCAAGCTCGTCGGCCTGGGCGAAGGCCCGGACGACCTCGCGCCGTTCGAACCGGAAGCTTTCGTCGACGCACTCCTGAATTAGGGCGTGGATTGCCCTAGCGCGGCATGAGCTATCCCTAACGTGGCTCGCTGGGGTTGATTGGCTCACGGGCGAGTGACCAGCCCGCTGCGGCAACTATGAGGATTCCGCCGGTCGCGGCGAACGCCCAGCCGTAGCCGAGGCCATCAGCCACGAGGCCGACCAGTACGGGGCCCACGATCGCGCCGGCGTCGGAGGCCATCTGGAAGACGGCCAGCACCTTGCCGCCTGTCCGCCCTCGCCCGATGATGTCTCCGACGGCGGCCTGCTGGGCCGGACTCAGCAGGCCGGAGCCGAATCCGGCCACGGCGGAGGCCGTGAAGAATGCCGGAAGGTTGCCCGTAAAACCAATGCAGCCGGTGGCCAGGCCGGTGACAACAAGGCCGAGCAACATCATGGGCTTCCGGCCGAAACTATCGGCGAGACGCCCGGAGAAGGTCAATGCCAAAGCGTTGCCGCCGGCGAACATCGCCAGCGCCCAGCCGGCGGACCCCGCGCCCGCTGCCAGGACAACCACTGCGAACAACGGCACAGTGGCCATCCGGACGCCGAATGTGGCCCAACCGTTGCTGAAGCTGGAGAACAATGCGGCACGGTAGGCAGAATCGCGCAGGGCGTCCTTCAAGCGCATGGCCGGCGCCCCTTGGCCGCGCAGCCCTGACTCCTCCGGCGTCCCCTTGAGCTGCGTGCGCACCAGCACGGCAGCGACCACTAAGGCTGCGGCATATGCGAGGAACGGCACGCGCAGGCCGAATCCTGCCAAAAGACCGCCCACCACGGGACCAAGGACACTGCCGATCAGGAACGCCGAAGCGTACGCGCCTGAGATCCTTCCGCGGTTCTCGGGCGGCGAGAGCCGGATCAAGAGGCCCATCGCGGCAACGGTGAACATGACGGATCCCGCACCGCCGAGGCCCCTGAACAGCAGCAATTGCCAGTAGCTCTGTGCGAACGCACAGGCTGCCGTCGAGGTTGCCACGATCAGCAATCCTGAAATGTAAACGCCACGCTCCCCGAAGCGCCCGATGAGCGCCCCGCCCGCCGGCGCAAAGACGAGCCGTACGAAGGCAAAGATGCTCACGATCACCGCGGCGGCCGTCGCTCCGACGTCGAAGGTCGTGGCGAACTGCGGAAGGACCGGGGCCACCAAGCCAAAACCCAGAGCGATCAGGAACGCCGCGAGCAACATCACCTTGATATCGCGCGGCAATGCGGGCTTGGTGGTCCCCGCCCCTGGATTTGCGCGGAATTCCGGGCTAGCGGTCATCGTAATGGGGTCCTCTGGATAGTCGGTGCCGGGGTCAGGTTGAACTGGCGAAACATGGCCGTAACAAGCGCGTTATGCACCATTTACGTTTGGGAAGTTCTTGTAACAGCCCCGCAATCTAAAACCTTCGCAGGTGAAACACTGCGCCGCAAAACTCTTACATAGAACGCAATTGCGTTGGGACAGGCGGCAAAGACCGCAATAAGAGCAGAGAGGACGTAGACCATGGAATTCAGCGCCGGTCTCGTTTGGCTCCTGGTCGCAGCAGCCTTCGTGCTGTTCATGACCCCGGGCCTGGCATTCTTCTACGGCGGCATGACCCGTGCCAAGGCCGCCTTGAACATGATGATGATGAGCTTCATCGCGATCGGCACTGTGACCTTGGTGTGGGTCCTCTGGGGCGCATCGATGTCGACGAGCAACACCGACAACTTCTTCCAGTTGTTCGCGAACCCGTTCAGCCACTTCGGCCTCCACAACTTCACCGATCCCGCGGACCTCCTGAAGGTCGGCTACGCCGCCACCTTCGCAATCATCACCGTGGCCCTGATCTCAGGTGCGATCGCCGACCGTGCAAAGTTCTCCGCATGGACCCTCTTCACCCCCATCTGGGCCACGCTGGTCTACGCACCGCTCGCCTACATGGTGTGGGGCGGCGGGCTCTTCTCCAAGGATGGCTGGTTCGGCCAGACCTTCGCTCCGGTCATCGACTTCGCAGGCGGCACGGTCGTGCACATCAACGCCGGTGTGGCAGGCCTGATCCTCGTCCTGATCATCGGTAACCGCAAGGGCTTCGGCAAGGACCCGAACCACCGCCCCCACAACGTTCCCCTGGTCATGCTCGGCGCAGCGATCCTCTGGTTCGGCTGGTTCGGCTTCAACGCCGGCGCCGCCGCAACGGTAGAGCAGGCCGGCCTCATCTGGATCAACACCCTCACCGCACCTGCGGCTGCCATGCTCGGCTGGCTGATCGTGGAACGCATCCGTGACGGCCACCCCACGTCCCTCGGCGCGGCCTCGGGCGTCGTCGCAGGCCTCGTCGCCATCACCCCGGCTTGTGCCAACGTCTCCCCGCTCGGCGCAATCGCCCTCGGCGTCGCAGCAGGTGTTGCCTCGGCCCTCGCGGTCGGCCTCAAATTCAAGCTTGGCTACGACGATTCCCTCGATGTCGTCGGCGTCCACCTCGTGTCGGGCATCATCGGCACGGTGGCCATCGGCTTCCTCGCCACCCCGACCCAGGGCGCAGCGGGCCTCTTCTACGGTGGTGGCACCACCCAGCTGGTCGCACAGAGCCTCGCGGCCCTTTGCTCGATCATCTTCACCGGCGTGATGACCTTCGTCATTGCCTACCCGATCCACAAGATCATGGGCTTCCGGATCTCCGAGCGCCAGGAAATTGCCGGCGCGGACCTCAGCCTCCACGCCGAGACGGCCTACGAGTTCGGCGTCGGCGGACACGGCGGAAGCTTCCAGCCGCTCCATGACCTCATCACCGGCAAGGCTTCGGCCGAATCGGCAACCGGCGAAGCACCCGCACAAGGCAAGGAGAGTGTCCAGGCATGAAACTCATTACGGCGATCGTCCGCCCGGAGAAGCTCGATTCCATCCGCGAAGGACTCGAAGCATACGGGGTACAGGGATTGACGGTCAGCGCGGCCAGTGGTTATGGCCGCCAACGCGGGTACACCGAGGTGTACCGTGGCGCCGAATACAATGTCGACCTGCTTCCCAAGATCCGGGTAGAGGTGCTGGCCACGGACGAGCAAGCAGACGACATCCTCGATGTCCTCATCGCTTCGTCCAACACGGGCCGGGCCGGCGACGGCAAAGTCTGGACAGTGGATGTCTATGAAGCAGTCCGTGTCCGCACGGGCGAACGTGGCGCCGCAGCCATCTGACGTTTCCATACAAAAAAGCGGTCCGGTTACCTGGAAAGGTATCCGGGCCGCTTTTGCGTGGTCACTGGCTCCCGACGGCGGTGGGCCAGTCCGCGGGACCGCCACTGCCGGCGTCGTACTCCTCAAGCGGCACTGAATCCTCCGCCCAGGCGTTGAGCACCGGTTCAACGATCCGCCAGCAGTCCACTGCGGTGTCTCCACGCACCGAAAGGAGCGGGTCGCCATTGATGATCCCCTCCAGGACCTCGCCGTAGGGGAGGAGGTCGGAGCTATTCAGTTGAGCGTTGAGCGTTGCGCGGTCAAGCGTGAAGATATCCCCAGGACCGTTGACGTCGACGGCAAGCTGGAGCGTGTCGGGACCGAAGCCGATCCGTAGCTGGTTGAGGGCGTCCACGCCCAGGAAACCGGAGGGCAGATGCGGCACGGGCCGGAACGTGACGATGGCTTCCTTCCGCATGGACCCGAGCGCCTTGCCGGAGCGCAGGATGAACGGAACGCCTTTCCAGCGCCAATTGTCGATCCCCACCTGCACCTCGGCGAGGGTCTCGGTGTTCCGGCCGGGATCGACCCCTTCTTCCTTGGCGTAATCTGGAACGTCGCGCTCGCCGATGCGGCCTGCGCTGTAACGGGCACGACGCGTGGTCTTCTGAAAGGGCGGGCTGATGTTGCTCGCCCGGAGCACCGTCGAAATGGCGTCGCGGAGGTCGCGCTCGCCGATCGTGGCAGGGGCGTCGATGGCCAGGAGCGCCATGATGTGGAGCAGATGGCTTTGGATCATGTCCCGGAGGGCGCCGGCATTGTCGTAGTAGCGTGCGCGACCTTCGAGGGCCAGGTCCTCGTCGAAAATTATCTCGACCTTCTCGATGTGTTCCCGGTTCCATATGGGTTCCAGGAAACGGTTCGCGAACCGCAGTCCCAGGATGTTGAAAACCGTGGATTTGCCGAGGAAATGATCCACCCGGTGGATATGGTCCTCCGGCACCAGCGTCGCGAGGGTGTCGTTGAGTTGGCGGGCGGACTCTGGCCCGGAGCCGAACGGCTTCTCCATGACCAGGCGGGTTCCGGGAGGCAATTCCTTGGCTGTGAGGACTTCGCAGGCCTTTTGGCTTACGTGCGGCGGTAGGGCGAAGTAGACTGCCACGGGCGCTTCGAGTGTGGCGAGCAGCCGGGCGAGCTCGCCGCCGGCGGTGACATCCAGTTGATGGTATTCCGTGCTTTCCTGGAGGGCGGTGGCTGCCTTCTTGCCCTCGGCGTCCGCGTCCTTGGCGGCGTCCGCCAGGGCGCCCTTCACCCGCTCCTTCCACTGTTGTCCGGTCCACGGGTCCGACCCCGCGCCGACAAGCTTGAGTCCGGTAGCGACGCCGGTGGTGACGAGCCTGGCGAGGCCCGGCAACAGCAATCGGCCGGTGAGGTCTCCCGAAGCGCCTAGGATGAGCAACGTATTCACTGTTGTTTTGCTGGTCACCCTGCCAGCATGCCATCTTGCGGGCTGGTCTTGGTACCCTAGATAGTCGAGTCCCGCAGTTGGGCCAGATTTATTTGGGGCAGGAATCGTCAAGATGCTGGTGTGCCGGAACGGCCGCTATCCGTAGACCATGAAAGAAGTGCACGGCTCGTGTTCAATTCACTCTCTGACCGGTTGACAGCAACCTTCAAGAATCTCCGTGGCAAGGGGCGCCTTTCCGAGGCCGATGTCGATGCCACCGTCCGGGAGATCCGCCGCGCCCTTTTGGACGCGGACGTTGCCGTTCCCGTGGTCCGCGAGTTCGCCGCGCGTGTCCGCGAACGGTCCCTGGGCGCCGAGGTTTCGGCCGCGCTGAACCCGAGCCAGCAGATCGTCAAGATCGTCAACGAGGAGCTCGTCGAGATCCTCGGCGGCGAGACGCGCCGGATCCGGCTGGCAAAGACCGGTCCCACAATCATCATGCTGGCCGGTCTCCAGGGCGCCGGCAAGACGACGCTCGCCGGCAAGTTGTCCAAGTGGCTCAAGGCCCAGGGGCACAGCCCGATCCTGGTCGCGTGCGACCTCCAGCGGCCGAACGCCGTGACCCAGCTGCAGATTGTCGGCCAGCGCGCCGGAGTACCTGTCTTCGCTCCACACCCGGGCACCACGTCGGACCAGGACATTCCCACGGGCGACCCCGTCGCCGTTGCCCGCGCCGGCGTCGAAGAAGCACGGCAGAAGCTGCACGATGTCGTCATCGTGGACACGGCTGGCCGCCTTGGCGTCGACGCAGAGATGATGGACCAGGCCCGCCGTATCCGCCAAGCGATCATTCCGAACGAAGTGCTCTTCGTTATCGACTCGATGATCGGCCAAGACGCCGTCAACACCGCCGTCGCCTTCGATGAGGGCGTCAATTTCACCGGCGTCGTGCTGTCAAAGCTCGACGGCGATGCCCGCGGCGGCGCCGCACTGTCGGTCGCGTCCGTCACCGGAAAGCCGGTCATGTTCGCGTCCACAGGCGAGGGCCTGGACGATTTCGAACTGTTCCACCCGGACCGCATGGCTTCCAGGATCCTGGACATGGGCGACGTCCTCACGCTGATCGAACAGGCTGAGAAGAACTGGGACAAGGCCGAAGCCGCCCGGATGGCGAAGAAGTTCGCCGACCAGGAGGACTTCACCCTGGACGACTTCCTCGCGCAGATGCAGCAGATCCGGAACATGGGCTCCATGAAGAAGATGCTGATGATGATGCCCGGGGCCCAGAACATCCGCCAGCAGTTGGAGCAGTTCGACGAGCGGGAGATCGACCGCGTCGAGGCGATCGTCCGTTCAATGACGCCCCATGAGCGTGTTGCCCCGAAGATCATCAATGGTTCGCGCCGCGCACGCATTGCCCGTGGTTCCGGCGTGCACGTGTCCGAGGTCAACGGCTTGCTTGAACGGTTCGCGCAGGCCCAGAAGATGATGAAGAAGCTGGCGCAGGGCGGCGGCATGCCGGGGATGCCGGGCATGCCCGGCCTCGGCGGCGGCGCCCGCAAAGGTGCCAAGAGCGCGCCGAAGAAGAAGGCCCGTTCCGGCAACCCCGCAAAGGCGGCCCAGGAACTGCGCGACGCCGAGAAGAAACGCGCGAACACCGTTCCGAGCGGTGCGGCCTTCGGGCAGCAAAGCGGCGACTTCGATCCTTCGCAGCTGAACCTGCCCAAGGGCTTCGACAAGTTCCTCGGAAAGTAGCGCGCTTCCCCGGCAAGTAATGTCCGGCCCGCCCTGTCGCTCGGCCGGGATGTCGGGGAGGTGCCATAGGCTTGAGGAATGCAAAAGCAGCGCGTCGTCTTCGTCCATGGGGCAGGCACCTTCGGCGCTGCCGCCTGGCCCAAGCAGCACGGCATGGCATTGCAATATGACGCGCTTTTCTTGAAGCGCCACGGGTTCGACGCGGAAGCGGAACCATTGGAATCCGATGTCGCCGCCGACGTCGGGATCGTGTTGGAGTGCCTTGGAGCGCGTGAATCATCGACCACTGCCGTTCCGGCCCGTGGGGGACACGTGGTGGCACATTCACAAGGTGCTATTTCCGCGATGCTCGCGGCGGTGGAGAGGCCGGATCTTGTCCGCTCGCTCGTCCTGGTTGAGCCGGCTTGCCTCTCCCTGACCGCCGAACTGCCGGCCACCGCCGCCTATCGTGCGCTCATGGAACCGTTGTTCCGCGTCCGGCACCGGCTCAGCGACGACGATTACCAGCGCGAGTTCGTTCGCCGGGCCTTCTCGTCCGAAGCCTCGGTCCTCAACACTCCCGAAGCCAGGCGGACCGCTCGCCGTTTGCGCTTGCAGGCCCCTCCTTGGGAGGCGCCCCTCCACATCGTGCCCGGTGTCCCCACCCTTGTCCTGACCGGGGGGTGGGAGCCCCTCTATGAGGAGATCGCCGGGTACCTACGCGAAACCGGCGCCCTCCACCGCACCGCGGCAGGAGGGCACCGGCCCCATGATTCAGTCGAAGGAGACCGGATGATCCGCTCCTTCATTGCGGGCGTCGGCCGCGCTGATTCAGTTCAGGCGTCCTGAGCCCTTCGCCGCCGGTACTTCCAGTTCCGGCAGGTAGACCTTGCCTCCGGAGGCCAGGAATTCCTCGCTCTTTTCGCGCATTCCGCTGTACATCTCCGCGATGGCTTTCTGCGACTCGGCGGAGCCGTATTCGTCACGGATGTCCTGGCTGATCCGCATGGAGCAGAACTTTGGCCCGCACATGGAACAGAAGTGTGCCGTCTTCGCGGGTTCGGCGGGGAGCGTCTCGTCGTGGAATGACTCGGCTGTCACGGGATCCAACGACAATGCGAACTGGTCGCGCCAGCGGAACTCGAAGCGCGCCTTGGACAAGGCGTCGTCGCGTTCGTGTGCGCCCGGGTGGCCCTTTGCGAGGTCGGCGGCGTGGGCGGCGATCTTGTACGTGATCACACCCGTCTTGACGTCGTCCTTGTTGGGCAGGCCAAGGTGTTCCTTGGGTGTCACGTAGCACAGCATCGCAGTGCCGTAGCGCGCGATTTCAGTGGCACCGATCGCCGAGGTGATGTGGTCGTAGCCGGGGGCGACGTCGGTGACGAGCGGCCCAAGTGTGTAGAACGGGGCGCCCTTGCAAAGTTCCTGCTGACGCTCGACGTTCTCGCGGACCAGGTGGAACGGGATGTGGCCCGGGCCTTCCACCATCACCTGGACGTCGTATTCCCATGCTCGTTGCGTCAACTCGGCGAGGGTGTCGAGCTCGGCGAATTGCGCGGCGTCGTTGGCATCTGCCGTCGCGCCCGGGCGCAGTCCGTCGCCGAGCGAGAAGGCGACGTCGTATTTGGCGAAGATTTCGCACAACTCGTCGAAGTGCGTGTAGAGGAAGTTCTCCTCGTGATGAGCCAGGCACCAGCCGGCCATGATGGATCCGCCGCGGGAGACGATGCCCGTAACGCGGTTGGCCGTCAGGGGTACGTAGCGCAGAAGGACGCCGGCGTGGATGGTCATGTAGTCCACGCCCTGCTCGCACTGTTCGATCACGGTGTCGCGGAAGATCTCCCACGTCAGCTTGTTCGCCTCGCCGTTGACCTTCTCAAGCGCTTGGTAGATCGGCACGGTCCCGATGGGCACCGGGGAATTCCGGATGATCCACTCACGGGTTGTGTGGATGTCGTCGCCGGTGGACAGGTCCATGACGGTGTCGGCGCCCCACTGCGTTGCCCACTGCAGCTTGTCGACCTCTTCGGCGATGGAGCTGGTGACGGCTGAGTTGCCGATGTTGGCGTTGATCTTCACCAGGAATGCCTTGCCGATGATCATCGGTTCGGATTCCGGGTGGTTGATGTTGTTGGGGATGATGGCCCGGCCCGCGGCGACCTCGCTGCGGACAAGTTCGACGTCGCAATTCTCGCGGAGTGCCACGTACTTCATTTCCGGTGTGACGATGCCTTGCTTGGCGTAATGCATCTGGGTGACGGTCTTGCCCTCGACGGCGCGGCGGGGCACCGGCTGCGCGCCCTTCCATTCCGCGGAGGCCGCGCCGCGACGCACGGCCGACTTGCCGTCGTCGAGCAGGTTGCGTTCGCGGCCGCTGTACTCCTCGGTGTCACCCCGGGCTTCGATCCATTCGCTGCGGAATGCTTCGAGGCCCACGACGGGATCGCTGCCGGGGCCGGCGGTCCGGTACACACGGAATGGCGGATTGGCTTCTCCGTTGGGAGAGGGTTCCAGGGCGATTTCGGTGACCGGAACCCGGATTCCGGCCTCGGCGTCCTCGATGTAGGCCAGCGAATGGGACTTGAGGGATTGGGTCACCTCTTGCCCGGCTTCATTTTGGATAGGGCTGTGCTGTGCTTCTGTGGTACTCAAAGGATTACTCACTTCCTTCGCCGGCATTACCCGGACAGGTTCAACGGTCGCAGGCCGCGTCAGCCTGATCTCAGCCCTTGCAAGGGCCCCCGTGTGGTCGTAGTCGAAGCTATCACAGCGGGTCCTCTTTTGGTCATAAGTGACTGCACCCTGCCCGCGGATGGCGCCTAGGCTTGATCCATGGGCGAAATCATTGAATTCAGCGGTGCCGTGCT
Organism: bacterium RCC_150; assembly: GCA_041360635.1. GTDB lineage: Bacteria > Actinomycetota > Actinomycetes > Actinomycetales > Micrococcaceae > Arthrobacter. The sequence goes on along the minus strand of JBFUPP010000005.1, from coordinate 89,209 downwards.
GAGCGGTCCGCACGAAGAAAAGCGCGGGCTTTGGTCGGTCGACGGGCGGTTGACCTCCGTCCGTCCGCGTTCCGAGCCGGGATTGGTCCTCGATGGATGGGTGCTGCCCGGGCTTGTGGACGCCCATTGCCATGTGGGGTTGGGGCCGGGCGGCGCGGTCGGGGAGGAAACTGCACACCGGCAAGCCTCCGCGGATCGGGACGCCGGAACGCTCCTGATTCGCGACGCCGGATCGGCAAGTGACACCCGTTGGCTACAGCAGCGGAGCGATATGCCCAGGATTATCCGTGCCGGGCGGCACATCGCGAGGCAACGCCGTTATATCCGGGGGCTGGCCGAGGAAGTCGAACCGGACGGCCTGGTCGAAGCGGTTCGCAAGCAAGCCCGCGACGGCGACGGCTGGGTCAAGATCGTAGGGGACTGGATCGATCGTTCCACCGGTGACCTGGCATCTTCGTTTCCGGCGCCTGTCGTCAAGGACGCGATTGCAGCGGCGCACGATGAGGGCGCCAGGGTGACAGCGCATTGCTTCGCCGAAGGAACCATCGACGAGATGCTCGACGCCGGAATAGATTGCATCGAGCATGCGACCGGACTCTTGCCACACCATATCCCGCGACTTCTGGAACAGGATGTGCCCATCGTCCCGACGCTAACCAACATCGCGACATTCCCGGACATTGCGAAGCGGGCCGAAGCCAAGTTCCCACAGTATGCGGCCCACATGACGGCACTTTGGGAGCGGCGTTTCGAAAGGGTCCTTGAAGCCTTTGAAGCCGGCGTCAGGGTGTTCGCCGGTACCGACGCGGGCACGGTGATCGGGCACGGCCGCATTGGCGAGGAAATCCTGGCACTCCACCAGGCGGGATTGCCCGCTTCCGCGGCCCTTGACGCCGCTTGCTGGTCCGCCCGGGAGTGGCTGGGCGTTGATGGCCTCAGTGAGGGTGCCAGCGCCGACGTCGTCCTCTATGCGGAGGATCCGCGCGTATCCGTCGACGTCGTGCTGGATCCTCGACACATCGTCCTCCGTGGCCGGTTGTTGGAACCTGCTGAAAAGCGGCAATCATTAGGAATAAATTGAAGCTTCAAGTAATTTAGATATATAGAGGTTGCCGAACGGCGGCGCCACAAAAGCCGGGAGTTGCATATGTCCACACCATCCAGCCAGGATCTCCTTCCTGCCGAACTCACCATGGGTACCGTGATGCTCAAAGTGGGCGACATGAAGCTCATGGGCGACTACTACCAGCGGGCACTGGGCCTCGACGTGGTTGCCGACCAGGACGGCGGACTGTACTTCGGCAGGCTCGGCAAACCGCTCGTGCACCTCGCGCCGGCGGCAGGACTCCACATCCCGGGCCGCGGTGAAGCGGGCCTCTTCCATACCGCATTGCTTTTCGAGGACCAAGCCGCGCTCGCCGCCACCGTCGCGACCGCCGCCCAGTACGAGCCGCACGCCTTCGTCGGCAGTGCGGACCACCTGGTCAGCGAGGCGTTCTACTTCACGGATCCCGAAGGCAACGGGATCGAGCTCTACTACGACAAGCCACGAGAAGGCTGGCAGTGGGACGGCCACAATGTGGTGATGGACAGCCTCCCCCTTCCGCCCCAGCGCTATCTCCAGCAGTACCTGAGCGAGGAATCGGTGACCGGCCAGCACGCGGCGGGCGCCGGCGTCGGGCATGTCCACCTGCAGGTCGGGGACGTCAAGACCGCACAAGACTTCTACGTCGACACCCTCGGCTTCGAAAAGACGGCCGGATGGCACGGTCAGGCGTTGTTCGTTTCCGCGGGGCGGTACCACCACCACATGGCCATGAACGTCTGGAACAGCCGGGGTGCCGGCCCGCGCAACGACACGTTGGGCCTTGGCGAGGTAGTCATCGAAGTGCCTTCAGGCGACGACGTCGGCGCGCTCGCTGACCGACTTCGGGTCGCCGGCATTCCATCGCACCACACCGGGCAGGAGTTGCGCTTCGACGATCCGTGGCGGAACAGGCTGAGGGTCGCGGTCCGCTAGCGTCCAACTTGCTCCCCAACTTCGCTCCGCTCAGCCGGGGACCCCTCGCAAGTTAGCGTCCAACTTGCTCCCCAACTTCGCTCCGCTCAGCCGGGGACCCCTCGCAAGTTAGCGTCCAACTTGCTCCCCAACTTCGCTCCGCTCAGCCGGGGACCCCTCGCAAGTTAGACTTAGCGCGTTATGGCGTGGCGCATGCTTTTCGGCCACGCCGCAGCTCCGTTGGCACGAATGAATGAGGGTAGTTTCCATGGGCTTTGCTGAAATCTTTGTTGCCACCCACGATGAAGCGCTCAAGAGGGCCAATGCCCTGGAGAAGGGCGGCGACGTCGCCGGGGCCGCCGTGCGTATCCCCGGAATCAGCGACTTTGAAGTAGAACAGCTAGGCGACCTCGCCGGTACGGCCGTGCATGCGTCCGGCGCAGATTACGAACTGGCCCTCGTCGATGTCACCAGCGATGCTTTGCTCGGCGTTCCCGAAGCAATGGTTCGGGCGTTGTCCGAGCTGCTCAGCTACGAGACAGAAGGGGATGGAAGCGTCCTGGACGAGGTCGCCGAACAATGGGCTGCGCAAGAGGACATGCCCTTCGACGCCGAGCAGTCGCGACTCTACGTCCAGCAACTGGCCGCCTTGGCCAGCGACGTCGAAAAGGCCGAGCGCGCCGGCCTCTACGTTTGGTCCGCCGCCGAATAAGGGCCAGAGCCCCCGCAGGCACCGCGTATTCGAATTCCTCGCCGCCATCTGGCACAATGGACAGGTACTCGATCCACGCGGCCCCTCTCTCCGTGTGCGCATCTTGTCCTTCGAACCCTCAAGTACGGCCCGCCCCACGGGTGCAGAACGACGGGTTCAACCCCGTTTCAGAAACAGGAGTGACCACAACAGTGGCCGTAAAGATTCGCCTTAAGCGCTTCGGCAAGATGCGCGCACCGTACTACCGCATTGTCGTCATGGACGCCCGCGCCAAGCGCGACGGCCGTGCGATCGAAGAAATCGGCAAGTACCACCCCACCGAAGAGCCCTCGTACATCGAAGTTGCGTCCGAGCGTGCGCAGTACTGGCTCTCCGTCGGTGCCCAGCCGACCGAGCAGGTCGCCGCGATCCTCAAGATCACCGGTGACTGGCAGAAGTTCAAGGGTCTCCCGGGCCAGGAAGGCACGCTGAAGACCAAGGTCGAGAAGCCTGCTTTCGTTGCTCCGGAGAAGGGTTCCGTCATCATCCCGGAAGCCATCACGAAGAAGGCCAAGCAGGCTGAGGCTTCCGAGGAAGCTGCAGAAGCAGAGACCACCGAGGCTGAGTAAGTTGCTGGCAGAAGCGCTCGAGCATCTGGTCCGCGGGATCGTTGACAGCCCTGAGGACGTCAAGGTCAGTGCCAGGAACAACCGCCGCGGGGAGTCCCTTGAGGTTCGCGTTCACCAGGACGACCTCGGACGGGTGATCGGACGCCAGGGCCGCACCGCACGTGCATTGCGCACTGTGATTGCCGCCCTGGCTGGCGGCGAACAGGTCAGGGTCGACGTCGTCGATACCGACCGTCGCCGGTAAAGCGCTCAGCAACACTTATCTTGGATCCGGCCTCTTCACCAGATGATGGTGAAGGGGCCGGATTGTTTTTCGACCGATCTCAATGACCGCCGTGGCGGGACACAGCGAAGAAACCAGAGGAACCACATGCAGCTCCAGGTTGCCCGTATCGGCAAGCCCCACGGGATCCGTGGCGAAGTCACTGTCCAGGTGCTCACCGACGCGCCGGGCGATCGCTTTGTCCCGGGTATCGAATTCGTGGTTGAGCCGGCGAAAGCCGGTCCCTTGACCGTCCGAAGCGCCCGGTGGAACAAGGACATCCTGCTGCTTGGCTTCGAAGAGATCGCCACGCGTAACCAGGCCGAGGAAATCCGCGGCGCCAAACTGTTCATCGAGACCGAAGAGCTGGATGACGACGAGGAAGAAGGCTGGTACGAGCACGAGCTTGTGGGACTCGAAGCACGTATTGGATCCCGCGCGGTGGGCAAAGTGACAGCCCTCAACACCATGCCCGTCCAGGACTTGCTCGTCATCGAAGGCGCTGACGGCAACGAAATCCTGGTGCCCTTCGTCGAGGAGATCGTCCCGGAGGTCAACCTTGAGGAAGGCTACATCCTCTTGACTCCGCCGCCTGGCCTGTTCGAGCTGAACACGGAGGCCGGCAGTGACACCCCGAGTGAGGACGAAGGCGATACGGATACCGGCGCAGAGGCTGAAGCGTAAATGCGCATCGACGTCGTCAGCATCTTCCCCGAGTATCTTGCGCCTCTTGACCTTTCCCTCATCGGGAAGGCCCGCCAAGACGGTCTGCTGGAACTCAATGTCCACGACCTAAGATCCTTCACGACCGACAAGCACCGCACCGTTGACGATACCCCTTATGGTGGCGGGGCGGGCATGGTGATGAAGCCGGAGCCCTGGGCTTTGGCCTTGGAATCCATCGCAGGTTCGGAAGGCGCAGGTTCGGAAGGCGCAGGTTCGGGGGACGCAGGTTCGGGGGACGCCGTGAAGAAGCCTGTCCTCATCGTTCCCTCACCGGCAGGGGAGCGCTTCACCCAGGCCCTCGCCTACGAGCTCGCCGAGGAAGAGCGCCTCGTTTTCGCTTGTGGCCGGTATGAAGGCATTGACGAACGCGTGATGGAATGGGCGCACGAGCACTTCACGGTCCGGCCTGTCAGCTTGGGGGACTATGTCCTCAACGGCGGCGAAGTTGCGGTCCTGGCCATGGTCGAAGCTATCGGACGGCTGCTGCCGGGAGTCGTTGGGAACCCGGAATCCCTGGTCGAAGAGTCCCATTCGGATGGTTTGCTCGAGTACCCGGTCTACACCAAACCGTCCACCTGGCGCGATCGTGAAGTGCCCGCGGTGCTCTTGAGCGGCAATCATGGCAAGATCGCCCAGTGGCGGCGTCATGAGCAGTTTCGCCGCACGGCAGAACGGCGGCCGGACCTGTTGGAAGAGTTCGACGCCGGCCACCTGACGCGCCCGGACCGTGCGGCTTTCGATGAACTCGGGTATGAGGTCGTCGACGGCAGATTGCGCCGCCGCCCGGACAGCGACCTGCCGGCCTAGCTGGCCGCCGTCGGGAAGTCCGTTCCACCCGACCGCTGCCCGAACGGGGGATTGGCCGGAATTCCAACGGTGTGGCAGAATTAACCCTTGTGTCTACTGGGTTCGCGCCTGCCACAGGGGGAGCGTAACCAACAGCATGGCAACCCGGAGCCGCCAATCGGTGGCGGTACCGGGCTTCGAAAATCTTCGGCGGTAATTTCCGGGCAGCTTCGCGCCCCGGGCTTGACCGCCGTGACCCAAAGTGGATGACCTGTGGCGTTCACCAGGAGTGGATTAATGCATATCCTCGATAGCGTAGACGCAGCCTCGCTGCGCACCGATGTTCCCGAGTTCCGCGCAGGTGACACCATCAAGGTTCACGTGAACATCATCGAAGGCAAGAACTCCCGTGTCCAGGTCTTCCAAGGCTTCGTCCTTGGCCGCCAGGGCGATGGCGTTCGCGAGACCTTCACTGTCCGCAAGGTTTCCTTCGGTGTAGGCGTGGAGCGTACCTTCCCGGTGCACTCTCCGATCATCGAGAAGATCGAGGTCGTCACCAAGGGTGACGTTCGGCGCGCCAAGCTCTACTACATGCGTGCGCTGCGCGGCAAGGCTGCGAAGATCAAGGAAAAGCGCGACTTCACCGCAGCCAAGTAGGGCGCACGCCCACAGCGGCGGGACTTGGATTCGTGTCCGGCCTGCGCCGGAGAAATCCGTAACGCAACAGGAAACGAATCATGGACCACACAGAACGCCAGCCCCGGAAACTGGGCTGGCGTTTTGTTTTGCTTGCGCTTGTCCTTGCTGTTGCCATCAGTGGCTTGGTCAGGTCCCTATGGGTCGACGTCTACTTCATTCCCTCCGAATCCATGGAGCCGCTCCTGGACACCGGGGACAGGATCCTGGTTTCACGAACGGATTTCGCCGCCAATCCCATCCGCCGCGGCGACATCGTCGTCTTCGACGGCAGGGGCACCTTTGCCCCGCTGAACAGCGGAAAAGGCCCCCTCGTGGACGCGGCAGCGTCACTCGGGCAATGGATCGGACTCACCGGGAGCGATACCACTTACGTCAAGCGCGTGATTGGGCTACCCGGAGACCATGTCGCTTGTTGCGGGGCAGACGGAAAACTCACAGTCAACGGTCAGCCGCTTGCGGAACCATATCTATATCCCGGCGACACTCCGAGTGCACAAAAGTTCGACGTCGTCGTGCCGATCGACCGCTTGTGGCTCATGGGCGACCACCGTTCCCGCTCGGCGGACTCACGTGGCCTCCTGGGCGCTCCCGGTGGAGGAATGGTGCCGTTCGAGCGAGTCATCGGGCGTCCGGTCCAAATTGTCTGGCCGCTTGATAGATTTGCAGCACTGGCCCGCCCCGCGCAGACCGGAACAACCTCGAAGAACGGACAGTAGATGCCGGAGATAACTCCCGCGAAGCCGGAACGGCACGACGACGATGCCCGGATTGTCGACGGACCGTCAGCGCCCGCCTTGGATGCGACGCTGGACGCCCCCGTTCCAGACCCTGAGGTTCCGGTAGCGCAGCGGGAAACGGCCGATGAGTCTCCGCGACGCTCGGCGCGCCAGGCAAGCGGCAAGGATTCCAAAGAGGAATCCCGGGCCGGCAAATCCCACGGCAACCCTTTCCTGTCGTGGCTCAAGGAAATCGGGACAGTGGTGGCGATTGCCGTGGTCCTGTCCTTCCTGATCAAGACCTTTCTCTTCCGTGCCTTCTACATTCCATCCGAGTCCATGGTCAACACCCTCGATGTTAACGATCGAATCTTCGTGAACCTCCTTGTGCCCAAGCCGTTCGCGCTGGAACGTGGGGACATCGTGGTTTTCAAGGATGCCCAAGGATGGCTGCCACCCACGCAGAAGGCGACACCAGGGGCGTTCACATGGATCCAGGATGGCCTGGCATTCGTGGGCCTTCTTCCTGATGAGACCAACCAGCACCTCGTCAAGCGCGTGATCGGTTTACCGGGGGACAGGGTCTCTTGCTGCGACAGTGCGGGCAGGGTGAGCGTCAACGGCACGGTTCTCAGCGAAAGCTACATCAACCCGGCCCAGGTTCCCCTCGCAAAGTCTTTCGATGTTGTAGTCCCGGAGGGGAAAATTTGGGTTATGGGCGATAACCGCAACAACTCCGCCGACTCCAGGGAGCATCAAGCGGTCAACGGCGGATTCATCAATATTTCCGACGTCGAGGGCAAGGCGACCGTTATCGCGTGGCCGATCAGCCGCTGGCGGGTCCTCGACAACCACTCAGAGGTCTTCCGGAACGTCCCTGCCCCGTCACCCCAGGACACGGCTTCTCCTACGGCTCCAGCAGGTAAATGATGGCTCCCTCGGGTACGCGGACGCGGGTAAAGACGGGGGCCGGGGCAACTGACGGCCTTCAAACCCTAGGGGTACAGGCCCCCCGAGCGCGCTCCATACAGGTCGAGGCCGACGGGGTCCGGACGAAGAAGGTCATCGAATTTCCAACCCTGGACGTTGAACGGAGCTTCCTTTGCCCGGGCGTGAAGCTCCTGGCCGGCATAGACGAAGTAGGGCGGGGCGCGCTCGCGGGTCCAGTGTCGGTGGGCATCGCCGTCGTCGACCTCGAAGGCCACGGCTTGCTTGAGGGCGTGCGGGACAGCAAGCTCCTCAAACCCGAAGACCGTGAGCGGCTTGAGCCGCTGGTTCGTGCCTGGGCGGTTGCATCCGCGGTAGGCCACGCCAGTTCAGCAGAGATCGATGCGCTCGGCCTGGTGGCCGCGCTACGCCTCGCCGGCACTCGTGCCTGGTGGGAGATCCTGGCGACCGGGATTTCGCCGGACGTCGTGTTGCTTGATGGAAGCCACAATTGGCTTTCGCCGCCGGTCCAGGAGTCCCTCTTCGACTCCGAACCCGCTGACTCCGAACCCGCTGTCCCCGGCTGCGAGGCGCCCGTGCATATGCGCGTGAAGGCCGATCTGAGCTGCCTCAGCGTGGCGGCGGCAAGTGTGCTTGCGAAGGTCGCAAGGGACCGGACCATGGTCGCGTTGCACGAGGAATACCCTTCATTTGGCTGGAACGAGAACAAGGGCTATGCAACGCCCGCCCACCGTGAAGTCCTGCGTACCTCTGGACCTTCGCCATACCACCGCCTGAGCTGGAACATCATTTAGCTCTCTTGCATGGCATTATGCGGCGGTGTGGCGGCGTCGGTCTGCCGCATGGTGCAAGATGGATCTATGAGTGCCGAGGATCTTGAAAACTACGAAACCGACATGGAGTTGCAGCTCTACCGCGAATACCGGGACGTCGTTGGTTTGTTCAGCTACGTCGTCGAGACCGAGCGTCGGTTCTACTTGGCAAACCACGTCGACTTGCAGGCACGCAGTGCCGACGGCGAGGTCTACTTCGACCTCACCCTCCAGGACGCTTGGGTGTGGGACGTCTATCGTTCAGCCCGCTTCGTGAAGAACGTCCGCGTCATTACGTTCAAGGACGTGAACGTCGAGGAACTGCCCCGCAACGAGGAACTTTCGCTGCCGAAAGACGGCGAGCTCGGAGACTTGGGCGACCTAGGCAACTAGCCAACTATTCCTCCACACCCCCTCTCCAGGCGGCTTTTCCACATACGGGAACACGCACCTCCCCGTGCCATCCAGCAGCATCCATGCTGGTAGCGGAGGTGGTCATGAGAGCCAAAGACTTGTTGGGGCAGCATGGCGAAGTCATTGCCGCGCGGTTTCTTGAGAACCTGGGGATGCAGGTGGTGGACCGCAATTGGAGATGTCCCGAAGGCGAGATCGATATTGTCGCCCTCGACGGCGACATTCTCGTCATTGCCGAGGTCAAAACCCGCAAAAATCTTGCCTACGGGCATCCGTTTGAGGCCGTCAGCGCCGCAAAGCTTGCCCGGCTGCACCATTTGGTGTCCTGCTGGTGCCGTGCACACGATTTCCATGCCCCGCTGCGAAGGGTCGACGTCATAGCTGTCGTCGACGACGGTGTTGGTGAGCCGAAAGTCGAACACCTCAGGGGTGTGGGCTAAGTGGGCCTGGGTAGAAGCTACTCCGTGGCCCTCCTCGGCTTGAACGGCTACATCGTCGAGGTCGAGGCGGATATCGGCCAAACACTGCCGAACTTCGTGATCCTTGGGCTGCCCGATGCGTCCCTCAACGAGGCCAAGGAACGCATCCGTTCAGCCGCCCAGAATTCGGGCATTCCTCTGAGCCGTCGGAAGATTACGGCCAACCTGATCCCTGCTTCGCTCCCGAAGCGCGGTTCGGGGTTCGACCTCGCAATCACCATGGCAGCATTGCGCGCTGCTGGTGACATTCGTCCAACCGAAGGCACCGTTTTCCTCTCCGAGCTAGGACTCGACGGCAGGTTGAGGCCGGTTCGCGGCATCTTGCCCGCGGTCATGGCGGCAGTCCGGGCGGGCCATCCTGAGATCGTGGTCGCCCAGGCCAATGTCACGGAGGCAAAGCTCGTTCCCGGAGCGGCAGTGCGCGGATACAAGACGTTGGCCCGGCTTGCCTTCGATTTCGGGGCGGATCCCAAGCACGTTGCCCTCGAATACGATCCCGGGGACGGTGAAGCTACTGAGGAGCATCAGGCCATCGGTACTGTGGTCCCGGATCTTCGTGATGTGTCCGGGCAGTCCGAGGCCCGCAGGGCCTTGGAAGTGGCCGCCGCCGGGGCACACCATGTGCTGCTCTCCGGTCCTCCGGGTCTATGTCCTTAACCATGTATGCGTGAAGGCGCGAGCAGTGGCCGGCTTGCCGTCAAACATGCGCGCGACATTCATCGCGGAAGCAGCGCCTGCCCGAGCCCGGCCGAGCTGCTGCCCGGGGCTCGCCGTGGGGTACGTGCGAGCGGTGAGCGCGGACCCCGACGCGGCGATAAAGGCCAGCGGGCTAAGCCATCTCACCCCGGTCTCCGGCGAAAGTTGGGGGATGGGTGTCGCAGCCGTGCCGCGCCGCATGCCTAGGCAAAGCGGTTGTTCAGAAGGCACTTTCGCCACCCGACCCTGAGATTAGAGTTGGTGGGACTCGGGGATTCCTCAAGCCGTGATGAGTGTCAGATTGCGATCTCAGAGTTTCTTGGGTGAGTATCAGAAAAAATGATGAAGCGAACCCTATTCTGACGCTTTGGGCGCTTCGTCCTGACGTCAGATTCGGGTGTACCTCAGTCCAACTGGGGTACACCGGGATACTGGATTCCCTCGGCGATGCCGGGATGCCAGACGACCGGCGTCTGGTCCCCGGTCCACGTCCTGTGTCAGCATCGGCTCCTCATTTTGTTCTTGCGCGGATGAACACAGACGCTCGCGTTCGATGTGCTGCGCACCGTATGCTTTAGCTCGCCGGAACGATCTGGCAGCGCCGCCGGGGCAGGTGTCCGGGGTACGAATGAGCGCCAAGTGAGGTGGAGGGCTTTACGCGGAGTACTGCCGGCGCAGGTCCCATTTCTGATCTTGCCGCTGGCGGTTCTTGGCATTTCGTCGACGAAGACGACTGATTTGGGGATCTTGTAGCGTGCGAGCTTGCCTTCAAGGTGGGATCGTAGGTCGTCCTGAGTGAGGCTGGATCCTTCGTGTCGAGGGTGATGATTGCTTTTGACACTTCACCCCATTTTTCGTCTGGCACTCCGATCACGGCTACTGAGGCTACGGTTTCCAGTTCGAGGATGGCTGACTCTACTTCGGCAGGATAAATGTTTTCACCGCCGGAGATAACCATGTCTTTGAGCCGGTCGGAGACGAAGAGGAATCCTTCGGGATCGGTGTAGCCCATGTCGCCGGAACGGAACCAGCCGCCCTCAGCATAGGAGTCTCTGGTTTCTTGGGCACGGTTCCAGTACTCGCTAATCACATTCGGGCCGGAGATCTCAATTTCTCCAAGTCCTCCTGGGCCCACAGGTGCGCACGAGAGGCCGGCAATGCTCATGTCGGTGAAGAAGTGGGGGAGGCCAGCGGAGCTGATTTTCTCGTGCGACCGTCCTACGGGAAGCATGGTGACGCCGGGGAATTCACCGGGCCCGCCCAACCAGCAGGCTCTCGGGGCCCATCTGGCTATCGACCGGACAATCCTGACCTACCTGCTCGACACCCTGTTAGACGCGAAAGTGGTCGAACGAATCCCGGCCCGCTCGGGACCGGAGGGCACGCAAGTCGTGGCCACCGACAACGGCCGAGAGATTCTGGCCCGGCACCAAGAACGGATAGCAGCAGCCGGATCCGATCTCCTGTCGGGCTTCAGGACTCCGAAGCGGACGCGCTGGCCTCCCTCATCAGGCGCCTGGTCATGGACGTCCACCGCTTGCAGCCCGGATCCAGTCCCTGCGAAGCCATGGATCACCTGCCCTGATCCGGGTAGGTGGCCCCCACTCCTGTCGAGGGGCCGGGGGAAGCCGACGGCGAACGTCCACAAATCCATGAGCCTTGGAAGGCTTTGAAGCTGGACCGTCGAAAGATGCAGACTTGTCGTGGTCTTAGCCCTAGGAAGCCCATCAGCACTGCTGATAGGCTTCCCGGGATTGATGAACTGCCCACGTTCTGAGCTGTCATTTATTCATTGACGGCCTGAAGCGGGCCACGGGGCACAGGTTTCTCAGAGTGTCGCTACACGTCCCGTCGACACGGCCGAGACGCGAGGTCGATCAATGAGAGGAAGTTCCGGGCGGCGGTCAGAAACGCCGGCGGCGTCTGCAACCTCTGCGGACACCTTTCCATCGCGGAAGAACTCGAGGAACAGGGGATTGAAGAGATCCGGTCGGTCAGTCTGGCCTTGGTGCCCACATTCGTCCGGGTAAAAGAACTGGATGTTGGGCAGGTGGTCCTCCTGAACGTAGCCCCATTCGACTGGCGTGAGAATGTCCTGCCGCCCGTACAAGTAGAGCGCTGGGATGTTGAGTCGGTCCAGCCTGCCTTTTGTCACCAGGCGTGCGGCACGGTTCTGGTCCGTCCAGTCGGTGACGCGGCGGTATTGCAGCAACGTCGGCCAGAATTTGGCGTGCGCTTCCATCCGGTCGCGTGCTGACAGGAAACGCATATCGATCAGATCGTCATTGATTGCCTCGCCACGGTAGATGATCGCCTCCATCATTGAGCGCATGCCTTCGCGTGTGCCGTCGTAGGCGGTCATGTGGAACTCCCCCTTCGGCGGGGTGAGCTCCTCAGGGACGACATCGCCTACGTCGCCGGCGATCAGGATGAAACTCTCTACCTTATCCGGGTGGGCAACGGTGTAGTTGACGGTGTTCATGCAGCCCATGGAGTTGCCGGCCAGATGGAACTTATCGAGGCAGAGAGCATTAGCGAACTGGTCTATGAAGTCCACAAAGGACTCCATGCCGTTCGGCCAGTATTCCTCGCGAGTATCTGACAAACCAAAACCGGGCATGTCCGGGCAGTAGACACGGAACCCGTTGTCCCCCAGGTAGGGTGCCATAAACCGCCAGCCAGCCAGGCCGGAGGAGCCTGGGAGCCCGCCGTGGAGCAGGATGACGGCGGGGCCTGTGGTCCCTGCGGTCATATAGTGTGCCCGCGAACCGTCGGCAAGACGGACCCAGCGGCTTGCCAGCCCCGGAATATCGACTAGGTTTTCATCGGTGAGTGCCATGATTATTCCTCTGTTTCGGTGGGTTGTTAGTGGTTGGTGGAAGTTACTAAGCCGGACTTTTCGGGGGAGGTCGTATGTTGCGGGACGCTGTCGCACAAACCTAGGAAGCCCAAGGTGTTCTTCCTCAGGATGCGAGCGACGGTTTCCGGGCCGAGTTCTTCTGTCATGGCGACCAGGTCGGACAGTCCGTCATCGGGCTGTCCGGGGATAAACGGGAAGTCGCTACCGAACATGATTCGGTCGTTTCCGAAACGATGGGTCAACAGCGGTAGGTGGGCTCGGTCGAACACCAAGGTGTCCGTATAGAGCCGGGATACCACCCGGTTGAGCTGGTCGGGTGTGTGGGTGCCTGCCATTTCGGCCCCGAGCCGCAGCCGTGGGTACGCCCAGGGGAAGGTTCCGCACCCATGGACCGTTGCCACCCGAAGCTGCGGGTACCTTTCTAACACTCCGCCAAAGACCAAGGCGGCAGCGGCGAGGGAGGTGTCTGAGGGCATGCCAAGGCCGAAGTCGTAAAGGAATCCCGACCGGCGAAGGGCCCCCCCACCGCCGTCCACGGGGTGCACGAGGAGGCTCAGGCCGAGGCCTTCGGCAGCGGTGTAGAAGTAATCCAACGCTGGATCGTCCAGTTCCAGTTCGCCGATGCGCGTTCCGATCTCTACTCCTCTCAACCCCAGGGAAGCGATGTGTTCGAGTTCAGCAATGCAATCCTGCGGCGTATGGAACGGGACCAGCCCGAGCCCGACCAGCCGCCCTTCCGCCTCGCGTACAGCGCGCGCCATGGCGGTGTTGAACCAACTGCAGTATTCCCGGTAGATCTGGGCGGGGGCTTGGATGTGCAGAGCGACCGGCATTGGAGAGATGACTTGTACGCCCAATCCACTCCGGTTCATATCAGCCAGTCGACGAGTGGTGTCCCACAACTCCGAGCGCACATTCCGGAACACCTCCCCGCCCCGGATAATGCGTCCGGCATGGTCAGAATCGATTACCAGCCGCGGCACGGCGGAGGCTTCCGCCGCGACCGTGTCCGGAAGCAGCTCGGACGGATAGAAGTGCCCATGCACATCGATGGTTCCTGGGGCGGTCATTGCCTGCCTTCCCTAGATGAAGATGGCGGAAACGCTACCCGGACTGTCATTGGGGCTGAGAGACTGGTTCCAACAGCTGGAACCGGTGTAACCGTCCCAAATCGCGCTCCGTAACGTTCTCCCTACGCTCGGTTAGCCGCTGTGAGCTGGCCTAGCCGCTGAGTGTTTTGGTGATCCGGGAATATGGCCCGCGAGGAGCGGCGTCGAATGTGAGGGGGGTAACGCGTGGTTATGGATGAAGCCAATCAGCGCCAGGAACACGGCGACGAGGCACCGTCAATTCTGGCCAAAGCCTTTAGTATCCTCGAGTCCTTTAACGACAGGGACCGAGTGCTGACGCTGACCGAAATTAGCCGCAGGAGCGGCCTGCCCAAATCAACGGTGCACCGCCTCTTGCGACGACTTGGTGACTTGGGAATCATCGAGGACCATGGGCCCGGCTACCGGTTGGGAATCAAGCTCGTTCGGATGGTTTCCTCGATGCCGGTGGACTTAATGCGGGAGCTCAGCTTGCCGCACATGGCACAGCTCCAAGCCTGGTCCAATGAATCCGTCCATTTCGGGGTACTGCGCGGCGGTGACGTCGTGGTACTTCAGGCCCTTTTCCCCCCGACCGAGGCGCCGCCGATTGGTGAAGCCGGGACGCGCGTCCCTGCCCACCTCTCTGCTCTGGGGCGAGCAATGCTTGCCTACCTGCCAAACGAAGAGTTGGACGAAGTGCTGGGCCCTGATTTGGCCGCGAGGACACCCAAGTCGATGACCGATCCGGTCTTGATACGGACCGCCCTGGAGCTCATCAGGATCAATGGCTACGCGTCGCAGAGGGACGAGGTGGTGATGGGGTTGGGAAATATCGCTGCTCCGATCCTTATTAAAGGCCGGCCGATGGGCGCCGTTGCGTTGCAAATGGATTCGTTCAAACCCATGACCGACCAGTTGGTCAATGCCGTCAAGGTCACAGCCCACCGAATCACCAGGGATGCTGTTGGCCTTCTGTCGCATGGTCGTGAAGAGCTGTTTCCCTACGGTTACTGACTCCTCCGCTTCCCAGTTCCGGGCACTGGAACTGGAGGGGCGCGGAGGAGTCAAGGGGGATGACCATGGGATGACCGTCACACTTCCGCGAATGCCCGGATGACACGGGCGCGACAGAGAAAGGACAGCCATGGCCGAATTTTTAGCCCTCGGCTTGACCCACTACCCCCTCCTGGCAGGCACTGACAAACACATGGCCGGCCTCCTGCGGTGGACCCTGAATGATCCTGATATCCCAGAGGCGGAGAAGGACCCCGCCAACTGGCCGGAGCTGATGCAGAAGGAATGGGCCGACGACCAAGGGACCGCTGCTGCTGCCAAGCATCGAAGCGACCTCGTCGCCGATCTGGCTAAGGTACGCGCGGCCCTCGACGAGTTCCAGCCTGATCTCGTTGTGGTTTGGGGGGACGATCAGTATGAGAATTTTCGGGAGGAGGTGGTCCCGCCGTTCTGCATCCTGGCTTATGGGGACCTTGAGGTGTCGGCCTTTGAGGTCATGAACGAGCGCGGCAGCCCCAACTTTTGGGGCAAGCCCGAGGATTCCAAGATCGTTCTGCACGGTGATGCAAAGGAGGCCAAGCGATTGGCTGACCTGTTGATCGCCGACAGTTTTGATATGGCCTACTCGTACAAGAAACGTGCTGGGGCACACTTCCCGCATGCCATTCTCAATACGCAGCTTTTCTTGGATTACGAGAACGCCGGTGCAGAGATGTCGTACCCGTTCATCCCCATGACGGTGAATTGCTACGGACAGCACGCCATCGCCCGGAAAGGCGGCCTTGCACGTTTTGACGAAATCGAGACGGAGGTCCTTGATCCGGCCGGACCGACCCCTGCACGCTGCTTCCAGGTGGGTGCCGCCGTGGCCCGCGCCTTCAAGGATCGCGATCTCAAAGTTGCAATGATCGCGTCGTCCAGCTGGTCCCATGCTTTCCTGGCCGATAAGCTCTGGCATATCCGTCCCGACACGGATGCCGATATTGTCATTTACAAGGCCCTGCTGGAGGACAACTTCGAGTTGATGAAGGAGTACACCAGCCACGCCGTGGTGGACGCTGGACAGCACGAGATCCTCAACTGGTTCTGCATGCTTGGTGCGGTCGAGGAACTCGGCCTCAAGAGAGAGTGGAGTGACCTTGTGGTGACGGATGTCTTTAATTCAAACAAAGCGTTTGCCATCTACCGATAGCGTCGAACCGGGGGCGGTTGAAGCTCAGAAAGGTCCGCCCACCTCATACGAGGTGGGCGGACCTTGTGCGTGCAGGGTGGAAGCCCGGTGCACATCAAAGGGCAACGACTGCGCCGCGAGCCCCGGGCGTGGCAGGAAGCGGATATAAAGCCGACTTCCCAACCCCGAAAAAGCCGTGCGGAGCGCATGCCGCATAGCCGGCGCGAGGCGTCCGGCAGAATCAGGCCAAAAGGGCAGCCGCTATTGACAGAGGCGCCCAACACGATCGCAACGCCTATAGCCACAGCGAAGGAAACTGCCCCCGGCTGTGACTTCAGGTACGGTCGTCCGGACCTTGGCGGTGAGGTTACCCGTTGTGATTCGGCATGGTCACCGCTACGCCAGGGGTCTCCTCACTTATGACCAGCTGACACGCCAGCCGGGAGCTTGGCTTGGCGCCTTCGAGAAATTCCAGCAGGTCGGCCTCCTCCTCAGTAGGCTCGGGGTAACCACCACTGAGGTTGCTGCGAGGAGGACATGGCAGGTCGCGCATGAACAACTGCCGCAGCACTCTGCAATGGTTCCCGGCAGATTTTTTCGTACCGAAGCTTCCATGATCGTGCGTCCAACCGGTACATCGACTTCCTTGCCCGTCCTGACGTTCAGTTTCCTTAGGACCTGCTTGACATGGCACTTCACTGTTCCTTCAAAAAGGAACAGTTCGGTTGCGATTTGGGGATTCGTCATTCCTCGTCGCACAGCGGCGAGGACTTCTTGCTCCCGGGGGTCAGCCGTTCCGCACCGCTGCCAGTTGAGGTGGCCACCATGGCGGCCGGGTGGGGATGTCGGGCAAGTGCCTGTTGTAGGCCACGGTGAGGACCTGGGAGTACGCCTGCAGGCACTGCAGATCACGGGACGAAACTCCAGAAGGTCCATGGTCGGCGTGAATGAAAGCGACGGTACGATCGTGTGCGACGACGGGGGGCCGCGACGAATCCGGCGGCGCGGGCCCGTTCGATGATCGGTGCATACGTGCCGCCGCTGCTGGCGGGGTTTAATCATGCACGGCCGCCTCATTCGGGCATCCTGCAGGACGATCTCTGACCGGGACAGGAAGTCTCTGAGCCCGCTGCAAGAACCGTCCAGTTCAGGGCGGATGAACAGCTTCAATGACACCCAGCGGTCATCGGCGACGGCGGAAATCAGGACTTTCGCGAAACCACCCGCAGCGGCGACCTGCGCGGGGCTGCCGCCTCGCACCCCGGGAACGTCGAGGGACAGGTCCCGACGCACGGTACCGGGCTTCTCTGACTTGTTCCTCATTACCCGCGGTGGAACTGCGGAGTGACTCGGCTTCTGCGAGCAGCAGGCAAGCCTGTGCGATGTAAGGAGGTGGGAATTTCCGACCACGGAACTGGCGGCGCAGTGGCATACACAGCATGGTGAGGTGGGCTCCGCCGCCTATGCATCCGCGTAGCCACGGGTGGGCACCCAGGAGTTTCTGGATTGACGCTTCAACGTGAAGTTGGCACGGCAAGACATGACAGGTGGGCGGGCACCGGGGGGGTACGACTTCACTTCTTGAGTTTCGGTGGGTGGAACGCATGTCCGGCGCTAACCAGAACGACCCGGTAATCAGGTACCAGTGATTGAACATGCGCTTCAGGGGACTGGCCCAAGACGCGTCCGGACGCCGTATCGACGATCTAGCGGACGTGTCTTGGGTCAGCTGGCCTACTGCCGGATTGTTGATTTGTTTGATTGCGGCCGTGATGGGCTAAAAGGAGGACAATGTTGCCGCCCCTAATCTGCGGACAGAATGCGTTCTGTAGTTGGCCTGCGCGCCGGGTTCGCTTCCGCATGCTCATGAAGGGAGATGCCTTTGGTCTCACGGAGCAGGATCACGGACAGCACGCTAACGGCCGCGAGGACCGCCATCATGACCGACAAACCAAGACTTCCGGATGCTGCGAGGATTGGTGCAGCAAGCATCGGTGGAATTGCACCACCCAGAACACTTCCCAAGTTGAAGGCGACACCAGCGCCCGTGGATCGGTAGCGTGTACTGAAAATCTCCGGCATCAGGGCCGTCGTCGTGCCACAGGCGATTCCAACTATGAAGAGCGTCACACAGACCGCAACCGCAAGCAGGAGCACGTCCCCCGAGCCGGCCAGGAGGAAGAGCGCAAAGGCCCACGGAACCGCCGAGGCATTAGCCCACCCTATAACCACCCGGCGCCCCACCTTATCAGCAAGCACAGCACCCAATACGGAACCGACGATTTGGCAGCCAATGGCAACTAGGTTGATGGTCAGCATCGTGTTGCGGCTGAAACCCATCACGCTGGTGCCGTAATTGGTGAGATAAACGGCGCCGATGTAGAAGAACGAAAGCCACATGAGGACGGCACCGGCAGCCAGCAGGACTTCCTTGGTCTGATAGCGGAAGAGCTCCGTGATAGGCAACTTGTTGTGCGCATTCTCCGCGGCCTTTTCGGCTGCAAGCTTGAAAACGGGCGTTTCAGAGATGCCCAGGCGGACGTACATGCCAATGCCCACCAGAACGATGCTCAACAGGAACGGCACCCGCCAGCCCCACGCCTCAAAGGTCTCAATCGACATCGTGAACCCGGTGATGAGAAACGTCAGGGTGGACAGAAGCAGGCCAGCGGAGGTACCGAGCACTGGGGACAGAGAAAACAGCGCACGCTTTTTCTCGGGCGCATATTCACCGACAAAGAGTGCAGCGCTGGCCCACTCGCCACCGACGGCTAGTCCCTGCACCAGCCGCAGCAGGATCAAGGCGATTGGTGCCCAAATTCCAATGCTCCGCCCGTCGGGAATAAGGCCGATCATGACGGTCGCGACGCCCATGATCATCATCGTCGCTACGAGGGTGGTCTTGCGTCCCACCCTGTCCCCAATGTGGCCAAAGATGATGCCCCCGAGAGGCCGGGCGAGGAACGCGACGCCGAACGTTGCGAACGACGCCATCACGGCCCCGGCGGGGCCGAGTTCCGGGAAGAAAATCTTCGGAAACACCAGTGCTGCGGCGGTCCCGTAGATAAAGAAGTCGTAGTACTCGACAGTGGTGCCAATGAAACCCGCAGCGACGACGCGCCGCAGTGTGCGCGGCGAGCTGACCGCATCTGTGGAAGTGGACATTCCGGTTTCCTCTCCTTGGTCCGTCGCCATCGACGGGACTCTGGGAGTAAAACCTAAGGTGAGAGGAGCATCACACGACGGCAAGGTTCCGGCCAGCGGAACATGGTCGTGGCACTGAGCCGTCATAGCTTGGTCGGTCGTGATCACGATGGCTATGAATCCAAGTTGCCACAGTACTGTTCCCAAAGTAATCCGCGGCTTAGCAACCGGAGTGCTTACTTTCAGAGAGGTCTTTCGCCCGGTCCGCTGCTGTTCATGAGTCGCTGGATTCCAGCCAACGGAACCGGGCGCGCGCCCGGCGCATCGGGAACACAAGATGAATCCATGTGGTGTGTCCCGCCACGCATCCAGTCAGCCACTTACTAGAGATCACGTTCAACGGCGACCACGCGATGAAGCAGTGGCGAAGTGAAGGATCACCAGCACGAGCACGATTTCGCTACCCCAAGAATCGAACCCATTAGGAAAAGGATGAAGCCACTATGGAACAGGAAGACTTCGATGTCATCATCTCCGGAGGCGGCCCAGCAGGACTAACTCTCGCCATCGACCTGGGCCAGCGCGGAGTGCGCACACTCCTGTTGGAGAAGAACTCCGAGCCCCAACCGTGGCCCAAAATGGAGCGGACCAATCCGCGATCAATGGAAATATTTGCCAAGATGGGACTGGCCGAGCAAATCCGGGAAGTCGGTTATCCCGCGGATGCTTCCATGGACATCTTTGTCGGTACTACGCTCAACAAGCCCGCCATAGTACATCTGAAGTTTCCGACCGTCGCCGAGTACAGGGAGCAGATTGCTCAGTGCAATGATGGCTCCCAGCCGGCCGAACCCTACCAGTTGGTCTCCCAGTACGCGCTTGAGCCCGTCCTGAAAGCAGCGGCCGAAAACAGTCCGGGTGTCACGGTACGGTTCGGCTGCGAGACGCTCGGATTCGAACAGTACGACGACAAGGTCACAGTTACGTACGCCGACCTGGATGGCAATGTGTCGACGGTCCCGGCCGCCTACCTCGTGGCGTGCGACGGAGGAACCAGCATGATTCGGAAGTCGCTGGGCATTCGACTCGAAGGTGAAGGAAGAATCCGCCACCAGGCACAAGTCCAGTTCCGTTCTGACACCCTCTACGAGCGCATCCCCATGGGCAAGGGCCGCCATTACCTCTTGGCGGACGGGTCTACGATCGTGGTTCAGGGAAACCGCACCGATTTCACGCTCCATTCCGCGCTGCCCGTAGACACTGACTTCGAGGCAATCATTCGCGACCTCATTGGTTTCGACATCGACTTCGAGGTGCTGCGGGTCAACGGCTGGAATCACAACCTCCTGGTGGCAGACCGGTACCGGGATGGCCGGGTCTTTATCGCCGGCGACGCCGCCCATCTGGTGATCCCCAATGGTGGTCTTGGGATGAACACGGCAGTCGGTGATGTGTCCAATCTGGCATGGTTGCTTTCCGGCGCGGTGCAGGGCTGGGGCGGCCCCGGTCTGCTGGATGCCTACGAGGTGGAACGACGCCCGGTGGCGCTCTTTAACCGGGAAGCCTCGAGGTGGGCGACCGGGAACCTGATCGAGTGGAAGCAGACGGTCACGGCCGAAATCTTCGAGGAGGGGCAAGCTGGGGACAGTGCCCGCAGCCGTCTGGCCGAGACTGCCAAGGCGCCTACATCGCGTTGCTACAGCATGCTGGGAGCGGAACTCGGTTACAACTACAGCGCGTCCGGCTTAGTTGTCGCGGAGCCCACACAGCCGGATTGGGAGATTAGCCGCTACACCCCTTCAGCACACCCCGGGTCCCGACTGCCCCACGTTTGGCTCGAAGACGGACAAGCAATTTCAGCCAGACTCGGAAAGGGATTTACCTTCCTCAGCCTACGAGGGGAAAACACTTCCACCGATCTCTTGCGGGCCTTTGCCGACCGCGGTGCACCAATCGAGTCGCTGGTTCTCAACGAGCCCGACATTGCGGACCTCTTCCACGCAGACTTCCTGTTGGTGCGTCCGGACCTGCACATCGTATGGCGGGGGACAGCTGCCCCATCAGACCCGTCCCACTTGGCCGCCGTCGCTACCGGACACGCTGCAGCGCAAGCAGAACCCGCCGATCTGGGCCGCTTCAGCGCGAAGAGCAACCTCACCGCGGCGTCATAACCGTCCAGACCCGCCTGATCACGAATAGCCCACGGAAGAAATTGGAGATGCTGTGTATCCCACCATCGTAAGAAAAGACGTTCTCCTGCGGCTGGCAGACGAACTGCTGGCTGCCACGGAGACCTTGGAGCCTGTCGCACCGCTGCGGACACGGCTTGAAGGGATGACTTTGCAGGATGCTTACGACATCCAGAATGCCCAACTGCAGTACCACCTCAACCGCGGCCGTGTCCTGTGTGGCCGTAAGATCGGCCTCACTTCGTTGGCCATGCAGCAGCAGTTGGGCGTGGACTCGCCGGACTTCGGATACTTCTTTGAAGACATGGTCCATCACGAGGGTGCCAGGATCCCGGTTTCACGTTTCATCCAGCCCAAGGTGGAACCGGAGTTTGGATTTGTCCTTAAGTCCCGGCTGCAAGGTCCGGGCATCACATTGGAGCAGGCTGCGGCCGCGATTGGCGCGGTGTACCCGGCGATTGAAATCATCGATTCACGTATTACCGACTGGAATATCAAGCTCGTGGATACTGTGGCGGACAACGCCTCCTGCGGTGCTATCGCTGTTGGGACCCATCCTCTTGAGGTCAACCCGGCAACCCTGTTGGACATTGAGTGCTCCTTGGTCATTGACGGTCAGGTACTTGGGACCGGTACCGGGGCTGATGTCATGGGCAACCCGCTAGCCCCGCTGGCCTGGCTTGCCAATGTCCTGGGAGACCAAGGCGTTGCCCTCGAAGCCGGTCAACTGATCCTTCCCGGATCCTTCACTAAAGCCGAACCCGTAACCGCAGGAAGCACCGCGACAGCGGACTTCGGAACGCTCGGACGACTCACCATTCACTTCACAGACTAAGGATTTTTCATGTCAAGGAAAACAGCTGCGATTGTCGGCTCGGGCAACATCGGCACTGACCTGATGTTCAAGCTCATGCGCCGCAGCAAGAACATCGAAGTTAAGTACATGATCGGCGTCGATCCCGCCTCCGACGGCTTGGCCCGTGCTGCGCGGCTCGGTGTCACCACATCCGCGGAGGGTGTGGACTGGCTCCTGACCCAGGACGAACTTCCCGACTTCGTCTTCGAATGCACGTCCGCCAAGGCCCACGAAGCCAACGCCCCCAAGTACAAAGCCGCCGGGATCCACGCGATCGACCTGACCCCCGCCGCCGTCGGGCCCTACCTCTGCCCCGTGGTGAACCTGGACGCCCTCGAGGACGTTCTGAACGTCAACATGATCACCTGCGCGGGTCAGGCCACCACCCCCATCGTCGCCGCAATCTCCTCGGTGGTCCCTGTGGACTACGCAGAGATCGTCGCGTCCATCGCCTCCAAGTCCGCGGGACCGGGCACCCGCGCCAACGTTGACGAGTTCACCGAAACCACGGCAAAGGCCCTCGAAGAGGTCGGTGGGGCCAAGCGGGGCAAAGCCATCATCATCATCAACCCGGTCGAACCGCCCATGATCATGCGCAACACCATCTACGCCGCGATACCGGCAGCCGCCGCTGAGCCCGGAGAACTGCAGGATAAGATCCGTGCCGCCATTGACGAGGCCGTCGCCAAGATCCAGGACTACGTTCCCGGATACTCCCTGCGCGTCGAGCCGCAGTTCGATTCCGCACGTGACGACTGGAACGGAAACGGCCGCGTCGGCGTCTGGGTCCAAGTCAAGGGCGCAGCAGACTACCTTCCCGAATACGCCGGCAACCTCGACATCATCACCGCCGCGGCCACCCGGACAGCCGACCTGCTGGCCGAACGCATGAACGCAGCCGTCCCTTCAACACCCGTAGGAGCATAACCATGACCGAGACACAGAAGCTGAGCGTCCGGCTGACTGACACCACCCTGCGGGACGGCTCGCATGCAATGAGCCACAAATTCACCGAGGCCCATGTCCGCTCCGTGGTCCGTACCCTTGACGACGCGAACGTCGAAGTGATCGAGGTCACCCACGGCGACGGACTGGGCGGCTCCTCCTTCAACTACGGCTTCTCCCTGACGCCGGAACTGGACCTGGTCCGCGCCGCCGTCGACGAAGCGAAAAATGCCCGGATCGCCGTGCTCATGCTCCCGGGCCTTGGCACCATCCACGACCTGAACCACGCCCACGACGCCGGCGCCTCGGTGGCCCGCATCGCCACCCACAGCACCGAAGCAGACATCTCTATCCAGCACTTCCAGCACGCCCGCACGCTCGGCATGGAAACCGTCGGCTTCCTGATGCTCTCGCACCGCACAACCCCCGAGAACCTGGCCAAGCAGGCCCGGATCATGGCCGACGCCGGCTGCCAGTGCGTCTACGTCGTCGATTCCGCCGGGGCACTGATCCTCGAAGACGTCTCTGACCGTGTCTCCGCCCTTGTCGCCGAACTCGGAAACGACGCCCAGGTCGGCTTCCACGGCCACCAGAACCTCAGCTTTGGCGTCGCGAACTCGGTCTACGCCGCCCGTGCCGGGGCCAAGCAAATCGACGGTACACTCCTCGCCCTCGGCGCCGGTGCGGGAAACTCACCCACGGAAGTCCTCGCCGCAGCATTCGAACGGCTCGGCATCTACACCGGCGTCGACGTCCACGGCGTCATGGCCGCCGCCGAAGACGTGGTCAAACCCATCATCACCCGCATGCCCATCATGGACCGCGCCTCCATTATGCAGGGCTACGCCGGCGTCTACTCCTCCTTCCTCATCCACGCAGAACGCGCCGCAGAACGCTACGGCGTCCCGGCCTGGCAGATCCTCGAAGAAATCGGCAAGGCCGGCTTTGTCGGCGGTCAAGAGGACATGATCATTGATGTCGCCGTCCAGCTCGCCAGCTAATGCCAGTGGCATCATCAGCTCCGGGTGTCGGACCAGACCAGGCCGAACCCCCGGCAGGGACCCAAAGCGAGGCCCGATGAGGTTCATCAGATTCGACCACTGGCAACTGCTCCTGGGTGTCGAAGTCGAGGTGTGGTGGAACGGAGAGCTGCAACGAAGAGGTGTGATCGACGATGCGGCAGAAGACTCCGCCACCGCATGGATCGCCGGAGACGCCCACGGACCCCGTTGGCTTCTAGAGCAAGCCAGGGGATTCGAGCTGAGGATCAGCCCTGACCAGTACCTGCTCAGGAGCCAACTCCAGAGTCATTCAAACGACGGGTCCCGTGCGGCTAAAGGCGCTCACTCACGGATCTAGGGTGCCCCCTGGCCGAGCTTCCGTCCCAACCGAAAACAGCACAAATCAGCTGAGCTGCTGCGGCTCGGCCAGACAATGGCACACGGCTTTGCCGAGTCCCGTCCAGCGGCTACGGAACCAGCCGGAGCAGGACGGCAAAAGCCGCCAGCGGTACCGGCCGATCATCAGTAATGACCAAAGCCAGTTACTAGCCAACCGCAGACTCGAGGCAAAGCCGCCACTGGATGAACGAAGAGAGAGGAAGTGACACGTATAGGGGTTGCGGCCGAGTTAGGTCACGAGACGAGGGTGGCGGCCACGCCCGTCACCGCGAAGCAGTTGCTGGAGTTCGGATACGAAGTTGTGGTCGAAAAGGGGGCGGGGGAGTCCGCGTCGTTCCGGAATGAAGGTTACGCTGCCGCAGGTGCCCTGATTGTTGGTGCTGATGAGGCATCGGGCAGCGACGTGGTGCTGAAAATCAATCCGCCCACGGTGGAAGAGGTTGGACGATTGGCTGTTGGCGCGACACTGATCGGGACTCTGAGCCCGGGCCTGCGGCCGGAGCTGGTGGAGGCCCTCGCGGCACGCCCGATCACCGAGTCAAGGCATATTGCCTGGGGTCGCCAGGTTGGGGTGTACTTCAATCAAGCGGGTTTGATCAGCAAGTCCCTGGTGGCGTAACGCCGGCTGCCTCTCATGTGAAGTTAGAGCCTCCAATCGCCGGACGCTCAAATGGCGCATTCCTTCCCTGGAGGGTTGAAGATCTAGCCCATCGCTAATCGCGGGAGTAGGGTCATATCAGCGTTTGGACGTTGCTTCAATCGACCCCACCCTTCCCGGTCGCGCTGCGAGCCCGGCTGAGCGGCGACCCGGTACTCGGGAAAGGAGGTAGCGATGGTTGGGTGGAACGCTGAGACAGCAGCTGGCTCCGTGGGTGGTGCCGTGACCCTTGTAGAAGGAACGAACTTCTCTATCTCAGACGTGACTGGCGATATGTTTTCTGACCGGCCACATGGGGTCTTCTTTGAGGACACGCGCATCATGTCCCTTTGGCGAATGACGATCAATGGTGGCCCCTTGGAACCGCTGGCGGCTGAGACGCTCGAACCCTACCGTGCCCTTTTCATCGGCAGAACCGGGCGGGTGGCGAGCCAACCGGACAGCCACCTCATCGTGGAACGCAGCCGTGAGCTCGGTACCGGGATTCTGGAGGACATCACCGTTCGCAACCATTCCAGGGAACCGGCAGTCTGTGTGGTCGAGTTGGAAATGGACGCAGACTTCGCGGATCTCTTTGAAGTGAAGGATGCCCGTATTACCAGGAACTGGGAACAGACCCGCGAGGTTCGGGACGATTCGCTCATCATCCATGGAGCCTGGAAAGGAACCCACAAAGGATCAGTGCTCCATTCCCCGGGTGCAATCTTTAGTCACGACGGCTTAGGCTTCCGTACCGTGGTTCCGCCCCAAGGCAACTGGAGCGCAAGGGTTCATGTCTTGCCGCTTCAAGATGGAACCGAAAAACCAGTGGCCTTCCACCGTGAAGCGGACGGCACGTCCGCGGCGGAACGACGACGCGCGGACTGGATACGAAAGACACCCTTTCCGGAGATCAGCAACCTCACCCTTCATCGCACGATGCTACGATCCCGAGACGATATCGGCGCTCTTCAGATAGAGGATCCGGTTCATCCGGAGCGTACGATCGTGGCAGCCGGAGCCCCTTGGTTTATGGCCATCTTTGGGCGTGACTCGATACTCTCCTCCTACATGGCCTTGCCTGTGGATCCCTCATTGGCGCTGGACACCCTCCGGAACCTTGCCGACCGGCAAGGCAGCAAAGTGGACCTGGTTACAGAGGAGCAGCCAGGCCGAATTCTCCACGAGGTCAGGCTGGGAGTAAGCACGAAACTGGCTCTCGGCGGCAATTCCATATACTACGGGACGGCCGATGCCACACCGTTGTTCGTCACCCTTCTGGGCGAAGTCAGCCGCTGGGGCCTGGCTGCCGACCAAGTGGCCGCGCTGCTGCCCAACGCGGACCGCGCTCTCGATTGGATCCGGGACTACGGAGATCGGGACGGCGATGGATTCGTGGAGTACCAACGTCTCAACGATCAAGGGCTGATGAACCAGGGATGGAAGGACTCCTGGGACGGCATCAATTTTGCTGATGGCCGGCTTGCTGAGCCGCCGATAGCACTCTGCGAAGTTCAGGGCTATGTCTACGGTGCCTACATCGCACGGGCCTGGATGGCCTACGACGTCGGCGATCTAGGCTTGGCCTCTGAACTGCGGGACCGGGCCGCGCGGTTGAAGAAACAGTTCAATGAACAATTCTGGCTGCCGGACCGCGGCTATTTTGCCATTGCCCTGGATGGGCACAAGAGGCCGGTAGACTCCCTCGCGTCCAACATGGGGCATTGCCTGTGGACCGGAATCGTCGACGACGACAAGGCGCCGTTGGTTGCCGAGCGGTTAATGTCCCCGGAGATGTTTAGCGGATGGGGCATCCGGACTTTGGCTACGACCATGGGCGCCTACAACCCTGCCAGCTACCACAACGGGGCGGTCTGGCCGCACGACAACGCAATCATCACTACAGGGCTCATGCGGTACGGCTTTGTCAAGGAGGCACAGAGAGTGGCTCAAGCCATCATCGAGGCCGCGGAGTACACCGATCATCGCCTGCCCGAACTCTTCTGCGGCTTCGACCGGTCGCGGTTTCCCAAGCCGATATCGTACCCGACGTCGTGCTCGCCTCAAGCGTGGGCGGCTACCACGCCGGTTCAGCTGATGCGCACGATGCTGCGATATGACCCTCACGTCTCCCTTAGTGGTATGTGGCTTGACCCGGTGCTGCCTGAGGCCTGGGGGAGAGTACGCGGTACCAACCTGCCGATCGGTGGCGGACGGATCACCATTGACGTGACCGGCACAAAAGCGAGCCTTGAAGGGCTCCCTCCCGGCATGACCCTGCACCGGGGAACACGTCCGCCCTTGGCTGACCTGATAGAACTCCCGTGCAGCTGAAGGGGGGCTTGTAGATCCTGCCCGCAGCCCATTTCGCTCGCTAGGAAGCGGCGGGATCATGAGCTTGAGTCATTAACACGGCGCTTCCGTGTCTCCCCGGCTTTGTGGAGACCCAGTTGTGGGTAGAGATCATTTGCCTAATATGCGTTGCTACGACACGCAGTGGCTGGTTTCAGCTCACAACCGGGGGGTCCCATTCGTAGCGTACATAGACTTCGCTTCCGCTGGCTCGTTCGACTATTTGGCGATGGTCCGGACCATTGGCCGAAATCCACAACATGGAATTATCCTCCATGACCGCGTCCACAGTCCCAGTTCGGACCGTTCGCCCATGCCGCCGGATTTCGACGTGTTGCCCTACGACTCGATGCCAGTCCGGTTGGGGGTGAAGTGCCACAGGTATCATTCCTTTCGCTGGCAAAAATTGGGTTATGGCTGGATCTGAATCTAAAAGCGTGACAGAGGTCCGCGAAGCGGGACTAGTTACTGGTTGATACACCTACAAATCAGCGGATCCCGAGGGCGGCTACTCCAGGGATAGCTTCCAGCAAGGGCGCCTCGGCCCTCGCTGCTTACTGCCGCTCATACTCAGACGTCACAAGGCACGACTAGAGGTCGAGCACGAGGCGGGGGCATCTAGCGCGGGAAACACAGACCATCATCAGCTCGCCCTTGGCCTTTTCTGCCTGTGAAAGGACGACGTCGCGATGATCGACAGCACCCTCAAGCACGCCTGTCTCACACGTGCCGCATGTTCCTTCACGGCAAGAAGCCTCAATCTCGAGCCCGTTGGTTAGCAGTACATCGAGGACGGATTTGTCCGCGGGCACGTTGAACACATCACCAGTCGAGAAGACCTCGACTTCGAACGATGTCGGTACTCCAGCAGCAACCTCCTTTGGAACCGAGAATCGCTCAAGACGCAGATTTGATGCGAGATCACGCGCCTCACATAGGCCCTCAACGGCACGCAATAATGGCTCCGGACCGCAGCTATATACCAATGTGTCATCGCGAACACTCGAAAGCGCTTTATCAATGTCTGGTAGACCGTGAACATCCTGCGGGACCACGTCCACCCTATGCTCACCCCCTAGATCCACGACGAGGTCGACATAGGCCATGGAGGTTGCAGTCCTGCCACCGTAGAGCATTTTCCATTCCGCGCCGGCATCCTCGGCCGCCCGAATCATTGGAATTAGTGGGGTAATTCCGATTCCTCCGGCTATGAATAAGTAGCTAGGAGCGCTTTCAAATTGAAAGTTGTTGCGCGGGGCGCTTATCTGGATCTGAGCCTGCTCAAGAAGAGTTTCGTGGATGAACTGGGAGCCTCCGCGCCCATCAGGAGCCAAAAGTACTGCCACCTGGTAGTTCGTTTCATCCTCGGTATATCCGCACAGAGAATACTGTCGAACGAGGCCATTGGGCAGGGTGATATTGATGTGTGCTCCTGGTTCCCATTTAGGGAGCCGGGAACCATCCAGAGGGCGTAAGTCCAACTCAACGACATTCTCAGCGACCATTCGGCGGCCATGGACGTACGCGGTCAACGCGGATTGCGGGTGTGTCGGGGTAGGGTCGGTGGGCACGGTGTCTGAGCCAATCATCGTTCTCTGCATTTCTGACACTAACCGCGCAGTGTCGCCGGCATTCGGGAGATGCCCCGAAGGATGTTGTGCACGCCCCATTCGGGTTCGCCCACCTCAATCTCTGACACTTTCTGGACGAGGGCAGTGAACAGGGCTTTAGCCTCAAGCTTCGCAAGCCCTTGTCCAACACAACGATGAATGCCGCCACCGAACCCTACATGGCCTGTGGTGTCCCGCGTGACGTCGAATACGTTGGGGTTCTGCCAGAATCGTTCATCCCGGTTTGCTGAGCCGTAGAGAAAGAAAACACGATCGCCAGCGGGTAAGGTGCCGTCCTCGGTCTCGAAGTCCGAAGTGAGTAGCCGCGAGAATCCGCGAATGGGCGCTTCGAAACGGACTGCTTCATCCACGATGTTATTGATAAGTGTCGGGTCCCGGCGTACTGCTCGCCATTGATCCGGCTGCTCACCAAGTTTCCAGATAGCTACCGAGAGCGCATTGGTCGTGGTATCGATGGATGGCCCAAGATAGTCGACCAGGAGCAAAGGCAACGTAGCTTCGTCGATCTCCCCGGCACGTGCTTCCTGCAGCATCTGGTCGCCCCAGCCTCCGGCGCTCAACAGGTTTTCATCAACGAGTCGATTCGTGTAGCCGAGAAATTCTTGGAGAGCCGGGAGAGCGGCTGACGTTCTTTCGTTCATCGGGCCGGTTGCCTGAAAAGCGGCCGAAGCCCACTTCAGCAGGTGATCGCGCCCGTCCGCCGGACATCCCAACAGGTCTGGGACAACGGAGATTGGGAAACTAAGTGAGAAGTCGGCCACTACATCGAACGAACCTTTATCCAGCAATGCGGAAACCAATGCGTCAGCGCGTTCTTGAATAGCGTCCTTATGGGCATTCAACGCCCTCGGGGTAAGCCGCGATCCCAGCATCCGCCTGAGCCGGGTATGTGCAGGTGGGTCACTTTGGAGTGCGCTCGACCCCGCCATGGTGTCGTTCATCATCCCGTTAAGGCATACGCCGGAGCCGGACGAGAACGTCCCGTGGTCCTCAAGTCCCGCCTTGACCTCGCGGTGTCGAGGAAGTACCCAGCAGTCGTACTTATCCATCCAAATGGCCGCGCCTCTATCCCTCAACTGCCGGTAATACTCGTGGGGATTGAGAATGGCGTCCTCGGTGAAGATGTCGATCTCAGTCGCGGTCGCGTTCCTGGCCATCTAAATTCCTCCTTGAATCAGACGATGCATTCAAAATTGAATGCTGTCGGGAATGCTATCCGCCTTCCTCTCCGAAATCAAGACCCCTTTTCATCGAGCTACCCATGGCCTCGTTATAAAAGCCGTCAAGCTTGGGCAGGGAGGAGCGCCCGTGAGGCGCTGATCTGAGGGACCCGCTGAAACAGGTACTGGGCGGGTGATGCGGATCCCTTGCCCGCAATCTCTTGGCGGCCGAATGCTGCCGGTTCTGAGCGGTGCGCAACCCATTCGGCCCACGTCCGGACCGTCTGCGCCGGGCGGACCGTCGCGACAAGGCCATCAAATGGTCTCTCGAAGCACTCGGGCACGTCACCGTGGTGTTCCCGTTCGCCGCTCTCGGGATCGGCTCAGACAACGGTCGGTTCGGAGTTCATCAACGAGCCCCTGCTGGCCTAAGTGTCACGCCTGGGAGAACACCTCCACCCGAACCCGCCCAGGCAACAAAAATGAGGCCCTCAATAGAACAAAAGATTTGGGGCCGGGTTCGTGAGTTGGTCGGGTAACTGCACTACGACACCTCCGGTGCACTGGAGAGGCTTAACAAAGTTTGGGAGCCGACATATCTTCGGTTGCACTGGACCCGCAGCCTACACCCGGAGCGGAGCCACCTGACGGGGCGTCTGGAGAGGATGGGGGACGCGCGAGTGGGTGCGCTGCCCACTCACAATGAATTCAATATTGCATTTTGTGATCCGCATCTCTATTCTTACTCCACAGGCCTAACCCATCCATTCTCCGAAAGTTGAGAACATGAAGACCGTCGCAGCTACCCTTAGCCAACTCGGCAAAGACTTTGAAATTGAAGACGTGGTCTTAGATGACCCACGGGCTGGTGAAGCGTTGGTGGAAGTTTTCGCTAGTGGCATATGTCACACTGACGCTGTTGCCCAGCATGGGGGGTTACCTTTTCCCGTGCCAGGCGTATTGGGGCACGAAGGCGTCGGACGTGTTTTAGCCGTCGGCGAAGGCGTCACTTCCTGCAAGCCCGGGGACAACGTGCTTATGACCTGGCCTTCGTGCGGCTCGTGCCGCAACTGCAAGGCTGGCAACCCACGGTTCTGTCTCGACCTGATCCCGATGATTCTGGCGGGTGGGCGCGCCGATGGATCCACGGCAATAAAGCGTACTGACGGAAGCGCCTTGGGGAGTCATTTTTTCGGCCAGTCGTCCTTCGCTCGCCACTCAATCGTGTACGCAAGTGGACTGGTTCCTTTCTCGACTGACATTCCGGTCGAGGCGGTCAGCGCATTGTCCTGCGGGATAGCGACCGGAGCCGGGGCGATCATGAATGCCGCCCACGTCGAGCCAGGGTCCTCTATTGTCATCTACGGTGCGGGCGCAGTTGGCTTGTCCGCCGTGATGGCCGCGGCTCTTTCTCCTGCAACCAAAATCGTTGTCGTCGAACCGAACCAAAGCCGACGAGCAAAGGCACTCAGTTACGGAGCCACTGATGTCATTGACCCCAAGACGGACGCTGATGTCGTCGGGCTTGTTCGAGAGGTCTGCCATGGCCCCGCGGATTTGGCACTGGACTGTTCCGGTCACACCGCCGTCGTGCGCCAAACCATCGACAGCGTCGGCATGCTCGGAACTGCCATGCTAATTGGCGCTGCACCCGCTGGCGCGACGTTCACTGCCGATCACCAGTCGACCTTGTGGGGCAAGCGCATTGTGGGCACTCTTGGCGGCGAGAGCCAGAGTACACGCTTCATCCCTGCGCTTCTCGAACTGCAAGGACAAGGGCGATTCCCTTTCGATGAGCTGATTGAATACTTCGACTTTGAGGACATCAACGCCGCCCAGGCCGCCTCGGCATCCGGCGACGTCGTCAAGCCCGTCCTACGCATGTCCTAATCCGAAGCACTTAACCGCAGAAAAAGGAATCTCATGAATACATTGCTGGACCCCACATCGTGGTCGGGTCGCATTTTTTCCCAAAGCTGGGTACCGGGTGGAGGGGGAGTCCGCGACGTACGTGAACCTGCTACGGGAGACAAGCTTGGCGAAGTGGGAATTGCATCAGCTCAGGATGTTGCCGACACGGCACGCGCTGCCCTAGCCGCACAAACAGAATGGGCACGACGGCCATTCACGGACCGCGTTGCAGTGATGCGTCGTGCAGCCCAGCTGTTTACAGACCACGCCGACGAGATTGCCGAATGGCTCGTTCGCGAGTCGGGAGCCACCCGAATGTTCGGACTCATGCAGGCCAAACTGGCCGCAGATGAGTGCTGGGAGGCCGCCGCTCTGGCTTCAGCGCCATTTGGCGAGCTGTATCGTACCGAAAGCCCGAGAATGTCGCTGACTCGACAGGTTCCTGTTGGGGTGGTGGGCGTCATCGCCCCGTTTAACGCACCTCTGGCTCTCGCAATCCGGGCCGTGGCGCCCGCCCTTGCCCTTGGAAATAGCGTCGTGTGTAAACCAGATCCGCGCACCGCGGTTTCCGGCGGTGTGGTCATTGCTCGAGTATTTCAAGAAGCCGGCCTGCCCGCGGGAGTATTTCATATGCTCCCAGGTGGAGCCGAAACCGGCGCGGCCTTGGTCGCCTCACCCGTGATTCCTGTGATTGCATTTACCGGATCGACATCCGGGGGCCGGGCAATCGCACGGGCTGCTGCTGAACACCTCAAGCGAACCCACCTCGAACTTGGCGGTAACTCTGCATACATTGTTCTTGACGATGCAGATATTGAAGCTGCTGCGTCGGCGGGTGCATTTGGAACGTTCAACCACGCTGGGCAGATATGTATGGCAATCGGAAGGCATCTCGTCCATGAATCGGTTGCCGACGAGTATGCACGACTCCTAGCTAAGCACGCTGAGCGGCTCCCGGTTGGAAACCCGGCCGCAGATCAGGTTGCCTTTGGTCCGTTGATCGACGAGGGCCAGCGCGATCACGTTCACAAAATTGTTTCAGACACCGTTGCTGCAGGGGCGACGGTACTCACTGGTGGCAACTACCAGGGCCTCTTCTACGAGCCCACAGTTCTGCATAACGTGAGCGCATCTTCGCGGTCTTTCGCCGAGGAGGTGTTCGGTCCTGTCGCGTCAGTTGTTTCCTTTTCCACCTTGGACGAAGCAGTAGCACTGGCTTCTGACTCGAACTACGGATTGTCCCTGGGAATTGCTACCCGGGATGTGTCAATCGGACTTGAGCTCGCCGAGCGGATTCCGACTGGCATGGTACACATCAACGATCAGACGATCAATGACGAGCCATGGGTGCCATTTGGAGGTGTGAACGATTCAGGTACCGGCTCACGACACGGCGGAAGCGCAAATCTAGCGGCATTTACAGAGACCCAATGGGTAACTTTGCGAACTGAAATGCCAGCATATCCATTCTAAGTAGGAGGTTAGGGCGACATTTGCAGCAAATGCTCATGCGTTCGCACCCCTAAAACACTGGATCCGAAGGGCGCAAGCCGTGATCATGCCGTAGTCCCAAAGGGCCAATTCCAGTGTTCGTCGGAGTGCCGCCGGTGAATAGATCGTAAACACCAAATCACGTAAGCGCTCGGGTGGGGATTCCCAACCGAGCGCTTGGCGTGGGCGGCAGTAAGAGATCTTGGGCGATGTGAGGGAAGCCCTTCGGATCCCAGCCAAAGGGGACGGTGATCCGATCCGTGCGGTTTCCAGCTGTGGCACGGGAAGGGGACGAGCATCTGTCGATGGCCTTTTATTTCTACCCACCGGCACCTAAAGTGCCGGGATGGCCAGAAAGCTGCCCGAAGACCTACAGTCCGACGCTGTGAGCTCTCGAAATCGGTAATCGTCGATTCTCTGTCGGTGACGGTCGAAAAGTGAGCCATTGTGACGGCTGGGCGTCCAGCGCTAGTTGCAACACGGGATTGGTTTAGGAGTTGCAATTGGCAGCGATGAAAAGGCGGAGGAAGCCTGGGGGAGGGCCTCCGAAAAACGTCGCACGTGCTCATGATGATCAAGCTGATGAAACATGGCAACTCCGAACCGTGCCGGATAGTGGGAATCAGCCGTTGTTAGGACGCCCGATGGCGCCACGGCCACACCGCCGTTCTGAAGTCCGGAGACGTCAAGAAGTACGCCCCATCTCGCATCGCAGGCCGCCGTCCGGCCCGCTCGGCAGCGGACGGACCAGTCCCCGGTCGCGCCGCCGGAAGGATCACCGGACGAAGTGTTTACCCGGGTCATGATCCAGGACAGGCTCGGTGCCGTAGGTGATGAACATGCTGCATCTAAGCAGATGAGCGGTCGCGCAGTGCTGGCGTTTTTCGAAGGCGACCAATCGGGATCGCGCGGGCCCGTCGGGATCCGAGCGTGCGCGGTCTCCAAGATCCGGTGCAGCCAGGGTGATTCATCGGCCAGCAGGGCGGCACGGATGTGGGAGGTTTATCAGGTCAGCACGATGACCTCGTAGTTCGTGCGCTGGATACAACAGGCAACTCCCGCTGGTCCTCCTCGGGCAGCCGGCCGAGTAAGGGCGCGGGGACGTCACCTGCTTACCATCCGAATTCGCCGGCCATCCCTTTGATCGTTGATTGCCTGTGGTCCGCGCTCGTACGTAGGAGCATCTCCTCATCGTGCGCCTCTAGGGATTCAATAATCAGGGCGTGTTCGCGAACGGCCCGCGCCCGGTCCTCACGTCGGCTGTAGGCACGTCCTATGTAGGGGTCAGCAAGTGGCCAGACCCGCTCAACCTCATCAGCGAAAAGGTTAAGCCTCGAACATTGCCACAGGGAGCGATGGAACTCATGATTGAGCTCAATTATTTCAACCCAATCGGGCGAGTCGACCAGCGCACTCATCGCTTCGTTCAGCGCCTTCATCCGTGAAATGGTTGCGGCACCTGGCCAGGTGATGGTTCGAAGCAGTTCGCCCTCTAGAAGGCTCAGCAAATGATGCAGTTGGCCGATCTCATCCTCTGATCGTTTTGCCACCACGAATCCTTGGTTCGGCTCGTGTTTCAGCAGTCCCTGGTTCGCGAGGATCAGCAGAGCCTCTCGCAACGGGACACGGCTGACTTCAAACTCTGCAGCCAGGCGCTCCTGCCGGAGTTGCTCCCCCGGGAGGAGTTCGCCGCGGAGCACCGATCGTTTGACCCCGGCGAGCACCCGCGCGGAACCCGTCGGCTTACTCATTATCTGACTGGACTGGTCGCTTCTGGGCACAAGCCGATCCTATCGTTCTACAGGATTGAATTCAAAGTCAGGGTGATGACACTAGCTCCTCCATTTGGTCTTCACGCCACTCGGTCGCTATGCGGGAGTCGGCGAGCGAAAGTTCCCGCTGGCGGAGCTCGACTCGTCGGATCTTGCCGGAGATTGTCTTCGGCAAATCCAGAAACTCGATGCGCCTAATACGCTGAAAGGGCGCGAGCCGGGAGCGCGTGAAACGGAATATGTCCAGTGCTGTTTCGCGTGTGGGTGAATAACCCGGCGAGAGCACAAGATATGCCTTCACGACCGTCTGCCGAATGGGGTCGGGAGCCGGTACAACAGCGGCCTCGGTAATGGCAGGATGTTCAATCAAGGCGGATTCGAGTTCGAAGGGGCTAATTTTGTAGTCCGATGATTTGAAAACATCGTCCGCGCGGCCGACGTATGTAATGTAGCCATCGCTGTCAATGCTGGCGATGTCCCCGGTGCGAT
Organism: bacterium RCC_150; assembly: GCA_041360635.1. Taxonomy (GTDB): domain Bacteria; phylum Actinomycetota; class Actinomycetes; order Actinomycetales; family Micrococcaceae; genus Arthrobacter. The sequence continues at coordinate 53,239 of JBFUPP010000005.1, read as the reverse complement.
AGAAGCCGCCGGCCCGGCTTTCCGCATCGCGAACCGGGTCATCGATGTAGCCCGTCATGAGGGTCAGGGGCGAGCGTGATAGATCAAGGCTCACTTCGCCCGCGCCCGCCGTGCCCGGCGGTAAAGCAGTCCCAGTAAGGGGGTCGACGAGCACGACGGGCACTCCAGGGAGGGGGCGGCCCATCGAGCCGGGCTTGAGCAGCGAACCTGGCGTGTTCCCCACGGACGCCGTCGTTTCGGTCTGCCCGAAACCGTCGCGGATCGTGAGGCCCCACTTCTCCTGAACCCGTGCGATCACCTCAGGGTTGAGCGGCTCCCCAGCGGCTATCAGCTCGCGCAGGTGTGGCGGCCGAGCGCCGAGCTCGACGTTCAGGAGCATGCGCCACACCGTGGGCGGCGCGCAAATAGAGGTGACCGACTCGCGCGTGAGCACCTCGAGGAAGGCGCGCGCATCGAAGCGGCTGTAGTTGTAGGAGAAGACCGTCGCCTCCGCGAGCCAGGGCGCGAAGAAACATGACCATGCGTGCTTGGCCCATCCCGGGGATGAGATGTTCAGGTGCACGTCGCCCGGTTGCAACCCCAGCCAATACATCGTGGAGAGGTGGCCTACCGGATAGGAGATGTTCGTGTGTTCGACCAGCTTTGGCTTCGAGGTGGTGCCGGAGGTGAAGTAGAGCAACAGCGGGTCCTTCGATCCCACCTCCTGCGTCAGCGCCGGACCCGACTCGGCGTGTGTGGCGTGGTACTCGATCCAGCCAGCGGCCGTCGGGCCGATACACAGCTTCACCTGCTCGCTGGCGATGCCTTCGAATTTGCCCGTGTCCTTCGTGTTCGCGATGATGCACCGGACGGAAGCACGTTCGATCCGGTCGGCCAGGTCTTCGCGGCCGAGGGCCGTGGTGGTAGGCATGATGATCGCGCCGATTTTCATGATGGCGAGCATCGACTCCCAGAGCTCGAGCTGATTGCCGACCATTAGCATCACAGCATCGCCGGCGCCGATGCCGTGAGCGGTGAGGCTGGCCGCAACTCGGTCCGACGACTCCCGCAATTGGCCGAACGTGCGGGCCGTACGTGTGCCATCCTCCTCCAGGATGACTACCGCATCCTGGTCGTTGTCCTCGGCGATGCAATCGAACCAATCCCGCGCCCAGTTGAAGACCCGGCCCACGTCCGGCCAGCTGAATTCCGCGACGGCCCGCTCATGATCGTTTCGCAGCGCGATCAGTTGGTCGCGGGCAGCCCGGAGGTTCCCGGTGGATGCCGGTTCATTCATGGCGGCTCCTTCGGTGTTGCGGGTCAGCTTCGTGATTTGAGGGTCGATGCCCGAGCAAGCTCCTCGAACAGTTTCGCTTCGCGCACGTGGCCAGTACGGAGGCGTTCACCTGCCTCGGCAATCTCGGCCAGCTGACGCAGCGTCTGTTCAGGGTCAGGCCTGTCGAACTCCCCGCGGGTCAGCCCGGCGATAAGGTCGTGGAGTTCGCTTGCCGCTTCGTCGGCGGGAGCGCCATGTGATCGCCAGGCCACATGCCGGTCAGGACGCACTAGAACGAGGCCCTCGATGCTCACGTCGGCCGCCTCCCGCCAACTGCCTGCCGGGTCGGAGAGCCCATCCTGCCCGCCAATCACAACCACGGTGAGGGGCATCTCGAACTCTTGCGCGACCACCGAAAGAGCCTCGCGCCAAGCCAGAGCTTTATCATCGACGAACGCCGTGAACCCGCTCGGAGCGACAAGATCGGAGGTCGACACAGGCTTGCCATCAGACTCGAGCCAAACGTGCGGGAGGTGACGCCCCGGGCGCGCGGACGGCACAAAGTCTTGCGCTGACTCTTGCCCTGGCACCGGAGGTGTCCCGTCTGGGCGGAGCGCGCCGTGCTCGTAGGAGAACCCGGCCTCTATGTTGAGCTGGCTAAAGTCCTCCGCATTTGCTGCTACAGCCTCGGCCGTAACACGGCGCACAGCGCTCCCGGCGGGCGAATCCGCCCAGGCCGCTATAGCTGCCCATCCGTCCTCATGTGAGATGCCATTGTGCAGCCCGAGCGAAGCCGCAACCGGCTCGTGTCTTCCAGCATTCTGCAGGGAATGAGCCACGTTACGAGCCGACACTGGCTGCCGTTCGGCCTCATAACTGTCCAGGAGCGCGTCGTCGGCCCAGCCCTTCAGGACCGATTCGAGCTTCCAGGCCAAGTTGGAGACATCGCCGATGGCGGTGTTCAGGCCGAGTCCGCCAGTCGGTGGATGCCGGTGCGCGGCGTCGCCGACGATCAGCACCGGTCCAACCCGGAAGCGCTCGGCCACGGCGCCTTCGAACTGCCAGTGGCTGATGGCGTGCACCTCAAAAGGGATATCCTCGGCCCCGACCAGCCGCCTGGCGCGATCGATCAACCCCGCGTCGTCGTGCGCGGCCACGTCATCGAGTCGGAAGGCCATCACCGCCGACCATTCGGTAGAACGGGCGCCCCAAGAATCTGGGCCCAGCGCAAGCAGCGCGCCAGCGAAGCTGCCTTGGCCGTCTGGATTGATGAAGTAGGTGATTAGCGCTTCCTCGTCAGCGATCTTTGAGAGGTCGGCGGAGAAGTAGACGTTCACGAGGTCCAGCAGCGCCCGGGGGCCCACTGTGGGATTGTCGACCAGGTGTGAGACCGTACGTCCCCCGTCGGCTGCAACCACGTAGCGCGCCCGAATCGAGATCAGCCGGTCCCCGATCAGGTCGCGTACGGTCGCCAGGGCTCCCTCGCCGTCAACCTCAAGGCCAACGAGCTCATGACTTCCCAGGATGCGGTCGGGCCAAACCTTGCGCGCATGTTCCCAGAGGATGCGATCGAGCCGGATCTGAGGGAGGTTTGCGAACGGCCGCGGACTCGCGAGCCGGTAGGATTCGAGATCGTTTCCACCTCCCCAAGCTTCAACGTGGCCGATCTTCAGGCCGTCGTACCGGCCCTCTCCGCCGAGGGAGGTGTACCAGGCCACCCGATGCCACTGATCCTCAGGAGGTGAAAGCCGGTAGATCTCATCAGCGACACCCACATCATGGAAGGACTCCATAGTGCGCACGTTCAGCAGGTGGGCGCGGGGATACCGGGGGCTGAAATCACGGCGTTCGATCAGTAGGCCCTCTATGCCACGGCGGGCCAGTTCGAGGGCTGTTGTCAGGCCCGCCGGCCCGCCGCCGACGATTAGTACGGGAACCTCGAGGTGCTCATCTACGGGCTGGGTGTCGGTCATGCGTCTACCTTCTTCGCGTTCTGAATTTCCTGATAAACCCGCGCGCGCAGTTCCGAGAACCGCGGCAGCGAGCGAGTGACGAGCTGGTCACGCTCACCCGGGAGGTCGATCACCAGGTCGTCTTGGACGACCGTCGGCGAACTGGAGAGCACAATGACCCTCTCGCCCAAATACACCGATTCGTCGATGTCATGCGTCACAAAAAGCACAGTCATGTTGAACTCCTTCCAGACCCGCAGCATCAGGTCTTCGAGGTCGGCCCGGGTCTGCGCGTCGACAGCCGCAAACGGCTCATCCATAAGCAACACCTCAGGCTGGTATGCAACAGCACGGGCAATCGCGACTCTCTGCTGCATGCCGCCCGAAAGCTGCCAGGGATAGTGGGACGGCACGTGGGCGAGGCCCACCGCCTCCAGCGCGTCATCGACGAGGCGGCGGCGTTTTTCGACCGGCATGCCGCGGTTCTTCAGCGGCAGTTCGACGTTTTCTTTCACCCTCATCCACGGGAAAAGGCTTCGGCCGTATTCCTGGAACACCACAGCCATCGTCTTTGGTGGTGCAGTGACGCGCTTGCCGGTGAGCAACACTTCTCCTGACGTTGGGGCCATTAGGCCTGACACGCACTTCAGGAGAGTGGTCTTGCCCGACCCCGATGGGCCTACGAGACAGGCGAACTGCCCGGCAGGCAGGTCGAAGGTAAGGTCACGCACGGCTTCGACCTCACCGTGCCCGCTTTGATAGACCTTGCGCAGGCCGCGGATGGAGAGCGCAAGCTTGATCTCTGTCGCGGTCGAGTTTTGCCCCGTACTAACCTGCATGATCAGCCTCCTTGCTGCCGAAGTACCAGCGGAGAATGGATCTCTCCGCGAGCTGGAAAATGAGTGATAGAACGACGCCGATCAGGCCGAGCAGCACAATCCCGCTCCACATCTCTGGGATGGAGAACGAACGCTGAAACTGTACGATCGTGAAGCCCAGCCCGGATGAGGATGCGAACATCTCCGAGATCACCATCAGGATCAGGCCAATAGAGAGGCATTGCCTGATTCCGACCATGATCTGAGGTGCGGCCGAAGGCAGCACCAGGTACCGAATACTCGCAGCACCGGAAAGGGAGTAGATCCTGGCGCTGTCCCGCGTCACGGAATCGGTCGCCCGCACACCTTCGACCGTGTTCATCAGGACTGGCCACACGCAGCCCGACGTGATCACCGCGACCTTCATGGTGTCGCCGACGCCCAGGAACAGAATGAGAAGCGGTACGAGCACCGGCGGTGGCACGGCACGGAAAAACTCCAGCAGCGGCTCAAGCAGATCGCGCAGCCACCGCACGGAGCCAATCAAGAGACCCGCGGCGATGCCGATTATGATGGCCAGCGTCACCCCGCCGGCCAGACGAGCCAGACTCGGAAGGACATCGAGCATGAATCGCTCGCTGAACCAGATCTCGCCGAAGGTGGCAGTGAGGCTGATCGGCTTCGGCATGTAGATACTTGTCGAATCCTTGCTGCACGCCCACCAGAGCACGACAAGCAGGGCTGGCAAACCAACGCCGAACCCGCATATTTTTACGAACCTCACGCGTCGACCTCCGACCGCACCGAGGAATGCCAGGACAGCACCCGCTTCTCCAAGCCCCGGAACATAAGGTTGATGACCACGCCAATGAATCCCGCGACGACCACGATGGCGAGCATTGATGCGACCGCTCCGCTTGACTGCGCACGGGCGATCTCCCTCCCGAGGCCAGGGGAGCCGATGATCAGACCGGCCGTGATAGCGAGGATGAGCGCCGTCGAGGCGGCGATCCTGAGACCGGTGAATAAGTACGGCAGGGTCGTCGGCAGTATCACGTAACGAATTCGTGCCATTCGGGCGAGGCCGAAGGACCGTGCCGTGCTGATCGCTACGGCGTCTTTGTCAGCCACCCCGTAGAGGACCTGGATCAGGATTTGCCAGAAACAGGCGTAGACCACCAGCAGCACTGCCGGCGGCATTCCAACCCCGAAAACTAGGACGGCGGCCGGGATCAGGGCGACAGACGGTATGGGCCGCAGGAACTCAATGGTTGACCGGGTGAACCGACGCATGAAGGCGCTCGAGCCGATAGCGAATCCTGTCAGAATGCCGAGAATCGCCGAGATCAAGAGGCCGATGGCCCAAATGGTCATGGTGTCGGCAACCGCTGCCCAGAACGGGAGTCGCTGAGCGAGGTGGGAGAAGGCGGCAAACACTTCACTCGTTGGCGGCAGGTAGCGCGCGTCGACGAGCGAGGTGCGGGGCAGGAGCTCCCACAGACTAAGGAAACCCACCACTCCAACGGCGCCGAGGAATCCTCGAGGTAGCTTGCGGCCTGGTCGTGCGACTGCCGGACGGGCGGCGGGATTAACGGTGGCTGTTGCCATCGGAGCCTCTCCTTTGAAGCCAATGGTGCCGGATGACACCGGATCATTTCACCAGTTTGTCGAGATCGACTTTCTCCTTGAGCAAGCCATCTTTGGTGGCGAGCGCATTGATGAGTTCCAGCGAGTCAGTGCTCAGTGTTGTTGACCACGTGGGTAGCACGAGCGAGTTGGCCGCTTCCTGCGGGATGGCCGTGTACGTCTGCAGGATCCTTCGCACCTCATCGGGGTTCGCCTGGGCGTACTTCAGAGACTTGTCAATCGCCGCCCTGAAGGCAGACACCGTCTCCGGGTTCTCTGACGCGTAGGTGGCGGAAGTGAAGTAAGCGGCGGGCATGAAGTCCTTCATCAGGTCACTGTATGGGTAGATGCCCGTGGTGATGGTGCCGCTGGATGAGAGGGTGAGGAACGGTTCGGCCGAGAAAGCCGCATCAACCTGCCCCCGCTCAACCGCACCGGCCATGTCCGGCAGCGCAAGCTCGATGAACTCGACGGAGTTGGGGTCACCGCCTGCTTTGGAGATGAGTTCACGCGTGGTCGTGTCGGCGATGTTATGCAACGTGTTCACAGCCACCTTCTTGCCCTTGAGGTCGGCTGCGCTGGTGATACCGCTGTCGGCGCGTACGAGGATACCGGTGAAGTCGCTCTTGGGGTTGCTGGTGCTAAACACGCCTGGCGCAATCACCGAAAGGCTTAGTCCCTTGGACTGCGCGAGCAGGACTGAGGTGATGTTGCTGAAAGCAAATTGAAATGTGCCGCTGGTGATCCCGGGGATGATTGCCGCTCCGCCCTGGCCTGTCTCAATCTTCACGTCTAGCCCCTCCTCGGCGAAGAAGCCTTTGTCGACGCCGAGATAAAGGGGCGCCACGTCCACAATTGGGATCGCGCCCACGGTGATCGACTGCCTGGCGTGAGGGCCAGTGCCCGACGTCCCCGTCGTCGTGTTTGTTCCGGCGCAGGCCGTCAGGGCCAGTACGAGGGCTGCGAGCAGGGCACTTGCTGTGATGATCCGCTTCATTGGGAATCCTCTACTAAGGTGATGGAACCGGGTGCTACGCGGCCGGCTGATTGCGGAGTGCCACCAGTCCCGCTGCAGTGCTGGATACCGGGATGTGGTACCCCGTGATGTCGGCGGTAACGGATTCACTCAGGGCGCCCCGCATCACCAGCCACATAACGAGTTCTGCGCCTTCGGAACCGGCCAGTGTGAGGTACTCAGCGTTCGTCAGGCGAGTGAGGTCGGCGGGCTGATCGACAATGCTCGACAAGAAGTGCCGATCGAATTCCTCGTTGATATGCCCTGCGCGGGCGCCCTGAAGCTGATGCGACATGCCGCCTGTACCAATGACCCCGATGCGCTTCGCGCTGCCGGAGTAGCTGCGCAGGGCGTCACCGAGGGCAACTCCCAGATCAAAGCAGCGTTGAGCGCTCGGGGTAGGCTGCTGCACCACATTGACCGCGATCGGCACGACGGGCACCGGCCAGTCCTCCGCGGGGCCGAAGACGACCGTCAGGGGCACAGTGACACCATGATCAACGTCGAGGCTTTGGCAAACGACTAGGTCGAAGCCAGAAGGGATAACCGAGTCGATGATGTGCCAGGATAGCTCGGCGTCGCCGGGGACCGTAGGGACAGCACTCCGACCGTATCCCTCATCTGCCGGCCGGTACGAGTCCGCGGCACCGATCGCAAAGGTGGGGAGCATCTCCAGCGAAAACTCCGCGGCGTGGTCGTTGTAAATCACGACCACAGCGTCGAGTTCCATCTCGGCGATCCAGGAGCGCACAGGTTCGAAGGTGTCGTACACGATCGCGGTGTCGGGGTCGTTGGGACGTTCACGCATAATTGCACCGAGCGTGGGGATGTGTGAAATGCCGAGTCCGGCAACGATCTCAGCCAAGGGGTTTCCTTCCTCCGTCTTTCATCATCTGTTTGAATTCCTCTGCCGTCTGACCGGTCATCTGCGCCACGATGTCGGGCACGGTCAGACCGTCGATCATTCCGATCTTGTAGGTGAAGTAGATGTTTCCGCCCAGTTCGAGCATCCGCAGGTAGTCACGATTGCGCACGGCATCACGCTGCTGCTCCGTTAGTCCGAAACGTTCCATGAACGCCTCGGGGTCGGCAACGTATTGCGCCCGGTTCTCCTCCGAGGTGAGCGCCTTCGCCATGTTATTCAGCGGCAGACCGGCCCTTGACCTCAAGCCGTCAAAGACGAACGTGCCGGGGATCTCCGGCTCACACTCCTGCTGTGGCAACGCGCACCCCCTCGAGGACCTTGTTCAGCCGGGGGAACACGGTGAGCGCGTTGCGCTCAAAGATGGCTTCGCGTCCGGCTTGATCCAGGAAGTCGAATGACTCGATCACTGGCTTGAAGTCATCGAAGGCGAGTCCGGTGTCGGGATTGATCGCGGAGCCGGATCCGGGCCGCTCGGTGCCGAAGAGCACGCGGTCGGAACCGACGGTCTTGATCAGCAGTTCCAGGGCGAGCGGGTAATGCAACACGGAGTCGAAATAGAATGAGGTGCTCAATGAGTGCTCGAACCGCTCGGTGTCGGGGCTGCCGCCCAAAAGCGGCAGCAGCCGCTCCGACTGCCAGCGACCGAGCTGGTACGGAACAGATCCTCCACCGTGCGAGACGATAACGCGCAGCTGGGGATAACGCTCGAAGACATCGCTGCGGAGCATCGACAGGATGGCGATGGATTCCTCGGTAATGAAGTGCTCGGAATAGGATTCGCGGCCGGAGAAGCAGCCCGCGGAATGCACCTGCATCGGTACGTCGAGCTCGATCATCCGCTCGTAGAGCGGGTACCAATAAGACTCGCCCAGCGTCGGCATAGTGCCGGTACCCTCGGTGGGGTCAGGATTGATTAGGACTCCGACGAAGCCGAGATCGAGCACGGCGCGGTCGAGCTCGGCCAGGGCGTTCTCGACCGGTTTATCGGGCGTGATCGGGAGGCCGGCGACGCCCGCGAAACGGGTGGGGTGCAGGGCAACGGTTCGCGCGATGGCGTCGTTCTGGGCAGCGATCCACGGTTCTACCAACCGGGATGGTTTCATGGAGTGCCCTTGTTGGTAAGGGCGGGGCGAGAGCAACTGCACATCGGTGCCGACCTCGTCGAGAGCGGACACGTTGAGGTCTGCGCATGCGGCGATTTCGGCATCGGTGATTTTGGGCGAGCCGAAGTGGTAGCCCCCGTTTGCCAGCAGGTTCGCGCGGAACGCGTAGAGACTGTCCGGTGCCAGGAGGTGGGCGTGAGCGTCGATGATCATTTTGTTTTCCCTTCGATGTTCGCGGTGATTTCGCATTGCATGTGGATGCCGTCGGGCAGGATTTGGACCAGTGTGTGGCGCGCAGGACGACTCGAAGTAGTCGGGAACAGCCGCAGCCAGTGCGGGTCAATTTGGTCCCTCAGTGAGCGGTCCCGTACGAAAAAAGTCATCTTGACGATGTCCTCTGCCGAACCGCCGGCCGCCTCCAGTACACGGCCAACATTTTCGAACACGAGTCGCGCTTGTTCGGCGGGCTCTGTCGCGATCTCACCGGTGGCCGCGTCCATGCCGCTGATACCGCTGGAGAGCAGCAGGGTGCCCACCAGCGAGGCCTGGGGGATAGGTGCTCCGGCGTGGTGAAGTCCCGGCACGTCGATCGATCGGCGGCGCATCACTTCTCCATTGTCTGGAGTTGGTGGTAGCCGAATTCGCGACGGGCGTCGACGAGACTGCCTCCGGCTTCGATACGCGCGCGGATGAGGTCCTCGGCATCCCGAATGCGTGTGGCGATCTCTACTACCTCGCTTGCCCGTACCGCGGGTATAGCAACCACGCCGTCGGCATCGCCCAGCAAATAGTCAGCTTGCTCGACGCAAATGCCTCCGATCACGACCGGATCGCGATAGCTTTCGACGCGGACCCGGTCTTTGCCCGTGCGCATCCAGCGCGAACGGCTGTAAACGGGGTAGTCGAGCTCGACAGCTCGATCGGAATCGCGGCAAACCCCGTCGATGACCGTTCCCCCCAAGCCCCGCTGGGACGCGGTGGCGGTGAGCAGGTCGCCCCAAACCGTGGTGTCCAGCCGCCCAGCGTTGTCAATCACAACTACTGTGCCGGGTTCGAGGTCGTCGACATAGTCACCGACGCTGCCCGTGCGGCCGGTGATCGGAACATAACGCACAGTAAAGGCCTGGCCCACCAGCCGCGAGCCGCGCTGCAACGGCAGCAGGCCCGCGATTTGGCCGTTAACTCCCAGCTTGTCGAGTGCATCGCTTACATGGCTAGTGTCGAGTGTCTTGAGTTCGTTCAAGATTTCCTGAGCGCGTGAGTCAGTCATGTAGTGCTCCTGTCGTCAGCATTGTTTCGTAATCAGCGGTCATGACTTCGATCATTGGGGTGCCGGATCGAGCGGCCCGCACCATTGCCCGCTCCCGGGCGGCGATCGCCTCCGCCCGGGCGAGTACCTCGTCGATGGCGCCCTGGGGAACGAACACGACCCCGCTGCGGTCGGCTATCACGTAGTCGCCCGGTGAGACCGCCACGCCGGCGAATTGGACCGGCACATCCCATTGACGCTCGATTACACGCCCGCGCGCGGTGACCGGCACCGATGCCAGGGCGTAGAGCGGGAGGGCGAGATCAACGGCCTCGTCAAGGTCACGTACCGCGCCGTCGACGACCACACCTTCAACACCGGCGGCGACCGCCCCGGCGCTGAGGACCCCGCCCCAGCCCGCGACGTTCAGCCGGCCCCGATGGGCCACAACGATCACAGAGCCGGGTCCGGAGGCGTCGACGGCAGCGGTGCCCAGGTGCCGAGACGCAGAACTTCCATCAGCATCCGCGAGGGACAAAGTGACTGCGCGGCCCGCGACGCGACGGGCTACCGATAATGCCCTGATGCCGATCGTTGCGCCAGGAAGTTCGAGAGAATCGAGGGCGTCCGAGACAGCGCAGCAGTCGAGTCCGCGGAGGCGCTCAAGGCGGATGTGGTCCGCAGGCGTGGGCTTTGTCATGGGATCACCGCAGCCCGAACAGATCTAGGGTGCTCTGGCCCGCGCGGATGGCCTGAATGATGTGTTCTTCTTTAGCCTCGCGTTCGACGGCGGCCGTCATAACCGAGTCGATATCCTCGCGGTCAACACACACAACGCCGTCCGCGTCGCCGACGATCAAATCTCCACGAGAGACGCGAACTTCGCCGAGCGTGACCGCCGAAGGCGTTCCACCCGGGGCCGCGGGATTCTTCACGGTCCCTCGGATGCAGATCGACGAAGAGAAAACCGGAAAACCGGCTGCTGCAAGCAGTCCGGTGTCGCGCACGCCCCCGTCGATCACCAAACCGCCGAGACCACGGGCGATGGCCGCTTCACTGAGTATCTCCCCCCAGTAACCGTAATCTACGTCATCGGTAGGTGCGACCACGAGCACATCGCCGGGCGACGCCTGGTAGACAGCGCGATGCAACCATAGATTGTCGCCGGACGCACAGATGACGGGATAGGCCGGACCGGCCAGTTTAGCGCCGGGATACGCGGGTCGGATACGCGAGGGCAAAGCGCCCGTCCGTCCCGCCGCTTCATGCAGCGTGGCGCTTGGCAATTTCGTGACTTCGCTCTTTGTCGTCATCGAGCTGGTCCCTGTTGTGCTGGTTTCATGGTTGCTCCTTTGCATCCTGTGCTTTCGCACACATGAGACGATACCGGCATTCCATATTGAATGCAATATTGAAGACGACGCTTCTTTAATCCGGTCCTGAGGCCTATCCTGTGCGTACTCGCCGCTCGCTCGAGGCCTCCTCACCGGAAGAATCGCGGCCCCTGACCAGCTGGAGAAGGATGACTGGCGCTTGAGCATTGCCGTAGGAGACGGGCAGACACAGCTTTCCGTTGGCCATCCCGTTGTCCATGTGGCCACGGAGATGAGCATCTCGCGCGCCTGCGCCCCACCGCTGGCGATAATGGTGCTGATGGGGGTGTCCTTCGGAATGCTGCAGGCCACCCTCTTCCATAACCTTCCAGGCACTCACCATCGCTACCGGCAACGCGCAGCTCTGAGTCCAGGCTGGATTGGTCCTTAGCTTGGGGGCATTCTAGGATCCGTCGTGTTCGCGGTGCTGTCGCTTTGGATCGCTAAGCGCGTCCTGCCGATAGCGTTCCTCGCCGCAGCCTCAGTGATCCATCTGGGATTCTCCGCCTCATTGGAAACTGTGGCCGTTGCACTGGTCCTTGGTGTTGCATTGGGGCTGGTGAACAACGCCTCTATTGCCGGCTGCGTATCGGTGGTCGCCACCCGTTGACGAACTAGGACGTGCAACCAATCCATGTGTAAATTGGACGTTCGGGTCAAGTGACGAGAGTGGGAGCGAACGTGTCTGAATCTGTTCCACTGCCTATGGACCCCATAGCGGAAGCTCGCCGCCATTGGCAGGAGCGCGGGTGGTCCGAGGCTGCTGATGGCATGGCGGCGGTGACATCGATCATGCGAACCCAGCAGATTCTGTTGGCCCGCATCGAGATGGTTTTGAAGCCGCATGACCTCACCTTCGCCCGTTTTGAGCTGCTGGCCTTGCTCAGTTTCACACGGGACGGGGCTTTGCCCATGGCGAAGGCCAGCGCGCGACTGCAGGTGCATCCGACCAGCGTCACCAACACGGTGGACAGACTGGAACGAGCCGGCCTTGTCCTCCGTGCTGCCCATCCCGCCGACGGCCGGACCAAGCTGGTGGCAATCACCCATCAGGGACGGATAGTAGTGGAAAAGGCAACCTTGGACTTGAACGCCGAGGTGTTTGCGAAGCCCGGTTTCAGCGCGTCGGAAGTGGACGGCCTGAATCAGGTGCTGGGCCGGTTTCGTCACGCTGCGGGCGATTTCGTCGCGACGCGTTTCCGCATCTAATCCCGCGGGCGGGCCTTAACCCAGCCGGCACCGCGTCTGCTTCGCCAGCAAGGCCTATCCCGGTTTCTGCTTCGTCGCTCAGGGCTATCGATCCTGCCAATGGTTGGTGATCCGGGGAGGGCCGGATCACGTGCGGCGATCGGGTTGATGGTCTGCGTCATGTACTGGATGGAGTGCCCGGGCCTGGTGGGCCCCATCGGCAAGCTCTTGTATTTAGTCCCAGGGACACCTTCGTCTGGACCACCCCCTGCCGGCGTGCTCGGGTCGTGCACTTCGCAGGCAGTGATTAGGCCGCCCGTCAGCAGCAGTTATTCCGTTGTGGCGCGTACGGCGAGGCGGACCAGTCGTTCTGTGCCGGAGATGCTTACTTTGGCGGCGGTGGCGCCGACGGTCGCAATGTCGACTCCGCTGCAGGTGTCGCAGGCAGGACGGCGGCGACCTCATCGTCGTTCTCTCGTCGACGAGCGCTTCGGTGACTAGCTGACCATTGATTGGGTCAGTCATTGATGGTGTTGGGCCTGTTCAGGATGATGGTCCGTTATGGCCTTCCCAGAGCAGGAGAACGCCATCGTTTTCCCGCCCTAGACTCCGGCCACGGTGCGGCCGATGATCATGCGCATGATTTCGTTGCTGCCTTCAAGGATCTGGTGGACCCGCAGGTCTCGGGTGATCTTCTCCAGTCCGTACTCCGAAAGGTAGCCGTAGCCGCCGTGGAGCTGGATTGCAGTGTTGGCGACGTTGAAGCCTGCATCTGTGGCCACTCGTTTGGCCATTGCGCAGAGCTTTACGGCGTCAGGGGCACCGCGGTCCAACGCGTCGGCTGCTCGCCAGAGCAGCGTCCGCGCGCTCACTAGCTCGGTTTCCATGTCGGCTAACTGGAACAGCAGCGATTGCTGGTTGATCAACGGTCCACCGAACGCTTGGCGTTCCTTGAGGTAGGCCACGGATTTGTCCAGTGCGATCTGGCCGCCGCCGAGGGAGCAGGCCCCCATGTTAATGCGGCCTCCGTTGAGGCCTTTCATCGCGATACTGAAGCCGCTGCCTTCTTCGCCGAGGCGGTTGGTAATGGGAACCCTGACATTTTCCAGGACCACCTGGCGGGTGGGCTGGGCGTTCCACCCCATCTTCTTCTCGTTTGCACCGAAGGAGAGTCCAGGGGCGTCTCCGGGGACAACGATGGCGGTGATGCCACGGCTTCCGGTGTCCGCGGTACGGGCCATGACGATGTAGTAGCTGGAAGACCCTGCGCCGGAAATGAATTGCTTGACGCCGTTCAGCACGTAGTCTTCGCCGTCGCGCACCGCTTTGGTGCTCAGGGCTGCGGCGTCGGAGCCGGCACCGGGCTCGGTAAGGCAGTAGCTGCCCAGCGCCTCCATCGATGCCAGCTGCGGAACCCACTGTTCGCGCTGCTCATCATTGCCGAATGAGTCGATCATCCACACCACCATGTTGTGGATGGAGATGTAGGCGGCGATGGTGGGATCGGCTTTGGCCAGTTCCTCGAAGATCAGCACAGCGTCGCTGCGCGTCAGCCCGGAGCCACCGAACTCCTCCTGGACGTAGATTCCGCCCATCCCGAGCGAGCCTGCCTCGCGAAGTACGTCGACTGGGAAGTGCTTGGTTTCGTCCCATTTCGCAGCGTTGGGTGCCAGCGCCTCCTTGGCGAAGTCCCGCACCATCTCGACCAATGCCTGCTGGTCCTCGTTGAGTTCAAACATGCTTCGTCCTCCAAAGCGTAGATAGTGAAATTGAATGTAGTTGGGGCTCGTACCACTACCAGGAGTTCCTACTTGTTTTGCGGCCCATCTGTTTGATGACGGAAAGGGGCGCCGGCGGCCCGTGATACCAGCCGTGCTACTTGCTGACCTTGCCGGTGAGTGAAGCGATCGGCCGCAGGAACAACGGCCGGGCCAGCAGCCAGGAGGCGATCATGACGGCCAGCGATGCCGCAAAGATCCAAAACCCTGTCCACCCGGCACTGTCCGTGGAGGCATACATGTGGTTCAGGTTGCGAAAAGCACCCGTGGTGAACACCAGCACCACATGCACCACCAAGAAGCCGAGGAAGTACAGCATGACCGGGAAGTGGACTGCCCGTGCCACCTCCACCGGGTAGATCCTGTTCAGTGTTGTGGCGTTTTTTGGCCATGCCCCGCTCATCCTCAGACCGGTGGCCAGGGCAAGCGGCGCGGCGATGAAGACGATGGAGAAGTAGGCCAGCACCTGCAGCGGGTTGTAGTTCACCCACCCGTTTTCGGTGGGCCAGTCCAGCGAGGCGTACTGGAGGGTCGTGGACAATGCGTTTGGAATGACCCCCCAGCTCGTCGGCACGATGCGCATCCACTGCCCGGTGGTCAGCAGCAGGATGACGAAGATGATCCCGTTGGTCACCCATAACGCGTCCAGGCTGAGATGGAGCCAGAGGTTCAGGCTGATCTTGGCCGGTTTGGCCTTGGTCTTGATCAGCCCGGTGTTGTTCCGGGTCCAGTGCTCCTTAGGCCTGGCCGTGGTACGCACCAGCCAGCCGGAACGAATGATCAGGAGAATAAAGAACGCATTGAGGAAGTGCTGCCAGCCCAGCCAGGCCGGCAGGCCCACCGGGGCCGTCTCGGGAAGCCCCACCTGACCTGGGTAGGTGGTCAGGAAGTCTTGGACGGCGGGGAGCGTCCGCATCCATCGGGCGATGAGGACAACGGCCGCCAGAATCACCACGGCGAGGGTGACCACCGCTGCCATCCTGGTCCATTTGTTCCCGGGCTTCGTTGCCGTCTTGCTCGTAATCGTCGACATGAACGTTGTCCTTTCCTGACGCCGGGGCGGCTAATTGGAGCGTGCCTCGATGGCCTCGATCAGCTGCGGAACCACAGTGAATACATCGCCCACAATGCCGAAGTCAGCGACGTCGAAAATGGGTGCGTCCTCGTCCACGTTGATCGCCACGATGGTCTTTGCGGTTTGCATGCCGGCCTTGTGCTGGATGGCACCGGAAATGCCCAGCGCCACGTACAGTTGCGGGGATACGGTGAGTCCGGTCTGGCCCACCTGGGCACTTTGCTCAACGTACCCGGCGTCCACGGCCGCGCGCGAAGCACCGACGGCGGCGCCGAGCGCATCCGCGAGCTGCTCGACGAGCACGAAGTTCTCGCTTGAGCCAAGGCCCCGCCCGCCGGAGACCACCATGGCCGCACCCCGCAGCGCAGGCCGACCCGAGTCGGCACTTGCGGCCCGGACTTCTTGGATCCTGGCGGAGTTCCCCGACGGGACATCAAGCGATACCGTCGTCACAGTAGGCGTTGCCGCCGGGGCGCGCTCATCCAGCGCACCTTGGCGGAGAGTGATGACCGCAAGGGCGGCCGGCACGGTCGCTTCGACTGTGTAGGTGCCGCCAAAGACGGAGTGTATGCCGACGGCGGACCCGTCGCCGTTCGTGCGTACATCGACGACGTCGGCGAGCAGCCCGCTGCCGGTGCGGACCGCGAACCGGCCAGCGATCTCGCGGCCTTGGACCGAATTTGCCACGATGACAGCAGCGGGCTCCAGTAGTTGCGCCGCTGACGTCAGCGCCTCGACCTCGGCGGCCGAAAGAAGCTGCCCTACTTCTTCGTTCTCCACTATATAGACCTCCTGCGCGCCGAGGGCGCCGAGCTGCGGTACGAGTGCGACGCCTTGTGCGGGTTTTGTTGCCACGACGGCCACGGGGGTGCCCAGCTTTGCCGCCGCGGCGATCACCGCCGGCGCGCTGTTAGCGATCAATCCGTCGGGTGAAATCTCAATCAGTGCCAGTATGTTGGTCATGTCAGTCTCCTCGTCAGATAAGCCGGCCGGCGGCAAGGAAATCCGCGAGCTCGTTGGCCGCGGTTCCGTCGTCGACAATCTTGCGGCCGGCAGTGCGTGCCGGTCGCTCGGAAATGGCGAGCACCTTTGATGTGCCCGCGCCGGCTTCCACACCAAGATCTGCCAAGGACAGCGTGGCAAGGGGCTTGCGCTTGGCCGTCATGATGCCCTTGAAGTTTGGGAAACGGGCCTCGGCAGCCCGCTCGGTCACCGACACGGCAGCCGGCAGCGCTGCGCTCACGGCAATGCTCCCTGATTCGGCGCCGACCTCGCCGGACACTGTGTCCTCAGTGAGCTCCACGGTGTTCATCGAAGGCAGAAACGGAAGCCCGAGATGCTCGGCCACCATGGCCGGCACTACACCGCCGCGACCGTCGGTCGACTCGTTACCCGCCACGACCAGGTCGAAACCGGTGAGCTGGACGGCGGCGGCCAGGACGGAGGCTGTGGTGGAGATATCGGCTCCTTCCAGACGCTCGTCCGTCACATGCACGGCGGAGTCCGCGCCCATGGACAGTGCTTTACGAAGGGCCTGTGTCGCGGACGCCGGACCCATGGTCAGCACCACCACCTCACTCCGCTTATTCGCATCCTTATAGCGAAGTGCTACCTCGAGCGCACGCTCGTTGACTTCGTCGGCCACGCTGTCGCCGACCTCGCGGTCAAGCAGGCCTGTCGTGAGGTCAAGTCTGCGCTCCTCCTCGGTGTCAGGTACCTGCTTCACGAGAACAATGATCTTCACGGGACTTTCCTCCTGATACAACTTCATCGAACGAGCATTGAGAACAAATTTACTAGGGCTTCCTAGTAAATACTAGGTCTTCCTAGTATTTTCTTCGAAGCCGCCCCCTGTTTCGGAGAGCGATGTCCCGACGCTTGCTGCGTCCATGAGCGCCCAAGGCGGCTGGGCAGCATATCTGGGGGAGGGCCCATGCTCGGCATACCTGAGAAAGCGCGACCACGGCTCCGTCTGCCCGTGTTCCATCGTTCGCAGGTAACGGTTCGGAGAAAGCCGTTGTTGGCCTCGCTCTCCAGGAACCCCCTTACGAACCATCCCGTCGTCATCCTGGCGGGAAGGAAGTCTCCGACGTAGAGATAGTCCTTCGCTTCGACGGCTAGCTGCGGAACCGCCTGGCGTTCCCCTCACGTCTCCCGGCTGGCTGCCGGGAGACGTGAGCACTCTCCGTCAAAATGCGCGGAGGATGTCTTCGACGCGTTGTTTGGCGTCGCCGAAGAGCATTTGGGAGTTGTCCCGGAAGAATAGGGGGTTTTGGACGCCGGCGTAACCGGCGGCCATGGAGCGTTTGAACACCACGACGTTATCGGCCTCCCAGACGCGGAGTACGGGCATGCCGGCGATGGGGCTACCCGGGTCTTCGGCAGCTGAGGGGTTGACGGTGTCGTTCGCGCCGATTACCAGGACGACGGAGGTGTCGCCGAGGTCGTCGTTGATTTCGTCCATTTCCAGGACGATGTCGTAGGGGACTTTGGCTTCGGCGAGGAGGACGTTCATGTGCCCGGGCAGGCGCCCCGCGACGGGGTGGATGCCGAACCTGACGTTGACGCCCTTCTCGCGGAGTTGGTGGGCGAGTTCGGCGACTGGGTACTGGGCCTGGGCCACGGCCATGCCGTAGCCGGGGGTAATGACCACGGACGAGGCGCTGGCCAGCATTTCGGCGGTGGCTTCGGCCGTGATCTCACGGTGCTCGCCGTACTCGGCGTCCGCCGCGGCCGGGGCGGGGATGCCGAAGCCGCCGGCGATCACGGAGATGAAGGACCGGTTCATGGCCTTGCACATGATGTAGGACAGGTAAGCGCCGGAGGAGCCGACCAGGGCGCCGGTGATGATGAGCAGGTCGTTGTTGAGCAGGAAGCCGGCTGCGGCTGCTGCCCAGCCGGAGTAGCTGTTGAGCATGGACACGACGACGGGCATGTCGCCGCCGCCGATGGAGGCCACGAGGTGCCATCCCAGCCCCAGGGCGAGGGCAGTGACCACGATGAGCAGCCAGAGCTGGGAATCATTGACGTACCAGACAGTCAGTGCAGCGAACGCGGTGAGGGCGCCGAGGTTGATGGCGTTCTTGCCCGGCAGCATGAGAGGGGAGGACTTCATCCGGGCGGACAGTTTGAGGAACGCCACGATGGAGCCGGTGAAGGTCACCGCTCCGATGAACACACCGATGAACACCTCTGCATGGTGCACAGCCATCAAGTCCGATGCAAGCTCTGGGGCTTCGAGGTGACCGTTCCAGCCGACCAGGACCGCGGCGAGGCCCACGAAGCTGTGCAGCAGGGCGATCAGTTCGGGCATGCCGGTCATTTCCACGACCCGGGCGCGCCAGAGACCGATGGCTCCGCCGACAGCCACCGCGGCCACGAGCAGGACCAGGCCGGTCAGGCCCGCGCCGCCGCCCCAGGCGTCCTGCAGGGTCAGCCAGATCGTCGCTGCCAGGGCGATGACCATCCCGGTAATGCCGTAGATCACTCCGGCGCGGGCTTTCTCGTGCTTGCTCAAACCGGCGAGGGACAGGATGAACAGCAGGGCCGCGACAATGTACGCAGCTCCCGCAATAGTGTCGGCGGTCAACGGACCGGAGGCGGTATCAGACACGGTAAGGCTCCTGGTAAGTGTTGCTGCTGCTGCGGTGACGGCGCTCATGACCGGCCCTTCCCGGCCGTGAACATGGCGAGCATGCGCCGGGTCACGGCAAAGCCACCGAAAATGTTGATGCTGGCCAGCAGCACCGCGACGGCGGCGAGGACCTGCATCACGATGTTGTCGGAGGTGACCTGCAGCAGCGCGCCGACGACGATGATCCCCGAGATCGCGTTCGTCACCGACATCAGCGGGGTGTGCAGGGCATGGTGGACTTTTCCGATGACGTAGAAGCCGACCACGATGGAGAGCATCAGCACTGTGAAGTGCTGCGGCAGCGGCGCCGGGGCAACCGCGTTCACCAGGAACAACACCGCAATGCCGGCGGTGAAGAGTCCGGCCTTGGCCACGGCGCTGAGGCCTTGCTTCTTGCTCGGGGCCGTAGTCCCGGCATCGGTGGCGGCCGCGGCGGTCGTGGCTGGGGCGGCGGAGACCTGAACCGGGGGCGGTGGCCAGGTCTTCTGACCGTCGCGCACCACGGTGACCGAGCGTTGGACGACGTCGTCGAAGTCAATCCTGAGCTGGCCGTCCATGTCCTTGGTGAGGAGCTTAAGCAGGTTCAGCATGTTCGTCCCGTACAGCTGAGACGCCTGGGCGGGCAACCGGCCCGGGAGGTCCGTGTAACCGAGGATCACCACGCCGTTGTCCGCGACGATGCGCTCCCCGGCAACAGAACCTTCCACGTTCCCGCCCTGACCCGCAGCCATGTCAACGATCACGCTGCCCGGCTTCATAGCGGCGACGTCGTCGGCTGTGAGCAGCTTCGGCGCAGGACGACCCGGGATGAGGGCCGTGGTGATGATGATGTCCACGTCGCGGGCCTGCTCCGAGTAGATCTCGGCCGCGCGCCGGTTGTACGCCTGAGATGTGGCCTTGGCGTACCCGTCGGAGGACTTCATTTCCTCCTCGACCTCGACCTTGAGGTAGGTTCCGCCGATGGATTTGACCTGGTCCGCTACCTCGGGCCGAGGGTCAGTTGCGCGCACGATCGCCCCCAGGCTGCTGGCGGCACCGATTGCCGCGAGGCCGGCAACACCTGCACCGGCGACCAGGACTTTCGCCGGCGGAACCTTGCCCGCCGCCGTCACCTGCCCGGTGAAAAACCACCCGAACTCGTGGGCCGCCTCAATCACGGCCCGGTACCCAGCGATATTCGCCATGGAACTGAGCACGTCCATGGACTGTGCCCGGGAGATCCGCGGCACGGCATCCAACGCCAGGGCGGTGATCGGGCGTGCCGCGAGGGCCTCCACCAGCTCCGGCTGCAGGCCCGGGCTCAGAGTCCCGATCAGCGTCGCGCCAACAGCCAATCGTCCAATCTCTTCCACCGTGGGCGGATTGATTTTCAGCACCACGTCGCTGCCCCACGCCTCGTCTGCGCCCACAATCACAGCGCCTGCAGCGGAATATGCGTCGTCTGGGAAGGACGATGGCTCTCCGGCACCCTTCTCTATTACGACGTCGTAGCCCAACTTCGCCAGTTGTCTGACAGTGACGGGAGTCGCCGCGACCCTTGTCTCACGGCCCAGTTCGGCCACGATTCCTATCTGTGTCACGTTTGCTCTCTCTCAGATTGTCCTGTCATTGTGTTGCCTTTCGCATAGTGGCCTGGGAATGTGTGTTCCACGCGGGTTCGTGAACTTCAATGCAGTGTTCGAAGGTCGGCCCCGCAGGCATGCACCATCGGTGACCTTGATGTGATTTGTCACTGGGTCCGGGATCTGGCACTGTTTCCACGAAAAATTGTTCCGGTCCACCCCAATTTCGTATGACTGCTGCTTTTTATTGGGTTCTCTCCATCGTCGGATTATGACGGTGTCGGCTTTCCTTCCGGCCTTCCCTGTCCTGAGGGGCGCCCGGGAAGCCGTGGGCCGCTTGTTGGAAACGGGGCATGTAACGGGCACAAGGCAGGAACTCCCCTTAAGTGCCGAAGCGCCGCCGATCAGGGAAGACCGACCTGACGGCAGCCGCTTACTGTCTGAGCGCCCTCGACTCGGTCCGAAAGCCACTGGATGCCGCGCAGGGACCCGAGGAAGTCCCCCGAGAAGTGCTCAAGGCCGGGAATCGTCTCATACTGTACGGATGCTCCCTGAGTGCACCAGTCGCGGTAGAGCATGTCTTCTTGGGCGATCGGCACGAGAGTGTCCAGCGTGCCGTGGTAAAGGTACGCGGGCGCGCCTGGTTCCTTGGTGCCGAGCCGAGAGGCGCTATAGGCCTGCTGCCATGCCGGGTCGGAGAGTACGTCAGGGCTGGTGACCTGACCGATGGTAGTGGTGCCGAAAGCGGCGATGTCCTCGATGTAGCACGACTGCTTAACGCGATCGATGATCTGCTTCCCCTCAGGCGTCAGCCTACTGTCCAGGTCGAGCTTGGGGTTGGCGTGGTTCAGCCCGACCAGCGATGCCAGCGCGACGCCGGCGCCCAACGGGTTGCCGTTAAGGTGATTGACCTCCACTAGCATGTCGGTCGGTGTGCCACCGGCCAGCACACCCTTGAGACGCAACTCAGGTGCGTAGCTCGGCTGCAGTTCGGCCGCCCAAGCGGCCGCCTGACCACCTTGCGAGTACCCGGAAATGCCCACGAGAGAGTTTGGAGATACTCCCGAACCCTTGATCCGCTCGGCAGCGCGAAGCGCGTCCAACCCGTTGCGTCCCTCGGATTGCCCGACCAGATACGACGGGTCTCCCGGGGTGCCTTGTCCCGCGTAATCGGTAACGACGATGGAGATGCCGCGGACCAGGAACTGCTGGTACTCGGCGGTTGCATAGTCCGGGCTGTCCGGGTTCGACTGCAGCAGGCTGGCCTGCTTGGATGGCGCGCAGGTATCGTCGAGGCCGCGCGTGCCAGGGGTGTGGACCACCAGTGGGTTGTCGTTGCCGGGCTTCTGCAGCAGCGGGGTCAGCAGCATTCCGGTCACCGGCACGAGCTTGTCGTGGGGGTCTGTCGACAAGTACATGATCTGCAGGAGGCGGGCGTCCGGATACGGCGATAGAGGGACGTCGCGCATCCTGATGACGTCGCCAGGCTTGCCACCGGGCAGCGGAACGGGTGGGAGATAGAACGCGTCATCGCTCAGGGGTGGCGACGGCAACACTGTAATGGGCGGGAGCGCCGCCGAAGCCATGCTGCCGCCCGAGGTCAACGACAGCAATGCCGTCACGAAGGCAAAAGTGCCCTTGGTGGCCTTACAAAACAAACTCAGACGCATCACTGTGCTCCGTATTTCTGATCGTGCCCTCACAAAGAGGGGAGCGGAATTGGCTAATTACCGGCGCCCAGCCCGGGCAGGATGGCTGCCGAATTATTCATCACGGAGAGGTCGATGGTTCCGGGCATCGCCCGGCTCGTTGCGCAATCACTTAATACGCCTAATCTCGGCCAGGGCTCCCTTGAAGTTCCGCACCGAGTGGAGACATGTCCGTGGGGCGCCCGCATTGTGAAAGCCGTCAAGGAAGCAGGCGTTCTTTCACGATCTGGATGATGCCTTCGCCGTAATGCCTGGGCCTAGTGGCAGCAAAAGACTGTAGGTCCATTCAGAGACTAGGGCTTCGGAGCAGATATCGGGCACTGCGGTGATTACGAATTCAGTAGATATGGTGTGCGTAAATGCACAAGTGGAAGGAAGCGGCCCTTCCCACAGACCTGGAATTGCGAACGCATGGAGCCATCGGCCAGGCAGGCACTCCATGCCCACGCCCACCCAGCCGCGCTGATGCTGAACAGGTCGATGATCAGGCCCATCACCATGAGCGCCAGAGTTCGGGGCGCAGTTCAGCACCGTCAGTCCGGGTTGTCTCTTCGCCAGCTCTCGGGATGCCCGCACGGTCTCCCGCTTTCGTGACTACCTCTTTTAGGAGGTAGTTGGACGTCCATGCTTTTCGTTACGGTGAGCCAGGTCACAAAGCCG
The DNA here is from genome assembly GCA_041360635.1 of bacterium RCC_150. Taxonomy (GTDB): domain Bacteria; phylum Actinomycetota; class Actinomycetes; order Actinomycetales; family Micrococcaceae; genus Arthrobacter. Next base: position 30,317 of record JBFUPP010000005.1, on the reverse strand, counting down.
TGCATCCAGGCTGACATCAAAGGAGATTGCCATGACCTCAGTTTCACCGACCTCCCCGGCCGGGCTGCAAGCGCCGCCCAGCCGCAAGACGCTCCGCAAGGTTGCCTTCGCAAGCGCCGCCGGAACCACCATCGAGTTTTACGATTTCTTTATTTACGGCACCGCCTCCGCGCTGGTCTTCCCGGTCGTGTTCTTCCCGGCCCTCGGCGCGGCAGCCGGCACTATCGCCTCCTTCGGCACCTTCGCTGTCGCCTTCTTTGCCCGTCCGGTCGGCGCGATCATCTTTGGCCACTTCGGCGACCGGATTGGTCGGAAGAAAACGCTCATCACAACGCTGCTGATGATGGGCATGGCCACTGTGACGATCGGTCTCATTCCGGACGCCAGCGTGATCGGCGTCGCCGCCCCAATCCTGCTGGTGGTCCTCCGCTTCGTCCAAGGCCTCGCCGTTGGGGGCGAATGGGCGGGCGCGACGCTCCTCGTGGCCGAATACGCGCCCAAGGGAAAACGTGGGCTCTTCGGATCCTTCCCGCAACTCGGCCCTTCCGTGGCCTTCGCTCTGGCCAGCGGCACCTTTTTGATCACCAACCTGACACTGGGGGACAAGTCCGAGGCCTTTACCACCATTGGCTGGCGGGTGCCGTTCATCCTCAGTGCAGTGCTTGTTCTCGTGGGCCTGTGGGTGCGGTTGAGCATCGAGGAAACCCCGGTTTTCAGGAATGCCGTCACCGCCACCTCCACTACGACAAAACTGCCGATCCTGGAATCAATCAAGCGCCAGCCGCGCGAAATCGTCCTCGCCGGCGGCGCCCTGACGCTCCTATTTGCTTTCTTCTATATCGGCACGGCCTACCTCACCAGCTATGCCACCAGCCCCACCGGTATGCAGCTGAGCCGCGTGGAAGTGCTGAGCACCGGCATCGTCGCCTCGCTGTTTGTCGCTGCCGCCACCTTAGCCTCGGGTATGCTCTCGGACCGCTTCGGCCGCAAGAGGGTCATCGCTACCTCATGTATCCTCGCCGTGCCGTGGTCCCTGCTGCTGTTCCCGATCCTCAGCGCGAACACCGTTTTCGCCTTTGGCCTCGGCCTCACCGTTACCCTGGTGATCTTCGCCATTGCTTACGGTGCCGCCGGGGCGCTGCTTCCGGAGCTCTTCGAGACTCGTTATCGCTACACCGGCGCCGGCATGGGCTACAACCTGGCCGGCGTCGTCGGCGGAGGCATTGTCCCGCTCGTGGCCGCCCAGCTCGCCGGCACGTCCGGGGCGTGGTCCATCGGTTTCCTGCTCGCCGGGATCGGCGTGCTCAGTGTGCTCTGCACCCTGGCACTGCCCAACCGGGAGAAGCAAGGCTTGGATGACGACAAACTGCACGCCGCGTCGGAGCAAGCCGCCGGCGCAGCTATCAGCATTCCACTGAAACGAACCTAGGAACTGAGTCGAGGAAATCGAGACTGCGGACCTGAAAAGGGAGATCCGCCCGGGGTGGGGTTGCCGGCGAAGCTGGTGGTCCCGCCCTGGCGGGTCAGCCCAGCCCTCGGGCAGCTGACATTGCCCGAGGCGGTTTATGCGCCGACAGCCAGGTCGCGTCGGTGCCGGGTCTGCCCGGCGTCGGCGATCGCCATGGGTGGAAGCGAGGCCACGGCACCTCCCGCATCTCGTCCTGTATTGGTTTCAGCCCAGCTTTTCAGCAGGGCTCTTCAGCCCGGGGAAGTCGGCCTCGGAATATTCCGTGCCCAGTCCGGCCGGGACCGTTCCGGCGCCGTGGCGCAGTTCCTCGCTGTGCCGCATTTCCACGCGCCGGATCTTGCCCGAGATGGTCTTGGGCAGCTCTGCGAACTCCAGCCGGCGGATCCGCTTGAACGGCGCCAGATGGTCGCGGCAGTAGCGCAGGATATCCTCGGCGACTTCCGGACCGGGCTGGTACCCGGCGGCCAGGACCACGAATGCTTTGGGCACCGAGAGCTTGAGCGGATCGGGGGAGGGCACGACGGCGGCCTCCGCCACCGCCGGGTGCTCGATCAGCACGCTTTCCAGCTCGAACGGCGAGAGCCGGTAGTCGGAGGATTTGAAGACATCATCGTCGCGTCCCACGTAGGTGATAACGCCGTTTTCGTCCCGGCTGGCCATGTCGCCCGTGTGGTAGTAGCCGCCACGGAACGCCTCGGCAGTCCGTTCAGCGTCCCCGTAGTAGCCCTTCATGAGCCCCACCGGCCGCGGATCCAGACGCAGGCACAGCTCGCCGTCGTCGCTTTCTTCCCCGGTGTTGGGATCCACCAGCACAACGTCGTAGGCGGGAAGCGGGCGCCCCATGGCGCCGATGGTGAGCGGCTGGCTGGGTGTGTTGGCCACCTGGACGGTGGTTTCGGTCTGACCGAAGCCGTCCCGGATAGTCTGGCGCCACGCGCGCTGCACCTGGCCGATCACCTCGGCGTTCAGCGGCTCGCCGGCGGACACCACCTTGGTGGGTGGGGTTTTCAAGAGGGTCAGGTCCGCCTGTATGAGCATGCGCCAGACGGTAGGCGGGGCGCAGAAGCTGGTGACGCCTTCGCGGTCCATCTGCTCCATCAGGGCACGGGCGTCGAAGCGCTCATAGTTGTAGATAAAGACGCAGGCCTCGGCGATCCACGGCGTGAAAACGTTGGACCAGGCGTGCTTGGCCCAGCCCGGCGAGGCCACATTCAGGTGCACGTCTCCTGGTTCCAGACCGATCCAGTACATGGTGGAAAGGTGACCAACGGGGTAGGACGTGTGTGTGTGCTCCACGAGCTTGGCCTTGGATGTAGTGCCGGAGGTGAAGTAGAGCAGCAGCGTCTCGTTTGCCAGGGTCGGCGCATCGGGCGTGAAGTCTTCAACCGCGCCGGAGGATTCGGTGTACTGCAAGGCTGCCGGGTTCACGGCGCCTTCGCCGACTTCGATTAGCGTATAGGCGCCGGGGACCTCCTCGAACTTCTTGATATTGGAGCTTCCGACGGCGACCCAATTCGCCCCGCCGCGTTCCACGCGATCCTTGAGGTCCGCTGGCCCCATCAGGGTGGTGGTGGGGATCAATACGATGCCCAGCTTGATGCCGGCGAGCATCAGTTCCCAGAGTTCGACCTGGTTGCCGAGCATAATGATCATGCGGTCTCCGCGCCGCACACCTTGGCCCCGCAGCCAGTTGGCCAGTTGAGCAGAGCGGCGCGAAAGGTCAGCGAAGCTCCGCCGCGTGGCAGAGCCGTCCTGTTCGACAATAACGAGCGCCGGATTGTTGGCCTTTGACGGGTCTGCGGCGACCTGGTCGAACCAGTCGAGGGCGAAGTTGAATTGCTCGAAACGGGGCCACTGAAAGTCGCTGCGGGCCGCTTCGTAATCCTTACGAAGCTCAAGCATGCGGTCGCGCGCTGCGCGGAATTCCTCAGTGACGGTCATGGTGCACCTTTCGAAGTCATGCGGTGCAGCCGTTGCAGGTCCAATTGCGGTTGCCCGGAGGTCATGGGGTTTCCAGTGATTCCCATCAACTGCAATATACTAGGACGTCCAAGGGTTGGGAAGAGTAAGTCAGTTCTCGAGCGGATCAGTACGTAGGGATACATGCCGGGTGCGCCGCTTTCCCATTCAGGCAAAGCGCAGGTCGCTGCCGGTCGCCCGCGTCGGGAAGCCGAGGGTAGCCCGTACGACGAGATCGGCCGCGACCTGCCACTCACCCGTTTACAGCTTGCCTGGTCCTCGCATCTGCACTGCCCTTAAGGACCGGGGAGTCGCTGCACCAGTTCTCCGGCTGGACCCTCTCCCAGAGACTTCCCTTGCCCAGGTCCTTGCCCAGCTGGTCTTCCCTGCTGAACAGCTGTTCGGCACTCCTGATCCTGTTGGGGTGAATTTTGTCGAGCAGGGGCGCAATCCAGGGTGTTGATGTCGTGTTTCCACACGTTCCAGAAGCCTGTTAAATTGTCCCGGAAGCTCATGGTGCTTTTGTCGTTGGAATCGGCGTTGTATCCGGCGAGCTGTTCAGCAGGGGCTCGTAACCGCCTTAGCCCGCTCGAACCATCCGAACAGCCGTTGCCCCAAAGGCAGTAGGACTCGCCGCACCACAGAGCACAGAAATGAACTGAATCTTTCGTCTACTGCAATCAATCGCTTTTGAATAGGGCAAGACGGACGAAAGTTTCGTCCCGTGCCGCTGCAATTGCTCTCAATCCGCGTCTTGGGGTGTTTGGAACCGTTACTGAAGCGATGCGCGCCCAGATGCTGCCCAAAAGCTGGCTGCCAGGCTGCTGGCTCCTAGTGAAGCACGGCTGTCCTGTCGGTTCGGGCATTGACAAAAATACTGATTGGTGAAGCGGTGAGGCGCCCAGAACGTTGCGATAGTTGATGATCCGGATGATCATCTGGCGCCCCACCGCAGTTGTGGGGCCGGCTTGGACCGCCGGCTAGAGGGACCGCTGTTCTACGCCGTTGTACGCGCTCAGGGGCCGGATCAGGGAATTCGATTCCGACTGTTCCATGATGTGGGCGGTCCGGCCGGTGATGCGGCTGGCCACAAAGAGGGGAGTGAAGGTAGCGGTGTCGAATCCCATGAGGTGGTAGGTGGGTCCGGCGGGGTAGTCGAGGTTGGGCTTGATGGCCTTGGCTTCGTCCATGGCTGCCTCGAGGCCGTTGTAGAGCCCGAGGAGTTCGGGCCGGCCGTAGTGCGCGATCATCTTGTCGAGGGCCGCTTTCATTGTGGGCACCCGCGAGTCGCCGTGCTTGTAAACGCGGTGTCCGAAGCCCATGACCTTCTTCTTCTGCGCTAAAGCATCTTCCATCCATGCCTTCGCCCGGGCTGCGGCCTCCTCCAGGGTTTCTTCGGCGCGGATGCCAATTTCATTAAAGGTGTGCATGACGGCTTCGTTGGCTCCACCGTGCAAAGGGCCTTTCAGCGCGCCGATAGCAGCGGTCACGGCGGAGTGCAGATCAGAAAGCGTGGAGGTAACAACGCGGGCGGTGAAGGTGGAGGCGTTGAAGGAGTGTTCTGCGTAGAGGATCATCGAGACGTCGAAGGCCTTGATGACCTCGTCTACGGGGTCTTCGCCAAAAGTCATCCAGAGGAAGTTGGCGGAGTAACCCAAGTCGTCCCGCGGTTCGACGGCTTCCTGACCGCGGCGACGGCGCTGGTCGTAGGCGACGACTGCCGGCATTGCTGCCCACAGGTCGATGGCTTTTTTCATGTTGGCTTCTTGCGAGGAGTCCTCCGCCAGCTCGTGCCGCGCTCCCAGCACCGAGGCTGCCGTGCGGCAGATGTCCATGGGGTGGGCGTTTGGCGGCAAGGCGTCGATGATGGCCTTGAGCGCAGGGTCGAGAGCACGGCCGGCCCGTTCTCGGGCTGTGAATTCCGCGAGCTGTTCCGGGGTTGGCAGTTCGCCGTTCCAAAGCAGGTAGGCCACCTCTTCGAAGCAGCATTGGGCGGCCAGCTCCTGTACAGGATACCCGCGGTAGAGCAGTGAGTTGGTGTCGGGGTTGACCTTCGAGACGGCGGTGTAATCCACCACGACGCCTGCCAGACCCTTTTTGATCTCCGTGTCAGTCATGCTGAACTCCTTCGTTGCAGCCCTTTACTAGCGGGTGTGGGGGATGTGGAAGTTAAAAATGCCGGAATCGAACTTGTTGTAGGCCTCGTAGTCCACGAGGTCATAGAGACGGGCCCTGGTGAGCATTTCAGGAACACGTACTTCTTGAGTTCCCAGACTCTTGAGCGTGTCCAAGACCCGTTCTGTTGCCCCATTGCACTACGAAGCAGCGTGACAGGATAGATCACCATGTTCACGCCCACGGCCTGCAGCTCCCTCGTCGAGAAGAGGTCGCTTTTGCCGAATTCGGTCATGTTGGCCAGGATGGGCACGTCGACGGCGTCGCGGATGGCCTGGAATTCGGCGAGGTCGCGCATGGCTTCAGGGAAGATGGCGTCGGCGCCGGCGTCCACGAGGGCTTTGGCGCGGTCTTTGGCAGCTTGCAGTCCGTCGGTCGCGCGAATGTCGGTGCGGGCCATGATGAGGAAGTTCGGGTCGCGGCGGGCGTCGGCGGCGGCGCGGATGCGTTTGGTGGCGGTGTCCAGGTCCACGACATTCTTGCCGTCGAGGTGGCCGCAGCGTTTGGGGTTGAACTGGTCTTCGATGTGCAGCCCGGCCAGGCCGGCGTTTTCGATTTCCTGGACGGTGCGGGCCACGTTCATCGGTTCGCCGAAGCCGGTGTCGGCATCCACGATGGCCGGCAGGTCCGTCATCCGTGCGATCTGCCCGGCCCGGGTGGCGACCTCGGTCAGGGTGGTCAGGCCGATGTCCGGCAGGCCCAGATCATTCGCCAGGACCGCGCCGGAAATATAGACCCCTTCAAAGCCCTGCTCCTCAATCAGCCGGGCCGAGAGCGGGTTGAACGCACCCGGGAACTGGGCGATAGTCCCCGAAGCAAGCAGGTTGTGGAAATCAATTCGCTTCTGCTCGGGCGTGACCTTTGAGTACAGCATCAGAAGAGTCCCTCCGGTGCCGTGGCGGGGTCGATCACGCCGGGGGCGGCGGTGATGTTCAGCTGGTCCAGCTCACCCGCAGCGAGTTCCGGTAGGCGTTCGACGGCGGCCAGGAACCGGGCGATCTCCTCTTCCTCCACCAGTCCCGCCGCCAGCTTGCAGAACTTGTTGACATACTGCTCCCGGGCAAAGGGCCGGGCGCCGAGCGGGTGGGCATCGGCCACGGCGATCTCATCCGTGATGACGGTGCCGTCGGTGAGCGTGATCTCCACGGATCCGCCGAAGGCTTTTTCGTTGATGTCCAGGGAGTGGTAGCGGCGGGTCCACTCCGCATCTTCCTCGGTAGACACCTTCTGCCAGAGGTCCACGGTGTCCGGACGGGCGGCGCGTTCGGGGGCATAGGAGTCCACATGGTGCCAGGCCCCGTCCTGCAGTGCGACGGTGAAGATGTAGGGGATGGAGTGGTCCAGGGTTTCCCGGGACGCGGCGGGGGAGTATTTCTGCGGATCGTTGGCGCCGGACCCGATCACGTAGTGGGTGTGGTGGCTGGTCTTGATCAGCACGGACTTCACGTTGGCGGGCTCGGTCGCTTCGGGGTGTTCGTTGTGGAGTTTCCGGGCGAGGTCGATCCATGCCTGGGCCTGGTATTCGGCGGAGTGTTCCTTGGTGTAGGTGTCCAGGATGGCCCGCTTAGCCTCACCAGCTTCGGGCAGCGGCACCTGGTAGGACGCGTCCGGGCCGTCCAGCATCCACGCGATGACCCCGTCTTCGCCTTCGTAGATCGGCACCGGGGAGGTCTGGCCCCGCATGGCCCGGTCCGCGGCTTCGACGGCCATCTTCCCGGCGAACGCGGGGGCGTGCGCTTTCCAGGTGGAGATTTCGCCCTTGCGGGACTGCCGGGTCGCGGTGGTGGTGTGCAGTGCCTGGCCCACGGACTGGAAGATCGTTTCGACGTCCAGGCCCAGCAGGGTGCCGATCCCGGCCGCGGCTGACGGGCCCAGGTGGGCGACATGGTCGATCTTGTGCTTGTGCAGGCAGATAGCCTTCACCAGGTTCACCTGGATCTCGTAGCCCGTGGCGATGCCCCGGATCAAATCCTTGCCGCTGGAACCCACATGCTGGGCCACGGCCAGGATCGGCGGGATGTTGTCTCCCGGGTGGGAGTACTCCGCGGCCAGGAACGTGTCGTGGTAATCCAGCTCCCGCACCGCCACGCCGTTGGCCCACGCCGCCCACTCGGGAGAGACCCGTTGACCGATGCCGAAAACCTTCGCGCCCTTGCCGCCGGTGCTCGGGCCATGGGACAGTGCCTGGGCTCGGGCCGCCACAATCGGTGCCCGGTTCAGTGACGCCACGGCTACCGAGGCGTTGTCGATGACCCGGTTAATCACCATCTCCGTCACGTCCGCGGTTACGCCAACGGGGTCCGCCGCGACGCTGGCGATCTTGTAAGCCAACTGGTCCTCGCGGGGAAGGTTCTCTTCACTCTTATAGACACGGACGCGGTGTTCCTTAACCATGGTGCTCCTAATTGAGGGTCTGGGGGTGGCCTCGAGATGGGTAAGACTGGGTGCAGATGTCACTTGAACGACCACTATTTACTGTGTGCCGGGTTTCCGGTATTACTCGTGAACAAACATGGGTGTTCGCTTTTCCACGAAGGCCTCCATGCCTTCCTTTTGGTCCTTGGTGGAAAACAGCGAATGAAAGACCCGTCTTTCGAATCGGATTCCCGCGTCCAAATGTGTCTCGAAGGCCATGTTGACCGAATCCTTGGCCAGGGCCGCCACGGGGGCGGACAGTTCTGAGATGAGAGCAGCAGTTTTTTCCGATTCGGACAGTAAATCGGCTGCAGGGATCACGCGGCTCACCAAACCGCAACGTTCTGCTTCCTCGGCGTCGATGGTGCGTCCGGTGAGTATCATCTCCATGGCCTTGGACTTGCCGATTGCCCGTGTAAGCCGTTGTGAACCTCCGATACCTGGAATGACGCCGAGCTTTATCTCCGGTTGGCCAAACTTGGCATTGTCGGCCGCCAGGATGAAATCGCAGATCATGGCCAGTTCGCACCCACCTCCGAGTGCGTATCCTGCGACTGCCGCGATCATCGGTGTGCGGACATCAGCAAGTGCATCCCATCCACCAAACCAGTCGGCAGCATACATTTCCATGTAGGACTTTGAAGCCATTTCCTTGATGTCAGCACCGGCGGCGAAAGCACGCTCGGATCCTGTAATCAAAATTGCTCCGATTCCAGGGTCAAGGTCCAGTTCCCTGACAGCGGCAACGACATCGACCATCAGGCCAAGGCTGAGGGCGTTAAGCGCCTCAGGCCGGTTAAGGGTGATAACACCGGTCCGATCCCTGCGTTCCAGCAGGATGTTCTCGTAACTCACGCCACGCCAGCTTCAGTTGAAGAACGCTCAAGAATGCGGTCGGGCTGCAAGGACGTGGCCCTGAAGGCGTTGATGATCGCAGAGAAATCCTGTCCGGAACCGCCGTCGTCGGAAAACCTGCGGTACATCTCTTCGGCCCGGCCGCCCAGCCCCATATCGTCCAGTCCAGCGGAAGCAAGAGCTTTGGCCGCCAGGCCCAGGTCTTTCGCCATGAGGGCACTTGCAAAACCTGGACGGAAGCCGTTATTCGCGGGGCTGTTCGGGACAGGTCCAGGCACAGGACAATTAGACGTTAGGGCCCAGCATTGCCCGGAGGAATTTGAAGCAACTTCAAAGAGAGCTTCATTGCTCACGCCGAGTCTTTCTCCCAAAACAAAGGCCTCGCTCACCGCAATCATCGTGATGCCCAGGATCATGTTGTTGCATATCTTTGCTGCCTGTCCTGTTCCTGGGCCACCGCAGTAAACGCTTCGTCGCCCCATGACGTCGAGGAGTGGACTGGCATCGGTGAAATCAGAATCTGATCCGCCAACCATGAATGTCAGGGTGCCAGCGGCAGCGCCAGCAACGCCCCCGGAAACTGGAGCCTCCAAGCAACGGTGACCGGCCGCAGCCGCCAACTCATGTGCGGACAGGGCATCTTCTACCGCGATGGTGGAACAGTCGAGAAAAAGGGTTCCGGGCGAGGCTGCAGACAGCAAACCGGCTGCATCGTCAGTTCCTGCGTAAAGGGCGAGCACGTGGCGCCCTGCTGGAAGCATAGTGACCACGACGTCGGCTGCTTCAACAGCCGCCACCGCAGAGTTGGCAATGCTGATCCCGTTGCCACGTGCAGTTTCAAGAGACGAAGCCTCGAGGTCGAATCCTACGACCTCGTATCCGGCCTTTGCCAGATTCGCGGCCATGGGGCCGCCCATGTGGCCAAGTCCAATAAAAGCGATTCGTGATTTCATGGTTGTCCTCGCGTTTCAGTTTGAAAGTTTTGTGAAATCGGGCGAAGAGTCGCCGCGCTTGCGGGTCCTCCAGTCTGCGAAGTGTCTAAAACGTCTTTGTCTGTGGGTTCTGGACTGGAGCTGGAAGACTCCGAACGCTCTCTTACATGCTAGGACTTCCTAGTAGCTTCCAGGAGTTCGGCCAGTGGGCTAATTGAGCAGAGTTACTGTGCATTAACGCACAATGTGTCGCACGGCAGATAACATGTTTGTGCCAGGCAAAGACAGGAGCAAGAGTGCACTTTAGGGGAATTCCAAGCCCGGACGATCTTCTCATCCTGCTCACCGTGGCCCGCTTGGGCAGGTTTTCAGCGGTTGCTGAAGCGCTTGAGACAACGCACACCACTATTTCCCGGCGGATCATCGCATTGGATAAACAACTGGGCGGCCGCACCTTGGAGCGCAGTCCGCAAGGCTGGGAGCTAACAGAGTTGGGGCGACAAGCGGTAGCGGCCGCGGAGGGCGTGGAGGAAAGCCTGGGCCGGCTTACAGCCAGCCTGAAACGGACATCTGAATCCCTCTCCGGCGTCGTGCGAATGAGCACTCCCGACGTGTTCGGGCCGCTTTTCGTGACACCGGCCCTGGTCCGGCTGCAACGAAAAAATCCTTCGCTCCGGGTTGAAATGATCAATGCCACACGCAAGCTGAGCCGAAACCGATCGGGGGTAGATCTGGAGATCGTTGCCGGCGCCGTAGAAGTCGGCCGTACCGAGACCATTTTCCTGTCTGACTACTTTCTCCGCCTCTACGCCAGTCGAAGTTATCTGACGGAACATAGGACACCTCAAACGATTCCAGAGCTTCAAAGCCACAAGTTCGTGTCCTACGTTGAATCAATTCTTCAAGTTGTCGAAATAGGTCACCGATCCCAAACCTTGACCGACAGCCCAGCTGCCTTCCAGGCAACGAGCTTATTCGCCCAGTTCGAAGCCGTCCGCAACGGTGGCGGAATCGGTTTGCTGCCCTCCTTCATGGCCTATGGGCAGCCGGACTTCGTCCCGGTATTGCCCAATGATTTTGAACGAAAACTCAGCTTCTGGGCCGCCGCAAGGCCCGAGTCCCTGCGCTCACCGGGGGTCCAAGCGGTCGTCAAATCTGTCCTGTCGGAAGTTGGGCACCGCCAGAGCGAACTGATGTCCTAGAGGGCATCGATCTCCTGCTCGGTACGCGCCGCATCCATAGATTCAACGCGCCAGTCTCGGCGGTGACACTGTGGGCCGGCGCGGCGGGCACGTGGCCCACCCTGCCCGCAAGCGTGCATTTATGCACATGCCATCTGTTTAAACTCCGCTTGTTTGCACTGGGAGTCAGTGGGAGGCTGTTCCCGTCCGGAGGAGCAATTCACTCGCTCCAAGCCATTTCGCAGGACAGTGCAAAGGAGCATTAATAATGGCCGACATCGCTGCGACGATTCGCAAATGCAACAGCTGCAGGCGGCTGCCCCGGTCATTGACAGGCGGAACCTGGAGCCGGTGATGACCAACAACTTGCCGTGCTTCCCGCTGCTGAGCGACGCTCCTTCGGGTGTCCAGATCACCCGGTTCTGACCTGCTTCCCAGGGCCCAAACAGCCATTTCCAACCGAGTTTTTCAGAATTTCGATGATCTATTGCCGGCCGCAAGATTACCGGGCCAGCCGGATCCAAAATCAAAGGAGCAATTCATGGTTCGCGTACTCAGTCACTATGTTGGTGGGAGCCTCGCCGAAGGCACGTCCGGCCGCTTTAGCGATGTCTTTGACCCGAGCACCGGGCAGGTGCAGGCGCGCGTTCCGTTAGCCAGCCAGGCCGAGGTCAGGGACGCGATCGCCAACGCGGAAAAGGGCCAGCTCGAATGGGCGGCGATGAATCCGCAGCGCCGCGGCCGGATCCTGCTGAAATTTGTCGACCTGGTGAACCAAAACATGGACGAACTCGCCACGTTGCTCTCCTCCGAACACGGCAAGACCTTCCCGGATGCCAAAGGTGACATTCAGAGGGGAATCGAGGTTGTCGAGTTCGCGGCCGGCGCCCCCCACCTGCTCAAGGGAGAGTTCTCGGACAATGCCGGGACCGGAATCGACGTACATTCGCTGCGGCAGCCACTCGGTGTCGTCGCCGGCATCACGCCCTTCAACTTCCCGGCCATGATTCCGCTGTGGAAGGCTGGTCCGGCGCTGGCTGCCGGCAACGCCTTCATCCTCAAACCTTCCGAACGCGACCCCTCGGTTCCGCTGCGTCTTGCCGAGCTTCTCACTCAGGCGGGCTTGCCTGACGGCGTGTTCAATGTGGTCAACGGCGATAAGGAAGCCGTTGATGTTCTGCTGGAGGATCCCCGGGTCAAGGCGATCGGTTTTGTAGGTTCCACGCCGATCGCCCAGTACATTTACGCCACCGCGGCCGCCCACGGCAAGCGCGCCCAGTGCTTTGGCGGGGCCAAGAACCACATGGTGATCATGCCGGACGCCGACCTGGACATGGCCGCGGACGCATTGATGGGCGCCGGCTACGGCTCGGCCGGGGAACGGTGCATGGCCATCTCGGTCGCCGTACCGGTAGGCAAGGAAACGGCCGACGCGCTGGTAGCAAAGCTGACGGAACGCGTCCAACACCTGAGGGTTGGCCACGGTATGGATAAGAATGCAGACTTCGGACCAGTAGTCGCCGCTTCCGCCAAGGAACGGATTGAGGGCTACATTCAGGCCGGCGTCGACGAAGGCGCCACCCTGGTGGTGGATGGGCGCGGCCTTACAGTGGACGGCTATGACGGCGGTTTCTGGGTTGGCCCCACACTTTTCGACGACGTCACCAAGGACATGAAGATCTACAAGGAAGAAATCTTCGGACCGGTCCTTAGCGTCCTCCGCGCGGACAACTACGACGAGGCGCTCCGGCTCTGCAGCGAGCACGAGTTCGGCAACGGCGTAGCTATTTACACCCGTGACGGGGACGCCGCAAGGAACTTCGCCAGCCGCGTCGAGGTCGGCATGGTAGGCATCAACGTACCAATTCCGGTGCCGATCGCCTACTACACGTTCGGCGGCTGGAAGGCCTCGGGCTTTGGGGATCTCAACCAGCACGGCACGGATGCCTTCCGCTTCTACACCAAGACCAAGACCGTCACCACCCGTTGGCCGTCGGGAATCCGCCAGGGCGCCAGCTTCATCATGCCCGAAGGGAGCTAAGCATGGTCACTGACGAGGTCCTTTTCGAGCGGCGGGGGCGACTGGGGGTCATCCTGCTCAACCGGCCGAGGGCAGTGAACGCACTGACGCACGAAATGGGAATGGCTATGCGCCGCCAACTCGAGGAGTGGGCCCAGGACGATGGCATACAGACGGTTCTCGTGCGCGGCGCCGGCGAACGTGGTTTGTGCGCCGGCGGCGACATCGTGACGATTTACCGTGACATGGTCGAAGGTGACGGCAGCGCGACAGCAGAGTTCTGGGCTAACGAGTACCGGCTTAACTCGCTTATCAGCCGTTATCCGAAACCGTATGTAGCGTTTATGGACGGGCTGGTACTGGGCGGCGGGATGGGAATCTCAGCGCACGGCTCGCACCGGATCGTCACTGAACGCACCCGCACAGGCATGCCGGAGGTGACCATCGGCTTCGTTCCCGACGTCGGCGGTACGCATTTGCTTGCGACGTCGCCTGGAGAGTCCGGCACCCATGCAGCCCTCACCGGAGCCCACGTCAACGCCGCCGATGCCCTGCACCTGGGCCTGGCTGACCATTTCGTTCCCAGCGACCAGCTGGACGACCTTGCCCGGATGCTGGAAGAGCAAGTGGCAGACGCCGCCATCGGGGCCTTCGCCCTCACCCCGTCACCTTCCGGCTTGGCTGCACACCGGTCATGGATTGACAAAGCCTACGCATCTAACGACGTCGGCGATATTCTCCGAAGCCTTAGGGCAGCGCAGGTGCCCGAGGCCTCCGAGGCGGCCGACGCAATTGGGGCAAAGTCACCCACCTCGGTCAAGGTGGCCCTTCAGGCCCTAAGACGTGCACGCTCGCGGAGTCTGGGGGAGAAAGCCCTCGAAGAGGCGCTCGACGAAGAACACAGAATCGGTCTCCGCCTATTGGCAGGCCATGACTTCCGCGAGGGAATACGCGCCCAGGTCATCGACAAGGACCGAAACCCGCGCTGGATCCCGGCAACGCTCTCCGAAGTGACCCAGGACATGGTTGATGCATGCTTCGCGCCGCTCGGCGAGCGTGAACTGGGCCTTGCCGCCGCGGTTACGGTCCCGTGACCAACAGGACCCTACCCCGGACTTGATTTTCAGATCAGTGGCACCACCGCCGACGTCGACGTCGTGCAGAGGGCCAAAGCCGGCTTTCGCGACCCAAGTCGCCTGGCTCCCCAACTCTTAGGAGTGTGACGCATTCAATGTCCGCATACGCTGACACCTACGCACGCAGCATCAACGATCCGCAGACGTTCTGGCTAGAAGCTGCCGAAGCGATTGATTGGTACAAGAAGCCCAACCGCGCTCTCGATAGCTCGGAGGCTCCTTTTTTCTCGTGGTTCCCCGACGGAGTACTCAACACCTGCTACAACGCGGTGGACCGGCATGTAATCCAGGGGAACGGTGACCGAATTGCCCTAATTTGGGATTCGGCGATGACCGGTCGCACTAAGAGGTACACCTACAAAGAACTCCTCGATCAGGTGCGTCAATTCGCTGGCGCGCTGCGCGCCAGGGGGGTCGGCCACGGGGACCGCGTTTTGATATATATGCCGATGGTTCCCGAGGCCGCCGTCGCGATGTTGGCCTGCGCACGGCTCGGAGCAGTTCATTCGGTGGTCTTCGGCGGATTTGCTGCCCCCGAGCTTGCCGCGCGCATCGACGACGCAAAGCCGTCGGTGATTGTGGCTGCCTCCTGCGGCCTGGAGCCCGGGCGAGTCGTGGACTACTTGCCGATGATCCGCGACGCCCTAAGTACGGCCAGCCACCGGCCGGGCTGCACGATCGTCCTACAGCGCGAGCAATCAATTGCTGAACTCGGCGAACACGAGCTCGACTGGGATGAAGTCGTTAGCACAGCCCACCCTGCAGATTGCGAGCCGGTCAAGGCAACCGACCCCCTGTATATCCTCTACACATCAGGAACCACGGGAAAGCCCAAAGGCGTCGTTCGTGACAACGGCGGCCACGCCGTTGCTTTGGCCTGGTCGTTGCCCAACATATACAACGTGCACCCCGGCGAGGTGATGTGGGCGGCGTCTGACGTTGGCTGGCAGGTGGGTCATTCCTACACTGTGTACGGACCACTCATCGGCGGCGCCACCAGTGTGATGTACGAGGGTAAGCCCGTCGGCACCCCAGACGCAGGCGCGTTTTGGCGAGTGATCCAGGACTATTGCGTGAAAGTCCTGTTGACCGCGCCCACGGCGATGCGGGCAATCAAACGGATTGACCCCAATGCGGCGTGCCTGGCCGGATACGACATCAGGGCCCTGGAAACGCTGTTCTTGGCCGGCGAAAGACTCGATCCCGACACCTACCATTGGGCCGGCAACATCCTCGGCATTCCCGTGGTTGACCACTGGTGGCAGACCGAGACTGGATGGCCGGCATGCGCAAACCTCCGGGGTCTGGAACCCATGCCGATCAAGCCCGGATCGCCATCGGTTCCCGTGCCCGGGTTCGACATTCGCGTGCTTTCCCCGGACGGCACCCCTGCCGAGTCCGGAACCGAGGGAATGCTGTGCATCAAATTGCCGCAACCACCGGGAATGCTGGCCACGCTCTGGCAAGACCGGGAACGCTACCGCAAAGCATATTTGAGTGAATTTGACGGCTATTACCTCAGCGGCGACAGCGGGTTGATCGATGAGGACGGATACGTAGTTGTACTGGGGCGAACCGACGATGTCATCAACGTAGCAGGACACCGTTTATCGACAGGTGTCCTGGAAGCAGTGCTGGCCGCCCATCCGGCAGTGGCAGAATGCGCCGTTGTAGGAGTGCGGGACGAGCTGAAAGGGCAAATAGCCCGTGGTTTCGTGGTCCTGAAGTCCGACGCCACAATCGCTGAAGACGTCTTGCGTGAGCAGATAATCGCCTCCGTCCGTGCAGAGGTGGGCCCCGTGGCCGCATTCCGGGAGCTATCCGTAGTGGAAGGGCTGCCCAAGACGCGCTCCGGCAAGATACTGCGCCGAAGTATGCGGGCAATCGCCGAAGGGCGGGATGAAGCGCTGCCCGCGACCATAGACAATCCTGAGGTTCTTGCGTCGCTGCGTCCCATACTTCAGGGCACGTCCCTTGCACGGAAACATTAGGCGCGCAGCGATCCAAAACTCTCCGAGCAGCACCAGCAGCGTAAGCATAAGTAGAAGGACTAATGCGATGACCAGAATGCTAATCATCGGACCACCAGGCGCCGGCAAGGGCACACAAGCGGAACGCATCTCAGACCTTCTGGGTGTAACGGCAATTTCCACCGGTGATATTTTCCGTGCCAACGTCAAAGGTGAAACATCGCTCGGCGTGGAGGCCAGGAAGTATTTGGACGCGGGCGATTTCGTACCGGACAGCGTGACCAACAAGATGGTACGCGACCGGCTTACAGAGTCCGATAGTGAAAACGGCTTCGTTCTGGACGGCTACCCGCGCACCGCTGCCCAAGTGGACTACCTCGACGGGCTCCTCGCCAAGGGTGACGGGGGGCTCGACGTCGTCCTGCAGCTCACGGCCGACGACGCGGAACTGATACGCCGCCTGCTGGCCCGGGCCAAGGAAACGGGCCGGAGCGACGACAACGAAACCGTCATCCGTCACCGCCTCAGCCTGTACCACGAGCAAACTGAAGCCATCGTTTCCAAGTATGCCCTACGAGGGATCTTAACCCGGGTGGACGGCATCGGAGACGTTGACGAAGTCACAGGCCGCGTCCTGAAAGCAATCTCAGCGGGCGAGAAAGTACCCAGTGCCTTCTAATCGTCCAGTTTTTCAGGAGTAGCCGGCTCCTTTACGACGCTGGCCGCGGCAGCAGGTAGCGGCCAGCGTCGCGGAGCCCTCGCCTCCACCCGTGCTGGTCCACCCGTCTCGGGTGGGTCTGTTTTCTATGTTGCGAAACTCGACCCACCCAATTCTCATGCCGAAGGCTCTGGTGAAACATCCGTGATCGGTTCCTCAGCCCCCATGGATCAAAACGCATACTCCCGCCCGGATGATCGTGCGCTTTTGCGGGCGTCGATGCGAGGCTTAGCCCACCGTTTCCGCCCCGCGGTGCTTTTTGCCGGGATGGTGGAGCGCAACGTACTCCAGCTCTCAGAGTTCCTCGGCACCGTCACGAAATCCCTCCACAGGGTGAGTGTCGGACCAGGCGCTGGACTGGGGGGACGGGTATTCAGCCAGCACCGCCCCTACTTAGTGACTGACTATCTGAACTCCGAGAGGATCACGCACGAATACGACTTCGCCGTCCACAGTGAGCAAATACAATCCTTGGCAGCTGTACCGATCATTGTGCGTGCTGAGCCGCGTTCGGTTTTGTATCTAGGGAGCCGGGGAGGCGTCCCACTCGGCCAACGTGCTCTGCAAGATGCCATGGAGGCAGCGGCGAAAATTGCCGCAGAAATCCAAATCAGGGATGAGGTGGACCGCCGGGTATCCGTCATTCGCCAAGTCGCGGCCGGGAACCCCGGGGGCTCCGACCGGATCTTTCTGGAGCAGGTTCGGCAGGCCCATGCGGAGCTGCGATCACTGGCGACGACTGTAGCGGATGTGCAGCTCGCTCAGCAGCTAAGCGGCATTGGTTCACGCCTGGCGCCCCCGTCGTTCACTGGAACGCAGCCAGTTCCAAAGCTTGCACCGCGCGAACTGGATGTGCTCGCCCAGGTCGCTTTGGGATGCTCCTATCAGGAAACGGCCGACAGGCTGGGCTTGAAGCCCGCCACGGTAAAGAGCTACCTGCAAAATGCCATGACCAAGCTCTCCGCCCACAACCGGCTGGAAGCAGTTTCCATTGCACGACAGCTCGGTCTGCTCCCTTAGTTGCCCTTGGCGGGGAATGCGCGCCCCGCTGCTTCTGAAGTCCGGATGACCCCATGCGCAAGGAGCACGGTCATGGAGTCCGTGCCAGAACCGACAAGCAGGTTCTTCGCCGTCTCCGTCGGTTCTTGTCCACGAGTCACTTTTGCTCCGCTTTTGACCAGCCGAGGCCGGCGCTCTACCGCCCCGGCGATCTGTTTCCGCTCATTCCTTTGAAACCTGCCATAGCCTGCGCCCTCGCGCATGCCGACTCGTCCTGCCCACTGCCAATGTCCGAAGAGGAAAATCCGAGCCCATTCTGAATACTTCGGAGTGCCGGCCTGACGTCAGGTTGGGGCGTGCGCCGGCCTGACAACGGTGCAAGTGGCGTTAGGCAAGCCGCGGGTTTGCCTAAGAAAGCATTTCGACTCAAGCATTGTTCGACTCAAGGAAGCTTGCAGCGTCACTGGCCGTGTGCGGGAGCATGAGACCAATGTACTCGCTGCGCAGCACAGAAGTTCGGTAGTGGATTCAGTTATGAATGCGCATGCACTGATTGATTCTCTTCGTATTTGTAGTGGAGTCCAATCCAAGGTGAAGCAGTTAACTCAAACTCCCGCGAGAGCGTTGCCAATTGTTCCTCGTCCCGTGTGGCACTCATCGTCTCATTGGACACTTCATTGCCTTCCGCCGGGGGAGTGAAGCTCGGCTGTGACTCCCTCATGTGGTGTTGTTCCATGATCAGAGGCCGAGCGCTTCGGGATGCTCATGTTCGGTGGATGAGCAGCAACATCTCTTTCACGTGCCCGACCTGGTACGTCGTAGACGCGCGAGGCGTTTTTGGGCGAGCAGGCCATTGCTTCTACGCGAGCGAGCGGTACTTGCCCTCGAAAAAGACGAGCGGAGACTCTTCGTGTCCCTCCGGCTGCCAGGAGGTCGCCCGTGCGATGACGACATCGTGGTCTCCTGCGGGGTGGACTGATTCGATAACACAGTCGATCGTTCCCAGGCTGCCTCGGATGACTGGATGTCCCCAAGCTGACTCCGTCCACGAAACTTCTGCAAAGCGGTCGGTCGCGGGGCCGGCGAACGTCCTGGAAACGTTCTCCTGATCCGCCGCAAGCAAGGACACGGTGAAGCTTCCAATTTCTGAAATCCGATGCCAGGTCGAACTTGCTCGGTTCGGGCAAAAAAGGAGCAGCGCTGGTGAGAGCGACACTGATGTGAAGGAGTTCACAGCCATACCGATCGGTTCTGCCCCATGGGTAGCGGCGATGACAGCAACGCCGGTCGCATAGCGTCCCATGAGGTTCCTGTATGAGCGTTCTACGTCAAGTTCAGTCACAAGCTGAGTCATGATGGTCTCCATAAGTTCGAGGGGCGGAACCATTTGGCGCTCCGTTAGCACCGAGCGTGACACGGTTCACATATTCCCCCTAGCTGGATTTTGCCCACTGAAAACGACCCCCCTGCCGCTTTTGCGGACATTTCACCCACCGAAATTTGGCTTGGGCCGCCGCATGCCGGGGGGCGATGATCCTCACATCAATCCAGTACTAGGAGGACACAGTGGAGATGGAATTCGGGCTTTTTGACTCGTTCGACTTGGGTGACGAATCCCCGGGGCAGGTGCTCGAGAGCCGGCTCCGGCTGGCCGAAGAAGCCGAACGGTTGGGTCTTGACCGCTACCATGTCACGGAGCACCACGGGACGCCTCTGTCGGTCTGCCCGTCGCCGAATCTGTTTCTGACGGCGCTCACTCAGCGGACCCGACGGATGCGCATAGGGACGTTGATCTATGTCCTTCCCATGTACGAGCCGGTGCGTTTCGCCGAGGAGCTGGCCGTCATCGACCAACTCTCCGGCGGGCGTTTGGACTTTGGTGTAGGTCGCGGCGTTAGCCCGTACGAGCTCGAATACCTCGGCGTCGACCCTGCGACCTCACTACCGCTCTATATCGAGATGCTCCAGGCAATCACCCACGCCCTGGAAACTGGTCGCTTCGATCACAAGGGCGAGCTGCTACGGGATCTGTCTGTCGAGCTTCCAATCCTTCCGATCCAGCGCCCGTACCCCCCGCTGTGGTACGCCTCGAGCAATATCGCAACCGCCGAGTGGGCCGGCACGAACGGTGTTCACTTTGTGGGGCGATGGAACAACGGTCAGTTTATTGAGGGAGCCAAGGCGTATTGGGAGGCGTGGGAGAACAGGGACGTCGCCACAGCCTTGAACCGGCAAGACCGGAAACGCCCGTGCGTCGGCTTCAGTCCGACCCTCGTCATCGGGGAGAGCGATCGGGAAGCCCATGACCGCTATTTCGAACACCAATCGCGATTCCGAGACAATGTGGTGCTCCGTTGGCACGACCACGGAGACCACAAGGTTGATGCCTTCGCCGAGCCGGAATTCGGCCTCAACGTCGGAAACGCGATCGTCGGATCCATCGACTCGGTGATTGACCAACTCAGGGAACAGATGTCTTCGGGCCTGGTGAACTACCTCGAACCGATGGTTTATTTCGGAAACATGGGCTACAAGGAAGCGCACAGGAACCTCGAACGCTACACCCAGGAGGTCATCCCGGCGCTCCGAAGCTTCACTCCCGAGACGGACGTGTCGACTATCGGGGCGCTGACAAAAACAGGCTAGTGACGCGAGGCAACGCCCCGGCGGCACTCGAAGGTTCCACAACAAGACATACGGCGTGGTCTGCTCCGCCGGAGTTGCGGCCCTCGGGCATTACAGCTGAGTACAAATCCGCTTTCGCAGTCCAGTTCAAAGGAGAAAAAATGGATCTCGTCGGAAGAATCCGCAGTTCGCGGATGACCAAATTTCAGGTGGCGGTAATCGTCGTCTGTTTCCTCATCAACATCGTCGAAGGCATCGATGTCTTCATGATGTCCTTCATCATGCCGAGCCTTTCCGCAGAATGGGGTCTGACTCCCGTCCAGATTGGCTATCTGTTGAGCGCTGCCCTGACTGGCATGACCATCGGAGCCTTCGTCCTCTCACCGCTGGCAGACCGCTTCGGCCGGCGAAACCTGATCCTGGGGTCCTTGGTGCTCGTGACCCTGGGACTGTTCTTGTCCTACTTCTCCACCGACGTCACCCAGCTGATCGTGCTGCGGACTATAACTGGGCTAGGTGTTGGTGCCGCGATGGCCAGCGTAAGTGTCCTCGTTTCCGAGTACTCGTCCGAGAAACACAGCGGTCTCGCGATGGGCCTGTACACAACGGGCTATCCGTTGGGAGGGCTGCTGGCGGGAGCGACGATCGGCGCGATAGTCAAGCCCCTCGGGTGGCATTACGCGTTCCTTCTCGCAGCCGGCGCCACGTTCGTCGTGCTGGTCTTGGCACTGTTCTTCCTCACCGAATCACTCGACTTCCTGACGGCCAAGCAACCGCGAAACGCCCTGAAGCGCATCAACGTCATCGTCGCCAAACTAGGCCAGCTACCCCTAGCGGAGCTACCAGCACGTGAGCAAGGCCGAGCCCCAAGTTTTTCCGCGGTAATCCGTGAGGTCTTCGGTCGCCGAATGATTGGCATCACCTTGCTGATCTGGCTTGCCTACGGCCTGCTTCAGGCCGCCTTCTACTTCACGACGTCTTGGACCCCCCAGGCATTTACTATCGTCACCGGCGATAAGCAGTTGGGTATCACAGCAGGAAGTCTGGTCAGCTTGGGCGGAATCCTCGGATCTGTGATATTCGCCGTTTTGTCCGTCTGGGTAGCGAAACGAGTCTTGACCGTGGCGTTCCTGTGTGCCGCCGCCGTTATCTATGTCATCTTCTCCAACTCGTTAGGCGCAATCTCGCTCGCGCTACTTCTCGCGGTGTGCCTCGGCCTGATCAACAACGCCGCCATCGCTGGATTTTATACGCTGGGTCCCCGGATCTATTCCCCGGTAGGCCGTGCCACAGGCTTCGGCTGGATGCTCGGCGCTGGGCGTATTGCCTCAATCGTCTCGCCGATCATCGTGGGATATCTGATCAATGCGCAGTGGAGCGTGGGATCGATCTTCGCAATGTTTGCCGCCCCGCTGCTGCTCTCAGCATGTGCGCTGCTAGCAGTCGTCGGACTCCAGAAGCGCCAGGAACGGGAGCCGGCCATTGAAGCCGTGCCCGCGGGAGTCGGTCAGAGGGCATGACGACCTACGGAGTTGAGACGTTTCCCGACCTGAGCTTCAAAGCGGGCACGGATCTGGAGCTTGCCTTAGATCTCTACCTTCCCACTCCGCGGCCGGCTAACTGTCCAACTCTGGTTTACTTTCACGGCGGCGGTTGGGCTCGTGGATCACGCACAGACTACGCGCAGGAGCGTATTCTCCCCGTCGTCCGGAACGGGGTCGCTGTTGCCTCTGCCAGCTATCGCCTCATAGATCAAGCCATATGGCCTGCTCAGCTGAATGATGCCGCCGCCGCCGTGAAGTTCGTTATTTCAATTACTGGGCGTTTCGGCCTTGACCCAAGGAGGGTTGGAGTGTGGGGAGCATCAGCAGGTGGACACCTGGCCTGCATGCTGGTGCTCGCCTCACCTGTTCGTGAGCTGATCTCTGGAGCCGTAGCTTGGTTCCCGCCCACCGACCTCACGACCCTGGACAGGGACCCAAAGCCAGAGCATTACGTGCTGCCGGACTTTATGCGAGGGCAATGGGCCCCTCCGACTTTTCACCTCGATCTTGTTGGCGGCAGAGACGTGGCCACCAATCAGCGCCTGCGACACGCCAGCCCCCTGCACCATATTAATGGCGCTACCAAGCCCATATTCCTGCTCCACGGCGATCAGGACCCATTCGTTCCCCCTTATCAATCGGAGCGATTTCATCGGAAACTAGTCGACCATGGAACCGATGCATCCTTTGAAGTTGTCATTGGTGCGACCCACGAAGACCCGGAATTCAGCAAAGCGCGCATACTTGAATCGGTAGCCAAGTTCATCAAGAACCTCGAGCCGCTCCCGGACACTGGCCTGTCCGAAAAAGTAGTCCGCGGGGAGTAGCAACATGGAGCAGTCTGGATCAAGCAGGTTCTTTGCCATCCTGGACGTTTTTCTCAAAAGCACCGGACCGCTGACTCTCTCCGAGGTCAGCGAGGCCACTGGCTTGCCGATGCCCACTGCATACCGCTACCTCCGAGACCTTGCCGCATGGGGTGGGCTCCAGAAATCATCCGACGGCGCCTACAGGACGGGCCCGAAATTGTGGATGCTAGGGTCCACCAGCGTCTGGGAAAGAACAATCAGGAGAGAGGCTCACCCCCTCATCAGCGCCCTGTCACAAGGGTTGCACCAGGCGGTTGCTCTCACCTTCCTCCACAAGGGAAGCCTCATATGCATCGACCGCGTCTGGGGGACCGATCCGTCGATATACATCGTCAACCCGGGCGATGACATGCCGCTCCCTCCAACCAGTGCGGGCAAGCTCCTGCTGTCCCGACTCAGTGACAACGACCTCGAGGAGGCACTACGAGTCATACAACAGGGCGAGCAGGTTCCCCTTTTAGTGAGCGCCGGGAGCTCGCCTGCCAGATACGAGACCAACACGCTCGAAGCGAAGGTCCACGAGGTCCGGGATCGCGGTTACGCGCTCACCATCGGAGAACTTCGACCCGGGCAGACGGCGTTGTCAGTCGTGGTGAATGTGCCGCGGCTTGAGGCGGAAATGGCCCTGTCGGTCCTGACGCCGCTTGGCCTGCCGGCGGCCCTCGAGATGCTGCCCCATCTGAAGGATGCAGCGATCGTGCTCGAAAAACGCCTGGCGAAATCGCCTCCTTTGCCTAAGTGAGTAATTCTTACTGCCACGGATGGTGGGGAGCCATTTAAAGTAAGGCGGAGAGTGTTAACCCGTTATGTGGACTTGAACTCAGGATGGTCATGTTCACGAATCGCATGTCTTACCTGCGGAAACGGCCAGTTCCTTCATGCGCCGGAGTTCTTGTCAGCTGCGGGGGACCGGGTTACGATCGAGCTGAGTCACTTCAGGCCATCCGCGAACGATATGAAGTCGCCAACGCCTTGCGGCTCACCCTCCCGCGACTACTATCCGACCAAGCTGCCCGGGCTACCATCGTGCGGCTGCGCAACGAGGGATGGCTCGACTGGCAGATCCTCGTCACCTTGGTCAACATCGCAATGAACTGGCGGATGAAGCATGCCGGGATACAGATCGGGGTAGGAGACCCCAGGCGGGCCATTCGACTTGCACGCGAACCCGAGACAGCGCTGTCCCCGGAAATCCCGCTGTCCGAGTTTGGCGACGACGAGGTCAACATGTACGCCGCCATTCAGGCGGTTTCAGTAGCTCGTCGATGGGATCTGCGGGGACGATCCGCAGTGCCTGGAGAGTATGCGATGCGTGACCTCCTGGTCCGCCGATACTGGTACGCCGTCGATGACATTCCGCATCGCGATCTGCTCGACTGTCTGGACGACGACGGCAATCTGCTCTCGTTCCTTGACCTTCCTCCCGGTCCCGATAGCTGACACGATACTGAGCAGTCACCTCACTGCAGTGCCCGGCGAAAGTTCGAGGGTGGTGGGTGTCGCAGCCTGCCGCGCCGTGGCTAAGCAACGCTGCCGTTCAGAGGTTGAGAGTTCGTGCGGACTGATGATCCTCAGGCTGTGCCTATCCATCACGAGGTGAGAGAGTTCACGACCAGGTGACCCAGTCGCGGATATTCCGGAGTCCGTCTCCAACCTCGCCTCTACCGGTGCTGGTCAATCCCAGGTCTGGCCGCACCAGCAGCGGCCCTCCTTGTGTTCCTGGATGACGAGGACCCGTTCCTCTCCGAGCAGGATGATGTCTTCGTAGCTGAGCATGGCTCCAGTACAGCATCAGCGGCCGGCTGCCGGGAGGGGAGTCGTTGAGTATGTGGAAAACAGCTGCGATTGCAGCCCCTGCGGGCGGGCGCTAACGATGAAAACGTGCCATCGACTCCGCGGGAGACTCTTCGGCGTGTCGCGTGTTCAAGTCGTGGTCGCGGGGCGGTAAGCCTGGCCATACCCATCGGCCCCCTTCTGTGAGAGAGGAGATGCCAAGGTGTCACGCATCTCCCGTCTCTTTCCATTGCGGGATCGGAACTCCACAGTTAGTGAACATGTGGTGATCGCAGTGGGAAGGGCCTGTTTGTGCTGATTTAGCAGGGATCTTTTCTCCTCGTCTATCAGCGCAAAACATACTCCTTACAGAGACCCCCGGGTCTATGTCCTTAAACATGTATGCGTCAATGCTTACGAGCGATGGCCGACTTGCCCTCAAACATGCGTGGCGCTCATCGCGCGGACGCAGTGGGGTTCTGAACGCACTGAGGTGGCGCCTTGCCGATGGCGGGGGTCACGAGTGGTAGACCAGGGCGCCCACGAAGTCCTGGACCGGCTACGAGACAACGGACTGTTCACCCCAGCCAAGCCTTCGGTCTGAAACCCATGGAGAGGTCAAAGGTCGCGGTGGGAACGGCAGCGCGGTCCCTTGATTGACGCGTCAGGCTTTATCGTGGGCTGAACAGGCGCCATGCCTGGGTGCCGTTGGGAAGAGTCGCTTCAATCGGCTCCCCGGCGCCGGGATAATCTCTGCGCAGCCGGTCTCGAACGGAACAAGCTGAATCCCCGTGGTGCGGCTCCACAGACCGTATTCCATTCACCTCGATGTGGAGACCAGGGTGTTCACCTACGTTCTCAGACCAGGCAATGACCAGGTCTCCGCAGGTGCTCCCGACGAACTCCTCGACGGACTTGAACCATGAAACCTCGCCCCGGTTCGGAAACGTGCCGCGAAGCCGGTTGGGAGCCTCCTGCGAAGGATCCACTAGAGTCACAGGAACGGAATCACTTGTGGTTGTCGCGAGGAATGTGCGGGTTCCGGCGTCACTGGGAGGGAAGGAATAGCCGATGACGTCCAGGGCATTCGCCTGCCGAAGAGCCGCCGCCGCGCGCTTCCACTGAACCCGCAGCTTATCCAAGGTCTCCTGTGATGACCGCATCTCAACCAATGTAAAACATTCAGTTGATGATTTCGCCTCGCTCGCTAGAGCGCAGCGTCGATAGCCGTTCCCGCCATGTCTGCAGCTGTTCAGGTGTCAGTCGGGCCCACTCGGTGATCTCGCCGCAAATCCGCAACGGGTCTCTACTCCGGTAAGACCGGGTGGGGTTACCAGGGAACTTCTTGTCGGTCACGTTCGGGTCGTCCTCGAACGCTCCGGTGGGCTCGACAACATACACCCGTGGAGTCACCACGCCCTCTGCAAGTTCCGCGACGATCTCCGCTGCCAGGCCGGCTCCGTCAGCAAGAGCAGTGAAGTAGATATGGTTCATCACGATCTCGGGGCGGTAGTTCGATCGATTGCCCGCTGTCAGCAAATCGCCCACCTTCAAATCCGCGACCGTGCCATGGAAAAATGGGCCCTCTTCGAGTGGTCTGGACACCTGGACTCCTTCTGTCGACATACTCGGCCCCGCGAGTATGCCACGTCATCGGGGCCTTGCCGCAAGTCCCCCTCCGCGCTTTATCCTGAGAGTAGTGGAGGTAAAACCTGCACTGAGCGATAAGCACGAATCCGCAGAAGGTCTCGCTTAGTGCGGCGGTGAGGACACCCTGTTGGCGCCGCGCAGAGACACGACGCAGGCCGGATGCTCGCCAAGGATCCCCATTCGGGCACTGAGACGCCCGGTGGACCATGGACGATCGGGCGTCCCATGGGCGGGACAAGCTCAGGGGCTTGATCCAGGTCCAGGGAAAATCACATTGAAGCCCATGAGAAAGCCTATGGCGATAAACAACAGACCGAAGCCAACGGATACTCGTGGGATCCAGCGAAGGATGGTCGTTTCGTTACGCTTGAGCGACGGACCCTGAACGTCGACTGGAACACCTGTTCGACACGGCTGAACACCCATATACCGCGGCGATCCGCAGCGCCGGCAGGACATGCATCGGCATCGCAGGTCGAAGGCTCAGCAGCCGCTATCTCATTTCGATAGATTTATTCTCCGAGGCCTATTCGTGACTGGCGCGCGGTGAGACGCTGGAGAATACATCGGACCACCACCGTCATCGCACTCTCCCTGACGGCGCTGGTCCGGCGGGGGTGTGCGCTTCCCCCAGCTCATCGTGTGAAGGATAAGGACCCGACCATGAACACGGAACCGCTAAGCACGGCAGCCGCGGGTGTCATCGTCGCCGCCGCTCTCCTGAGCAGCGGCTACTACGGCGCCGGCGAAGCCGACAGAAAGCCCCGGCCCCGCAACGTATGCATCCACCACCCGGAAGCACACTCTCCAACACCTTGTGGCGTGGGTAAGGATCCACCCTCGATCGAGGGGCCCGGCCTCACCGAGTCCGCGGCGTTTAAGGACGCCTCCGGGAAGCTGGCACTTCACAATGTTCATAAACGCCACCAGGCCCCCTGCTTCATCGCCGTTGACCTGGCCCCTGACGTCGAGAAGTTCGAGAGCGTGCCGGCTCGAAGGCCTGGTGGCCCTTGAGCGAGGGCCATCAGATCAAGGCCTCAGTCGCATCACTTACAGCGGCGTCAAACGCATAGGAAACGCAATGACCAACTTCAAGTCCGCGGCGGCGGCCCGTTCGTGGCAAAGCCGGCGATCCGACAGGGTTGTTCTGGTGATCGCCGGGGTGATCGCCGCACTACTGCTGATCAACAACCTGCGTCCCAGCGCGAGCGAAGGCTTGCTAAATGTCAACATTCCCTGGCTGGGGGTGACGGAGGCGGTAGTGCTCATTCTGACGCTCCTGCCCGCATGGGCCGGCCGGATCTGGGCCTACGGTGTAGTGGTCCTGACCCTGCTCTTCGTGATCGTGCACTCCTACTGGCTGGCCATCAACGACCCCTGGATGGGCGGTCACGGCAATCCGCTCGAAGGGAATGCCGCGTTCTGGCAGACCGGCTTTGCCGTTGCATTCCTCCTTGCTGACATTCCCTCTCTGACCGTGATCGTCGTTCTGACCTCCCACTTCTTCCGCACTCTAAGGACCCCGGAAGCCCCCGTAAGACACGCGTCCGGACGCTAGCAGAAACAGCTGAAGGCCAGCCTCTGTCGAGTACGCCAGGCCCGTTGAGCATGCCTTCGCGTGTGTGCTGCCGGCTGTGAGCGCAGTCCCTTCATGATGCTCGTGGTCGTATCGTCTCTTTCATTGCTGTCCGGTGTCTGCTTCCTGTGTAGGTTTCGTTTTCCGGTACGCGGTAACGGGGTTGGGGGTCAGGACACTCAGGCCTCAAGGCCTGGAGGAGTTTGTTCGTTGATGAGGCACGGCTCATGGCACAGGCGCAGGAGCACGGCTGCTCCCGGGCTGCGGATCATGCTTGGCTTGTTGTATGCCGTTTCGCTCATCTGCGGTGGCGACGGAATTGCCGGATCCCGTGCTTCGGTGCAGCGTCCCCAGGAACGGTGACGGGCAAGCCGGCAGAGGTTGCACCACTGCCGTGGCCGTTGTCGGATGTGCCGAGTCCTCCGGTCAAAGTGACGGGCGGGTATCCGATGTCGTTGACGCCGTTGTCGGAGCGCGTCAGGTGAAGGCCTCCTGGACGCACATGGACGGGTTGCCGGGGTTGAACGGGCGGCTGGATTCCCGGCTGCTGGAAATCCTGGATGCTGCGGCCCCCCGTGGGCGGGCGCTACCGTCCCGGAATGGCATTGAACGCGGTCCGGGATTCGGGTTGGCCGTCACTGTATCGGCCGAACCCGTGGCGGCCAACGGAACGGTTATTGTGGTCCGCGAAAAAGTGAGCGATACGGGGCCGAACCCAATCGGCGCCGTGAGTTCTGCGACGGTCTACGCTGACAAGGTTTCCGGAGTGGTGCACGGTGCTGCCATCCATCGATAGGCAAGACTCCTGTTTCGACGGCCTCTGCTTCGGAGTCACAGTCCGAAATACCAAATCGGCGCGCACGCGGACAGCGCGCAAGAGACTTGGACAGCCAGAACAATGAGGGCTTCCTTTGGTCTCCGCGGCACCCACTGAACCGCGAAGGCAGCAATTGCCAGGACTTCTACAACAAGCCAAATCTGAAAGATATGTGCTGCTGCCCCTTCGTCCGGCTGACGGGAAACGCCGGAGCTAATCAGAGTGGCAACAATCATGATCAGGATGGCCAGTGACATTGCAACAGGAACCCAAGCACTTGGGTGTCTGATGATTTGGCTCACCTTTGCCATCCCTTAGGCCGGAGCGGGTTTTGTCGTCGAATACGGACCGCGCAGAGAAGCATACATCGAAATGGCGGGCCGATTAGCAGGGGTCAGCCGCCGCACTTCAGGCCCTGATTGCGCTTGCGTGATCGCACCGCCTCAACGCTCTCATTATGCCCCTTACGGCCAGAGGGGAATCTACCGGGAGAAATCCACGGGCCACGAGAACCGTGAAGCCTGTCGGGCGCAACGCCACCCATCGTCGGTGATTGAGGAGTTCCTGGGCCTGCTGCGGGAAGTCGCCAGGGTCAGAGCGGACCAATCGAACCGGCATGAGGGCCGGTCCCCGTGTTCGTCTGCAGGGCGAGTAAGTCGAAGAAAACAAGGCAGTAAAGAGCATGGGTGGCGGGCGCGTGGAATTCGCTTGAGCTGCGCGGAGGGCTCCGTCTGACCGTCAGTGGGCAGAACCGGTTCATGGTGTGGCTTCTGCTGCGCTGGTATCGAGGCCCTCTGGCCGCTGTGCGTGGCTAGCCGCTCACGATGACGTCCGCATCACAGCACCCAGTTCTGAACAGCACGACAACGGTAACCATAGCGGCGACGATGCTCCCAATGGTCAGCCCGCATTGCAACGAACCGGGATGCCAGCCCGGGTTGGACCTGTTTGGTCGGAACCACGACTTCCACGCTTTAACATCCATCAGTGAAAACCTGGCCTGATCCCCATCGCATGAGAGACCAAAGGGCCAGGGCTACGCACGCGTCGTTAGGGCCTTCAGCAACAATGCGACCCGCGCCCGTTAGAGGAAGGGCGGATTCAGGCGGTCATTGCAACAGGAGGTTTTCGATCAGTTCGATCGGTTTCCTGAACTCTAGTCTTTTACGCGGCCGGTCGTTGAGTTCCTGGGCAACCCAGTCGAGGTCTGCGGCGCTGTGAATGCTCAGGTCGGTCCCCTTCGGGAAATATTGGCGCAGCAGGCCATTGGTGTTTTCGTTGATTCCACGCTGCCAAGGCGAGTGCGGGTCGCAGAAGTAAATCTCGATGCCGGTATCGATCTTCACGGTTTTCCAGTCCTGCATCTCGATGCCCTGATCCCAGGTCAGGGAATGCCGCAGCGACTCGGGGAGCGTCTTGATCTTCGCGGCCAGCGCATCACGCATCTGCTCGGCCTTGTACCCGTCCGGCAGGTGCACGAGCATCGTGTAATTAGTGGTCCGCTCGACCAGCGTCCCAATCGCGGACTGATTCCCTTTGCCGATGATTAAGTCGCCTTCCTTACGGTGTTGTTGTGGGTGATTTCGGAGCTGTCGTAGTGTTTCGATCACCCTCGGGTGGCGGGCATGGCACTAG